>NZ_WTLI01000023.1 GCF_011421635.1 Paenibacillus turpanensis
TAACGCTCGTTGTTCAGTTTTCAAGGAGCACTTATTATTTCGTTGATCGTTACCGCCTCAATGGCGACTCGATTAATATATCACATCGGATTCGTTCATTGCAAGTGTTAATTTCTAACACTTATCAATCTGCTTGTCCGATTTGCCTCTCGTTCGGAGCGGCGAGAATTAATGTATCATAAACAACAAAACAAAGTCAACCCTTAGTCCAAACTTTTTTTCGTCCGAGTGTGAACATAAAAGACCAATCCTAGGATTGGTCTCGATATTCCGGCCGGAGTGTATATCGAATCTCTAATAGATCAGATTCATTCTGAACGGCAAAAGCCACTTCTTTTATAAGCTGTTTATTGGCCAGCCTTCTCAAAACCAAAGCAAGATCCCCCGACAAATCGGACAGCTCGGAATGAGAATTCAATTCCGCGTAGCTCCATGGCTCCTCCCTGCTTTCCAAGACCTGGAGAAGCGCTTCACAGCAAAGCTTCATTTTCGACATAATCGAAAATTCACATGCCAGAAGCACAAGCTGCACCCGCTGTTCCACTGTCTCCCTGCTTGAAGCAAGCTCCTCGTACAGCTTATATACGCCCGGATTAACACTTCGCACTTGTTTCCATACTGTGACTTCCGGATGCAGTCCTGCCTCAATCAATACAATACGTGCCCAATGATGAAGAGCTTCGAGCACAAAATTGTAGGCATCCATAATATCTCCATCAAGCATATATTCCTTGCTTAGCAAATATGTCCGCAAAAATGACGCGAATTCAGCAAACAGCTTTTTGCGACGTACATCATCAGGAACTCCGCTCCATGAGTCTCGAATTTCCTCAAGAAAAAGGTCATGATCCACAAGTATCTCTCCTTGCAGCAATTCATATAAAGCACTTCGCATCTCTTTTCCGGCAAGCAATTTCAAGAAAGCAGCTTTATTCATCCACCGTTCTTGTATACGAAGTCCCTCTTTACTATAATGAGAGACAGTATGCTGTGAATCGTCGTGGCTACAAATGATCACTAACAGTACATCAAACGTGTCGGTCAGCTTTCCCGCTTCCGGTGTGCTTAAATAAAACAACGCACTTTGCACAATCGGGTTATCGTTTAGCTTGCGGGTATAATGCTGGCGCAGTGTTTCCATTCTGCTGATTCCTCCACATGACAGTGTACATGTTAATTCTACATCATAGCCCCGTTTCCTTCCTTCTGGACAAATTGTATATACTTGCGGAAAGAGGTATCGTTATGCGTTTTAAAAGCAGTAAAATCAATGAATTCCGTCTATGGGGTTTGCTTCTTACTTTAGTTGGTATGGGAAGTATGATTGGCGGAACAGCTGGAATTGTCTTCGGTTTGCCGGGTGGCAGAATCATTGCTGGAATCTTCCTTGTGATTGGACTTATTACCATGCTGGCCAGTACGGCAATTTATTTTTGGGCGGGAATGCTTTCAACTTCCGCGATTATGCTGGAATGTCCGGAATGCGGCAAGCAAACCAAAATGCTCGGTAAAACCGACCGCTGCATGTTCTGTAAAACGCTCTTATCTCTTGAAGCACCTAAATAATGTAAATACAGAAAACCCCTTTGGATTCATCTTCCGAAGGGGTTTTCGTATGTTATGGTTTTATTTTCAGCTCATCTTGGATCGTGTTCCAAATTTCCGGACGTTCAAAGCCTCTGCGCCAGGTAGCGACGCCTGCCAGTCCATACTTATGCACCAGTTCGACCCGTTTTCGGATTGACGCTTCGTTTTCGATCCATACCCTTTGCAATGTATCTCCGTCTTTAAATTCGATATAGTCCTGTCCAGCCTCTTCTTTGTACACAGGTGTAAGCTTACGTTCTTCCATCAACCGTTTGACTGCATCCATCGTTACCGCTTTCGAGCTCACCTTGGTTTTGCCGTCCTCCAGCTTTTCAGTCCATACTCGGGTATAAAACGGAATCCCCAATATTAACTTAGATGCAGGTACGTTGTCCTCTTCCATAATGCGAACGATCCCTTTTTCGACCCAAGGCAGAGACGCAACAGAGCCTGATTTTGGACTTGTCGCCCAATGCTCGTCATAAGCCATAACCATCATGAAGTCGACGACTTCAGCTAACGCCTCGCGATCGTAAAACATAGACCACATCTCATTCGTTGACTTGAACGTAACATCTATGGAAACAACAAGTCCCTGCTCATGCATCAGCGGTGTCAGTTCGCGTACAAACTGCGTGAGTTCATCTTTATTTTCCAAGTACACATTTTCAAAATCGATATTGATCCCATCCAGCTTGTACAATCCGGCGAAGCTGACGAGCTGGCGGATCATATGCATGCGTTTATCATAGGTTTTCAGCGCTTCTGCCGTTATTTTAGGTTCAAAGCTATTGCTAAAAAGCGCCCAAACCTTATAACCTCGATCATGCGCCCACTTCACATAGGCGGAATCCGCCATATTTTTAAGATTTCCATCTCCATCTGCAATATGGAACCAAGTCGGGCTGATGACGTTCAACCCTGGCATCTCCCCAATTTTCCTGGTATCCGGGTTCCGGCTAACGACATGCTCCCATGTTGCATTAATTTTTCCGCCGATCGGCTTCCAAGGAGTAAATGCTTGCTTCTCTTGCCGTAGAGGCTCAACTTTTCGCTCCCCTAGCGTGAAAAAGCGTTTATCAACATATCCCTGAATGCCCGTCCGTTCCGATTGAACAAAGTACCAGCCATCCTTTTCCCCCCAAATATAATGCCGTTCGGAAGAATCGACCTCGGATACAATAGGAAACTGTCTGCCCTGTGCGGAGCGAACCGCGCGTTTTCCATCCGATTTTCGTGACCCTGATACAATCGTGCCGTACTGGAGAGCATCTCCTTGCTTATGCAAAATAACCGCTCCTGAATCGGTTTGTATAAATTTCGCCCCATACACTTCAATCAACGGTTGAGCAGGAACATAAACGGTGCTCCCTTGCTTTTCCACAGGGAAGCGAAGCGTAAACGGAACCCCGTTAACCGCAGCCTCCAACTGATCCGTTCGCAAGCGAATGACCTTATCTTTTGAAGTAATAATCACGGAATCGCTGGCCTCTTCGTACAAAATAGCGGGATCCAGCAATTCCTTCACGGTCTCGACCGGTATTTTCAACGCTTCCCCACTTCCGATTGCCGACTCGCCGACTATACTTCCCTGATAGAAGACCGGCTGTGTTAAGCCTTCAAATTGAGGCCCCGTCTTCGTATTGTTTTCAGCAAGAAAGGCCCAATACGCGATAAAACCAGACATGGTAAAAAGAATAAGCATGAACATTAGTCCAAAAATGTTGCGAATTCCTCTGTTTGACCTTTGAGTCTGAGCTCTGTTTTGTTTCATCGTTGTCCCCCGCATAGGTTTTAGAAAAGCAAAAAGACGTGCCAGCTCCATGAATGGAACACAACACGCCTATTATACAATAATTAATAGAGTAATAGGGACTTAGTGACTTTTGCTTTCTTTATCGATACAATCCGGACAAGTGCCATATACTTCCATTCGATGCGCATTCACTCGAAATCCAGTTGCCGCTGCAGCCGCATGCTCCACATCATGCAAAGACGGGTATTCGAAATCTACCATTTTGCCACACTCGTTGCAAATTGCATGATAATGATCGGACATATCCGCTTCGTAGCGGCTGGAATTGTCCCCGTAAGTCATTTCCCGTACAAGTCCGGCCTCTATAAATACACGCAAGTTATTATACACGGTTGCAACGCTCATGCTCGGGAACTGTGGTCCCAGCGCTTTGTAAATTTCATCCGCAGTCGGGTGGATCATTGATGTCATCAAATGGGACAATATGGCATACCGTTGTGGTGTCATTCTGACCCCATTTGTTTTTAGTTTTTCAACGGCTTCATGAAATGCGTTCGCAGCCATGTTGTTCCCTCCTAACCTTTTACCATTTTGTCATCTTAGACTGTTAATCTTAATTGTACTTTTTATTATTTAAGTTTGTCAATAATTTTAGCCGGTACGATTGAAATTTCACTACTTGTTTCCAAATTGATTTCAAATTCGCCATTTCCAATGGTTCCCTCTGCTTCTCCTCGTTGTACTTTCAGCGGGAAGGATGGATCTATGGACAAATTCCCATGCGCTTCAGCCCGGATTGTAAAATGACCCTCTACCGGAACTCCAATTTCTAGGCTTCCGTTCGATGAATCAACCTCCCAGTTTCCGCCTACACGATCTGAGGTGGCTGTAATTTTTCCGTTCCTCGTCTGCAAATTTACGGATTTGCTAAGTTGTTCTGCTTGAATCCATCCGTTGACGGTTTCCGCCGTTACATCCCCCGTTACCTCAGAAACCATAATAGAACCATTCGTAGTGCTCAATTCGGCTGCTCCCTTGATGCCCTCCGCTTCAATTTTGCCGTTCCGCGTCTCAAGTTGGATGCTGCCCTCCGTATGTAGAACGAAGATGTTTCCGTTGGTCGTTCTGGCCTCAATATTTCCGCCGCGAATATCGGACAGCGATAGTTCCCCGTTTTGGGTTTCTGTAAGAAGCAGATCTCGTACGGTTACGTCCGATACCGTAAGACTTCCATTACTTAGCTGGCTCTCGTAATCGGCAGCAATATGCGGAGGTACATACAACGTCATATTCATGCGGGGTTTGCGGCGGTTATCATGACCATACTGCTGCGGCTCGGCACGCAGACGGACATTTGAACCTGTTTCAATACTCACCTTCGAACCACTCGCGATCGACCGCGCCTCTTCCTCTTCTACATAGCGATCAACAAAAACAACGACCTCAAGCTCAAGCTGGGAGGAGTCACTCTTGCGGATCGTTAGATTCCCGTTCGGATTTTCCACTTCAATTCGTTCCGTCAGTTCGGAAATTACAATCGATTGTTTTTCTTTTTCAAACCGGTACCCATTCTCCCCATCAAGTTGACTAAACCTGCTGACAAGCTGCTCTAAATTTAACGTTTCTTTAATGGCTGATAAGGAAAGAGGCGAGCCCGAAGCTTGAGAGAACACAATAACTGCAGCCGAAATCAATACGGAGAGCATCACGCTGCCTACCCCCAGCCTCAGCCCCTCAGAACGTTTGCGTAGATAAAAAGTAAATAAGAGATATTCAATTCCAAGAACAATAATAACAACGGGCCAAAAATGCAAAAGCAGCACAAGCCAGTTCGTCTGAAGCATTTTATCCGCCAGCAGTGTGCCCCCTACAACAATGAGAAGCAAGGCCGCGGTGTAACGTCCAGCTTTATACATCCGAAATTCCTCTTTCTATGGCAAATGGAGGTGCGTAACCAAATTATACTATGATTTCGCCAAATCTCCATCCCATAACACTTCTTCAACCCCCGGCAGAGAGCGGACCTGTTCCAGCAGCAGCGGGAGCTCCGCAGTTTTTCGAAGACGAATGGTAATCGATACGGACAGACCTGACCGCTCAGACTGCCCCACTGACATTCGTAAAATTTCGGCATTAGCAGCCTGCAAAATAGCCGATACATCCGCTACGGTTCCAGCCCGGTCACCGAGTCGCAGGGTAAGCTTCTTGACACGGCCGCCGCTTATTAGGCGGTGCTCCACCTTGCTTAACATCCATAAGCTTATAATAACGACTGCCGTTGTCAAAAAAGCGGCGAAATAAAAGCCGGCACCAACACTTAATCCGATCGCCGCGACCACCCACAAGGATGCCGCCGTTGTTAACCCGGTTACAAGTGTTCCCTGCTGCATAATGGTACCCGCGCCCAAAAAGCCGATTCCGGATATGACCGCAGTTGCAAGACGCGCTGGATCAACCCGAACATTTTCCTCAGCTACGAAATCGGAAAATCCGTAGATCGAAAGCAGCATGATCGTGGCCGATCCGACACAAACCAAAATATGAGTACGAAAGCCTGCTGCATGCTGAGAATACTCCCGTTCCAAACCGATAAGCCCTCCTAATAGCAGAGCTATCATAACCCGAATTGCAATGGTTACTTCATCCACTTGCCATATGGCTAGCGACTGATCCATTTTTTCTTTCACTCCTCTGCTCCCGAACCTTCAAAGCAAGCTTCCATACAATATGTATTAGGGAGGTGCCGGGATTGAAATTAACACGTATCGTTTTATTATATTTAATTTTGTGTTTCCTTGGCAGTTTTATTATATGCGCAGCAATATGGGCCAATTTACTGGGACCGATGCAAATTCTTCTAGATACAAATCCGGAGCTGGAAATCGCAATCGTATATTTTTTAGGCGGATTAATTGGAGGCAGCTTATACTGCATGCGCGTCTTTCATCAAATGTATACCAGCGGACTCCTCGATATTGAACGCTACTGGATATGGTATGTGCTTCGACCGATGTTCAGCGGCGGGACGGCTGTAATGACTGTTATCCTGCTGGAAAGCGGCATTCTAATTTTTACCATTGAAGATACCGTTCAGGCAAAAATCGGCCTCAGCTTCCTTGTCGGCTACGGATTCGGCAAGCTCACGCATAAACTCGAATCAACAATCAATACCATGTTTGGAGAGAGCGAGCAAACGAGCAGCACCAAGGCCAAGGAAACAAAAGGGGAACAGTAAGAAAAGAAAAGGGCTCCCTTTGTTAGGAAGCCCTTTTACGGTCAACTATTAACAGCATTCAGGAGTACAGCAGTCCTCTCTCTCTTCCGTTGTGCAGCAGTTATCGTCACAGCAAGTGTTGTTGAATAGCATGGGCTTCACCTCCTTTACGTAATTTAATTAATTGCAATATGCAAGTATGGACCAAAAAGGAATCCTCCATTATTTCGGAGGAACACAGCAGGATCCTGAATTCTGCATCGCTTTGTTAAGCAATTCAATGGAACGAATTACCGTCTCTCTTTCAAAGGCGGTCAATTGCGACATTACGCCGGCAAGCTGGGCATTCACTTGGCCGTTAATTTGATTCTCAAGCTGCTGCCCCTCAAGGGTCAGGGATAAAATATTGATGCGATTATCGTCTGGATGCGGCGTCTTCTTAACAAGTCCCTTGTCTACCAAGGTCTTAATCTGCCGGCTGAACGTAGTTACATCGATTCCGAGCGCACCGGATACATCCTGCATAGACGGCTGATGCTTCCGTTGTATTTCGTAAAGAATGTGGCTTTGCGTAAGTGAGAGCTCTTGTCCGCAGCAGCTCTCGCAGCATCGCTCATTAAGAAACCCGAAGTTACGCGCAAGCAGCTGAAACAAACCTCTTAAGTTATCCACTGTTCTCACCTCATGATTAAGTTATACCATATATAATTGCATTATGCAAGTAATTAAGTGGTATGAATTAGGAATTGTTACGAAAAAGAAAGAGCTGTCCTGCAGGACAGCTCCTCATCACCGTTTCGCGGAGTAGATTTCTATACGTTTTTGTAAAGTTTTAAAGCTGGATCTTTACTTCTGCAGCTCTTCAATGATCAGCTTGTTTACAAGGCCAGGATTCGCCTTGCCTTTCGTTTCTTTCATCACTTGGCCGACCAAGAACCCTACCGCTTTTTCTTTTCCGGCTTTAAAGTCTGCTACGGATTGCGGGTTGTTCGCCACAATACGAACAACCACTTCTTTAATTGCGCCCTCGTCGCTGATTTGAACGAGTCCTTGTTCTTCAACAATCGTTTGCGGAGACTTGCCGGTTTCAATCATGGATTTGAAAACCGTCTTCGCAATCTTACCGCTAATCGTGCCCTTTTCGATCAAGGTAATCATCTCGCCGAGCTGGCGACCCGTCACAGGAACTCCGTCAACATCAAAGTTGTTGGCGTTAAGATAACCCAGCAAATCACCCATAATCCAGTTGGACGCGGCTTTCGCGTCCTGCGTGGTCGTTAATGCGTCCTCGAAGAAATCGGAAAGCTTCTTCGATGCTGTAATTACTTCAGCATCATATGCTGGAAGTCCAAGCTCAGATACGTAGCGAGCCTTCCTTGCATCCGGGAGCTCCGGAATCGACGCTTGAACTCGATCCTTCCACTCTTGATCGATCGAAAGCCGGACGAGATCCGGATCAGGGAAATAACGATAATCATGCGCCTCTTCTTTACTGCGCATCGTTAAGGTTTTTCCTTGGGCTTCATCCCAACGGCGCGTTTCTTGAACAACACGGCCGCCGGATTCCAATACTTCCGCTTGTCTGTATTCCTCATATTCCAAGCCGCGCTGTACACCGCGGAACGAATTCATGTTCTTCAGCTCGGTCTTCGTGCCAAGTTCCTCTTGACCATGTGGACGTAACGAAATATTGGCATCGCAGCGCAGCGAGCCCTCTTCCATTTTGACATCAGACACATCGCAGTACAGCAAAATGGAACGAAGCTTTTCTAAGTATGCCTTCGCTTCTTCCGGGGAACGCAGGTCGGGCTCGGAAACGATCTCAACGAGCGGTGTACCCACACGGTTAAAGTCAACTAGGGAAGCGTATCCGCCATCCACGTGAGTCAGCTTGCCCGCATCCTCTTCCAAGTGAAGACGTGTAATACCGATGCGCTTCGTTTCCCTGTTCACTTCGATATCGATCCAGCCATTCAAGCCGATCGGCTGATCGTATTGCGAAATCTGATAGGCTTTCGGAGAATCCGGGTAAAAATAATTTTTACGGTCAAATTTGCAAATGTCGCCGATTTCGCAGTTCAGCGCCATCGCAGCCTTCATCGCGTATTCCACCGCTTGACGGTTTAATACCGGGAGGACGCCGGGGTGACCCAAGCACACCGGGCATGTATTCGTATTCGGCGGCGCACCAAAGGAAGTCGCGCAGCCGCAGAAAATTTTCGTCTTCGTGTGAAGCTCGACGTGAACCTCTAAACCTATAACCGTTTCATATTTCGGATTAGCGGCAGTAGACATTACGCCTGCACCTCCTTGAGCAGCGGCGGACGCTGCTTATGATGATCTGTGCTTTGCTCATAGGCATGAGCTACACGCAGCACGGACATTTCATCGAAAGCTTTCCCGATGATTTGCAGCCCAACCGGCAGTCCGCCGGAAAAACCGCACGGAACACTGATCGCTGGCAGACCGGCAAGATTTACCGGTATCGTGCAAATATCGTTTAGATACATCGTTAACGGATCGCCGGATTGAGCGCCGATGGCAAACGCCGTCGTCGGTGCAGTCGGGCCGATGATCACGTCGTATGTTTTCAGGACATTGTCGTAATCCTGCTTAATAAGCGTCCGTGCCTTCTGCGCCTTTAAATAATAAGCGTCATAGTAGCCCGAGCTAAGTGCATACGTCCCCAGCATGATGCGGCGCTTTACTTCATCGCCGAAGCCTTCGCTGCGCGAACGGAAGTATAAGTCCAGCAGGTTGTTCGGATTTTCGGCGCGAACACCGTAACGAACGCCGTCAAAGCGGGCCAAGTTGGAGGAAGCTTCGCTGGAAGCAAGCAAATAATAGGCGGCAACCGCGTACTCTGTATGCGGCAGCGATACCTCTTCCCACGTCGCGCCAAGACCTTCGAGCACCTTCAGTGCCTGCAGAATCGCTTCCTTCACTCCCGGATCAATACCTTCACCCATATATTCCTTCGGAACGGCAATCCGCAAGCCTTTGACATTCCCAGTAAGCGCACCGGTGTAATCCGGAATGTCCACTTTTGCGGAAGTGGAATCATGCGGATCATAGCCGGCAATCGCCTGCAGCACGTAAGCTGTATCTTCAACATTCTTCGTAACAGGGCCGATTTGGTCCAGGGAAGACGCAAACGCGACAAGGCCAAAACGAGATACCAAGCCGTAGGTGGGCTTCATCCCCACAACGCCGCAATAAGCCGCAGGCTGACGAATGGAGCCGCCTGTATCGGAGCCCAGTGCGAAATACGCCTCTCCTGCCGCAACCGCCGCAGCCGAACCGCCGCTGGAGCCTCCCGGAACATGTTGAAGATTCCAAGGGTTGCGGACTACATGGTAGGCAGAATTTTCATTCGAGCCACCCATCGCAAATTCGTCCATGTTCAGCTTTCCGACCGTAATCGATTCAGCTTGCTTCAGCTTCGAAACCACCGTTGCGTCATAAATCGGAATATGGTTGTCTAGAAATTTACTCGCACAGGTCGTGCGCAGTCCTTCGGTCACAATATTATCCTTCAGCCCGCCCGGCAGGCCAAACAGCAACCCGCGCTCACCGCCGGATGCCAGCTTCTCATCCTTTTGACGCGCTTCCTCACGAGCCGCTTCCTCATTCAATGTAAGAAACGCTCCGACCTTCCCGTCCACTGAAGCAATTCGGGAAAATGAGGCATCTACTAAATCGGCAACGCGAAGCTCCTTCTTCTGCAGCTTGCCGCGTATTTCTTCCAAGCTTAAATCAAGCAAAGACACTGCGCTTCCTCCATTTCCAATGACAAATTAAACGATTACTCAAGCACCGCCGGCACTTTAAATTGTCCATCCTCTTCTTCCGGCGCATTCTGCATGACCTTCTCAATCGGCCACGAATCACGCGGTACATCCTCACGCATTACGTTGACAAGCGGCAGCACATGGCTGGTTGGCTCGATTTCATTTGTGTCCAATGTATCCAGCTTCGCCGCGTATTTAAGAATGGCATTGAGCTGCCCCGTAAACGTTTCTTTCTCTTCTTCACTCAATTGCAGCCGGGCCAGCTTGGCCACATGTTCGACATCTTTCGTCGTTATGCTCAATTAGAGCACCTCCAACCGTTTCCATAATGATTTTGTTCCTAGTATTATAGCTTACCCTCCTTTTGAACTCAACGAACATTGCTGCAGCGCCCGAAACCATGGTATGAAAAATCGACGCGCATGTCATGCAACCAGTTTTAAAAAGCTTCCCTGAAATACTTCTTTTCCTAATACTCTCGCTAGTAAAAACAGCACATTTATGATAGTCTTTTATCTTAGATAACGGCAATTCGATCACTTTTGTGCTTTAACCCTTTAGAGGGATTAAGTAAACCAAATTTAAAAACCATATATTGGAGGTACGCCATGTCAGCAGCGCCTAACAAAAAAATGAGATCCGATATGATTAAAAAAGGCTTTGACCGTGCTCCCCACCGCAGCTTGCTGCGCGCAGCGGGCGTTAAAGAAGAAGATTTCGGCAAACCGTTTATCGCGGTCTGCAATTCCTATATTGATATCGTGCCGGGTCACGTTCACCTGCAGGAGTTCGGCAAAATTGTAAAGGAAGCAATTCGCGAGGCAGGAGGCGTTCCGTTCGAATTCAATACGATCGGTGTTGATGACGGCATTGCCATGGGCCATATCGGTATGCGCTACTCGCTGCCAAGCCGTGAAATTATCGCGGACTCGCTGGAAACGGTCGTTTCCGCACACTGGTTCGACGGAATGGTATGTATTCCGAACTGCGATAAAATTACGCCGGGAATGATGATGGGCGCACTGCGCGTCAACATTCCGACTGTCTTTGTCAGCGGCGGTCCAATGAAAGCCGGTAAGGACAGCACTGGTCGTTCGATCTCCTTGTCCTCCGTTTTTGAAGGCGTTGGCGCGTTCCAAGCCGGAAAAATCGACGAAAAAGGTCTGCTTGAGCTTGAGCAATACGGTTGTCCAACATGCGGGTCCTGCTCCGGCATGTTTACCGCGAACTCGATGAACTGCTTGGCGGAAGCACTTGGCCTTGCCCTTCCTGGCAACGGGACGATTCTAGCAGTAGCTCCTGAACGCAGAGATTTCGTGAGAAAATCCGCTCGCCAGCTCATGGAGCTGATCCAGAAAGATATTAAGCCTCGTGACATCGTTACGATCGAAACGATCGACAATGCGTTCGCGCTTGATATGGCGCTGGGCGGATCGACAAACACCGTTCTTCACACGCTTGCACTTGCGCACGAAGCAGGATTTGAATACCCGATCGAGCGTATCAACGAAGTAGCGGCTCGCGTTCCGCATCTTGCGAAGATTGCTCCTGCTTCCGACTATCATATTGAAGACGTTCATAATGCCGGTGGCGTAAGCGCGGTATTAAATGAATTGTTCAAAAAGCCGGGCGCACTGCATGGTGACCGCATTACAGTTACCGGTAAGACACTGCGTGAAAATGTTGAAGGCTGCGAAATTAAGGACACGGATGTCATCCATACTTTGGACAACCCTCATAGTGAGCAGGGCGGTCTTGCGGTATTGTTCGGCAACCTTGCTCCAAACGGTTCGATTATTAAGGTTGGCGCGGTCGATAAGTCCGTCGGCGGTTACCACAAAGGTCCTGCGATCTGCTTCGATTCGCAGGAAGAAGCCTTGGAAGGTATTGCGAACGGTAAAGTAAAAGAAGGTCATGTCGTGGTAATCCGTTACGAAGGTCCAAAAGGCGGACCGGGCATGCCGGAAATGCTAGCTCCGACGTCGCAAATCGTTGGTATGGGCCTTGGCGCGAAGGTTGGTCTCATTACAGACGGTCGTTTCTCCGGTGCATCCCGCGGGATCAGTATCGGCCATATTTCTCCGGAAGCGGCAGAAGGCGGTCCGATCGCATTCGTAGAAAATGGAGACGAGATCGAGCTCGACTTGACTAACCGTACAATCCAGCTTCTTATCAGCGACGAGGAAATGGAACGTCGTAAAGCGAACTGGAAAGGCTTCGAGCCAAAAGTAAAGACCGGTTATCTTGCGCGTTACTCCAAGCTCGTAACTTCCGCAAGCACAGGCGGAGTAATGAAAATCTAAACATCTCGTACTGTATATTCCCTAGTAATAGCTTGAGTATAAACGGAGCCCATTCGGCTCCGTTTTTCTTTTATTGGAAACTTGACCCATGGTAATTATTAAGTTCCTCTTCATACGTTTGGATTATATAATAGGACTATAAACGCCTAACTAGGAGGAGCGGCATGTCTCACTTTTGTTCTCAATGCAGTATTTTAGACCCCATTCAAGATACGGGAATCGTCAGATTACATACGAACTCCCAGCCAATAATGACAAAAGCTTTTGAGGCACTGAACACCGCTTCTATTCCCGTTGAAGTCAATGAAACAGAAATGAAGCTTCCTTATCAATCGAAGGAGCAGCTGCTGAACGTGCTTCATCAACTGCAAACCCTTTATCCTGATAACGAGAGCGACCTCGTTCAAATCGAGGTTGTTAAAGGTTTCCCAGAAGCGCCCCGCTTTGGTGAAGAACCTGCATTTTCTACGCTGAAGCAATTTACTGCACGCCTGAAGCACTATGATATGATGTCCCACATTCAAGACGGTAAATTCACCAGTCATCTGCAGCCGATCGTATCGTTCGAGAATCAAAGCATCTTTGGATACGAGTTTGTGCTCCGCCCCCTGCCGGGAGAAGTATCTTTCCGGCCTTACGAACTGTTTTATGCTGCGCAAGAAGCAGGCCTCCACTCCTTTCTTGACCGCCAGGCAAGGATTTCGGCAATTCGTGTTAGTGCAGAGCTTCTTCCACATGGAATAAAACGATTTATTAACTTTCTACCTTCATCTATTTACAATCCGAATTATTGTTTGAGCCATACGTTTCAAGCGGTAGAACGATACCAGGTGAATCCTCGTGATCTCGTATTTGAAGTCGTTGAAACCGAGAAAATTACGAATATAGCTCATTTGCAATCTATCTTTGATGTATACAAGAAGAACGGGATGCAGGTTGCTTTAGATGATGTCGGCTCGGGCTTTTCCACATTAGAGGTCCTGCGGGCGCTTCAACCGGATTATGTGAAAATTGACCGAGGGATTATCAGCTTTTGCGATCAAGACAATCAGAAGCAGCAGAAGATAAAGGAAATTTTAGAGATTGCAGAGAGCTTCGGAGCAACCGTATTGGCCGAGGGGATCGAACGGATTGAGGAATGGGAGTTCTGCAAAACAGCTGGAATTGATCTTGCCCAGGGTTATTTGCTTGGCAAGCCAGAGCATGCACCACTTCGTGAAAACAAGATTCATTTATCGTAAATAAACGTTCATTGTAAAGAAAAGGCGCGACCCTAGGGTCCGCCTTTTTGTTTAAATCCAAGCCCGCAAATTGATTTGTTTAACAAAATCTTCCCGGCTCTGTACTTCCTTGGCCTTCTCTTCCGGTTCCTGTTCCGGAATTTCTCCGTTCATTAGCCGGCGAAACAAATACTCATTCTTAGTCGCAAGCGCATAATCGATTAGTGCTTCCATTTCTACACGCTCCGCTTCTTTCTTAAGAAGCACTTCCTCCAGCTCAATATCGGAAGCAGGCACAAAAAAATTGCGATTCATCTTCGGAATTCGCACGACATAATCAAAAACATTATCCGCATTACGGTCGTAGGCAATAATATATCCATAATCCCCGATTGGCAGGTTTTGTTCAAATTGATCGGCAACAATATAAACCTTCTGCCCCAAACGCAGCATGACGTTCCCTCCCCCATGAATGGTGTTTGGACGCTTCCTTATATATTTATATTATTTTACTAAAAAAAATGTACAGTGTCTATCGACACCAGCCCACGCCGCGTAAGCAAACTCGTATTTTGAGAACAAATGGGATAAACTAGAATCATCAAAAACTTGTTGGGGGAATCCGATGCAGACGTTTTACCGAAAATACTATAAAACTGCGATCGACATTGCTTTAATCGCATTAACCGTTTATTTAATCATGCTAACCTTTAGCTTTGTGTACAAAATTGCGGCGCCAATATTGCTGGCTTTTCTCATTTACTATATGATCGAGCCGACGGCACGCTTTCTCAATCGGAGAGGGATTAAAAAGTCAATTGCTTCGGCGATTGCCATCTTATTTTTTCTTTTGATCATTGTTGGCGCTTTTATTGCCGCAGGAATCATTTTTATTAACCAAATCGATAAGCTTCAAGTTATGATTCCGAAGTATGCCGAAACACTGCAAATTGAGCTGACAAGAGGCCTTGCTTATATCCAGACCCAAATTGAAGCTCTTCCCCCAGATATGACCGCTGATTTAACGGCAAAGCTGCAGGAGTATGTCAGCACGTTAACGTCATGGGGCTCAAAAGCAGCAACTTTTGTGCTCGGCTGGTTGTTTGCCATGCTTACTTCCTTCTCAACCTTTCTCGTCAATTTGGTTATCGCGGTGATTCTCGCTTATTTTCTTTCAATTGAAATTGATTATTGGAAGAAAACAGCGAGTGATAAAACACCAAAAACGTTTAAAACCGCCTTCACCTTCCTGCGCGAAAACGTATTGAAGGGGATTTTCGGTTACTTGAAAGCACAGCTCAAACTCATTACGCTTACCTTTATCGTTATTTTTGCTGCACTGCTTATTCTTAGAGTGGATAACGCGTTCTCCATCTCGTTATTATCAGCTATATTTGACGTGCTCCCGCTCCTTGGCGTGTCCACCGTTTTTGTGCCGTGGATCATTTACCTGTTTGTTACCGGTAAGGTAACGCTAGGGATTTGGTTGACTGTTCTGCTCGGGATCGTCATACTAGTCCGTCAAATTATGGAGCCTAAAATAACGGGGGACACTCTCGGCGTATCTGCGTTTACGATGCTTTCCTTTATGGTCATTTCCTTATCCCTCTTTGGCGTAGCTGGGCTGATTCTATCGCCGGTACTCATCATTCTGATGAAGGCGCTCTACGAACAAGGGTATTTAAAACGGTGGATAAGACTTCCTGAGGAAGAATACGAATCACAAGAAAAATTGTATTAAAAGTAGAATCCCACGAAGGACAGGCAGAGCTACTGCACATAAACCAAGCAGCACCGATGGCCATTACGTGCGCCTGCCTTGTACATCTGAAAGCTGAATGAAGATACAGACAGGAACGACAAGCTTCAAATTAAAAAGAAGTCGATAATCTATTCTTATGAAATAGATACCGGCTTCTTTTTCGTTTCCGTGATGATAGTAAGGTAAGATCCAACTGGCATTTGAATATCGATCTAGAGAATCTGTAATTTCTTAATACAAATGATTTGTATTGTTTTAGCCAATGGCCTCTTCCGCTGCTCATGTTATACAAATTAGTTGTATTGTTTTGCGCCTGCGGCCCTCTTTCGTTATACAGGAGATGAGGTTATACAAAATATTTGTATAGTTTCTAAGCTATCTTCAGAATCTCGAAAAATAATACATATGATTTGTATTCCCATCGCACCATGTTCAGGAAAGCGTTTGGTAAAGTCTGCTGCCAACATTGTGGGTACTCTTACTCAACCGGGATCAGCACGAACTCTCGGCTCCAGTCAGACTGGGCTCCAATCAGGCCTGGCCCCCCTCAATTCTCCATATCCCCTCACGTGAGGTCGTCAGCTTTTCGAAGCCGGTGTCCGTGATGAGATACGTATTCTCGATACCGACTACCCCACTCCCCGGAAAAGTGAATTTCGGCTCAACTGCCACAACCATACCGGGCTCCAGCTGCTGCCGAAAACCGCGGGCCAGTACAGGCCACTCGTCAATCTCCAGGCCTATCCCATGTCCCAAAAATTTCGCTTGATCCTGCCCGTACCCCATAAAGTTACCTTCGAGCCCAGCCTCGGCAGCCAGCTGCAAAGCTTGAGTGTAAAGCTCCTCACATACGGTTCCAGGTTGAAGCATGGCTTCGGTTGCTCTCAAGATGCGTTCGGAATGGGCATACGCTGACTCCAGTTCAGGCGGCATTTGCCCAATCACTGCAGTACGAGTTTGATCGATCACATACCCATCGATGCAGCAGCCAATATCAATCAAAATGGGCTCATTTCTTTGCAGCGGCCTGTTTCCCGCTCCCACCGGAGCAGCCGGCCCCGGACCCTCGCCGCCCGCAGGTCCATCAAAAGACGAAGGCATAGCCGCAGCCGCTCCCGCAGCGACCATTCCTGTAAACAGCTCCTGATTATAGGCGCGCATTCTCATAATCCCGTAATGGCCCCGCCGGCGAATCGCATATTCAATCTCAGCCATCAGCTGCAGCTCCGTCATCCCTGCCACGATTTTTGCGGCACATTCGTGCAGAGCTTCGTCAATGACGGCAGCTGCACGCCGAATCGCGTCAATCTCCTCGTCGGATTTTACCATCCGCTGCTCACGAACCATAGACGAGCCATCCTGCCACTGTGCATCTGGCAGAACGGCCTGCAGCCGCTCAAGCTGCTGCACAGGCAGTACATCATATTCCGTCGCGATGATACGGGAGCTGTCTGTAATCTCCTTACTTCGTTCAGCACCCCACGCGCGGAACGAGCCAAGCGGCTCTACCCGAAAAGAGCTTTCAGACGCCGCACGAGTTACACTGCGCTTCACATAATAAACAGGCTCACCTTCGTCCGGTATCCAGAAATATCCCTGCTGCATAGAACCCGTGAAATAGTAAAGATTTACGTTATGAGTAACAAGATAAGCCGCCCAGCCTCGTTCTCGTAATTTTTCTTGAAGCGCTTCAACCCTCTTTTGATGCTCCACCGCCATTCCCGTTCCTCCTTTGGTTATATCCTATACGCAACGTACCATAACCTCAAAAGAACGTCTACCAACGAAAAACGGACGAATCCATGACGGAGAGCTTCGCAATCATTGATATTCATCGACTACTCATAAACAAGCTCTGCCGATGCTTTTACATACCAAACAATCGGATCAAGCACGGTAAACAGTGCGGGGTACTTTATTTTTACGATCGCGGCAACGCCCGGCCGGGAAAAGGTAACGGTATAATCGAAGCTTTCGTTTCGATAGGTATGAGGAAAACCCTCCGATTCCTCAGCCACATAAAAATCGACCAGCTCCACATCATCGCGCAAAAAGCTGCCGGTTCTCGGTGTTCCGTCCGGCTCAAGCCGTAAGTTCCTTTCAAGCGTCTCGCGAAAAGCCTGCAGCGCCCGTTCCTCGTCGATAGAGCGGATACCTAACGCCAGCTTTTCGCGATCCAGCTGCAGTGCGCCCGCATGTACAGCCCGGTTCATCCCCCGCTTCGCCCAAAACAACGTATGAACAGATATCTCCTGATCCACTTGCGAGGCATGAATAACGGAGCTGGTTGCAAGCAGCAATATAAATAGCAGCAGCTTCTCTATGGAAGGCCCTCCTTTAAGGCACGAACTCGCTCATTTTTATACCATAGGCCCCCATTCTCTCCTCAGAGCCCGGCGAATCGATACCAATCAGCTTGTCCAGCATAAACAAACCTTCGTATGGATACGTAATGGTCAAATGAAGACCGACCCCACGCGTAACAGGCATGAAGCGGTCGGAACCGGAGCTTCCGTCCGTCGTACCTACGGTGTAATTCAGTCTCGTGCTATTGAACCCCACCTTTTCCAAGCGAAGGCGTGACGCTCCTATCATTTCTTGATCGATATATCCCCGCGAACCGGAAGCCCCCACCTCCAGTAAATAATCCACTTCTTTTTGCAGATGGGCCTGCCGCATCACAAGCACATGCTTATAAATCGGGGTAAACATCGTCCAACACAGCACCGCGGCAAACAGGATAAACACGAGAATTTGCTTCATGATGATTCGCTTCCTACATTCAAAATATGATCCTCAAGGATTGATCGCTTCGATGGATCGGCTTACCTTCTGTCCCCCGTCCCGAACCGATTTCACCGCCCCCTGTTCGCCGGAAACCGTGGTCATATAAATGGACGCAACAACGATCAACAGCATAACAGTAACAAGAATCTGCTTCATCCAGCCGATAAATTGGAAATAGTCGTATTTGCACTCGTCCCTTTATTTTGAATCTGTGCCTTGGTTCCGTTAGTACCGCCAATTACACTCGTAAACAGAAGCGCAACCGCTACGAGCAGCATCACTGTCATTAAAATATTTCGCATCCGAATCCAACCCCCGTGTTTATTGTAAATAATCAAACAGCTTTTTTCCCTCCTGTACCCAAGGGTACACAAATACTCGGAACGTATTGACGATCGGCAATCCCGCAAGCACGAATAATACATACGAGATGCTTTCTTTTCTATCGCTTTTGAGCAAAATCAGCTTTTCCTTGTAGTCATCCATCTGCCGCCTTAATAGCTCATAAAACGCCTCGCTGTCATAACTCCGCAGCGATTGCAGGGTCTCGGCAAAGGTAAACACCTCCTCCGTTCCGAGTGATTGCTGAAACTGTTGAATCGCTTTTTCTGAATCGGAGTACCAACAATTCAACAGCAGTGTGAACTGCGGACGAATGACTCTCGTAAAAGGCAAGCATTTCATCAGCCTTGCATGCAAACTAAGCCTAGAGCTCGCGCAATACACCAAATTTCGGCTAACCTCGTAAATCTCCTCAACGATTGCCCTGCTTCTTCGCTTGGCCATTGCACGCAGGAGCATTTGATCTAGCTGAAGCAGTACAATCAGCAGTATGGAAACAACAGCTGCCTGAATCCATGAAAACGAATAGACCACAGCCACCCGTTCAAAAACAATGGAGGCACCCGCCGGGAGTACCAGTGCAGCAGCATAGGCCAGCCTTTTGCCGACAATCACAACAGCTCCATTTATATACCACCCGCAAGAAGCCAGCAATCGGTTGTACAGTTCAACCTCGGGCATTCCCTCCCGAACGAAACAAAGCTTGAGCAGCCAGGGAGGAAGCTTCCCCTCTCTTGATCCAGATCGGAAAAAGGAACGGAACTTGCGGTTTTTAAGGACAGAGTCAAAGCTCGTGCGAAGAATAAAAAATAATCCTATATAAAAACAAATCAATAATAACAGCAGTGCGGCCCATAACAGCAGTTCGAACAGCAGGTCCTCCGACATTCTCGTCTCCTTCCTCCAAAAAATCCTGGTTCACATTCGCTTTACCGACAAATAGATCCCCATAAAGAATGAGGCGAAAATGAGCAGCAGCGCATCAAGAAGCAAATCTCTTCCTCCGGGGTCTATCAAATAGTAAAAATACGAAGCTTCCGGATTCATGTATAGATTCACTCCTAAAAACAAGGCGAGAAAAAGGACAGGCGTAAAGTTTGCGATTCGAATTTCCATCAGTCGGCTGCGTTCCTTCTCATCCTCCTTTTGGGCTCGCCGCATGTCCATAATCAACTCACGTAAACCGCCCTCAATGTTGATCCCTTCCTCCAAGTCCAACCGCAAAAGCGAACAAAAATAATCGGCCCACCGATGACCCAGTGATACGCGAAACAGCCGCAGCGCACGTTCCCGATCCTCTTGGAGCAGCAGCTGTCTCAGCAAGCGTTCAAATACCGGCCGCAGCGGAATTGGCAGCCGTTTTTGCGTCAATGCGGCCTGCAGCGAATGCTTCGCTCCGTTTTCCTTGCCAAAGGTTACATAACAGCGGTAGATGACCTCTACAGCGGGCAGAAACTCAAGGCGGGTCCGCATTTGCAAATTAATAAGACGCATGTAAACCAACAGGTAAGGCAAGCATGCAGGTACCGCCAAACATACGAGGGATCCCTTAACCCCTTCAAACAGCAGCACCCCTGCCGCGACCCCGCCCGTTCCAAGAAGGAGACTCAACCATACGAAATGTACCAGGGGCATGTCCGTTCCCGACGCCGCGAGTAAATGCCGAAGGTGCCCGCCCGCCGTTTGAAGCACAATCGGTGTCATCTGCCTCCAGCGCTTTTTCGCAGCATTCAGCGGATAGCGGAGTCTTTGCCTAACACCTACCCGTGTAAAAACCGTCCTTACCAAGGGGTATAATACCGAAAAAAATGAAACAAACAAAGCGGCCAGCAGCACCGTTATCATCAATGCCCGCTCCCCCATACTTCGGTATACTCGGAGGGGCATAATCGAAGCATCCGTTGTCTTACAGACGGGCTCGGAGCCTGCGGATAATCCCAAGCTTCCTCGGCTGGATTGAAAACCGCCCAGTCGATCACCTGTACTGCACCTTCTCTGAATTGATACTCTCCCAGCCTCACCAGTCTGCGCTTTCCAGCGGAGATGCGCATTTCAATCCCGATTTGGGTAACATGCTCGGTTATGCGTTTGGTCAGCCGATCGGAATTCATTCCCCGGCCGTCCAGCATACACATATCGGTGATTGCCTCCGGTGCATCCTCCAAGCAGGTAACATGGACCGTGCTCATGCTTCCTTCATGTCCCCTGGTGCACGCGCGCACATAAAGGTTTGCATCTTCGTCGCGAATTTCGGCGTGGATGATCCGTTTCGGCGTCTGCCGAAGCGCAAGCTTGAAGGCCTGCCTTCCATTGTGAGTCGGATCCTCCTCGTCCACCTCAAATTCCACCACATTTTTCGCTGGGAAATCCCGACGCAGCATCAGCTCCAGCCTCGCTTCAATCGTCACGATCCGCTCCTCGTCAGGAATCTCTGCAATTAACGATTTCAATAAATTCGTTTTCCCCGAATTGGTCGGCCCGATGATGACCACATTCAATCGGCTTTCTAAAATACAGAGCAGCATCCGCCTCACAGGTTCACTAATTGTATCTAGCTCCGCGCTTGCCAACCGCTCCAATCCAAAGTGAGCGACCGTATAAAATCGAATCGTTAAGGTAGGCTCGGAGGTATACCCGAAGCCGGTCATCGTTACCCGCGAGCCATCGCGCAGCCGAACCTCCGCCCACCGCTTTCGTTGGTGAAGACTGTCTTGGTTAAATAACACCAGGTTTTGCTGGACACGTTCTAACGCCCTGATATCCTCGAACCGAAACGGTGTCAGCCGGGTTTGTCCCGCCCGAACCTCGTACACCTGCGTCCCTACTACTTGGATTTCTTCCAGGCCTGCCCGGTCCTGAAGGAGCAGCTCCAGCACACTCATCCCGACCACCTCGGCATACACTGCCTCTTCAAGCGATTGATACAATCGGTTGCTCCAAACGGTATCCAACCAACGCCTCTTCATTAGCTCGTCTTGAATAATTCCTAAGCATACCCGCTTCGCATCCGGATAACCTAGCACCGCACGGTTCAGCGTTTCCGTCCATTGGATCCGCTCTTCCTCCGAGCCGCCCTTGCGGGAAACAAGAAAGCTTCGCATCTCATCAATAATATAGGTATAGGAAGGATGCGCCGAGGTTGCAGCAGGATTCGCCTGTGCCGCATACCCAAGCGGGGAAAACTTCAGATCGCCCACACTCATCTACGCCCGCCTTTCACCATGCGGCTCCCAGCGACGAAACCAAATTCGCTTCGCTTCCCGCGTCAGGGACGGGAGGTCCCCTAAAGCAGACAGCTCCGAAAGCACTTGACCAAGCACCCCCTCAAGCTGCTCTCCATGAGCGCCAATCCACTCCAAAAGCCTTCCTCTCTGAAGCGCAGGGCCAAGCTCCTTCTCCCAATCCCATTCTGCGGCAACCGGCAGCCCGATCTCCTTTGAAATGTGCTGGGGCTTAAAGGAAACGGGACGCGGCTGAGGCGAACGCTCATTCACGATAATTTTAAATCGTTTATTCGGCTCGATTCCAAACAATGATGTACCGGCCTTAAACCATTGACGCGCATCCTCTTGAAAGTCGGAAAGCGCCGCCGTTGTAACAAGAAAGCCTGCATCCGCCTCGCTCACTGCGCAAATGGTCGCCGCGTTATCCCAATATGCATTGACTTCAACAATCGTTAAATCAAATGCTTCCCTAGCGCAGCGGAGCAAGTGCTCGATATCTGCGGGCATATAATATTCCGCCTGCTCCCGGTTTTGATTGCCGAACAGTACATACAAATTTCTGTTTCCCTGTACCGGCAAAGAAGTGCATCCTTGCAGCAGCTTCTCACCGGTTAAGCTGCCGGAGCGAAGCTCGGAACGAAGCGCATCCAGCGTTACGGCCGGCGGCTCCATTCCTAAGTAATGATGAATTTTTGAGCTCTTTAAATTTAGGCAGAGATACGATACTCTCCGCTGTCCTGTTCGTCCTGCGAGTCTGGAAGCTGCCGCAAATGAAGCAAGCGTCGTTCCGATATTCGGCGAGGTACCGATAAATATGGCAAGCTTGCCGCTCGATTGTGCACTGCTCAATTGAATCCCACCTTTCATTCCGCTGCAATCCTATCTATCTTGGGCTAGAAATCGGCACTCCGGCTAAAACCACCTTCGCCTTGCCCGTCTTACACAGGCTGTCGAGAGCAAGCCACTCTTCTTCCGTTAAGTTAAGAACAAGCCGATCGACAGCCCCGTTCGCCTCCCGCCTAGCGGCGTGCAGCTTTTCTAAATCGCCTTCCGCTCTGGCGTACAAATGAGGCTCCTTCGGATCCTCGACTTCTATGTTGTTGATTGCCTTCACAGAAGCTACGGTTACCTCCCTGCTGTACAAACGCTGCGATTCGACGCCCTGCCCGGTAACATAAACCCGCACCTGATCACCGGCCCGAAGGCTCCCGGAAACAGAGAGCACGTATTCCTTCGGAATCGGAAAAGAGGATTCCCCCGCCTTCGGCAGAAGTGGGTATCGCTGCGCTTTCCAGCGCAGCACTGGCTCTCCTTTACCCAGTGGCACCGCAGCTTCTAAGCCCACCAGTTCCTGCAGGTCCGTAACCATATCGTCAGCGACCGCTCCCGATACCATGGGCTGATACTGCAGCATCGACTCCGTGAGGGTTACTCCTGCATCGACAAATGAAGTCGGCACAACAATCGACACCGTTTTCTGAAGCTCAATTTGGCGCAGCTGCAATATGTAAACGGCAAACACCAAGGCACCCGATAATAGCAACGAAACTCCGCTAATGACCCAGCCCCTGCGAAAAAACATAATTCACCTCCTCTCTGCCCGGTTTTCACCAAGAAAAACAAAAAACGCAGAGCATCGGAGGATTTCCGACGTCTGCGTGCTTCGCTTGACTCAAACCTATGAAATTAATCAAAGAGTAACAAAATTACAAAAGAGAGTCAACATGTATTTCCCTGCTTTTAAGAATTGATTAAGCCGACATCATGCTGGCCGACAATAAGCGTAATCGCTTCCAACTGAGCCGTAACCCGAACCTTTTCGCCTAAAATGTCGTACTCCACATCAACAATTTTGTAGCGGGCGGTCTTACCTGGCCGCTTGTCCAGCACAACCTCGAACTGCCGAAGTCCGAGCTCATGAGAAACAACCGAGCTCCCCACCGTTGGAATCACCGAATCAAATTGGCCGTGTTCAAACACTGTTTCATGAATAATTTCGTCATTCATATCGACGATCCGTACATTTTGTTGAAATACACAAATCATAAGATGTCCTCCCTTCAGGGCTATCCAAAATAATTCGAGGGAAAACAGAAAATTCCTTCGCTTTGTGCTCTGGAAAAAAAATCATTTTGAAAGGCCGCTGCGGATAAAATGCCACGTATCCTCGATCATGTCTTCCATATCCGGCTCCTTCTTTTCCAGCAATGGACTAAAATAGTTCCAGCGCTTTGGAAACAAAAGGGCGCCTAATACAAAAAGCAGCGTATGATCGGTATCCCGGAAATGAAAAATGCCCTGCTCCCGTCCTTTTTCCAGCAGGCCTCGCACCAGTTTCCACGTTGGAAACACATTTCCGCGAATCACATCGATTCGAGGACTATTGCGGGCAATTTCGCTTTCCAGGATCGTGATCAGCTCCGGCTCGGCGTGCCGAAACCGAATAATTTCCGAGACGACCAGCTGCAGGCCCGCTTCCGGGTCCAGCCCCTTCTCTTCGTGCAAACGTACTCTGTCCTTCGGATAAAAGGTTTCAAAGAGCGCCTGGAACAGCCCCTCTTTCCCTCCGAAATAATAAGAAACAAGCGCCAGATTGGCGCCCGCTTCTTCGCAGATTTGCCTTACCGAGGTTTCCCCGAAACCGTTTTGTGCAAATAGTTTTTTGGCTGCAAGCAAAATCCTCATTCGCATGGCCTGTTGTTCTTCTGTCACAGCTGAAAACCTCCGCTATCTATACTTCTTATGCTTGTGCAGGAGCCTGGGCTGCCCCCGGTGCGCCCTTCGGCTGCTTCTCTTTACGAACGGCAACAGCCGCCGCTCCCAGTACAAGTGCACATCCTCCGATGATAAGCAGAGCAGATACATCGCCTGCCGTACCGCTGCCGCCAAACAAAATATTCATATTGCCTTGAACCGCGTAGGTCGCCGGCATTATCACACTTAAGCCGTGGTAAAATCCGGACAGCAGCTCGCGAGGCACCATCGCTCCCGAGGAAACCAGCTGTGCCGACAGTAAAATAATATTAAACAGCATACCCGGAACGCCGAGAAGTAAAATAAAGACTTGCGCCGTCAGCATAAACACGAGTACGAACAGCGCCTGGAACATCCACATCGTAAAGAACCCTTGCTCCGATTGACCACCCAACGCCAGCACCATGCCGGATCCTGCCAACGACACGATTAGCGCTGCGGCAACATTTATTAGATTTCTTCCTGCAAAACGCTGCCACTTCGAAAATGCTCCTCCGGTCATCCCGGACGAAATTTCCATGTTCATGGCAAGCAGCATCGAGCCGACATAAGAAGCCAGCACTGTCATCATCGGCACCATTTGACTAGCGAAGTTTTGAACCGGATGAATCGAAGTCAGCTCGGATGTCAGTTTATTGGAAAGCTGCTGCGCCGCCGCACCTGCTTGTTCAGCAGGCATCCCGGCTGCCTGGGTCAATACGGACTGTGTTCCCGCAATCGTCACCTGTTTACCGACGGCCCCGGTAATCGTAGCTGAAGCCGAGCTCATTACACTTTTAATCAATTGAGGGTTCGATTCATTAATATAATAGCCAAGCGCTGCCTGGCTTCCATTCGTTTGAAGCTGCTGGCTGAAATTTGCCGGGATATGCATGACCATTTGGATGCTGCGGTTTTCAAGCAGCGCTTGCGCGGATTCGAGGCTGTTTTCCTCGATCACTTGAAACGGAACCGCTTTTACCTGCTCCACGATCTGCTTCCCGATTCCCTGATCCTCATTGACTACCGCAATCGTGAGGTTTTTCATGTTGTCGTTAATTCCTTGATAACCCGTCATCCATATCACACTAAAAATTAATTGAAACATAATTGCTGTAATAATTCCAGCCTTCGTCGTCTGCTTAGACAATAAAGCACGAACTACTCCCATTTTGGCACTCTCCATCTCTCTATTGTTAAACGTTCGTTTAAATTAAACGTTCGTTTAAGATTATAGCGATGCTGTCTGCTTTCTGTCAATCCTTAATCTTGCCCCGACTTAAGTCCAGCTCACAACCCAATCTGCAGCCAGATGCCGGAAACATCGTAGTCATTTACATTTGTATTATGAAAACCACCGATTTAGGAGGGTTCCCCAATGATTCAACTGATGCTGGAGCATTCCTACCGTTTCTTATTAGTGGGTATGCTGGTCGCAGCCGTATTTTTCATCCATACTAAAGAAAAGCATAATGAAAAAGCGTAGGGATTTGCCTTTTCGGACAAACGCCTACGCTATTTTTGCTTAGCCTACATTTTCAGCGGCAGCTACACATACGGATTATTTTGCTTTTCATAGCCAATCGTCGTTGTCGGTCCATGGCCGGGGTAAACGGTCGTTTCGTCGCCGAGCACAAACAGCTTGCGGTGAATCGAGTCATGCAGCTCCCGCGAGCTCCCGCCGCGAAGGTCCGTACGTCCGACCGACATCCGGAAAAGCACGTCGCCGCAAAACAAATGCTTTCCGCAAATCAAGCTTACGCTTCCCGGAGAATGACCGGGCGTATGCCTGATCAGAAAGGTTTCACCGAGCAGCTTTAGCTGCATCCCTTCATCCATTGCAAATTCCGCAGGCTGCGTAGATATCGGCGGTCCGACGTCCGGCCACATTTTCGACCCGTTCAGCTCTGGATCCTCCAGCCAATCCCGCTCCGCATCATGCAAATAAACCGGACAGCCTTTGGCTTTGCGAACCTCGTCCACACCCCCGATATGGTCAAAGTGCGCATGCGTCAGGACGATCGCTTCGACCTCCAGCTGCTCCAGCCTTTTCATCAGCGGCTTCGGGTTCACGCCCGGGTCAATCACAACAGCTCGCCCTGCTTCTTCATCCACCAGCAAATAACAGTTCGTTTGCAGCGGACCGAGCGCAAACTTCTCCACTTTAAGCTTCATAACCGAACAGCTCCGTTTCTAGAAGGATGACAGCAGCTCACGCAGTTCCTTGACGATCACCGCGTGGTAGCCTGTGCCTTCGCCGTACTGACGGCCCATTTCCGCCCGTGCAACCGCAATCTTCTCTTGATAATCCGGCGCTTCGCGGTCCGGGTTCTCCTGCTTAAAGCGGATCATAACCTCCTGCACATGCTTCGGACGAGGTCCCCAATGGCCCAGCACAAACCCGCCGGTATCGGCAAAAATAACAACCGGAATCGCACGGCCGCCCATCGTCAGAAATTCATCCATCAAATCCATATGCTGCTCTTGGATAAACACTTCGGTCGGAATGCCGCTGTCCTGCAAAGCCTTAAACACGACCGGCACGTTCCGAACCACGTCTCCGCACCAATCCGCCGCCAAAATCAAGCAGCGCAGGTCGTCGCGATTGTTCAGCGAGTCGAAGAATTCCTTCTCATCCTCGTTTGCCCATTGGAATGCTTCGTACCACTCCACGAACTGCTCCTTGTTTTTCGTCATGCCGTCGATAAATTGCTGCGGGGTAATCCCTTGGCCAAGCTTATGCGATACATTCTTACTCATCGAAACACGGCCTCCTTCTATGTACGTTGTAAAGTGATATCTCCATCATACCGATTTTAGAAACGCATATCCACTCATGCAAAAAGAGCCCCATTCGCGGGACCCTTTGTTTTTATCTCTTGTTTCGTCTGTTCCGGATAATCATAAAAATAAAATATAATGCCGTCAGACCGACTGCCGCCCAGATAAACTTCCCGATGTGCGGCGCCGCCATTTCTTCGATATTTTCCCAATTGCTTCCCAGCTCCATGCCCAAATAAATAAAGAAAATGGACCAAGGAATAACGGCAAGCGTCGTTAAAATGGTGAAGCGTCCGAGCGGCATACGTGTGATGCCCGCCGGAATAGAGATCGCATGCCGCACAACAGGAATAAAACGAGCGGTAAAAATAACGCCTGAGCCGTATCTCTCAAACCACTGCTCCGCTACGTCGATATGCTTTTTATGAATGAGTATGTATTTGCCGTATTTCTCAAGAAACGGTCTGCCTCCGTACCGGCCGATCCAGTATACAAAAATTTGTGCGATGACGCCCCCGATCGTTCCATAGATGACAGCGCCGACGAACGAGATTTTGTCTAAGGATACGAGATAACCGCCGTACGAGAGCACAATTTCACTTGGAATGACTTCGATCATAAGTCCAATCATAATTCCCCAATAGCCTAAATCCGTAAGCCACATCAATAGATCATGAATGATTTCGCTCATCCTCCGAAAACCTGCTTTCGTCATATTTTTCCACATCATATTGTAGCACAAGCCCACTTATTCGAACTAGCATCTTTCCGCTAACTTCAGGGCACCGCACAGTATCCGGCATTCGCTGACAAGCCCGCGCATATACATGGACAAAGGCAGTTTTGGATCGTATCAAAAGGAGGGGCTCCCTTGTCCAGAGTATTTATTTTGCGAAAAAAACATGTCATTACGTATTCGCTTGCGATGCTGTTTATCGCTGCCGCTTCTCTCGTATATTGGAAAGGTGCGTACAGCGAGCCGGTGGACGGCGCCCCCGACAATCCGCGGGCCATTCATCTGGTAACCGGCGAGTATAAATCCACGCTTCCCGACGGCAAGGAAATCGAGTCCTACCGGTGGGATCCCGGCACGATTCATGTAAAGGAAGGCGAAACCGTCAAGCTTCACATTCTAGGAGTGAACGGCGAGATGCACTCGTTCTATATTGAGGGCACAACGATTAAGGGCGAGGTGAAAAAAGGAAAGGAAACCGTGGTCACCTTCAAGGGTGAAAAAGAAGGGGTCTACCGGATCATATGCGTGCAGCATCCCGACGCCTCGCACAGCGGGCCGATGATCGGTTACATTGTCGTCGACTAGAACCGGCCAGGACTTGAATGCAGGGCGGATGCACCCTCCTTTTTCCCAGCGCATATGCTGTGGGAGGAAGGAGTCGATGACGGATGCAATTCGGAAACAAAGGAAAACACGAACAGCCGCTTCCGACCGCCCGAGGCATTCGCCGCTCCTGCAGCAAGGAGCTGTACCGGACAATCAAGCGGCTGAAAACGTATATTCCGCCCGAGAAGGTAAAAGAGGCGGAGGAGCTTTATTTTCGGAAAGTCGCAGGCAATCTGATTTGGATTGCGGAGAACGGCAAAAACCGTAAAAAGCTGTCCGACTGGTTCGACGAAGCGGTTGCGGACGACATTGCGAAGCTCTGGGAAATAGACCGCGACCGTCTCTCGCATGCGTTCCGCAACGCCTTTGGCGGCTGAACTTAACGCTTTGCGGCAAGCTGCGCCAGCTGCTCGGACTCCAGCACCACAGTGCCCTTGCGGCCTTCGCCGGCGGCATGCAGCATCGCTGCGGCTACCGCTGAGGCCTCAATGGGCGCGTATTTGCGCAGGGGACCGAGCAGCCGAAACGGCAGCACCCTGCTCACGACCGCGGCCGCTTGTTCGCCCAAGCGGAATTCCTTGCGCTCGCCGATGAGCAGAGAGGGACGGACAAGCACCAGCGCGGGCAGACCCAGTGCAGCCAAATCCCGCTCCATCTCGCCTTTCGTTCGAGAGTAAAATACGCGCGAAGCCGGATTTGCGCCCATGGATGAAATAACGAGTAGAGCGGCGGCACCTTCCGAGCGGCATAACCGTCCAATCGCGAGCGGATACTCGTAATCCACCTTGCGGAACGCTTCCTGAGTCTTTGCGATTCTAATCGTTGTCCCCAGGCAGCAGTAAACATCACTCCCGCCGAACAGCTCGCGATGTTTGCCCAGCTCTTCCTCGGAGAGCTCCGGCACCGTAATTTGGATGACCGATAAAGGGGCACCCTCCAGAGGTCTGCGTACAAATGCATATACATCCTTGTACAGCGGGCTTCCCCCTAACAGCTGAAGCAGCTGGGAGCCGACAAGGCCGCTTCCTCCAAATACCAACGCTCTTTTCTTCATGCCATTACCGCCTCCGATCGTTGAACATCGTTATGAACCCTTTTCCAATTATTCTCCATTCCCTTCCAAGCAAGCTCCGAAAGTCAAATGGAAGGAACCACCCCATTGTGCGATTACCTACCTCCGTTTATAATTAGAAAATCTTACCGCCATCCTACAAATTCGGAGCGTGATTGTGTGGAACAGCCCGCCATAGAGGTATTACTATTTCTGATCGGTGCAGGCTTCTTAGCTGCGTTTATCGACTCCATCGTCGGCGGCGGCGGTCTCATTTCCCTGCCCGCGCTGCTGCTCGCCGGACTGCCGCCGGGAATCGCCATTGGCACCAATAAGCTGGGAGGCACCTTTTCTTCGTTAACCAGCACATTGTCATTTTTGCGTTCCGGAAAAATTCATCTTAAGCTGGCAATGAGCCTGTTCGGGTTCTCCTTTGTCGGCTCGGCTATCGGCTCCTACATCATTACCCTGCTGCCTTCAGCCTTTTTGAAGCCAATGGTTATCGTTCTGCTTGCGCTTGTCACGATTTATACACTGTTCAAAAAGAATTGGGGCAAAGAGTCGACCTACACTGATATTACCACAAAAAAATGGGTGTTGAGCGCAGTCATCGCGTTTATCATCGGCTTTTACGACGGATTCTTCGGACCAGGAACAGGCTCGTTCCTGCTGTTCGCCTTTCTGCTGCTCGGCTTCGACTTCGTAACAGCGGCCGGAAATGCAAGAATGCTCAATTTCGCCAGCAACATCGCCAGCCTCCTGACCTTCATTGCGCTTAAGCATATTAATTTTTACTATGGGCTTCCAATGGCAGTGGCCATGATTGCCGGGGCGTGGATTGGGTCCCGATTTGCCATTCGCAATGGCTCAACGTTCGTAAAGCCGCTGTTTATCACAATGTCGACGCTGCTGATCGGCAAACAAATTTGGGATTTGCTTATCCGCTAAAAAATACGCCTCCGCTGCTTTTAAAAGCACGGGGGCTTTCTATTTTTTATCGAAAAATGGAAGGGCTTAACCTATTTTTCTTCCTCTATTCACATTATTATTGTAGGAAGATAGTAACAAAATGGTAGGTCCATATACCACTTTCCTTGTCTCGACAATTTGTATTTTTACCGGAAAGGTCAGGTACTTTCATGCTCGAAAAAGACATACAGCTTGATACACGGTCCTTAACTCGGGATTTGCTGACCGCCTGCTGGTGGATTTTTGCGTTGTATTTGCTGGGAACCGGCTGCAACGCTATTTTTACATCCAAAGAAAAAGTGATGTTCCTGCGGGAGTTCGTTGTCCTGCCTTCTCTTAAAATCGCCGCTGTCATCGGGCTCATGGAGCTGCTGCTGCTGCGAAATGTAAAGCATATCGAGTATTATTTGATCGTTGCCATGAACTTGATTGCCGCCGTGATCATTACCGCTTTATATGATTTGCCGATGGGCATTTATGTGCTTGTTTTTCCGATTATGACCTCTATGTTTTTCTACAGCCGTAAGCTTGCCTTGTTTTCCTGCTCTCTTGGCCTTGCCTCGCTGCTTCTAATCTTGACGCTGTCCAAAGTGCGAATGTATATGGGACACTCCGACATTATTCTCATTGTGGCCATCCTGCTGGCATCGGCTTTGCTTATTTCCAGCCTGATGAACCGCGCCTTTAAAATTGCGGATCAATTAATTCGAACCGTTGAAGAAAAGCAGGCGCTGCAAACGAAAGCGGTTCTGATGGAGCGGCTGAACCGGATCGATCCGGCTACGGAGCTGTATAACCATAGATCGTTTCACGAGCATATCGACAGCCTTCTGCAATTAAGTCAAACCGCCTCTCTCGACATCCATTTGGCACTGCTGGACATCGATAACTTCAAACGAATCAACGATACGTTTGGTCATCGCACAGGCGATATTATCATTGCCTACGTGGCCAGCCAGATTCGGGAAAACAGTGATCCGAATGATTTTGCCTCCCGATATGGCGGGGAAGAATTTGCCATCGTCAGTGCTGAGAAATCCGGCGAGCAATTTTACGCCATGATGGAAAAAATTCGAAAATCCATTGGTGAAGTTCGGCACACGCAGCTCGGAGGAGATAGCATTACCCTCAGTATTGGGATTGAAGCCTATCGGAGCGGCATGAGCAAGGAGCAGCTGTTTGAAGGTGCCGATTCAGCCCTGTATTATGCGAAGAGGAACGGAAAAAACCGGACCGTGCGGCCCGGTGAAATGGAATGCGGCGAAAAACCGCATTTGGCTTAGCTATAACGTTAGGCGGATGGCTGCTGCAATTTCATCAGCCATCTTCATGACCCGGTACAACGAGGTGGTTTGAAGCGTCCAGTACGGCTTCAAGCCCATTCGATTCACAATCGCGGCGACGCTGAAATCACCGACCGGCGGCAGCTTCCCGCCAACGGAATAGGCCGGCTGCAGCGGCGCATGCTCCGCCTGATACAGACCGACCGACTCGGCCGTCTTGCCAAGACAAGCGTCAATAGCGAGCACCCATGCGCCATCGGGAATTTCTTTCGTCCGTAAGACGAAGGAATCCGCGTCCAAGGGACGGTCCATCGTTCCGATGACATGGGGATACCCGTGCTGCCGGAGTGCAGTACCGACAAGCGGACCGAGAGCATCCCCAGTCGATCGATCGGTTCCGATACATAAAAACACGAGGGGGCGCTCCGGCGCCTCTTTTATTTTATCTTTTACAGTCGCAAAGAAGGCCGGAAGCTCCGCTCCGGTTATTTTGCCGTTCGCCTGCGTCAAGGCGTCCCACCTCCGTTGAGCCAAATCGACAGCGGTATCGCGGCGACGGCCGTTACGATGCCGGCCAGCGCCATGGCCGCGCCGCTGACGCCGCCCAGCAGCTCGGACTCGCGGACGAGCCGCGCCGTGCCGATGCCGTGCGAGGCAGTGCCGACGCCTACCGCGAGCGGGATGTCGGCGCTGACGCCGAAGAGGCGCAGCAGCCTCGGGCCGGCCATGCTGCCGAGCAGGCCGGTCATGACGGTGAAGGAGGCCGTCAGCGGCGCGTTCCCGCCGAGAAGGGCCGACACCTCCACCGCAATCGGCGTCGTGGCGGCCTTCGGCAGCATCGACACGGCCAGCTCGCGCGAGCCGCCCAGCGCGGCGACGAGGCCCCAGGCCGCCGCGATCGACGCGGCCGAGCCGGCGGTTACGCCGCCGAGCACTGCCAGCCAGGCCGACTTCAGCTTCGGCCACTGCTTATACAGCGGCACCGCTAGGGCGACCGTCGCCGGCCCGAGCAGCGCCGTAAGCCAGCTGCCGCTGACGCTCATGTACAGCGCCAGCGGCACGCGCAGCAGCGCAAGCACCGCGTACAGCAGCACGCTTGCGGCAAACAGCGGATGCAGCCACGCAAAGCGGCTGCGCAGCTCCAATGCGGCGGCATAAGCGCCGACCGTCAGCGCTACGCCTGCCATCGGGTCGCTCCACAGCCGCCCCCACAACACGTCAAGCTCCATGGCGTTTCCCTCCGCCTCGGCCCAGCAAACGAGTGACCCAGCCTGCAGCCGCCAGGCTGGCAATAAAGCTGCCGAGGAAGCCTGCGGCTGCCGGCAGCCACTGCCCGCCCAGCCCGGCGAAATAAATCGGGCTCACCACAATAAAGGGAATAAAAAAGAGCATCATATGGCGCAGTAGAAATTGCGCACTTTCTTCAACGGTCTGCAGCGAGACCGTTCCTGTAAATAAAGCGGCCGCCAGCAGCAGCATGCCTAGAACTCCGGCCGGCATCGGAATGCCCAGCACGTGATGCCCCGCCAGCCCCGCACCGTAAAACAGAGCCAACACCGCAAAGCCTTTCAAGCCTATTCCTCCCCATCATGCACGGCTCTATAAAAAATGAGCATACTTATCGTACCACAAAAGGAATAGGTTTTTTGTCAAGAAGCTGGTACAATAATGACAATGATCCGAACGAAAGGATGAAGACCGATGGATTTAACGCAGAAAACAGTCGAGAATGTCGCATACATGGTCGAGGAAATTAAACAAAAGCTGAGGGTGGTTTCCGGCGCCGCAATTAAAGGCTCCCACTTTAACGAGGATCAATATGACGATATTAAAGATCTGTACGACCTGGTAAACAGCAAGGACAAATTCAGCATCAGCGAAATTGAAGCGATTGTCGCAGAGCTCGGCAAGCTCCGCAAGGCTTAATATTCAATGAACAGGGCCGGTGTGCCCAGCGTCAGCCTCCATGCTCCGTTCTCCGTGTCCCGGTGAACGGCGGCTTGGAGGTTTATTTTTTGCACCTTAGAGCCCGGCTTCATAGCCGCTTCAGCCGTGAACTTATCGGAGCTCATCGACATGCTATAGGAGCCGGAATCTACATAGCTGTCCACTGCTTCGGCCGCAGCTGCTTCACGAATGCTCTCCATAAGCTTCAGCTCTCCGTCAGCGATGAGCTGGCCCTTGACTGCCCCTTGAATATTAACGACCCATGCACCCTTTGCATGAACACGATCGGAATAATGTGCCAGCTCCTCCTGCAGCGCACCCAGCTGCTCCACAGCGGCCGCAGCCTCACCGTCCAATTTCACCGTAATCCGCATTCCCGAGTCTACGGGCATCGCCATCAGGGTCAGCTGCGCTCCATCCGCCGTGCGATACGTTCGAGTGACAATCTCCGCCCCCGCATGCCCAGCGTCCTTATCAGCGCCGCTTACTTCCTCCCACCCCGTACCCGGAGCCGGCAGGGCTGCTTCGTCCGATGGCAGCGCAGCGCTCCATTTGGCCGACAATTGCACAGGGCCTTCTAGCTGCTCATGAGCAAGCTCCAATAGAGCAAGCGCATCCCCGCGGGCGTTTCCATCCGCCGCTTTCGCGTGTACCAAGCTCCATCCGCCAAGCATAATCACTGCCGCCACCAACAGCACCCACAGACCTGCATTCCGCTTCATTCGTCCCGCCTCCGCAACCGAATCTGGTAATCTATCACCAGTATGACCGCGGCGTTGCTAGATTATACTCTTGGGACCGAAAATTTTTCGCTATCTATTCATGAGGTTTACGTCGTGTCATTGCCGAAACAAGAAAAACTTCTATCGAAGTCCTTTCAAAGAAGCGGGTACGTCATTAAGCGTTTTCCTTGGTATAGAATTTACTCGTTCCGACCTCAGCGAAACTTATAAATTCTATAACGTTAAAAAAGCACATCTCGGAAGTGAGATGCGCTTTAAGCATGCGATTATGTTTTATACCAACTTACCAAGTTACCCTCTTTATCTCGCTTGAGATTTGGCTGCGCCGATAAACCGGTCCAGCGCTTCCTTCAAGGTCGCTCTCGTACATGCCATATTGATGCGGAGATGACCTACGCCTTCCTCGCCGAACACGGAGCCCTCGCTAAAAGCTACCTTCGCCTGCTTGAACATTAGCTCCTTCAGCTCCGGAACGGAACGGCCCAGTCCGCGGCAGTTGACCCACAGCAAATAGGTACCCTCCGGACGCATCGGCTTCACTTCCGGCAGCTCGTTCTCCAGACGTTCGATTGCATAATCAATGTTCCCCTTAAGATGAACGAGCAGGGCGTCCAGCCATTCATCCCCGTATTGATAAGCAGCCTCTGTCGCCACAGGACCGAAGAAATTGGTCATATGCAGTGAGAGCGCCTTAATCCGGTAATCCAGCTTCCGCTTAAGCTGAGCGTTCGGCGTTACCATAAAGGCGTAATGCAGCCCCGGTATATTAAACGTTTTGGATGGAGCGAGCACGGTCAACGTAATGTCCGCCAGCTGTTCCGAAATAGAGGCGAACGGGATATGGGGATGACCCGGATAGGTATGATCGCAGTGAATTTCATCGGAGACAACGGTTACCCCGTATTTCAAGCAAAGCTCGCCAAGACGGGAAAGCTCCTCCTTCGTCCATACTCTTCCCCCCGGGTTATGCGGGTTGCAAAGCAGGATGAGCTTAACACCTTGTCGGAACTGCTGCTCAACATCGGCGTAATCCATCACAAAACGGCCGTCCTGCTCCAGCAGCGGGCTGCGCACAATTTCTCTGCCGTTCATGCGAATGACGTCAAAAAACGGGTAATATACCGGCGTTTGCACGAGTATGCGGTCGCCCGGCTCGGTAAAGCATTCCACGGCAAGACTCAAGCCCGTTACCACTCCCGGCAGATCGGAAATCCACCCCGGCTGAATACTCCATTGGTGACGGCGCTGGAACCAGCCGATAATGGCTTCATCAATGTCGTTCGTTCGGATCTGGTAGCCGTAAATGCCTTCTTGAGCACGCTTTACCAGCGCCTCCTCAATTTGCGGCGGGCTTTTGAAGTCCATATCCGCCACCCAGAGAGGAAGCAGATCAGCGTCCCCGAACAGCTTTTCGGATTGATCCCATTTGTAGGAACGGGTATTTCGGCGATCTATATGATCATCAAATGAAAAAGACAAGTCATGCAGCTCCCTTCAAATGCCAATTGTATTACCATTATACTAAACGGGGGCAAACTGAACAGCCCCTTTCTCGCCCTCGCAGGCTGAAAAAGAGGCTGATCTCATCGTTATAGAGCTCTTTCTATAGCGCTCACGATTACAGCGGCAGCAGCTTCATCAGCATTCGCAGGAGCAGCGGCAAATCCGTTCCAGCCGCCGATCGCTTCCAGCTGCCGGCCTCGATCTGTTTGTTGATCTCGCCGCTGCGGTAGCGCATTTCCATTTCCAAATCATAAAAATGATGTTCCAACTTATTCTCACCTCATAGCGGGTAATATGGGATAGACAATAAAAAAAGCCGCGGTTTTTCACCGCGGCATAACAGGCTGCATCTATGGGATGAAGAGCGCACGCCTACAGCGTCCGTCTTCGGCGATGCGCCATACGGGCGAAAACAATCATGCTATACAATTGAGCAACCATAAAGAAATGCTTCGGCATACCAATATCCATCTTCTTGTTAACGTTGAAGTTTTCCATGACGCATCCTCCTTTCCAATTTGCTTTAGTCATTGCCGATCGACAGGTTCAGTATATAAAAAAAGACATGGCCTGCGCCATGCCGCGTTTCGTTATAATAAAGGTTTCCCTCTTGATTTTCGTTATCCCAGCATTTTTTTAATTTCGCTGTAAATATCATCGGCCGACGATGAACAGAAAAAGCCCGTTTTTCCTACCCGCACCATCATTTGTTTCGAGCATTTGCCGCATCTTCCAAGACAATCCTTCTTCTTATGCTTCACCTCGGGAAAAGCCTCTTTCAGATGCTTATACAAGGGACGAGCGCCTTTTTTTAAATTCCGGCAGCAGTAGTGAAGCTTCATCGGCCTTCTCACCTCTCGCGTGATAATGATTCTCATTTTCGGATACTTCATTATCATAATGGCGGCTTCGCCCATTGTCAAGAGATTGACACCGTCTTTCTTTTGTTGTGACACCAACGATTCATTATAATAAGAATTAGCTTTTAAAATATGGAAAGGGTGATATCTCGATGGTTGTCTACATACATAATGAAATAGGGGCTTGGACTGCTGGTCCAGAAGGAACCGTGCTGATGCTGAACGGGGAACAAGAACAGCGTTCTCTTCTGGAAACGAATGCAGAGCTTACCGGCCCGGACGGAGCGGAGAAATACGAGGTGCTCGATGGGGTCGGCTCTTTAACCGGCGATTCCTTCGCGGTCATTAATAACATCCCGGTTACGGAGGACGGTCGAGAAGCCTTTGAGGAACGGTTTCGAAACCGCGCCCGTATGGTTGAATCCGAGCCCGGCTTCGTGGCCATTCGTGTTCTTCGTCCGCTGAACGGCGATACCTATCGGATCCTTACCCTATGGGGTTCGGAAGCTGATTTTAAAGCGTGGCAAAGTTCAAAAGCGTACGAGCATGCTCACAAGAAACGTCAAACCTCGCAAGGTATTGACCAACAGCAGCCGTCCATCTTTCCCCGCCCGTCCTTTGTTACGACTTACCGGGTCAGTGTCAGCGTAAACTAACGTTACGGAGAAGGACTGATCGGATTGGACCAACCGGTATTCGCTTTACTGGTATTTCTCGTTGCCTATGCATTCATCATTTCGGAGAAGGTGAATCGAACGATTGTGGCACTGGCCGGTGCCGTCGTATTTGTAGCAACCGGCATTGTCCCACTGCCGGCAGCAATCGAGCATGTAGACTGGAATACGATAGGCCTGCTTGCCGGAATGATGATGATCGTAAGCATAACTGCGGAATCCGGAGTGTTCCGTTTTTTGGCGTTATGGGCAGCGAAACGCGCCAAAGGCGATCCCGTACGGATGCTCGTGCTCCTTGGGGTCATAACTGCGGTATGCTCGGCTTTTCTGGATAACGTAACGACGATTTTGCTCGTTGCGCCGGTTACCTTTCATATCGCCGGACGGCTGAACATATCGCCGATTCCGTTCCTGCTGACCGAAGTGCTGCTATCCAACATTGGCGGCACGGCAACGCTGATCGGCGATCCGCCGAATATCATGATTGGCAGCGCCAATCCGGAGACGCTGACATTCTCCGCCTTCCTGCTCCATCTGGGACCGGCGGCGCTTATCATTATCGCCGTTTCTCTTGCCGTGCTGGCCCTCTATTATCGGAGCCAGCTGCGGACAGGGGCCGAGCTGCGCCGGCAAATGCTGGAGCTGCAGCCGGCTGCGGAAATTCGTGACCGTGTGCTCCTGATTAAAAGCATCACCGTATTATCGCTGACCGTGGTTGGTTTTTTCGCCCACGGCGTGCTTCACATCGAATCCTCCATCATCGCTTTAGGCGGTGCCGTCTGCCTTATGATCTTAACCGGAGGAGGCCATGTGAAGTCAGCGTTTCGTGGAATTGAATGGGCCACACTGCTGTTTTTCATCGGATTATTCGTGCTCGTCGGAGGGCTGGTGGAAACCGGACTTGTGGCGAAGCTTGCGCAAAGCCTGCTTCAAGCCACTCACGGCGAATTATTGTCAACATCGATGCTGATCCTAGCATTCAGCGCCGTCGCCTCTGCTTTCATCGACAATATCCCTTTGGTGGCCACGCTCATCCCTATGATTCAAGATTTAGAGAGTATGGGCATGACGCGGATTGAGCCGATCTGGTGGAGTCTTGCTTTAGGGGCTTGTCTGGGCGGCAACGGAACGATCATTGGGGCAAGCGCAAACGTGATTGCGGCAGCCATGGCCGCCAAGCAGGGTGCGCCGGTCTCCTATTGGCGTTTTATGAAAATCGGGTTTCCGATCATGCTTCTTTCGATTGTTATCTCAGCTATTTATATTTGGTTCCGCTATTTTTAAATTAGTAAGAGATTGTGCCTGAACAAGAGGTTCTTCCGGTTCTTCTATCAAATGAAGCCTCTTTTTGTTCAGGCCTTTCTTTTTTAATCGCTTGTGAAAATAGTCACAACAAATACAGCTTGGATGCTCTACAATAAGGACATAGCAACAACAACCGTATTCCTGAAAGGGTGACAACGTATGAAGGCGATCCAAGTTAAACCAACCGACCCGCAAGTCCGTCGCGATTGCTTCTGCTGTGAAGGCGGTGCTTTATTTGCCGAAATCGCTGGAGGCATTCCCGCCGATTGTCCCGGCTGCGAGCCACTGGTACGCACCGATGACGTCCGAAAGGATGTTAAGGAAAAACCGTTAACCTTCATGCAGGAATGCGGTTTGCAGGAGCTGTACCTGCTCTAAGTTGCTAGACTCTCATTTTCTCAATATCCCTCCCTATTGCCGGACAGTTTGTCCGGTCTTTTTTTTTTGCGTTTTAAAACAATGGTCAATTGGAAGAAATAGCCTTGTACAACTTTTCCCATTTTGTAGTACAATTTGCATATCGACATTTATCGTCATTTTTCGATTATTTTTCCCGACAGCTTTGTTGGAGAGGATGAAATTATGACCGGCCGTCTTTCTAAATATATGATTTTATGCATGTGTGTTCTTATTATAATTGCACCTTTGATTTACCTTTTACATAATCACACCCAAAGGCAAGCTCCTTCCATTTCCGCCATCAATGGTACGTTAGACTTACGACATTGGTCCTTTTCAGCCGATGGACCTCTAGATATGACCGGTCAATGGGAGCTTTATTGGCAGCAGCTGATTGACCCGTATGGTTTTCGCCAGCATCAAGGCGAGCTCACCAGGTTTACAACACAGCCAAAGCTTTGGAACGATGAAGAGGGGCTGAACAACGTCGGTTACGCGACGATGCGGCTTCATTTATTTTTCCATGAAAGCGATCTTGGAAAGCAGTTCGCCCTTTCGTTTCCGCGCATATTCGGGGCCTCGCAAATTTGGATCGGCGGAGAATACAAAATATCCAACGGCGTTGTCGGATTGTACAAGCATCAGGTGAAGCCGTTAGAACGCATGGATACGATCCTGTTTACTCCAACCCGGCCCTATGTGGAAGTCGTCGTTCAAGCCTCCAACTTTCATCACCGAAAAGGCGGTATTGACGGTGCAGTAAAGCTTGGATTAGAGCCCGATATTCAATCGATCACGTTAAAACAAATGCTGATTGAGGTTATCGTTGCAGGCGGCGTTTTATTGTCTGCGATCTATCATCTGCTGCTATATATTATGAGACGTGCAGATTATTCCCACCTGTACTTCAGCTTGTTTTCGTTTTGCATTGTAGTCACTGTATCTTTTACCGGAACGAAGCCGATTAACTTAGTCACCGAAATGCTGTCCTATCAGCTTGGATACAAACTAGAATACATTCATTTATTCGGATCGGCATTATTCCTGTTTTTATTTTACAATGAAATGTATCCGTCCCGAATTCACAGATCGGCGCTTCGCGTCTTAAAGTGGCTCACGGCGGCTTCCATCATACTTATACTTGCCACACCTGTTTCCTTGTTCGGTTTTCTTGCGTTTCTGTTTTATGCCATACTTATATCCTTTTCCGTTTATCTGATGATCCAGCTCTTACGATCCTATATTCAAGGAGAAAGCCACGGACTAATCACGTTTATTACACTAGCCATCTTTTTCGCAACCTTTATTCACGATATTTTTACTAAAAACTTCTATTTTCAATCATACGAGCTCCATTTGACCGGCGTTGCAAGCATCGTCCTCGGGCAATCTCTCATCCTGGCCTTCCGCTTCAGTCAAATGCACTCTAAGGTGGAAAGCTTGCTTCTGGAAGTAAACGAAAATCAAAAAGAAATCATATTTACCCTTAGCGAGGTCGCGGAAAAACGGTCGCAGGAAACAGGCTATCATGTCAAACGAGTTGCCGAGTATTCCAAGCTGCTCGCCCTAAAGTACGGTCTGCCTGAAAAAGAAGCGGAGACCGTCAGACTCGCTTCCTCCATGCATGATATTGGTAAGCTGGCCATTCCGGATACGATCTTGAATAAACCCGGTAAGCTCACCACCGAGGAATATTCGCTTATGCAGACCCATGTGCTTGAGGGCTATGGAATGCTCAAACACTCCAATCGTGAGGTCATGAAAGCTGCAGCTACGATTGCCTTAACTCACCATGAAAAGTACGACGGTACAGGTTACCCGAAGCAGCTCAAAGGAAAGGATATTCCATTATACGGGCGCATTGTGGCGGTGGCGGACGTATTCGACGCGCTCGGCAGCGACCGGGTTTACAAGCAAGCTTGGGGGTTGCAGCAAATTATCGATTACTTTGAGGAACAAAAGGGAAGGCATTTTGACCCGGAGCTGGTGGATTTATTTTTACGTCATTTATCCGATTTCCTCGCCATTCGCGACCGGTATATCGATACCCTGCAAGGGGAGTTTGAGATGAGGCGCAGCCGTCCTTTAGAGAGAAAGGCATGAGACATGGGCTGCAATGCTGAAATGAAGCGTTTAACGTAAAAAGGCCGGCTGTTTCATCATCGGATGATTGCAGCCAGCCTTTTCTTCTATCTTGGAGCAACTATCACTTTAAAGTATTAAATCGCTTTCCGTTTATATAATAGCTGTCCTCTCGATACGCTTGAAAAGCAATCTCTACTTCCGAATATCCCAGCGAACGTAAATGACGGTCTAGTACATCTGCAAAACGATCTCGAACTTCCGTTCCGCGTTCAAACCAATATACTTCGGCAAACGGAAACGCAGCAATTACCTTCCCGCCAAAAACACCGGTGGTCGGGACACTCTCAAGGGTAAAATTGTCTGTGCCGCATTCGCATACCTCAGCCAATTGTTCGATAAGCAGCGTACTTAAGGTTGCCAGCTGCTCGGCAGGAATCCCACGAACCAATACATGGGGCATGGACGATTGTCCTCCTTTAGAATGAAATGAACAGAAGCGATAAAATCGCGAAGAAATGAACCACCGAGCCGGCAAGCACAAACAAATGCCACACCGCATGGTGAAAAGGGAAAGCCCGCCAAACATAAAATATAGATCCCGCCGTGTATAAAATGCCGCCCGCTACCAGCAGACGAATTCCTTCAGCAGGCATCATCGCCTGCAGCGGCCCCCATACAAATACGATCAGCCAGCCCATCAAAACATAAAAAATCGTCGATAAGAATAAGAACCTTTTGGTAAAAAAGGCTTTAAACACGACACCACCGATAGCAATGGCCCAAACAATCCCAAATAGGGTCCATCCCAACGGGCCGCGTAAAGCGGTCAACAGAATTGGCGTATACGTTCCTGCGATAAATAAGTAAATAGAAGAATGGTCAAACGTTTCAAAAATGTCCTTTACTTTTCCCTCCGGAAAGGAATGGACCAAGGTAGATGAGGTATAGAGCAGCAGCATTGTGATTCCATATACGGTGAAGCTTACGACATGCCAGGTTGTCCCCTGCAGGCTTGCGAACACAATCAAAATCACCAGCGCCGCCACGCTGAAAAGAGCTCCGATGCCGTGCGTGATTGCATTCACGATTTCTTCTTTTCTGCTGTACACATGGGTATTTGCCATCGTACTTACCTCCGTCCCTAACTGCAAACTGCAGTAAATGAGGTTATTATACCACGGGTCAAGTTTAATCACACATGACATGTATCACGATTTTCCATTTCGGACAAGTTGTGATTTATGTTAGAATATGCAATTTTCGTTAAGTTAGGGTATGATATTGTAGCGTAAGTTTTGGCGAATGAGGTGAGCCCCCATTGATTATAAGCGCCAGCCGCAGAACGGATATTCCTGCATTTTTCGGCGAGTGGATGATGAAGAGGATTTCCGAAGGCTTTTTCTACAGAGTGAACCCGTTTAATGCCAAACAGGTCAGCAAGGTCAGCCTTCTTCCGCAGGATGTGCAGGTGATCGTATTCTGGAGCAAAAATCCGAAGCCGTTCCTGAAGCATATTGATGCATTGGACCGCCACGGATATCGCTATTATTTCCAATTTACCTTAAATGATTATCCGACGCAATTCGAACCCGGGGTCCCTCCTCTCGGCAGCCGGATCGATACCTTTCTGCGAATAAGCGAGCGATTGGGTCCCGACCGGGTCGTATGGCGTTACGATCCGATCATGGTCAGCTCGATCAGTCCAATGGATGATCAGCTGGAACGAATTTCGGCGATTGCCTCACAGCTTAAGGGTGCAGCCAAGCGCTTGACCGTTAGCTTTATGGATTTCTACGGCAAGGTGGAGCGCAGGCTGGAGCTGCTCGAAAAGCAGCATGGCATCACGTTTACGGACATCACCGCGCCTGAGCACCGCGATATGCTGGACTTGGCCTCCCGACAACTGGCAGAGATTGCCCGCCGGAACGGCATGGAGATCGAAACCTGTGCCGAGGCCGTTGATCTTGAAAGCTGCGGCATAACGCACGGCCGCTGTATCGATCCGGCTTTCATCCGGCGGGCTTGGGGTATCGAGCTGCCTTACAAGAAGGATCCGAACCAGCGCCCGGAATGTCTCTGTACTCAAGCGGTTGACGTGGGCATGTATAACACCTGCAGCTTTAACTGCACGTACTGCTATGCCATTCAATCGGAGAAGGCAGTTCGCGCCGCACTTAAGCGGCATGACCCAGCGAGCCCATCGCTGCTGTACAACTACGATCCAATTCCATAGGGAAATTGAAAGGAGCTTATGATGTTGATGAAAAAATTCGAAATCAAAAAAATCGGTCCGACGAGCTTAGGAAAGGCAACGATCTACATTGCAGCAATCCCGCTATCATTACTATTTATCGTTGGCTTGGCTCTCGTGCTATTTGGCGCCGTCTCGGGTGTGACGGAGCTCCTGATGGTAGGCATCGCCTATACGTTTATGCCGCTTCTCATGCTCGCCATCTATTTGCTGATCAGCATGCTGATCGCTGTCATTTATAACGCGCTGGCCGGCCGCTTTGGCGGGCTTGAAATTGAAATGGTGGAGAAGGAAAACACTTCATATGTCGTGCAGCCTTCTCCCGTTCACACCGTGGATTCAAATCCAAATCCCCAGACCTCCGGGGACTAAAAATAAAGAGTCAATGTATTGCTTGCTTACAAGGGTTATCTTCCGGACATTCCGGATGATAGCCTTTTTTCATTCTTGTTTTAAGCTCCTGATGCAGTCGATCGAAGAACGATTTGCGTTTCTCCTGTTTCCACGTTTCCTCATTACTTGTTCGTTGATCAAGGCATGCTGGTTGTATGCAAGCTCCACTTCACTTACTAGATGATTGCACGATATTCCCCTGATCCAGCGATTTCCACCCCGTTAATGTTGAAAATTCATCAATTTATGATAAACTAGAAAAATCAAGAACATATGTTCCCATTATATCATAGGGGGATTGAGGGATGAGCCAAAAAATATACGAGCCAATAAAAACCAAACAAACCTTAAACCGCGTCAAAGAGGAAAAAATGCCCTTTGACTGGTCTATTAATCCATACCGCGGCTGCACACACGGCTGCAGTTTTTGTTACGCCCGCGCCTTCCAATCCTTTATCGGCATGGAAGCTAACGACGAGTTTCAAAACCATATATTTATGAAAATGAATGCTGCGGAGGCTCTGGAACAGCAGCTCTCCAGAGCAGTACGGAAAGCGGGAAGCGTAGATGCCGCTGCTCGTACCATCGGGAGCGTTGCCATCGGTACTGCCACCGACCCTTATCAACCGATCGAGGGAAAGGAGGAGATCACACGCAATTGCCTTACAGTGCTGGCCAAGTATCGTATACCTACGACCATCACAACGCGCTCCCCGCTAATACTGAGAGATTTGGACATTTTGAGGGAAATGGAAATTGTATCCGTAAATATCAGCATCAATACGCTCGATCCTGAAGTGACTCGAAAGCTGGAGCCCGCATCTCCCCTGCCCGCCAAACGCCTTGAAGCACTTGAAACACTTTCGAGGGAAGGGATACATGCAGGAATATTTATAGCACCAATACTGCCCTGCTTAACCGATTCGCTGCGTGATATTGCGGCCCTAATTTCGTCCGCGAAAAATAAAGGCGCCGCATTTGCAATGGCCTCCCTGCTTCGTTTATCGCCGGATGTCAAGCATTGGTACCTGCAAACGTTAAAGCAGCATTTTCCCGCTATTGTCCCTTCGTACCTTTCGTTATATCCGACCACATATGCCAACCGCAGTTACGCCGAAACCGTCATGACTGGCGTTCGCAAGCTGCTGGAGCAGCACGGGCTTTCAGAGGGAGGAATCAAAACAGCGCCAAAACGAAAACTGCAGGAGTTCGATACAGACGGACAAACGGCTGAAGGATATCCAAATGTTCCGTCCACTCAGTCCAGCATTGTTCCCGAACAGCTGACCTTTGCATTTTAACGATGACTACTCGCATTCTATAAACAGAAACTCATATGCGCCTCCTCCTTACTAATAGAAATTTTTATGTCAGTGCATTCATCCCGTCCACTCATGTCTTAATAACTCACCTTTTCATTAACCAATTCGAATATCATATTTTTCTTCTCACCTATCAGGATATTGAATATTTTCCATGAATAAACCTGACATTTCATGTTTTGCGGGGAAAAAGGGTGTCAAGAGCCATTGAATTATGATATAATTCGACATTGTGTTACGAGTATTTTGCTGAGAGGAAGATAGATTTGCCGAAAATCGGAAGAAATGCCCCTTGTCCTTGCGGCAGCGGATTGAAGTACAAAAAATGCTGCTTAAATAAAAAAGAAGCGAGTACGCAAATAGCCGCCGTTCCATCAGAAATCGTTGCTTCGATTCGTGAAGCCGACCAGCAAGCTCCCGATATCAAAAGCCGTATTCTTCAGCTGAACTGGGAGAATGAAGCGTACAGCGAGCTTGCCCATGAGTTTGTTTCCAATGTAGACCAGGCAGTAGATCCGAAGCTTCTGGAAGAAGCCGTTGTTCTGTGGAACCGTTACGCCAACGAAACGCGTCCGGTTATACGTAAGAGCGAAACGCTTTGTGCTGCTCTGGAATATTGGGTCGCACAAGCCGGAGGACCGCAAGCGAGCCAATCCGGACTGGCGCAAAAATACGGCGTATCCGCTGCAACGATTTCTAAGCGTTATCAAGAGATTGCGGCATTTGCCCAATAATAAACATGGCGGAAGGCGGGCATCACCGATGTCCCCTCTGAAGGCACGGCCGCGAGCCGTGTTTTTTTGTGTTATTTTTCATGCTCCTTCCGGAAAAGCATGCCCTTTTCATACGAATACATAAGTTCTGAGAACTCTCCAACATCACGATCCCCGATGGAAATATACACATCCGGTTTTGAACCATGGAACAGCGCATACAGACGGTTTCCGTATCCTTGGGAGAGCTCTGTTGAAATAACTTCTGCTGCTTGCTGAAGCCTTTGTCATATACTAGACCTCCCGCAGCCTTTCCAAAGTCAGTACGATATGCTCAAGCAGTCGTGGGATTTCACCAATATGCTCCTCATTGATTTTCGATTCAAAGCCAAGCTCGATTTCGTTTAAGTACTGACCTTTATACTGGTTATAGATATAGCTTAGCTTTTGTCTCGGTCGTAGTTCCGGCTCCCAAATTTCGTTTAACACCGCCTCAATTCTGCTGCACTGTCGTTCGTTCTGCTCTACATGCATGTAAAAACGTAATGTAAAGAGACAGCCTGGCTCCGCTTTCTCCCACTCCAATATTTCTGCAGCCAAGTCCGTTAAGTTCGCTTCAAGGCAAATTTCCGCTGCTATTTCCGGGTAACCCTTACGGACAAACCTTAGGGTAAATTGTTTGGACATCACAGCCTGATCCAGAAGATCCTTCCGCCCAGTCACGACAATCTCCCCGGTTAAATTATCTAAATCATATATACGATTTTCCATTGCTACTTTTATATTTTCATAAATGGTCGGATCGAACATGTTCATTTCCCTTCTTTTAATCGGATTGGTTCTTTTTATTATAACTTATTTCCCAGTATTTCCGCTTTTTATAAGAGAACAAAGCCCTCGCAGTCTCTATCAATCTCGAATAGATTACTATAAGTCGCGATGCTGAAGCCGAAGCCGCGGCAATCCGGTGGAGAAAGGATGATGATTATGGCTTGCAACCAACGCGTAACAGGTGTCTGCGCTCAAGCTGAAGGTTTTAGCACATTGGCGGAGGGAAATTCCTCCCATGCTGAGGGGTATTTTACCACTGCAAGCGGGCCAGCCGCACATTCCGAAGGCTCCAACACGACTGCCGGCGGAGATGCCGCTCACGCCGAGGGCCTCGAGAGCACGACAAGTGCACCGGCTGCTCATGCGGAAGGTTACCGCAGCACCGCCAGCGGTAATGCTGCTCACGCGGAAGGAACGACAACCATCGCAAGTGGTTCCGCCGCGCATGCGGAGGGCGACCAAACGATTGCAAGCGGTAACGCAGCCCACGCAGAAGGCTGGATGACCGTTGCTTCGCTCGACACTGCCCACGCGGAAGGGGCATTTACGGAGTCACGAGGCGAATCCGCCCACGCGGAAGGCCTGTACTCCCAAGCGATCGGCCATGCCTCGCATGCCGAAGGCTACCTGACTGTGGCCAACAGCGACACGGCTCACGCGGAAGGCAGCCAAACTGCGGCAACCGGCGTTGCCGCTCATTCCGAAGGATTTAGTACTACCGCAAGCGGAAATACAGCTCACGCAGAAGGGATCCGTACGGTTGCGGATGCCGAAACCGCGCATGCGGAAGGGCTCAACACCCAGACAGGCGGATACGCCGGAGCGCATATTATGGGCCGATTCGGCACTGCCCAAGAGGCTTACTCTTGGTTTATCGCCAATGGAACCAGCGAACAAAATACCGGGATTGGTGCCAAATGGCTTGCCTCTACGGGAAGTATGTACGTAGACGGATCGTTTGTTCCGTCTGGGGCTGACTATGCAGAGCTATTTGAAACCGTCGACGGAACCCCGATCGCACCGGGCTACTTTGTCACCACGAAGGGTCGTAAAATACAGAAGGCTACATCCGGATCCTATGTCGCTGGCGTTACCAGTGCCTCCCCGGCTATCATTGGCGACAGTGCAGAAATGCGTTGGCATGGTAAATATAAAACCGACAAGTGGGGAGCAGTGGAAATGCAGGAGGTTATTCTCCCCGCAGAAGTGGATAACCGAGGCAAAGTGATTGTTCCGGAACGGCGGGAAATGCAGCCTGTGTTAAATCCCGATTACAACCCAGAGTTAGCTTATACCCCCCGTAGATTACGCCCCGAATGGGTGGCGGTCGGCATGCTCGGGAAGCTACTTGTCCGCGATGACGGCACCTGCGAGGTAGATGGCTTTTGTGCCCCCAGTGACGACGGAATCGCGACTAAAGCAGAGCGGGGCTTCCGAGTGTTAGAACGGACATCGGAGGATCAAATTCTCATCCTGTTTGTATCAGGTCAAGTCCTCTAAGTGTCGCCAGCCCATAAATCAAAGGGGCAGTCCCAAAAGTAAGTGTTACTTTGGTAAACGGCCGAATAGTGGTGATCTTTTTCTATTGATTTTAAAAGAGCGAGTGTAGGGGCTTAAATCCCCACTAACACCCGCTCTTTTTCCTTTACCTTTGACATACATACAAGGAGATGACCCGAAATTTTTTCCTCCAAATCCATTGAAAGATAGAGCAATTCCATCATATTTAGTTGAATCGCACTCCGTTTTAGCAACGTCTGGTTTTGGTTTGTTATACAATATTAAAATAGGGGCTTCCCTTGTCATCTATTGATGACAATGGGGACAGCCCCTTCTCTATTGCACGTATAAACTACTTCCCATAATAATGATGGGCCGCGATCACATCCGTCATTCTAAAATCAGGGATCAGATAATCATCTGGAACTGACGCCGCAATCTTATCCCAAATGTTAGGATCAACCAACGTCTGCGATGGTGTTTCTTTATCATAAAACAACTGCTTGTAATTGTCCCCTGAAACCATTTTGCTCACCCCCTGTTAAGATTTGAAGCGCACTTGCGATATAAATACTCATATCGTCTAGCCAGTGCTTCTAATGAAAAATGAGTGCGGCACCAATTCTTTGCATTCTCTCCCATTATTTTGCGCTGGTCCTCATTATCCAAAAAATGACGCAAATAATGATAGCATCCTTCGCTATCCCCAGCTTTGAATATCCATCCGTTGTACCCATCGTTCACCAATTCCGGCAGCCCTCCCGCATCTGAAACCACTGGCGCTATACCGGCAGCCATTGATTCTAATACCGCATAGGGCTGATTATCCCGAAGGCTAGGAAAAACGGTAATATCCGCGCAGTTCAAAAGGTGAGGAATATCACTACGGTGTCCTAGAAATACGATATCGCTGCTCAACCCGAGTTCTGCGGCGGTTTGCATGAGCTGCTCTTTCATTTCTCCGTCGCCTGCTATCCAGCAAACCCAATCGCTTCGAACCTGTTTTAACCGTGCCAATGCAGGCAGCAAAACTTGAACGCCTTTGATCATCGTCAGCCTTGCAACGCAGAGAATCACTTTTTTTCCTGGGGTCTCGGAAGAGACCGATTGTTGCTGTGCGAGCAGATAACGATCGATATCCATTCCGTACGGGCTGTGCTCAAACAAGTCGGAAGAAAACCCGTAGCGACCACTCAACTCGCTTGCAAGCCAAGTGCTCGCACTGACTAGCATGTCTGCGTTTTTTATTCCTTCCCTTTCTATCGCTGCGAAATATTTACCTGTCTCCGTGCCTTGAAAATGCTGCTCTGTCATGTCAGAAACATTTTGCTTAAACTGTAGATACACCTCATACGACAGCAATCCGTGAATAGACGCGACCAATGGTGCCCATTCAGGCTTTACCCTGCGCATCGCAAGTGTTGAGATCACTTCTTGCGTATGAATAATATCGTACTGTTCTAATCCCCAATAAGCGGATACCGCTTCAAACATATACCGCTTTAACTCCATATCAAGGAGCCATGGATACTGATGCAAGTATTGAAACATTGGCCCCTGCAGCTTTTTCCAAATGAGAGGCTCCAGACTTTCTCTGCCAACCGATTGATGGTGATGCCGGGTTAGCAGCTGAAAGCCCGTATAACCCTGCATGGTTCCCAATATATCCACTTCATGCCCAATCCGCTCGAGCCCCGACTGCAGCAGCTCTATGAACCTCCATACCCCACCGACATCCGGCACATTCCAAATCGTTGCCAGCAATATTTTCACCGTCACACCTCCGTAAAAAATTCCGATTTTTATCGTAACGAGCCTAAGTGCTCAAATGCGTACTCATCAAATGTTTCTTCCTGCCCTCATCCTTCTACGCAGCGACCGATAAAGAGAGATAAGCTCCGGCATGATACGCTGAACGGACCAATGGGTTTCTGCCCAACGTCTTGCCGAAGCACCAACCTGCACTCGTAATCCGTCGTTTTCGATTAGATGCTTTAGAGTAAAGTAGAGCGAATGGGCATCACCGGCAGGGAACACAAAGCCCGATGTCCCATGCTGCACCATTTCCGGCAAACCACCAGCGTCGGAAACAATAACGGGCAAACCCGCGACCTGAGCTTCGATCACCGCAACGGGCTGGTTATCCTGCAGGCTGGGGAGTACGAACAGATCGGCTTGCGCAAGCAACGCGGGAATATCCTGTCGATACCCTAAAAAGGCAACATGATCAGACAGCCCCGCTGCTGCGCACACCGTTTCAAGCGTGCTGCGTTCCGCACCGTCTCCAGCGATCCAGCATACCCAGTCTTGACGGAACTGTTTTAAAAAAGAAAGAGCTGAAAGTAAATCATGAATTCCTTTTATACGGGTAAGCCGAGCAGCCGTAAAAATCACCTTCTTTCCCACCTCTTTACTTGGGTAAGTAGGAGGTGCCGACGACCCTTGAGAAAAACTAGCCGTATCGAAAACGCCTCGAATCACCGTAATCTTTTGACTAGGAACCGCGTATTTGTCGATCAACATGTTTTGAAGCCAACGATTTGTCGATACGACATGGGTCGCAGAATGCGCTCCGCAATATTCTAAAGCACTGTAGTATTTGTAGGGAAAGCTATTGATACCTTCTTCTATAGTCAAGTCTGGATTTTCCGTCTGCTGCACGATAAGCTGCTCTTTGGAAAACGAGCCGTGAATCGAAGTGACTAAAGGAATATGCTTGGGTTTTACCCTGCTTAATGCAATCGAAGCGATCACGTCCTGAGCATGAATAATATCGTACTGCCCCAAGCCAAAAAAAGCTGCCGAAAGCTCCATAGCATATCGATCAACTTCCATATCAAAGCTAATTTTGTCCCCTTGTAAAAAAGAAAAGGAAGCGCCGCCTAGCTTTTCACGAATCAAGGGCAGGAGCGTATCCTTGCCGATCCATTTGCCGTGATTGACAAGGTAGTATCCATTGCCGTCCGGCGTGTTCCCGAGGATGTCCACCTCATGTCCTTCCTGCTCCAAATAGGTTTTCACAATTTTCATTTGCTCCCAAACTCCGCCAAGATGGGGAATGACCCAATAAGTTGCAAGCAAAATTTTCAATTTGATTCACCCTTTCGCGATAGGGCATTTTTTCAGCCAAAGTTTGAGATATCGTATGCTGAGAAAATGTGGTTCGTTTGGACGAGAATCTATGCCGGTGGTTGCACGCCGGGAAAACATGAAAAAGCGGAGGAAGTTTTCAGCCAGTTCCCCCGCTTGTTCCCGTTTTAATGACTTTCCATCAATAGTTAGAACAAGTCAATTACGCACGCACTCAGTTTTTATGATAAGTATCCTCTTTTGTCCGTAACAACCTCGTCCCTCCGCGAATATTGTAAAGAAAACGATAAGAGTGATCACATTCTTAAGAAAGGTGGCGATCGACTTGTCATACTGGGATCACGTCAATCCGAATGAATTTTTACAGGGCGTGGCGGAAGGCTACGATAAGCCTGTGCGTAAACAGTATCGTGAAATTTTGCAGTCTCTTCAACCAAAAACGATGCTGGAAGTCGGATGCGGTCCGGGAGTCGATTTTATCGGAGCAGTCAATACATGCCCAAGCATTCAATATACAGGCGTAGATATAACCGAACAAATGGTACAGTATTGCCGACAGCATTACAGTGCCGGCCTGTTTTACCAAGCGAATATATTTCAACTTCCCTTTGAATCGGGACAATTTGAATTCGTCTATTGCAAGGATGTGCTTAATCATGTAGATGAATGGCCGAAAGCGTTCACAGAGCTTTTACGGGTGAGCCAAAAATATGTTTTGGTCAACTTTTTCCATGGGCTAGGAGTAAAAACAGTGAAACAAAGAATTGATCACAATAGTTATATCAACAATTATTATGATTGGAATGAAGTGATGTCGACTATGGTTTCCTTGAAGCCTAAAGGCCTCTCGATTTATCATTTTCCATCTCCCTCTCAAGACGATACCTTAATCTTGTTTTATAAGAATTAAGGCGGGTCGAGAAGTACAAGATGAGCAAAAAAAGGCTATGACGTCAATTCGTCATAGCCCGTTTTACGCTATATAATTTTACTGTTTTAGTACCCGTATGAGCCTGTCGCAAAGGTGCTCGGGTCCCACCACTTATAGCCGGCTGCAGGCTCTGACCAAGGCTCGGCTTGCGGTTCAACCGTTTGCGCAGGGATTTCGTTTTCACTGCCCGTTGTAACTAATTCCGTCGGCTTATCTAGGTTCAGACCTTGGATCTGGCTCAACTGCGTGTAGTTTTCTTTCTTGCCCAGCCAGTTAACCAGATTAATTAGAAGCACATCGTCATCTACTTCATTGAAGCCGTCATACGTTGTTTTGGAAGCGCCATTCTCTTCACGCTTATACTTTGGCGTAACATCCTCAACCGGGGACGAATCCCCGATAAACGCGGCCTTTCCTTTTCCGACTTTAGCAATTGCAACGTAAGGGCCTTCTTCGATTCCGCCGCCGTTGTACACGCCTTTATCCACCGCGTTGCCCCACTTCGCGCTCGTCTTCGGCAAATAAACGATGCCCTTTGCTTTGTTCGGATCGGTAATCGCTATCGTAGAACCTGCATGCATTGCTACTTCGGACACACCCTTAGTTATACCGAGCGACTGCTCCGGCGAAACGATTACGTTTGCCGTAATATTGCCAAGCGCATTATAACGGAAGCGTACACCAAAGTTTTCACTCAGCCAGTCAGAGCTTTCTACGCCCTGCATTGCAGCAGAACTCGCTTCTTCGCTGGACATCCCCTTCGCCGGGTTATCCCAAGCGCCGCGGCGATAGCCGTTAAATACCTCGGAGGAATCCCAACGGTTTTTGTTGCGGTCCGCATTGTAATGGTCAGAGATAAAGAAAATGCTGCCGCCGGAGTTGACGTATTGAAGCATGGCCTCCTGCTCTGAGGTCTTGTAAGGAATGTTCGCCTCTGCGATTACAAATACATCGTAGCCTTGCAAGTCACTCAGTGTGATTGGAGTAGACTTACGCAGCTCCTTCACTTCATAACCCGCATTGGCAACCCCATTGCCGAAATCGGAAAAGCCGCCGTCAATAACCCAATCCGCCGCTCCGGCCGTTTGTCCATGCGTGTTGTCGAACAACACTTTTTTGCCATTCGGTGTACCTTTGGCTGTAATGTAAGGGGCTTGGTCAGTTGGGCCTTCTGCTTGCACTAAGATCGCCTGATAGCTCGAAGCTAATACAGGAATCGCTACCGCTAATACGATCGCGGCCTTTTTCCAAGTAAAACGTGTGGTAGACACGGTTGGTAACCTCCAATTGGAGCTCCCCCTTCATGGGAAGGGGCGGAGCCGTTCTTAGCCTTTAATTTTAATGTCGTCGATCGAGAAGTTGCCGTTGCCACTCTTGTTGTAAGTTAGCCTGATTTTAGTAGTTTCTTTTGGTAGAGAGTATGATTGCACCACAGCAGCATTCGTAAGGTTTGTACCAACTTGTAGCGTTTGAATAGTTACCCATTCTCCATTACGGTATCCTTCAATAATAAAGGATGAAGTGTTGGTTGAACCCTGATTTTTCACCCAAAACGAAAGTGTACCTTCCCCTGAAAGTGTAAATTCAGGAGACTCGGCAAAATCCCCAGCGCTATCAAATTTTAGTGATGGCGAGCTTTGTCCAAAATTGCCGGATGTAGTATACGTCGCGATGGAATGCAGTGTCCACTCTTTAGGAGTAGATCCAGGGTATTCCGTAAAGCCTTCCGTGATGCGGACTTTACCCGAGTTGAAAATCGCTATTTGATTATTTAAAGCTGAAGCTGCTGTGTCCACATCGTTCTGGGAAGCATTCTCATCCGCGAGAACGATCTGCGCCTGAATAATAGCATCATATAGAAGCTGCCTAGAGCTTTCATACTCGCCTACCGCACTACCTTCCACCGCATTATCGTACAGCTCATCTGCCGAACGAATGACAGCATCCAATACTGTCTTGTTCACTACATTTTCTGATGACTCCTCATATGTTGCAGCAGTAACCGTAGTGATTTGATTCACTTCACCATTCGCATTCATCGCATCGACATACACAGCAGTAAGTGTGTCGCCGTACACAGCCTTTAGTACTGTTGTCACACCTTCGGGGATATCAGTTGCAATTGAAAAGCTGCCTTTGAACACTCCAGAGTCGGCAGTCAGTTCGTTTAATTGTACAAAAATTCCGTTTGTGTCTGCCGTCGAATACACTTGGACTGTAACGGATTCCTGGCTGTTGCTTCTGGTATCAAGATCAGCATCATTTAATGTGATTACCGGGCCTTCGTAAAAGCTATAAGTTGTTTTATTAAAAGAGATTGTTCCAGTCTGCGGAGGCAGCTGCGCCCGCACCTCGGAGGTTTCAATACCAAGTACTTTCATACCATTCAAGCTGCCAGTTTGTGCAACTGGGGTTACTTCAAACTGGATGAACTTCCCAACATCTTCTGAAGTTGGGACATACGTTATACCTGTTGCTCCCTCAATCTTTAAGCCGCTTGCATACCAAGCATAAATGGATTGTCCTTCCGCATCATTTTCTGCATCGATATATTCGTAATGACCGGTCAAGGTATTTCCAACGCGGAATGTGCCCGTTACACTCACATTTTTTGCTTCCGGCGCTTGATTCACAGGTGTGTTACCGCCCAAGATCGTGACACCCGTAATTTTTTCGATAGAAGGCTTTGAATTGTAAGCATCAATTGCGCCTTCGATTTCGACGAGCGAGTTCAGCTCGGCATTCACCAGCTTATCTTTTAGAGCTGTATCACTGTAATAACTGTTGGACTGCGGAACCTGAATCGTATCCGCATTCGCTGTAAAATCCGTTCGTCCAAGCGTATCCGATAAGACAAATACCGTGTTCGTATTACTCTTCTCTGTTTTCGAAGTTAAGTACCCTCGAACAACCACAGGAGTACCGCTGGCCGATGCTTTCGCTTCGGCAATCGTCATTGCAGGATTTGCAACGGTATGTGCTAGCACAATAACGGTAAAAGTCTTCGTGTCGCTGACAGCCCCTTTACGGATCGTCGCCGTCAGCGTTACGGTTCTGTCCGGCTGGCCCATCGCCGGGCGTGTAACTGCTCCAGTGCTTCCCACGGCAGACGGATCGCTTGATGTCCAAGCAATAGACGTTCCATTCGAGCCGCTTGTCACAAGCGACAACATCTTGGTCACTTCCGTAAGCGCAGTATTACCGCCAAGAATAACCGTTTCCGTAAGAACGTCCTTGTCGGCCTGAACAGCCTCTGTATCCGGCAGCGGCTTTGGCTCTAGAACAAGACGATAGGTCACGGTATCCGCTTCGTCCGCGCTCGATACCGTAATTTCAAGTACCGTTCCAGCTAATTGCTTCGGAATTTCAACGGAATAAGTACCTGTGTTATCTACTGCAGCGTTACCAAGCACATCCGCTCCGGTACGTACCGTTACGGATGCTCCAGCTTTCGCTCTACCCTTAACCAACGTATCGCCTTCGCGGACGATCTCGAGCTCGTCCAACACCTCCGGCAATACGATGATTTGAAACAATTTTTGATCTGCAACGCTGCCTTTCGTGATCGTGGCCGTGAGCATAACGACTGCGTTTGGCTGTCCTTTAGCCGGACGAGTAACCACGCCATCCATAGAAATAACAGCAGCGTTACTAGATGTCCACGTAATCACCGTTCCACTAGCCCCGGAAGCTGGCAGTGTAAGATTGTCAATGACTTCCATTGTGTCCCCTAATGTTAATGCGGCTTTATCCGCTGCTACCGCATCGGCATCGGTCATTTCAGCCGTTACGGTAATATCGGCGGAGGTACGCGGGTAAATTTGGGAAGTATTGCTAAACACCGCAACTGCACCCGTTATGGTCACGGTGTCTCCATTTTTCAATGAACCAATTGACACATTGTATTTCTTGAAATAAACGGTAAACTTTGCACCGCCTGCATTGATCATAAACCGGTCAGACGCAAGGTCAGAAACAATAGCTCCCTTTACAGTAATCAGCTCACCTTTATGATTATCAAGCTCCGATAAAGCAATTTCCTTCGGCGTTACTGGAGAATTCGGCTCATTAAGCTTAGTCACCGTCGAACCGGAATCAAACTCCTCTTCTCCATTGTAATTTTTGTTTTTACCGGATACTTTCACCTTGTCGCCGATCGTAATCGTATCTGCTATCGCTGGTTTATATACATAGATTCCTCCAGTGGAATCCTGCATATAAAACGAGCCGTCGCTTAGCGGGGCAGTTGTAACGATCCCTATTGTCGTACCCTCTTGACCATTAGCCAAGCTGCGGATTTGCTGAATCGTTGGATATTCAGACTTGTAAGCTACTGCATAACGAGGTCCCTCGTTTTTTCCCACTGTATTCGAAACATAAACCGTTCCAGCGGCCTCACCAAGATTAAGTCCTGTAACCGTCGCCGTAGACTCTCCCGCAGCGACCGTCGCTTGTCCCAGTACAGTCCGCACAGAAGTGTCTGCCGTAGCATAAACCTTAACTACATTGCCCGCCGTAAGCCCTGTTACCGTTACTGTATCGGCTGCACCCGCGTCGTTCAATGCAGACAGTTCGTTTACGTAACGGATGCGGCCCTCGGCATGATACTCAATTGGAGTACCGAAGCTCTTTACAAAAGAAATAAGTCCCTCGAGATCTTCCGGTCCGGTAATTGAATTTTTACCAAGCTGGCCGATCGGCGCATATCTCGATCCAGTCGAAGTCGACATGTAGTTATTTGTCACTAACGTATACGTCGCATTCGGGTCAATTGGCGTTCCGTCCGGAAGCGTAACCTCAACGACTTTGCTTGTCGCGAAGTTATACGTGTATTTAAAGCCGCCCACACTGTAGTCCGGTCCATATCTCGCGCTCATCTGCGCTTCGAGAATCGGAATCAGGTCTGCTCCTTTAATCTCCAGCTTCACCAAGACATTGTTAAACGGAAGAATGTTGAACAGCTCACCCCAAGTAATGTCGCCTTGGTTCAGCTTGTCGCGAATGCCCCCGCCGTTCATCATGGCGAAATCGCTGTCCATTGCATATTTCATGCTGTCGGCAATCAGATTGCCAAGCGCATTGTCGCCCGTGTTGGTGTATCCGCCTTCCATCGGAATTGCGGCATTACCAACAACTTGGTTCAAAATCGGCTGGATTTCAGCAAGGTACTTATCCAGAATCGCTTTGACCGCTGCGTCCGGCGTTCGGTTCGCTTGATCCACATAAACAATTTCAGCCGTTTTGCTTACGATATCTTTCGTAACCGGATCGATGACGATATCCACATCAGCAAACGCTTTTCCGTACTCAAGCGCCTGCACGATCAGCTTTCCGTCCACCAGACCGTTATTCACGACATGGTTGTGGGCTGCAAAGATGATATCCACTTCGTCGTCCACTTTTTCCGCGAGGGCAGCAACAGGTCCAGTTACCGTCTCCCCGCTCTGCGTTCCGTCCACATGCGCCAGCACGATAATGGCCTTCACGCCTTGTGCTTTCAATGCTGCTGCCGCATCGTTCACAGCCGCCGCTTCATCGGTAAATTCGATGTCTTTAATACCCTCCGGCATTACCATGCCTGCGGCCGACTCTGTGACGACACCGATAAAGCCGATCTTCGCCCCGCCCACTTCTTTTACCGCATAGGCAGGAAGCACGAGTGCTCCGTCTTTCTTATACTTCACATTCGCAGCCAATACAGGGAAATTCATTCCGTCGTAGTTTGGCGTGCCTTTTCCTTCCGGATGCTCTCCGCCTTTTACCATACGGAGCATTTCCGCCGTACCTTCATCCAGCTCATGGTTGCCAATCACACCGACATCAAAGCCGATTGATTCCATAATTTCGACTGTCGGCTCGTCCTGGAACAACGCGGATACCGGGCCGCTGCCGCCAATCATATCGCCCGCATGCACGATCAACGTGTTCGGGTTCGCCGCTTTACGCTCTTTCAAGTAGGTCGCCACATAATCCATGCGGCCGACCTTTTCGTTCACCTTGTCGCCGTTCACGTCAAGATCATACACATTGTCGATCTTGCCGTGCAGGTCGTTCAAGCTCAGAAGCTGAACCTGAATCGGCGCGGAAGGTGTATCATCAGAATCATCGTCATCATCGCTGCTGCCGCCAGAGCTGCCGGAACTTCCTCCTGGTCTGCTGCCGGTGCTTTCCGAAACGTCTCCCCCAGCGACCTTAGCCGTAATGCCCGCCGCCAATTGCAAAGCGCCCGGTGCGTTTTCAAACGTAACTCCGTTTACAGAAACAATGGCTTGCTGAATCATACCCGGTCCATAAACGGGGGCCGGCCCTGTCATTTCCAGGGTATTGACTCGCCCCTCTTTACCAACATGAATTTCTGATCCATTAGATTTCGGTTTAGTCGATACCGTAGAAACAATACCGCCACGAATCGTTAGAAGTGTATTTGTACCGATGCTCATCGAGTTTACGGTTCCTTCGTTCACCGTTACCGACGATTGCGCTCCCGCTACATTCGTTGTAATGCTTTGCGCATTACCTCCCTCGAATTCAACGGATACGCCAGAAGCGAAAAGCTCAATATTATCGAATCCGCCCTCAAAACGAATCGTTGACAGCGACGGTACATTTCCAGTAATAGTCACACTGCCAAACGCTTGGCTTGACGAGCTTGTATTCTCAAGCTTTCCGCCCGATTCCATCTGAACATCGCGAACCGCTGTTGAACCCCTCGCAACAAGACGCACATTCGCCTTGTTTACTTGAACCGAACCAAGCTGTGAATCCACAAAATAAATACTGTTCGGTCCACCCCCATGAACAAGCGTCCGACCTGATACGGTTACGTCTTCAAGGGTTACATCTCCCTCTCCAACCCCTTTGGCAATCACGAGGTTGCCGCCAACACTCACACTGCGAAGCGTCACATCTTCATTAGAGACGATTAGATGACCCTTCACATCCGAAGTGAATTCCCCCGCCTTCTCCACTCGAACGACATTCGCGGAAATTGCTTTCGCACGATCGAGAGACACGACCGCTTCCGAACGGGTAATCGAATGAGCCGGGCGATACGTTTCATCCGGGTATCCCTTCATGTACTGCTTCTCTAAAACAGAAGCAATCGCTCCCTTGCTCCAAGCCGGGATATCCTTCACATCCTTAAAGCGGTTGACCTGCTCTTCCGACGCTCCCTGCAGCTTAAGCACCTTCTGCAAAATAACAGCTGCTTCTTGGCGGCTGATTTTCTGGTTCGGACGGATCGTTTGATCCTCATATCCGGATATGTAACCAGCCTTCACGGCTGCAGCAATTTCCTTATAAAACCAATCCGAGCTTCGAACATCGGTAAACGGAACCGTTCCCGTTCCACTAAATTCAAAAACACGGTTTACAATTGCGATAAATTCCGCCCGCGTAATTTCTGCATCCGGACGAACCGATCCGTCGTCGTATCCTTTAATCAAGCCGAGGTCATTCCAATTATCCAGCTCCAGCTGTGCCCAATGTCCTCTACGATCGGATTGGCCGTCAGCTGCTGCCGCCACAGTCGGTATTCCCGTTATTGTACCTGGAATGGCCAACCCGGCTAACAGTGATAAAGAAACAATCGTACTGACCGTTTTCTTAAACGGTTTTTGGTAATGCACCTTATTTCCTCCCCATTTGTTAAGAAGTATGTCGTATCCTCTGTAATTCCTGTATGCTGTTGTCGAAAAACACACTTTCTATCATACACCAAAGTAGTTTACTAGACTGTAAAGAAATCTCAATAATAGATATAAAACATCAATCATTTTTTACATTTTTCATTTCAATCTTTGAAAAAAATTAAAAATCACTCATTTCATAGACAGAGATAATCGAAAACCAGCTCTAGTAAATGAAGACCTCGTCAAGATGAACCATACTAAACTTCCATTAAAAGGAATATAATGAAATCGTAACAACGCGGGGAATCTCTTGAAAAAAGAAAAGGAGAATGAAGAAATGAGAAAGATAGCCGGTATGTTTTTGATTTGCCTAGTCATGTTGATTTGTGTTTCTTGCAGCCAATCCAATGAAAATACGAACAAGTATATCGGTCACATTCGCCTAGAGGAAAATAAATTATATGTAGACGAGGTGGAGTGGATTACGGATGAAAACAAGGACCGAATAAATGAATTAAAGCTAACCGAATTCGATATGGCGAGCGGGTACTATATTTACAACCCGAGCTCGGACCTAAAATCGTTTCAAATAAACGAAAAAACCGTATACAGCTTCATCGACTGGGGCACTGATTTTGTCGGTGAGGATGAGGACCGTAGGTACAGCACAACGAAACAAGAGGAGTTTATCAAATACTTAAATACATATTCCGACAAAGCGGCCAAAGTACCGTTTTGGGTTGAAACGAAGGACGGCTACGTTGTTAGCATTAAGGAGGAACAAGTAAACTAGTCTAGTTCACCAAATAAGTAGAAACAAGGCCAAAACAAAAAAAGCGGGGCTGCCCCCGCTTCTCTCTCCAACCACAGTGGAATCTGCGTCATGATTCTCTTTTATCTCGACGCATCCCTTCTTATCTCTTCATCTCTTTTTATATGACCACGTGTTCCTATCCTATTCGTTCACTTTCTCTCTATTCCGGTCTTGCACAGGTGCAGACGCCCGCATCAAAATCCATCACATTCGCGTTCTCCACATTGCCTCTTTTATCAATACTGCGGTACTCCACCTTATGAGTAGATTCAGCCAAAACATCAAACGGATTCTGGTACTGCGTCCATGCCCCATCGTTCACTTTGTATTCCGTCGTTTGAACACCGGAGCCGGCATCTGTCGCATTCAAGGTAATCTTTAAGCCGTACACATACTTTCCATTGTTGAGTCCTTCGATGCTGTAATACGTAACCGGTGCCAATTGATCGACCCCGCCCTGACCTGGCGCATCAACCTTCGTATAGCCAGCTTCCAGCGCCTCTTCCTCTGTAAAGAAGAACACGCGATTTTCGGTTGGAATCAGATCCCATTTATCCGGAGTGACGAACTCTTTGGTAAAATAGTCCCCTACGAACTTGTCCGGCGCGCCGCGAAGGCTGAAACGGAACTCATACGGGAGCTTCTCGATCGGATTGCTCGGGTCGAACATCCCGCGTCCGTTCTCCATCGCCTCTTTCGCCGCTTCGCTGTACTCTTCAAAGTGGCCCATATTCGGCCAAATGAAGTAGTTAACCGCCATGCCGAGGCGGACCATCTCTTGATTCACATCCATGTCACCCTTGTGAACATGGGCGAGCAGTCTTCCGTAAGAATCGAGCGGCTCCGTACCCGGCTCGATCCGCACTGTGGTACCTACCGGAAGCAGCTCGGCCAGCTTCGCGGTTGCCTGCTCGGCATGATACCCCTGCGATTGGCCTTCATAATTGGTCTCCGGTGTATCAATTGACAAGAAGCGAACTTTATTGGTGCCAAAAATGGTCCGGTCCAAATGAATCGTGTCCCCGTCAACGACTTTTGTTACCTTGGCTTCGTACGTTTGCAGCGAGCCGTCCGGCTTCGCCGGCTGCGGGTCAAGAAGGGTGAAATCAGCAGCACTTCTTGGGAGCAGCTGAGCACCGTTATAATCGCTTAAAATTGCTGTAACCTCATACCATTTCCCAGCCTGTACATTACCGTAAATCCCTGTTCCCGTCATAAGGCGCAGCGTAACCCCGTTAAACTCTGCGTCCACAATCGAAGCGTTATAACCGCCGCCGGCAGGACTATCAGGAATATTGGTGATGTAACCCGTCACCTTCACGAGACGCCCTTCAGCTCTTTCAGCGAATACCGGTTCAAGCATTTGAGAGATCTTCATCCCCATCGGCTGCGGAAGCTCATTGTCTTTGGAAACGACCTGGATACCGCCTGCAGAAGGGACAATTTCCACCAGACCGTTGTACTCTTTGATTTCGCCTTGGACGACAACCTCATCCCCCTGCTCTAAGACCGGGAAGGAAGATCCGTTAGACGAATAAATATTGATGCCAGCCGTACTGTCCTGCAGGTAAGTTGAGATACTTCTATCATTGGCACGGAGTGCTGTGTTATCCGCCGTCACAATTCCTTTGATCGTCACGGTTTCCCCGATTTTCCCACGGACTGAGGCGATCGTCGGATAAACCTCAGAAGCATCCAATCCTTTTACGGTCACAGAAAATACTTTACTTTGCTGCCGCCCGCTTCCTTTACGTACGGTTGCGATTAAGGAAACCTGCTTTTCTCCAGATGCCGGACGATTCACCGTGCCGTCAGTCGATACAACAGATCGATCAAAAGAATACCACGAGACCGTTGTGCCGTTTCTTCCTTGTGTGATTAGAGTTATATTTTGCGTAACGTTGTCGGCATCATCACCGGCAGCAAAGCCAATTTCCAGAGAAGCGAGATCAGCAGCAATGGCCTCATCATCACCTAGCTCCTCGCCAAAACCGTCCATCTGATGCTCGCCAAAGCCGTCTGCCGTATCGTCAGGACCGGCGGTCCACTCCGATGCATTGTAAGTCAAGTTTCCGGAAAGGACGGCGCTGTTACGGAACAACGTTACATCCTTGCCAAAATTCGCGCTGCTCCCGACCGTTCCGATCGTATCAATGACGGTCCCGTTATACTGCAGCACTAGCACATCGTTACCATTATGCTGCAGGTTTCCCGTAAGCAAATCCGCCTTCGCCTTTAAAGCCGCGCCTGCTTGGTTGTTTACGAGCACGTAGGTTTCGCCGCTAGGAATGGATCCCGACAAATTCGTCGTATAGGTAGGGCTTTTCCCGCCGTTTTGGTACCCCAATACCTTATAAGCGGACAAGTCGACGGCTTTACTTGTGCCGTTATAAATTTCAACCGCTTTGTTATAGCCGCTTCCCTCCGTGTATTGGGTAAAAAATAAATTCCCTGCATAAGCCGCTTGGGCTTCATGGACGCCGAATGGAGACAAAATGCCCAGTGCCATCGTGAATACTACACTTGCACTAACATATTTGCGGGAATGCCGTTTCAAATTTCACAACCTCCTATTTGTATAACTTTCTTCACTCCAGCTGCGAAAAAATTACCCATGTCAAGACAAACGGAAAAGCGGGTCTTTTTTCCCGCTTCGTCCGCCGTATTACGAAATTCAACCGGGCAGATTCAACCTTTTTAGCTGTCCACAAAGGTCCTTTTCCAAAATTCGCCTTCTTGAATAAACTGCCAATACCCGCCGCCTGTGCTCTCATTGGTCTCTCTCATATCCAATACCTGCAGCTCCGGCTCACACCATGCCTTTTTCTCTATCATCTTTTCCCCGCTGTTTTTCATAGACATCGTTCTACTCCTCTCTAGTAAAAATGATACATTACGTATCAATGATAATAATAGGCACTTATACTTAGCAAGCCAAAATGATCGAAAAGCGCTAATCTTCATTAAAACTTAATGTAAACTGCTGCCCATAACGGAAACGAAAAAAAGCCCGGCCTGCAGTTGGCCGGACTTCCCTTCATCCTCGCTGAACGCGAACACTATTGAATATTTTTCCCGTAATAAATTTCATCCATCTCGGACTTTAATCTTGCCGTAATTTCTTTCTGCTCTTCTTCACTCAATGTATCCTTCGTGTATCCAAACAAATAGTTGTTGAGATCGAAGTCCCGCAGCTTGCATTTCGTATGAAAAATGTTTTCTTGATACACGTTTACATCGATCATATCGTAAAGATCCCGTACCTTCTCGGGAATGTAGTTTTGGATGGAGCTGATTTCATGGTCAACAAAGAGCTTGTGTCCGCTAATATCCCTCGTAAAGCCGCGGATTTTATAATCGATGGTCATAATATCCGTATCAAAAGAGTGAATCAAATAATTAAGCGCCTTGAGCGGTGAAATCTCGCCGCAGGTCGAAACATCGATGTCCGCGCGGAAGGTGCTGATTCCTTCGTCCGGATGGTATTCCGGGTAAGTATGAACCGTAATATGGCTCTTGTCGAGCTGCATAACAACCGAATCCGGCAGCGGCCCCGGCGATTCCGCAAAGGTTTCATTCGGGACCTCAACGACCGGTCCTTCCGAAACCAGCAGCGTAACACTGGCTCCCTGCGGCACATAGTCCTGCTTTGCAATGTTGAGCACATGCGCCCCGATAATATCCGATACAGCTTTCAAAATCTTGGTCAGCCGATCGGCATTGTACTGCTCGTCTATGTATTCAATGTAGGCTTCACGTTCTTCTTTGGTCTTCGTAAAACAAATATCGTACATATTAAAGCTAAGGGATTTCGTCAAATTATTGAAGCCATGCAGCGTAATCCGCTGCTCCGGAGTAAATACCATGGTTTCCTTCCCCCAATCCATTTCTGTTCAATCCCTACTATTCCCTTAACTCGAATTCCCATTCCCCAAAATCACAACAAGATGCATTTTTTTGAAAATGCAAAAAAGAGAGGTCTCCTCCCTTGCAGAGAACCTCTCCTACCCCTTAGCCTAGTTCTTCGTTTCGTTTACACCAATCGAACAAGCGGCTCCACCTTCACTGCACATACCTTGAAGCCCGGCATTTTACAGGTCGGATCAAGAGCCTGATTCGTAATTTTGTTTACGTTCTGGAGATCGCCCCAATGCATCGGCACAAACACCGTATCCTCGCGGATGGCGCTGCTGAGCTTGCTGCGAACGACAATGCTTCCTCGCTTTGACTCCAGCTTCACCAGCTCCGTGTCGCCGATACCGTAACGCTCAGCCGTCTTCGGATGGATCTCCACGAACGATTCGAAGCTTCGCGCGGCCAAAGTATGACTGCGCCGGGTTTGTACGCCTGTAAGATAGTGCGACAGCACACGCCCTGTCGTTAAATAGAGCGGGAAATCCTCCGACACCTGCTCCTTTGGAAAATGGTTCTCCACCGGCGTCAACTCCGCTTTGCCGTCCGCATGAGCGAAGGACTCGCCGAACAGACGCTTTTCACCAGGATGCTCGGGACTCGGGCAAGGCCAGTAAACACCCTCCTCCTTGCGGAGACGATCATACGTAATGCCGTAATAATCGGCAAGCCCGCCGCGGCTTGCGGTCCGCAGCTCCTCGAAAATTTGCTCCGCCGAAGCAAACGAAAATTTGTCCCCGCGTCCAAGCAGCTCCGCCACATCGCACAGCACCTGCCAGTCATGCTTCACTTCGCCTTCCGGCTCACGGCCCGCTTCGCGAAGCAGCACACGGCCTTCCAAATTCGTAATCGTCCCCGTATTTTCGATATAGGACGAAATCGGCAGGATTAGATCGGCCAGCCGCGCCGTCTCCGACATCAGCATGTCGGCAACAACGAGGAAGTCAAGCTTGCGCAGCCCCTCTTCTACAAAATTTGCGTTCGGGTTCGAAACGATCGGGTTCGAGCCCATCAGGAACAATACGCGGATTTCCTGCGCATGCACCTTCTCCATCATTTCGTATGCGGAGACGCCCTTACCCGGAAGCTCCTCCGCATCAATCCCCCATACCTCGGCGATATAAGCGCGATCTGCCGGATTTTCGATCAGCCGGTAGCCCGGCAGCTGGTCGGCCTTTTGTCCGTGCTCACGTCCGCCCTGACCGTTGGCTTGGCCGGTCACCGCTCCATAGCCGCAGCCTTCCTTGCCGATTTTGCCGGTGACGAGCACCATATTCAGGAAGTTGCGAACAGCCATGTAGCCGTCGGTCTGCTGCTCGACCCCGCGAGCGGTAAATACCATGCCGGTCGGCGCCTTGCCGAACGCTTCCGCCGCTTGGCGGATTTGCGCTGCCGGCACGCCGGTAATGTCGGCAATTTGCTCCAGCTCAAGCGATGCGACATGCTCCTTCACCTGCTCATAGCCTTTCGTACGGCTGTTCAAGAACGCTTCATCGGTGTACCCTTGCTCGATCAGCACCTTGAGCATGCCGTTCACCAGCGCCGCATCCATGCCCGGCTTCACGCGCAGGTGAAGATCGGCCATATCCGTCGTGCCCGTATTGCGCGGGTCGATGGCAATGATGTAGGCGCCGTTTTCTTTGGCGCGCTCAAAGTACGGCATTAACGTCGGCTGGCATTCGGCGATATTCGTTCCGGCAAGAATGATACACTTCGCCAGCGGAATCTCCGACAGCTGGTTGGTCAAGCCGCGATCGATTCCGAACGCCTTATTACCCGCCGAAGCCGCCGCAGACATACAAAATCGCCCGTTATAATCGATATATTTGGTACGCAGGGCCACTCGCGCGAACTTCCCCAGCAAATACGCGGTCTCGTTCGTGAGCGAGCCGCCGCCGTAAACACCGACGGCGTCGAAGCCATACTGCTTCTGAACGCCTGTAAAATTCGTATGAATGAGCCGGTACGCTTCCTCCCAGCTGATCCGCACGAATTCACCATCCACCTTCGCCATTGGATAGGATAAGCGGTCCCCGTTTAGCGCAGTCTGGTATGCATTCATCCCTTTCACACAGAGCCGTCCCTCGGAGGCCGCATTCGGCTTCGGAACGACGGAATAGGTCATCCGGTCTTCGCTAGGGTGCTCGATGATTTGCATCTTGCACTGCACACTACAGAACGGGCACTGCGTATCCATGACCCGGCCCGGCAGCCCGAAGGCTGCGGGGTCCGGCCGTTTCATGATGTCCAACAATGGTTTCATCGAAATCACCTTATTACCGCAGCCGCCGGCTGCTGATTTATTTGCTCAAGATAAGCTGCATTTCCACTTCCCGCGCGGCTAATCAGCAATTGAAGCACAAACGGATCAAATAATGCTTCCCGGATGTTTTGCAGCCCCATTCGTTCAACCCACTGCAGCACGGTTTCCGCATACACAGCGGTTTCCCGGTAAAATTGCAGGAACGCCATGACCGCTGTAAGCGCCTCTTCATCCGTCGCCAAAGTGCAGAGCAGCTGCCCTTCCTTCACCTGCTTCCGGCTGCTGCCGCCCACATAAAGATCCCAGCCGCCCGGGACACCGACGAGCCCGATGTCCTTCGTCAGCGGTCTCGCATCGTTGCGCGGGCTGGCCGACACGCCAACCGCCACTTCCTGCGGAAGCTGCAAACGCGCGAGCCTGCGTTCCAAAGCCGCTCCCAACGCGACCGAGTCTCGGATCGCGTCAGGCGCATAACGCTGACCGCCGCAGGCCGAAACGGCGCCGATCGTCTTGCCATAACGCGCTGCAGCGCCGCTCGGCTCCATATTTAAATCCACCTTCACCGAAGAGACGGTTTCCTTCGGAATTCCGAACAGCGCCAGCTGCGGCCCTTCCAGCAGCTTTACGAGAGGGACCTCGTACTTTTCCACCACATCAGCCAGCCTGCGCAGCTGATCGGCGGTAATGACTCCACCGTAGAAACGCGGAGAAATCGCGTACGTCCCATCCGCCTGAAGCGCTGCATACCCGGTACGCGGTGCCTCCGGCTCCTGCTGGTCAGGAGCGGCTCTGCCTGCCCCTCCCTCTGACGGAGCTGATCCGCCGTGAATGCCTACGTAATACTGCAGCGCCGGAAGACAAACCGGACATCCATCCGGCGTGCCCCACTGCAGCGCAGACATCGTCTCCTCCTTGCTGGAGAAGCCCTGCCGCTGAATCGCAGCAACAATCTCCTCCTGGCTTAACAAGGTACAGCCGCAAAGCGTCTGCTTCTCCTCCTGCTGACCGAAGCCATGCAGCTTCACATACTCAAGAATACTGCCGACCATGGTCCGGCAGCTGCCGCAGGAGCTGGACGCCTTCGTGCATTTCTTGATCTCGTCTACGGTTTCCAGCCCGCGCTCTTGGATGGCTTGCACAATCGCCCCTTTCGATACCCCGTTGCAGCTGCAAACGATATCCTTATCCGACATCGAAGCGACAAAATCAAGTCCGGCCGCCGGTCCGCCTCCGGTACCATTCATCTCCTTCTCGTATACGGAGATGTCCTTCTGCTCTTTAATATAGCCCAGCAGCTTGCTGCTTTCGCTTGTATCACCGAACAGCACCGCGCCTACGAGCTTCCCGTCGCGAACGACGATCTTCTTGTACGTCCCGCGCAGCCCGTCGTACCACTTAAGCGTCTGAACCTCGTCGCTGTCGGTAAATTCACCGGCCGAAAATACGTCGACTCCCGAAACCTTAAGCTGCGTCGCCAGCACCGAGCCATGGTACCCCGCGCTTTCCACTCCGCACAGCGTCTTGGCCAGCACCTTTCCCTGCTCGTAGAGGGGAGCGACTAAGCCGTAAACCAGGCCCCTGTGCTCCGCGCATTCCCCTACGGCGTACACGCCGGGCACGCTGGTTTGCATGTAATCGTCGACCACGATCGCGCGGTTCGTTTCAATGCCGCTGTCCTTCGCCAGCTGTATATTGGGGCGGATCCCCACCGCCATCACGACAAGATCGGCTTCCGTCATCGTGCCGTCCTTAAACCGCAGCCCCGACACCCGGCTTCTCCCGATGATCTCCTCGGAATGCTTTTCAAGCAGGAAATTCATCCCCTGCCTTTCCAGCTCAAGCTGCAGCATCTTCGCCGCCGTCGGATCAAGCTGCCGCTCCATGATGCTGTCAAAAATATGGACGACATCCACCTTCATGCCCAAATTCAGCAGTCCGCGACCCGCTTCAAGCCCAAGCAATCCGCCGCCGATTACAACCGCCTTTTTGTATTTTTGCGACGTCTCCACCATTGTCTCGCAGTCTTGGATATTACGGAACGCCGTAACACCGGCCTTATTTGCCCCCGGGAGCGGCAGCATAAAAGGAAGCGAGCCGGTTGCGATAATCAGTTCGTCATATTCCGCCGTTCGCCCGGATTCCGCCGTAACGATTTTCCGAGCCGTATCGATGCTGCTTATCGTTTCATTCGTATATAGGTGAATTCCGTTTTCTTTGTACCACTGCCAATCGTTGATCGTAATATCATGAACCGACGTGTCGCCTTGGAGCACCTTGGACAGCATGATCCGGTTATAGTTCGGATGCGGCTCTTTGCCGAAGATCGTTATGTCAAACGCATTGCGATCAATCGACAAAATCTCCTCCACGCAGCGCACGCCCGCCATTCCATTGCCGATGACAACCAGCTTTCTTTTTCCCATCACAAACCCTCCAATTCAGAAGAAACGGCTCCAATCCCTGCAAAAGGAAAGTGCCGTTTTGCTTCTGCCAACACTCGGCCCTGAGATCCTTCCGTACACTTCCGTTCTACGTCGTCAACTCCAAGCCTTTGTGGCTTTCTCTATAATTTTGCTTCCGTCTGGGTCTTGAGCCTAAATGGTTCAAAATAAGACAAATCAGTGCAAACAGCATCATGAAAACAAATCCTATATTGTAATGACCTGTCATGTCCTTTATAAATCCAAGTACAATGGGCGGGAAAAATCCTCCTACACCTCCGGCCGCACCGACGATCCCAGTCACTGCTCCCGTATTTCCGGACGATACCTGCGGAACGAGCTTGAACACCGCACCATTGCCGAGCCCGAGCAGTAAGGAAAGAATAAGGCACAAAATATTGAAGGAAACGTAATTTTCAATCGTGAAGGCTAAACCAAGCGCCGAAATCATGATCCCGACGAAAATGATCGACAGCACCAGCTTTGCATCGTAACGGTCTGCCCAATACCCGCCTGCCGGGCGAATTAAGGTGGCAAGAAGAACAAAGACGGCCGTCTTCATCCCCGCATCCATAGCGTTAAGCCCAAACAGTTCGCTTAGGAAGGTCGGCAGATACACACTAAACGCCACAAACCCGCCGAAAGTTAGAAAATAATAAACGGATAACTGCCAAGTCGTTTTATAACGCAGCACCGACAACGATTGTCTCAATGTTTTCGGCTCTGCAGGCTTCGGTAAATCGGTTGTAAATACGTAAAATACGATAGCTGTCATGCCGATTGCCGCCGCCATGCTGTAAAACACCCAAGGGAGTCCGAAATTCGCTGAGATCGAAGGGACTAGAAAATTCGCTCCGGCTCCACCCAGATTGCCGAGCCCGGCGATTCCAAGAATAAAGCCCTGCCTCTGCGGCGGATACCAGCGCGATACAAAGGTCAGCGAAATCGCAAACGTCGTCCCTGCCATCCCGATAAACAATGCGCAAGCCAGCAGCCATGCGTAAGAATTGGCCGAACCGGCCGCCACGAGCGGAATGAGCAGAAATAACATCGTAAGCGTGAATACGCTTCTGCCGCCGTGACGGTCAGTCAAGATCCCCATCGGGATGCGCATGATCGATCCGAGCAGCACTGGAGCCGCGATGAGAATGCTTTTCTCCAGCGTACTAAGCGCAAACAGCTTTTGGATCTGACCCGCGATGGGGGAAAACACCGACCAAATAATAAACGAAACGGTCATGGCTAAGGTGGAAAGCAAGAGTGCTTTCATGCGTTCTTTTTCCACGGTCACCATCCTTTGCAAATTTAAGATGCTTTCGAAGCCTCGTTATTTACGTAAAGGTACATTTCTCCGCTTTGCTCATCGATCTTCACCTCGTACGATTCCACGCAGCCTTCATCCGGTGCCTGAACGATGCCGTCATGAAGGTTGATTTTCCAATCGTGAAGCGGACAAAATACATGATGATCGCACACGATGCCTTCCGAAAGCTTGCCACCCTTATGCGGGCATTTATTTTCAATGGCGCGGATCTCTCCGCTGGACAGCTTAAACAATGCAATTTCCATATCGCCGATGCGGACAACTCTTGAGCGCTTCGGCTCAATATCCGAAATGTGGCCGACTTTCATAGGTTCCATGGTTCATTACACCCCTTCTTAATTTGCTGCTGAAGCAGGAAGATGTTCGTACGCAGCGCGAAGCTTCTCCGTCTCCAAAATCTCTTTCCACGGATCGCGAGTTTGCGCGAGGGCAACGTTCAAACGCTCAACGAAAGCGGCACGATCCTCTTTCTTCTCAAGCGCGGCTTTAACGGTATCCAAACCGATGCGCTGAATCCATTCCGCCGTACGTTCGTTGTATTTTCCGGTTTCGCGGTAATACTGTAGATACGCTCCGGACCACTCGAGCACTTCCTCCTCCGTCTTCACCTTGACGAGCAGGTCGCATGCTCTTACCTTCGTACCGCCGTTACCGGCCACGTACAGCTCCCAGCCGCCGTCGATCGCGACGACGCCGAAGTCCTTGATTGTCGCTTCCGCACAGTTGCGCGGGCAGCCGGATACGGCCATTTTCACCTTCGCCGGTGTGCTTAAGCGCTCAAAGCGTTTCTCCATTTCGATCCCCATGCTGATCGAATCCTGTGTTCCGAAGCGGCAGAACGTCGAGCCGACGCAGGTTTTCACTGTGCGAAGCGATTTCCCGTAGGCATAGCCTGACGGCATATCCAGATCCGCCCACATCGACGGCAGATCTTCTTTTTTCACTCCGAGCAGGTCGATCCGCTGTCCGCCGGTTACTTTAACAAGCGGTACACCGTATTTTTCCGCGATCTCCGCGATTTTCTTTAAATCGGACGGCGTCGTTACACCGCCATACATTCTCGGAACGACGGAGTAGGTGCCGTCCTTCTGAATATTTGCGTGATTCCTCTCGTTTACAAACCGGGATTCCCGCTCATCCTCATGCTCCTCCGGCCATACCATGCCGAGGTAGTAGTTGAGCGCCGGACGGCACTTGGAGCAGCCTTCCGGATTGTCCCAGCCCATCACATTCATGACTTCCTTAGAGGTGGTCAGCTTCATGCTGCGAATGCCCTCCACAATCTCATCCCGGCTTAACGTCGTGCAAGCGCAGATGCCTTCCTTCACCGTCTTAACGCCGTCTGCGCCAAGCACATATTCCAGCACATCGGCGACGAGCGGTTTACAGCCGCCGCAGGAGGCGGATGCCTTCGTACACGCTTTAATGTCGTTAACGCTCGTGCAGCCCTTCTCATTGATCGCCGATACAATGTTGCCCTTGCTCACTCCGTTACAGCCGCAAATAATCTCGTCATCGCTCATCGCCGCAATACGGTCAGCACCCGACTGCGCAGGTCCGCTGTCTCCGAGCAGCACTTCCTTCTCCTTGCCGGCTACGTCTTCCCCGCTGCGAATCATGGCAAACAGACGCGAGCCTTCGCTTGTATCGCCGAACAGCACTGCCCCAATAACCTTCCCGTCGCGAATGACAACCTTTTTATACACACCGCCGAATTCGTCCTGTATTCGTACCGACCGCGTATCGACATCGTCGCGGAATTCTCCAGCCGAGAACACATCCACACCGGAAACCTTCAGCTTCGTAGAAACGACCGAACCATGATAGCCGTCCGTCTCGATCCCGGCCAGACGCTTCGCCAGCACAGCACCCTGCTCATACAGCGGAGCGACGAGACCGTAGGCGATGCCGCGATGCTCTGCACACTCGCCAACCGAGTAAATGCCAGGCGCGCTCGTTTGCATGAAATCGTCAATTACGATGCCTCTGTTCGTCTGAATACCGCTATTCTTTGCAAGCGCAACATTCGGCTTAATGCCGACAGCCATGACCACAAGATCGGCCGACTCCTCTGTTCCGTCTGTAAAACGAAGGCCGGTCACGCGGTCTTTCCCGAGAATTCTCTCGGTATTTTTTTCGAGCAAAAACTTCATCCCTTGCTTTTGCAGCTCCCGCTGCAGCATCATCGCTGCCGTCTCGTCTAACTGGCGGTCCATCAAGGATTTGCCCAAATGAACAACCGAAACTTCCATATTTAAATTGAGCAGCCCTCTCGCCGCTTCCAACCCGAGCAAGCCGCCTCCGATAACTACCGCTTTCTTGTATTTTTTCGCCGTTTCCATCATCGTCTCGCAGTCCTTAATGTCTCGGAAAGCGATCACGCCTTGTTTGTCGGCGCCCGGAAGAGGAAGCATAAATGGAAGAGATCCTGTCGCAATAATCAATTCATCGTAGGAAACACAGAGACCATTGTCCGTGCTCACCGTCCTAGCATTCGTATCAATATGGTTGACTGTATGTCCTGCGTGAAGCATAATCCGGTTTTCCTTGTACCAGTCCCAGCTGTTAATGACGATATCATCCATCTTGGCGTCGCCTGCCAGCACAGAAGACAGTAAAATACGGTTGTAATTCGGATGAGGCTCACTGCCGAAAATTGTGATGTCATACTTATTCGGGGCCAGCTTCAACAGCTGTTCCACACAATTGACACCTGCCATACCATTACCGACCAACACCAGCTTTTTCTTCATCGCACTCACACTCCCATTTCGTTAACGAATCCCCATAAACGACATTTTTGGTGTAAAATAATATAATTTATGTTGTTAGGTTTTGTGACACAACATTTATAATCATAAGGTTAACTCATTTTCACGAAATGTTCAATAGTTTCATGTCAAACTTATTAACACAAAAAAAATTCTTCAAAGTCTTTTTCCTTTTCATTAAAAATGGTAGACAACGTTTTGATGAACAAAAAAAGGCGTTCCCCTGGTTAAAGGAACCCCCTTTATGTTGTCTTAAGTAAATCGTATTAACGATACGGTATAATCCGTCTCAAGCCCGTGAAGACCAGTGTTTTTCAGAGCCTGTAAACGATTCATTTAGCGCGCTGGCACATACCGGTTCTATTTTATCCGAAAACAATCCTGCAATCATCACTAGGAATCTCATCCGAACCACTCCTTCACTAAAATGATGAGCCAGTTATTTCGTGTTAACTTAATTAACATTAATATGTGTCAAATACTATAACACATTCAACTTGAAGTCAACCCTCTTTTTCCCAATTATCCCTATAAAATAAAAAAAGGCTCAACCCCACGACCTGGGATTGAACCTTTCCCCTATTTGAACCAGCCCTTCTCTTTAAATCGCTTTATTGCTTCGATCCGGTTGCTGACATCCAGCTTATCCAAAATGACCGATATATAATTGCGCACCGTCCCCGTTGTAATAAACAGCTCGCTCGCGATTTCTTTCGTATTTTTGCCGTCGGCTATTAATTCAAGAACTTCCTTCTCCCGCTCCGTTAAAGGATTGCCCTGATTATACGCCTCGTCCATCAGCTCCGGCGCGTAGATTCGTCGTCCAGCCATAATGCTGCGAATCGCATCGGCCAGCTCTTCACTTGGGCTGTCCTTCAGCAGGTATCCGTTGACACCCGCCTTTAGCGCCCGCTCGAAATAACCCGAACGCGCAAAGGTGGTCAAAATAATGACCTTACAGCCGGAAGCTTTCAGCTCCTCCGCTGCATCTAAACCGCTTTTCACCGGCATTTCAATGTCCATTACACAAATATCCGGTTTATGCAAATGGACCAGCTTAACTGCATCTTCACCATTAGCCGCTTTACCGACAACAGTCATATCCTCTTCGAGGTCAAGCAGCGAAGCCAGTGCGCCTAACAGCATGCGCTGATCCTCGGCAATAACGATCCGAATCATGTCTCCGCCTCCTTCTCCTCCACGGGCCGTTTGGAAGCCTTCGGCACCTTAATAATCACCTGTGTGCCTTCATCAGATTGTATCTCTAAACTTCCGTTTACAAACTCCAGTCGTTCCTTCATTCCGCGCAATCCGTTGCCCCGGACAAAGCTCATCTGGCTGCCGATCCCTACCCCGTTATCCATCACCTTTACAGTGAGATCAGTCCGGTTCGGGCTAAACTCTATCATGCATTGCGTGGCCGCACTGTGCTTGACGACATTGGTCACCGCTTCCTTCAAGCACATGCTGACCACATTTTCCGAGATCAACGAAATATCGTCCAGGGGAGCTTCCTCTTTCAGAACCAGTTCAATTTCCGCCGCCTTCAAAATTTGCTTGACACGGAATAGCTCTTCTTCGATTCGAGCGCCCCGCATTTGCGTAACCATTTCCCGAACTTCCTTCAGAGCGCTTCGGGCGGTTTGACGGACGTCATTCATCTCCGCCACCGCCTTCTTCGGATCCTTGCCTACCAGCTTGCTTGCCAAATCACTCTTTAGCCCAATTAAAGAAAGCTTCTGTCCGAGCGTATCGTGCAAATCCCTGGCGATCCGCTGCCGTTCCTCCAGCTTCACCAGCTCCGAAATCCGCTTATTCGCGTCCTCCAGCTGCCCTTCGAGCTTATCCTGTTTATTTTTATTATAAGTATTGACCGGAAGCAATATCACACCGATCAAACAGACGAGAACAAATGGAAGCTGCGTGATAAACACCGGGTTTTGCGAGGCAAAGCCATAATTAATCGTAGCAAAGGTACTGACAAGATGAAAGGTGTATAAGGTAAAAAATGCGATCCGATTATGTATATTACCTATAAAAAAAGCCAAAAACAAGGAGAAATATACATATCCGAAAATCAACGTCATGGCAATGGAAATGCCGATCTGTACACTAGTCCAAAAGTAAACGAGCCATCCTTTTGACACAAAGGACAGCACATAACAAACAAAGAAAACAATAATCATCACAATGCCTGACACAACCTCCCACGTTGAGGAGGAGCGGAAAATAAAGTAAAACGGGAGGATGTAAAACACAACCCACACATAAGGGGATAACCCCGTATTTCTTTGGAAAATTTGATGCCACTTGTTCATGCATCATCCCTCATTTCACAAAATCAGGGCGCTCCCGGCCGGTTTACGACTTCAAGGAGACGCCCCTATTGACAGCTCGCGCGTACGAAGCCGGTTACTTGTCTGTTGCCGGTTTCGTATGACGAAGCGTATTCTTCACATCCTTGAAGCCGACAAACATTTTTTGACGCTCATCCCAGAGGCGGAATCGAAGAGCTTTGAGGCTCGTGCGAATCGTGATTGTTGTCGCCTTTTGAAGCGGCGGCGCAGCAAGATGCGCCTTCTCCAAATTATAGTTCGGCACCTTCGGGCTTAAATGATGGACGTGGTGAAAGCCGATATTCCCCGTAATCCACTGCAGCAGCTTCGGCAGCTTGTAATAAGAGCTTCCTTCGACCGCAGCCTGCACATACGTCCACTCTTCTTCATGCTCAAAGTACGTATCCTCAAATTGATGCTGAACATAAAACAGCCAAATTCCAAATAAGCCCGAGAAGAAAAACACCGGCCCCTGAACAAGAACGAAGGCCTGCCAGCCGATCGCCCAAATCAACAGCGCATACAAGGCTACAATCAAAACATTGGTCACATGCGTGTTGATTCGCTCTTTGCGTCTCGCATCCTTCACATTAAAACGGTAAGAGATCAAGAAAATATAAATCGGTCCAAGACCGAACATCACTAAAGGGTTCCGGTAAATACGATAAGCCATGCGCACCCAGAAGGATGCTTCCGCATACTCGTCAACGGTCAGCACCCACATATCGCCGATGCCGCGCTTATCTAAATTGCTGCTCGTCGCATGATGAATCGAGTGACTACGTTTCCACTGCTCGTAAGGGCAAAGCGTCAACACGCCGGTAATCGTCCCGACAATATCGTTGGCAAGACGATTTTTGAAAAAGGATTGATGGCAGCAATCGTGGAACAGAATAAAGGTTCGAACGACAAAGCCTGACGTGATGATCGCCAGCGGCAGGGTTAGCCAGAACGAGATCGAAAGGCTCGCATAAGCCGCGTACCAAAGCACTAAAAGCGGCCCAACCGTATTCACAATCTGCCAGATGCTCTTTTTTATGTCGGTCGCCTCGTATGGGGCAACATTTTTTTTCAATTCCATCAGTTTCGCCTGAGACATGCTAAATTCCTCCTCGACTTTCGTATACCGGTACGAAACCGTGCTTTATAAGCAATATTGTTGTATTTTCCATTATAGAAAATACACGGTTTATGGGTTAGTCATAAACGTCAAGTCGAGAGTATGACAAATGTCATGTCCATTTGTTCGTTAATGAAAAAAGGTAGAGCTGGATTTTCCCAGCTCCACCTTTATTTATGTGTTCAGCTTTCGTTCCCCGCTGCTTAGTTTGCCGTATAGCCTTCCGCCGTGTTAATTCCAACCTGATTGGCTGCTCCATCCCATGTCACGGCAAAGTCGATTGCTTGCGCGAGATCCCGAAGCTTGAAATAGTTATTCCCATTAATATTATACGCTGTAAACTGTACCTCTTGACCGTCAACATAGATTTTCGACGGAGTTGGCAGTGCTTCCTTCGCTCCCGCCTGACCGGACACCTTTAGTTCATTGCCATCTGGCGTATAAGCATGCTTCGTGGCTAGATTAATTGCATTGTTTGCCCCGTCCCAGCCTACTTCAAACTGCTTGTCCGTTGCGTTGACAGCCTGCGCCAGATCGCGCAGCTTGAAATAATTGCTGCCATCGATATTGTACGCTTCGAAAGCAACTTCCTTTCCGTTGACGATTACCTTGGAAGCCGTCGACTGCGCTACCGCATTGGAGGGCTGCTGTGCCGCAGCTTCTTGAGTGGGAGCAGCTGCGTTTGCGCTGCCTTCATTCACAAACATGAAATTCATGTCGGCTACATCAAAAATCAGGTTCCCGTCTTTATCCGCGACGAAGAAGTCAAACGAGAATACTCTTCCTTCTACGATATCCTTCAAATCGCGTTCCATACTAAAGCTTGGACTGTACATGAGTTTTCCATCGGCAAACGTGCCGCTGAAGCTGCCCAGCTGTCCGTCTAGGTAGCTCCCCGGAAAAGATTCCAGCTGATGTGCTGCAGGATCCTGTGTCACTACTTCAAAGATAGGGTAGCTTCCATCGCTCGCTTTCTCCGGAGTTTGCATCACGAGAACCGTCGTTTGAAACTCTTGATCGTCCATATCCTTCGCCGTAATTTCTTGAACCCCGATAAAGTTCTCAACAATAATTTGGTAACCCGATTGATCATTAATGAGGTTAATGGTCTCAGCCCTTTTTTCCGCAGCCATTACAGGCATCGCAGCAAAACAAGAAACAAGCATGGTAAAAAGCATTACAAGCGACAATTTCTTTTTCATAACAGCCTCCAAGTAGTAAACATAAGATTCGATTTGTGCCTACCCATCATAGCAGATTCGCTTGTATTAATCACCAAATTTAGACAAATTCTCCGTGTGAATCATTTAACAATATGGTAATAGAAACAGCCGACGCCTCCCCATCCGGAGCTGCATCGGCTGTTTTCATTAATTCACCCGTTCAAAAATCCACTGCTGTACCGTATTGTTCAAATCCGCCCATTGACCGACATTGCCGCCATCCTCTAAACTTCCGTTGTACACGTCAAGGTTTTTGCCGCTGTTGCGATTTCGGATCTCAAAATATTGATTATTCGTTGAGATAAAGCTCCACTGCTGATTCGTGCCTCCAAGATCAGGCCACTGGATCACATTTGCGCCATCTTCCGTAGAAAAATCAAGGACGTCGGCTACTTTACCGCTGTGGCTTGCTCTTAGCTTGAAGTATCCGCCGGATACCGGGTCAAGCGCCCACTTTTGGTCACCCGATCCATTGTAGGTCCACTGCAGCACATTGGCCCGATCGGCTGTTGATGCAGTTTCTACAGCAAGCACCTTTCCGCTGTTGCGGTTTTTAATGCGGTAAAAAATATCTCCAGTTCCTTCCCCGGAAGGTCTCGTAATCGCTGTCGCCGGGTTCACCGGTGCTCCGAAAACTGGAGTATCCCCGTTCCAGGTTACCTTCTGGATTCTCGTCGTTCTCTGCTCACCGCAGCCTTGTCCTGAACCGTCATTGGCATGATAGACGATCCAATCCTCTTTCCCGTCGGGCGATTTCACGAAGCTGTTATGTCCCGGGCCAAATACGGTGCTTGTTTTCTGAAATACGGGACTTGAGCTTTTGGTCCAATTGCTTGCCACCGTTAGGTCTGCAGTCAAGTTTGCCGAAAGCAATCCTAACTTGTAATCGTCCGTCCAGCAGCCGCTGGCCGAGAAGGTCATATGCACCTTAGAGCCATGCGTGATAAAGGAAGGCGCTTCATTCACAGGTGATCCCGATCTTTCCCAAGCATTCGTCGGAGAGGATATGACGACTCCTCTGCCCTGTATCGCCGTTGGACTGCTCATCTTAGCGATCATAATGCGCTGCGGCTGGTTGGGCGCAATTTCCGACCAAGCGATATAAAGCTGACCGTTGATTTTCGCTACGGTATGGTCAATCGACCAGTAATCGGCTGTATCCTTCAGCTTGATCGGAGCGGACCATGTGCCCTGTAAAGGGTTGGCGCTCGTATTTTTGATAACCCACATCCGCTGGTGCGGAGTATTCGGCTCACTGCTCCCCGCACTGAAATATAAGTACCATGCTCCGTCAATATAATTCAGCTCAGGAGCCCAAATGTTACCGGAATAACAATTGGATCCGGCGCAATACGCTGAGGACTTGGTGAATACGGTTTTTCTTTCACCATTACCGATTCCCGTCAGTGAAGTCGAGCGGGAAATATCGAGCTTATCCCATCCTTGTGACGTATGGACGAAATAATAATACCCGTCCGTATGCTTCATGACATGTGGATCCGCCGAGGAGTACGGTGCAACCGGATTGATGAATGTCGTCGAAGCCGCTTGGGCTTGAAATGGAAACGAGGCGAGCATAAGGAATGTGGCCACCAAAATCATTATTATTCGCTTACTTTTGTGCTTCATCACGATACCTCCTGAATGAATGGAATGTTCGTTCTCCGTGCCCCTACCAGTTTTTCTCCTATAAAATAACGAATCACCTCACTCCCATTTCTGTTGTGTATGCGCTTACAACCTACTGTACAAAACCTATCATAAGTACCTTTGGACAAAAACAAAATATAATTTGTTCATCGTTTTGTAGTATTTTTTCATCATCTCACGGTTCTATCGTATGGATTGTGAAGCACCCCAAACATATATGTCGAAAATTGTAATATTGTGTTGAAACTATCATTGACAGGCGCCCCCTATCATAGTAGCTTAGAAGTAACCACATAAGCGACAAAGGCAAACCCGCCGAAAGACGGGGACGCAAAGCTATAGGGGCTACCAGCGCAGCAGCGCTCATGCCAGCCAGTTACCGCAAAGCGATTAACAATATAACTCGTTTGCGGGCAGCCGTGGCGAGTTTTTATTTTTCCCAAGACAACTTTGTAGGAGGAATGACACAACAATGACAAGGTGGAAAAAGCAAACAACATTGCTGCTGGCTCTCTCTGTAATGCTTGGAAGCATGCTTGGCGGAACGGCTGTAGGAGCTAAGGGACCTAAGGAAAAGGACGAGGTGCGCTCGGAACAAGCAAGTGAGGCGGAGACGAAGAAGAGCGAGAACGAGGTGGAATTAAAGGCAGATTCGGAAGCAGATACGCAGCTAGAGACGGGTGCGGAATCCACAGAGGCTGAGGAAGCGGACAAGCCTGCATCCGAGGAAGCTGACGAGGAGACCGGGTCCGTGAAGAAAGATAAGGCGAAGGGCTTGGAACGGGCACTGGAACGAGTACAGGGCACTCCCGCCCAAGCTGTAATTGAAGGCTTACTCGCCGGCCGGGCAACCAAAGAAGATGTAGAAAACGCGGAGGAGCTTGTCGAAGAGCTGGAGCAGGCAGGGGACACTGAGGCCGCCGTTGAAACTCAGGAAAAGATCGTGCAATTTGCGCCCAAAGATATCAATGCCGTGAAGAAGCTCGCCAAGCTTCTCGAGAAACAAGGCGAAGACGGATTAAAAGCGTTCGTCAACGGCAAACGTCCGGCTTTCGACGCACAGCCGTTCATCGAAAATGAACGCACAATGGTCCCATTCCGCGCTATGGCAGAGGCTCTTGAAGCCGAGGTATCCTTCGATGCGGCGACAGGAACGGTATCCGTCGTACGCGGGGATACTACTGTGGAGCTAGTACTGGGAAGCTCTACGGCACTTATTAACGGGGTTGAACATAAACTGGATGTTGCAGCGCAGTCCATCCACAACCGTACCTTTATCCCTGCCCGTTTCTTGGCGGAAGCGTTCGGCGCGGAGGTTTCTTACGATCCGGAAACGAAAAGCATCATCATCATTGAGTCCGAGCCGGCAACCACCACGGAGGAAGCCGCGCTTGCTGCCGATTCTACAACGACCGACGCGGCGACAGATGCTTCCTCGACAGAAGCGTCGGCGGGAACAACTTCGGATCCATCCACGACAGAAGCAACGACGGATTCATCCACGACGAGCCCGTCTACAAGCACCGATACAACGGATTCTACAGTCACAGCTCCTTAACGCATTGAAAAAACGACCTTATCCAGCCATTCGCGGGATAAGGTCGTTTCTGTTTGAGCTCTGTCTGCTATATTCGTTTACTATGTTTTTTTAAGTATTGCTCCACGTCATTGTACAGGCCGGATTGATTGGAGTACTTCACGTAATTTTTGGCGGTGCGCATCCACTCCAACGTGGAAGGCTGCGTCTCCTCAATCGCCCGCTCCACATCGCGCTGTTCAATCGGACGCTCCACACCGGTGTCCATAATTTCACCCAGCACATACTCCGCAGCACGTTCGCACACATTTTCAATATCAGCGCCCGAGAAAAACTCCGTCCGTTCGGCCAGCCGGGCGCAATTAATAATGCCGACGTAACGCCCTGAAAGCTTTAGCCGGAACATTTGCTCCCGCGCCACCTCATCCGGCGGAGCCACAAAGATCAAACGGTCAAAGCGTCCCGGCCGCTTCAAGGCATTATCCACATCCCAAGGCATATTGGTCGCGCCAATGACGAGTACCTGATCGGTGGAAGTATCCATTCCTTCCATCTGAGTCAGCAGCGTATCGACTAGCCCCCTCATATGCGAAGACGATTTCGAGCGGTTAAACCCGATCGCGTCAATTTCGTCAAAAAACATGACGCTCGGCTTCCGATGGCGTGCCTTTTCAAAGATCTCCAATAGATTCGACTCACTTACCCCGATATACGGGTCCAAGATATCCGTAATATGTACATTAATAAAGTTCGCTTTGCATTCTCCCGCCGTCGCTCTCGCAATAAACGTTTTGCCGCAGCCCGGAGGACCGTATAACAATACGCCTCCCCCTGTTTTCTTGCGGAATCTGGAGAATAACCCTTGATTATAAAACGGGCTGATAATGCGCATTTGAATCGCTTTTTTTAAATCTGCCAGTCCCGCGACATCGGCAAAGGTAATCCGATGCTTGTCCGGTGCTGGCTCTGGGGCAGAAGCCGAGTCCAACCCGCCATGAAGAACATGCAATCCGGGTTTACCTCGGGGCTTCCATGCTTCCTCCGGCTCCTTCAGCCCCTCTTCCTTTGTACCAGCATCCACCTCGCTAGAGGCAATATCGGCAGAAGATGCAGCGCCACCCTCGGACACATCCCCCACTACAGCCGGCAGGTCTACGCTTGAGTCTAGCTGTCCACCCGTGGATGATTCTTTTCTATAATCTTCGGTCTCTCTCAAGAACTGTTCGACCGAAGCAAGCACCGCCGCCGTTACCTGTGTAACCTCTTGCAGCTCCTGCTCGACCGAGGAGGTTTCCTTGGTTGCGGTTTCGGAAGCTCCTGCCGTGTTGGATGCGGCAGCGGCTTCTGTTCCCGCTCCGGGTCGTCCGCCCTCCAAGTCCGGCCCAACCGCCGGAGCTCCCTTAGCAGCCCCAGTCTGAAGCGCCGCCGTTGCATTGGATAGCTCCGTCAAAAGCATGCCGCGAAGCGAATCGTCGCTGTGCCGCAGCCCCTCCGTAAACGATTGCAGCGCACCAATCGCATCACCATGCTCCAATTGCTCCTTACCGAGCCAGTACCACCCCTGTGCTTCCGTTGGATTCTTCCTTGCCATATCCTGAAGCCATGCAATTTTATCCATCATTTAAACGACGACTCCTTTAAATTTACGCTTCCAAATTGCTTTATATATGCCTGCTGCGGTCCACGAATAAACAACGTAAGCCAAATACACATAAATACAGATCATCGATGCTTGCTCCCAACCGAAGAACCGCAGCCCCAAGACGAGCATCAGTCCTACAGCATACACTACAGGCGGACCGCCGATTTTGTTAACGAATCGGATGGGAGCAAATAACCAATGCGTATCCAGCTCAAGGATCTCTAACACCTCCAGCACCGACTTATTGCTCGGGTCGAGCAGAAATGCCTGCCGATAATATTCCTTCGCGGATTTCAAACGTTCATGATATAACTCATGTAAAGCTAACTGGTACAGCATTTGTAATTCACTGGATGCCCCTTCAACAGAGCGCTGCAGCGAATGCAGAATATCCTGCTTATTTTTCTTGGTAAGCTTATATAAAAACTGATAATATAAGACGTCGGAATCCTGCGGGTCTAGCTGCTGGGCCATCTTTAGCAGCTTCTTCGCCTTCGATTCATGCCCGGCTGCAAGCATGAGCGTCGCATAAGCGGCATAAACACCGGCTTGGTTCGGGTCCAGGCGCAGCGATTCCAGATAAGCCTGCTCCGACTCGACCCAGCGTTTCGCATCTTGGTAAAGATGGCCCCGCAAAGATGCAACCTTAATCGGGTTGTATCCTAACCGTGACGCCTCATCGAGGTACAATTCCCCTTCCGGATACTTCTCTAGCGCATAAAATGCTGCCGCCCCCCAAAAATACAACTCCCCGTGCTCCGGCTCATCAGCTAATGCTTCTTTGATAAGGCTCAAGGTCTTCTCGTATCTCAAAAGCCCTATATAATGACGGATGAGCTGCATTTTCTTCTCCAGGCTGGGTTCCGCACTCTCATTTCTCACCGTTGTAAATTCCATCCCGCACCTCCTTGCCTACATAGCTATCAGCATAATCAGGCTTCCTTCAATCAAAATCGAAACCCCGCACCATGCCAAGGCAGGCTTTAAAATCGGTCGCTCGCCGCCGACCAGCAGCATATGATTCTGATAGCTCTTCTTCATTGAAAAATAAAACCCCGCACATAAAACCATTTCCAGCGCTCGGGCCATATAACGAGCAACCCGATTCTCCACCTCAATGAGGTGCTCCAGAACGGCATAATAAAAGCCCAGCTTCACTCCAAAAACAATAACAGCTGCAGCGATCATCCCGATCACAACCGCCTGGCTCATTCGCAGCATTTTTGCATTTTTGACAGCCAATCCAGTAAGAGCAACCACGCCCCCGAAAAATGCAACATAAAACAGCTTGTCGATCGAATACGTTTCCGAACGCTGCGAGTTCACCGTTAGACTCGGTTGAACTAGATACTCCTCACGCATCAAAGAGCCCCCTTTTTATAAAAAGATAACTTTATGACATTAATCCTAGCATATCTATTGTATAATTCAACCATTTTTCCCAAGTAGTACTTATTTACTTGTTTCGAGATTCATAGACTAAACTTATAGTCGTATTTTGTCGATTTTTTATATATATGTTGAAATTCGGGGAGTCAGCCGCAGATTTCAATCGAATGGAAAACGCCCTTTCTCCCCCGAATTGGAGGGAAAGGGCGTTTTTATGATGCTTTGTCTTACGTAACCTCTAATTCTAAAAACTCTAAGAACAGCGTTTCCTAGTTCGACTACTCCGTCTGCTGCTTCGCTGTATCGAGAGAAGAAATCGGTTCTTGCTCCTTATGCTCCGCCTCTCCACCTCGAATCACTTTTTCAATAACCCAAGAGGTTCCGTTTGGTTTCAGCCTAAAGGATAGTGCGGCTTGTTCGCCGCCATCCTTACCTGCCTGCTGTAAATTGTCCTTGATGACAAGCTCGACGTATTCCTGCAGCAAACTCGTTTCCGCATGGGCCTCCTCCTCCGCCGAAAGCCCATGCAAATGTTCATCCAGCCAAAATCGGATCAGCTCCATCTCACGTTCATTAAACTCGTATTGGCCGCAGCTGCACAGCTCGGATAGACGCTTCGAAAGATCCTCGTTATCAATCATTAATGCCGTTAACGATAAGAACTGGAATAAGGCTTCTCTCGGAGTAGTCGGTTTCTCCGGTAACGAAACCGATGTTCCACTAAGGACGAACTTGCTGCCGTCGAAATGGTAATACTTTTGTACGGGGATGTAATAAACATCATAGCTGCTTCGATCCGAAATATAGCCATCATAGATTCCGTCTTCGCCGGAGGATACCAACTCGTCCATTCCGCTTCCGGTCGCTGACGCCGATCCGTCAAATAATACAATCTCGTTCCCTTCCAGCTTATACAGAAGGAATCCGGATAAATTTCCACCGTTCGTCAGTCCATGGTATACATACCGATGGGGTGAACCCTTAAGCTCGATAACGTTAACCTCGTACGTATTATAGGCGCTCCCGCCAATCAGGTTTGAGCCCAGTACTTCGACTTCTCCGCCATTGTTCCGCAAGACATAGCTGTGCGTAACATAGGTATCCACGGCATTCTCATATTTTTGCCCGAACGCAAGCACGGCCTCCTGTTTCCCGTCTTGATCCAAATCCGTTGTTTCGTAAAAAAGCAGCTCATCGGAAGCGGAATCAAATCCTTCTAGCTTTTGAACATAATCGATGACTTTGAGATCTACTGAAATGGTATTACCGTCTAGGATTACTGTCGATGCTTGAGACGACTCTTCCTCTTTCTCCATCGGAACCTCGGCTTGCTCCTTGAGCGTTACAGTTTCTTTTACATCAGGAGGCTCTTCCTCCTGTTCAGGAGCTGGGGGTGGCTGGGCTTCGCCGAAAGTGCCGGGACTCACGCTCGTGCCGCAACCCGTTATCAATAGAACAAATACAATTAGAACTGCCATCAGCTTTTTCATATTCAGCACCCTCCTTCCGTTTCATCTTGACCCATTCATAGGGTACCAGAATTATCCATTTATTCCTATCCTATTTTCGAATAACAAAAAAGCCAGATGCTTTAGCACCCGGCTTACACTTTCAAATTATTCGCCCTCTTTGTAAAAAGTAACCTTCATCGCTTCAAGCTTGGCCCCTGCTTCGAGTCTGGCCTCCGCGTAGATCGCGTCTTTATACAAAATATTCACGAAACGCGTTTGGGCAAATTCGATATCCGTTCTTACATTATACTTTACGTAATCAAAGATCAGCGATTTTTTGGCCTCGTCAGACAGGGCCTTGTACCGTAAAAAATCTCCGTCGTTGGTGATTTGCAAATGAATCATAACCTCATCGGAGCGAAGTGTCGATTGTTCTTTCGACGTTAGGATCTCTTGGTCCATTCCCGACATCACATATGCCCGATTCACTTTTTCATCCTCGGCTCGTACTTGAAGCTCGTCTGACCAAAGACCCTTCTTGGTCTCTTCCGCTTGATGCTCGAATTCGTGAAATTCATTGTAATACATTAAAGCTAAAGGGGCAGTGGAGTCTATTTCAAGATCCCTAAGTATTCCTTCCAGGGCCCGACGTCTTCACTATATCTCTTAGCCATCACTCTGGTGATTTGCGCCATGTGAGTCAAGTCATGAACGACCCACGTTGAAAGCAGCTCTCTGAGCTTTACCTTGCCAAAAGCGGGATGCAGCCCCGTCTGTTCTAGATTCGTCCCCGGTGGTATGAGAGCCTGTAGCTTGACGATATTTTGAGTACGGATCGATTGGAAGTGCTGCAGCTTTTCTTCCATGGACTGCTGTTCGGATTTGCCATTCAGATGAGCAAACCTGTCAAACGGCGGGAAAGGACGGCGTTCGCCTTCTTGAAGGATCATCTCGAGCCTCGGCAGCCAATTAGTCGTTTCTGCTTCAATGAGATGATCGATGACCTCCTCTGCGTTCCATGTCCCCTCGCCTTCATTGCACTGCAGCCAGCCAACGGACAAGCCGGACAATAGAGTCTTAAAAGATTGCGGAGTGCGTTCCAAAACCTCCATTGCTTCGTTTAAAGTAAAGTTCATGAGGGCTCTCCTTTCGTGGGATACTTAAGTTAAGGTATTTACACTCGACGTTTTCCCATTATTATACAACAGTTAACTTAGCGATCCCATAAAAAATAACCTACCGTCTATTCGTAGACGATAGGCTTTCGATTTTGTAAAATTTATGAGGAATGAGTTACTTGATGGTTATAGCAGTATACATTCCCCTTAAATCGGTTTGGCTTGCTTAAACAATATTGTCTTACCTTTTCACTTACGGATTTACCGCAGGCTGCACAACTATACTCGTTACTCTCGTAGGATGCTTCTTCCTGGTTAGAATCAAACGAAACGTCACTCTTACTCACATTTTTCCCTTTTGCCCTCATCCAAACAAATCCTATTCGCAATAATAACGCAATGCTTACGCCAATAATTGCATAGTTCAATTCTGGTATATGGATCGTTGTATGAACAATTTGACTTTCCAACACCCAAACGAAAGCTTTACAAGCGAATAAAAACGCGAGTGCACTGATCAAAAATGTTGATATCGATTGTTTTTGTTTCCTTCTCATGTTTTATCCTCCAGCACATTAGGAAATGCCCTTTTTTGACTTCCACTTCATTAGACGATCATCTAAAATTAAGCCGTTAATTAGACGAATATTCAGTTTCTCCGCGGCCTCTTTCGCAGATTTCGTAAAATTGCTCGTCGTTACAATCCAAGCGTCATAACAACCATGCACTTGCTTGCCAGACTTCAAACGAAGGACAATATCATTCCCAACATCTTGCTTCCAGCGCTTACATTGCACCGCAATTTTATAGCCCTCTTTACCCTTTAAGATAAGATCGACTTCATGATCCCCTGCTCCTCCAACACGCTGAACTTGGTATCCTTGGTCTATGTAATACAGCTCCATCAACCGTTCAAAATCAGTGCCCGATAAGGTATGAACGTTAGCTTTCAACAGCTCCCTGTCAGACAAAGCTTTTGAAATGGATGGGTTAGATTTTTTATCCTTTACTACAGCAGGCGCATCGTTCTTCTGTTTTTTCAAACCTCCTTTCTTTTCCAGTCTTCTTTTTCTCGTCCACCTAGCACCTAAAATATCACCCACAATTACACTTCCAAAAATAATGATAAAAAATAACCACCAGTATTTTTTTAACCCTGTAAAAAAGAACACACTTAATCCGATTAAAATGAGCCCTCCTCGTATAAGATAAGCCACTTGCCTTCCTTCTGCATAATACGTACGTGCCATAAGCCACTCTCCATTTAGGTATTTATTGTTCATTTCGACACAGAAGAACATTTTCCTACAAATATCCATGTAAAAATAGTTTAATTCAGGAAAAAGACAAATAAAAAAAGCACCATCTCGGTGCTCATTAAACTAAAAGTGGCATCTACATATTCTTCTTTACATCAGCTGCAGTGTAGAAATGCAGGTATTGTCCGTTTCGAAGGTGGATAGCTCTGATTTTACGGTTTTTCCGTTATGTTTGACCGTTATGCTGTATGTCTTATCCCGGGGAAGCCATAAATCTATAAAACCGTTAGCCTCGGATTTCATCGTCTGATCTACGACGACCTTTCCCTTGGCGTCTTCAATATAAACGTGAAATGACTGGTTCGTTAATTCGCCTTGGCAGCTTGTTAAGCTGTGGGTTGCGCAAGGATGCGTGTTGTTGAGATATGGGGCGATGGATACAAAAAACTCCTCTTTCGGCAAATCATAAGCAACCTTGCTTTTGTCATTGGTTGTGACGATCAGCTGCCGTGGAGTAATCGATGCCGCCTGAGCCTTTAAGCTCCCCCTGCTGTAATCCTGCACCAATTGTTTGATGTTCTGCGTTTCCTTCAGAGTGTCGCTTCCCGCCTGTTGTGTGTAAAGATATGCCCCCAGCAAAACAGCCGTAACGACTGCAGTAACTCCGATGATCCTTCGATTTAACATGAATTCAGCCTCCTCTTATCCGCACCTGCATCATAAGCCTTAGGCTTGAATTTCACAATGAAATACATCACAAATTGGAAAACCGATAGTCCCTGCTCCGATGATCACGCAGCGAAAAAAGGACACAGTAAAACAATCCCGTGTCCTTGCCTTAGTATAATGCCCTACGCCCCAAACCGTTGGCGGTACCCGCACCGGCGGCATAATTCCTCAACAGCCTCCCGGCGGGAAAAGCCCTCCACTAGGTTGTTTGCGCGCTCTCCTTCTACGATACTCGAAAAGGAAGTCTTGTTGATATTGCCTAAGTTAATTACCCCTTCCCCATCCAAACAGCACGGCACCACCGTTCCGTCCACGAGAACCGCCGCTTGGGTACGAAGTCCGTGGCAAAAGCCTTTTCCATCATCTTCGGGTGCTGTTAAGCTCGGCCATTGGAATTCATAATCCTGGTTCAAGTAGACCCGTTCAGCGATTCGCACTCCGCTTCCGGGCACGACCTTTTCCTCAATTTTAAAATCAAGTCCGAACTCGTCCTCAATCACCTGGAGTGTCTCACGGTTTCGCTGACGCTGCGCATTCGTTACGTTGTCCTGCGTCAAATTCCAGAGACGGAACGAGAAGATGACCTGATGCTCTTCCGCCGCGCGGACAAAGGAAAGGATTTCCCGCAAATACCCTTCGCGGTTCGTCGAGCCCTCATGGCCATCAAAGCTGTGCAGCGAAAAATTCATTTGTCTCAGCGCAGGTTTACCGAGCAGCTTATGCCGATTTTTCGCGATCAGCGTGCCGTTTGTCGTGATATTGACCTTAAAGCCCTTCTCATGGGCTATATCGAGCAGTTGGTCGATATTAGGATGAAGGAGCGGCTCCCCTTTTACATGCAAATAAATAAAGCTCGTATGCGGCTTAATCTCGTCAAGCCTTGTCGCAAAGTCTTCAACCTTGATAAAGTTGGCCTTGCGCTCCGTCGGCGGGCAAAAGCTGCAGGCCAAATTGCAAATGCTCGTAATTTCTATATAAACCTTTTTAAATGTTTTCAACACGTTATCCCCGTTCCCTGGTTCGTCTAACTTTCATTCTGTGATTCTATAGCCATAGTACCACAGGATGGCCTTTTGCGATAACGGAGCTTTGTTGGGAATAAGCAAAGCATTTAAATTAAGCTTGTACTCTATTTCACAATCCAATATACACATCCTACATGATTCATGATAAACTAACGCAAAATACAACTTTCCCCCTACCGCTGCGTATCGGATAGGGTTAAAGATTCGGAGGAAAAATATGAAAGCACTCTTTCTCAAATGGAATCAAATTAGCCTAGTCAAACGAATACTCGTGGGGATCGTATTGGGTATTATCTTGGCACTCACAGTGCCAGAAGCCGCAAAAGGTGTCACTATTTTCGGCTCCTTATTCGTATCTGCATTAAAGGCCGTGGCCCCTGTGTTAGTCCTGCTCATCGTGATGTCGGCCATCTCCAACCATAAGAAGGGTCATAAAACGAATATGAAATCGATTCTGGCCCTATATGGCATAAGCACATTTCTCGCGGGGCTAATTGCCGTTGTTGCAAGCTTTGTGTTCCCTGTCAGCCTTTCGCTTGTAAAGGGCGCCGAGAACTTAACCCCTCCGGAAGGGATTATTGAGGTACTTAAGACCTTGCTATTCAACATCGTTGACAACCCTGTCCACGCGCTCATGAACGGCAACTATATCGGAATCCTGACATGGGCGATTCTTCTAGGGATTGCTTTACGGGGTGCCGGTGACACAACGAAGAATCTGATCACTCATTTTTCCGATGCCGTATCTCAAATCGTCAAATGGGTCATTCAGCTGGCACCACTCGGAATCATGGGACTCGTTTTTGATTCCATTGCTTCCAACGGGCTTTCCTCCTTACTCGATTATGGCAAAATCCTGCTCCTTCTCGTGGGATGTATGCTCTTGATCGCGCTTGTTGTGAACCCGCTGATTGTGTACCTAACGATTCGCAGAAATCCGTATCCACTTGTTTTCCGCTGCCTGAAGGAAAGTGGGATTACCGCATTTTTTACCCGGAGCTCCGCTGCCAATATCCCTATTAACATGAGTCTTTGTGAAAAGCTGAAGCTGGATACAAATACGTACTCGGTTTCGATTCCATTAGGGGCTACGATCAATATGGCGGGGGCCGCGGTAACGATTTCCGTCCTAACATTAGCCGCGGTTCATACGCTTGGCATTCAAGTCGATTTCAGTACGGCCCTGATTCTCAGCGTCCTGTCTGCGGTTTCAGCTGCAGGCGCCTCCGGTGTTGCCGGCGGTTCCCTCCTGCTCATTCCACTGGCGTGCAGCTTGTTCGGTATTCCGAACGATGTCGCAATTCAGGTCGTTGGCGTTGGTTTCATAATCGGGGTAGTTCAGGACTCCTGCGAAACTGCACTGAACTCGTCCTCCGACGTACTGTTTACCGCAACTGCTGAATATGCGAAGTATCGTAAAGAAGGCAGAGAGCTGACCAATTTGGCGTAAAAGCCAGTCGTAATAGCCCGTATCATAGAAAAAGAGCAGGAGGCCCGAGGTCAATGTCATTAAGTTAAGGCGATGGGCCAACTT
>NZ_WTLI01000024.1 GCF_011421635.1 Paenibacillus turpanensis
AAGTTGGCCCATCGCCTTAACTTAATGACATTGGGGGAGTATCTCACTGCTCTTTTTGTTCTTGATAACGGAGCCCCCTTCGAAGGGAGTCGATGCCTAAGGCTTCCTTTAAAGAGTTCTGTAGAATTTGGGAGAAATTCAAACCAGCTTCCTCAGCCGCGTCCCGCAGCCATTTCGGCAATGTGCAGTTTTTTGTTACAGCCTTGTTAGCTGCTTCATCGCGATACGGAGGCATGTAAACCTCCACGAAAACGATCCGGTCGGTCGCATCCAGCAGCTCAATTTGGTCTGGCGCGGATGGCTCGGGGACAACTTCATTCCTCTCTTCCAGCTCTAATAGCCTAACGACTAGAAGTTCCTTCGTTTGTTTAAGTCCGGTTGTGATATCGGGCACTAGAATCGCTGTTCCCGGGAAGTCGGGAAAGTACATGCCGAGCCCGCCGTCTTCTGCTCTTTCAACTACAACCGGATACATATAATGTGTTTTTAGACTCATGTTATCAGCTCCTCGTTTATTATCTGTGGTAACGCGATTGGGAAGTCCTGGCGAGAATTTAACCCCGGAAGTCCGTTCGATATTTCCCAGTGTTCCTTTCGGAATCACCGCACCGCCACTGAGAAAGCTTATGTCGGCATCTGGTTGGGTCGGTACTGTGTTGTGTCTTTGGTGACTTGATTTGTGTCCGTGATTAGGGGATTTAATGAATCCTGCTTTCTCTAGTGCGTTGATAGCTGCTCCTTTCTATACCCTCATTATAACACGCGTTATTAGCGCGCGATTAATATTATGCGTGTTTTTATGCGTATAAATCAACTCCCTAAATAGGAGTGCTTGTTTCTATATAATGTTAGTATCAATTTTAGGTGGGGAATCATGCTGAACGATATCGAAAGAAAGTGTTGCATATTCTGCGGAATTATTCGAGCATTCTCGCCGGCCGCATGCCGCGAATGAAACTACTGGAGCACAGACCGGCCGCAAGAGGGAGAATATCTTCTACGCGATTGATTCCCTAGCTCAGCGCGGGCATCTTTAATGGGAGAGGCCGCATGTGGAGTCGATCCGGATCATCAACGTGCGGGAGTCAAAGAGTGTGGCGATGTTTAAGCATCCTAGTTTGGAGTTGTGAATAACTCATAATGAGCGGACATAGCCAAACTGTGGTGGAACCGGACAGGATGGATAGTACTGGTTCTGGAATAATTTAATATAGCTTCCCGAAATAAGTAACAGCGCATCCTAAAAGGATAAGCTGTTTTCATTCTAATGAGTTCGCAATGGTCCGTAACTTTTCTAACCCTATTAATGTGCCGTTTTGCTTTATAAATCCAATCCCGTATATAAGTCCAGATTTATAAAAGATAAGTATTTCGGCAGCCGATTCTTTGCCGTTAAAATATCTTGCTTCTGTTCCATCAGAAAGTTTTGTATGGGTACCATTTTTAGGTAGGGGCTTACTTTTAATCTTATCTAAATTGTCGATATCGATGTGAATTGTATTTTTATCTTCATAATAAGTTATTCTTAAAGAGTTTGAAGTTTTGTTATACGAACTTTCTATTTTTGTAGGTCTGAAGGGCAAATCTTTAGGAAGTTGGACTTCTCGATTGTTTTCTTTTTCAAATGCTTCAATATCTTTTTGGACATCCGATTGAAGAGCTTTGTCATTTTTAATGTTCGGGATATTGCCAGTGCCGCCACTTACTAAAGTGATCGTAAGTAAAAGGCTCAAAAGTTTAGTAAATAACATTTTGTGAACCACTCCTCTGGTATCATTTATAGATATCATTCCCATTTTAATCACCAAGAAAAGTAACATTCATATTCAAGGGAAAAAGTGGGTACTTTAAGCCAAAAGTACAAACAGGAGAGATTTACCTCATGTTGAAGAATGTTCTTTTTTGCTTTTCGCTTATCTTGAGTTCGGCATTTAGCTTAAATTGCAATGGGGTTAGCTCAACAGTTTTATCTGAAATCAAGGAAAAAACTGATTTCAGATTTATGCTCCCAATAAGTAACGAATGGAAGGTTGAAGTTAAATATCCGTATCCTCTTGACCTTAGTAAGACAATTTCAATGGTCAGGTTGCATTACTTTGACAGTAATGAAAATTATGTCGTGGGCATTGAGCAGCATAGGGTAAGTGGATACAAGATTACAAGGGAAGAAACAATCATAGACGTAAAAAACAACGAAGAGAGAACAGCGAAAGTTGAAGAATACTTCACACCAATTCAACGTGGAGAATTGGTCTATCTTAACGGTATTGAGGCACGATTTGAATCGTGGGCGAACACTAACAAAGGTGGGATACTCAGATGGATCAACGATGGTACTTATCTTGAAATGGATAGTTCTCGATTGACTAAAACCGAAATGATTGATTTGGCTAAATCAATGAAGTAATGATCCAGAGTTTTATGAGATAAGCTAGAACTCAGGGGCTAATGTAAATAAATAACCACTAAAGGTGCCAAGTTGGCACCCTTTTAGTTTTCATATTAATGGTGAAACGTTTGATCCACTCATTGATATGGTTCAATCGTTAGCACAGCCTGTGGCCGGGGTGATGAAGAAAAGCAGGCTCCTATTTTTAACTAGTAGGAAACATGGTGAGTTGCCTCCCTATAATTTTAAAAATAAAGGAGAAAAAAATGCGTTACCTCAGAATCAGAACGGTGGCTCTTTTTCTATTATTGTTCTTAATGATTGTTCGGCCAAATCAAGAAAGAACAATAGATCCTAAATGTTACGATTCTTTTGTGTGGTCAGATCAAACCTTTGTAATGATAAAAGTCGAGGACGAAGAATTGTTAGAGCCGGGAAATAAGTTGAGTTTCGTAAAGTGTGATAATGGGAAATTAGAATTAGCACCTGATGATGTTGAACCCAATTTTACCGTTTATGATGCGATAGTAACTGAGACACCAAATGATGTTATTGTCAAAAAAATTCTTTATTCAACTAGTCCCCCTAATGAATAATATAAGAAAAAGGCGGTAAAAGAAGTGTGCAGTTGCTTGCTTGCAGGATTGGGGTTGGATTGGGAACGGAATGCAGTATAATGGCGGTAAATTACCAGTTCTTTTTTACGCTGGACGTCATACAAAATAAAGTGGGCTTTCGTTGTCCGCTGAAGAAGAAAAATGCAGCTTGCCCGAGAAAAAAAGGGAGGGTTGTCCAGATTGAAAAAGCAAGCAGTTGTGGAACGTCTGCTATCGCTTCCTAGAGAAATTGAAGGGGCTGAAACGGAGCTTCTTTGGCTTCATAATAAAGTAGAGGAAATCAAAGAAGAAATCAGTCGTCTGGAAGCTGTGGCATTCGGTGAAGGGAAAATTGACGGAACGAACGAGCAGAAGCGAAAAGCGCAGCTGCGTGAGGTTACCGGGGAAGAACGGAAACGTCTTCATGAGCATGAACAAATGAATGTCCTCGCAAGAATCAAGCTGAATCGGTTACATAATGAGTTTAAGGCACTGCGTTCCGTTTCGCTGTTAGTCTCTGATGAGGATGTCGCTTTTACAAGGATGGAATGGGAAGAGGGTACTCGCTCCTAAGGGATATGATGTAGAACGAAAGTTGTGATCTTGCAATGATACATCCAGGTGATAAAAGAACCCCGTATACGGAAAAGCTGATTCATACAAGGGCAGCTTCCCGCACAACGGGGTTATATTTGTTTTTTTACGTCTCTACATCCTCTTCATCCATAACAGTATCGCTGCCGATATCCATCGAATCGTTGATCCGCTGGCCCGGTCTGTTATGATCCGAGGTGTCTTCGTAAATGGTGGCCGGATTCCCGTCGGTTTCCGGCTTGAACTCATCCTTGGTTGGCATGGCTTCCGCAACCTCCTTTTTCGGTTAGGATGCCCAGAAGAGGAGGAATCATGCCCTACTGAATCGTTTCGACGCCTGTAATTTGCGCCTGTCCCCATGGAGCAACTTTTATCGTGACCACGAGCCGATCTGCTTTTTCCTCCAGCTCTTTACCCGTGCCTTCCGGCACGTAGTAGCGCTCCAAGCCGTAGTCGATATCGATTCGCTCCTCCCAGCTGAAATCGACGACTCCCTTGAGAACAACCTCGCCGGCACCTGCCTCTGGCTTTTGCGGATAAACGGCGGCAAGCTCGTATAAGCCTTCCTTTTCGCGAAGCAGGGAGTAGACAACCGTTCCTGCTTCAGGATAAGGCTCGCTGCCTTTCCACTGCGACGGGCTGATCCGGCTGGCATCATACTGTAGAATCACGTAATCGCCGTAGAGAAAGTCACGCGGATCAACGGGAACGGTCTTAAGCTTAATTTCTTGCCCAAGCCAGCCGGTAGCATAAGAGGTGCCGGCCATGCCAAGCAGAAATAAGGTTTGCAGGAGGATGAGAAGATACAGCATATTTTTTTTCATCGGTTATCCCTCCTGGTTGTGTTGAAATAAATGTTTTCGTTTGCGGTTGAGCAGCCAGCTAAGCAGAAGCAGCAGCAGACCGCCTGTTATAAAGAAGAGCGATTTGTCCAAGAAGCCCCAAGTCAGCTTGAAATACGCAATCATGGTCGATACTAAAAACAGCACGGTTCCGATGTTCACGCTTCTGCGGTTTTCTTCCGCGTAGCCTTGGACCAGCACATAAAGCGAGAACACAAAGATGATTATAAGGTAGACGATGCTGATCGCCGGTACAGGCAAGTATACGAGCGGAAGAAATAGCATCCATTGCGGGAAGCTCCGGCTGCTGCCGGCCCTTTGCTTGAACAACCAGGATAAGACAAGCAGTGCGCCAAGCACAGGGATCAATGCGAGCGGCTGGACGAGAATGCTCTCTTTGATATCAAGATGTTCTTCCGATCCGAACATGGACATCGCCATCGCAAAGATAAAAGCGGCGCCTAAGGCTGGGAACTGCAGCGCAGCTCGTTGGGCTGCCGATTTTGCAAAGTCTCCTGCTGTATAGATAAGCAGAAGGGGAACGAGATACCATAGGAACTTCCAATCATTGGAGGTCACGAGCATTAACGATTGAATCACCGCGGTGGCCGACCAAGCGACAGCGGTAAATGTGTCGCGGCTGCGCAGGGCGTAATAGCCGAGGCCTACCAGCAGTAAAACAAAGGCCGCGTAGTTAAAGGAGTGAAAGGAAGTGGAGCTGTAAAATTGCGCGATCGTAACTAAAATTAAGCTGATGGTGTACAAGTATCGACTGCGGTACAAGTAAGCGAGCGCGGTTCCGGCCGCTGACCAAATGACAATCGACAGCGCACTGTATGCGATCATATGGAACATTTGGCCGATTAGGATGATGCTGGCCCCGAAGGTAAACAAGCCGATGCCGATGACTCCGATTCCAAGCGAGGCATGGCCTTTGTCGAGCAGCCGCTGACCGCCGATATAAAAGCCGATCATGGCGGCAATCATCAGGCCGATACGGAACAGCTCGGGCAGGTCCTGCCAGTTTGCAGCGACAAAGCTCAGCACGCCAAGCCCGAGAAGCAGGCAGCCGAGGATTGGAAGCAGACCGATGCTTCGCTGCGGAGCACAGTATAACGATAAAATACGCTCATATTGCTCGCGGGTAATGATTTGCTCATTTACCCATTGCGGTCCTTCTTGTTGTAACCATTTCTTTGACATTGTCATTTCACCTCTTCAGCTGCAATCCTGATTTGCTTTGATATTCACAGTATAGCAACGGGGAAGAGACGTCATAAGTACTAACTTTTTTTAGTACCTCATCATAAGCCTATTCAAAGAAAAAAGCCCGTCGGCAGCGACGAGCTTCCTTTCCTTATTCATCGACGCCGGGGCGGCAGGACTCTTCTCCGGGATTCGTTCTTGCACGCGTGTAGGCGATAACGGTAACCTCTTCGCCTTTCCGTGCGGTTAACTGCTTTTCCAGCTCGTCCAGATGCTTTACATCTGTATTATCGAGATCGGCAAATTCGTAGTTGGACTGAAACACCATGTGGGTGCCCTCCTTTCATTTTAGAAATAGAGTACCCTAAAGCATCGACGGTAATGCTTTCTCGTCGGCAGGTGGAATGAGAGGCGCGGCTGTTGGAAAAAATGGGGGCAAGGGGGCGTAATGAATGGCAAAATCCGAAGAACTTATCCGTTATATTAGCCAGAAGGTTGCAGCAAAAATAATGACTCCAAAGCAGGAGAAGACGGCGGGAACGGATCCGGTCAAAGTAAAGGAGCCTTGGCGAAGCCGCTGGTTCGGCATGATCCCTTATGCGCTGGAAATGTGGCTGGAGCGAGTGAAATCGTATACAAAAAAATGACCTTCGAGCCAAATGCCCGAAGGTCCAAGGTAATATAGAAAGGGAGGAGAATTACCGAAGGTTATTGCTCGCCTTCCCACCGGAAGAAAGCTCCGGCGGAATGGAGCAGCTGCTGCGGAAGAAACCGCGAGCCGTTATGTTCGATGGCGGTGTAAATGAGGTCCGAGTCCCACGAATGGGCGCCGGTCACCGCAAATGGATATATCAAATTGCCCTCGAAGAGGCTGGATTGGTATACATAATGTGAAGCGGGATCGTCGAGCTCGTGAACGGATAAAGAGGGTTCCGGCTCAGCTTCGAGCCAGCCGATATGATCCGTCGGCTCGAACGGCTCCTTTAACTGCTGGTGCAGCACGGTTACACGCCGCTCTGCATTCGTGTACGGAAGCTGGGCTGCCGATGGGCTCCATTCTTTCGGAACCGGGAGCTGCTCGCCTGTTTTGGCGTCCAGCCATAGGCTGCCTTCTGCAGTATCGACTCGCCAGTAGGCGTGGAGTCCGTCTGAATAAACACGCTCGTAAGAATGATGTTCAGGAATAAGGCCGAGCTGCATCAAGGATTGATGCAGAGTTTGCAAACTGAATAAAGGATGATCCCCGATTCCATATTCAAGGAGACGGTATTCGCCGCCGCTTTCCGAGGCGCCGACAATCATATAACCGACGACCGCATCCCCATTATAAATGTGGACGACAAAGCCGTGCTGGCCTGCGCCAAGCGGCGCGCTGCTCCAGCTGGCCCCGGCCCATTTCTCAAAGCCGGGTTTTCCGGCTAAGTCCGCCACCCAATGGCGGACGTTATGATCCAGAACCGACGGCTCCGTTTCAGCAGAAATCGAAATCGCAGCTGTTGTTGTTTCGGCAGCTTGTCCGGTGGAAGCGATGAAGCCGCCGCAGCCTGCTGTGATGAGAGCGGCCGCTGCAATGGTCCGGCACCATTTCCAAATGATCACAAATATCACTCCTCCTAGTTTTCGCTCCGCGAAAACCGGTTCGGAAGCTAAAGCCTCTTTATTCAGCTTATGCTCCTATTGTACAAGCTAGAACCAAAAAAGGTTGTTGTTTCATGTCTTCAAAATCTAAGAGCTTTTGCCGAGTTTCGTCGAGTCACAGCGAATTTCCCTCTAAATGATAGACACCGCAGTTAATCGCGGAAATTTCAATGCGCGGCTTGTACTGCCACTCGATTTCTTGAAGACGCTGTTCAAACTGCTGCTCGACAGCCGGCTTCGTTTCTTCGTCGGCATTTTGCAGCAGCTCCTGATAAAAGGAGCGGATGCGGGCCTGCTCATCCTCGAGCCGCTCCTGCGCTTCAGCGGCCCATTTGTGATCGTAGGGCTCGAGCTTCTTATATAAATGCTCCTCCAGCTGCACCATCGCCTTGGTGAGCGGAATGCTAGGCCGGCTCAGGAATGTATTCACCGGCAGCTTAGGCGTAAGGGTACGGTCAGCCATTTGTTCGTAAAAGGAATCCACGATTGCTCCTGTCATTAAGTTAATGCCGAGGGAATGGATTTCGCCTCGTTTCATATCGCAGCATAGCTCTACCTTGTAATTGACCCCGAGCCAGGTTGTATAGGGAACGGAAGGCGCCGCGCCGCGCGCGGACTGCTTCCGGTGCTCGTAAAGCTGGACGAATTTGCCGCGCGATTTGGCAACGCCGAAAATTTGCTCCAGCCTGCGGCTGCCGTACGTCAGCTCATCCCGCGGAATACGCCCATAGGTGCTGATCGTAGTCGGGGCACTGACGCCGAAGTAATGGCCGAGGATGGAGTCCTTCGCATCGGTAGCAGGTGCCGGTGACGCAGTCTGCGATTGCGGCGATTTCTTTTGCTGCTGCTTCGCTTCTTGTTCCTTCATCTTCTCCGGGTCAAAAACGAAGGTAAAGGTCATCGTTTGCGGCTCCGCTCCGGTCCTCTCCACAAAGCTCCAATAATAATGGCGGCCGGTTAAATCCTTGTCGGCCTCCGGCGACAGCTTTACGGTGACATGGGCCGGCGTTTTTTCAACCACATGGCATTCCGTCGCCTCCAGATAACGCATCACATAGTTTTGGATTTGCTTCGTTTTCATGTGCTCGCCCCCAATGACCCTGCGCCTGCGGCCGGACGGCTCAGCGCGTCGAGGATTGCCGCGGGATCCGGGCCTTTTTCTTTGCTTTCAACTTCGCCTTTGACGGTGTGGAAGGCGTCGCCCAGCTGATGAATGCGCTGCTTGAGCTCATCCTCGTTGCCGGATTCCAGCATGATTTTGTAGAGGCTCGATTCGAAGGAGGTGCCCTGCTTCTCCAGCCGCTCGATAATCATATCCAGCTCGCCGATGACCAGCTCAAACATGTTGATCTTTTCATGAAGCAGATTCAAAATATGCTCCTCGATCGTGCCTTTCGTCGAAAGGTTGTAAATATGAACGTCATTTTGCTGTCCGAGACGGTGGACGCGGCCAATCCGCTGTTCCACGCGCATCGGGTTCCACGGCAGGTCGTAATTGATGATGTTATGGCAGAACTGCAGGTTAATGCCCTCGCCGCCGGCTTCCGTGGCGACCATGACCTGCGCCCGCCCGCGGAATAAATCCATCATCCAATCCTTTTTGCCCCGGTTCATGCCGCCGCGGTAGGGGACTGCGATGATATTGTTTTTCTTAAGATGCATCAGCAGCGATTCCTGAGATGCGCGGTATTCGGTAAACACGATAACCTTGCTGTTAATGCTGCGGATCAGGTCGATCGTTTTTTCCACCTTCGTATTCGCCTTGATTTTGCGGATAATATCGACGATCTCCCAAATTTTATTCCGCACCGGCGAATCCTGCGCCAGCTTTTTGGAGAGATTGGCCAACGTTACGAAAACCGCGTCGCGGGAGGAGCAAACCTCGCGCTGCAGCGTGACGAGCGAGAAGATGCTGCCCATTTCGCCGCTGCCTTCTTCCTGCAGCTTGCTCTTCACAAAATCGTTGACGGCGTGGTACAGCTCCATCTCCTCAGGAGATAGCTCCAAGCTGATATTGCTGACATGACGCTTCGTAAAATGGACGCCGCCGTCGCTGCGCCGATTGCGGATCATGACCTTAGATAAATGTTGCTGAAGCTGCTGTTCATTTTTCGGAATGCGTTTATCGACGACGTAATTGCTGGAAAACTCCGTCTGACCGCCGAGCTGTCCAGGCTTAAGCAGGGTGATTAGATTATAGAGCTCGCCGAGATCGTTCTGGATTGGCGTCGCCGTCAGCAGCAGGCAGTACTTTTTGCGGACATGGTTCACGAACTGATAGTTGGTCGTTTTTTTGTTTTTCAGCTTGTGCGCCTCGTCGATGATAAGCATGTCGTAATCGATGTTGAGCACGACGTCCTTATGCGGGTCGCGTTTGGCCGTGTCCATGGAAGCGACGACGACGTCGAACTGCTCCCACATATGCGCCTTTTTCTGGGCGACGGCTTGTATGCCGAATTTTTGGTTCAGCTCGCGCACCCACTGCAGGACCAGGGAGGCCGGCACCAGGATGAGCGCCTTTTTGACTAAACCGCGAATCATATATTCTTTTAAAATAAGTCCGGCTTCAATTGTTTTTCCGAGGCCGACCTCATCCGCCAAAATGGCCCGTCCGCGCATTTCGTTCAGCACTTTGCGGGCGGTTTCCAGCTGATGCGGAAGCGGGGTCAGCTGCGGGAGATGGCTTAAGCATTGCAGATCGTCAAAGCTGTGGATGAGAGAAGCCTGCTCCGACTCATATGCGAGATCAAACAATGTCGGGTGATCCCAAGGGCCGTTCCGTTCGATCCGAGATTCCAGCTCCCCGAGCCAGCTGCGGTCGAACTGGACGTGCACGTGCTCGTTAATCGGACGAATAGGGTCCGGGATTGCGGGTTTACGCATGGAATTCCTCCTTCTAAGCGAGATCCGGCCAAGCATTACCATCTAGTATGTTCGAAAATAGGAAGATTCATAACCGCCGGCTGAGAAAGGAGGGAGTGTGGGGATGGATTTTGGTACGGTTGGGAAAGGGTGGAAAATGGTGTGAAATGCGAATTAATTCGGTTAGTGTACTGATATTTACGAACGATATTTTAAATATAACGTAATAATGTTCGTTTAATGTATTTGGGGTAGACATTATCTTCCTTACAACCTATAATGATTGTGTGCAAAAGCGAATGATGGGACAGGGAGAGACTGTGTTCACTCGCAGCGCCGAAGGAGTAAGCCGTACGATTGCGGTGAATCTCTCAGGCAAAAGGACCTGTTTCGGACGCAACTCTGGAGAGCGTTGGGATTCGGGTTGATGGAGGATTGCGTCAAATCCGAAGGGCAGCCACCCAAGGGGAAACTTTGCAGTCTGTCATTGGACAGAACAGCAGAGGCAACTCTCAGGTAAAAGGACAGAGCGTCAGGATGACCGCACACAAACGAAGGATCAATCTGTACAGAGGGGCTTTGGGCTCTGGGATGGTGTTCTTCGGTTTGCGGCATGCTGAGGCTATGTCCTTTTTGTGCTGTGTGTGCAAAGAAAGGGAAAGGGAATCCGAGGGGGATGGTGAGGAGATGTCGGGATTGAAACAGACGCCGTTGTACCCATTGTACGGTCAGTACGGCGCGAAAACGATTGATTTCGGCGGCTGGGATTTACCGGTGCACTTCAGCGGAATTATGAAGGAGCATGAAACGGTTCGTACCGCTGCGGGACTGTTTGACGTATCGCATATGGGAGAATTTATTGTAGAAGGACCTGCGGCTGAATCATTTTTGCAGAAAATGACGGTCAACGATGTGTCAGCGCTCGTCCCGGGCCAGGCTCAATACAGCTTGATGTGTTATACGGACGGCGGCGTGGTTGACGATTTGCTGATTTATAAGAAAGCCGATGATTCCTTCATGCTCGTGGTGAATGCGTCCAATATTCAAAAAGATTTCGATTGGCTGGAGCGGCATAGGGAGGATGGGGTTACTCTGGTGAACCTATCCGATGAGATGGCTTTGCTGGCGCTGCAGGGGCCAAAGGCGGAAGCGATATTGCAGCGGATTACGGATGTGCCTCTGCAGGAGCTCGGCCCCTTCCGGTTTGTCGATCAAGCGCAGGCCGGAGACGGCTTGGCGCTCATTTCCCGCACCGGATATACCGGTGAGGATGGCTTTGAGATTTATGTGCGCGCGGAGGAGGCGTGCTCTCTTTGGGAGCAGCTGCTTGAAGTCGGCCGGGAGGACGGCCTGCTGCCGGTCGGGCTTGGGGCGCGGGATACGCTGCGCTTCGAGGCGAGGCTGCCGTTGTACGGACAGGAGCTGAATGCTTCGATTACGCCGCTGGAAGCGGGGCTCGGTTTTTTTGTAAAGCTGAACAAGGGCGCCGATTTTATCGGACGTGCTGCATTGGTCAAGCAAAAGGAAGCGGGGCTTGCGCGCAAGCTCGTCGGTATTGAAATGATCGAGCGCGGCATTCCCCGCACGCATTATGCGGTTGGGCATGGCGATGAGGTCATAGGCGAGGTGACGTCAGGCACACAGTCGCCAACGACGCGCCAAAATGTCGGACTCGCGCTGATTCGCAGCGAGCATGCTCAGCTCGGGACGGAGCTGTGGGTGGAAATCCGCGGCAAACGGGTCGCGGCCCGGGTGGTCAAGACTCCTTTTTACAGCAGAAAGAAATAGGGAAAGAACGCCCCGCTGACATGCGGCACGGGGACAAATGAAGCGATTTAAGGAGAGGAGCTGCGCGAGTGAAGCATCGATATTTGCCGTTAACGGAACAGGATCGTAAGGATATGCTGGACGCCATCGGCGTTCAGAGCATGGAGGATTTGTTCGTTGATATTCCGGAGGGAATTCGCTATAACGAGCGGCTGAAGGTGGGAGAAGCGCTCAGCGAGCCGGAGCTTCTGCGGTACATGCGCAAGCTCTCCGGGAAAAATGCCGATTTTGACCGTTATGCTTCGTTCTTAGGAGCGGGGATGTACGATCATCATTTGCCTGTGGTGGTCGGGCATGTGGTGTCGCGCTCCGAGTTTTATACCGCGTATACGCCGTACCAGCCGGAAATCAGCCAAGGCGAGCTGCAGGCGATTTTCGAATTCCAATCGTATATTTGCGAGCTGACCGGCATGGCGGTGGCCAACGCTTCGATGTACGACGGAGCGACGGCATTGGCTGAGGCGGGGGCGTTAGCGGCGGGAGCAACGAGGCGGCAGAAGCTCGTCGTTTCGCGGGCGGTTCATCCTGAGGCGCGCGCGATCGTTCGGACCTCCGCGAAGGGGCTTGGCCTCGAGGTCGTGGAGGTTCCGCATACAGGTGGCGTGACCGATGCGGAGGCGTTGGCGGCGGCGGTGGATGACAGCACCGCAGCGGTACTGCTGCAGTCGCCGAATTTCTTCGGCTGTATCGAGGATGTAGCGGCCATCGAGGCGGTCGCGCACAGGAGCGGGGCGCTGCTCGTCGTGAGCGCGAACCCGATGTCGCTCGGGCTGCTGGAGCCGCCGGGCAAGCTCGGCGCCGACATCGTCGTCGGCGATGCGCAGCCGTTCGGGATCGCCGCGTCGTTCGGCGGCCCGTCCTGCGGCTACTTCGCAGTCGCGGAGAAGTGGATGCGGCGCATGCCGGGCCGCATCGTCGGCCAAACGGTCGACCGCGACGGCAAGCGCGGCTTCGTGCTCACGCTGCAGGCGCGCGAGCAGCATATTCGCCGGGAGAAGGCGACGTCGAATATATGCTCGAACCAGGCGCTGCTGGCGCTGTGCGCATCCGTGTATTTGTCGACGATGGGCAGGCAGGGGCTGCGGGACGTCAGCAGCCTCAATGTGCAGAAGTCGCACTATGCGGCGCGGCGCTTGAGCCAGGTTGCCGGGGTGACGCTGCCATTTGGCGAGGCCTCCTTTTTCAACGAGTTTGTCGTGAAGCTTCCGGAAGGCGTGCAGGTGGACGCTGTGAATGAAGCTCTGCTGCAGAACGGCTTTATTGGGGGCTTTGACTTGGGCCGCGCGTATGCCGAGCTTTCCGGTCATATGCTGGTGGCGGTCACGGAGCAGCGCACAAAGGATGAGATCGACCAATTTGCACAATGCCTGGAGGGATTGCTGTGAGCGAGCAAAAGCTGATATTTGAATGTAGTCAACAGGGGCGGACCGCTTATGCGCTGCCAGCGTGCGATGTTCCCGAATCGGAGCTTGGGGAGCTAATCAACCCGAGGTTCCTGCGCTCGTCTCCGGCAGAGCTTCCGGAAGTGTACGAGGTTGATGTCATTCGCCACTATACGGCGCTATCGAGACGTAATTTTGGGGTCGATAACGGGTTCTATCCGTTGGGCTCATGCACGATGAAATATAACCCGAAAATTAATGAGGATATTGCGCGGATGCCGGGCTTTGCCAAGATCCATCCGTATCAGCCGGAATCTTCGGTGCAGGGAGCGCTGGAGCTCCTTTACCACCTGCAGCAGGATTTGGCTGAAATTACCGGCATGGACCGGGTGACGCTGCAGCCTGCTGCCGGGGCCCACGGCGAATGGACCGGTCTTATGATGATCAAGGCGTATCATGAGAGCCGCGGGGAGGCGCGCACAAAGGTGATCGTGCCGGATACGGCGCATGGCACAAACCCTGCGAGTGCAACGGTCGCCGGGTTTGAAACGGTGACGATCCCGTCCGATGCAAGCGGGCTGGTCGATTTGGCTGCGCTGCGGGCGGCAGTCGGGCCGGATACGGCCGCGCTCATGCTGACGAACCCGAGCACGCTCGGCTTGTTCGAGACGGATATTGCGGAAATCGCCTCGATTGTACATGAGGCGGGCGGGCTGCTCTATTACGACGGCGCGAACGCGAATGCGATTCTTGGGATTTCGCGCCCCGGCGATATGGGCTTCGACGTTGTGCATTTGAATTTGCACAAGACGTTCTCGACGCCGCATGGCGGCGGAGGGCCGGGCGCAGGTCCGGTCGGCGTGAAGGAGATCTTGGCGCCTTTTCTGCCGGCGCCTGTGGTGGCTAAGGGCGCCGACGGCGCGTTCCGGCTGGAGGGCGATATTCCACAGTCGATCGGCCGGGTGAAGGCGTTCTACGGCAACTTCGGCATCCTGGTGCGCGCGTACGCGTACATCCGCACGCTTGGGCCGGACGGCCTGCGCGCGGTATCGGAGAACGCGGTGCTGAACGCGAACTATATGCTGCGGCGGCTGGCGCCGTATTACGACGTGCCGTTCGACCGCGTCTGCAAGCACGAGTTCGTGCTTTCGGGCAAGCGTCAGAAGAAGCACGGCGTGCGCACGCTTGATATGGCGAAGCGGCTGCTCGACTTCGGCTATCATCCGCCGACGGTGTATTTTCCGCTTATCGTGGAGGAATGCATGATGATCGAGCCGACGGAGACGGAGAGCAAGGAAACGCTCGACGCCTTTATTGAGGCGATGATCCAGATTGCCCGCGAGGCGGAGGAGACGCCGGAGCTGGTGCAAAACGCGCCGTACACGACGATCGTCAAGCGCCTCGATGAGGCTCAGGCGGCCCGCAAGCCAGTGCTCAACTGCAGCTGCGGTTGAGCACCGCTGCAGTCCGGGTGCAGGAGTCCGCAGATTCTCCGATCCCCAAGCCCCGCGACAAAGCCGCCACACTTAATGCACAAGTGTCGGCGGCTTGGCGTCGCGGGGCTCTCCCTTTTTGCCCACTGAAATATGCAGCTCTCGCTCCTCGTTGATGGAGGCGAAGGTAACCTGCTCGACACGGATGGAATTGTCGCTCAGCACCTTTTTCAGCCAATTTTCGTCGAGGTCGAGGTACTCCAGTACTTCCTTGTAAATTTTCCCTTCAACAATAACGGGATAATGCATACCCTGTGCATCTTTGCTGGAGCCGTCGTCGGACCGGGCTGCCGGCCCTTTCAAAAGGCCGTCGTTTAAAACGGGCTCTTGAATTCCTTTCCTTTTCTTCATCGTAAGGGTTCCGTTCGTTTCCATAATGCCTTGTAACATTCGTAAGAAAAGCAGGTGAAGAACCAAGAGGACGGCAGCCGCTGCAATCGGATATAAAGGATGAATGGCAGGGTTGACAATCGTGGCACCCAAAATGACCCCTAGCACGAGCATGATCATAAAATCGGAGGCCGGAAGCTCGGAAACCTTGCGTTTTCCTAGGAACAAGGCAGAGCCAAGCAGGAGCGGAGCCAAAGCGGCCAGACGGAGCAGTTCATCGAACAGCTTATCCATATCTTCCATAACATCCCCCGTGTGTTTGTCTCGTTCAACAGGCTTCCCGTAACCTGAGGAGAGTAAACATTTTTTAACAGGCAGGGTCTGGGAAGGGGAAAAGCTCCAGCTGCTTGGACGAGAAAATCGCGATCGTGTATGATGAGAAGAAAATGGTTTGTGTTGTGGGGGAAGCATACATGGAAACAACGACTTGGAGATTTATCGATACGGGCAAAGGCTCGCCTGCTTGGAATATGGCTGTGGATGAAGCGATTTCGATTGTGCATGGACAAGGGAAAGTGGCTCCGACCTTGCGTTTTTATGGATGGGATCCGGCAACCCTGTCGATCGGATATTTTCAAAAGGCGGAGGAAGAGGTTGATTTTGCGGCGCTTGCAAGGGAAGGACTCGGCTTTGTGCGTCGGCCAACCGGGGGAAGGGCGGTTTTGCACGATCAGGAGCTGACATACAGTATCATAGTAGATGAAAAGTATCCCGGGATGCCGCGCGGAGTGACGGAGGCGTACCGTGTGCTTAGCGAGGGGCTGCTGTATGGCTTTCAGGCGCTCGGGCTGGACGCGGAGATGGTGAATCTCGCATCGGAGGAAGAAAAGGCGAAGTACGCTGCCGCAGGAGGCTCGTCGGTTTGCTTTGATTCGCCGAGCTGGTACGAGCTTGTGGTGGAAGGCCGGAAGGTAGCGGGAAGCGCGCAGACCCGGAAGCATGGAGTCATTTTGCAGCATGGCTCGATTTTATTGGAAATGGATATTGAAAAGCTGTTTTCGGTGCTGCGGTTTCCGAGCGAACGCTTGAAGGAGCGCTTGATGCGTTCGTTTCCCGATAAAGCGGCGGCGATTCAGGAGCTGCTGCGGGCGAGAGGGCTCGAGGAAACGACGATGGACAAGGTGACGGAAGCGTTCCGGGAGGGATTGGCTCGTGGCCTTGGCGTGAAGCTGGTGCCATCCGAGCTGACTGACGAAGAAAAACAATTGGCCGCTGAGCTTGCGGCGGAGCGGTATGGGCACGATTCCTGGAATTTGCGAAGGTAAGATAAGCTGTGAAAACGAAACAGGCCATCGCATGCAAGCGGCAGGCCTGTTTTGTGCTGTTTTCGGGCTTCGATGTCGGAGAGGGGATTATGATGGAGGCAGCGTAGTCTCAAAAGCTTCCTGAAGGCGTTTCGTGAGCGGCCCCGGGGTTCCTGCACCGATCGGTTGCTGATCCACCTGAATCACCGGCGTAATCTCCACGGTTGTACCGGCGATAAACGCTTCGTTGGCGTTTCGCAGCTCGTCAAGCGTAAAGGCGCGCTCCTCGGCTGGGATCGCAAGCGTTTGGGCGAGCCGGAGTACTACCATGCGGGTGATGCCATGCAGGATGAGGTTGTTGGCAGGATGCGTCAGTAAGCGGCCGTCCTTTACGATAAAAAGATTCGAGGCGCTGCATTCGGTGACGGTGCCGTCCCGGTGCATAATGGCTTCTTGTGCTCCTGCATCCAGCGCTTCCTGCTTGGCCATAACATTAGGAAGCAGGTTTAAGGTTTTCATGTCGCAGCGCAGCCAGCGGATATCGGGCAGTGTAATGGCGGAAATGCCTGCGCGCATCGAATCCAGAGGCCGTTCGACATGGCTGCAGAAGCCAAGAGTGACCGGCTCCGCATTTTTGGGAAACGGATGGCTTCTGGATGCCGCTCCGCGGGTGATCTGTAAATAAACGCTGCCGTTTACGATCGCGTTGGCTGCGAGCAATTCGTCAAGCCAAGCATTGAATTGGGGAATACTCCAAGGGAGCGTTATTTTAATCCCTTTTGCGCTTCGTTCAAGACGTTCGTTATGCGCATCGCGTTCGTAGAAAGCGCCATTATAAACGCGATACACCTCGTAAATTCCGTCCCCGAAATGATAACCCCTGTCCAAAGGGCTGACCTGTACATCCTCTTGATCGATGATCGCGCCGTTCCAAAGTATTTTCACAGCTGCATTCCTCCCCTCGCTTACTCACGGCACACCGCCCATTGAATATAATGAGATAAAATATACCTGTGAGTAATTGCGAACATGTGTTTGTATATTTCGATTTATGTATGGTATACTAAAAAAGCTTGATACTACATTATCGCATTCCATCACGGGCTGTCAAAATCAGGATTTCAATAAATTGGAGTCAAAAATAGTCGAATTATGTCGTTTATTTTTGATTATTGGGGATGCGAGAAAATGAGATATCAGGAGAAATAGAAAGCTTGGACGATTTATAAATCTATTAAAACTGAAATTCGGTCTTCTGCCTGATAGGCACACAAGATCTAGTGTTGTATAATGAAACACGCACACAACATATAGTGCCTGGTACATAAACTATTTAACACCAGTGCAGGCGGAAAATGCCGAACCCAAGAAATCGCGCTAGATCAACGATTTCTCCGGTTTTTCGACATTTTCGTGTATGTTGTATTTTTTTTTGGGAGGTCGCTGCGTTTTGGAGACGAAGCAACTGTTGGATAAGAAAGCAAGCCGATTAGAAGGTTTAAGCGAGAAAATTTTTCTTGATCGATACGCGATGAAGGATGCCGACTCGAACAACACGAAGGTCGGTGACGTTGTTCTTGTGTTAACGAAGGATGATCCGAAATTCCCGGCAAAGGAAGTTGGGGAGGTTATCGCGCGTAACGGCAAGAATGTAACTGTAAAGCTTCGCAGCGGCGACACCATCGAATCTAGCATTGAGAAGCTAACCTTGACGGTGGAGAAGACTCCAGACGAGCTTTGGGACCGTTTGGCTAAGGCGATGGCTTCGGTTGAGGCCCCGGAAAAACAGCAGGAATGGACTGAAAAGTTTCGATATATACTTGATGATTGGAAGCTCGTTCCAGGCGGACGGATTGCTGCCGGAGCGGGAGCAAGCGACGAGCTGACGTTGTTCAACTGTTACGTCATTCCATCGCCGCATGACAGCCGCGGCGGCATTATGCAGACGCTGAGCGAAATGACGGAAATTATGTCCCGCGGCGGCGGCGTAGGAATTAACCTTTCTTCGCTTCGTCCGCGCCGTTCGATTGTGCAGGGCGTGAACGGCTCTTCTAGCGGTGCTGTTTCTTGGGGCGGTCTGTTCAGCTACACGACCGGTTTGATTGAGCAGGGCGGCTCGCGCAGAGGCGCGCTCATGCTCATGATTAACGATTGGCACCCGGATCTGCTTGATTTTATTACCGTGAAGCAAACGATGGGCCAAGTTACGAATGCGAACTTGTCCGTATGCGTGAGCAACGGGTTTATGAAGGCTGTAAAGGAAGATCTGGAATGGGAGCTTGTTTTCCCAGACACGAAAGCGGAAGGCTACGATGAGCTGTGGGACGGCGATCTGGCCAAGTGGAAGCAGCTCGGTAAGCCGGTAAAGCATTACCGTACCGTCCGTGCCCGCGAAGTATGGCATACGATTATTGAATCTGCCTGGAAATCGGCGGAGCCGGGCATTGTATTTATGGAATACTACAACGAAATGTCCAACAGCTGGTACTTCAACCCGATTATTTGTACGAATCCGTGCGGTGAGCAGGGATTGCCGGCTTGGGGCGTTTGTAACCTGTCTGCGATTAACCTTTCCAAGTTCTATGATGCGGAGAACCATGATGTCGCTTGGGAGGATCTCGCGAAGACGGTTCAATACTCTGTACGCTTCTTGGATAATGTCATCGATAAGACACCATATCACTTTGAAGAAAACCAGAAGAATCAAACCAGTGAACGCCGTGTCGGCCTAGGCTCAATGGGTCTTGCCGAGCTGATGATCAAGCTTGAAATCCGTTACGGCAGCCCGGAATCACTTGAGTTCCTGGATAAGCTGTACGGCTTCATGGCGAAGGAAGCTTATGTCGCTTCCGCGAATATCGCCGGAGAGAAGGGCTCGTTCACACAGTTCGATTACGAGAAGTTCATGCAGTCCGGCTTCATGAAGAACATCGTGAAGGAGTTTCCGGAGGTTGGAACTTCGATCAAGAAGAACGGAATGCGCAACGTTACGGTTATTACCCAAGCTCCGACTGGAAGCACGGGTACGATGGTTGGAACCTCTACAGGCATTGAGCCTTACTTTGCCTTTGAATATTATCGTCAAAGCCGACTTGGCTTCGATAAACAGTACGTACCGATCGCGCAGGAATGGAAGGATAAGCATCCGGGACAGGAGCTTCCGGCTCACTTCGTAACGGCTATGGATTTATCCGCTGAAGACCATATTCGCGCGCAAGCGGCGATCCAAAGATGGGTGGACAGCTCCATTTCGAAGACGGCCAACTGTCCGTCGGACTTTACCGTTGAAGAGACGAAGCGTCTTTATGAGCTCGCTTTTGACCTTGGCTGTAAGGGCGTTACGATTTACCGTGACGGCAGCCGTGATGTTCAGGTGCTTTCGACCGATAAGAAAGACGGCAAGAAGGACGAGAAGGCGACTGCATCGACCGAAGTTGAATCTGCAGCTGCAGCCGTGTCTGCTTCTACCGAAGGTCAAGACACACAGGCAATTGCAAGCCTCAATGGCTCGTTGAATGCAGGGGTCGACGCGAAAACCGAAGAGGTCTTTGATCAAGAGTACCGCCGCCGTCCGCAGGTTCTGCGAGGCAGCACGTACAAAATCAATACGCCATTCGGCATGGCATATATTACGATTAACGATATGAACGGCACGCCGAGCGAGATTTTCCTTAATGTCGGCAAAGCGGGCTCCGACGTATTCGCCATGGCAGAAGCGTTGGGACGTGTCTGCTCCTTATTCCTTCGTTATGGAGACCATGGCAATAAGGTTAGCCTGCTGATTAAGCATTTGAAGGGCATTGGCGGGTCGGGCGCCATCGGCTTCGGCGCCAACCGTGTTGAGTCGATTGCGGATGCGGTAGCCAAAGCGCTTGAGATGCATCAGGAAGGCAGCACAAGCTTAGCGGAAGCGGGAGCTGGGGCTCATCAGGCGGCTGCGCTGAAGGAAGCGCCGGTGGCGTACACGGCAGCTGCGCCGGCAGCATCGAAGCCAACGGCGATCTCTACCGATCTTTGCCCGTCCTGCGGCTCGGCAGCGCTCGTGAACACGGAAGGCTGCAAGACTTGCAGCAACTGCGGGTACAGCCGTTGTAGTTAAGGGGGTTTGGTTCTTTAAAGAACACTCCCCGCGACACACAGAAAAAAACGAAATAATTCAGGGTATCAAGCCACGATGAGACTAACACTCGCATCGTGGTTTTTCTTTTTTTATAATCGCCGCGGCGGTTCTTCAAAAAATCCGCCGGACACGTAAAAATGCAAATCCGGTCGTGAGCCAAGGGCCCAGATCACTGGTACTACTGATTGGACCGATGACGAGCCCTTATCGGCTATACGTGAATGTTGTGTTATTGCCGCGATACGTGTATGAATCTCGAAAAATGCATAACAGCTTAAATAGTGTTAAGCGTGGGTTATCACAAATCAAATCCTACAAGAAGCCTTAATTTAGAAACTAACCGCGAAGGAGTAGAGCTCTTGCTTACATAGAAGCAAGGGCTTGCCATTTGGCGATGCACGATTTGGAATATGCGTTCTTATTGAACAAAGATCGTACTATTTTCCAATAAAAATGATATGTGCTTATGCACAGAAAAGAGTATATTATTTGTTGATAACGCTTTCATTTTAAGGGGGATGAATGTGAGAACGATAATGATCGTGGACGATGAGGTTCGGCAAGTTAAATCTCTCTCAGCGGTCATCCGAAGAATTCGTCCGACGTATCGGACCTTGGAAGCGACGGATGTAAAGATGGCCTGGGAGCTACTGGAGCTTGAACAGATCGATGCGGTGCTCACCGATATTCGGATGCCGGAGGAAGACGGTCTTACCCTTGTTGAATGGATTGCTACCAAGAAGCCTCATATTCGAACGGTAATCATTAGCGGCTACGGTCAATTCGATTATGCGCAGAAAGCTATTGAGCATCGGGTTGCCGAATATCTTATCAAACCAATTGGTCTTTCGGATATTGAGCGCATTATCGTTAAGCTGGAGGGACTATTCGAACAAGACAATAAACATCAGGAGTTGAGCAAAGAACGCTATTGGCATCAGGCCATTAAAGGCATTCTTACCGAGGAGCAACGGCAACTAATGGAAAGATATGCGCCTTCTGATGGTCCGGGGCTTGCCCTCGTGTTTGAGATGAGCGGCACTGCCGGTATGGACCGAATGGCATTGCTTAAAGAGCGTTGGACTGTCGAAACTGTTGTCCTCGGACAGTGTGAGACATTTACCGATTTTAACGAGCATCATATCGTGAGTCTTGTTTGGCTGAACCATAATATTGTGGCTAAGCCGTCAGAAATGGTAATGAAGATCAGCCGAGCGTTGGAGCGTGTAAGGGCGGACGGTTTTGAGGACATTTCCGTGGGAGTGAGCCGTGTCTACGCGCACTTTCATATGGATGTGATCGTTTCGTATGGTGAAGCAGTACTAGCATTGCGGCACCGGTTCTATGCATTGGAGGATACAGTCTTCTGGAGATCGGATGTTCAGCCATTTATAGAGAAAGTATCGCCAAACGCGAAGGAGATCACGGAACCGCTTATTTCGGCAATCAAGGCGGATGAACGCAGCCGGGCACTACAACTGGTGAATTCCTTCTTCCAGCCGAGAGAGACGTCGCCATATCCAGAACCGGGACTGATCCGAGATGAAGTAAGTCTCATGGTATGGCAGCTTCTCCACGGCTTGAAAAGTCTTTTACCTGCGGACGACGATGAGTGGGAGTATGGACGGTTGCGGAAGAAGTTCAACCGATACCGGGATTACCAAGAGCTTCGGCTTAGGTTTAAAGAGTTCGTCCTGCAGCTAATAGAATTGGCCAAGAAGACGAATTTAGATAAGAACGGTCTTCTGATTCTCCGTTGCCAGAATTATCTTCAGCAGCATTACATGGACGATATTTCGCTTGAGTCGGTTGCAGCAATGTTTCATTTTAACTCATCGTATTTCAGCAATTTATTTAAACAGCGAACAGGGATAAACTTTACGGAATATCTTCTGGATCTGCGCATTAACAAAGCAAAGCTGATGCTGGAGCAATCAGATGACAAAATTTCGAGTATCTCGTTGAGGACGGGATTCAAAACCCCCGCATATTTCAACAAAATGTTTAAACGCGAAACCGGCATATCGCCCAAAGCGTTTCGGCAAATGCAAGGCAGCGGTGCCGCAAAATGAAGTCATGGATTCGAACCTTAAAAGAAGGTCGGTTGCATACGAAGCTGCTCCTTACATATGTCATGCTGCTCACAGGTACCATCCTTATCTTTGGCATCAGCGACTTTCGTCTGAATCGTAGTACAGTGCTCGATATGGCGCAAAAGGATGTCTTCACCATCGTCCGAAAAAACAACGAAATTATTGATGCGAAATTTTCACGGATCCGCGAGATGATCTACGGATTTATGGAGGATGATGATTTTTATGAGACGTTCTCGAGACTTGACAAGAACAATAAGACGGCCGTGCTTGCGGCCGATATACGGATAAAAAGGATTCTAGACAAGTATTTTGCGCAGTCACAAGATCTGTATTCCGTGCAAATAGCGACTTCTTATTTCATTTTCGGCACGTCTTCTTCAGCGAATAGCGAGCACGCGAAAAATTTCATACCTATTAGTGGATTCGGAAATACCCAATTGGACCGGACGGCCAAGGAGGGGGAGGGGAAAATTCAGTGGGTGCCGACATATAACTTTGCAGATATGTACCAAGTTTCGTATCTCAAGAGTATGGAATATGATTATAAGTATTTGTTTTCCGCTGTATCCTTAATTCAAGGCTCTTACTATAAGGGTAAATTCCGAGCTTATACGGATCTTGAGGACAAGCCGACTCTGCTGCTGAATTTCAAGGATTCCTTATTTACAAATGTGTTTGAAGACAGCATTCCCGTCAGAGGCTCTTCCTATATGGTCGTCGACTCGAACGGTCAGATTATCGCACATACCGATCGTTCTTTACTGACAACAAAGGTAGGTCTTCCAATGCTTAAGGAATTAATGAATGACAAAAGCGGCGTACGAATGGCCAGGATCGGCGGAGAACAGCAAGTGCTTGCTTTTGCTCGATCGAATATTACGGGATGGCTGAGTATAGCCGTCATTCCTCCAAGCGAGCTGTTGGCCCCAATAACGAAGCAGTACGTTCGAAACATGTTAATTTCTGTAGCCATCATTACCGTTGTATTTGTTGCGTTTTCCTATTTTCTTTCGATGCTCATTACGAATCCGTTCCGTACCATGATTCGGGCGATCGTCAATACGGGGGAAGGGAGGTTCGAAACACGTTTTGAACAGAGCGGTAGCTATGAGTTTCGTATTTTGATGAAAAAATTCAATGATATGAATGAGAATATCGTGAAGTTGATTCAAGAAAACTACGAGACCCAGATACGTGAGAAGGAAGCTCAAATAAAAGCACTCAACCTGCAGTTGGATCCCCATTTTATGTATAACACACTCAATATGGTCAGTCTAATGGCGCTTGAAAAAGAGGAATATGAGATTAGCGATATCGTCGTGAGTTTGTCCAAAATGTTGAAATATATGGTGAAGCAAGAGTCGAACCTAGTTCGATTTCGAGATGATCTGACGTACCTAGAAAGTTATGTGACAATTATGAGCAACCGCTTTGAGGGCGCTTTCGAAGTTATTTACGATATTGACGAACAAATGCTAGGCGATGAGGTACCGAAGTTTTTCCTGCAGCCGCTTGTTGAGAATGCGTTCGTCCATGGCTTCAAAAAGCTGAGCCGGGGAGGGAAGCTTCGCATTTCATGCCGATGCTCGAAGGAGGCTCGGATCTATCTGATCGAGGATAACGGGGAAGGAATGGATATGGCCAAACTGGCCTCAATGCTGGAAGGCAGCAAACACGTGGGCATTACTAACGTTAACCGTCGAATTCATATTCTCTACGGCGAGCCTTACGGTCTTCAGATTGCGTCCGTGCCCGGTCAAGGTACGACGGTGACCGTGACGCTTCCGCCTGCCCAGGAGGGACTGACTTGCGGAAAACAGGATTAATCATAATTACTGCGGTGATCATGTTTGCTATGACGTTACTCTTATGGAGATCGAATATGCGCACATCTGACCCAGACCCGCAAATAGAGTACCCGAATCATATAACGTTGAAATTTACGTATTGGGGTTCGATTGAGGAGAAAAAGGTTATCGAGCAAACGCTCTCGGAATTTACAAGAGCCTATCCATGGATTTCGATTGAGCCGATTCATTTTCCGAACTCCGACTACAATACGAAAATGATGGCGATGTCCGCTTCCAATGAAGAACCGGATTTGGCGTACATGACGACTGAGCTAGGAGAAGCATTTAGCCGAGAAAATAAATTTTTGAATCTGTTTGAATTTTTGGCTAAAGATGATGAATTAAATAAAGACGATTTTCTCGATTATATCTGGTATAAGTCCGCCGAAGACTACGCATGGGGCGTCAGTACAGCGGCAGAATGCTTTGGGCTATTCTACAGGAAGGATCTATTGAAGCAAGCAGGTGTAAACCCGCCTTCACCGAAAGCTGAACAAGCATGGAGCTGGGGGCAACTTGTGGATGCGGCCAAGAAGCTTACGCTTGATAGTCAGGGCAGGAACGCTTACGATCCTGCCTTTGATAAAGACCATATTGTTCGCTACGGTATCATGTTCGAGACGTGGTCGGACCCACTGAACAATTTTATTTTCAGTAATGGTGGTGATTGGGTCAGCAATGACAGGAAGCAGTTTGCACTTCAGTCGCCGCAAGCAGCGGAAGCAATTCAGCATTTGGCCGATCTAATCAATGTTCATCATGTGGCACCTTCGCCATACGAGTCGAAATCGCTTCCATCCATGAGTATGTCACTGCAGGCTGGTCTAGCAGCGATGATCGTTGATGGCCAGTGGATTAATCTTGATTTGGGTAAAGCAGGGGTCGACTTTGATATTGGTGTGCTACCTAAGCTAAAGAATAGCGTGACGGTAGGACTGAGCGGAGCGACGGTCATTTTTCGCTCATCTGAACATCCGAAGGAAGCATGGCTGTTGTATAAGTGGCTCTCGGATCCGAGCAAATCTTTGTCTTTGTACTCCGACGGTTTATGGATGCCTGTACTAAAGAAGTGGTACACGGATCCGGTTCTTGTCGACGCATGGGTTAACTCTAATCCAGCGGCGCATCCACCAGGGTTCAGAGAAGCAATGATGAAACAGTTACTGGAAAATGGACGACCAAGTGTTGGATATTATCTTCAGAACCAATTAGAGATTTTTCCTGAAGTCACTGAAGGATTGATTCCCGTATGGCAAGGTGAGAAAAAGGCCATTGATGCCCTACAGGAGATCGCAAAGAAAGTAAGTGTTCTATTTTCGCAAAAATAGTCAAAAAAACGAATAATATTGCAATTTTGGCCCTCCAGCCTTTCGGTATAGTAAAGGTGTGGTTATGAAAGCGCTATACATGACGCTGTAATAGCCCACACCATACCGATCATGGAGGGTCTTTTATATGAAAAAATGGTCAGTCGCAATTGCTTCGCTCATGATGCTGGCATTACCGCTGACGGCTTGTAGCGATAACAACGCCGGCGGCACAAACGCTGAGAATTCCGGTAATGACGGAAAAAAAGAACAGGTAACCTTGAAGTTCATGGGTTGGGAGGTCAGCCCGCTGGAGACGCAGAGTGTCAAACAGGGACTTGAGCAGTTCATGAAAGAAAACCCGAACATAAAAGTGGAATACACGACGATCCCGGGTGGTACGCAGTACGTTGCTAAGATGCAAGCGATGGTACTCGGCGATGAAGCGCCGGATGTGTTCTTCTTACAAAGCGATTACTACCGTGACTTCGTCAAACGGAACAGTCTGCTCGATATTACGGACTACGTTACGACAGAGGGCGTTTCCGAAGATTTGATCGACTCGGCCGTCCAGCTTAGCACGGTGGACAATAAATATTACGGCATCGAATCCTGTATCGTGGCGCCGGTGCTCTATTACAACAAGGATATCTTTGATAAAGCAGGAGTTGCCTATCCGCCAAGTGATCCATCCAAAGCTTGGACATGGGATGAGTTCGTTAAAACGGCCAAAAAACTGACAATCAAGAACGGCGATAAAGTCGAGCAGTATGGCGTTTATGGAATGGAGACCTATTACAACCTTATAGCAGAAATAATGAGTAACGGCGGCAACTGGTTTACAAGCGACCTGAAGGCCTCCGCGGCTAATACTCAGGAAGTGAAAGAAGTTCTTCAAGCCGTCTCGGATCTTCGTAAAAAGGAAGGGGTAAGCCCTGAAGGGAAGTTACTGACAAACAGTGGCATGAGCGCGGCGCAAATGCTTCAAACCGGCAAAGTTGCCATGCTCGTAGACGGATCGTGGGCGCTTCAAGAACTATCCCAAATGAAGTTCAAGGTGGGCGTGGGCGTTCTGCCGAAGTTCGATGAGGCCGTTACACACGGTCAAGCGCATATGCATGTTGCATCGGCTAATACGCAGCATCCGGAGGAGGCTTGGAAGTTGATTAAGTATCTCTCCTCTGAGGACTACCAACTGCAGAACGTTAAGGCTGGATTGTGGCTGCCGAACCACAAATCGCTGTATACCGAACAGGGAATTCAGAAGTGGCTGACAGAGGGCGTTCATCCGGACGGGTTTAAGGAAATGATTCCTTACTTCACTTCCTCCAAACCGTACCCGTATGCTTTGCTCAGCAGCCAGAAGATTCAGGAGGATACAACTGCAGAGCTTGATAAGTTCTTCCTGAGCGATCAATCAATCGATCAGACCGTGCAAAACATCGAAAGCGTCGTTAATAAAAGCCTAGCCAGACAATAAAACAACAAGCTGCGTTTGGGGGGGAAGCTTTCCGCGTCCCCCTCTACGTCTGCTCCGGGGTGAGATGATGAAATCTATAAAGCCAGTTCTCTATAAAGACGGTTTCTGGGCATTCCTCATGCTGTTGCCGAATTTGATCGGCTTCCTTATGTTTTTGCTGCTACCCGTGCTTGCCACATTTGTAATCAGCTTCTCGAGTTGGAATTTAACCGATTCCTTCGCTTTTAACGGAATCGATAATTACAAGGAACTGTTCCAAGATCCGGTTTTCATGCAGGTCATGGGTAATACGTTCTACTTCACGATTGGCAGCGTACCAATCGGCATCGTAATCTCGCTACTTCTTGCCGTTTTCCTGAATCAGAAGCTTCGGTTTATCCGGTTTTACCGGGCTGCATTTTTCATTCCCGTCATCTCGTCTATGGTCGCCGTATCGGTCATTTGGCAGTGGATTTATAATCCAGAATACGGATTGCTTAACTATGCACTCTCTTGGTTCGGCATTGACGGCCCTGCTTGGCTGACAGACCCACAGTGGGCTATGCCGACTGTTATCCTAACGAGCATCTGGAAGAGCTTGGGCTTTAACATGCTTATCTTCCTAGCAGGACTACAATCGATTTCTGAAAGCTACTACGAGGCGGCCGATATCGAAGGAGCCAAATGGTATTCGAAATTTTGGCATATTACGCTGCCGCTTCTTTCACCAACGACATTCTTCGTCACGGTCATGTCCATCATCAATTCGTTCCAAGTGTTCGATACGGTTTACTTGATGACTCAGGGCGGCCCTGCCCGGACCACTTCAGTACTTGTCTACTATATCTTCCAGAACGCATTCCAGTATTTCCGCATGGGTTATGCTAGCGCAATGGCATATGTGCTGTTTTTTATTGTGCTAATTATAACGTTCATCCAATTCTGGCGCCAGAAAAAATGGAGCATCTATTAAGGGGGAGGCAGTCATGAAGTCACATATTTGGTTAAAACCGACCGCACATATCATCTTGCTGATCGGGTCTATTATCATGCTGTTTCCGTTCATTTGGTCGATCTGCACATCGCTGAAGAACGTCAATGAGGTATTCACATACCCTCCGCGTTTCTTTGGTGAGGAGCTGAAATTCTCGAACTATACGAATATGACCGATCGATTCCCAATCATTCAATTCTTCTTTAATACGCTTAAGATTACCGTTATCGTCGTTGTTTTTCAGCTTATAACAAGCTCGATGGCAGGATATGTGTTCGCTAGGCTGCGGTTTCGCTTCCGTGAAGGGCTGTTTGGATTATATTTGGCAACCTTGATGGTACCGGCTCAGGTGACGATGATTCCAACCTTCTTGTTGATGAAATATTACGGGCTGCTGGACTCTCATTGGTCGCTCATTCTCCCAAGTCTTGTGTCCGCATTCGGTACGTTTTTGCTGCGTCAATTTTTCTCAACGATCCCGGAGGCACTGGAGGAGGCGGCAAAGATCGATGGCTGCACGCCTTTCGGAATTTACTGGCGTATTTTCGTTCCATTGTCCAAACCGGCTCTGGCAACACTCGGCATTTTCATCATGTTGGGGACCTGGAACGATTTCGTCAACCCGCTCGTCTTTATCAACTCAATGAGCAAAATGACGCTTACGTTAGGGCTTGCCAACATGCAGGGGCTGTATTCAACAGACTGGCCGGCCTTGATGGCGGCGACGGTAATTACCATTCTGCCGATTCTTATCGTATTTCTAAGCGCACAGGATATCTTCGTACGAGGCGTTACACTATCGGGATTGAAGGAAGGGTAGCATGGGAAGCAGGCAAAGCAATGAAGAAGAAGGAGTGCAAACGATGACAGCAAAAAAGATGAAAACAACAACCGGAGCGCTGCGCGATATCCGCATTCAGGATCCGTTTTGGTCAGACTATATCCGGTTGATCCGAGATGTCGTCATCCCTTATCAGTGGGAGGCGCTCAACGACCGTATCCCTGACGTAGAGCCGAGCCATGCGATCCAGAATCTGCGAATCGCGGCAGGAGAAGAAGAGGGTTCATTCTACGGCATGGTCTTCCAGGATAGCGACGTGGCCAAATGGCTGGAGGCCGTCGCCTACTTGCTGGAAAGCGAGCCAGATGCCGAATTACAGCGGATGGCGGACGCCGTTGTCGACCTGATCGCCAAAGCACAGCGCGAAGATGGATATTTGAACACGTATTACCAGTTAAAAGAGCCAGGAAACGAGTGGACGAATCTATGTGAATGCCACGAGCTGTACACGGCAGGTCATTTAATTGAAGGCGCAGTTGCCTACTGGCACGCGACCGGCAATACGAAGATTCTTAATGTAGCCTGCAAGTTCGCGGATTATATCGGTACGGTGTTCGGGCCGGAACCTGGACAAATTCACGGTTATGACGGGCATCAAGAGATCGAACTGGCGCTCGTGAGGCTCTACCGGACAACGGATGAAGAGCGCTACCTGCAGCTGAGCCGTTACTTTCTGGATGAACGGGGCCGTACGCCTTCCTTCTATGATCAGGAGTATGAGGCACGCGGCCATACACATCATTGGGAATCGGACTTCATGATCAAGAAGAAATCATATAGCCAGGCACATGCGCCTATCAGGGAGCAGCAAACGGCTGAAGGGCATGCCGTACGCCTCGTCTACATGTGCGCTGCGATGGCGGATATTGCGCTGGAGTCGGGCGATGTGAGTTTGCTTACGGCATGCAAGAACTTATGGAACAATATTGTCACAAAGCAAATGTACGTGACCGGGGCGATTGGCGCGATGGCGCAGGAGGAATCATTTACGCTTGATTATGATCTTCCAAGTGATACGGCCTACGCAGAGACATGCGCGTCCATAGGGTTAATCTTCTTCGCTCAACGGATGTTGAGATTGGAACCGGACAGCAGGTACGCCGATGTCATGGAGAGAGCCTTATACAACACGGTACTAGGGAGTATGTCCAGGGACGGAAAGCATTTCTTCTATGTCAATCCGCTGGAGGTATGGCCGAAGGCATGCGGCGTCAATCATGGATATGACCATGTCAAGACCGTCCGCCAAGGCTGGTTCGGTTGCGCCTGCTGCCCGCCGAACGTAGCACGCCTCCTCGCGTCGCTTGGTCAATATATCTATACGATCGATGATTCTACAGTCTATACGCATCTATATATTGGCGGCGAGGCCGATCTCATGGTTGGCGACAACCGCATTATGTTAAAGCAGCATTCTGAGCTACCGTGGCAAGGGAATGTGCGGTTAGGCATCCGTACAGATGCAGAGACAGGCGCTATGTTTGCGCTGGCTCTAAGGGTCCCGTCATGGTGCAATTCTATGCATATCCTGATTAATGGTGTACCGCACATACCGGTCATTCATAATGGTTATGCCCTTATCCGCCGTACATGGATGGACGGTGACAGAATCGACCTGAGCATACCGATGGAGGTCTTGCGCATAAAAGGGCACCCGCTGCTTCGCGAAACGAGCGGCAAGGTCGCGATTCAACGCGGGCCTCTCGTCTACTGCTTGGAAGAAGCGGATAACGGAGAGCACCTTCACCGACTATACGTCGGATCCTTCCAGGCGGCCGAGACGGTATTCGAGCAGAATGTGCTCGGGGGTGTTCAGATGATCCGAATGGAAGCCTCGCGGCTGTCAGATGAAAACTGGAACGGCGAGCTGTACGCCTCAAACGTGAATTCGCTATTCGAGCCCGCCACGGCTACGTTCATCCCTTATTACGCATGGGCAAATCGCGGAGAAGGTGAGATGGCGGTCTGGGTGCGGGAGAGGTAGATCAGATACTAACGAGAATAACCTTGGTTCCGTCGTTTCGGAATGAGGTTATTCTTTTTTTTGAAGGTGGTTTCCTTGGTGAAGAGCGCTTCATGTGAAGCCCAAATATACGACAATTATCCAAAAAAATTGTAATTTCCGATTTCTAACGATTTAGTATATTAGGAATGTAAGCGATACCAATTCTATCCCCTGGAGGTGAAGTGGAGTAGTTGAGGGTTTAACGTATTGATTAATATACGGAGGTGTTTTAAGTGAAAAAAGTATTGATGTCAAGCATGGCAGTAGTTCTGTTAGGAAGCGCGCTATCCGCCGCACCAGCCCAAGCAGCATCTGATTTGACGGTCGATCTTTCCAGCGTCATCGGTCCGGTCACCCATAGCTCTGCAGGTTCCCTTTATGGCGTAATTGAAAATAAGCCTGACAATAATCTTTTTCTACCTTTGCGCGCCAAAGCTTACATTAATCCTGCGGTATCAGGCTATCAGCAGCCATGGGGGGCGGCTATTCCCGTCGCGCAGCGGTTGGCGCCATCTGGCAGTAAAGTCACAATCCGTCTAGCTGATTGGTATACCGGCTGGTATGATTATACGAACTTGACGGATTGGTTCAACAAGTTGACCACGACGGTCAATGACGTAAAGGTCGCTGGACTTACGAATGTATACGGTTACGAGTTGTGGAACGAGCCTGATGGTACGTGGAAAGGCAAATATGTAGGTACGATTGATTACAGTGACAGTTACGTAGAATATACCGTCAACGTCCCGACGACCAAGTCCTACGCCGTAACGGTTCGTTATGCGAACGGTACAGGAGCGGCTTCCTCTCATCAGGTTAGCGTCAATGGCGGCAGTCCGGTAACGGTCTCGTACCCGAGTTCCGGTGGCTGGTTCAATACTGGTGCGGCATCAACGATTACACTGAACTTAAATTTGACGGCTGGCAGTAATAAAATACGATTCAGCAAAGGGAGCACAGGGTATGCCGAATTGGATTACATCGACGTAGCCGGAGGCAGTCCGGTACGATACGAGGCTGAGAACGGTGCGGTTAATCACAGCAATGTATACAATAGCGGATATGCTTCCTCCGACATTTCCGGTAATCTGACTTTTCGTGAGTTTTTCAGCGAGACCTACAAGAAGTTGAAGCAACTTGATCCGTCGGCCAGATCAATCGGCCCTTCTTTGGCCGGGTATTCGCACTATGCCATGGTTGATTTCATGACCTATCAAAAAGCGCAAAATACACTACCGGAAATTACCTCTTGGCATCAACTGTTAAACGAAAATTTCACGGCCCTTCATAACGATTACCGTGCAATTGAAGCCTCGCTTGGTATTACTCCGCGGCCCATCTCAATCAATGAGTACAGCGGCGCAGGATGGTTAAATGATGAAGGAAAGCCTGGCGTTGTCGCTCCTTTGATTGCTAAGTTCGAACGTCTTAAGGTTGATACAGCGATGCAAAGCTATTGGGATGTACCGAATCCAGGCCGATTAGGAACGCTTCTCGCAAACGACACGCAGCGGAATGGAGGCTGGTGGTTCTACAAATGGTATGGTGATATGTCTGGAGATATGGTTAGCGTCACACCTCCAAACGTGAACGATATTCTTGCGCTAGACGGGTTTGCCAACGTGGACGCGACGAAGAAGTATGCCAGCGTCCTATTCGGCGGGGTAACGGATGGAACCGTCAATGCAGTCATTAAAAATTTTCCTTCGTTCTTCGGCGGCAACGGAAGCAAAGTACATGTACGGGTGGACTGGACACCGTTCGTCAATCGAAGCACGGTCGTCAACACGACCAATACGCTGCTTGAGGGCGATTATACGATTAGCAACAATCAAATAACCGTCCCGATGACGGGGTTGTACAATAACGACGGCTATCGTATTTATATCACGCCGTATGGGCAGGCGACCAACGTATACGAAGCCGAGGATGCAGCGGTCAACAGCGCGAACATCGCTTCCAACGGTGCGGCATCCGGCGGTAAATACGTCGCCCAAATCGACCATAGCGACAGCTACGTCGATTTCTATGTCAAAGTGCCGACCACCGGAAGCTACACGATGACCATCCGCTATGCCAATGGTACCGGAGCGAACGCCACGCATAACCTAGCCTATAATGGTGGTCCATTTTCGACGGTTACATACCCAGCAACCGCTGGTTGGGGTCAATTTGGAACGGTGAACGTCAGCGTGAATCTAACTTCCGGCGACAATATTATCCGGTTGGCCAAAGGAAACACAGGGTATGCGGAGATTGACAGTATTACGATTAACTAGCTAAGGATCAGCACTTGAATCAAAAGCCGCCGGAGCGCTCTGGCGGCTTTTGGCTATATTATGCATGGGCTAATCGGGTGAGAAGGCGAGATGACCGTTTTAAATGAGGGAGAGATAGCAATTATATTAGTAAAACTCTTAGTCCGGTGACCGGACTAAGAGTTCTTAATTTGCAGCCTGTCGTCGTCGTGGACGAAGCGCATCTCCTGGACCGAGAGATGCTAGAAGAGGTGCGGTTCCTGCTCAACTTCAAGATGGATGCTCAGAGTCCGATGTCGCTGATCCTGGTCGGGCAAAGCGAGCTGTGGGAGCGACTCCATCTGCAGGCATACGCTGCCATTCGCCAGCGAATCGATCTACAGTGCGAGCTTCCACACAGCGTACATTGGCCGGCATATGGCTTACGCCGGCGCGGATCGAGATGTCTTCACGGACGGAGCCATCGACGACGTTTACCGCTTCTCCAGCGGTGCGGCCCGTCTGATAAACAGTCTATGCACGCACTGCCTGATCTACGGTGCACAGAACAAACATCGCATCATCGATGATCATATGGTCAAGCGCGTGATCCAAGGGGAATTGTCGTGATTCCCCTTTCAGCATAGCTTCATGCGGACAGACTGACCGTCAATAGCAGGACAACTTACGCCGTCAACCGCTGGACGTTATGCGTTAGCAGTAACAAGTATGAAGGCGTTCGATTTTATGGGAGCTGGTTATCAGTACGACGAGCGAAACCGCCTAACACAAGTGATTAATGACGTAGGGAAAACAGTGGGTACCGATATAACGGTGACGGCTTACTGTACGAACGTACAGAGAATGGAGTAACTCATCGTTACTACTATGATGGCAGCAATATGATTGCTGAGGGAGTAGTGAAGAACGGACAGGTCCGTTGAGTTTGAATTTTGTATACTATGTGATAAATAATCCGTTGAAGTTTATTGATCCAACGGGGTATGCACCAAAACAATCTTATGAAAATATTGCAAAGTTGATTGACTCAGCAAGTAGAGTGAACGAAGATTTTTCAATGTATTGGGATGTAAGAGGTGAATTGGGTTCTATTGCTCAATTTTAATGCCAAGTCAAAATAATAATGATTTTCTGTATTTATTTAATATGCCGATAGGAAATCATTATGCTTTAGAAGGAAATACCTCCGAAAACCGAGATTGGGCAAGACAATATTTTAATGAATAAACTAGGTAATAGCAAATTGAGGACTGATAATAAAAATTATAAAGCACAAAAGGCGGCGGCAGCAAAAAGCTATTCCGAGACGGGAGTGCTTGGTCCAAGAATTTCAAAGCCTGACCCGTTACTGAGCGCAGGTAAGGGTTTAGCAAAAGGTTACTTTGGAGGAATTGCTACTGGTGGTTTATAAGGAATAGGCAGTGATTATTTTAAATATGATATTTATGCTACTTATAGTGATGTAGGTTTGCAGGGAACCGTTTATTATAGGGGACAATCTTATTGGAGTCTATCAGCACCTGATACTTTTCAATCTAGTGGAGTACATGGAACGGTTACTCATTCAGTTTTCGGAGATTGAACAAGTTGCAAATTGAAAAAGGTCGTCTAGGTTTTATCCTAAATGACCTTTTTTCAATTAAAAAGTTTTATAATAATGCTTAATGATAATGAGAAAATTATGGCAATTACCATTATTTGTTTATCGAAATAATGATTCCAAACAATGGTTTTTCCGAAAAATGTATCAATGATTAATAAGAGAAAAGTACGAAATAAGAATAGTAGAAAAAATCCAAAAAAATAAACGATAAATGGTAATTCCATACTAAATTACCTCCAATATATGATTGTGAACATTATACTATACTTCCACCATGGATGTATAAGACGACAGCTGTCACCTTGCAGTTGAATAATTTCACTCTTGTGAAGGATCGGTCTAGGATTGCCGTTGTAATTGCCTGGATCACCAAGCAACCCTGCCCATTCCCTCGGCCACCAGAAGAGTGCAATCTGACATCCTAGCATAGGAATAACGTATTTGTTCAAGAGAACTGGCCTTTCATCAAGCTAGCTCTCTTTTTTTGCGTTTTTTCGGCGTTAGGGACTACACGGTGGACTTGAATGTTATCGGCTTAAGAGGGCAGCTGTCATTCAGAACTTTTTCAGCATTTTGGGAATAATCCACACTGCTCGTAGCGTGCTCGCCAACACTGAATTTATCGTTACTGAATCAGGCGACATAGGTCGCAAGGAACCGGTAGAATTGTTCAATATCACAGGCATGCAGATTTCATGTATTTGCGAACGTTAATTTGCGGAATACTCCAATTCAAAAAGACGATATTGGAGACATTCCCGCTTTCCATTATCGCGGTTTGATCTTGACCGGGGCTTCCTATCCAAGATTCCGCAATTAAGAAATCTTTGGAAGCTTTAGAGGGCGCAACTATTGAAAACGAATCAGAAACTGTGCTAACATAAAAGATACCGATCGGTTTCTTTTATGTGTTACCATAGATATACTTATTTATTTAACGAGGAGAGTAGTTACATACACATGAATTCTCTGTTTATTGTTCCAGAAAGCAAGTTGTCCGTTGATGCGACTCATTATGTACGAGAACTTTCGACCCAGACCCTATTCAATCATTTGATAAGAACATATGCTTTTGGTTATATGATCGCTCAGAAGAATGATCTGAACATTGATATGGAATTGCTGTATCTCGGTTCCATCATGCATGATTTAGGCTTGACCGAACCATTCGCAGACAGGGAGCGTACTTTTGAAATCGAGGGCGGAGAGGCGGCTTGTCATTTCTTAGTTCAACATGGTTACCCAATCGAAAAGGCGGAAATCGTGCAAAAAGCGGTCGAACTGCACGCCACCGTCGAAGCGGAAAAAAACCAGCCTGAGATTGCACTGGTACATTTAGGGGTTATGGTTGATGCAGGTTTTCGGGTCGATCTTTTTCCGAAAGATCTTATTCACCAAGTCATCGAAGAATACCCGCGTCTCGGGATTAATCAAAAAATGATTGAGCATTTTACTTACCAGCTTCAGAAAAAAAACGATACAAAATTGATTCAGATTATCGAAGCAGCCAAACATCATTCCCATTTCAGTGAATGATGCAATCCGGAGGTGGAGACATGAAAAAAGGCGAGCAAACCCGCAGACACATCATTAGCAAATCAGCCGAGCTTTTTAACCTGCAAGGATATGCCGGTGTCTCTCTCAACGAAATCACAAATGCTACGGGCTTTCAGAAAGGGGGCATCTATAAACATTTCGTCAATAAAGATGAAATTGCAATGGAAGCCTTTGAATATGCCGCCGAGACTGTACTGAGGGGATAACGAATGGGGAATTCAAGTCCAGCATCGATCAAGACAGCATAGCCTCTTTTCTTATTGTCGCGCTTGAAGGCGGAATTATGCTGAGCAACCTTGAAGAAGACAATCGGCATATTCATTACAGTACGAATCATATTTCTGCTTTTTTGAAGACATTGGTAGCCTAACCTATGCATTTAGTTGACTACCTACCAATTCACGCTAACCCCAGGAGAACAACATGCGGTCAAGAATTGAAACCGGAGGTTACGGTCCATTGAATAACATTGAATCATGTTACCGATTTATGGTCGGAATCTGTATGTTATTGATCCTTTACATCATTGTAAAGAACTATATTATTGATTTTGAATTTGAGGGATTTTTAAGCCATAAAACGGGAGTCAAGCATAGGCTGAATCTCACGGTTTGGTTAAACGTAGTGTATGTTCATATCGGTTTTGCCTGCATAGCTATGGCGGTTGGGCTGCTTAATTTTTCATATCGCATCTATCATAATAGACGCAGGCTCCACCGTATCAACGGATATATTTATGTTGTGTCTGTGTTTATCGTTGTGCTTACTTCCGGATACTTAGCTCCGCACGCCACTGGAGGAAAAATAACCAGCATTGGCTTTAATGTACTAAATATAATATGGCTGTACGTGACCACAGTGGCGATGATTCACATCAAGAAGAAAAGAATTATCCAACATCGAAACTGGATGGTCCGAAGTTATGTCTTCTGTTATACGAATCTGACAATTCATCTTGTTACTGCGCTACTCAATCAAGGATTTGGATACGAATACGTATCAAGCTACACAATTGGCGTCTATGCCTCCATCGTGCTGCTGCTAACTATTTCCGAGCTTGTCATCCGAAAGATATCAGATGAAAGGCTTATCGGAAGAGCTACACATATATCCTAAATAAATGTTTTAAGTCCAGTTGTTTTTAGAGTATTATGGTGGATCGGAGTTGAAAAGGTAAATTCTGAACCAAAGATAGAGTTAGAACCAGAATTAAGCGATAAACTTCTAAATAAATGACGGTGTATAAACTTTTGCCTATTGCCAACCGAATAGAAAGATTCACTCACCCGCAACATAAATAATGGTAAAAAAGAGATAGCAGGTGATGTTTGTTAGTTGATATAATAGAGTCAATCATTAACATATAGAGGTTAAGAAGTTTCTCTCCATAAAGGAGGCTCAGATGAACGAAACAGCATTAGAGCTCCAGTTATTTGATAACTTAAAGCCGGAGTTAACATCGTTCTGCTACCGAATGCTAGGATCCATCGATGACGCAGACGATGCTGTTCAGGAAACCTTTATTCGTGTTTGGCAAGGCTGGAACTCGTTCAGGCAGGAATCTTCATTCAAGACGTGGGTTTATCGGATTGCATCAAACCTATGCCTGGACAAGCTCAGACAAGCCAAACGACGCACTCGTCCTGTTGACTTTTCCGACCCTGCAGTATCCATCATTGAACCCCGCGAAACGCTGCCCGACTCAACTTGGATTTGGCCCGCCCCTGATTTCTCAGCAAATCCAGAGGATCTATTTATTCGCAAGGATACGCTACAACTTTGTTTTATTACAATCCTACAAACTTTACCTCCTCGACAACGTGCAGTTCTTATTTTGAAGGATGTTTTCGAATGGACCTCGAAACAGATCGCAGATACTTTAGGAATGTCCCCGGCTGCGGTGAACAGCGCCCTGCAAAGAGCCAGAGAAACGATGGACCGAGCAAAGCTTCGTTCTAACGAATTTAAAATGGTAAATGAACAACCTGATCATGAGCTGCTGTCACGGTATGTGCAAGCCTTTGAGCAATTTGATATTGATGCGCTGGTAGCGTTGTTTCATGAGGAAGGCCGTATGTCCATGCCGCCTTTTGCGATGTGGGTGCGCGGCAAGGACGATTTGTTCAAATTCTTTACGCTTACACGCTGGCATTGTGAGGGATCTCGGTTTTTGCCGATTACGGTGAATGGTGGGTATCCTGCTTTTGCGCAGTATATGCCAAGCAAGGAAGAAGACTGCTTGGTGCCATGGGGGATTCACGTCATTGAAAGTAAGGACCAAAAGATATTCCACGTTCAAAATTTTATAAGCACAAAATTATTTTCCCGATTTGGGCTTCCTGAACAAATACACCGATGAATTTTGCAATCTCATTTCGTCTAAAGAAGTGAGAAACAAAATAATAAATTTAATATGAGAGGTGTCCTTTACAATGGGAGCAAGCAATTCAACGAAAGTAACCGTACAGTCCGTCATTCAAGCACCGATAGAAAAAGTGTGGAGGTATTGGACCGAGCCGCAGCACATCATGAAGTGGAATCAAGCTTCGGACACATGGCACGCGCCGAAGGCGGAAAACGATCTGCGGGTCGGCGGCAAGTTTCTTACAAGGATGGAAGCGAAGGACGGCAGTGTAGGATTCGATTTCTTCGGAACGTATGACGTTGTGAAAATGCATGAGCAGATTTCATACACACTTGGCGATGGGCGAAAGGTAGAAATCACCTTCGTCAATCAAGGGGACGAAACGAAGGTAGTCGAAACGTTCGACGCAGAAAGCACGCATTCCATTGAAATGCAGCAGGCAGGCTGGCAAGCGATTCTGGACAATTTTAAAAGATATACGGAAGAGTCCAAGGTTTGACCAGTGTAATAGGGCCGAAACCTCCAATCCATATCATGCGGAATGTCCCTCGATAAAATGGCACTTGACTTCCATGCTGCAGCCATCCATGGGCGGGAGCTGTATTGCGAGCCGGCGGATCACGGATTCATGTATCAATACGCCATAAACGTAAGACCATCCGAACAGGATGGTCTATATTTTTAGTTCTTGTAAGGAGGATGGCCATCCTGGTGATCGTGGAAACGCGGTGAAACGTTGAACATCGCCTAAATATATTTTTTACAATTTAATTGTTGACAATATTTATTAGATCCCATAATATGGGTGTATAAGCTTTTGCGATATAAAATTTTGCAAAACCAAAAATGGAGGGATGTACAAATGGCAAAGGTTACGGTTGGACATGAGAATGGAACAGCAATCGAGCTTCATTACGAGGATGTAGGAACAGGCAAACCGGTTGTATTGATTCACGGTTGGCCGCTTAGCGGAAGGTCTTGGGAAAAGCAAGTGCCTGCACTCGTGGAAGCTGGTTTTCGTGTAATCACGTATGATCGCCGCGGGTTTGGTCAGTCTTCCCAGCCTTGGAACGGTTACGACTATGATACGTTCGCTGCGGATTTGCATTCCTTGATCCTGCATCTGGACCTTCACGAAGTGACACTGGTTGGGTTTTCAATGGGGGGCGGAGAAGTGTCGCGTTACATCGGCACTTATGGAACGGATCGTGTGGCAAAAGCGGTGCTGGCTGGCGCAATCCCTCCATTCCTGCACAAATCCTCGGACAACCCGGACGGCGGATTCGACGATGCGACAATCACTGGATTCCTTGAAGGGGTCAAGGCCGACCGGTTATCGTTCCTGGATACGTTCACGACCAACTTTTTCGCCTCGGGGGACAGAACCGATCTGGTTTCCGAAGCGTTTCGACTATATAACCGGGACATTGCAGCTTTCGCGTCGCCGAAAGGTACGCTCGATTGCATCTCGGCATTCAGCTACACGGATTTCCGCGGGGATTTGGAGAAATTCAACCTGCCAACGCTTATCCTTCATGGTGACGCCGATGCGATCGTACCGGTTGAGATTAGCGGGCAGAGAGCGCATGAACAGATCGCAGGCAGCCAGCTAGTGGTGATTAAAGGCGGACCGCACGGCTTCAATGCTACGCACGCTGAGGAATTTAACAATGCATTGGTGAAATTCTTGAAAGGCTGATTTGGATGAGGAGCTGCGCTTCCCAAGGGGGGCGCAGCTCCAAATATTTTGAGGTACAGAATTCATACCATAAAAAAATCCACACCAGCAATCTGAACTGCACCCCAATGGTTAGACACGATCTAACCATTGGGGCACTTCAATCTTGGAGTGGATTTTTCCATGTAGATTATTTGTCCGTAGTGTTTACATTCCTTAGCAGATGCAATATTGCTGAATTCAGCTGGACAAGCTCCTCTTCCTTCATACCCGAGGCTAGCAGCAGCGATTGTGGAACACAAGCAGCCTTTTCTTGTAGAGACATGCCTTCCGGCGTGATATGGATGTTCACGACACGTTCATCCTTGGTGTCCCTTTCTCTTCTAAGGAGTCCGGCACTTTCCATCCGCTTTAGCATTGGGGTTAGCGTGCCGGTATCAAGATCCAGCGCTTCACCAAGCTCCTTGATCGTACTTTTCTGTTTATCCCACAGCGTGACTAGAACTAGATACTGAGGATATGTCAGTTGAAGCTCGTCCAGATAGGGGCGGTAAACCCGCAAGATTGCTCGAGAACAGGCATACAACGAGAAGCATAAATGTTCTTCAAGTTTAAGGTCATGCTTGTTTGTTTCCATGATGCACCTCGCACAGTCGTTTGTTGTAATTATTACTATGATAACAGAAACCATTCCACGATGATATATTTTCTGAAATAAAATCACTCACAATTTAAATCCTGATGAGATTAGATCAAGGTAGGCGAGTGATTGGATTGGAGATTGTGGCTGCAGCAGCTCTCATACATCTGCACGTTCTGCCTTTAACATTTTCTCCGCTGTAGGTTTTTGCCCCAACCGATTGGTTCCAATGACTCCCGCTATAATCATCACCGACCCGATCAAATGATAAACCGTAACCTCTTCCCCGAGAAATATCGCTCCCGCCGCTATGGAGACGATCGTAGAAAGATTGGTAAAAACGCTCATTTTCGAAGCTTCCATCTTAGACAGGATATAGTTGGCCAGCAGCGCAGTGACCAGCGAGGAACCGATACCCAAGAAAAGGATCGATAGGACAAAGGTGCCGCTGGAGAGCGGAGTGAAGAAAAGCTGGAGCGTTCCGGCCGCCGCATGAACGGTGAACGAAATAGCCAGAAACACGGCGAATCCGATTCCCAGCATCAGATAAGTGATTTCCGCCGGGCGGAACTGCTTGGAAAGCGAGCGCGCCAACACCGTATATCCGGCAAAGGCGACGCAGGTCAATAATAACAACGAAATCCCCGTCAGATTCGACAAATCAATGCGGCTGCCCTTCATAACAAAAATGAAGACAACGCCAAACACGGAAAGAAAGATCGACAGTTTTTGTAAAAAGGTCGTTGCTTCTTTTAAAAATACGGAGGCGACGATCATTGTTACGACCGGAGTGAAGGCGTACAAAATACCTCCCTCAGCGGAGGTGGCGTGCTGCAGCCCAAACGCTTGAAGCGTGAAGAAGGCAAGCGGGTACATGGTTGCGAGCAGCAGCACTTTATACAGCGGCTTGCCGCGGTATTCAAGCTTTACCCATCCGAACGCTACTGGTACGGACATGACTAAAAACGAAGCGGCAAAGCGGAATGTCAGAGTGTCGAGCGGACCGGTATATTCGAGCGCGAGCTTGGCAAACAAAAAGGACATTCCAATAATGACCGCGTTAAGAACGGCGAAAAAATAAGGAAGCCGTAAGTCTCTTGAGTTCATGGTTACATCATCCTCTCCTACAGAACGGCAGCGTGTTCGCGAACATCTCAACCGCTGCTTTGAGGATATGACAATATGGCAGTGCGAACAATGGCATTTTATCAAAACTGTATCGATACAGTTCTTTGTCATTATAGTAAACTGAATAGAGGGAAACTAAAAATTTGGGTAAATGATAGGGGCATAGGGTGAAAAAGTATTTTTTGATTTTATCCGATATCGAGAAGAAGATCCGGGAGGGGCTATACACTTCGGGCCAAAAGCTGCCTTCCGTTCGCATTGCTGCAGAAACCTATGGGTGCAGCATCAGTACGATCACGAGGGCATACGCGGAATTGGAGAAACGCCATGCTATATATTCGGTCCCGCAAAGCGGTTTTTACGTTGTCGTGAAGCCGGGAGATTGGCGAGACAAGAGAGATGGCAGGATGATCAACTTTGCAACGGTATTGCCGGATATAGATGCGTTTCCGTATTTGGATTTTCAGCATTGTTTAAACAAAGCGATTGACATCTACAAATACGACCTATTTACCTATGGAGATCCGCAAGGGCTGGAGTCTTTTCGCCACACGCTGGTTTCTCATTTGGCTAACGATCAAGTATTTGCAAAAACGGAGCGAATTTATATTACTTCAGGAGCGCAGCAGGCACTGGAAATTTTGGCGAAAATGCCATTTCCCAACGGTAAAACAGCGGTCTTGATTGAACAGCCCAGTTATGATCGATACTTGCGATTTTTGGAGAGGGAGGCCATTCCGGTATATGGCATCGCTCGTACGGCGGAAGGTCTTGATCTAGGGGAATTGGAAGAGAGGTTCGGCAGCGGCGAAATCAAATTTTTCTACACGATGTCTAGATATCATAATCCTCTTGGCACTACTTGCAGCTTGGAAGAAAGAAAGGCAATCGCAAGGCTGGCTCGTAAATACGATGTGTATGTCTTGGAGGACGATTACATGGCCGACCTTGGCACAGAGCGCCAGTTTGACCCGATTTACGCATACGATGGGGGTTCGCATGTCATCTATGTGAAGAGCTTTTCCAAGATCATCTTCCCCGGGTTAAGGCTGGGCGCAATTGTATTGCCGGAACGTTTGCTAAAGACGTTTCATGCTTACAAGATTTACCCCGACAGCTCGCTTTTGTCCCAGGCGGCACTCGAAGTATACATCAAGAATGGCATGTACGAGCGGCACAAGCACACGATAGGCAGCCTGTATACGTCGCGAATGCGCGCGTTAACAGAGTCGGTAGAACGGTATAATGAACCAGGGCTGATGGAAGTGCCCGATATTCATTCGGGCATTTATACACATTTTAAAGTGAAGCCAACGGTGAATATAGAGCGACTTATAAAGCGGCTCGTTGAGAGGAAGATCAGTGTCGTGTCAAGTAAAGACTTCTATCTATCGAATCATTTGGAGCGGGAGAAGTTTCTGCGGATCAGCATTTCCCAGACGCAGCCTGAGCAAATTGATCAAGGGGTAAAAGCCATCGTTGAAGAAGTAAGACGAGCAGACGGAGTTGGATGATAAGACTTGGCAGTTCGTAATCTACAAATGATCGAGTTCAATTTGCTTTTGCTCTTTGCGTCTCAAGAACATCAACACCAGTGACAATGCAGTGATTGTGAGAATAATCCCAAGGAGTTGAAGTCCCCCGTAACTAAACTTATCTCCCATGATGATACCGATCAATAACGAAGAAAGAATGGCTCCCAAGTTTCTTGATGTATTAAATAATCCAGAAGCCACACCAATGATTTCTTTTGGACAATTGTTGAATAAGGCAGCTTGCATACCGACACTGTTTAATCCGTTGCTCAGTCCAAATGCTGCTAATGCCACACAAACACCGATCATCGGTGCAGATTGATTCAATGCAACAAGCCATATTGAGCCAAACAGCATCAGCATTGCAGAAACAAGAAGTGCGGGGCGAGGTCCTAATTTATCGATCCAGCGTCCTGCCATCGGAGATGCGATTAGCGAGCTTAAGCCTAAGGTAAGCATAAGAACTCCTGTGTGGAATTCGCCGATATGAAGCACCAGCTGCAAGTAAGACGGAATCCCGAAGAAGAGAGTGTAAAAAAGCACGTTAACGATCAAGAATTCGACGATGATCCAAATAATTGCAGGATGTTTGGCAAATGTTCGCAAAGGAATAAAGGGTGATATGGTTTTTATCTCATGTCGTAAAAACGTACCTAGGGCAACGAAGCCGATTAGTAAGAAAATAATATGTGAAATTGAAACATATCCGGAAGATTTTGCGGCTAGTAAACCAATGAGAAGGGCAATTAGACTCGTTGAGAAGAGCACGATTCCTAAAACATCAAATAAATTCATCCAACTTCGAATGGAAATACCTAATGCAACGGGTTTAGGAGGTGTATCCTTAGGAATCATCCTCCATGAAAATAGGAGACTCGCTGCCAGAAACGGTACATTAACAATGAAGATAGCAGGCCAATCCCAAAAATGAATCAAGACACCGCCAATAAAGGGCCCAATGGCAGCTGCTCCGGATTGGAAGCTGGACATGATGGAAAGCGCAGCAGCTTGTTTCTCTGTAATATGAATTCGAACAATGGCCATCCCAACTGATATCATCATGCTTGTTCCAATGGATTGCATGATGCGAAACAAGACGAGCCACCCAAAGTTTGGTGAGAGTGGAGCAAATATTGATGCGACGAAGACTACAAGGAGCCCTGTGATAAAGACTTTCTTGCGGCCGATTATATCACTTGCTTTTCCCATGACAGGCTGGGCGACAGCACTTGCAATGTAAAAACTGAAGATAATCCAAGAAACAACTGTAAAATCGAGATGATACGCCTGCTGCAACCTTGGAATCGCAACGGCAACCATCGAAGAGTTTAATGGATTTAATAGTACTCCCAATCCAATAGAAATCAACAACCATCTGCTGCGGCCACCCATTTTGTTCCCTCCTCCAGCGTCTTGATGTCATCGTAATCGAAACTGTTTATTTACTCCAACGCATTTTGTGCTATGATTTCATAGATTTGAAGGAATGAATAAATGAGTGGGGGATAGAATGGAACTTCTTCAATTGCAATACTTCCTTACGGTGGCTCGGATGGAACATATGACTGAAGCAGCACGAAGTTTGCACGTTACACAATCGTCACTAAGCAAAACCATTCAACGCCTTGAAGAGGACCTAGGGGTCCCACTTTTTGATCGAATCGGAAGGAGGCTCCGGTTAAATGAATTCGGCAGTAAATTTTTTTTCCGTGCAGAGAGAGCTTTGTTTGAATTGGAACAGGGGAAGCAGGAGCTTCGAGATTTGTCCGGCCCGGAACATGGCACAATTGAATTGGCGGTGACCAACGCAAGCACGCTGCCAGATATTCTTCGAAAGTTTGGGAAGAAGCGGCCCTACATCCAATTTCATGTGCAAATGCTGACCACGCAGGAAATGGTAACACTCCTGCATCGGGGAGAGGTCGATCTTTGTTTGTCCTCGCCACCAATTTTAGGGGATGACATTGAATGTCAAATCGTGTATGCCGATCCTATCCTTGTAGCTGTTCCATTCGGACATCGTTTGGCTGATCGAAGCAGAGTATCTTTGGCTGAATTAAGGGATGAACGGTTTGTCGGTGTAAAAAGAGGATACCTTACTCGAGACCTAGTGGATTCCGTATGCGAATCGGTTGGATTTGCGCCTAATTATGTATATGAGGGAAATGAACCTGCAAGGTTAAGCGCTCTGGTAGAAGCGGGAATTGGCATTGCTTTCATCCCTAAAACAGCAATGAATTCAAGGGAACAGATTCATTATCTTCAAGTCGAAGAACATGAATTAGTACGGGAAATCGCTTTATTATGGCACAAAAGCCGGTACATTTCGCGAGCTGCTCGAGAGTTTCGTGAAGTCGTTGTAGAATATTTTGAGTCTTTAACTTCTTCGACAAATTCCTAATTAATGTAACCTTGCGCCTAGACCCGATTTCGTTGTTCTCCAAACGTTATATTCAACCAGCTGTTCAACTTCTCTGATGAAGGCTGCGGCTGCGGGAGATGCTGCTTGCTGTGATTTGAGCACCACACCAATGGTTCTGGGCGAATTTGGAAGTAAGCGGATGATTCTCAACCGCGGTGGGGGTAGATCTACAGCCATTTCGGGTACGATGGATATCCCAAGTCCTCTATCGACCATGGATACAATCGTGCGGGTATCTTCGAATTCAAATGTAATATTGGGCTGTACATTGTGCTCTTTGAAAATTTGCTTTAGCAGCACGTCGCAGCCGGACTTCGGCATGATAAAAGGCTGCTCGCTAATTTCATCGATACAGACGGTTTCTTTTGCGCTGAATGGGTGATTCTGCTGTACAATTACAACGAGCTCATCTTCCCAGAGGGGGATAAAATCCAGATGACCAGGGTTAATGGCAGAAAATCCAATATCAATAACTCCTGTAGAAACCCATTCTTCAATCTCGTAATAGCTGCCTTCGAAGATTTTTAGCTCGATTTTCGGATACTTTTCTTGGAAATGTACAATGATGTCGGGCAATTTTTTGGCAGCAAAACTGGGGAAACAGCCAATGTTAAGGATTCCTGACTCCACTCCGGCGATCGCAGCGGCTTCTTGCTTAATGAGTTCCACCTTGCCGAGAATATCGAGCGCGTGCTGGTAGATTTTTTGCCCTTCATTGGTTAAGCTGATTCCAGACCGATTGCGATACAATAGCGTAAAGCCTAGCTCCGCTTCAAATGCCGATATAATGTGGCTCACAGCAGATTGGGTCAGGGACAGCATTGCTCCCGCTTTCGTAAAGCTGCCGGCCTTCACGACTTGAACAAAAATCTCAAACTGCTGCAGTGTCATTTTCAAGCCTCCATTTCATGAATGGATTTCATGTTAAATATTATAAAAATTAATTTTACTAATGTAAATGAGCGGCTTATAATTTGTACAGAAGTTCCATTGATACGACTTAAGGAGGAAATACTTATTTTGGACAAAAAGAGCTTGTATACAAACGTGAAATTCGTAGCGCTTATCGCATCCATATGCTGTTTATTATGGGGGAGCGCGTACCCTTCGATCAAAATTGGCTATCAGTTATTTAATATTTCTGCCGGCGATATACCCTCCCAGTTTGTTTTTGCCGGGTACCGCTTTATTCTTGCAGGGGTAATTTTGCTGATCGTGGCGAGAGCATTCGGACGAAAGGTGTTTTCTTTTTCCGCCAAACAATTTGGAAGCCTGGCCGTTCTGGGCTTGGCCCAAACCACCCTGCAGTACATATTTTTCTATATTGGTCTTGCTAACACTACCGGAGTCAAGGGCTCTATCATGAATTCCACGGGTACGTTCTTCAGCGTAATTTTAGCTCATTATATTTATAAAAATGATAAATTGAGCGCTAACAAAGCCTTAGGATGTTTAGTAGGGTTTATTGGAGTTATGGTTGTTAATTTCAGCAGCAATTTGCTGGATTTTTCGTTCCGTTTTGTTGGTGAAGGATTTGTCATCATCGCAGCGTTGGTGTTCTCCGTAGCAGCTATTTATGCGAAAAAATTAACGAAAACGATGGAGGTTATACTCGTAACAGGCTACAGCCTTTTTCTCGGAGGAATCGCATTGACACTTCTAGGAATGTTTTATGGGGGAGAGGTACACTCTTTTACACTAGCTTCAGCATCCATCCTTATATACTTGGCTGTATTGTCTTCCTTGGCGTTCTCTTTATGGAATATGCTTCTGAAGTACAATAAGGTCGGGTCGGTATCGGTTTATAACTTCCTCATTCCTATCTTTGGGGCGATCCTCTCGTCCATCTTTTTGGGGGAAACGATAATGGAAATCAAGAACATTGTTGCTCTTTTGTTTGTCTCCTTTGGAATTTGGATGGTTAATAAGGAAAGTATGAAAGCGAACCGGCTTGTCGGAAAAGTGGAAGGGATCGGCAGTTAAATAGTAGTTAGAGGAATAACAAAAACCTTGATACGTTGGGAAATCCCAATGGTCAAGGTTTTTTTATATAGAAATCCTTTAATAGGGATACACGTCATTTATTGGATGGAAATGGCGAAAGTTTAGAAAAAAATTACATTGCCCTAACGTTCTATTAAATAATCTATTAGAAAATGTAATGTAATCTATGTCGCGGGAAGGAGGGGGCGGAAACCATTCGCTCGGACTCCGCCCTTCTCTCGTTAGAGGTCTTGCTTATGACAAGACGCCCAAACTTATTTTGACACAATAATGCTAGCGTTTTCAATAGTGATTTTTAGCAGATTCGTACGGTTTTAAGCCCGCGACATAGAACCACTTTCAAGGGGAAGGAGGGTTACGTCCGGACCAGGGCGTGAGCAGGTCTTAATCACATTTTACACTTGTTGAGGTGAACTGGGTTGAAGCGATTGTATAGATCTATTTCTGCAGTAGTATCCGCTGCTCTGCTTTGGACTTCGTTGAGCTTCGCGGTCGTTCCGGCTCCTGAGGTGAAGGCTGCCCCGAATGATATTTTATTCGAAGATAATTTTAATGACGGTAATTTTAACGGATGGACAACTTTCGCGGGCTCGAGCTGGAACGCCGCCTCGGGAGCACTCGTGTATAGCGATCCCGGCACAGAGGCGATTATTGGGTTCGAGGATAAAAAGATGACCGATTATTCCTTCGAATCGAGAGTGAAGGTAGAGGGTGGCGGGTACCCTGGCGTACTTGCGAGAATGCAAGACCGGAGCAATTTTTATATGTTTCGATACGACCCAGGTAAAAAGGGCATGGACCTCACTGTTCGGCAAAACAACTCGGACAGATTATTGCAGTCAGCTTCCTACAACCCAACGCCGGGGTCTTGGGTTACGCTCAAAATTGTCGTGAAAGGGAACATCATCCAAGGTTATGTTGATGGCCACAAGCTGATTGAAGCTTACGACGATACCTTCGATTCGGGCGGGATCGGATTCCGTAATCGTTGGTCGGCGTTATCCGTCGACGATATCGTTGTAAGGGAGGAGCGCAGGGTGCACAGCGATGCAGAAACCGGATCCATCGCACCTTGGGTGCAGGTTACCGGCAGCTGGAGTGTTGTTGACAACGTCTATCAGACCGTTTCGGAAGCGGTGTATAATCAAGCGTTCCAGCAGCTATCCATGAATGGACCGGGCCTTCTGGCGACGGGTGATCCGGCATGGGAAAGCTATTATGTGAAGGCGGATGTGACGCCGACCTCACCGGAGGCCGTCTTCGGGGTGGCTGGTCGCGTAGCGGGTCCCGAGACGTATTACTTGTTCCGCTGGACGCCAGAGGAGAACGGAACATTAGAGCTCGTCCGGAGCATCGAGGGCGATGAGCATGTCCTAAGCAGCGCCTCGTATGCCATGGTTCCAGGCACGACGTATAATATGCGCCTTAATGTAATCGGCAGTGCATTAACGGGATTCGTCAACGGCGAGCAGCTCATTAGGGCCGCCGATTCGTCGATACCGAGCGGTGCTGCAGGCTTGTGGTCCAATTCGTTCGCTTACTTGGACAATGCAGCGTCGGCTGAAATGAAGGATCCTGCTGAAGCCAAAACAGTTGTTCACTGGAAATTCGACCCTTCATACGCAAAGTCGGGTTCGTTGGAATCGGGTGACTTGGTGTTGGCCGATTTAACGAATCAGGGTAATGACTTGAAGCTCGTAACTGTGGGTAATGCGGCGTTGCCAGAGGTTAATGAGGTGCTGAAGTGGTCGGAGGATGACTACCACGGGCATGCGGACGCACGGAGCTTGTTGTTCAACAACAAGAAAACCGGACCTGTTCAGCGCTACTTCGAAACGGTTTCATCCGCACCGATGAACGACGAGCAGTTCCCACACGGATACACGATGGAGTTCATCTACAAGCTGCCTGCCGAGTTTTCAAGGAATTCACATTCGTGGATGAAAATCTTTAACCGTCAAGGAACGGGGGCGTTGGCTGGCAAGACGCAGGGGGAATACGACCTGCTCGGCCAGTTAGCCGTTTCCAATCTGAAGGAGCTCCAGTGGACGTATTACACCACAGAGCTCGCAAGCAACCCGACAAGCTGGTCGTTTTCGCTAGACAGCGTTCAGGACTGGTACCATATTGCTTTGGTGAATGACGGGAAGAAGACGCAAATTTACGTAAACGGCGTCACCGACTTCCGCAACGCACCGCAGGAGATCAAGAACTTTGCAGGAATTGTAGGTAAAGGATGGGACATCGGTGCGGCGAGCTTAGGAAACGGCATCGGTGCAGAAAACTTCTTAGCCGGGAACCTGGAAGAAATTCGAATCATCGACCGTGCGCTGCCGATGGAACGCTGGCTCATTCCAAACGCGCTCGATCGTACTCCGGAATATGGAAATAACGAGGACCTGCCGCTTTTGCAGAAGGAAGACAACTACAACATTCTGTTTGTTCCAGATATCCAAAAGCCAATCCGTTATATGCCGGAAATCGTGGAAGAACAGACAAGATGGATCGCGGATCACGCAGAGGAAAACAACGTTGTGTTTACTGCGTTCATGGGTGACATCGTTGACCAATGGAACGTAGAAAGCGAATGGTTTGCGGCTAACAAAGCAATTACCTTCTTGGACTATGTAAAAGCACCTTACATGACGATTGCGGGTAACCACGATTACGAGTACTGGTGGGGCGGCAACGATAAGCCGTACCTGACGTATTTCGGTAAAAATCGTTATTCGGACAAGCCGTATTATACGAATGAATCGCCTTCGGGTTATAGTTCCTATAGCCTTTTTAAGGCAGGCTCTTATGAATACATGATCATCGGGTCGGATTGGAGAGACGACCACTATAACTCTGACCGCGATTGGATCCAGCAGGTGCTTCGCGAGCATAAGACGACGCCGACGATCCTGATCAGTCATGAAATTTTAGAGTTCCAAGGGGAACAAAGCACGGAAGTAAAGCATTCCGGAAGAGGCGCTCGCAACTGGAACGATTTCGTACGTTCGAATGATCAGATCTTTATGACCGTATCCGGGCATCATCATGGAGCCGGGTATATGGTCAGCAAGAATGACTACGGCAACGAGGTTCTGGAAGTGCTGGCGGATTATCAGAGCCAATACCACGGAGGCAACGGCTGGATGCGCTTCGCCGAATTTGACGAAGCCAACAACTCGATTCAATTCCACACCTTCTCGCCATGGGTCGAAAGCATGCCGGAAGAAGAGCGGACGTATTTTGATATGAAAAACCTGATCGGCGAGAAAGACCGATTCTCGTACGATATTAACTTTGCCGAACGCTTCGCGTTTGCAAAGCCGCTCTATTACGTTGATTCCGGCAGCGATGATCCAAGCCGCTTACCTCCGGGAGAGAAGTACGGTACCTCGAACTCGGTTGTTGATCAACCGTTCGGTCCCGACCCGGCGACCGGAAAGCAGTGGGGTTATCGGACGGATGGAACGGCTACAGTGCAGGGCGGACCTGATCCGTGGAGCAGCGTATTGACGGACAACGGCGGCATTGGGAAAGGAATCACGTATGATTTCGAAGCGCCAAATGGCGTCTACGACGTCGCCATCGGTTTCCGAAGCCCCGTCGATACCGCCGGCCGGACGCAGGACGTGGCCATCAACGGTGAAACGCGGTTGACGGCGTACAATCCACCTTATAACACTAACGAGGAAAAGTGGTTTGAAGCGGAAGTGAAGGATGGGCGTCTGAGTGTGTCTGTATTGCGTACCGGCACGACAGATCCTTCGGTCAGCTGGATACGGATTATGCCGAAACGCATTCCGATTGAACAGATTAAGCTGAGCCCAGAAGCGATCACACTTGAAATCGGACAATCGTATGATTTTACAGTCACTGTATTGCCGCAGGAGGCGACGGAATCGGCGCTTTCCTGGACGGTCTCCGACGATACCGTACTGGACGTATCGCAAGGCACGGTCGTTGCGAAGAAGGCCGGAACAGCCGTTGTGACCGTGAGCGGTCCTGGCGGATCCGTTCAAGCCTCGGCGACTGTTACTGTGGTACCGCCGCCGGTGGAAAAGCAGGCGCTTGGTGGGCGGATCGCGCAAGCTAAGACATTGGACGCGTCGTTATATACGTCTGATTCATGGTCGGCGCTTTTGGAGCGGTTACAAACTGCGGAATCCGTCTATGCAAACGGCGAAGCGACACAGCTGCAGATTGATGAAGCAGAGCGGACGCTCAAGGAAGGCATCGACCGTCTGGTTCCGTTGACCGAAACGGTGCCGGTGTGGCCGAAGGGCAGCTTGCTGCTGAAGACGAACGTGAAATCAAACGAGGTCGAATTGACCTGGTACGTCGCACAGAACGCGGATCGATATAACGTATGGTTTGGCACCGATGCCCCTTCCGAGCTTGCAACCGCGGAGATGCAGTCCGTAACGGAGAGTGTCTATTCCGCAACAATCAAGGGACTCGCCGCTGATACGACGTATACGTTCAAGGTGGAAGCCGGCAACCGGTATGGCCAGTGGACGTCGGATGGGCCGAGTCTGCGGATCCAAACGCTGAAGTCCGAAGCCCCTGACAATGGTGGAGGCGGCAATGACGGCGGCGGGGATAGTGGAGGCGACGACGGCGATGACAATAGCGGCGGCGGAGATAGCGACGACGAGGACAACAGTGGAGGAGGAAGCGGCGGAAACAGTAGCGGCGGCGGATCGACACCAGCTGCATCCACTCAGCCGTCCGTTTCGACAACTCAATTGTCACAAGCGAATAATGGCGTCGTTGTTATCGAAATGGGAGACGCTGCGGAAATTACGTTACCTGCCGATGCGGCAGAAACGCTTGGCGAGAATCAGTTGCTGGTAAAGAAGGGAACTGCAACGCTCACATTCCCGAGCGATGTGCTGCGGCAATTGCGGACGAATATTGGGGATCAGGCGGATGAAGGACTGATCGTCGTGCAAATTGAGCCGATCACCTTGTCCGGCGCAGCGGCGTCTTCTGCGGCTAACACCGTCGATTATACGGTCGTAGGCGGCGCTTACGATTTCGACCTGTTCTGGAGAAACGGTGATGAGGAAGTTCGTCTGGCGGAGTTCCAAGAACCAGTGGAACTGTCCGTAGACTACGACGATGCCGGGGTCGAGGAAGCTTTAGTAGGGCTGTATTTCTTTAATGAGTCGATTAACAAGTGGGAGTATGTTGAAAGCAAGGCGGATCCGCGGACAAACACTGTAACGGCAAAGCTGTCTCACTTCAGCACGTACGCCGTTATGGAATGGGTGCAGACGTTCGACGATGTTCGGAATGAGCATTGGGCTGCTCGTACGATTCGCTTATTGGGAGCAAAACATCTTATCCAAGGATCAGCCGATCGACAATTTGAACCTGATCGTCCGGTAACGAGAGCGGAATTCATCGCGCTGTTGACCCGTGCGCTGCGCCTTTCGGATACGAGCGCTTCGAATCCGTTCTCCGATGTCGACAGCGGCGCTTGGTACGCGAATTCGGTCGTAACCGCGCATCGTCACGGGCTGATCGACGGAACGGGAGACTCCCGTTTCGAGCCTGACCGTGTGGTAACGAGGGAAGAGATGGCGGCGCTCCTAGTACGCGCGTATAAGAAGCAGGCGGGGCCGCAAGGGGATGCATCCGATCTAACACTCACGTTTAAGGATCGGGAAGAGATTTCGCCGTGGGCAATGACTGCTGTAGGCCAAGCACTTGCGAACGGCCTGATGGCAGGCCGCACGGAAAACAGCTTCCAGCCGGGAGCCTCCGTGACACGTGCTGAGATGGCGCAAGCGATCTATAATATCGTGATCGAACGATAATAGTAAAAGGACAGGAACATTGTAAATGTGGGGAATGCCGACATCCGTGATACGGGTGTCGGTTCTTTTTACAGCACCCTTTACATGATTTGTAAATTCCTCTCGATGTTAGATGTGAATTCAGCAATTTTGGTATAATTCTTTGGGGGATTCCTTCTAAGGGATAAAGGAGAGGAGCTAAAACAAGCATGTACACCATTCAACTCGGCTCGTTTGTACTAAATGGTGAAATCATACTTTATACCGGTTCTGGTATCGTTGGAGTAACGATTCTTCAATATTATGCCCGTAACCTAATCGAACGCGAGGCGCTGCTCTCCATTTATTTTTCAGCGTGGGTTGTATGGCTCCTGACTTGGAAGCTGAGCTTAGTAATATTTAACCCGACGGATGTCATCCACTATCCGGCTTCTTTGCTGTATTACAGCGGTGGCATTCGCGGCCGATGGCTCGCAAGTATCCTGACTGCCGCCTATATTGCTTTTCGGCTTAAGAGAATAAAGGCTCCGCTGGTTCGCTCCATTCAGACCACCCTGATTTATTTATTCGGTGCGTGGACAGGCTATCAAATTATTTTGACGCTAATCGATAGGGTAAATTGGCTTCAGCATACTGCTCTCGCCGTTCTAGCCGTGCTGCTGCTGGCCTGTATATGGATGTTCAACAGCCGCAAAAATGCAGCTATTGCTCTAATGGCGGCAGGTTTCCTATTTTATGCCTTGTTCGATCACTATCATCAAGTGTGGTCGGAAGCCCCCCAAAACAATGGGGAGGTTACGGTTGGAATTGCTCAAGGTCAGCAGGCTCCGGACTTTGAACTGCTTGATATGAAGGGGAATACAGTTCGACTGTCGCAGTATCGCGGCAAGAACGTAGTCCTTAATTTTTGGGCAAGCTGGTGTCCTCCCTGTCGTGCGGAAATGCCGCATATGCAGAGATTTCATGAGGATGATCAAGGGGAAAACACGGTAGTGTTGGGGGTGAATTTAACCTCCATTGAAAATAATGCAAACGATGCGAAAGCGTTCGCGGAGCAGCTCGCACTGACCTTTCCGATCGTACTCGATTCGAAGGGGGAAGTGATGAACGCCTACAAGATCCGCGCATATCCAACGACGTTTTTCATTGATGGGCATGGCATCATTCGTCGAGCGTTTTTCGGAGCAATCGATTACGAGACGATGAAGGGTCAGGTTTCTCCTTGAAGTTCTTGATGACAAACCCATATCCTTACTACTCTCTTCTACATCGTTGTGAGATAATATGCTAGCCTGAAATAGAGAGCAGCCAGGGAAGGTGACATCATGAAAAAATGGTTTAAGCTATTTGCAGCGCTCGTTCTGTTCGTTTCCATCGCTCCGCTGCACCAAGCATCGGCGAGCAGTGACATTACCGTTTATATTAACGGGAGTCAACTCAACACCGACGCGCCTCCAATGATTGAAAACAACAGTGTGCTTGTGCCAATGCGGCCCTTATTTGAAGCATTAGGTGCTGAGGTCGCATGGATTCCGGAAACCCAAACCGTCGTTGCTGAATTGAGTCATACTAAAATTGAAATTACGATCGGTCGATGGATTGCCACTAAAAATGGCAGGGACATGGGGTTAGCCGTACCCGCCGTCATTAAAAATCAATCTACCTATGTTCCACTGCGATTTGTTGGTGAGTCCCTTGGAGCGGAGGTCACTTGGGATGCCGCAGCAAGAACGGTTACGATTTCTCAGGAATCGTCAATTCCGAAGCTGGAGAAGGTCTGGTCTATGGGAGCGCCGTCCGAGATGTACGATTGGATCCAAGGCTTTACGATTGGTTCCGATCAGACGCTGTACGCGATGGATGGCATTAAAGTGAAGCGTTATCGTGAGGGTACCGACGAAGTCTTTTTTAACCTGCAGGATTTAGCGCCGATGCTGAAGTCCTACGGTCTTGACGATCAGAGCACGATTCAAAGTTTCCGGCTTTCCGACATGCAGGAGAGAGACGGACGTTTGTATATCTCCGGACTGATGTTTGTCAACAAAGAAGGAGAGACGTACGATTATTACAAAGAGAAGATTTTACTACTAGGCTTTTCCTATAACGTGATTTTCTATTTGGAAAATGACCAGCCGACACTGCTTTACGTTGAACGCGCTAAGGTAAACGAAAAGCCTGACAATTTCACCTGGTATGAGACCAAAAGCGGGGGACCGGAAAATTTCTTGCAATGGGGAGATTTTTATCTCTACGATTACAGCCGATATTTATTGAAGCTGCGTTTTACTTTTGCTGATGACGGTTCACTGATTGTTCCCAGAGAGCTGGGCCAGCGTCATTACAAGGAAGTAGAGGGTGGAGGACAGCAGGTCAATCATTCCTATCATGGGATCGTGAAGATAAGTCCAAGCGGTGTAGTGGAGGAGCTAATGAGCTGGGGCTCCCATCTCGGAAGCATTCGAAAATATTCACCCATCTATACGACAAACCGCCATGTACTGCCCGTTGTAAAAGGAAATGAGTTAAGGTTGTATAACGGGAATGGATTTATTATGGATATGAAGCTCGACGATGGAATGACGAGTTTTGTGGAGATTCCAGAGGAAGATTCGTACAATCCCGTTTTCTTAATGGAAAGACCCTTGTATCATGAAGGTAAAGTGTATTTTTTAAATGATCATGGAATTTTTACAGTAACCAATGGTATTCCTGACATGCTAGTGTGGGCTGACAATATTGATTACACAGGACTAGATCATACGGTTTACATCGTAGATTTTGATTATGACGGTCAATATTTCTATATTACGGATTTCACCTCCAGATCGATTTACCGTTTGAAGGCGCAATGAATTTACATTTTAGGGAAGAAAAATACCGGGATATTCATCAAGTTTGCAGAACGCTGCAGCTGGTGGATGTCCCGGTTCTTTTTGTTGAGCAATATAAACTTGAAGTGGGTGAGAACGGCGAGTTAGGCTGAAAACTGAGATTACGAAACTTTTACAATAGAAAAATCAGAATTTGCAGGAAAATGTGAAGCGTTTGGGGAAGTAATATTGTAAGGTGCTTCGCTAAAGCATCCGCATCCTAGATTCTCACAAGGATTACACGCATCACTCATCAAATTGGTTCATATAATCAACAAACATCAGTGCTTGTTTTGAGCAATCATCACGGGGAGGATTGATGGAAGTGAAGCCATTGGAAGAGTTATCGAGTGCCGAGTTAAAGGAATTTATTGCGGAATGCAAAATCGGATACCGGGACGCCTCGGTTATGTTCGAGTTTGAGACAGCGAAAATGTACAAGGAACGAATTTTGGAATACCGAACGGAGCTCGACAAGCGCAGCAAGGCTGCAATGTAATAAATATAACGTACACAATACCCGTAACTCCTGAAGAAGGAGCTGCGGGTATTTTAATTTGAATCAAATGGTTAAATAACAGAAAATGGCTTTAAGTTAATATTTAGGTTTACAGCCTATCCAATATTATCTATACTGTACCTCAGTACAAAAAAACGCATTTAAAAGACAACTGCATACGAAGCTTCATAGGTTCCGAGCCGTTACAAGGCAAGGATTAAAAGGGAAGTTCGGTTTCATTCCGACGCGGTCCCGCCACTGTGAGCCCTTAGCGAGCCCTAATAAACCACTGTGATCTGCCGATCATGGGAAGGTAGGGTGCAGCGATGAAGGGTAAGCCAGGAGACCTGCCTATGAGGTACATGTCGTATCCTTCGCGGAAAAGGATGCCGATCTTAGCCGACCCCTGTCTTGCGCAAGCAGCTGCTAAAGCAATGGACAATATAGCGGGCCGGTTCAGCATTGTGCATAAGAGCAGTGGCGCCTTTCCCATCAGAAACAGGCGTCTTTTTTGTATGTAAAAAAAGAGTTGGAGTGTGGAAAAGGATGAACAGAGCACGCAGCATGTTATTGTGGGTGATTATGATCGCCATGCTGGCCCTCTCCGCATGTGCGGGACAAGCTCCGATCGCAGCCCCTGTGGAGAAGCAGCCTGAATCAGCAAGCAAGTCCGATGAATTTGTATTTACCGACACGGCGGGAAAGGAGCATAAGCTGACACTTCCGCTTGATCGGGTTGTGGTCTTAAATCGGAACACAGCGGAGGCCATTCAGCTGCTTGGAGCGCAGGAGCATGTGATTGCCACGGGTGATACGACGATCCAAAACAATCCCTACTTGCCTTTTGCAAGCTTGCCGGATGTAGGGAAAACGAGCGAAGTCAATCTGGAGCTGCTGCTGTCACTGAAGCCGAAGGCCGTGTTTACCTATACGAACCGCCCTGACATCATGCTGGAGCAAAAGCTGGAGCCGGCAGGTATCGCGGTGATCCGAATCAACAACTATTTGCCGGAGCAGACGGACGATGAACTGCGTCTATTAGGCCGGCTGTTCGGCAAGGAAGACAGAGCCGAGCAATTTCTTGCGTGGAAGAAGGGTCTGGAAGACATGTTAGCCGAACGTGTGAAGCAAATTCCGGAGTCGGAAAAGAAAAGCGTGCTGGCGTTATCCGTCGGGTTTTTGAATTCCAACGGCGGCTATCGGGTATTTCCGAGCTTAGCCAAGGACGGGTCGCCGGGTGTCGGAGAAGGGTACGCGACGGTGCTGGCGGGCGGACGTGATGCGGCGGATGTCCGCTGGGATCGTGCGGAAGCTTCCACCACCATTCTCGTTGACGAAGAATATATACTCTCCCATGATCCCGATGTGATTACGCTGCACGGCACATTTTTAGGAGGCTACAACGCGAAGGACACTCAGGAGCATCAAAAGGTTTTGGACAATATTCGAAACATATCCTCTGTGCCTCGTTTGAAGGCGGGCAAAAATAATGAGCTTTATGTATTCCATACGAATATTATCGGCTCGGATAAACGGTACATCGGTGTTCTGCAGCTGGCTAAAGTGTTATATCCCGAAAGGTTCGCCGATATACAGCCGGATGCGTACTTGAAGGAATATTTTGAACGCTGGCTCGGTGTTCCTTATCAGGGCGTATGGCATTACTCGGAGAAGCCGGTGAACGGATGACGCCGGATTTGCGCCAAGCGTATCACGGAAGCGTTCGGAAAAAATGGCTGGTTCTAACGCTTCTTCTCGTATTGCTGCTGGTCGTATTACTCTTTTCTTTTGATGCGGGTACCGTTTCTGTAGGATTGGAAGAACTGATAAGAGGGCTGACCGGCCAAGAGCCTCTTGATGAAATGAAGGGCTATATTTTACGGGAGGTCCGATTTCCGCGGATTGCGATGGCGCTGTTAACGGGGGTGGCCTTGGCCGCGGCGGGGGTGATCATGCAGGCGATTCTCCGCAATCCTCTAGCAAGCCCGTTTACACTTGGTGTGTCGAGCGGCGCATCGTTCGGGGCGGCACTGGCGATTGTGCTTGGAACAAGCTTGTTCGGTTTGGAGCAGGCCGTTCACTCTGCACGCTGGCTGATCGCTTTGAATTCGTTTCTCTTCGGAAGTATTGCAGTGATGCTCGTCTATGGAATTGCTAAATTGAAAAAAGGCTCGACGACGGTGCTGCTTCTTGCCGGAGTGGCGATGGGGCATTTGTTTTCCTCGGGGGTTTCCGCACTTAAATATTTCTCCAACAATGAAGCGTTGAAGGATTTAGTCGTATGGCTAATGGGCGGCTTTTGGGGCGCGGACTGGGAAGTAATCCGTTGGCTGGCGCCTGGGCTTCTGCTGAGTCTTGTCGTTTTGATGTGCTTCGCTTGGGACTTAAACGTGCTCGGCATGGGAGAAGAGGTGGCCGGCACGGCCGGTGTTCACGTCAGAAGGACACGCTTTGTTACCCTGCTTACAGTGACCATTATCGCTTCCGCAGCGACGGCCTTTACCGGTGTGATCGGCTTTATCGGTCTTGTGGCGCCGCATATCGCGCGGATGCTGATCGGGGTGGATCATCGTTTTCTCATCCCGGCGGCTAGTCTTTGCGGAGCGATTATGCTGCTGGCAGCCGATACCTTTGCAAGAACGATTTTATCACCCGTAGAAATTCCTGTCGGTATCGTGACCTCAGTGATTGGAGTGCCATTTTTTATTTATTTGCTTATCAAAAAACGCAGGGACCACTGGAATTGAGCGGGGAGGGGAAGGTTATGGAGCTTGCTGTGCGCGATTTATGCTTCGGTTACGGGGATAAAGAGACGATTCGCGGTATTTCGCTCACGCTTGGAGAAGGGCAGTGTGTTTCGATTGTGGGTCCGAATGGGGCGGGAAAAACGACGCTGTTAAAATGCTTGGGCGCGATTGTGCCTACCAAACGCGGCGTCATTGCACTGGATGGGAAGCCATTGATGGAATACGCCGCGAAAGAACGGGCTCGGCGTATCGCGTATGTACCTCAGCAGGGGGCGGGTTCCTTCCCGATGACTGTCATGGATACAGTCATGCTCGGCCGGAAGCCTTATGTTTCTTGGAGCATAGGAGAGCGTGATCTCTTGATCGTTGAGAGGATCCTTCAAGATCTTAACCTGACGGCGATGTCATCCCGATTTGTCGATGAGCTTAGCGGGGGAGAGCGTCAGAAGGTATGGATTGCCAGGGCGCTGGCTCAGCAGCCCGACATATTGCTGCTGGACGAGCCCATAGCTGCACTCGATATTCGTCATCAGCTTGAGGTGCTCGAGAAGACGCGGGAATTAGCATCACGGGATGGGACATTAATTGTGATGATTCTGCATGATTTGGAGCTTGCGGCGCGATTTTCCGACCGCCTTATTTTAATGAACCGGGGCGAGGTCGTCATGAAGGGACAGCCGTCAGAAGTGCTGACACACGACCGCATCCGCGAGGTTTACGGGGTCGAGGTAGTGCTGGAAAACGGGCCTCTAGGCTTGAAAGTGACTCCGGTACGCCCTTTACCCAAGCTAACTGAAGGAAAAGTTGAGGGAATAATGCGATGAATTTCGGAACAAAGCTGCATGGGGATTACAAAAAGGCATGGATCGATGGCATGAGGGATTGGAATAACCGGATGCCAGAACGAATGGTTGATGATCGGCTTGAAGAGCAATTTTGGCAGGAATATTTAGAAAGACGCAAAAAAAAGCCGGAGCCGCATGCCTATGCCGTCCACATTATGGAGGAGCTGTTACCCCTTCTTCAATCGGATGACTCTGTGCTGGAAATCGGCCCCGGCTGGGGAAATTACACATTTGAAGCAGCGCGAAGAGTCAAGCAGTACAGCTGTTTCGACAGCTCCAAGAGTGTGCTGACCTACTTGCAGGAGGCGGCGGCAGCTTCTTGGATTGACGGCATGGAATTCCTTCACGGGAAGTGGGAGGAATATGCTGCAGAGGCAGATGCCTATGATGTGGTATTTGGCATCAATTGCTTTTACCGTATGCAGGATATTGATCGTGCTATGCTAAATATGAACCGCGCGGCACGGCGACTGGCCGTGGTCGGGATGACCAGCGGTCCGGAGCCCGCTCATCTTTGGGAGATTCACCGGAAATTAGGCTACCGAATGAAATTCACACGGCGTGATTACATCTATATAACCAATGTTTTGTATCAGCTTGGCATCGATGTGAACTGCCGCATCATCCCCTTGGAGCGGACATATTCGTTTGACAGCGTAGAACAGTTTATCGAGGAGCAGCTGAAAAAAATTGTAGAGCCGGAGTTCGACCGCGTCGCTGTGGAGCGGATTGTTTCCTCTTATATTGAAGATATTGATGGAAAGCCGGGATATCGCCATCGCTTTAAGGCCGCGCTGTTGTATTGGCGGCCCGAGGCTGAGCTTCCGGCCTTGCAGACTCATAAAGGACTAGAATGATGCTGAAGGATACATCGATGCTGCTATCGATGTGTAGTCCCGTATTCACATGCGCAATGTGCAGAGGGAGAAGGCTGGGAAGCCGTAAACACGAAGGTACGCTGCATCCAAAAGCTGAGTACGAACAATAGGCCCTCCGTTACTAGCTTAGCGAAAACGAGCGGGACTCCCAGTCTTTGATGAATAAGATACAGCAAGCCATAGTTCAACAGCATAATAAGCACAACGAGAGCAAAATATTTAGGCGCAGACGAGATCATTTTTGATTTATGGCGCTTGTCAAAGACGAAGCGGCGGTTCAACGTATAATTAAAAATCGAGCTTCCGACTCGTGCTCCGATAACGGAGAAAAGCAGCTTGCCGGTCCACAGCTGCAGCAGCAGAAGCAGCACGAAGTCGAGTGCGCCAGACAGCACCGAGGATGAGCAAAACTTTAGGATCGGCGCGTACACTTTGGCGGAATCGGCAATCGGGCGGAAATGCGACGATTTATTATTTTCAAGATATACGGTTTCGATCGGTACCTCCTGCAGCGAATACCCGTCCTTCTCCGCTTTTAGCAGCATATTCATCTCATATTCAAATCGATCGCCGGGGATTTGGCACAGCCAGTCCAGCATTGAGGCCGAAAAGCCGCGCAGGCCGGTTTGGGTATCGTGGATGCGGCGGCCGGTCGTCAGGGCGTAAATTGCGCGTGTGACGCTGTTCCCAATCCGGCTGCGAAGCGGGACATTACCTGTGAAATATCTGCATCCGAGCACAATCGAATATTGATGTTTTGCTACAGCATCGTTGACCCGCATTATATCAGACGGGAGATGCTGTCCATCGCTGTCCGCGCAGATGACGCCCTCGGTCTCGCCTGTTTCCTTGAGGTAATTGAAGCCGGTTTTTAAAGCGCGTCCCTTACCTAAATTGGTACAATGGGTAAGGACGATGCAGCCGGCCTCGCGAGCCGAGGCGAAAATAGTGCGATATGCCTCACCGCTTCCGTCATCGACAATGACGATCCTGGAGCTGCATGCAGTCCTAAGATTGTCGATAAGCGTTAGCAGCCGCTCATCCGGTTCATAGGCTGGAATTACTATAGTCATGATGCTCTACCTCCCTCGTAATCGTTATTCGGCGACATAAATAATATCGCTGACACCGCGCTCCTGCCCCTTGTTTCCCGGACGATTGACGACTCTGCCCATAAAGTACATCGTAGACGAGCCCCCTCCGTCGAGATTATAAGCATCCGTTGCCCCGAGATCCTCAAACAATTGTGCAAATTCGTTAAGCGTCATTCCTCTGCTGTTTTCCTGCCGCCCGTCAACGACGACGAAGACGTAATGGTTGGGCGAAATGACTCCGATTCCCGTACGCGGGTTGGCAGCATCGATCGTACGGTTGCCGAAGTTCGTATCGATCTTGACGTTATCGAAATGGTCTGACGCTTCGCCGTTCTTGACCAGAACAGGCCCGAAGGAAAACGTGTTGGTGACGCCTTGCTTTAGCAATTGCTCAGCGGAAATGTCCTTCTCGTAATAAGAAGTCATCGTACCGTCGCGAAACAAGGCCAGCCCGTCTCGTGCCGGTTCGTTGCGGAACAGCTGACCATTGCGGATAATGACGCCGTCCTCGCGGAAGCCGTAATAGTCGCCGTTCATGGCAAATATTGCTTGGTTGGCGGATGCAATTTCCGAGGTGTTTGCGATAATGTTGCGGCCAAAGGCGTTGTTTGCGAAGGCGGTCAGTAGATTTGCAGCATCCTTCAGCTGAACGTCAGCGACAAAGTATGTAATTTTGCTATTGCCACTGCCGGTTTCCACTTTTTCAATTGAAATATCGATACGGTCACTCGTGTAGCTCCAATCATCGGAAGTGATGATGGACGCTGAATTTCCAGCTGAAACGGCAGCTCCTGCTGAGGAAGCAAGGGTTGCTGTGCTGGAAGCAGCGGCGGGCTTGCTTTCCACGATGGCCTCCACATGCTGGATCAAATAGCGGTCCGCCAAGCCGTAGAGGATGGCGCCAATAGTACAAATGGTAATGGTCAGGCCGATGATGAGCTTTCTTCTCGGCTTTCTTTTCGTGTGGGTCATTTGAACATTCACTCCTTGCAAATCTTTACTGTACCTTTACAATAAGCGACTTTACTTAAATGGAGCTTAAATGGAGGGAGACGGTGTTGTTGACTATGGGGAGGAGAGGCACGGGTATGTTAGCTGCATTTTTACGAAATCTGTAGCTGATTTGCAACAAATGGATACAGTGCATCGTTATATAATGGACTTCATGGAGGAAAATTCTGGGGTGTAATTGGAGATGAAATGAAATGATTCGCATACGTGACGTATCCAAGTCGTATGGGTCAACTCGGGCGCTGTCGCAACTGTCGCTTAACTTTAAAGAAGGCGTATATGGACTGCTCGGAAATAACGGTGCCGGTAAGACGACGCTGCTGAATATTCTGGCGACTGTCCACGGTTTCGACCATGGCAGCGTGGAGGTATTTGGACATGATCTGAAGAAAGAGCCGGGAGCCGTTCGGGCGCTTCTCGGTTATTTGCCGCAGGATTTTCATTTTTTTGCGGGGGTAAGCGTTGATTTCGCAATGGATTACTTTGCGGAGCTTAAGGGGCTGCCGCCTTCCGCCAAATGGAGGGAAGAGAAGGAGACATTGCTGGAGCAGGTCGGCTTGACGGCTCATCGGCGGAAAAAAATCAAAGAGCTTTCCGGGGGCATGAAGCAGAGACTAGGTATTGCCCAAGCCTTGATCGGCAATCCGAAGTTATTAATAGTAGACGAGCCTACCGTAGGGCTCGATCCCGAAGAACGGATTCGCTTTAGGCAGCTCATTAACCGCTTCAGCGCGGGCCGGGTAATCCTGCTTTCAACGCATATTGTCAGCGATATTGCCAGCACCTGCGAGGAGGTTGCGCTTATCCGCAGCGGGCATGCGCTTTTCCAAGGGAAGATCGATGATCTGCTGCTTCGAACGGAGGGGAAAGTTTGGGAGGCGGAGGTTACCCTCGATCAAATTGAATCATTGGCTACCCGGGTAAAGCTCGTCACCATTATTCGAAAACGCGGCTTGATTCAGGCCCGGTTTTTGAGCGAGTCGGCACCGGAGGATGTTAACGAGCTTACTCCGGCGGTTCCGACGCTGGAAGATGCTTATTTGTATTACAACAGCTTGGAGGAGCCGACCCATGCATGAGCGGATTCGTCTTGTGAGGCTGGAGCTGCGGCTCCTTGTACGCAGCCGATTATTTTGGCTGGTGTTCATAGCGGCAGACTTCGTTCTGCCATTATTCATGTCGGCGGCAGGGCGAGGTGTGGAGGAAACCTTGTGGCTCCGCTGGCTTCATATGCAGCTGCTCATGCTTGGGCTGTCGTTCCCCATCTTGGTATCGATATTATTTAACGAGGATCATGAAAGATTCATTTCAACGGTCATCCTGACGAAGCTCAGGCGTGGATTGGACTATACTGCTGCACGGGTGTTTGCTCTGGCCGTGCTCGTGCTGGCTTGCCTACTGGGGACGCATTTGATCGTTTTATTGACCGTTGTATGGTTAGGGACAGGCCTGCGAGCGGAAGGGATAGGGGCAGGAGCGGCAGCCTTCTTTACCGCTTACGCGGTTCTGCTGCTGCTGTCCATATTGGCGGCGCAATGGATTCGAAAGGTCATCTACACGGTGCCGATCTTATTCCTGTTTATGATCGGACAGCTCGCATTAAGCCACCCTTTATGGTCCTTGTGGTGGGGGCCCGATCAAGTGATCACTTACGCGGAGAAGGCGGATGCTTCCTTTTGGGCGGGAAGAGGGCTGTACATTTTACTGCTGCCCTTCTTATACTGGGCGGTCTTAAAAACGGAGCAAAGAAGGTGGCGCGGTTGATTCGCCTTTATTGGAAATCTCTGCTGCTTTGGCTTCGGGAAGAGAAGCTGGTTTATTACATATCGGGTTTACTGCTTGCCGCACTGCTGTTGTTTCCGGAATTCCGGTACGAAGGAGAATCGTATAAGCTGTACATCTTATATTTAATCGCCGTATCCGTCGTGACGATGCAGGCGGCAACCTTTTATTCGAGCCGGGGGTGCAGGTATTTATGCAGCTTTCGGTGTTCAAAAGCAGCAGCGCGAGTCTGCTGCAGGCCGCCTTGGCCTTCAGCGCGATGTTCCCTGTGACGCTGGTGGTCGTTTTATTTGTAGCGGCGACGATGCCTTCGGTCAGCGGAACATTTTGGCTTGCCTATGTGCCGGCGTCGATTTTCTTCGCGCTTGCAATGGGCCTGGCTGCCGGCTCGCTGCGGCACCGTTCTGCGGGAATGGCCGTGCTGCTGCTCGTCTATGTGTGGATGCTGCTGCTTCCGATCACGGCGGCAGTCGCTTATTTTCCAATTCGGCCGCTAATGACGCCGTATTGGATTCCATACGGTGCGCTTATTCGGCTTATTTTCGTTGGCGTACTTTTTATGCTGGTGGCATCATGGCGGTTTCGCAGGACGACGGGCAGCAGAGAACGAAGACTCATACTAGGGCTGGCCGCTGTATTTTTGTCGTTCTTATTTTTCATCCGTAACGACGACCATTTGTGGGAGTTCGGTTACCGGCATTGGGCGAAGCAGGCGCTGGATTCCCATCATTATTCGACGGCGAGGGACGACTCATGGCTCAAGGATTTACGCTGGCTCGTAACGGAGCTGCCGGAACGGCACCCAAACTGGTTTTACCGCATGGACAGGGTCTCCTTCCAAAAGGAGACGGAGGAGCTTGCACGCCGTATCCCGGAACTGACGGATCAGCAAATGGTGCTCAGCTTGAAGCGGCTGACCGCGCTTGCGCAGGATGCGCATACCGATATTCGTATTCGCGACGGCATGACCTCGCTTCCGGTTACGTTATATTCCTTTTCTGATGGTTTGTTTATTACGGGAGCGGAGGACGCGTATAGGCAGATGATCGGCGCAAAAGTCATTCGCATTGGGAATACCGATGCGGCGGAGGCGCTTGAGAAGGTGTCGGTTCTCATTCCGAATGAAAACCGGATGCAGCGGCTCAAAGCCGCACCACAGCTGCTGGTGATGCAGGACGTGCTTGATTTTCTCGGATTGACGGACGGCGGACATCCGGTGTTTACATTAGAAAAGACGGGGACGCAATTTAGCGTTTCGTTCAATCCGGAAGCACAACCGCAAAACGCGGGGATTGCTGACGATACCATAAACAGGGGGGAGCCGCAGCCAGATGTAGTAGAAAAGGACGGAACCGCGATGCCGCTGTACCGTCAAAATAGAGACGTCAATTATTGGTACACTCGTCTCCCGGAGAAACAGCTGATTTATTTTGCATATAATCAAGCCCGGGAGCTGAAGGACCGGCCGATCCGGCCTTTTCTTAACGAATTGAAATCAACAATCCAGGCGAATCCCAACGATACTTTGCTTATTGATTTGCGAAATAATGGCGGAGGAAGCTCCTCGCTATTGGAGCCCTTGATTGGATATTTGGCTTCCGAAGGTCCGGCCCGCACGGGTAAGGTATACGCGGCGATCGGACGGAATACATTTTCCTCGGCTGTGCTCAATGCCGTTGCGCTTCGAGATGAAGCGGGCGTGATTTTGATCGGGGAGCCAACGGGGGGTAGACCGAACCATTTTGGTGAGGTCAAAACATTAACACTTCCAGCATCCGGAGTGAAGGTGTGTTATTCCAGCAAATATTTCCACCCAAGCCGCGATGACCGGGATGCTGTTTACCCGCATAAGGAGGCATTGCTGACATCGGAGGACTATTTTGCAGGGAAAGACCCCGTGCTGGAGCTTGTCCTTAAGATGAGGGACGAATAACCGCCATAGGCCCCATGTGATGTTTGTGATCTATCGAAATGAGTAAAAAGAAGCAGGAGGAAATTCTCCTGCTTCTTTGAATGCTTGGATTACGCAGAAATCCGGGGGGATGAGGCGCTAGCTTTTGACAGCAAATAGGAGGGTTTGTGTTTCTGATAGTTTTTGTATAAAAAGAGACCGATGCAAGCATAGACGATACCGATTCCGATGCCGAACTCAGAGGTGATATACCCCGAAAAAGGTGTATTTACGGTAAGCGGATCAAATATGCCTTGAATGAATAAATTATGCACCGCATGAAAGATCGCAGCCGGCCAGACGCTTCCCGAACGCATACGAAGCCATACGGCAATAAAAGTCCAGCCCGTGATCATAAGGGTAAAGCAGATCAGATTGTACAGCAGCGGCCCGCCATTATTGTAATCCCCAAAAAGGAGTAAAGGGTAGTGGTATACCGCCCAGACCAGAGCGATACGCAAACAAACGGCCGGATACGAGAGTGTTTTTGACAGCTCCTCCGGTAAAAAGCCTCTCCATCCGATCTCTTCAGCGAGAGCCGCGAGTAAGTTGAAGATGAACATTACGGTCATCAAAATAAGGAGGGTCATCGGAAGCGATAATCCCGACTTGTCCGTTAATTGCGCCGGTGAAAAGGTTCCCCTGCCCAAAATCCATACCGGTAAATAAACCAGAACCAATGAGAGGATAGGAACAACCGCACCAACCAGCCAATACCGCAGCTTCCCCCATTTTAAGCCGAAGCCTTTCAGGTTTTTGCGCTGAATCCAAGCGGCGCTAATCGCGCCAATTGTCGGAATCAGCATCAGCATCACGCGGTCCACCGTCGGGCTGATCCCACCGGCTGCAAAAATAAAGGTATACACAATTGCAGCGAGGCCAAGTGTGATTGCAATAAACATTCGTAAAGCTGTCATCTTCGTGGTTCCCTTCTTCAATAATTTGGAAGAATATTTCTACTTGATCCACTTTAATGAATTTTTGTGATCTCGAATAGTGACTACTGGATAAAAAAAGTCATATTTTAGAGGGTTAAGCGATTAAGAGTCATAGATTTCGTATTACAAAGGTCACATCAGCTTAGCAAAAAGATAAGAAACTAACATTTTCATAGAATATTCAAAAAACTATTTAAATCTATGAAATAATCGAGTATGATAGATTTCATCATGTTAGGAATCGTTACATAACTTTATTGCATCGGAGGCTGATTTCAACAATGAAACAATCATTCACACTCAATAGCGTCCAAACGAAGCTTATCCTGGTTATTGCTTTGGCATTAACGGTTCCATCCTTACTGCTCGGTTATATCACGTATAAAGAGACCGAGTTTGTACAGCATACCGCCGTTATCGGAAAGAAAGAGGAACTGGAGCAACTATCGAAGCAGTTTACCGACATATTCAACAAAGCGGAAGCAGACCTCGATCAAGTGTCGAAAAATCCGGAATTACAGCACACCTCGTATGCATTTCCAAAGTCATCCGGTGCTGGCTATAGTAACATGCCCTCTGTAAATCAGACCGACAAGGCGGACTTCTATGTCCATTACTTTGAACAGCTTATGGATAACAACCCAAATATGTTGAATGTGTACCTTGCTTCGAGCACGGGTGAATTTTATGTGTACCCGGTTGTTCCCAAGGAGGTCGATCTGACTCAATTTGATCCGCGGGGGCGGGAATGGTACACCGAAGCGGCGGCGGCCCCGGGACAGGTCGTCTGGACAGAGCCTTATTTGGATACGGGAAGTAAAACTTCTACAATCACGTTTGCGAAAACGGTGCACGACCCTTCGGGCAATGTAGTTGGAGTAGTCGGAATGGACTTTAACCTGAATGAATTCGCAATGACCATGCAGGATAATATCCGCAATAAAACGATCCTCGTTATTATTGTTTCTTTTGTTGTCGGCATGGCTGTCATGTATTTGTTTGTCCGGCAGCTTATTCGAAAAATCCGGGAGCTGCAGGAGGGGATAAAAGCGCTGCAGCATGGTGATTTTACCCGACGGGTTGAGATTAGGGGCAGCGATGAGTTTTCGGATTTGGGTAACCGGTATAATGAAATGGTCCATTCCTTAGGACGCTTAATCCAGCAAGTGGTATACGCCTCGAGAGAAGTGACCGGGGCTTCACAGACCATTGCCCAGCATACGACCGAATATTCCGTTCAATCCCAAGAAATCGCCGTTTCTGTAGAAGAAATCGCGCAGGGCGCCGCGGCCCAAGCGGAAAAGACGGAAACCGGATATCAGGAGGTCAATGGTCTCGTTGATTTACTGCATAGTTTAAAAACGGAAACGGATGAGACGGTGAAACTGGCGGGCTTGATGGCGTCGACCAGCAGAGACGGATATGAACGCTTGGAGCAAATGGAACGGTTGGTAGTGGAAGGCGGGCAAAAAAATCAAGCCATCGTCGAAACAATTGAGCAGTTAAATGAAAAATCGCAAAAAATTGTCGGCGTAACCGGATTAATTCGGGATATTGCAAGTCAGACCAATTTACTTGCCTTAAATGCGGCCATCGAAGCGGCAAGAGCAGGAGAGCATGGAGCTGGATTTGCAGTCGTAGCGGGAGAAGTACGGAAGCTCGCGGAGGAATCCGCGAAATCAGCCAATGAGATTCAATCTATCGTAGATGAAATCAACGTCGGTATTCAGGAGACGATCCGCTCGATTCATGAAGCGAGGGAAAACTTGGAGGAGCAGAATGCGACCTTCCGTACAACCAAGGCTTCGTTCTCAGATATATCCTCGGCGGTCGAGTCTGCAAGCGAAAGTATTCATGCTATGCATGGCGGAATTGAACGAATTGATCAAGTGAAAGATCGGATCTTGAGCTCTATCACGGACATGGCCGCTGTCAGTCAGCAAACAGCAGCCGGCTCCCAGCAGGTTTCGGCTACCGTTACGTCGCAGGGGGATTCCATCCAGCGACTGACGTCAATGGCGGAGCAATTAGATGAAACCGCGAAGCGGCTCATTCGGGATACCGACCAGTTTATTTTGAGCAGAGACGAAGAAGGGAAGTAAAAACTTTTTTCCAGTATTGACGATCCTTCAAATGCTTGTTATAGTTTAAATAACTGAATCAGCCCTCAAAGGGGAGTAGCTGCTTAAACAAAGTCGTCATTCCGTGGCGAATCGCCTCCGGCTTTGTTGCGACGTACGATCACGTTGTTAGCGAGACCTTTGCCTACCCGGCAAAGGTCTTTTTTATGGAAACAGCCTTTGCCGTCATCGGTAAGGGCTGTTTTTTGTTAGTACGCCGCATCATACAAAAAGAAAACGGAGGGATGAGATTATGGATTTTGCATTATTGTTTGAGTACAGCTGGGTGTTGCTTGTATTAATCGCTTTAGAGGGGCTTTTAGCCGCGGATAACGCACTGGTGCTGGCAATCATGGTGAAGCATCTGCCGGATGAGCAGCGGAAAAAGGCATTGTTTTACGGGTTGGCCGGTGCCTTTGTATTCCGGTTTGCTTCTTTGTTTATCATTTCGTTTCTGGTGGATGTTTGGCAGGTGCAGGCGATCGGCGCCGTTTATTTGCTCTTTATAGCGCTGAATCATATTTTCCGAAAGCTCATTGTGAAAAAAGGTGAAGCTGAGGCCGCAAAGGAAATGGGAAAACCGCAAAAACAATCAGGCTTCTGGTCAACTGTATTTAAAGTTGAACTGGCCGATATCGCTTTTGCGGTCGATTCGATTCTGGCAGCGGTTGCTTTGGCGGTTGCGCTGCCTACAACCTCGCTGCCGCAAATCGGGGGAATGGACGGCGGACATTTTCTCGTTATTTTCGCCGGAGGATTTATCGGGCTTCTCATCATGCGCTTCGCCGCTTCCTTCTTTGTCAAGCTGTTGAACAGCAGACCGGGTCTTGAAATCGCAGCATTTTTCATTGTAGGGTGGGTTGGTGTAAAATTATCTGTATACACCCTTTCTCATCCAGCTTTGTCCGTATTGCCGGAAGGCTTCGCCAAAAATCCGGTGTGGAAGGTTACTTTCTACGCGGTTCTCATCTTGATTGCTGCAGCCGGATGGTTTTTGTCGAAGGAACGGAAAGAGGACATGGAACGTACTAACGGGGTGGAGGGCTAAATGATGCAGACAGCGAAGACAGAAATTTAAAAAAAAGATATAGAAAAGGAGAGCGGGATGGAAGAGTGGATTGAGAAAATTGTGGAGACATTCGGGTATTGGGGGGTTTTTGGACTCATTGCTTTGGAAAATATTTTCCCCCCGATCCCTTCCGAGGTCATTCTAACCTTCAGCGGGTTTATGACGACGAGAACAGCGTTGAGTGTAATGGGCGTAGTGTTTTTTTCAACGTTAGGCTCCGTAGCGGGCGCGGTCATTCTTTACGGCATTGGCCGCCAGCTGGATGAAGCTCGAATGGAATACATTGTGGAGCGATGGGGGAAATACCTTAGACTGACCAAACAGGATCTCCATAAAACAAATGCATGGTTCACGAAATACGGCGTGTGGACGGTCTTCTTCTGCAGGTTTGTTCCGCTCATTCGCAGCTTAATTTCCATTCCCGCCGGCATGGTACGAATGAACATCGGTTTATTTTTGCTCCTGACCACACTAGGAACCTTGATTTGGAATTTTGCGTTGGTTTACGTAGGTACTATTGCAGGTGAGTCATGGGAAAGCATTGTCGCTTACATGGACGTCTACTCTAACTTTGTATATGCCGCTTTGGCAGTACTCTTTGTGATTGCGGTGGTCATGGTTGTGAGAAGACGGTATAGGAAGGCTTAAACGCTGTGGTTCAGTAGTTTGCCCGGGTCGTTCCCTCGAGGAATGATTCGGGTATTTTTATGGTTGTCGGCAACTTTTCGGCTTGACATTTTGAATAAATCAGCTATGATTAGGTTGTTATTAATTAAGTAATTAATTATAATACATAATGCTTGAAGAGAGGTAGATCTCCCATTCCAAAACACGACCCCTTTGAAAAACCCCTTCTGTCGGTAGACCTATTTTTCACATTGTATAAAAACAACGCGTCCCAGGTCCGTAAGCTTGAAGAGAAGCTGGAGCCTCTCGGTCTGACCTTAGGACGGCTTTGTCTGTTATACGCCTTGCAGCGGGCCGGTAAGCCGGCGCTTCCTTCGGAGCTGGGGGACGATTTGGCGGTGACGCGGGCGAATATAAGCGGACTCTTGAATGCTTTGGAGAAAGCGGGGCTTGTTCGGAGAGAGCTTGATTTATCGGACCGCAGGCGTGTCTTCGTCCATATGACGCCGCAGGGAGAAAAGCTTTTGGAGCTGGCTTGGCCGGTATATGAGGAGACGATTGAAGGTAACTTCGGTTCTTTAAGCGTCGAGGAGCAAATGCAGCTTCTTCATTTATTGAGAAAGCTGGAGCAGGGGAAATAAGTGTGACGACTTGCCTTTGGACTGTACTGCTTGTTGGTCCAAAGGCTTAAAAAGGGATTATAGTTAATTACTTAATTATAAATCGATTAATAGTTAGAGAGGGATGTGTGTTATGAAAATGAATGGCAATGGGCGTATCTTATTTGTATTAGCGCTGTGTTCCTTCTGGGTCGGACTAGATTCGATTATAACGGTGCCGTTATTGCCGCTGATGGCTAAAGATGGCGGAATCGCGAGTCATTTAGGAGCCCTTTTCGTAACGGCGTATGCGTTGGTATATATGATCAGCGCACCTTTGTTTGGGGTAATAGCCGATCGTTGGGGACGTAAAAAGATGATCCTGCTCGGGTTGTTCGTGCTTGCGGCTGGAACCGTATTAACGGGGCTGGGAAATGGTTTTGTCAGTTTATTGGCTTTTCGCGCGATAACGGGGCTTGGAGCGGGTATGCTCGAGCCAAGTGTATTGGCTTATGTGGGAGACAGGTTTCCTTACGCGCAGCGCGGGCGTGCGGTAGGCATTGTAATGGGGGCGCTGGTTGGCTCGACCCTCTTTGGTGTGCCTGCGGGTACATTTCTTGCCGAGTGGCTTTCTTGGCGCTGGGCCTTTGGAGTGATCGGGGGACTAGCACTTCTTACGATGCTTATTGTTCAGCTAGCGCTGCCTGAAGGGGAAGCGAGGGTGAAGCAAAAAGGTGAAATTACTCCATCCCCGTTGTTTTTAGCGCAATTGGGTTCGGCGTTAACAAGCCGGACGGTCTGTTTCTCGCTGCTCGCGACCTTTCTTTGGTTTGGCGGTTTGCAGGGAATGTTCGCGAATATCGGTTTGTTTTACAGCAGCCGGTTTCAGCTGGATGTCGGGCAAATCGGCCTTGTGCTGATGGCCGCAGGTTTTGGCAGTGTGATCGGAACGGTTACGGGCGGCAAGCTGTCGGACGCGGTAGGAAAGCGTGTTGTGCTTGGAACTGCGGCCATAGTATCGGCGGCGGGTGTGCTTGGGCTTTCATTGGTCGAGCATAGTGTCGGCCTGGCCGTTGGTCTGCATGTCGTTTGGTCGGCGGCTTTCGGCTTTGGACATGTGGCGCTTACTGCAATCACTTCCGAGCTAAGTCCGGAGCATCGCGGGACGGTGTTATCCCTGAACAGCTCGGCTATGTATGCGGGCATGATGTCGGCGACTGCGGTCTCATCGCTGCTGCTTAGCCAAGGGGGCTTTGCAGGTGTTGGTTTGCTTTGTGCTTGTGCGGCGGTTCTTGTCGTACCGGTTAGCAGGAAGCTGCGAGAGGGCGGCCGTGCAGCCCATGTCCTCGCCGGCAGCGGGACCGAGGACAAGGCAGAGCTTGGCACGGCCGATTAATAAAAGGTTAGTCCGCAAGAAACCCTCTTCGCCGTAACGGGTCCGCAATCGGCATCGGTGACAACAGCTTTCCGAATAAGCGAACGACCTCCTTCAGCTCTTCGTCCGGAAGCAGAGAAGCAAGCTGGTCGCAAAACTGCATTTCCAGCTGCTCCACCTGCTCGGCAAGTTCTTTTGCTTTCGGTGTAAGGTACAGCTCAACGGCTCGGGCGTCAGTTTTGGACGCCCGCCGTTCAATCAGCTCCAGCGAAACCATGTGAGAGACGAGACGGGACGGGGAGCCCGATTCGCAGAGCAGCAGCTCTCCCAGCTGCTTTAGGGTCAATGGTTCGCGGCTTGCCAGCACGCGAATCACCTCGTAATGGGAGCCGGTCAGGCCGAGCGGCTTGAGCAGCTCTTCCAGCATTCGTCCGCCTTGGCGCTGGGCGGCGAGAATCATATAACGGAGCTTCTCCGCCAGCTCTCTTTTCTCCTGATCGTTCATGGCTATATTGCCTCCGCTTCAATGATCGTTGGCAGTACGTTCGGGTCATGGTTGGCATAAACGCCGAGGCAATCGGGACGCGCTGCAAACTGCCGCACCCATTCCAGAGAACGGGCCGCCTCGGTGCGATTGTCCATTACGCCCGGGAGGATCATTTCGCTCCAGGATCGCGTTGAATATCCGACGTCGCTTGCAAGAAGCACCCAGCCGTCCTTCAGCTTTACAAGAATAGAAAGCTGTCCTTTGCTGTGTCCGGGGGTATGGACAAGATAAATCGATTCGTCTCCAAATAAATCAAGTCCAAGCCGAAACGGGCCAAAAGGGATCGGCTCAAGCCGGAATGATTCCAACACGGCTCCTTCCCACATTGATTTCGTGTAGCTTGGAGAGCGTTCGGCAGCATGAAGCTCCCGTTCGCTGACAAGAATACGTTCCGCACCCGAGACATGCTTGACCCCGCTTACATGATCGGCATGGAGGTGGGTAAGAACAACTGCCTTTAGCTCCCGTTCGCTGACGCCGAGCTTTGCCAGCTGCTCGTGAATAGCGGCCCCTTCGGGCAGGCTGCCTTGGAACATTGTTGAGGCCAGAAAGCCGAGATGGCCGCGCGGATTGTGACGCAGATCGGTATGCCAGCCTGTATCGATCAAAACAAGTCCTTCCGAATGCTCAATGATATAGGACGATACGGGAACCGTGATACGCGTCGAGGCAGGCCTAAGCCATCCGGTAAAAGGCAGGGGATGAAGCGTTCGTTCTTGGTATGCTAGAGCGCGGTCGATTTGAACAGTGCCGGTATGTAAAATGTGAATCCGCGATACGTTACCCATGATAGGCGGTCCTCCGATACGAGAGTGAGTTCATGAATGACATGTCATTTATCGCGATTATACATGACATATCATCTAACGGCAAGTGGAGATGGATTTAGCCAGTTCGTTAGCTGCCACAGGAGACGTTTTTTTTTAATAAAAGGGGGTGGACATATAGCCTTGAGTTAGTACTCTCACTATGAAAATCAATGTTTCAATATGATGATGTTATGCTACAATATATTCCAAATGGAACGGGAATTTCATCATACAGGAGGTTGTTTACACATGAATCCATGGTTGTCGCTTTTTATCGTGTTTTTACTTGCCGTGTATTTGATTTGGACGGGGCAGAGCCGCAAAATCAAGAAATATTTTGTCGCTGGAGTATCGATTTTGTCTGTTCTCACTGCTCTTCCTTTCTTTGCCTTTCTGCTTGGAGTGATTGATGCATTAAGAGAATAAGAGAGTGCAGGCATTCGCGAGAGCCATTCCATGCGAGGAGACGGAAGCATGAAGACGCGGGATGAAAATCAAATGATGGAGCTGCTGCTGGGGACCGCACAGAGCGATGACAGGGTGCGTGCCGTTCTACTCCATGGATCAAGAGCGAACCCGAACGCACCCAAAGACATTTTCCAGGATTATGACATTGTGTATGCGGTTCGGGATATTCATTCGTTCAAAAGAAATCCGCAGTGGGTCGATTGCTTCGGGGATCGAATTATGATGCAGATGCCGGAGGACAAGGAGCTGCCGCCTCCGAGCAATAACGGCTGTCTTGTATACTTAATGCAGTTTACAGACGGAAATCGAATTGATCTTACGCTGATTCCAATAGAAAAAATGGAGGAGCACGTTGGATTGGATAGTCTCGAAGTCGTGCTGCTCGATAAGGACGGGGTGATCGATCCACTTCCTGCCTCCACTGACTGTAACTATTGGGTTCAAAAGCCAACAGAGAAGCATTTTCACGATTTATGCAATGAGTTCTGGTGGATTTGTCTCAATATCAGTAAAGGGCTGTGGCGTGGGGAGCTGCCGTACGTCAAATTTATGGTTGAACAGGTTAACCGCAATGTACTCATTCAGATGCTGGAATGGTACGTCGGGACAAAAACGGATTTCTCGGTAAACACAGGCAAGTGCGGCAAATATCTTGAACGCTTTCTTACGGAAAGCGAGTGGCGTGCATTTGAAGCAACGTATGCGGATGCAGATACCGAGAGAACTTGGAACGCGCTGTTTACCATGTGTGAGCTGTTTCGCCAAAGCGCCATTCATGCTGCGGACAAAATGAGCTTTACCTATAACTTCGAAGAGGACCGCAAGGTCACGGCTTATCTTGAGCATGTTCGGCAGCTTCCGAAGGATGCGTCAGCTATTTATGAACCGGATTCATATTCATTCGAAATCGAATAAGGGAGTGTATCTTATGGGAGTAATTTTAAACCGGGCAGGCGCGATTTTCGTGCCGGTGAGCAATATTGAAAAGGCGAGGGACTGGTACTGCGCGCTGCTTGGCATGGAGGCGGACTATAAGATTATAGCGGGCCACTTGTGCTGCATCCCGCTTGACAATAATGGATCAAATCTCGTGCTGGACAGCAAAATTTACAGTGAGGACGCGGTTTACCGGAATCCGGCATTTCATTTTAATACCGATGATATTGAGGCTGCGTACCGTTATGTGGAGGAGCAGGGCATTGAGCTGGTGACCGGCATAGAAAATGGGCATTGGTTTAATTTGAAGGATCCGGACGGGAATCTGCTCATGATTTGTAAGTGCTGATCCGGAGTGAGAGAGCGGCAAAGACTAGCAAGCTTGGATAGGTTTTTCTGCAGAAGAGGTATGCTGACACAATAAGGAGAGGTTGCTGGATGATCGATCCGGTTGTACTTACGGGCCAAAGAGTTAGTTTGGTTCCTATGGAAGAGGGCCATACGGAGGGCTTGTTTGAGGCGGGGAATTTCCCGGAAATTTGGACGGTGACGCAGGGGGAAATAAGCTCGTTACAGGATGCGGAACAATACGTTCGAAAAGCGCTTGAGCAAATGAACGCACTCCCTTTTGTCATTGTAGATAAAGAAACGGATGCGATCGTAGGCAGTACGCGATTTTTTGATATTTCCTTACCAAACAAGGGGTTAGAGATCGGTTCGACCTGGTTAACGCCCTCTAAGTGGAGAAGCTACGTGAATACGGAATGCAAGTACTTGCTTCTCAAGCATTGCTTTGAGACGCTGCATATGATCCGCGTTCAATTAAAAACGGATTCCCGAAATACTCGCTCGCAAATGGCAATTGAGCGTCTGGGCGCTGTAAAGGAAGGGGTGCTGCGCAACCACATGATATTACCGGATGGATATATCCGCGATTCCGTGTATTACAGCATTCTTGACCGGGAATGGCCGAATGTAAAACAGCACTTGGAAAGTAAAATGCGAGGCTGTTGATGGTTAGGCGGTCGCGGTCGGTGAAAACGTTGCTCTGCTTACTCCAATCAACAGAGACCGGGCTTAAGCCCGGTCCGCTGTTTTCTGGAGAGCCGGAAGAGACCGTTCCGGCGGTGCCGTTGGAGCCTGGAGTGTAGGTGGAGGTTCCAACGTTAAAGAAATAATTGCTTTGGTTATTGCTGTCCCATGAGCCGCTGCCGTTAGTAAAGCACGCTTCAAGCTGGGTGGCGGTGCCGATGTTGATGGTGATCTTGGCGTAGCCGTTAACCTCGGAATCGGCCATCGCTGTGCCTGGAGCCGTTGTCCATGTGCCTCCCGCCGGACGGTAATGGATGTACGGGGTGGAGAAGCCTTTTTTGTAGTAGATCGTGACGGTATTACCAGTCGAACCATTGCCGTCTCCGGAAGGAGCGCCGGAGGAGATGGTGCCGGCTGAGCCATTGGTGCTTGGCGTGTATGTCGATGTTCCTGCCGGGAAGAGATAGTTGCTTCCGTTATTGCTGTCCCAAGAGCCGCTGCCGTTAGTAAAGCACGCTTCAAGCTGGGCAGCGGAGCCGATGTTGATGGTGACCTTGGCGTAGCCGTTAACCTCGGAATCGGCCATCGCTGTGCCTGGAGCCGTTGTCCATGTGCCTCCCGCCGGGCGATAGTGAATGTACGGAGTAGAGNCAGCGGAGCCGATGTTGATGGTGACCTTGGCGTAGCCGTTAACCTCGAAATCGGCCATCGCTGTGCCTGGAGCCGTGGTCCATGTGCCTCCCGCCGGGCGATAGTGAATGTACGGAGTAGAGAAGCCTTTTTTGTAATAAATCGTTACCGAATTGCCGGTTCCCGGATCTGGTGCTTGGGCATGACTGATAACATACTGCTTAAAGCCTGCCATGCTGCCGGTTGGAGAACCGTCGCTGTTCACAAGATTTTGCATGCGTAGCAGCGTGAAGCCGTTGTAGTTCCACTTTGTAATCTGCTCCTCGATTTTTTGGAAGTTGTTTGTTGGAAGCGCATTCTCGCCGTTCAAGCGTACACCCTTCGCATTGGCGATCGACGATACGGTATCGACGAGTGTAGAAGGCAGCGAGTACGCAGGTGCCGTGCCGCTATCGTACATTTCCAATGCAGTAAAAGTAAGATCAAGATCGGTGTCCTTAAATGTTTGGATCAGCTTGTTGTAATCGTAGTATCCTGCTGCATGCTCGGCGCTGTGCGGAGCGGACGGGTTGTTCATCTGCCAATGGATGCCGGAAATTTTGGCCCCGATGCGTACGCCGAACACATGATCAAAGCTGCTATGCGCGGCCGAAGCTACGACACGGAGATGATTTTCGAGTACCCCCTGGTACCAGCTAAGAAAGTCCTTTCCATACGTTGTTGCATAGCCGCCGCTGCTGTAAAAGCTGTCGCCGTCGCTTGGCGGATTAATTTGGTTTGCGTTCGTCAACTGCAGGCCCCAGGCCTGATTTACACCGCTAAGTGAGCCATACTTGGTCAGCATGGCACTGCGGAACGCTTGCTTTGCAGTATCTGTGTAGGCCTGGAAGCTGCCGCGAGAAGGATAACTCCAGCCCGCTGCCGAATAATAGGAAGGGAAGCGAAGCTCGCCGGACGGGCCCGCGCTTAAATAAATTTTCGGAATTAAGCTCTTGTAGCTGGAAAAATTTTGCGCAAAGGAGGCATACAGCTCGCGGTACTGCTGGCCGATTCCGCTCCAAAACGGAGAAAGCGCCTCACCGTTTACGTACCCGGTTTCGCTCTTGAACTTCATTTCATCGGCAGTACCTTTTGTCCAAAGCCAAGCCGGAATTGGAATGTTGCAGTCGTCACCCGGGTTCCCGCCGCAGGTGTGGGTAGAGAGGATCGGCACCCATTTCAGGCCGCTTTCTGCGACAGCACTCGCATAGGTTTTGTAATAGCTCCAATCAAATTGGTTGTCGCCCGCGGCTTCGACATCACCCCACCAGATGTCGGTGGTCAGCGCGTAGACGCCGTTGCTTTTTAACGTTTTCAGCTGGTTCTTAAACGCGTTCCAATCAGTGATTTTCGTTAGCGGAGCCATGACGGATGCTTGAAAATCGTTTGCGACTTGGGCATTTGCAACGCCGGCTGAGGGGGAGATTAAGGTGGACAGAAATAAGACGGCACCAAGCAGCAGTAATGTTACCTTCCTCCAAACCGTAGGTTTTGCTGTAAAGGTCAAGATCTTGATTCCTCCTTTTGTGTGGTGTCGGGACTGACATGAAGGTGGACGAGCAGGGTGCTGCAGCAGCCGGTGAAGAAACTCTTTACAATCTTTTGTAAACGTTTACAATGAAAATTATAAAGCTCTTTCTTTGGGGCTGTAACAAAAAATATTGTTTACTATGGTGAAAATTATTGACATTTTTGTAATTAACCATTGGTTTGATGGAGTTGATTGTGTAAGGAGTTTTGTGGTGGGTTTTGTTGTGGGCTATAATCAGGGAATATAAATCTAGGAAATATTAGAAACAGGCGGGAATCAAATAGCAAAAAATGAACAGGAGGCTGTTTTATGCCAGGTATTAATCCTAACTCTATTGTTGAAATCAATCGGACGGCATCTGAATTCCAATCGAGCATTGTGCTGCGTGAGGAACGGAGAGTAATCGATGTCAAAAGTATTCTAGGTTTAAGCATAACGCTTCTTCATGACCACACTTACCATTTGGAGATTCACGGTCCTGACGAGGCTGAGGCAAAAGAAGCGATGTTGAAGGTTTTTCGTAAGCACGGTTTGAACGTAGAGCTTGTGTAGAGGTTGGAGCAAGCATCTATAAGAGAGTGAAGGCTGGGAGCAAGCACCCGAGCAAAACAGTAGAGTAGGACAGTAGGGCAAAAATTAAGAGAAAAAAGCAAACAACAAAGCAACAAAGCAAAGCAAACAACAAAGCAGAGCAAACAACAAAGCAACAGAGCAGAGCAAAAAGCTAAAATGCAAAATAAGACGAGTGTAAAGCGAATGCTTTAGGCTCGTCTTTTCTGTAGATACGGATAAATAAACGAAGACATATTTTCCGCAATACTTAGAGATAACTATTGTCGATCGTCGAGCGGCATTGGTTTAGTAACCCATTGTACGAAGCTGTTTATCCGTATAGAGTTTAGAGTTCGATAAATGCTCTACGAATTACACCGCTGCAAGGAATGCGCGAAGTCTTTTTTCCAGTACCGCTATCGATGGATACTCGTTTAGTAGATTACGGTGACGCCAAGGTTTTATTCGAAGTATTGAAGTTTTCTCTTCGTTTGGCTGGCAAGTTCGTATGCTTCAATGAAGGCGGTGGCGATCGTTTTGACCATATTCATCATGGGAATCATCTCCTAATGAGTTGTGATTGATGCTCGATGTATTGTTGATACCATCACTATAGCGTGTTTTTCGATTGTTGTTTGTGATTGTATTCACAATGGGGGAGGAGTTTTTGGGCATATGCGGTTTGAATGAAGAGATACTAGCAGCAGCTTGTAAGGCTGTGCGATAATAAAGCGAATATGAAGCAAAACGGTCAAAGAGAACATCAGGGTGGGGAGAATGAAATGAAGCTTGTATCATGGAATGTTAACGGCCTAAGGGCCTGTGTAAATAAAGGGTTTTTGGAATATTTTCGCGAGTCGGATGCAGATGTTTTTTGCGTACAGGAGACGAAGCTGCAGGAAGGGCAAATCGACCTGGAGCTTGGGGAAGAATACAGCCAGTACTGGAGCTATGCGGAAAAGAAGGGGTACTCCGGTACGGCTGTGTTCACGAGAATAAAGCCGCTATCCGTGCGCTATGGGTTAGATGACGAGCCGGACGATCCGGAGGGCCGTGTGATTACGCTGGAATTTGACGGTTTTTATTTAGTCAATGTGTACACGCCGAATGCCCGCAGAGATTTGTCGAGACTGGAATACCGCCTGGAATGGGAGGAACGGTTTCGTGCTTATTTGCTCAAGCTGGATGCCAGTAAGCCGGTCATTGTATGTGGGGACTTGAACGTGGCGCACCAGGACATTGATTTGAAAAATGCGAAATCGAACCGGGGTAACTCAGGCTTTACGGATGAAGAGCGGGGCAAGATGACGACGCTGTTGGAAAGCGGATTTGTTGATACGTTCCGATATTTTTATCCTGACCGGGAAGAGGTGTACAGCTGGTGGTCGTTCATGCCGAAGGTGAGAGAACGGAACATTGGCTGGCGCATTGACTATTTTTTGGTGTCGGCGCGGCTTGCGCCGTTGCTTGTGGATGCGCAGATCGATTGCCATGTTCTGGGGAGCGATCATTGTCCGGTGGTTTTGCAGACGGATGAAATGGGGAAGGTGGAATAGCGGCATTGAAGCGGCACACGGTGTGGGGCTGTAGTGGCCGCGGCTCTGACCTGTCCGTGAGTGATATATTGTGGGCGGAAAGGCCAATCAAGGCACGGTCAGGTCGATGCCCTTTCCGCATTTATTCACTGTAGCGAGTGTGACAGCACACTTGCATCCGACCCGCCGCACTTAAAGAGGCTCCACGCTTAGGGTGAAGGTTATACAAATTATTTGTATTAATTTTCGGAGACGGACGATTTGGGGGGCGATTAATACAACTAATTTGTATTGTTTTCGCTCCACCCTCGAAAAAACGACCAACCAAGCTGAATAATACAAAATACTTGTATTGTTTCGGAGAGTATATCGTCCGGACGGTTAGGCCCCCTAATTCCGGAGTCATGCCC
>NZ_WTLI01000025.1 GCF_011421635.1 Paenibacillus turpanensis
GCCGAACATGCGCTCCGCCCACTCGATCAGGTTCATCACCGGCTGATGGCGTACGATCACACCCTTCGGTACCCCGGTGGAGCCCGAAGTGAAGATCGCGTAAGCCGGCTGGTCCGCCGCTGTGCCTTCGAGCGCACCAGGATTCGCCTCGTCGCAGCCGGACAGCAGTCCCGGCTCGTCGAGCAAGACCCCGCGAGCGAGCCCTGGCTCCGGCAGCAAACCCTCCAGCGCATGAAGCTTCTCGGCATGCTTCGACTGCGTCAGCACAAGCGGCACCTTCATCGAGCCGAAGATTTGCTCCNACTTCAAAATGCCGAGCACACCGGCGATCATGTCGAAGCCGCGGTCCATCATGATGCCGATAAACGTGCCCGGCACAACGCCCTGCTGCAGCAAGTAGTGCGCCACCTGATTGGCGCGGCGGTTCAGCTCGCCATACGTGAGCTCCTGCCCGTCCATGCACAGGGCAACCCGCTCAGGAAAGCGTTCGGCCTGCGCTTCGAACGGCTCATGAATGCGAAGCGAACGGTTGTAATCCCGTTCCGTCGCATTCACTTCCCACACGAGCTTGCGACGTTCCTCCGGCGTGGCCGTCTCGATTTCCGACATGCGCAGCTCCGGATTCTCTGTCACCTGGGACAAGATATGTGTGTAATGCCGGAACAGCCGCTCGATGCTCTCTTGCTTAAACAGAGACGTCGCATACTCCATAATCACTTGAAGCCCTGTTTCGAACTCCGTAGCTTCAAAGGTTAGATCAAACTTGGAGGTCGACCCGCTCCACTGCTGCGGAACAAGCGACAGCCCCTCCTGCTCCAGCCTGCGGTCTCCCGTATTTTGCAGCACAAACATCACATCAAAGAGCGGGTTGCGCCCCAAATCCCGTGGCACCTGCAGCGCCTCGACCAAATCCTCAAAGGCATAATCCTGATTCTCCAGCGCGTGCAGCGTCATCTCTTTCACTTCGTGTAAATAGTCGATAAACGTTTTATCCGGCGCAGGCCGGCTCCGCAGCGCCAAGGTATTAATGAACATGCCCGGCATATCGGAAAGATCCGTATGCCTGCGTCCGGCCACAGGGGTTCCGACAATGAGATCCTCCTGCGCGGTATATTTATGAAGCACGGTTTTGAAAGCCGCCAGCAGTACCATATAGAGTGTGCCGTTGATACGTTTGGCAAGCTCATTGGACCGTGACAGCAGCTCCTGCTCCATATGGAATGTCAGCTGTTTGCCGGAGAAATCCAGCTGCGCCGGTCTCGGGAAGTCGGTAGGCAGCTGAAGCAGAGGAAGCTCCCCGGAATACTCTCTCAGCCAATATGCCTTTTGGCGCTGCCGGTCCTCATGCTGCTCAGCTGCCTGCTGCCAGTACGCGAAATCCTTGTAATGGATCCGGCGCTCCGGAAGCTCCTTCCCTGCATAAAGCTCCATAAGCTCTTCACAAAGGATCGTCAGCGTTACGCCGTCCGAAATAATGTGATGCATATCGAACAGCAGCAGTGTTCTTCCGTCGTTTACCCTGACCAAGCCGATCCGCATAAGAGGCGCAGTCGCTAAGTCAAAAGGCCGCACGAACCGTTCGAGCTCAGCTTCCAATCGTTCGGCCGATGCGTCAAACCCTTCGATCCCAAACGGCACCGTCTCGTGCACGATTTGGAACGGCTCCCCTTCTTCCATGACAAAGGAAGTCCGCAGCACTTCGTGCCGCGCTAGCAACCGCTGAAACGCTTGCTCAAGGCGTGTAAGCTCAAGCGTACCGACAACCTCAAGCACCGCCGGAAGATGATATGTTGTCGAAGACTTATCCAGCTCGTTTAAAATCAGCATACGCTTTTGCTCGGAAGAGACGATGTACCGATCCTGTTTTTCCTGCGGCTGGATGCTTGTCCATACTTTCATTTCTTCTCCGGAAGTCAAGCTGGAAATGTATTCGGCCTGCTCCTGGATCGTCACCCGCTGGAAGAACTCTCGCAGAGGCATGTTTACCTGAAACGCCTTATGAATTCGCGTAATCAAAGCGGCTGCTTTTAACGAATGGCCTCCGATATCAAAGAAATTCGTCTGCACACCGATTCCATCGATGCCAAGAACGTCCTCCCATAGAGCAGCCAGCACGTTCTCGACCTCGTTAGCCGGCGGCTCGTATCGATCCTTATGTTCCGCCGCTTGCGGCTTCGGCAGCTGCTTTCGGTCCAGCTTTCCATTCGCAGAAAGAGGCATGCGATCCAAACGGGTAAAGAACGTCGGAAGCATATAATCCGGCAGGCTTTGCCCCAAATACTGACGAAGCGTTCCAGCCGGGATTTCTTCCTCCGCCACATAGTACGCGCAAAGGTTTTGATCCCCTTTGTCGTCCGCCATCGCTACCACAACCGTCTCTTGAACCGCGTCATACGTGAGCAGCACTTCTTCGATCTCCGCCGGGTCGATCCGGTTTCCGCGAATTTTGACCTGGAAATCGATGCGTCCCAAATATTCGATATTGCCGTCCGGCAGCCATCTGCACAAATCTCCCGTGCGGTACATCAGCTGCCCCGGCTCAAGCGGGTGCTCGATAAACTTTTCTGCTTGCAATTCCGGTTTGTTGATGTAACCTCTTGCAACACCGTCGCCTGCGATAACGAGCTCGCCCGGAAGACCGATCGGCTGCACGTTCAAGCCGCTGTCCATAATGTACAGCCTGTGATTGTCGATCGGCCTGCCGATCGGCACTGTGCCATCCGGCATTTGCCCCGGGATACAATCGAAATAGCTGACATCGATCGTCGCCTCCGTCGGGCCGTACAAATTCGTTAAAGCGACACCTGAGCGTTCGGTCAGCAGCTTATGGAAACGATGAACATGATGCGTCTGCAGCGCCTCGCCGCTTGCGAACACCTGCCGTAAAGAACGGAAATCTGCACTCTCCCCAGAATGCTGAAGGTAGTCGAGGAACAGGTTAAGCATCGATGGCACAAAGTGCATCACCGTGATTCCGTGTGCTTCAATCGCCTTTACAATGTCCGCCGGCGATTTCTCCGCGCCCTTCTCGAGCATGCATACACTTGCTCCAGTAAACGACCACCATAACAGCTCCCATACGGATACATCGAAGGTGTAAGGGGTTTTCTGCAAAATAACATCCTGCTCATCAATCGGATATTGGCGCTGCAGCCAATTCAAGCGATTAACCAGCGAACCGTGCTCGATCATGACTCCCTTCGGTCGGCCCGTCGATCCGGATGTATAAATGACGTAGGCCAAATTATCAGGTGTGTTCACCGGAAGCAGGTCCATGCCACTCTCTTCGTGAAACGTCAATCCTTCAACATTGACCCATTTGCAGCCGGGAGCGTCCACCAGCCGTTCATATCGTGCTTGCGTGAGCACAATGGATGTGCCGCTGTCCTCAATCATGTACTCGATCCGATCAGCCGGAAAATCCGGAGAAAGCGGAAGGTACGCTCCGCCTGCTTTCAGAATCGACATGATCGAAAGCACCATGTCGAAGCTCCGGTCCATGAGAATTCCGACCGTCTCGTTGGGCCTTACACCACTTTGACGAAGCATTGCTGCCAGCTGATTCGCCCGCGCATTCAGCTCTCCATAAGACAGCTGCTCTCCGCCCGCATGAACAGCGGTAAGATTCGGATGCAGTCGGGCCCTCTGCTCAAATTGATAATGAATGAGCTGGGTGCGGTCGTAGGCGTAATACGTATCGTTCCAAGCGGATGTGACCAGCTGGTACTCGGCTTCTCCCATCAAACGGATCTCTTGTAGCTGCGTGTCCGGCCGCTCTGTAATGACTGCCAGCACATTCTTATAATGCTCGACCATGCGCTGAATCGTATCCTTGCGGAATAAAGCAGTACAATATTCGGCATATCCTTCCAGCCGCCCATTCTTTTCAATGAGGCCGAAGGTGATATCAAACTTGGATGTCCGGTGTGGAAAAGGAATACTCTCGATGTGAAACGCTGTGGAGTGTTGTTCGTGCTGCACAAAATTTTGCAGTGTAAAAAATGCGTCAAACAACGGGTTGCGGCTGAGATCCCGTGGGATATCCAGCTCTAGAAGCAGCTGCTCGTAGGGGTAGTCTTGGTGCTGGAAGGCTTTTACGGTGGTGTCTTGAACCTGTTGAAGGAAATCGGCATACGTTAGTACGCCTTCGGGGTACACCCGCAGCGCTAAGGTATTGACGAACATGCCAACCGTATTCTCCAGCTGCAGCTCGTTTCGGCCTGCCGAAGGAGTGCCTACAATAACATCCTCCTGTGCGGAGTATTTTGAAATGACCATTTGAAAAGCGGAAAGCAGCACCATATACAGGGTGGCGCCATACTGTTGGGCGAGATCATACAAGCGATTCGTCAGCTCTGGGCTGATCTCAAACTCTACAAGATCACCGTTATAGGTTTTTGCCGGCGGTCTTGGATAATCGGTCTGTAGATTGGTTACCGGAATCGGCCCGGAGAGCTGCTCGCGCCAGTACTGCTTCTGCGGCTCCAGAAGTCCGGCTGCTTCACGCTGCTGATGCCATACGGCAAAATCCTTATATTGAATGGATACGTCCGGTAGTGGCGTACCCTCGAGAATAGCCACAAACTCAGCCGTCAAAATTTCAGTGGATACGCCATCCGCAACGATATGATGAACATCAATTATTAGAATGATTTCTTCATTTGAAGTTCGGGCATACCCGGCGCGAATGAGCGGCGCGGACGACAAATCAAACGGACGGATAAACGCCTGAATGGCATCTTCCAAACCATTCGAGTTGATGTCAAGCCGTTCCAATTGGAACTCGAACGAATCATGAATCTTTTGTACCGGAGCTCCTTCGACGAGATGGAACGAGGTGCGAAGGGATTCATGACGCTCGACGAGCTTCCGCAGCGCCGCTTCAATCCGGTTCGATTCAACATTCCCCTGCAGCCGAAGTACTTCCGGAAGGTTGTAGCTGACCTGTGATCCTTCGATCTGGGACAGCAGGTATAATCTTTCCTGCGCCGGAGAGAGCGGATAATAATCCTGCGGAGCGGCAGGCGTCAGTTCCAGCTTGGCGTCATTTTCAACATGATCTGCCCCAATCACAAAAGACGAGAGCTCCCGAATCGTCGGTGTCAGGAACACCTGTTTCAACGGAACCTTAACGTCCCATTCCTTTTGAATGCGGCTGATCAGCATGGTGGCCTTTAAGGAATGACCGCCCAGCTCAAAAAAGTTATGGGTTACACCGAAATCATCTCGGCCCAAAATTTCCGTCCAAATCTCGCACAGCTTTTCCTCCACCGGATGGATCGGAGCGACCCGCTCCTGATTTCCTGACTCAAAGGTCGGTACCGGGAGCTTACTGCGATCGACTTTTCCGTTCGACGTCATTGGCATTTCTTCAAGGTGGACGAAAGCGCTCGGGATCATATAATCCGGCAGAGCGCCGGACAAATGCTCGCGATAATCAATATCGGCTTCTGCGCCATCGATAAGCACGACATAAGCACAAATGTAGTCATCCCCAGACCGGTCCTTGCGCACAAGAGCTACCGCTTCTCTTACCGATGAATGACGCAGCAGCGCAGCTTCAATCTCGCCAAGCTCAATACGGAAGCCGCGGATTTTAATTTGATGATCCATTCGGCCTAAATACTCCATCTCGCCGGATGGAAGCATTCGGACTAAGTCGCCGGACCGGTACAGTCTCTCCGAGGGGAGGTATGGATTTGCAATAAATCGCTCCCTCGTCAATTCCTCGCGGTTTAAATAACCTCTTGCCACCCCTTCGCCCCCGACGTAAAGCTCACCTACAACGCCAATGGGGGAAAGCTTTTGATGCCGGTTAAACACATAACTCGTTAACGTAGGAATCGGCTTTCCGATATTGCTGACTCCGAGACGAATGTCCGTATCGGTGATTTCCTTGTAGGTCACGTGCACGGTCGTCTCCGTGATCCCATACATGTTGATGAGCTTCGTTTCCGGGTATTTTTGTCTCCAGCCAAGTAAGCTTCCCGGCTGCAGCGACTCGCCTCCGAAGATCACATAACGAATCGTCAAATCGCGCGAAGCCGAAGCGCTTTGCAGCTCTTCGTTCATTAACGCGTAGAACGCGGTCGGCGTCTGATTCAGCACGGTTACCCGTTCTGCTTTTAACAGCTGCAAGTATTCCGCTGGATGCTGCGCAGTGAGCTTCGGCACGATGAGTAACCGGCCCCCGTAAAGCAGTGCGCCGTACATTTCCCATACGGAGAAATCGAAGCAAACCGAATGGAACATCGTCCAGGTATCGGAGCTGTTAAAGTCAAACAGCGGTGCGTCATTAAAAAGCAGCCGTACGACATTGCGATGCTCGATTAAGGTTCCTTTCGGACGCCCCGTCGTGCCGGACGTGTAAATGATATACGCTAAATCGGTTGGACCGCTGGCGGAAGACAGAGCGTTCTCCACGCTCTCTTCCCCCCATCCCTCTTCGTAATAATCGATCACCGTACCGGCGAAACCCAATTCCTCAGCTAACTCTTTCTCGGTAACTAAAATCGCGGCGCCGCTGTCTTCCAGCATGAATTGAATCCGGTCGCGCGGATAGATCGGATCGATCGGAAGGTACGCCCCGCCCGCTTTCAAAATCCCTAAAATCCCGACAATCAGCTCGATGGACCGATTCATAAAAATGCCTACAACCGTATCCGGGCCCACTCCGTGGCGCTCCAGCAAACGAGCCAGCTGATTCGCTTTGCCGTTTAGCTCCGCATAGGTCATGACACAGTCACCGTGCTTGACGGCCGCATGATCCGGCGTTTTTGCCGCCTGCTCTTCAAAGATCCGGTGAATCGTTTGATCACGCGGATAATCTACAGCCAGCTCGCGCTGCGATAAATACAGCTGCTTTTCCAGCTCTGTAACAAGCTCCACTTGCGCAAGTACAATTTCTGCATTGTTCTGCAGCGCCTGAACTAAGCTGCACAAATGCTGCGGCACCATCTCGATCATTTGGTCACTGTATACGCTGGAATTGTAGCTAAACTGAACGGTTAACCTCTCGTTCGGATACACAATGACCGTCAAATCATACTCCGTAAGGTCGAATTCTTCGATCGACGTCGCCTTAAACCCTAGATCCAAGCCCAGCGACAACGATTCGAGCTCTTCACGAAGCGGAAAATTTTCAAAGACGAGAATGTGGTCAATCAAGCTTTGCTTCAGCTCGGAAAACGACTGTACCTCGTATAAAGGGGAGTACTCGTAGGGCTTCGCCGCGATCGACGCTTCATGCACCTGCCGCAGCAGCGCCCCGAACGTGGTCTCGTCCCCGCCGATGCGAATGCGTACCGGCACCGTATTAATAAACAGCCCAACGGCGTCTTCAATGCCGGGCAGCTGCGGCGGTCGTCCGGACACAACCGAGCCGTACACGACGTCGCCGCAATCGTTATACTGCTGCAGCAGTACGCCCCACAGCGTTTGCACAACTGTATTAAGCGTAACCTTGTTTTTTCGGGCAAGCTCCTGCAGAAACACCGTTTCTTCCAAGCTGAATTGAAACATGTAATCTGTAAAAGCTGCCTGCTCCTCTCCTTTTTTCTTAGGAAGCGAGGCATGGGAGGAGTATCCGTTTAGATAAGAGGACCAGAACGCGGCGGCCGCCGCTTTGTCCTGTTTTCCGAGCCATTCCACATAGCTCCGATACGGGAAAACAGGCGGTAATGCTGGCTCCATTCCTTTTTGCAGGGCATCGTAAATTTGAAACAGCTCTCTTGCGATGATTCCAATGCACCAGCCGTCCATCAAAATGTGATGAAAGGTGAAGATCACTTTATAAGAGTCTTCACTGCATTTGTAAACGGCAAGACGAATCAGCTCGTCCTTCGTCAAATGAAAGCCCTTTGCTTTGTCCCCTTCAATCAAGCGGTCGAGAACATGGTTCTGCTCCTCTTTAGAGAGCATACTTAGATCTTCATATCTTAAGCTGACGGCCCGATCCTGAAGCACGACCTGCATCGGCTTTTGGATTTTCTCATAGACAAAGCTGGTCCGCAGAATATCATGTCTCGCAACCAGCATGCGGAAGCTGCGCTCGAGTATTTCGACTTGAACTTGTCCGGTCAGCGTGATGACCTTCTGCTGCAAATAAGCACTGGAATCGTCGTAAATGGCGGAAACCAGCATGCCTTCCTGCATAGGAGCAAGCGGATAAACATGTTTGATTTTTGCGTTCGGTGCATCCATCGGGATATTCCTTTCTATTTAAAAATTTTAAGAATTTCGTCCAGATCCTCGGTACTGACCTCGCTGTCAGCAGCAACCTCGGAAAGCGCCTTGTCCGACTCGGCTGCATTTGAGGCTCCGCCCTCTACACCTGTAGAGACCGCTGCTGCTCCGGCTTCCGCTTGCGTTACGTAACGGCTCATTTCGGCGATACTCGGATACTGGAAGAAATGTTTCATATCCAATTGGTACCCCCGCTGATACAGCCGGTTCACCACCTGTATGCTTTGAATGGAATTTCCGCCAATAGCGAAGAAATCGTCATGAATGCTGACCGGCTGCTCCAACCCAAGCACTTCCTCCCAAATTTGCGCGAGCTCTTGTTCCATCGGTGATTCAGGGGCGGCAAACGACTCCTCCGAACGGTCGCGCAAAGTTGGCTGCGGCAGCGATTTGCGGTCCACCTTTCCGTTCGGGGTAAGCGGTATCGCATCCAGCTGTACAATAACCGAAGGCACCATATAGGAAGGCAGGCTTTGGGAGAGCGCCGCTTTCACTTCCTCTGTGTCAATACTCGTGTCCGCTAATACGTACGCAGCGAGATGTCTCTGCTTACGGCTGTCCTCAACGTCAATCACAACGGCTTCGCGGATCAACGGCTGCTTCGCCAGAGCCGCCTCAATCTCACCCAATTCGATACGGTATCCGCGAATTTTCACCTGATGATCGGCCCTGCTCATAAACACGAGATTTCCGTCAGCCGCGATTCGCACAAGATCGCCTGTCCGGTACAAGCGTTCTCCGGAAATATAAGGATTATCGATAAATTTTTCTTGCGTCAGCTCAGGGCTGTTTAGATACCCACGGGCTAGTCCGACCCCGGAAATGCACAATTCACCGACGGCGCCGATCGGAACCATTTGCAGATCCGCATTCAGCACATAGAGCCTGGTGTTATAAAGCGGTTTTCCGATCGGAATTTGGTCATACTCACGGTCAATCAGACAAAATGTCGTAACGACCGTATTTTCGGTTGGCCCATAGTTGTTGTATATCCGGTAAGGCGTCTTCTTCCATATCTTTAAGCGGTCCCCGCCTGTCAGCAATATCCGCAGGCTGTCAACCGGGTAATCCATAAACTGCTCGCAAACATGTGTCGGTAAAAATGCAATCGTAATCTGCTGCTCTTGGAAATACCGCTGCAGCTTAACGAGATCCAAGCGAATTTCCGGGTCAATGACGACGATGGATGCGCCGCAGAGCAAGTAAGGGAATACTTCCCACACCGACGCGTCAAATCCGAAGGCCGCATATTTTGCCGCCCGATCCCGCTCCGTGACTTCATATTCTGCGATATGCCAGTCGCATAAATTGATCAGCGAGCGATGCTCGATGACGACGCCTTTTGGTGCCCCGGTAGATCCCGAGGTATAAATGACATAGGCCGCGTCGTCTGCAGTATTGCACGGCGGCAGGTTTACACATCCGCCCGTTGCGTTCAGGTCCAGATCCACGTCCACGTCCGCGTCCGCGTTCAAGTCCGAGGCACACTCCACCTTCATATCGATCCGCTCGATCTGCGCCTCCGGCAAACTTAGGTGGGCCTGTGTCAGGCAAATCCGTGTTCCGCTCTGCTGTAAAATATATTGAATGCGCTGCTCAGGGTAGGCGGGATCAATCGGTATAAACGCCCCTCCGGCTTTCAACACAGCCAGCATACCGACGAACATTTCCGGGGAAGGATCGGTCATGACGGCCACCGTTTGATCGGGACCAACCCCGAGTTCACGTAATCCCGCAGCCAGCCGGTTGGCCGCAGCGTTCAGCTCCCCATATGTCATGGAACGGTCGCCATACACTAACGCGGTGCCCTCTGGCCTGCGTTCGACCTGCATTTCGAAAAGCTGCGCCACCGTTGCATCCGCCCTACTCATGGCTCCCTCGTGCTCCACGTAAGCATAGCCGACAGTCAGTAACTCCTTTTCCTCCGCGGACAACAGAGTCAGATGACGTATCGTCGTTTCCGGAAGCTCGGCAATCTGCTGTAAAATACGGACATACTGCTCCGCCAGCCTTTGTACCGTATCCTCGTGAAACAGCCCTGCATTGTATTCAAAATTCAAGAGGAGGGAATCTCCTGTTTCAATGGCCTCAATCGTGAGATCAAACTTGGCCCATACTCGTCCCAGCTCGTAAGGCTCGATCGTAACATCCTCCAGCCGGAGTACCGTGTTCTCGGTATTTTGCAGTACAAATACCGTATCAAACAGCGGATTGCGGCTCGGATCGCGTATCAGATTAAGCTTCGCGACCAGCTCCTCCAAGGGATAATCTTGATGCTCATAAGCATGGAGCAGCGTATCTCTTACTCTTACAAGCAGCTCTTGAAACCGTTCTTCACGTTTGATATCACAGCGGATCGGCAGTGTATTGACAAACATACCCACCATCGACCGCAAATCCGGGTGTGATCTTCCGGCAACCGGAGACCCGATGACGATATCGTTTTGCCCGGTATAATGATGAAGCAGTGCGGCGTAAGCGGACAGCAGGGTCGCATATAAGGTGGAGCTTGCTTCCCGGCTTATCCGGTGCAGCTTCTTGATCAGCGCTGGTTCCACACTTGTGGTCAGAAGCCCGCCTTCAAACGTTGGAACGGAACTTCTCTGATGATCCAGAGGCAGGTCAAGCGTTGGCAGCTCCCCTTGGAATACGTCGAGCCAATACGCCTCATGCTTCTGATAGGACTTCGCCCCGCTCCGACTCTGCTGCCACACCGCAAAGTCTTTATATTGCAGCGTTTGCTCGGCAAGCGGCTCCCCTTGATACAAGCTCATTAACTCTTCAATTAATAAATCAAGAGATACCCCGTCCGCGATAATATGATGGATATCAACGACCATCGCATATTGAACCGCCCCCCAGTGAGCAATCCCGACACGAAGCAGCGGGCATTCGCTCAGCTGGAAAGGTTGTACGAAGTCCGCGCACCAAGCGTCGACTGTTTCCGGTGATACCTTTTCCACCGTAACCGCAAGCATAGGATGCTCATGGATCCGCTGAACCGGGACGCCGTTTTCCCAGCCAAAGGAGGTCCTTAGCGATTCGTGCCTCTTAACGAGCTGGTTCCAGACCCACTCCAGGCGCTGCACATTTACGTTTCCTGTTAACCGAAACGCTCCGGTCATATTGTAAACGGGCTGGCGAGCCTCAAGCTGATTTAAGAAAAACATGCGCTTCTGCGCGGAAGAAAGCGGATATACATCCTGATGCGCTGCTTGTGGAATCGTTTCGTATGGCGACAGCCCGCCTTCGGAAACCATCCACTGCGCCAGCTTATCAATCGTTGAGCAAGCAAAAAATACCGGGACAGGCACCTTCACCTGCAGACGCTTATGAATCTTTCCAATGATCGCTGTTGCGGTCAGGGAATGCCCTCCGATGGCAAAGAAATCATCGTATACGCCGACCTTCTTTATCCCCAGCGTTTCCATCCAAATTTGCGCCAGCTGCTCCTCCACATCCGAACGCGGCTCCACGTATGCCCCCGTAATTCCAGATGGTCTTATGTCTGGCAGACCCTTGCGGTCCACCTTTCCGTTCGATGTCAGCGGCAGCTTTTCCAGCTTTGTCAGGACGGCTGGAACCATGAAGGATGGCAGCCGTGCTTGCAGCTCATCCAGCACCGACTGATCCGTTGCCGCCTGATCGCCGGTATAATACCCGCAAAGGTACGCCATCCCATACTCGTCTTTCCTCGCAGCGACAACCGCTTCTTTTACACCGTCGCAGGTAAGCATGACGCTTTCGATTTCCCCGATTTCGATGCGGTATCCGCGAATTTTGACTTGAAAATCCGTTCTCCCGATAAATTCAAGGTTTCCATCCGCCAGCCAGCGGCCCAGATCCCCAGTGCGGTATAGTGTCTCCCCGCTCGCGAAGGGATTGGGAACAAACCGTTCAGCCGTCAAGTCCGGCCTGTTCACATACCCTTTCGCCACGCCGGCACCGCCGATATACACTTCACCGATCACCCCGGCTGGAACGAGATTACGATGCTCATCCAGCACATACATTCGCATATTCGGCAGTGGGCGGCCGACCGGAAGGTTCGACAGAGCCGACCAATCCGCCCGATCATCCGCCTCATAATAGCAGCTGTCAATACACGCCTCCGTTACGCCGTAGCTGTTCACGACCCGCATCCGGCCTCCGAAGCGCTCCTGCAATCGCTGAAAATCTCGGACCGCGCAAACATCCGAGCCGAGAATAAGCAGCTGCAGCGAGATCAGCTCGCGCTTTTCCTCGTACACGTAATCCATAAGCGGTACGAGCAGCGCAGGAGTCGATTCCAGCAGCGTAATGTTGTGCTCCTCGATCAAATCCGCTAACGCTTCCGGATCAAGCCTTACATCGCTCGGGCAAATGACCATCGTCCCGCCGTTAGGCAATGCCCGGGCGAGATCCCCCGCAAACACGTCAAAAGAAAAGCTGGCCATTTGCAGCAGGCTCACCGGAAATTGGTCGAGACGGTACTCTTGTCTCCATGCATGAACGGCATTCAACAGACTGCGATGCGTGACCTGAACCCCCTTCGGCGTGCCGGTAGTGCCCGAGGTGTAAATGATATACGCAAGATTCTCGATCCCGGCGATACGCTGCTCCGGATTTGCCGTGGACATCCCCCGGGCTTCATCTGTAAACAGCACATGCTCATGCTGAAGCACCGGCCCGGAAGCAGCGAGCTCACGGCTTGTCACCAGCCAAGCTGCCCCGCAATCCTGAAGCAAAAGCTGCTGCCGCTCGGCAGGATAACTGGCATCGATGGGAACGTACGCCGCGCCGGCCTTCCATATTCCGAGTACGGCGACGACCATCTCTAGCCCCCGGTCAAGCAGCACCGCAACCGGCTCATCCGCACGGACACCGCCCTCAAGCAGCTTGCGGGCAAATACGTTAGCCCGTCCATTCAGCTCCGCGTAGGTCAACCGATCCTGGCCATACACCAAAGCGATATGGTCCGGTTTCCGCGCAGCTTGATCTTCGATCAGCTCGTAGATCAGCTTGTCTTCAGGGAATGGTACTGCGTGACTGCACAGCTCCAGCAGCATTCGATCCTTCTCTTCCGCCGACAAGAGCCCAATCTCACCCACACTCACATCCGGCCTTGCCGCAATATCCGCCAGCATATTCGCGAAGCTGCGGCTGATTTGTTCGATTAACTCCGGATCATAAACATTCGAATTATAGCTGAATACAAGCTTTAATCCGTGCATCGGCATAAACGTCACATTCAAATCGTAGTTCGTTTGATCAAAGTGATCGATCCGGGTAAAAGTAAACCCAAGCTCCCCGCTTCCGGCAAACGCATGAATTTCTTCAGGCAGCGGATAATTTTCAAAGACAAGAATATGGTCAAGGAGCCGGTTTTTGAGCTCACTACCTGCTTGAATTTCGTACAAAGGAACGTAATCGTATTCCTTCGATTCCACTTCCGCTTGCTGGAAGCGGCGGACCCATTCTAGGAAACGCTCCTCTTTACGACGCTTCGCCCGGACCGGAATCGTATTAATGAACATTCCAACGATCTGCTCAATGCCCGAAATTTTTGCGTTGCGTCCCGATACGACCGAACCAAATATAACATCATCGGTGTGGTTATATTTTTGCAAAAGCAGAGCCCAAACGGATTGAAGCAGCGTATTGAGCGTAACGTGGTTCGTTTTCGCAATCGTTTCGAGCTTTTGCAGGATGTCAGCAGGAATTTCTATGGAAAGGTCACTCTTGGCGTACACTTGTGAATCAACGGCTGTCTTCTTTTTTGGAAAAGAAGCGATTTTATCGTAGCCCTCAACATACTGCTTCCAATAATGTAAGGCTTGCCCGAGATCCTGCTCCTGCAGCCAGCCCACAAAATCGCTAAACGGATATACCGGCGTCAGGCTAGGCTTACGTCCCTGCCGCTTGGCCATATAAATTTGCAACAGCTCGTGAAGAAGAATACCGAAGGACCAGCCATCCATGATGAGATGGTGATGGCTCCACACGATTTGATATTTCCTCGGTCCAGTCTGAAATAAGGCGACTCGCATGAGCAGTTCCTTCGAAACCTCAAACCCTCTCTCCCGGTCTGATTCTAAATATGCGTTGACCCGCTGCTCGCAATCCAAGACATCAAGATCGGATAAATCCACGTAGTGCACATGGAACTCGAAACGGTCAACGACCACTTGAACCATTTCTTCCATCCCTTCATGGATAAACAAGGTACGAAGAATTTCATGGCGGTCGATGAGAACCTTAAAGCTGTCCTCCAGAGCCTCCTTTGAAACCTCACCTTCCAAGGTCAAGGTCAGCTGCTCGAAGTACGCATTTGAGTCCCCGTCAAGCAAGGAGTGAAACAGCATGCCCTGCTGCATGGGAGAAAGCGGCGATATTTTTTGAATCTGCTTTTGGACCAAGTCAATTTCCTCCCCAACTTATCGTTCTTATCTATTTATAAATTGTGTAAGCTTCTGCAGATCTTCGATGGACATGCGGCTGTAACCGACGTCGGACGGGGTGATTTCCGTTTTCTCCTGCTGCAGGCAGTGCTCGATAATCGCTTCAAGCGATTGATGATATAAGAGGGCAAAGCGTTCTATGGTAAAAGAATTGAACTGTCTGCTACTGTATTCGAAGCTCATCGTTAAACAGCCGTTCTGTACGTATCCGTTAATCTCAATCGGACATTCTCGCTGATTGTCCGGCCCTTTCCACATACCGGCCGGTAACGATGATACCGTGAAGGGAGCTTCCTGCAGCATCTCGTCAAACTGCCCGAGGTAATTGAACATGATTTGCGGCTCCTCTTGATAAGCCAGCTCCTCTTTTGTCGCTGAAGGAGCTGCATAGCGAAGTACACCATAACCGACTCCGTTTAAAGGCACCTTTCGCAAATGTTCTTTCGTCAATTTGATGTGATGTGCAATATTCTCGGTATTCGTCATATCCAGCACCAATGGATAGATCGCCGTAAACCAGCCGACGGTCCGGTTTAAATCGAGCTCCTCCCAAAGCTTCTCCCTTCCATGGCTTTCCAAATAGACCATGATGCGGTCAAACCCTGTCCATTTGCGCAAAGCGATGCCTAGGCCGGACAAGAGAATATCCCGGATATCCGTGTTGTATGCTTTATGGACGAGCGTTAATAAATCTCGGGTTTTCTCCTCCGAGAGCACGAAGCTCCACTCACTTGTGCTGCTTTCCCTGCAGTCCCGGTTATTGTAATCCAGCGGAAGCTTCCGGCTTTCGAGCCGCAGCTGCTCCCGCCAATAATCCAATTCCCGCAGCGCCTTATAGCTGGTCGAATAGTGGGCCAGCTTCTGCGCGTACTCAAGATAAGAGCTCGTTTTTCTCGGCAGCTCCGCATGCTGATCTCGCGACAACGATTCATAAACGAGGCGGAAATCCTCCAATAATATCCGCCAGGAAACCCCGTCCACCACCAAATGATGGATACATAAGAGCAGATGATCTCCATCGCGTGTACGGAAGAGTCCGGCTGACAACAATGGTCCTTCCTCGATGTTCAGCGATGCTTGAATCCGATCCGCTTCAATCCGCACCAGCTCGTCCGGTTCAAGTTCATGCCGCAAGTCTACCGAATCCAGACGGAACCAGGTGCCTTCCAGTCCGCAGTTGAGTGCACGTACATTCCCTTCCTCCATCTGGAACACCATTCTCAGTGCGTCATGATGCAGAGTCAGCATATGAAGCGTCCGTTCGACAAGCCCGGAATCAAAGCCTTCCTTCGAAAAAAGCATGAACGCCTGATTCCAGTGATGCGGGGTCGTAAAACGCTGTTCAAAGAAATAGGATTGAATCGGTGTCAACGGAAGCTCGCCTTCGACGATGCCTTGGTCGATGACACGCGACATTTGCTTCACATAGGGAACTAGCGACGCGACTGTCGGGTGCTGGAATAGATGCCTGACTTCAATTTCCAGGTTGTGCTGCTGCAGACGGGACACAAACTGCATCGCTTTGATCGAATCTCCGCCTGATTCAAAGAAATTATCCCGGATCCCGATCGTTCGCACGCCCAAAATATCCCGCCAAATGTCGAGCATCATTCGTTCCAGCTCGTTCGTCGGCTCGACCGGCTGGTAAGAGCCTGACGACAGCTCCGGCTGCGGAAGTGCCTTCCTATCGATCTTGCCGTTTGGCGTCAGCGGCAGCTTCGTCATTTGCACAAAATAAGCCGGAACCATGAAGGAAGGCAGCTTCGCGGAAACGAATGCCCGTACCTCCTCGATGAGCGTCTCCTCTGCCTGCTCGGCCGCAAAATAAGCACAAAGCTTCTTTTGTCCCCGCGGGTCGGTGATATCGCGTACACATGCCTCCGAAATCTTCGGATGCGTTAAAAGCAAAGATTCAATTTCACCGAGCTCAATACGGTACCCGTTGATTTTGACCTGAAAATCCTTTCTGCCGAGAAACTCGATGACGCCATCGGAATTCCAGCGTGCCAAATCCCCTGTCCGGTACATCCTTTCTCCCGGCACAAACGGGTTGTCGACAAACTTTTCGCGGGTCAGCTCCTCCTTATTCCAATACCCGCGCGCAACACCAACGCCTCCGATGCAGAGCTCTCCAACCATCCCGATCGGCAGCAGGCGGCTGCTATCATCCAGAACATACATCCCCGTATTCCGCAAAGGCCGGCCAATCGGGGCATGACCCTTATTCCCAAGCCGCTCAAGCGGCGCCTCATAATAGCAGGAATCGATACTTACCTCCGTCACTCCGTAGCTGTTTATGATGCGCATCGTTTCACCGAAGCGGTGCAGCAGCTTTTCATAATCGACGATGGAGCAAAGATCGGCTCCTAAGATCAGCAGCCGCAAATGCGGAACCGGCAGCTGTTTGGCGTAAACATGCTCCATCAGCGGCAGGATCAGCGCCGGCGTTGACTCCAAGAGAGTGACCTCGTACCGATGCATGTACTGGTACAGCGCGGGGAGATCGATGCGCAGCTCCTCTGGGCAAAGAACGAGCCCGCCTTCGTTTAAAAGTGCGCGCGACAAATCCCCGGCGAAGACATCGAAGGAAAACCCAGCCAGCTGCAGAACGTTCACAGGGAAGCGGTTCAGCCGGTATTCCTCTCGCCATGCCATGGAAATATTCATATAGCTCCGATGCTCGATCATAACCCCTTTTGGGTTTCCGGTGGTACCGGAGGTGTAGATGATATAGGCGAGGCTCTCCGGCGTGGACAAAAGCGTAAGATTGTCGTCCGCTTCTCCCCCCCATTTCGTGTCATCCAAGACGATCAGCTCTTGATCCATTTTTGACCCGAGCTTCAGGGACTCTACCTTCTCTGCTAGTGATTTCTGAATAAGCAGCAGCCGGCATTCGCTGTCATCCACAATATATTGAATGCGATCCTCGGGATACTTCGGATCGATCGGAATATAAGCACCGCCCGCTTTCCACACCGCAAGTACGCTTATAATCATGTCGAAAGACTTCTCCGCCATAATTCCAACCGGCACCTCGGGTCCGACGCGCAGCTTTTGCAAATGGCGTGCCAGCCGGTTTGCCTTACGGTTAAGCTCGTCATAAGTGATCGATTGCTCCCCCAGCACGACAGCTGCCTTGTCCGGGTTTTGTTCTACCACTTGCTCAAAGCGATGAGCAAAGGTCGGCCAATCATCATCCCCTGTGGTACGCGGTGGATTCCATTGCTTTAGAAGCTTTTCACGGTCCTCCTTCGGACAAATGTCCAGCTCATAAATCGTTTTGTCGGGATGAAGAAGAGCGTCCTGAAGGAGAGTCATCATTTGGTCGTATACCGCCTGCATTTCCTCTTCGGTAAACAGCTCTTGGCGGTATTCAAAATCAAAGGTCAGCTGGTCGTCCTTTGTCCAATCTTTAATGTGGAGGCCAAAATCATCGGTCTCATGCCCTGAAAAAACGTATTCCGTTTCATATTGAAAGCCATCGATCGCTTCAAAATTCATGACCTGGTAAAGCACGGAAATTCCAAATAGCCGGTTTATTCCGCTGTCTACATCTCGAAGCTTTTTCATGAGGAGGTTGTATGGATATCTTTGGTGGCGGATTAAAGACATTTGCTCTCTAAAGGTCGATTTAACAAAGTCATCAAACCGGGTGGAGGAATCGACGCCGCAGCGGAATGCTAACGTGCTGGTAAACATGCCGATCGTATTTTTCTCGGTTACGTTCGTGCGGTTCGTTAAATTCGTTCCAAGCACGACATCATCGGTATGTAACGCTTTTGACAAATAAATACTCATTACCGCTAGAAATAACGTATAAATGCTGATTTGGTGAGCTTCACAATATGACCGGATTTGCTGCTTCATTTCGTCGGAAGCGACGATTCTCAGCCGCTCCGCTGTTGTACTCGTTTCAAACACATCGGCTTGTTTTAAAGAGACATGCTCAGGAAGCGTGGCAAATTTTTCGAGCCAATAGCTCTCGTCCTTTTGAAACCGTTTGGAGCTTTCGTATTCCTTCTCCTGCTTCACATATTCGAGATATGAGGGTCTCGATACCGGTTCCCATTGCCCTTCTTTTTCAAGCGTCAGCAAATTTTGAATGATCTGCTGCGCATATAGGACCATCGAGTAGCCGTCGCTGAGCAGATGATGAAACTTACAGTAAACCCAGGTCTCATCCGCTAATTGGAAAATTGCGAAATCGAATAAATTCCCTTGATGGCGAAAAGGCTCCTTCCGCCGCTCATCAACCCAAGCATTCAATTCCTTATGATCGAAGTCGTTAGTAAAATCGTAGACCGAAACCGGGAAGCGGGTATAAGGCTCAATATATTGGGATACCTCGTTCGCGTCATCTTCGATAAATCTTGCCCGGACAATCTCATTTTCACAAATAAATTGATTGATAGATTCCGTCAGTAGGCTCAGGTCAACGACTGCTTTCAGCCTAATGATTCCCGACAGATTTGCCAGTCCCGAATTCGGGTAGATTTTGTCCGTATACCAAATTCGCTGCTGCGGATGCGAGAGAGAGTAGATTTGCTTTTCCACGATACCACCAGCCTTTATGGATTAAGGATTATTTTGTTGAAATGCAATTTCCTTATCATGTGCCGCCAACTGAAGCAGGTCCTCCTCCTTCCCCAGCAGGTGACGGTTTAAAAAGGCGAGCGAATAATCGTTGATTAACCGATGCGCCTTATATTTATTAATGAAAAGCGAAGCAAATAATGGAGATTCCAAAGGATAGTTCGTGAAGCTGTCATGATCCGCCCCCTGAAGGGTCATCATGTAACCATCTGCCGATGATTGTTCAAAAATATTCTTCTTCACGTTCGTATCCCAATCCGATTCACTCGCGTCCATGATTAAAAAAGGCTTCGTCAGCTTCATGCCCTGATCCATTGCACCGTAGCTGGGAGAATCCATACTGATCGCACTGTCGATTCGTGGATCGGCGAGTAAGGCATGGAGCGCGGTTGAGCCTCCAAAGGAATGTCCGACCACTCCGATCTGCTGCAGGTTCAATTTGCCTGACAGCGGGTGTCCCGAGGCAAGATTTATTCCCTCCAGCTCATCGATGATAAAGGAGATGTCCTGGACCCAATAATTCAAAATGCTGTTTAACTGCGGCTTCGACAGCTCAAGAAGTCCTTTTTCCATTTCTACAACCGTGCCGTCGGGAAATTCGGGGGCAGCGGAAACATAGGTGAAATCAGGCGCCGCTACGACATAACCATGGCTGGCCAGCTCTTCAACAAGTGGAATGCTTTGCGTCGACATTCCCGGAAAGCCGTGAAGGAAAAGAACGACCGGTGCTCCGGCTGATGAGATCGCGGGACTTGCCTGTTCAACGGAGTTTGTTTTGACGTACTTGAAGTAGTCGTAGGTGAAGGGTGGGAAACCATCCGCTTTCATGATTTGATCCATAATATCGTGAAACGTCCATGTTCGGTATGAAGCACCTGGAGCTTGTTCGGCAGGGTACCACACGGACAGCATCAGTTCGCGTTTTTTATTCTCATAACCTGGAATAATTTCATTTCTTTGAGAGTCTGTAAGATGCAGCTTCATGACGCCTACTTGCTTGGAGCCGGTAGGCTTAGGGAAGGTAAAGACGGGCAGCAGCAGAGGAAGTGCTAGTATAAAGACTAGGAGCGCGTAGGCGGTTTTTCTTCTACGCATGAATAACGGACGTTGAGAATTCGAATCGGGGGTTGTAAGAGTCGTGCGAAACGACTGGAGAAGCACCCAGCCCGTTAGAAAATAGAGAGGGATCATTTGCAGACGGTAGCCCTCAAGCAAAAGATGAAAACAAATTACGATCGAACCGAATAATCCAAACAGCCTGCAAATCCGGATAAACGCGGCGGGTTTCTTTTTCCTGTGATAGAGAATCCAATCGATAATAACAGGAACTGCAATCAAACACGTCAGCCATTCGAAAAGTCTCACGGTCTCCACCTCTGTTTTCTTAAGATGATCGATTCAGATGATTACTTGTCCTGCTTTTTGTCGAACCCTATTGAAGGAAACCCAAAAAATGTGTAAAATAGAAATAGACCTATTTCTTTGCACAGCAAAGAAGACGGGTTGAAGCAATCCGTTATCAAAGGGCTCTTGGCGGGGCGTGATTTGATAACGGATTATTTATTTTACACTATCATTTTTTGGTTCAACCGGAGTTCGTTCGGGTCGAGTTGAATGGAGTACATGATAAGCATATAAAATGTACTACGATTCTCAAACCCTTCTAAATTATAGGAAACGAGGAACTCTTTGTCCATAGGACAAGCTGTCTATTCATGTCGTTTAAGGTAAAAAAGTGCAAAATTATGTTATTATTTTGTTAATTAGAACATAAATTGTTTTAATTATACAGGGTTTAAATACATTTTATTACAAATAAAGAATAACCTGTAATGAAGGCAAAACGCTCTCAACGATACGATTTCGTTTCAAATCAACTCCTTTTTCCTCAGCTCTTATGCTAAGTTCTACACCCCTCCCTTTCAAACCTGCACAAATCCAGCTTTTACAAAAAAACCAAAAAACCATATGAATGCAAGGAGGATTTCAACATCTTTTTCTTGACAAAAAAATTTATTTATGCTATAATTTACAGTTATTATTTTTGCGTATATAATAAGGTTCTCCTGGCCAGGGGAATCTTATTTTTGTTTTATTAGGAGGATTATCCATTGAAGTCTAGTGAAGCTAGTATAACTTCCTTAATTTCCGCGTTTGGCCGTGCCTACCACAGTACATTCGATACACCTAAAGTTTTTGATGATCATTTGGCCGCCAAACTCATTACTCCGGAAGAGTTTGCCCAAATTCGAAGCAATATGGTTCAAGGGATCACGTTTTTTAACAAAGATATTGCCGAGCGTTTCCAGAACGATCCGGATGAAATCCTAAAGTGGATTGTTCAAGTCCAGCTGGCTCCGACACCGCTGGCGCGCGCAGCCTATTGCGAACAGGTCATACAAAACGAGATTGCGTTAGGCTTGCAGCAGTATGTCATCCTTGGCGCAGGCTTCGATACGTTCGGGTTCCGGCATCGGGAATTCGAAAACAGCATCGAAATCTTTGAAATTGATCATCCGGCTACGCAGCAATTCAAAAAGCAGCGGCTGCACGATGCAGGTCTTGCTATTCCGGGCAATCTTCATTTTATTTCGATGGATTTCACCAAAGACTTTTCCTCCCAAGATCTCATCGACCAAGGTTTTGGCCAGAAGAAAACTCTGTTTAGTTTGTTAGGAGTATCTTACTATTTATCAAAAGAGGAAATTTCGCGCTTAATAGGCGAGTTGTTTGCCTTGGTTCCTGCCGGCAGCTCCATCGTCTTGGATTATGCGGATGAGACCCTGTTCGAAGAAAAGGGGAAGTTCAATCGGGTGGATCATATGGTGAAATTGGCCGCAGCCGGCGGAGAGCCGATGAAATCGTGTTTTGCCTATCCAGAAATCGAGCATTTGCTGAGTCAATCGGGTCTGCTCATCTATGAGCATTTGTCCCCTGCCGAAATTCAAGAACGATATTTTAATCACCGGACCGATTATTTATGTGCGTTTGAAGCCGTACATTATATTCACGCAGTAAAAAAATAAGATACAAGAGCCGCTCGATCCTTCAATGTTCGAGCGGCTCTTGTTATCCGGTTAATTTGCTTTTCTTGTCTCTTCGTCCTGTTGAACCTTCTCCAGCACCTCTTGAATCCGTTTCATCTTATTATCCCAGCATGCTTGGCTAAGATCGACGGGATATTCCACCGGGTTAAGCGTACGCTTATACTCCTCCCACAGCAGCTCCAGGTTTTGCTTCACAAACGCTTGAATGCTGTGAATATCCGGCATCTTACAGACCAGCTCACCATCTTCAATAATGGTGTGATGAAGCTCCCTCGCTTCAAAGTTCGTAACAAACTTGGCAATATGCGTGTAGACAGGATGGAACATTTTTAACCGCTGCTCATTCTGCGGTGTTTCGTGCTCCAGTGCGATATAATCGCCCTCCGCCTTCTTATTTTCGTTATTGATAATGCGGTACACCCTTTTTAGCCCAGGGGTGGATACCTTCTCCGGATTTGAGCTGATTTTAATCGTATCCATCATGTTTCCCTGCTCATCTTCGATGGAAATCAGCTTGTATACGGCACCCAGCGCCGGCTGATCGTATGCGGTAATGAGCTTCGTACCGATGCCCCAAACATCGATTTTAGCCCCTTGCGCTTTCAGGTTCATCATCGTTGTCTCATCCAAATCATTGGTTGCGTAAATCTTCGCATTTGGAAATCCCGCCGCGTCCAGCATTTTTCGTGCTTCCTTGGAAAGATAGGCGAGATCCCCACTGTCGAGACGGATGCCCTTAAAGTTGATTTTATCGCCGAATTCTCTAGCAACCCGAATCGCATTCGGCACACCCGACCGCAGCGTGTCGTACGTATCCACGAGGAAAACGCAGTCCGTATGCTCACTCGCGTACTTGCAGAATGCCGTATACTCATCACGGTAAGCCTGGACCATCGCATGCGCATGAGTGCCCACCGCAGGAATGCCAAACAGCTTTCCTGCCCGAACATTCGAGGTGCCCGCAAAGCCGGCGATATACGCCGCTCTCGTCCCCCAAATTGCCGCATCCATTTCTTGCGCCCGGCGTGTGCCGAACTCCATCGTTATATCGTCGCCGGCGACATGCTTGATTCGGGCCGCTTTGGTGGCGACTAGCGTTTGATAATTAACGATATTAAGGATCGCCGTTTCAATCAGTTGAGCCTGAACCAGCGGTGCTTCAATGCGCATGATCCCTTCGTTCGCAAATACCAATTCCCCTTCCTGCATGGAACGAACCGTACCGGTAAAGCGGAGTCCCTCTAAATAGGTGAGATACTCCTCGTGATAGCCTTCTTCCCGCAAATACGCCAAGTCGCTTGGCGAAAAGCGAAAGTTCGTCAAATAGTGAACGACCCGCTCAAGCCCGGCAAAAACCGCATATCCATTGCCGAAAGGCAGCTTGCGAAAATACACCTCAAATACCGCTTTGCGGTTGTGTATTTGATCGGCCCAGTACACCTGCGCCATGTTAATCTGATATTTATCCGTGTGCAGCGCAAGACTGTCGTCCATATATCGAGCATCATTCATATTCACTGTGCCTTCCCCCCACTCGTACGTCTCTCTCTAGTCAATTCTTGCTCCCAGCGAGCCTTTAAAATGCCGCAGCGCCCACTCATGTCCCAGCTGGTCAAAGCTGGCAACCGCTTTTTCATGGATCACGATCGTAAAGCCTTTATTGTACGCATCGACGGCCGTATGCAGCACGCAAATATCGGTGCAAACCCCAACCAGATGCAGCTCGGTTATTCCACGTGCCCTCAGGCGCAGCTCAAGATCCGTCCCGGCAAAGGCGCTGTAGCGTGTTTTATCCATCCAATACACGTTATCAGCTTCCCGATTTTCCTGAAATAAAGCGTTAAGCTCACCATACAGATGGCGGCCTGCAGTTCCCTTAAGGTTATGCGGCGGGAACAGCTTCGTCTCAGGATGGTACTCGTCATTCTCCGTATGGGTGTCGATGGCGAATACGACATAATCACCGTTCGCGATGAAGCTTCGGGTAATATGCGTAATCTCAGCCACAATTTGCTGGCCCGGCTTGCCGCAGGTCAGGGCACCGTCATCGGCTACAAAATCACGGGTATAGTCGATATTAATCAGCGCTTTTTTAGTCATCATTTCCTTGTACCTCCCTTTGATAGATCAATACGTCACACTGTAAATCGATTTGCTAATTTCCATCTCAACAAAACGATACAGCTGTGTCGGCTTCTTGGATGTACGAGTCGTTTTCTTGCCTGCTACCTCCTGAATGAAGGGCAGCGATTTAATTTTTCTTGCAAAGGCGGGATCGCTTGCGATCACAGAATCATTCGTAACGGTGAGCAGAACGGCCCGAAGCTCTGAATACGTAAACTCCTCCGGCAAAAATTGCTTGGCAACAGTCGTTTCGAGCAGCTCCCGGGAAATCACGTCTATGGCATCTCGTATTATTTCCGCATGATCAAAGGCAAGCTCTAGCCCTAAAACCTCCTCAACGGAAAAAAGCTCTACCGCATCCGCGTCGTCATTCGCCTGCCGGTCCTTTAATCGATGCTCGGGAACAATCGCATAATAAGCGTTGGATATGATCCAGCCTCGCGGGTCCCGGCCCGGTTTGTCATAGACGCCAAAATGCTTGAGATGCAGATGATCCACTCCCGTTTCTTCCTTCAGCTCCCGCTGCGCCGTTTCCACCGAGGATTCGGTCGGGTCGACAAATCCTCCCGGCAGTGCCCACTTGCCCGCTTCGATATTCGGTCTGCCTTCGCTGTTCGTCATGCTGCGCCGTATAAGCATGATTTTTAGCTCCATCTTCGGCGGCTTATATTCCTCGTTTTTCGAAGACAAAATCGTAAACACTGCGATATCGGACGTATACCCATCAGGCGTGCGATATTTTTTCACATCGTACTGCGACAGCGCTTGTTCGTTAGACATTCCAGCTCACTTCATTTCCGTATTTTAATTAACAATTAACGTTTTGTTAATTGTAATATATGTAATTTTCGTTTTTTTGTCAACCCTCTTTCACCCATATTACCCGAATTCGGAAAGCAATAGCAGCTAAAACGCATTTAACCTCCTAAAAGAAGGAAAATCACATACATAAAAGGAATTTCTTATATTGCAAATTATTCTAGAGGATGTTCCATACGCATTTCATTTCGGAAGGAGAATAAGCACTTTATGGATTCAAAATTAAACGTCCTCTTAGTATGCGATTTTGATTCATTGCATTCTGATGCGCAAAAAGCCGTGTATTCCGAATTTTATCAGTTCTCTTACGGACCGATTTATTATATGGTTAATGATCATGCGGCGACCGAGGACATTATTCAGGAGGCCTTTTGGAAGGTCATTCGTAAAATCCCCTCCGAAATGAGCAATGAAACTCAATTTAAAACGTGGCTTCGTGTAGTCGTTAAAAATATGACCTACAACTACCTTCGGAAGCATAAAAAAATTCGCAACGAAGTGAATGATGAAAGTGTCTTTATAGATAACAGTACAAAATACGCTACCTCATCGGATCACCTGCAAAACGAAGTGGAAGCAAAAGTGATGGCCGAAACGATTTCTGCTTATCTTCATGAGCTAAAGCCTGAGCTAAGAGTACTCATTGAACTCCGATGGCATCAGCAGCTGAGCTATAAAGAAATCGCCGCTTCGTTGGATACGGATGAAAACACAGTGAGACACAAGCTTTATCGAGCTCGGGAAGCAATAAAGAAAAGATTCCGCAAGGATTGGGGGGACCCTAGGTGAACAAAGGAGATTTCGACCGGAAGTTTGATTTAGCGTTTGAAGAGGCAGCCCAACATCATAGCGTTACCCCGGATCCCACCGCTTCCTGGAAAAAAGTTGAACGACAAATCAAACGCCGCAGGAAGCAGATGAAGCGGATCAAGCTTCTTCCCTACGCAGCGGCTTCTTTTTTACTGGGAGCGCTCTTGTTTGGCACTCCTGCCGCAACAAAAGCATTCCATCCCTTTTTTCAAGTCATTCAAGACGCACATCAGGATGTCGTCACTTTTATCTTCGGCTCCTCTACCCAAGATCATTCCGGAGCAAAAACCGCTCCGCCCGATCCAATGGCCGCTTCTACTGAAATGCAAACGTCCGGTGAAAAAACGAGCAAACGTTTTGATACTTGGGAGCAAGCTCTCGAATTCGTCAGCTTCCCGCCAATAAGCCTGCACGATGTTCCGCCTGGGTTTACCTTAACAGACGTTCAGCTATTCTTCACAGATGCTCGTCAAAAGGCGAACGAAGCTGTATTACGATACACCAAAGACGATTCCAGCTTTCGTGTCGTGATTCGAATGATCGAAAACAACGAAACCATCAGCACGGTTGCCGATAAGAAATCAAGCACCGTAGAAACCGTTCAAGTTCATGGTTCGGATGCATATCTAACGATTTCCAATGACGGTCGGCTGCGGTTAGAATATTTGTTTGCAAACCTCCATCTTTCCATTTCCGGAAATCTAAAAAAAGAGGATGCCCTTCGAATTGCCAACCAAATAAAATAAGCAGGGGGCATTCCTCCCTGCCCCCTGCTTTTTATTTAACCAATATGTAATCCGAAACGGATTCCCCTTGTTCGTACACGCCGCTGTGTTTAATAAAATGAACGACTCGTGCTCGATAATAATAACCACTTTCAACCTGCACTACCGATTCCCCCGAAAAATACCACTTCTCGGATCCGCTAATGGTCGTACCTGATCCAGCGCTAACCCATTTCGAGCCGGTCCACCGTTCCAAATAGATTACTGCGCCGATCGTTGAAACATCGGTCGTCGCTTCCGTTACCACACCTACGGTTAGGGACTGATTCCCGTTGTCTTTTATCGATACGCTCCCTTGATCTAAATACTCATGGCCCGGGTCAAAGAATCCTTCTATCGTAAACTCCGTTTCCGGCGGAAGCGTTCGGGCCATCGTTTCTGGGTTAGGCGATGCCGCAAAGGAATGACCTGAATGGAACATAACTCCAACTACCATAAAGAGGCAAACTAGAATCAATCGACAAACTGCTTTCATTTTTATTCATCCCTTCATTCATAAAATAGTTTCCTTGCTTTCCAGAGCATTTATCTATTGGAGCAGTATAAAGTTATTGATGTACATCGAATCCTGCCCAAAGATCCGGGAAATCTTGCCTGATTTCAATTCATAAAAATACAAGGAGTTCGGTGGACCGCCTGTGATTTTTCCTGGTTCTTCCATCGAATGAACGATTCCGGTGAAATAAAAGCCTTCCTGATCAGGATTAGGGGAGAAGGAAGCGAATTGAATGGAGCTGAGCCCCTTACTATCCAGCTCCTGCTTGCTGCCGCTCCCCATGTCATATACATAGATTTTCTTCGCTTGAAAAACAGTAGGGGCGCTTCGAATCAAGGCAAATTTCTTATCCTGCGACAGAACAAAAAAGGATATTTTCTCATCAGCACGGTATACCTCACCAAGCGCTTTGCCCTGCATATCGTATTCCATCACCCAATGCGGAGACGCTTTTACATCGGCCGCCTTCGCTAAATTCGCCTTATCGGTAAGCTTGTCGCGTTCCTGATCGGAAAAAAGAACGGCATACAGCTTGCCGGTTGAAGCATGATAATGAAGCGATTCAACGGAAGTGTCGTCATTGTCGCTGGGAAACCAATTGGTTAGCTTGCCGCTTTGATGATCGTAACCGTAAATTTGCACAGCAGATTTCACCTTATCTACGGCAGCGAGGATGACCTTTTCGTGCTCCCAGATGGGGATGATGCTATTGATTGCGAACAGCTCTGTGGTCAGCTGCTTCTTCTCACCTGTTTTAAGATCGAGCATCATCAGCTGATCTCCACCGGTAGACACTTTTTCCGAATAAAATAATAGATTATGCTTGCGGTCTAAGGCTCCTAAAGGATATTGCGCTGTATCTTTGGTCACAGCCGCTTCCTCAAGCGATTTCTTTGATAAATCGTAGTAATAGTAATGATTTTGCAGCTGTTTATCCGTCATCGTAATAGATAAGTAGGGTGTTCCGTTCTCTTCAGTCTTCGAGACTGTTTCCTCATAAGAATTGGTATTAGGCTCCAGAGGCCCCTTCCCCATCTGGGAAACAGCTTGATCCTTACAAGCCGTCAGCAGGATTATAATAACGATGCTGAGTATACGTATGTTGTTCACTAGACCTACCCTCCTGCAGTACAATAAAAATAGGATACCTCTTTCTATAGCAAGCTTGCGTCCCTCTATGAATCGTGATTCACTTATATAAACAACCAGTAATAGGATCTAGTTGCATCGATTGGAAAAATATTTTTCTAGACTCGTAGAGGCACAACGAGAAAAAGACTCCGGCAGCATCACCGAAGTCCTAGCACAATCGAATATATAGATTTAATTTTACCCAGGCCCAGGCTGGTAATCGACTACCCAAACCCATTGCTGCTAAGGGTATACAGCTGGTCCGATTGCCGGCTGATAAACCGACTAGGCTCACCGACCACCCCTATCTGCAGCTCATGCATCGCCCTTGTGCAAGCGGTATACAGCAGCCTGCGATCATGATCAGAGCTGTATTTGTCATCACAGGCGTCAAACACCAGCACGGCGTCAAACTCCACCCCTTTGGCCAAATAAATCGGCATGACGACAACTCCCTTTTCATACTTCGGGGTATCCTTCGTCACCAGCGAAAGCTTCCCCTTCCATTCGGTGCCGTAGCCTGATTGCTTACCCTCCCCGCTCGAGGCGAGAAGTGCGTTGTACATGTCCTCACTTTCCTTTGCGGTTTTACATAATACTGCGATCGAATCAAATCCCTGCGCCTCCCAAATGGATACAGACCGCCAAATTTCATTCAGCAGTTTTTCTTTATTATAAAACAGCGCAACCACCGGCTTCCTTCCATTCCGTTGAAAGGGTACAATCTCAGCGCCGTTTGGCACCATCCCGCGAGTAAACTCAATAATCTCAAACGTGGAACGGTAGCTTTTCGTAAACTGGAGAAGCTCGGTCTGTTCCTGTCCATATAAATCCCATAACGTATCTGCTTCCTGTAAAGATGAAGTATGGGCAAAAATCGTCTGATTCAAGTCGCCCAATACCGTCATTTTTGCTCGCGGGAACATATTCCTTATAAGCTGAAGCTGAAACGGCGTATAGTCCTGCACCTCATCAATGAATACATACCGGATGCTAGGGTTCGTTTCGAATCCGCGGCATAATTCCCGCAGGAACAGGAACGGTGCCGTGTCCTCGAAGCATAATTCTTTTCGATCGAGCAATTCGACGGTTTGACGGCATATGTCCGGCCACTCCTTAGGAAGCGGCTGATCGCTTGTTTGCAGCTGTTCTGCAAAATCTGGCTCAAAAAGCTGACGATATAAGCTGATTGAGTCAACAAAGCTCAGCTGCTTGATTCCTCGTCGAATCGGTTCCAAATGCTTGGCCAGTACCATTCGCGCTAAAATTGTTTTTTCTTGGTCGTAGTCATCGAAGGTTGTTCCTCTCCCCGCTTTCTGGCGTACTAATTGCTCGTACGCCCTTCGATATTGCTCTTGGGTAAGGAGCTCCGCCTCATCCTCGATCCAATCGGCCTGCAACTCCGTTTCCTCGAACAGGGAGATCTGCTGAAGCAGCCAATCCCGTATCAGCTCGATCCGGTTTTGAAGACGAAAGGCTGGATCGAAGGAGTAAAATTTATCCATCATTACATCCGCACTCACCAAGTCCACACCCCGAAACCGAATAGGATGAAACCGCATCCCCCGCTGCCGCAGAAAATCCCTGTATCTAAAAATTACATTGAGAAAAGCCTTCGACGACTTGTACTGAATGCCTATCGTACGAATCGCAGCGAGCTCGGGATCGTTTGCGGCCAGCACGAATTCGAGCTGAGTGAAAGGATCTTCAACGGTAAACTCTGGAAACAGCCGATGCTCAACATACTCTTGAAATGTCGTTTGCTGCATGTTCTGCTCGCCGAGCTCTGGCAGCACGGATGATACGTAACTGTTGAACATGGGATTCGGTGAAAACAGAACCATTTGATCTGCCGTAAGCGTATTCCGGTGCTTATAGAGCAAATACGCGACCCGCTGCAGCGCCGCCGATGTCTTCCCGCTTCCCGCAGTGCCGTTCACGATAAGCATCCGGCAGCGATCATGTCGGATCATTTCATTTTGTTCCCTTTGAATCGTGGCGACGATACTCTTCATATGGACATCGGAGCTGCGGCTTAACACCTCTTGCAGCAGCTGATCGCCAATCGTCACGTTCGTGTCGAACATCAGCTTCAGAGTACCATCCCGTATAACAAACTGCCTTTTCATCGTTATTTCACCCGCAACCGGCCCCATCGGGGATTCATAGCGGGCCGTTCCAGGCTCATGATCATAATAAAGGCTCGAGATCGGCGCACGCCAATCGTATATAAGAAACGGGCTGAGCTCATCCTCCTGCAGCGAACAAATGCCAATATAGATCGGTTCAGCAGTTTGTTCCCCCGTCTCCTTAAAATCGACCCGCCCAAAGTAAAGCGAGTCCGTCAATTTTTTCAGCTTCGCCAGTTGAGTTGTGTTTGACGCATACTGCTGCTCACGCAGGTTTAGCATTTCCGCCTGCTGCTTTACACTGGCATACGCTTCCGCTGTACTCTCACCGTCACCCACATTCAAACGGATATCATCCCAAAACTGCCTTCTGCTTTGGACGACTTCCCCTTTCATCTCGCCCCGAGCCCGCTGCAGCTCTTCGATCTTCCCATGGATAATCTCCAGCACTTTAACCGCCCGCTCTTGTTCCTTCAGCCAATCGGAATCCAAGCGATTCACTGCGATCACACTCCCTCATTTACTCATACATAGCTTGAAAAGATGTACGCACATGGGCAAAGGTATGTTTAGCAGCACCTAACAGCTTCTCGTAAATTTCAGGAAGGGCTTCAATCGTTGCCCTTGCTGTCTCGCCGCTTCTTGGAAAAAAGCTAGGGTCCAGCATAAAATGCAATCCGGCCATCAAAAATTCGCTGATCTGTTCAGGATGCTCACTATGGAACACACCTTCTTTTACCCCCTGCTGTACAATTTCCGATACAAACGGAGTATACGACCGCAGGAGCAGCAGCTTCATTTTCAAATGCAGGCTGCTGTTATGGGCATGATGAAGATAAGCCATAAGTCCGTCTTTGTAATGGACGGTGACCGCCTCCGTGATCAACTGAATCACGGCCGTCATTTTTTCAACGGCATCTATGTCATTTTTTGCGGCAATCTTCTTCAGCGCTGGAATGCTGCTTTCAATTTCCGCTTGAATGACCGCGTCGGCGATTTCATCCTTGGTCTTGAAATAGTGGTAAAAGGTCCCCTTTGCTACATTGAGTCTTTGAATGATATCATTGACCGAGGTTTTTTCGTATCCTTTTTCCATAAACAATTCCCTGGCTGCTTGAACCAGCTCCTGACGACGTTCCTCCGGCAGTTTTACGATTCTTGCCACGCCCCATCAACCTCCAAAACAACGATATTGTTGTATTTTACTACATCGACCGACCGTCGGTCAATAATGGAGGTGCTAGGAGTAAATTCAGCCACTTTATGTAAGCAGAAAATAAAGTATTTGACTGAGCATGAATATGAACCAGCGACAGCCAGAGACGAGAAAATCAAGTCCTAGACTGTCGCTATTTTTTGAGCTAATATTACCCGTTAACTCAACGATTTATGAGTTTACCTAACGGCCAGCCAATTAAACTAACCCCATATACGACAGCAATACATATGAGGGCTAAGTTTATATCGGACGGCATGGTAATGAAATATCTCAGTCCATACAGAGGGCCAGAAAAAATGAAGAATGCAGGAATGTTCGAAATGTCAAAATATGCCGGAATCAACAATAAAGCCCCTCCTCCCCAAAACCATGAGGACGCTTTTATTCCTACGTTGCTTTTGCTCATGAATAATGTACATAAAAACCAAAGAAGAATAAAAACCAGAGAAGAAAGCAGTTGAGTGATGCTTGGTATGTTCCCCTTAAGGTAAGCATTAAAATTCAGCATGGAAAAGGGGACAGAAAGAACTAGAAAAAAAATGATTACATGGCCAACTCTCGTTACAAAAGGCTTTTGACTCGTCATATTTTATTATCCTTCCTTACATTTTTTTTGGATGTAGAAGGAGATTCCTTTTTTTCAATACAATTTAGACGTAAGATACAAAATTTTTGTTGCACTAATGTGCCGTTAGCTTAATGAAGCATCGTCAGTCTAATGTAGTGGAATGATTAGAAAAATTAAAATAAGCCCATTACCTAAATTTTAACGGGTTCACTTCAGGGGTGCAAAATTAAAATTGTCATGCAAAATGCCGGCGGTTTGTTACGGATGGAGATTCGTCCATTATCACAGCACTATTTCGCGCGTTTAAGAAGGAATTAGGCATTTGGTATGCTCACCACTTCCTCTGTAAAATAGACAAAAGCAAAAGCCTGCCAGAGGCATTTAAGGAGTATCAGGAAGGACGCGAGTATTTAAAAGCGTGGGCAACAAGCAACGGGGTTGAAAATACCTCATTGAGCAAGATCGCGTTTCTTATGCTAGAAGAAATGTTCAAGACGCACCAATTTCATGAGGATGTGCCAATCGGCGGAAAGATGCATCCAAAATGGGCGAAAAACCCTGTGGAGCATCCTTTGCCTTCAGTAGATCAAGGCTGGTATTCGGTCGATTGCACGACAAATCTATCTTCGTATGAACCAAAGGATATTGCCAACATGGTCTTGCAAGTCAACGACAAATCCGCGAGCGCATTCATGCAGCAAATTAGGAAGAGGATTTCAATCCTAGAGAGACCCTTAGAGACCGCAAGGGGGGACGGCAAAAGCTATATGTATGCCAACTTCAATCCAAAGTACGCTCATTACGCCATTACCATACTGAGAACCTATTATAACTTTTGCTTGCCGTTCCGTTCGTGGGATAAGTCCAAACTCACGCCAGCCCAAAGGTTAGGGCTTGTCAATAGGGCATTTACCTTGAAAGACATCATATATTTCAAGTAAAAGGACCACTTTTCAAGTGTGGTCCTTCAAGCTCAATAAGGTTATTATAAATTATTCTTAAAATAATCATCCACTAATTTTGTATATTTATTTGCGACACTTTTAATTTGTGCGTTTACCTCATTGAACTCCGATGATGTTGGATCAAAGAGCAGTTTTTCTTTTTCCGTATCATCCATGTCGATAATGCCTCGACTAATTACCATAAGTTCGTCATTCATCTCTTTGAATAGTTCGGATGCTTTTTCTTTATTTAATGGACCTTTCTCAAGGGCTAGGTCTTTGAATAGTGGGTCATACGCCAGGATAAGGAAATTGCTCATATTTACATTTAGTTCGATAGGTCTTCCTGTCATCTGAAAATGATAACATGTTTGATTAACATACCATAGAACCTTCTCTGAATCTTGAAACTCATTTTTTATATAGTATCTATCAATTGTTTCCGATAGACGATATAGTTGAATCCACTCGGCGTCTGTATTTTTTATTGTTTCCTCGATAAGTTCATTTTTTTGGTTATTTATCACAACATAATTTGCTGTAAGAATTAATAGGACAAAAGCCATAGCAATACAACCAATCATCCATTTCTTCTCTCCAAGCCATTTCATGAAACCTTTCCCCCAACTAATAACTTTACCTTATAATACCATGTATTCAGGGGAACATTACAAATTCCTTCCTCAGATACCAAATGAGGTGACAATTCAGCCACCTCTTTGATATGGATTAGTGTACTTACCGCGCCGATTTAATGGTCAAAACAGTTGACAAAAATAGTTTTGCACCTCACAAGTGAACCCGTTACCTAAATTTGGATGTTGTTTATTCCCAATTTTTTATTGCAATGGAGAAAATTTGTATACTGCGTTTCCATTCCTTCTCACTGCGGAACTTTTCAATAGGAATGCAAGCAGCAACATGGAAATCGGAACCAAAAAAAGCTGTCATTTCGACAGTTGGGGCGTCATCCAAACGGCATTACACGCGAGGATGCCGGAGCTCAAAAGAGCGAGAACCTGGTCCAGAGAGACTTCAGATCCTCAGCACCCAAAAGAGGCTATCGGATATCACCGAAATTCCTTAAGAAAAAGAAGCTTTACAAGATCAACACGGAGTGCTATCCGAAGGCCTATATTAAAACAATCATCTTTAGATACATCATAGTCTACTACAACAGACAGCGGGTCTACACCTCTAATCCAGGGGGTTGGATCCCAACTATATATCGCGAGTCACAAGCAGCCTAACGGGTTTGTGTATGAGGGTGTTTTCGAACTGCACTTTTTTTGACAACTCCAGACTGGAAGTTACGGAAGGTAATGAGCTAAGCCAGAAATTCGTATGTTAACGTATAGTTAAAGGAGAACTGGATTATCAGTTCTCCATTATTTGACGCTTACTTCTTTCGGGTAGGCATCTTTATTACAAAGAATAGTAATGATAAAAAGAATAAGGCTTGTGAAACGTTGACAAATATTCTGATACCTTCGCCTAATTCTTTTATGCCAAATAAGATATCAATTATGGACACCAAACCTGTAATAATAAGTATAATCAGTGAGAGTATATACACGTATAGTCCCCCTAAATATTGGTGTTTTACAGCAGGAAGAAGACAATTGCTCTTGCTGCTGCATCACTTAACCATGCTGTAACACCAACAGATTGTAGATCATTGGATAGACCATCCTCTGCAGTCCCAATAAAGACTACCATAATATCCAATTATTTAGTAATTTCCTAATAACCAAAATAAGTTTTCAGGTTTTTTTGCACCATCTGTTAACAATCTATCAATTATTGTGCTACTTCTTTTGCTAGTTTTGTTTTCCATCCCTGCGTAGTAACATCGCCTGCAATTGATGTAATGCCAGGTTCAGCGCCAAAAGTTCCAAATAGAGTATCGTAATCTACTTGTCTAAGTTCAAGTTCAATTCTTTTGCCTAGGTTGATTGAAGCAGCAAAAGTCCTACCCATTGTCTCGCCAAAAAGATTTTCGTCACCCGAAAAAAGACACCACACGGCAGCAGAACGCGGGCATCTTTTCATGACGTGACAATTCATTCAATCCTTGTTCGGATTCACAAGCTCTTGCAGCAAAACCCGCGCTAACTCGTCGACGATCAGCTTGCGAAGGCCAAAAGACGCGAGCACATGCGTCCATGCTCCTATTCCCGTATTCGCCAGCACTACGACACCGGTTCGGCTTTCCTTATGAAAACCAATGAAGCTGGTCGAGCCATACGTCCCCCCGTTATGCCAGTGGAATCGCTTCTCTTCCCTCGTACGGATCATCCAGCCGAGTCCAATCTGTACATTAGGATTCAATTCATGCTTCGGTTCATGACATGCCTGAAACCGTTCTGTCTGTGGGCTGTTACCCATTCCAAGCTGAATACGCAGAAAATGCAATAAATCGGCAACGGTCGAACGAATTGCGCCCGCTCCGGCCATCGCGTTTAAATCCCAATGCTTGACGGGCTTGCCCTTCTCGTTGTAAACCGGCATTAGACGCGGCAATTGCTGCTCATTCAGTTCGATCACCGTATCCTGCAGCCCGCATGGGTTTGCAATTTGCTCTGCAAATAATTGTTCATATGGCTGCTTTGCAACTGTAGACAGCACGTGACCAAGTAAGCCGTACCCGTAATTGGAATACTCAAACGTCCCTTTCCTTTTTAGGTCATCGGGCCGGATCAGATTTAACGCCTTCAAAAGATCAGTCGCCGTATAATTTTGGTATGGGTTTAACTGGTCTGTTACATTTTTTCGTAAATTGAGGGGAAGCCTTGGCAGACCGGAGGTATGCGTCGCCAGCTCCTTCAGCGTAATCCCTCCCGCAGGCATTCCCTGCAGCTCCGGAAGGTGAGTCTGCACCTCATCCTCAATCCGCAGCTTTCCTTCTGCCGCCAAGCCGGACAGCATAGAAGCCGTCATAACCTTCGTGATCGAACCGATTTCGTAAATCCCGTCGGCTTCTTGAATACCGTCCAGCTGTGGCCCGAACGCCCATTTCTCTTCCCCATCAGGGGTTAAAACCCCGATCGAAAAGGTCGTGTGGGCAAGCTTCTTCGCGTAACGCCCGAGAAATTCATCCGCTTTTGAACGAAAACGAAGCTGATTTGTCGACATAAGTCCTCATTTCCGCCGCCATTCTTTTATCCCATAATATAAAGTGGTTACGCTGAATAATCCGATAAGCAGCATCATCATAAACGGGGTCATGCGTGGTCCTCCTTTCGGGATAAAAGAGGCAGCAATTTTTTTCGGTCAACCCATAGCAGCACAAGACACATTACCGTTAACAAGGTGCTTAAATCCTGTACGCCGATGTTGTAGAAGTAATTAACCATCATTACGTTAACAGCGATCGGAAGGTAACAAAGTGCCCCAAAGGTGGATGTGCGAGGGATCATAATAAGCAGCGCTGCAATGACCTCCCCCCAGCCGACAAACAATTCATAGGGGCGCGAGTATCCGAAAAAACTCCACACCGCAACAAAGCCCTCTCCTTTTAATTCCAATGCCCCTGGAGATGGCTCTCCGAATTGTCCAAACACGATTTTCACCCCACCGTAAATCAAAAAAACAACCCCTAGATAGAGGCGAAAGGTAGCGGGTATAGATTGGCGCAAAACACGATACAACATCAAAAATCCTCCTTACCATTATTAGCTATAAATGCCCATAATAAAAAGACAGATGAAACGCTAAAAATGTATCAGGATTTTTACAAAATTTTAATTATCCGCTCTGCTTACCATAAAAAAACGGCAACATGCACGAAAAAAGCTGCACGATGCCGCTAATAATTCAAAATGAAAATCAGCAAACTTGATTTCTACCCAGCCGCTTGGCACGATACAACGCATGATCCGCTAGTTCCCGCAGCGCATTTGCTTCTGTACACGGCGGAGTTGACGCAACTCCAATGGAAACGGTGAGGGAAAGCATTTGTCCGGAAGGAAGTAAAAACTTCTTATTTGCGATCTGCATCCTCCAGCGTTCCGCCACAACAACCGCCTGCTCGTACGTGGTATTCCAAACTAAAGCGGCAAATTCCTCACCGCCCATGCGAGAAACGAAATCTCCTGTTCGGGAGGATTCGGCTAAGAATAACCCTAACTGCTGCAAAACAGCATCCCCTGCAGGATGCCCGTACGTATCATTAATGCTTTTGAAATGATCGATATCGATCATAAAGAAGCTGATCGGAGTGCCGGTTCGGGCAGCTTTCTTAAAATAATCATGGAAGCTCGTATGAAAATGCCGCGTGTTGTTTAACCCGGTTAAGAAATCGAGCTTCAGCTGCTCTTTCATGATTTGGTAGTTACGATTTGATTCTGAAATATAGCTGGAAGCATAAAAGACGAGCACACTCCCAATCACTGTAACAACGCTGTAATTTAGAATGATTTCCCACAAATCGTTTCCATCAATAAACAGTCGTAATGGCACGACATTAAACAAAAATCCCACCGCATTCATGACAATCCATTTTTTTAGCGGCCCCCAGCCGGTTCGATAAATAAGAGCGAAAACCGCCAAACAGCTGAGAATGATCAAGACACCTACAAGCGAGGGAACCGTGATTGGAAATAAAAGCAGCCGGTTAATGATCAAGATCGCCCCCGCCACGGAAAGCGATAGCATTCCACCATGTAATACCGACAATATAAGAACCATATGCCGTAAATCAAGTCGAATCCCTTCTGTTAGGGCAATTCCAAATAACATCAGGATGGAGCCTAACAATCCCGCAATTGCGCCCAGAAGAAGCTTCATTTTCTTATTTTTAAACACCGGATTATTTTTAAATAATGCCCCGCCAAGAAACATAAACGAAAGCATAATACAAAGATGCACGAACAATTCTCTAACCATGTTTCTTCTCCTCAACAAAAGCGTCTACTTCTACCAAGATTGTAAACGATTCTACGTACTTATGGGGGCACCAATGGAGGGCGTATAATTTACTTGACACCTAGATTATGTAAAAAGGATACCTGAGACGAGTGCTCAAGTATCCTTACTATCTTCATGTATAAATGAGACGTCCAAGTGCATCGGAAACACCGGACTTTCGGTAAAAATACGTATTTATGACGTCTCGCCAGTGCTTCGCGTGCACCGCCTGTTCTGTCAGCCGTCCGAGCACCTGCTCGTAACGTGCCGAATCGATCTTTCCTTCTAGGCTCTGCCACTGCTCCTTCATCTTCTCCGCCCGCTCTGCCCCTTGAAATCTGGTATTGTATATATGCTCAATGACCGTTTCTCCCGAATGCAAACGATGAGAGTACGGCACATGATGAAAAAACAGCAGAAGCTCATCGGGACAGCGACGGATATCATTGTACATAGCGGCATTCGGCTCGGCGTACTGAGCGGTGTACCCGGTTCCGGTTTCGACGGTGCGGTCCACCCCAATGCCATCCCGATCGGCAAAATGATACGTCCCCCACCGCGAGTATTCATATCCGTCGACATCCGGTCCATAGTGATGATTCGGCGCTACCATCCAGCCGACGCCAAGAGGCGCCGTGTAGCTTTCATAAATCGGCCACGAGTTCATCAGCAGCTCGGACACCGTCGACACGACCGCCGGATCATGTCCGAATGTAAGCCGGATCCACTCCCCGGCGATGTCTTCGGCCGAGAGCTCCGGCTTCCAAATGAGCCGGCCGTATCCGTATAGATTCGCCTGCGCCAGCGTATGACCGGTCCAGTTTTCATCGTCCCCGATGTTGGAAACGGCCGCTATACCGCTGTATGGGCGTCCGAATAAGCTGCCGTCCACAATGCGTTTTACCGTGGAGCCCGGTCCGTTCACATGCGTGTCGAACTCCAATACCTGCTTCCACTGCGGCACCAAATAACAAAGATGCTTCTGCTGACCGGTATATTCCTGGGTGATTTGGAACTCCATGCTCTGATTGGTCAGCGGCATTGCGCCAAAAAGGGGTGAAACCGGCTCGCGAACCTGAAAGTCCATCGGACCGTTTTTGATCTGCAGGATCACGTTCGCATGAAACCGGCCGTCCAGCGGCTGAAAATGGTCGTAAGCCGCCTTGGCCCGATCCGTGGAGCGGTCGCGCCAATCCTGCATGCAGTTATAGACGAAGCAGCGCCATATCACGAGACCGCCGAAAGGCTCTAGCGCTTCGCCCAGCATGTTGGCTCCGTCGGCATGATCCCGCCCGTAGGTAAACGGGCCGGGACGGTGCTCGGAGTCGGCTTTAACGAGGAAGCCGAGAAAATCCGGAATATGCCGGTAAATTTCCGCCGCCGTTTTACGCCACCACTCCTTGACCTGGACATCCAGCGGGTCGGCCGTCGACAACCCGCCAACCTCGATAGGACTCGCAAAGTTTACGCTGAGTAGCAGGCGGATTCCGTATTCACGGAAAACATCCGCTATTCTTGCCACTGCCGGAAGTCCCTCGCTCGTTATAAACGACGTTTCCACCTGATGGACATTTACATTATTCACCGAGATTCCGTTGATTCCGACGGATGCGAGCAGTCGCGCGTAATCACGAACCCGGGCCAAATCGGCTTTAATTTCGTTGTTTTCGTAAAAAATCGAGCGCCCCGCATAACCGCGTTCAATCGTGCCGTCCGCATTGTCCCACTGGTTCATCAAACGCAGGCTGTTCGCCGGCTGCTCCAGCACCTGCAGCGCGGCGATATCACTGCCTGTCTGCAGCAGCCGCAGCAAGTGGAACACTCCATAAAGCACGCCGCGATCCGATCCGCCGATAATATACAGCTGCCTGCCGATCGTTTCCAAGAGGAAGCCTTCTCCAGCAAGCTGCAGAAGCTTTTCCGCAGCAATACCATACGCGTTCCAATCCGTATCGTTTTTCAGACCGAGGAATATGCATGGGCGATCTTGCTTTGCGAATGCGGTTCGATTGGGAGCTGTACCTAAAGCGGCCTTAGCGTATACGCAAAGCTCCTTGACGGCTGCGGCAACAACCTCCGACTCGTAAGACGCAGCAATGGAGCTGAAAAACTCCGCTTGCAGCGCGCGAATCGGCTCTTCTTCGATTCGGTCATATTGCAGCCAGGCCGCGTACTGCTTACACTTCATGCCCGGCTCCTCCATTTTCAAGCTGATCACAGCCACCCTTCGCCGGCATCCAGATCCGATAACGTCCGCTTAAGGCAAGCATAGCAAGCAGATATAAACAATTATCGTAATAGCGCCTTTCGCCGGTGCGAACCGGCGTGTTCCACAGCAGCGCGACGCATCTCCGCGCAGCCGGCCCATCCTCAGCGGCTAATGCCGCCATCGCGTTCGCCGCCAGCAAGCCGACCGGATGCAGCGCCGGCTCTTCAAACGGCTCGCCTTCAATCGTGTACCGCCGATAATCGCTCGGGTCCTTATCGGCGAAGAACGCTTGAATGCGCGACGCGATAGCACGCATACGCGAATCGCCCCCAAACCACGCTTCATCCAAGCCAAGATTTGCCGCAACTCGGTAGGAATCGCTAAAGAAATGGCCAAAGCCGCGTTCGTTATTCGGCGTTCCATCATAATAAGCATACTCGGGAGCGAGCCCGGTCGCCGGATGACAGCTGAGAACAAGATAATCGCGGCTCGCCATCGCAGCCTCCTTCCAGAAACGGCGATCCCCCGGCTCCGCCCACAACGCGAACAGCTCGTAAAAATGCGGCAGATGATACGAAGGGTCGGAAAAATCGCAATTGGGAACAAACTTAATCAGCTTCCGCTCCGGGTCCCACATCGGATAACCAACCCCGTCCTCACCCTTGTGGATGCAGGTGCGAAGCAGACTCCGAGCCTGAACCGCATAATCAAAGGGGGCCTCCCCATCTCCCCACCGATGCGAAGCAAAGAACAGTGCGAGTGCAAAATATTCCTCGCCATCCGGAGCGGGACCGCATGAATTCCGGCTTCCGTCCGGCTTGCAGGACCAAGCGAAGTATCCCGCGTTTTCACCTTCCGTCATGTACATGTACGTATGCGTCCACTTCCAGATCCGATCAAAAACATCCTTCCGATCCATCTGGACAGCCATCATCATCCCGTATGACATGCCTTCCGTCCGCACATCAAGATTCCCCGTATCCAGTAAATACCCCATATCTTCGCCAACTGGATAATAGATGCGCGTTTCTTCCTCCCCTTCAAACAGCTGCTGCCACGTATCCTCTACACGGGCGTCTATTTCTCGTTCATCATATCCATACTCCATGAATACATTCCGGTACATCCCAGTGTAAAATGCTCCCGCTCCCAATGTGATCTCTCCTTCTCTCGATCAATCATAGATTTTATTTTTCGCTGCATTGCACCCAACGTTCCTCACTCCTTCACGCCGCCAACCATCATTCCCTTAACAAAGTACTTTTGAAGGAACGGATACACCATAATAATCGGTACGGACGCAACAATCGTCATCGTCGCCCGCACCGCAACCGGGGTAACCGCATGGGCTAAGGAGTTTTCCGCATTGGCATAAGCGTCGATTGCCGACTTCGCTGACATCGAGGAATTGGAGTTTTGCAAAATCTTTTGCAGCTCATACTGCAGAGTGCTCAGGTTCGGATACGAGGAATTGTAAAGGAACACGTCAAACCACGAATTCCATTGGTACACAGCGGTAAACAAGGCAACCGTCGCCAGCACCGGCACGCAGAGCGGAAGGACGATTTTAACGAAGGTGGTGAATTCACCGGCTCCGTCGATCCGCGCCGACTCCAGAATACTCTCGGGAAGCCCGTCAATCGCCGAACGAATAATAATCAAATTAAAGACTCCAATCAGACCCGGAATAATATAAACCCAGAATGAACCGATCAGGCCAAGATCCCGGATCAGCAAGAAATTAGGAATCAATCCGCCGTCAAAATACATCGTAAGAATAAACGCAATCGTGACGAATTTGCGCAGCACAAATTCCGGCCGACTGATCGTGTAAGCGACCATTGCCGAGCAGAATACCGTAAGCACAGTACCAATTACCGTGCGTAGCACCGATATCATCGTCGATTGAATAACCGCCGCATCCTTGAACACATAAGAATAGTTATTCCAAGTGAACTCTCGCGGCCATAAATAAATGCCGCCGCGAATCGTATCGCTGGCTAGGTTTAAAGAAATGGCTAACGTATTTAAGAACGGATACAGCGTCACGAGCATGAGAAGTAAAAGCACAACTGTATTCGCCGTATCAAAAATGCGATCCTCAACCGAGCTGTACCGTTTGTACGCTTTCCGCTTCGCTGGTCTCTCCGCAGCGCTTCGCGGGGATGTTGCCGTTTCCATATGAGTCCCTCCTCCTTAAAACAATCTCGCTTCACCCATACGCTTGGCGAAGTGATTCGCCGCGAATAGAAGCACGAAGCTTACCACCGTCTTGAAAATACCCGCCGCTACCCCAAGCGAGAAATTGCCCTGTGCGATGCCATATTTAAGAACGAAGATATCAATGACTTCGGAATATTCAACATTCATGCCGTTTCCGAGCAAGTATTGCGGCTCGAAGCCCGCTTGCAGCAGATGCCCGATGTTCATGATTAAAAGAACGATGATGACCGGCTTAATGCCGGGCAGCGTCACATACCACATCCGTTGAAAGCGCCCCGCGCCATCGATCTCCGCCGCTTCATACTGTGCAGGATCGATCATCGTCATCGCCGCAAGATAAACGATCGTGTTCCAGCCGACATCCTTCCATACCGATGCCGCTCCGAAGATGCCCCAAAAATACTGGCCGATGCCGAGAAACAAAATTTCATTTCCCTTATCAATCCAGCCAAGCCATACCAGCATTTGATTAATAATTCCGTCGGGCGACAGCGTCTGTTGCACAATGCTTGCCGCTACGACCCATGAGAGAAAATGCGGCATGTAGCTGACCGTCTGCACAACCCGTTTAAAAACCACATGGCGCACCTCATTCAGCAGCAATGCTAGTGTAATCGCCGTGGTAAAGCCCAGTACGAGATTAATCGAGCTCATTGCAAGTGTATTTCTTAAAACAATCAGAAAATTATCGTCGGAAAATAAAAATTTAAAATGCTCGAACCCCACCCACTGCTGATTAAAAAAGCTCTTCGCCGGTTTATACTTTTGAAATGCAATGGACCAGCCCCAGAGCGGCAAATATTTAAACACGAACAGCCAAATTAGAAAAGGAACGGACATGAGCACGAGGGTCCGCTGCTTCAGCAGGGTATTGAAAAATCCCGCCGGCCGCTTCGGTAATCCTCGTTCCGTCGGTGTGATCGGTGTATTCTCCACTTGTATCTCTCCTTCCGGCTCCAAACAGATGCTTGTAAAGGAAAGGCCGGCCGCTCGCTCGTGATGAGCCTACAGGCCAGCCTCCTTTGACAGCCGCGTTATTTTTTTTGCTTCATGACACTTTGAATTTGTTCGGTCGTCCACTTTTCATACTGCGCGGTATCGAGCTTACCCATTTCCGCGGTGTACTCCGCCCATACCTTGTCAAAATCGCCCGGGCTGGAAAGAACGAGCTTCGGATAATACTTTTTCGTAATGTCATCCTTCTTCGTCTCCCAAATTTGCTGAGGGGAGCCCTGCTCCTTAGGGAAGGCCCAAGCGGGGAACCACGGACGAGGGTCCGGCTTCGAAAACAGCTCGGAATAGGTTTGAACACCGTACTTTTCCATAATCTTTTTGTCGCCTTCTGTCAAATCCATTTGGAACACTTCTGGCTGTATGCCAGGTTGAATGGCGTTTCCATCTGGCAGAGAGGAACCGTTGCCCCAGTTCGGCCAATTCCAGGAGTAATATTTAAACCCGAACGTTTCGTTAAAGGTTTCGTTGATCTTCTTCACTTGCTCTGCCGTGCGGTAGAAGCGTCCTTGTTCATTCACTTCGTACGTTTCACCCTTAATGCCCCAGCTGCGGAGAATTTGGTTCTCTGGCTTGAGCAAATTATCGAAATATTGAACGATACGCTCCGGATTTTCTGCGCTTACCGTAATGCCGATGCCGCGGTTAGTCACGAAGCCCGGCGGGTCAAGATACTGGTCCTTCTGTCCGTCGAAGGTGACCGGCAGCGGGAAGTAACGGAATTTATCCTTAGACGGATCTGCTTTAGCTGCGTCCTTCAGAACGTTCGTCGCGTTTTGCGTTTGCCACCCGTAATCGAAGTAACCCAGCACCTTGCCGGAGGTCAGCTTCGCAAGATATTGGTCAAAGTTGTCGACGAAGGACGACTTATCAAACAAGCCTTTGGCGTTAATTTCATTGAGCTTTTGCAGCCAGCGCTTGGTGGAATCGGCAGTTGCATACGTCTTCGCCTCGAAGGTTTTCATATCCACGATGACGTTGCCTTCATTGGGATAGCCTTCCAGATGCATGGGCGGATTGGCGAGAGCGAAAAATCTCCAATCATGCGTGAGAGCGATAAATCCGGTCAGATCCTCATCCTTATGCTTGTTCTTGTAATCCTCGATCAGCGTAAAATAGTCGTCCAGCTTCTTAATTTTTGGATATCCCGCTTCTTCAAGCACGCGCCGCTGCACCCAGAATGCGCCCTGGTTAATCGACGGATCCGGGATAAACTCCCCGACAACGTTAGAGAATGGCAGGAAATAAATGTTCCCGTCGGGCCACTTCATTTGATCCATGTAAGGACCGTACACCTTTTTGATATTCGGACCGTGTTTTTCAATTAATTCGTTCAGGGGAATAAAGGCGCCGGCATCAATAATCTTGTCTATGCCTTTATCGGGAATGAGAACGTCCGGATATTCATTGGAAGCAATCATCGTGCCGATTTTTGTTTCCAGATCTCCCACGAGATGTTCGATTTTAAAATTGACCCCGGTCTGCTCCTCCAATATTTTTCCAATGGTCGTTTCATTCGTATTGATGTCTTTCGCGGCGGCGGCGGCGTTGAAGTAGGTGTACGTTACCTTTTCCTTCGAATCGCTCTCCCCATTGTTCTGTTCGGTTGATCCCTTCGTTCCGTTGCTGCTGGAGCAGCCAATTGCTGTGATGAGCATGGCCGAAGCAAGTGATAAAGTCATCCATTTTTTCATTCTCATAGGCTTAAGTCCCCTTTCTTGCTATCAAATGGTACAGTTTTACTTGTAAGCACTTTCATTATAAGATGAAAGCGGTTGCGTGATTACCCGCCAAACTTTAGTTTTTACTTTCAAAAGAATAGCGCTTCATCGGCCTCCACATGATTCGTTGGATGAATACGCCGATCAGCGCCCGTTCATTACAAATACTTCCCTTTGTCAACAGCATCCGGAACGCGAATTTGTATTCTAGTCCCTTCTTCAGCTGCGCTTTCTATAGAAAAACTTGCTTCTTCATGAAAATACATTTTCAGTCGGAACACTACATTTTTTACGCCCACATGCTCGCCCATCTCTTCACGGTTAAGTTCCGCTTTTAACTGCGCAAGCTTTTCCGACTCCATGCCGATTCCGTTATCTTCTACGGTAAAGACAAGGAAGCCCTCGCAAAGCTCTGCCCGTACTTCAATATGACCGCCCTGCTTCAGAGGCTCGATGCCGTGGATGCTTGCATTTTCAACCAGCGGCTGCAGCATCATCTTCGGAATAAGCCTCTTGCTTACTCGTTCGTCGACCTGCAGGCTGTAGTTCAGCTTATCACCGAAGCGGTACTTTTGGATTTCCAGAAAGCTTAAGATCAGGTCCATCTCCTCCTGCACCGTGACCCAATCCTTGCCCCATTCGAGCGACTTGCGGAACATTTTCGCCAAATTGTGAATCATATGCGCCGTTTCCTCTTCCCCCTTAATAAGGCTGCGCATGCGAATCGTCGACAAGGAATTAAAAAGGAAGTGCGGGTTGATTTGGCTCTGCAGGGCATGCAGCTGCGATTGTCTCCGTTTTAGCTCAAGGTCCTTGTGCTGGATATCCGCAATATACACTTCATGAATGAGCCGCTTGATTTCCAATGTCATGCGGTTAAATTCCATCGTCAGCTGCCCGATTTCGTCGCGGTCCCCGGCATGCTCCACTGTTTCAAAAAAACCGTTCTTTACCCGTTTCATATGACGCAATATTCGAATCATTCGCGTGTGGAACGAGCGAGTAATCAGTAAAATAATGAGCGTCGGAATGACAACGTTCGGGATAGCTAAGTAAATGACAAATTCCCTCGTATTGCGCACCGCCTCCAGCAGCTCCCGCTCCGAAACGGCAAGCACAAGGCGCAAATGACTCATATACGGCTGCGAATAGGTTTCTTCGAATTGAATGACATCGCTTGGAAGCATCGCAGAGCCGAATACACTCCCCTCGCGGCTCCTTTCCACCTCCGTGTTGGTGGTGTACTGAATTTGCCCCTGCCCCTCCAGTAAATAAAAATCTCCATGCATAGCGGCTTCTTGAAATATTTGCTCTACCGCTTCGGAGTGCAGGTCAATCTTAACAATTTTTCGGACTTGGCTCTCCGAGGTGTAGTAATTCAGCTCCCGCACCACGGTGTATACGTTTTCATAACCGAGTACATCATACTGTCCGTACCGGTATACGAGTGGCGTATACGAGTTCGGCAGCTGTCTTAGCTTCTTGTACCAGTCGGAGCTTTCTACGATCGGAGTAAGCGGCAGCACGAATCCGCCGGGCAGTACCGTAGGATTGTCCGTATAAATCGTTATTTGCTTAATCGCTTGGTGGACGGGACTATATTTATTAAGCAGGAAAAAAATATCCGAGTGGTAGGCATCCACATATTCACTTGCGTCCTGATATTTCGTTTCCAGTGCGTCATGTAAGAAAAAATCCGTGTTTAGCACGGACGTAATTCCTACGGCTACGTCAATTTGCTGACGAAAAACGTGTTTTACTTTCTCAAGGGTCATCGAGATATCGTTCATTTTTTGCTTTTTCACATTGCTTGTTGTCACGTTGTAGAAAATTACGTTCGATAAAACGATCGGAATCAGAACGCATAAAAAGTATAAAATCAGCATCTTGTCCCGCAGCCTAACGTTGTTGAGGTTAAACTTGACCATCGTTTTCCCAGCTCCATTTAAGGTTTGGCATGTATTGCACTGCGGTATTCGCTTGGAGTTTTACCCTCCACCTTTTCAAATTGAGTGACAAAATAATCGGCGTTGGAGAAGCCCACCAGACCCGCAATTTCGTATATGCGCAGTTCAGATGTCCGCAGCAGCTTTTTCGCTTCCTGAACACGGAACTGAAGCAAAAATTCATTAAAGTACAAGCCGTACGACTTTCTAAACAGCTGTCCTAAATATACGGGGTTCATGTAAAATTTAGCGGCAATCGATTTTAGACTGATGTTTTCGCGATAATGCGCCTCGATATACTGTTTAATTTTTGCAATGCCGCCCTTGCTGTTTTTATGGCGTAAAGCGGCGATATAGGTTGTGCTTTCCGTAACGAATTGCGAGAAATGCATGCGCAGCTTTTCCAGTGTGACGACCTGCTTGGTCGCGTTCAGCATGCTTGGCAGGGAGAGGAGCTGCTTTTCATCCCCTTCCATCTGCTGGATGGTGCGAACGATACTTATAACACATCTTGTCAGCGAGGTCATTACCGCATCCGGTGCAAAGGCCTTTGTTTGGAACTCATGAAATATGGTTTCGATCATCCGCTCGATTTCCTCTGAAGCTGACTCCTCCATCGCCTCCAGCAGCTGTTGATAAAACCGGTTCTCAAGTTCAATGAACTGGACAGCGATGTCCTCGGTTTCCTCGTACAAAACCGCTGTCCTTCCTTTTAACGCGTACTTACATTGACGCGCTTCATTCGCCGTGCGGAAGGAATCCTTTACTTGCTCGAAGCTTGTGACGATGGAACCGCCGTAGACCATCGTGCGACCCGGCGCATATAGGGCAAGCTGTCTCTGCAGCGAACGAATAAATTGGCGCCAATCCGATTTATCGCCCTGCTTCGGCTTAGCGGCCAGAAAACCGTATACACCTCGCTGCTGCTCATGCATAAGCACAGTGGAATGGCCCGTATATTCGGCAATACGCCTTACCCAAGCCTGCTTCCATTCACGATAACGGCGAAGCATCGTTGCCTCCTCTTCATCCGCCTGCAGATCGTTGAGCTCAAGCACGATATAACGAAGCTCCTGACCCTCCGTAATGCCCATCGCAGCCGCAAGCTCTAATGAAAGTACACCATCGGCTTTTCCTGCGAGGAGCTCCTCCAATTTCGCTTCCTGTCCCCTGTGATCGAACAACGCAGATTGACGAAACTGATCCATAATCCGGTCTAGAGTTTCCGTCAATTCTCCTTTATCAATTGGCTTTAGAAGAAAATCACGTACGCCGAAGCGCATCGCCTGCTGCGCATACTTAAAATCATTGTAACCGCTAACAATAATAAACACGGGCTCGGACAATCCGCGTTCCTTCACCGTTTGTATCAGCTGTAGCCCATCCAGCAAGGGCATGCGGATATCGGTGACAACCAGCTCCGGACGCTCGCTTTCGATGAGCTCCAACGCCTCTTCACCGTTATCCGCTTCGAGAACCGTATCAAAACCGTATGCCTTCCAATCGATAAATTGTATTAAACCCTGCCGGGCAAACATTTCGTCATCAACGAGCAGTACCTTGCACAACGGCCACCCCTCCTGTCGCCTTAATGCCATCATTTCCACTCCCTCAAAATAACAGGGCTTCCAAATCATAATTCAAGATTCTTCTATTATAAGTGGTCTTTAACGGTCTGCCTATGTCTAATCCGGCTTCCTATTCTTACGTTTTTTCCATTTCTTTAAAGTATACAAGGATTGCAGACGCTTTTTTACCGAGGAAACTTTAGATTTTCCCCCAAAAAGCTTACATACGAACAAGAGGGGAAAGCATAGACGACCCCATGCTTCCCCCTCTTTAAGCCAGTTGAGTTCCTTGTTTTGGTTTTGGCCCACTATGAAGTTTACATAATTAGATTATGGTCAACCACAGCTTGCTTAGCCCTTGCCCATTTCGTACATGATAGGAATTCGTCCAAAATGCCAAAGTATAGATTCAAAATTCCGGCTTCACCCACATCAGCTTAATCGACTGACGAGTTATGCTTACGCATTGCGGTTCCGATACAACAAATAAATGAAGAACGGAGCCCCCACCCCTGCCGTAAACACACCAGCCGGCACATCCAGCGGTAAAAACGCCGTGCGGGCTAGCGTATCGGCTCCTACCATAATCAAAGCTCCGATTACCGCCGATGCGGAAATTACAGCTCCATAAGAATACCCCATCAGCTTTCTGGCCATATGCGGAGCCAAAAGACCGATAAAGCCAATCGCGCCGCCAATGGCGACAGCGGAGCCTGCTAAGCCCACGCTGATCACAATGAGGATGAATCGATCGCGCTGTACCGAGAAGCCAAGGCTCTTAGCAGTCTCATCTCCCAGCTGCTGCACATTTAAAAACCTTACATAAAGCAGCGCGCACGGAATTAATACGGCTGCCCAAGGAAGAAGCGTCGTGACTTGCGTCCACGTCGCCCCGTAAATGCTCCCGGTAAGCCAAACATACGCTTGGCTTGCGGTATAACTCGGACCGATGACAAGCATAAGCATCGTTGCAGAGCTTCCCGCCGCAGAGATGCCGATGCCGATCAGCACAAGGCGAATCGGTGTAATTCCTCGCTTCCAGGCCAAGGTATAAATCAGCAGTGAAATCAGGCCGGCTCCGGCAAAAGCTGCGGCGGGCAGCCAATGAATGCTCACCTTACCTGAGAAGTAAGTAATAAATACGACCGCCGCAAATGCCGCACCGGCGGTGATCCCCATCGTATCCGGCGAGCCCAAGGGATTACGGATGATGCCTTGAACAATTGCCCCCGCAGCGCCGAGAGCAGCGCCGACGAGTACGGCCGTCAGTGCACGCGGGAGCCGGAGCGTTTCAAGAATCATAGCGTGCTGGGCGCTGCCGTTGCCGCTTAAAGCCCGAATCGCATCCATTGGCGAAATGAACGAGCTTCCTGAGCAAATCCCCAGCAAAACAATTAAGCCAAGCAATGCCAGCAAACCGGCAAGCGCCAGCATCGATTTCTTCTTGACGTCAAGAGAAAGGCACCCTTTACGGAATCGGGCTTCGCTGATCCTACTCACTGCGAAACCCCCTCCGAGCGATATAAATAAAAAATGGGGTTCCAATAAACGCCGTCACGACCCCAACCGGCAGCTCCTGCGGAGGGATCGGAAAGCGAATGAGAATATCCGCCCACAACAATAGAATGGCTCCAAGCAGCGCACAGTATGGAATCGTCCAGCGGTAATCGACACCAACGAAATAGCGGGCGATATGCGGGATGACCAGCCCGATAAAGCCAATCGAGCCCGCGACGGCGACAGAGCTTCCGGCGAGCAGCACAACCGTCACGGCTAGTAAGCATTTGATCAGAACGGTACGTTGCCCCAGCCCTTTGGCGATATCATCGCCGGAAGCAAGAATCGTCACCTGCCGGGCCAAGGTGAAGGCCGCAATTCCGCCTACCGCCATATAGGGCAGGACGGGGTAAAGTATGTCCGTGGTTCTGCCGGACACCGATCCCGCCAGCCAAAACAGGACGTCCTGCAGCCCCGCTTCATTCAGCGCCAGCATTCCCTGACTAAAGGCGGAGAACAGCGCGGATACCGCAGCACCGGCAAGTACCGTTTTGAGTGGTGTCAGGCCTCCCCTGCCGATTGACCCAAGCACATAAACTGCCAGAGCGGCGAGAGCTGCGCCGCCGAACGCTACCCACATTAACTGTTGGAGTGCTGACAGTTTAAATAAAGTTATAGCAACGATCACGCAGAAGATAGCCCCTGCATTAATACCAAAAATGCTAGGTGATGCTAACGGATTGCGTGTCAGCACCTGCATTAAGGCCCCCGCAACGGCCAGATTGGAACCCACCACAGCGGCGATTAGCGCGCGTGGAACACGGGTCGTTTGAATAATGACATGTTCGTCCGATAAAGCATTGTAGTCCAGAAACGAATACACCGCATTCACAAAACGGATTTCCGTCACGCCAAAAACAATGCTGGACACAAAGGAGACGCATAACAATCCGATCCCGAGTACCAGCCCGGCAATTTTTCGTTTATTCGTATTCAGCAGCGGAATCATCGCTTCCCGTCCTTCGTGATGCTACCTCGTAAACTACTTAAGCTCAAATAATGTCGTGATATCATCAAGCATAATCATGGCGGCCTTCGGCCCGGATCCATTCGTCCAAGTGGCAGGATTAACCGGGAAAACCTTGTTGTTTTTCACCGCATCCAGATTGCTCCAAAGCGGATGGCTGGTCCATTCCTTGCGGGTTTCGACACGCCCGTCATCCCGATCCATGCTCGTCATATCAAAGATGAGATCTGCATTCATTTGCGGAATGCTTTCCTTCGTGGTTAGCTTTGCAAAATCGGATCCCCCTTCCTTCCCTGGAAAGCTGAAGCCGACTTCTTGCAACACCAGATTAGGGAACGTATTGTAGAAGAGCCTCGCATGATCTGCTCGAAAATCTACAATGGCCACCTTCGCTTTCGATTCAGCACCTAGCTTCTCTTTGATTCCTGCAACTTTCTTGTCCCATTCCGCTAAGAAATCCTTTTCTTCTTTTACCTTATTCAATGCTTCCGCGCTTAGGTGAAGGGTTGTTTTCCAGTGATAATGATCCTCTTCGATAACCGTAGGCGCGATTGCGGACAGCTGCTCGTATATTTTTTCATGCCGCGTTTTTGTACCGATAATTAAATCCGGCTTCAAAGCAATAATTTCTTCTAAATTCGGCTGAGTCTCCGATCCGACATTCGTTACTCCGTCCATTTTATCTCTTATGTAAAGGTACCATGGCTTCTCAATCCACGCTTCCACCGCACCGACAGGCTTCACGCCCAATTGCACCACCGCGTCCGTAGCCCCCTGATATAAGGTAACTACCTTTTGCGGAGTACCCTTTACCTCGGTTGTACCCATCGCATGCTTGATGACGCGAACCGCTTCGGTCGCTGCCTCTGCACTTTCCTTGGAACTGGACTGGCCTTCCTGTGCATTCGTTTGAACGTTTTGACCAGCTCCGCACCCGGATGCAAGCATGATTAACAGCAGCAGCGCTGTCAGCTGTAAACACCATTTACTTCGTACCAACATCATAATTCCCTCTCCCTTATCATTTCGTGTTGTTAATGAGAATCAGTCTCACTCAAATCATACGGAAAAAGATCCATGTTGGACATGGACAATTACGTCCATTGTTTGGACGATTCCGACAACAATAGCTCCTGCTCAAGCAAGTCCAATAATAATCCGTGCGAAAGAGGATTATAGCTTGTATACAAATGCTTCCCCTCCAGCAAATACGAAACATTCCCCTGCCGAACCGCCTTCAGCTCCCTCCATTCCGTACGCTTCCATAGCAGCTGAATTTCTCGGCGGACTGCCTCCTCCATTTGCGGAGTACCGTCATGCTTAAACGCAGTAATAACGATCCGGTCCGCTTCGTAAAATTTCAATAGTTCGATTGAAATCTCTTGGTAATGAACGATCTCCTGCACTCCCCGGGGCGCAATAAAGCTGAGATCATCGTAAAGAACCGTCCCGATATTCCGACGCCCATAGATGCACAGCTTCCCGTTCCCTACGCCGACAACGAGCAAGGTCTGCTGTCCAATTTTACGACGCAGCTGTTTGCTAAGGCGGTCCGCTTTCGAGTCGTACTGATCCAGCCATTGGTCTGCTTCTTGTTCTTTGCCGACAATCCTTGCAATCGTTTGAAAATGGTCCCGCCAGCTTTGGAAAAAAGGAAGTGCAACGGTGGGGGCGATTTGCTGCAGCAGCTTGTCTTTGCGTGAGCATTCCGCTTCACGCGAGCTGCACGTCACGATCAGCTCCGGTTTTACAGAATACAGTCTTTCTAAATCCGGCCCTGTAACCCCAACCGAAACCGTGTCGCGCATCCGTCCGCGAATCGGGAACGAATTATTCATGACCGCAGCGTACGGTGCCAGCTGAAGGGCCATAAAATGCCCCGTCGGCAAATGCTTGAGCGAGGCAATCCTTCCCGAGCTTCGCATATGCTTGATATACGCGGTAGGGCTGTAACCTGTAGCTTTAAACTTTCGGCTAAAATAAAACTCATCGGTAAAGCCGACATGCTGCGCAATGGATCGGAACGATTCATTCGACTGAAGCAGCAGCTGTTTCGCCTGATTCATTCTTACTTCATTTAAATACTCAATCGGACTCATACCGACTTTATTCTTAAATGAACGAGTATAATAGTCCGCGCTTACACCAGCGAGCTCCGCCAGCTGATCGCGGGAAATTCGCTTCATATAATTTTTGTTCATATAATCGATCGTACGGGAAATCGCATGATCCAACCCGTTTTCAAGCTTTTCATTGGATTGTTGTTGAAGAAGATCATAGATGAGCTCCTGAAATAACAGGTTTGCTTTCATGGCATCCAACGCGAAGCTGCTAACAAGCCGGCTTTCCAGCTGCTCCAATTGTTGCTGGAAGAGATGCTCCTGTGGATACAAAAGTTCAACGGGATCGGTCCATTCCGCCGGCGCATACTGCCGCGGAGCAACCTCTTCTAAAAGCTCAAATTGCAAAGCAAGCCAATCCTGCCCGATCTCATCCAGCAAATGAAGCTGTACGATTGCTTGAGGACCCAGCACAAACCATTTTTTCCGACTCAGCGCGTATCGTTTGCCGTCTATCATAATCCCCCCTTGTCCCTGCCGAAACCATAGAAGGGTATGCCATCCTAGGGTATGCCGGAACATAGAGGAACCGGAGCCTCGTTTCAACTCCTTTAAGCTATATAAATAAGAAGCATGATTCGCTGCACTACGCTCCAAATTGTTCATTTGTCAGCCCTACCACCTCAAAACAATGATTAAACCAACTATATCCTAGTTGATAATGATTATCAATATCTTCGATGGACTGCTGCATAAAAAGGGAAAAACTTGGGAACCTAAACATAGGTATCCTACATGTAGAAACACGAGAAAAGAGGTTGCGATAATGAATCCATTTGATGTATCCATGGTAAACCGGGTAGCGAAAGAAATCGAGGAATCCGGGCGCAGAATGCAGCAGATCGTTAATTCCCCCACGGAGCTGACGGCCGAGCTGAACAAGGTACAAAGCTCCCTCAACAGCCTCCAGTCGTTGACGCAAGCGGACCGCGCCGCTGGAGCCAATGCGAATACAGCCCAGTACACCCCGAATCAAAACCAAAGCTAATCTCGCTTCTACCCTGGACTGCCGAAAACGGCGGTCCATTTTTGTTTTCCATAACTTACATCGCTTACTTTTGAGCGCGTCAAAACGCTTTGATATACAATTTCGTCTCGATTAAAATGAAAACGTTATTAATTCGTCATTTTTCGACATGAGTTCGTTGGCTAGAGTCTATATTAGTGATCTTCCATCCATGCAAAAAGGAGTGCCAGCATTGAAAACCATCATTCATTTTCTACTAATGAAGAAAGTTCGGAGCACCAAACTTAAATCACTTGTGCTTATTCTTCCCGTTACGATTGCGATTCTGTTATGTATTGCTGCCCTTACGTTTACGAAATCAAAAGAGGTCATTCTGGATAAAACGGCGTACGGCATGCACCAGCAATTAAACGGGCTTACCAATCAAATTGAAAAAGATATCCAATCCCATCAAAAGGTAGCCGAAGCGCTGGCACAGGTCGTCAAAACAAATCTCGGCCGTTCCGATCTTGCCAGCTACCAGCTGCAAAATGAACATTTGCTCGACATTAACTCCAACACCTTTGGACTAGGCATCTTTTTTGAACCGAAGGTTCAGGACCCAGCGGCGACGTATTTCTCGACCTACACCTACCGCACCAACGGAAATCAAAAGACGTCGACACAAGATTACAATGATCCGAGTTACGATTACCATAAGCAGGATTGGTACACTATTGTCGGATCCAAAGGAGAGAAAGGAACACAATACACTCTCCCGTATTATGACGCGACAACAGGAATCACGATGCTCACCACGGCCGTCCCCATTCTAAATGACAATCAGAAGTTTGTCGGTGTGGCGACCGGCGATATTAATTTATCGACAATCCAGCAAATGATATCGGAAGCAAAATTCGGTCAATCCGGCTGGACCTTCCTGCTTGGCGCCGACGGGACTTATCTTGCAGGCGTAGAGCAAGAGAAAATCATGAAGCTGAAGATCACCGAGGATGAGAACTCTTCCTTTCAGGCTCTTGGCACAAAAATGCTTGAGTTAAAATCCGGTCAAGAGCTCTTTGAAGCAAACGGCAAGCAGCAGCATGTTTATTTTTCAGAGGTGCCTTCCACGGGTTGGCTGCTCGGGATCGTCATTCCCGACGAAGAATTGATGCAGCCGATTAACCGCCTCATGACTGCCATTAGTTTGTTTAGTGTGATCGGAATTCTTGTTCTTATCGCAGCGATCTTCCTTTACGCAAATTCGATAACGAGACAAATTAAGAAGCTGAACCGGCTTTCTACGGCGATGTCCCACGGGGACTTTACACAAACCGTTCATGCGGATACGGTCGATGAGCTCGGAGTGATGGCGTTGAACTTTAACGATACGACATCGAACGTACGCAATATGCTTCAAACCGTATCGCAGCATGCCGCTCATGTTTCTGCTACCTCGGAGCATTTGCAGGAAAGCGCGGGTGAATCGAGAATCGCGGCTCAATCCGTCAGCACCGTTATCCAGGAAATCGCTGCGGGATCGGAAGCCCAGCTCAAAAGCACAGAGGAAAGCGCGAGAGCACTGGAAGAAATGTCGGTAGGGATCCAGCGTATTGCAGAATCCTCCTCACTCGCAGCCATCGCAACGAATGAAGTTTCACGGCAAGCGTTAACCGGAAGCCAGCTGATGAACAGCGCAGAAGAACAGATGGACATTATTCGCAAATCCGTTATCCATGCTTCCGAAATGGTTCGTCAATTAGGTGAGCGTTCCATGGAAATCAATCAAATTGTTGAGGTTATTACCGACATCAGCTCACAGACCAATCTTCTCGCTTTGAACGCCTCGATTGAGGCCGCCCGTGCGGGCGAGGAAGGACGAGGCTTTGCCGTTGTAGCCGGTGAAGTGAAAAAATTGGCGCATCAAACGAGCCAGTCCGCAGGGAAAATCGCCGAGCTGATTCGGATTATCCAGAACGAAACGCTGGAGGCGATTCGTACCATTGAGTCCGGCTCGTCCGATGTCGCTCAAGGAACGACGATGGTAAATGACGCCGGTCAAGCCTTTCGGGACATTCAAGCCAAAATTGACCATATCGCGAGCCAAATGGAGGACATTTCGGCTTCATCCGAACAGGTATCCGCTGGCTCACAAGAGGTTAGCGCAGCCGTTAACGAGCTAACCAACATTGCAAAGCTTGCGGCTGACAATACCCAGAACGTAGCGGCGTCCGCCGAGGAGCAGGAAGCCTCGATGCAGGAAATATCGGAGTCGGCAAAGTCACTGCATCTCTTAATGAAGGAGCTTCAATGCCTCATCGAAAGATTTAAACACTAAAATAGTGCTTTCGCCACTAGGATTCCTTACTACAAAGAAACTCCCTTTACAGTTCATTAGACTGCAAGGGAGTTTCTTTGTGTGCTCTAACCTTTTACGGCACCGGCCATCATGCCGCGGATCATATACTTTTGCATAAACAGGAAGAACAGCATCGGCGGCAAGGTCGTAAGGACGACCGCCGTTAAGGCGTACTGCCATTCACTGCTGTACATCCCGAAAAACTTATAGGAAGCCAGCTGAAGCGTTGACGCGCTGCCATGAAGCATGATGAGCGGCAGCAGGAAATCGTTCCAAATCCACATCGCGTTGAGGATGACAACCGTGCTTGTTACCGGCTTCATGATCGGCAGCACGATTTTAAAAAACAGCGGCAATCCGGATAATCCGTCGATAGCCGCGCATTCCTCCAGCTCGATGGGGATCGACTTCACAAAGCCATGAAATAAGAAGATCGCCAGCGGACAGCCGAGCCCCCAATAAACGACGGACAATCCTGGTAAATGATTAATCAAATGCAGCTGCTTGGCCAGCTGCGTCAAGGTGATCATAAAGGACTGGAACGGCAGCATCATCGGCGCGATACAGAGGATAAAGAGAAAGCTGCTCCACTTGCTCTTCGTTCGGCAGAGCTTATAGCCGGCCATCGCCCCAAACAGCCAGATGCCGAGAACACTGAAAGCAGTCAGGAATAACGTATTCAGGAACAGCTCCGGGTACTCGATAAGCTCCCAAACCTGAATGTAATTATCAATTAACAGTGACTTCGGTAAATCCACAACATTCGTTAAAATATCCGCATACGACTTAAACGTGTTTATAAACACGAGAAAAAACGGATATAAAAACAAACATGCTGCTAAAATGACAAGCATTTCGACGACGAACAGCTTTGCCTGATTTCGGCCGCGAATGATTCGGATCATGCTTCCACTTCCCTGCTCTTAAAAAACTTCACCTGAACAACCGTAATCAGCAGCACGATCAATACGAAGATTAGCGATTTTGCGGTAGCGTATCCAAACCTGTTGTTGACGAACGCTTCCGTATAAATATCCATCGTAATGCTTCGGGTCGCATCGCCGGGACCGCCGTACGTAAGCGTGTAGATCACATCAAATATTTTCAAGGAGTTGGCGATGGACAAAAACACAGCCACCGTCAACGACGGCATCAGCAGCGGCAGCGTTACTCGGAAAAACTTTGCAAAGCCTCCCACTCCGTCTACATCCGCTGCCTCCAGCAAATCCTGCGGAATTGCCTGCAGCCCCGTAATGTAGATCATCATGAAAAAGCCGACCGACTGCCACACATTTACGAACAGCACCGAGACAAACGCTAAATCAACATCCCCGAGCCAGCTCCATTGAAACACGTGAAAACCGGTCCATTGGTGCAGCGACTCAAACACTTTGGAAAAAATAAACTTCCATACAAAGCCGATGATGACCAAGCTTACGATGTTCGGCAGGAAAAACACCGCCCGAAGCACGTTGGCGCTGCGCAGCGCTTTCGTCAGGGCGAGCGCCAGTAGGATGGCGAGAACATTCGTTAACACTACGTTCCACAAGCTGAACTTGAAAGTAAACAGCATGGATTGCAGTGCGGAGGAATCCTCCGTAAAAATTTCGACAAAATTGCGAAAGCCGACAAAGGCGACCTCTTTGCCGATCCCGTTCCAGCGTGTAAAAGAATAATACAGCGACATAACGAAAGGAATTAGCGCCGAAATGCAGATGAGAATAACCGCAGGCGCAACAAAGCACAAAAACTCGGCGCTTTTCTTCCATGAATTGCTGACGGCAGGTTTCATAGGCTCGCTCACTCCATATCTCATAACTCCGCGTCTATGCGTCTCTGCTCATCCGGCCGGCTGGAGCCCTAAACTCACCCTCCAGCCGGACAAGCAGGCGTTCCGCTATTGCTTTGCCTTTACGAGCTTAGTCCAGGTTTTATCCAGCTCATCCATCGTCTGCTCGCGGTTGATCGATCCGCTGAGATACTTTTGCAGGATTTGACCCGACTGCTGCTCATAACCGTCCGGCCAATAGCCCTTCACCCACGGATAGGTCACGCCTTTTTCAAGAAATTCGGAGGTATCCTTAGCCAGCTGCGCATCCGGGAACGGGGCTCCCTTAATCGTTGAAATTTGCTTTACTTCTGTCGGGACAAAGGCTTTCCCGTATTCCGAGGTCGTCAGCCACTCGAAAAACTTCAATACTTCCTTCAAGTTTTTCGAGTCCTTGTTGATTCGGTACGTGATGTTAGAGTCGACCATAATGCCTGCCTTCGAGCCGTCCTCACCGACCGGTCCCGGCAGAAAGCCGATGTCCAAATCCTTATTGATTTTGCGAATCGAATCTTCCGCCCATGTCCCCTGATGCATCATCGCCGCCTTACCCTGCGCAAACAGCGCGACCTGCGCGTTGAAATCCGTCTCCAGCGGCTTCGGATTGGAATATTTCATCGTAATATCGAGCAGGTCGAAGATATTCATCGCTTCCTTCATATCGCTTACCTTTTTCGTGCCTGCATTAATTTCGGCAAACAGCTTTTCGTAGTCCCCGCCGGTTGACGCCATTACCTGCGTAAACGTCTGCTCCAGCACCCACCATTCCTTGTATCCGTTGGAGAAAGGAATAATATTGTTCGCCTGAAGCTTTTTCGCAGCTTCCTCCAGCTCGGTGTACGTCTTCGGCAGCTCCGTAATGCCCGCATCGGCAAACAGCTTTTTGTTATACACGAAAGAATGCGCTTGCAAAATAAGCGGGTAACCGGTAATTTTGCCGTCTAATGTAACACCCGTTTTGGCCGAGTCCACAATATGCTTCATGAACTCTTCGTTCGTCAGATCGTATACATAATCTTTGTAAGTAATGTTGTCGTTATAAGCGCCCGACATGAATACGTCCGGCAGCTCCCCGGAATTGATTCGAGTTTTTAATAGGGTATTGTAGTCGTCCTGATGAATCGTAAATTCGATTTTCACATTCGGATTTTGCTTATGATACTCGTCCGCCATCCGGCGCAGCGGCTCCGCCATCTCCGGGGCGTATTGGAGCACCGAGATCGTAACCGGCTTTTCCGCCGAAGCCTCTTTTCCCGCACCCTCTGCCCCGCTATTCGTCTCTACACCCGTACTGCAGCCAGACAGCATAAGGCCGAGCGTCAGCATGACAGGCGCCGCCCATTGTAAGCCCCTCATTTTTCTGGTCAACTTACGCATCCTCCCTTTTTCGTTACGATTCTATGGTTCTGCGTTCATCTTACCCTCAGAAGCCCTCCTCGCTCTATGGAATTTCCTGATGCCTTCATAGGAAAAAGTTGATGGATCGCAAGTTCTTGCCGCGCACTCCCAACGCTAATGCTTTGGTTGAAGCTGGCTCCGATATTCATTCGGCGATTCCCCGAAATATTTCTTGAACGCCTTACTGAAATAATTGTTGTCACGGTAGCCGACAAGCTCACAAACGGCGCTGACCTTCACATGGGGGTCGCGCAGCAGCTCCTTCGCCTTGCTCATGCGAACACGCTGTATGTACTCGTGAATGCCGCAGCCAAACTTTTGCTTAAATAACCGAAGCAGATGCTCCTTACTCACATAGTATTTCTCGCAAAAAAACGGGATGGAAATGTCCTGATAATAATGGCGGTCGATATATTCCTTCATTTGATTCAAATTGATCCGGTCTCGGGGCTTTAACGTTTCCAGCATCGTTTCCACCGCTTCCTGAACAAAGAATGCAGCATCCGATGCGAGCTTCTCCAGGTCGTAGTATGGATACTGAAAGGTTTGGTCGAAGTTTCTCATCACGCGAGTACGCAGCTCTCTTGGAAGCTCCGCCTGCTTCATGACATACTCCAGCAGCAAGCGCAGCTCCGCCGACGCGCACTTCATATGCTCCAGGCTAAAATACCCTCCAGCGCGCGCTTCGGCAAAAAACTGCCGAACCATCGAGCAGGCGTAGCTCGGGCTTCCGGTTTCCAAGGCATGCTGCAGCGCCTCTTTATGCGTCAATAGCGACGGACGTTCTGCCTGAAGCGCACACGGTACCCCGCTATACACCCGCTGCCGCGGATCAAGCAGGTTCGCTCCTTCCAAAATTGCGGCTGCCTCCTCGTAGGCATCATGCAGCTCCTCCAATGGGCGGGCACGTTCCCCAAACGCCGCCATCGCCTCTGTCCCAAAGATCGCTTCGAGCTGCGCCACCGCTTCCGTTAATCCGGAATAGACCTCCGATGCGGCAGCAGGGAGTTGAGCGGTCATGACAACGACAAATTCCCGCTCGACCCCCCCGCTTCGAAAGCTGAACGCTTGCGCAAAGGGCTTGCACAGCTCGTTTAACGCGTTGCAGAGTGCGAAGAAATACGCGTGCTCGTCGCCGCGGAATTTGCCGCTGCAAACCGCCTGCTCATTCCGTACACGGACGACCGCCACCCGAAAGCTTGAGCGGTGGATTTCGATTCCCAGCAGCTCCTCGAGCTCACCTATACGGTGAAAGCGTCCGCTTTGATCAATCATGGACGAAAAAATTTTTTCGCGTACGAGGGGGGCGGTAATGTTGTTGCGAATCGATTCGGTAACCTTCTCTTCACGCTGCCGCCGCGTAGAGCCGAGCTGTTCGGCAGCCTTGCACATGACACGATGCAGCTCCTTGCGATTAACGGGCTTTAGCATATATTCCAATGCGCCGGCTCTCATCGCTTCCTGCGCATATTGAAAATCCCCGTAACCGCTGACAACGACATATTTTGCCTCCGGTCGCTCTTGAACCGCTGCATTCAAAAATTCTACCCCGTTCATATACGGCATCTTCATATCAACAAAGACAAGATCCGGTTGAAGTTGTCTCAGCTGCTCCAAGCCTTGCTGGCCATCCATGGCCTCCTCGATTCTCCCGAATTGCAGCTCCTCCCACTGTCCTAACGCGCGGATCGCTAGCCGAACCGGTTCCTCGTCATCAATGATGAGCACCTTGTACATATGCAGCCTCCTTGCCTAGTTTAAATGTGATCGTTACATGAACCCCCTCACCCGGCTTGCTTTCCATCGAAAATTGCGCCTGATCGCCATACATCAGCTTTAATCGGGTGACGATATTTTTAAGTCCGATATGCTCCCCAAACCTCGGTTCTCCGATATCCTCGATATGAGCACGAATGACCTTCATACGCTCCGGCGTTATACCCGGACCGTTGTCACTTACCGATAGAACGGCGTTGCCGTACTCCACCTTACCGCAGATCGAAATGACCACGGGATGGAAAGACTGCTCCAATCCGTGCTTAATTGAATTTTCTACCAGCATTTGCAGCAGCATCTTCGGAATGCGAATCGAGTGCAGCGAATCCGGAAGGTTGCAAACCACCTGCAGCCTGCTGCCGAACCTTGCCTTCTGCAGCATGGTGTAATACATCACGTGCTCCAATTCATCTGCGACTGATACCTGGTAACCGTCCTGTATGCAGTACCGCATGGTGGAGGCAAGCGCTTCGACCATGTCATGAATATCGTTGCGGCCATGTAATATCGCCTTTGTTGAAATCGCTTGCAAAGCATTATATAAAAAATGCGGGTTAATTTGCGCCTCAAGCGCCTTCAGCTGGGCATTACGTTCACTGATCTTCATTTCGTACTTTTCCAAAATCAGCTCGTTGATTCGCCCAACCATTTGATTGAATTTTCGAGATAAATGTGAGATTTCATCCTGTCCATCAATTTGTTCGATGCTGCGCAGCTGCCCCTCGCCCAACTGGTCGATCGTCTGCGAGAAGCGCTTCAGCCTTCTTGTAATGATTCCGGACACGAGCATGACGATCAGGATAAAAATAAGGAGAAGACCACAGCCAATGACCAGATTTACTAGTCCGGCCTCCTGCGCCCTTCCATTAACCACATCGGTCGGAGTGAGACGAACCAGCTTCCATTTGGTTAGAGGCGATATATTGTGAATGACAAAATATCCTTTGTTTGCCTCCTTCCACTCGATGCTGTCCATAGAAGGCTGCGCTGCAAACGTTTGAAGCATGCCCGCCAGATCGATTTGCCCCCACTGCTCCCCTTTTAAATAAAACGGCCGATTGTCCATACTAAAAATTCCGATGGAATCCTTCGTTTGATCCGGGATCCCTTCAATAATTTTGTTTAAACGACTTACATTAAAAGTGATGGAGAGCGCGGCGAGCGGCCTTTTGTCGGCGATGTTGATCAAAATCCGGTGAAAGGTAAAAAACAACGCTCCCGAATCTTTGCCCCGGGTCTCGTAACGCGATTGCAGGCTGCTGAAGCTTTTGCTTTGAATCGCCTCCTGATACCAGGCTTCTTTGGGTATATGCGGATTGATCGAATGGATCGTATTGATGAGACTGCGGGATACGATAAACTGCTTGTGATTGTTTGGTGTATAAAGCGAAACTTCTTCGATATCGTCGCGGGAGTAAAACAAGTTCTTCATTTGATTTTGTACATACTGCTGAGGTAAATACTCCTCTGATAACAACGAATTCATAAATTGCTCATCCTTGCGCGGAGAGACCGACAATTCTTCAATTTGCTTTAGATACGTATCGAGATTTTGATTGACCAGCTTAATATTTTCTTTGTTAGCCAGCAAAAACTGCTGCTCGATCATCCTCGTCATTTGCGTATAAGATAACAAAGTCAGCAGGAGCACAATAAACAGCACGATTCCGGAAAATGCAAAAATAAGCTGGTTGCGCAGTCGATACGAAATGAACGTAGTGAAACGGGTAAAAGGTAGCTTCACGCCCATCAGTCCCATGATTTGGTAATTACACCTTGATTGTATAATCGTTTCCGGCATTGATCAATTCATTTTTCGTGAAGCGGAAAGAAAGGGCCCGGTTAGAAAACCGGAGCCCTTATACGTTATGGTCTTTTCAAGTGGATACGAAGCTTCTGCGGCTTGAGCTTTACGGAAGCTCCAGATGACGTGACCAGCTCCCCGCGAATTACCGCAAGGGTGCTGACCGTATCCCGCCTTGCCTCCTTCGCCTTCATCCGAATTTGCACACCCGGAGCTTGGCTGGTCCCGGAGGTATCAGTCGGTGAAAACCGCGCATCAATGCTGATCCTTCCATGCCCAATCTGCACATCGTTTATCTTCGTCCCAGGCACCGTCGGCTCGATCGAAAGCTCACCTTCTGCAAGCTCAAGCTGGTGCGGGTTAAACAGCAGGGTCACCCTCTGCTCGTAAACACTCTCCGTCACATTGCTTACCCCAAGGTTCACGGAAAACACTTCACCGGCGGCTGCCGACTCTGGGGCAGTAAGTGTAAGCGAAGCGTGCGAAGGATTAAAGCGGAACGAAGACAAGTTCAGCGAACCGTCAAACGTCAAATATACATCGCGAACCCGCTCCGCACCGTACACGGCCGAGCTTACCGAGGTCCACTGCTGAAGTCCGCCGGTCTGCGGAACGTCCAGTGTGGATACGACGCGGCCTCTCGGATGATCCAAACGTACCTCGACTTTCCCGCCGGTTTCACTCGCTGCCCGTGCTTCCCATGACGAAGCGCCGCTGCCGAAATCAACGTCTTTGAACATAATCCAAGCTCCCGATTCCGTCTCCCCGACACTGCTGCCGGTTGTCTCCCGATCCTCAACGAGACGCACACCGGCGTAGTCATCGTAATTTTCCGCTCTTGTTTCTACAAAGAGGTCGCGGTTCGGAATCGTTTCACCGTTCACCTTTAACAGCGCCTTCTCCTTAATATCCTCGGAGGAGCTGCCTACCATAATCGTGTAGATACCAGATTCAACAACAAACTTCTCTTGGGTCACATCCCAGAACTGCAAATCATTGGCCGGAAGCCGGAAGGTAACGGTTCGTTTTTGCTTCGGCTGGAACGAAAGGCGCTGGAACGCCTTAAGCTCTTTGATCGGCCGCTCCACTCTGGAGTGGTTTGCCCGCGTGTAAAGCTGTACGACCTCGTCACTTGCGATGGAACCGGTATTCGTTACATCCACCGATACCGTAATCTCTCCGTTCGCATCTACCGCACGCTGCTCCAATCGTAAATTGCTGTATTTGAAGCGGGTATACGTTAAACCATGACCGAATGGATACAGAGGCTTGCCGTCAAAATATTGGTAGGTGCGGTTGCCTTTCCGAATGTCGTACTCCATCATATCCGGAAGCTGGTGAACCCCCTCATACCATGTTTGGTTTAACCGTCCTGCCGGAGCATAGTCTCCGAACAGTGCGTCGGCAATCGCCGTTCCTTCCTCTTGACCGCCATGAGCCGAGTACAAAATCGCCTTCACATTCGGATTGCGCTCAACCTTTGGCATGGCCATCGGAAAGCCCGAAACAACAACGACAATCGTGTTGCGGTTCACCGATGCGACCTTTTCAATCAGCGCCTCCTGCTCCGGCGGTAAAATCAGATCCGCACGGTCGATCGTTTCACGTGCGTTAATTTGCGGGAAGTGGCCGACTACAACAATCGCAGCATCGGCTCCCTGTGCCGCGGCTGCCGCTTCCTCTTCCCCGTTCACAACGACCGTCTCACGGAATTTCTCCGCATCTCCGGTTATCGATTCCTTGGAGGTGCTTAACCGGTATGGCGCCGCATCGCTTACGGTTACATAACGTCCGCCCTCCAAGCTCGTATCCCAGTGACCGGATTGGTAATTATACAACGAATACGTTCCGTCTTGCTGCTTTTCATACCGGTAGTTTTGGTATGTAAACCATTGATTCGCGCCCGGCGCATCACCGTCATTCAACACATCCGGGTTGCCCCACAGGTTTTGCAGGTAACGGTCATTCGCTCTTGCGCGGAACAAAAATTGATCCCAGCCCAAATCGTATAAGTCAAACGTTTCATTCGTGCCGATTTCGCCTGCACTTGCTTCCAGCGGCGTTTTACCGTCCGGATTAGCCGTCACATAGTTGCCGCTGGTCACGGACTGCAGCGCAATGCGATCCACCCCTCTGGAAAATGCCACGGACTGAGCCGGCATTTTACTTTGGATACCCTCTAGTGTGGAAACCGTATAAGGGAAGGTTCCGCTATAAAAATCCGTCAGCACCTGGTCGGCCAGCGGTCCGATGACCGCGAGTTTATTTATTTTCTGCTTATTTAGCGGGAGCGCCTGGCGTTCGTTCTTCAGCAGCACGAGCTGCTCTCGCGCAGCCTGCAGCGCCAGCTGCTGATGCGCCTCGCTATTAATGACATCCTCCTGGATGCCGGCATAAGGATTTCGTTCAGGTGGATCAAATTCTCCGAGCCGGAACCGGACCATGAACATATGCTTCACGGCACGGTCAATATCCTCTTCCGTGATCAAGCCTTGTTCCAAAGCTTGATGAATATAGCCGATGATAACCGCCGAGTTTTCTCCCTGATCCGTCATACTGTCTACACCGGCTTTAATCGCAAGCGCCATCGCTTCCGGGTACGTTTCCACATACTTGTGATCGGTTACGGTGCCTGTCGGATCGAACGCATCACTGACAACAAATAATCCTTCTTTCGCCCATTCCTTTCGAATGAGGTCATTGATTAACGGACTCGCAATCGCAGGCTTCCCGTTAATGGAATTGTAAGCCGGCATCACCGATAAAGCTGCACCAGATTTGATGGCGGGCTCGAATGACTTTGCATAATATTCATACATATTCCGCGGATCAATGCTGGAAGAGCTGAAGCCCCGATCCTTTTCATTATTGTAGCCGGTAAAGTGCTTCAGCGTTGGAATCGTTTTCAAATAAAACGGGTCGTTCCCCTTCATGCCTGAAGCATACGCCTTCCCCATCGTTCCGGAAAGCATAGCATCCTCCCCAAAGCCCTCCTCGTTGCGGCCTGAACGCGGATCGCGGATCAGGTCGACGACGGGAGCCCACACACTCAGTCCGTGGGAAACGGGATTCCGCTTATAGAAGGCCCTTGCCTCGTCGCCGACAGCGGAGCCGATTTGCTCGACCAGCTCTGTATTCCACGTATTGGCAAGCCCGGTCGCCTGAGGGAATACCGTAGCTTCCCCCAGCCAGGCAATTCCGTGAAGCCCTTCGGTTCCGGTACGGAACGCAGGAATGCCTAAGCGCGGAATCGCCGGCTGGTATTGATGCATGAGTGAGACTTTTTCGGGAAGCGTCAGCCGCGAAACCAAGTCGTCCACTCTCGTTTCTAGCGGAAGATCTGGATTTCGAAATGGATAATCATAGCTTGTACCGGTCATAGAGACCTCGGCCGCTGCCGCAGGGATCGAGGCGGTTAGCACTAAGCAGCTGGATAATGCGAGGCCTAGAAATCGTTTCAGCATCGTATCACTCCTTTGATAGTGGGGTTGTCATGATCAAGATAAGCAGTTCACGTTGTTGTCATCCCATGGCATTACGTTCATTCGAACGACAGCTGTTATCGCGCACAAGCTGTTCAACCAATGCAGCACGTACATCACATTGCCTTCGACCCCTGGCCTGCCCTATCGCCTCCCCTGCTTTCCGTGTATGTATGCATCCCTCATCTTATCAGGTCGTTTCCTTTCCCCCTATGTAAAAAGGTGTGATCCTCATGGTAATTAAGTGGCAATTGTCCCAAAAAAATCTTAACATCTTTTTCTTTCGACAACCTTTTCCTCATTTCGGTATAATAAGTAAAACCAATAAACACCAAAGGAACTCAACAATGCCCAACGAAAACAGCTTGACTGCTAATCACCTGACGAATGGCACCGAGCCATTAACTAACGTAAACCAGTTAATTTTAGACTCCGTAGCCGAAGGAATTTATGGAATTGATCTTGATGCCAAGGTCATTTTTTGGAATAAAGCTGCGGAACGGCTGACCGGCTATCATATTTCCGATTTCCGATATCATAATTTACATGAGCTCATCCATCATACCGATCCTCATGGAAAGCATGTCCCGCTCCATCATTGCCCGGTTTATCACGCACTCAACAGCGGGGAAAGCATGTTTGTGAAGGATGATATCTTTTGGCATAAGTCGGGCTCCAGCTTTCCCGTGGAATACACCGTTCAGCCGATCATGGTCGATGGACACCATGCCGGCAGCGTCATTACGTTCCGGGATATGACGGAAAAGCTGAAAACCGACGAAATCATTCAGCAGTGGGAAAAGCTGTCCGTGGTCGGTCAAATGGCCGCTGGAATCGCGCATGAAATCCGTAACCCGATTACCACTCTTAAAGGCTTCCTGAAGCTGATGCATGCGAAAAACGAATATAATCCCGAGTATTATCAGATTATGGATTCAGAATTTGACCGGATTGAGTCCATTATTCAAGAGCTGCTCACCTTCTCCAAGCCGCAAAGCTCCTATTACGAAAATCATGACATCAAAGAATTGGTACAGCAGGTCGTCCAGCTCATGCAGCCGCAGGCCATTTTTAAAAACATAAGCATTAATACCGCATGGGACGAATCCACGCTGCCCATCTGGTGCATCGAGCATCAATTGAAGCAGGTCTTTATTAACCTTATTAAAAATGCGATTGAAGCGTTGGATGACGGCGGAGAGATTCGTATCGATGTCGTTGTGCAAGAGGGCGAGGCCGTGATTCGGGTCAAAGACAACGGGTTGGGCATACCGCCGGAGGTATTGGCCAAAATGGGTGAGCCCTTCTATTCAACCAAAGAAAAGGGCACCGGTCTTGGCCTCATGGTGACTTTCAATATTATTCGAAACAACCATAACGGTCATATTTACGTGGAAAGCAAAACGAACGAAGGAACGACATTTACGATAAAGCTGCCGTTAGAGAACGTAAACACCAGTCGGTAGAATGCCATGCATTCGGTTTTGCATCGCTCGGTTGGTCTAGCGGGATATAGCTGTGCTCGGCCCGCTAGGTCACCAGATCCTGAAGCGCCTCTCGAAGCGTGGGGTGGCGAAACACAAAACCGGCTGCCTCCAATCGTTCCGGTACGACCCAGCGACTTTTCAGCACAAGCTCAGTTTCCGTCCGAATGAGCACAGCACCGATCTCCAGCAGCCAGCTTGGAGCCGGAAGCCCAAACCTCATATTCATAGCTCGTCGAAGCTCACTCATAAATTCCTCATTGGTCGTGGGGTATGGTGAAGCGCAATTGATCACGCCTTGCAGCTCCTCCCGATCCTTCATAAACATAATCATGCGAAACAAATCCTCGATGTGAATCCAGCTGAACTTCTGCGTGCCCGGCCCCTGTTTGCCGCCAAGGCCATAGGAGACCAGCTTCTTTAGAGGAATCATGACGCCTCCATCCTTGCCCAGCACAATTGAAATCCGTAGTGCCGCCTGGCGTGTCGCCGGCAGTTTAAATGAAAAGAAGGCCTCCTCCCACGCTTTGGCAACCTCAACGGAGAAGCCGGAACCGATTTCGCCGGTTGTTTCCGTCATCGGTCGATCCTCCGCATGGCGGTAGATCGTCGCAGTGCTTGAATTCAGCCATAATGCTGGAGGCTCGCTGCACGCAAGGATCGCATTCCCCAGCGTTTTCGTCGTTTCCGTTCGAGAATTGAAAATCTCCCTTTTGTTCGTCTCGTTATATCGGCAGTTGACCGACTTACCGGCTAAATTGATCAGCATTTCTGCACCGTTCAAGGCATTCATGATGTCCGGTGTGTTTTCCCAAGAAATATGCTGAGGGTTTCGTGAAATGATCAGCACATCGTAGCCGAGTGAGCTGAATTTCTCTGTAAAATAGTGTCCTAAAAATCCCGTGCCACCCGCTAAAACGACTTTCTTCATGTGCCATCACCCTTCCTCAATACTTTTTTACAATTATAGGGGATTTGCGTGGATTTGCGAAATTCGTGAGGATTAGCCCATACTTTCTCGTTTTCCAATAGGTTTGTACATGATTCCTACATCATTTTGAATACTGTTAAGGGGAACTCACTCTTAGAGATAAGATTTTCGGCTATCTGTTTCATAACTTCTTTATCACGTAATTCCATTACTTCTGGATTTAGCAAATCCTGTGGTGATACCCAATTAGAATCAATGATCTCCCTTGGATCTAACTGAAGAGAGCCGCCAGCTATTTCACCAATAAAATGGTTTAAAATGATGTGGTGATTTGAACTGCTGATGAAATTATAAATACCTGTAGTGCCTGTAAGCTCAACGTCGTATCCAGTTTCTTCCTTTGCTTCTCTGCAGGCTGCTGTCAAAATATCTTCACCGAACTCGATTCTACCAGATGGGAAATTCCATTTATTTCGAACAGATGCTTTGTTTTCTTTGACCATAAGTACCTTGTCCTCACGCATGATCGAAACACTAACAACGAATACAATGCCATTTTGAGTCATGTGAAATCCCCCAAGCCTGAAATAAACATCAACCATTACATTAGAACACATGTTCTACATCCTGTAAATGGCTGCAAAAGGACAAAAAAGCATGCCATTGATTAGCATGCTTTTCATCAATTTCTATTTGGTGGCACCGACTGTATTTTGCGGCCGTCCTTCCAGATACGCCTTTACGTTGTCGATCACTGTACCCAAGAGCCGCTGTCTTGCTTCAAAGGTCGCCCATGCAATATGTGGAGTGATAATACAGTTCGGCGCCCCAAGTAACGGATGATCCGCAGGCGGTGGCTCGACTGACAGCACATCGAGCGCCGCACCGGCTAAACGCCCCTCATGCAATGCGGCGGCTAAGGCCTGTTCATCAATGAGCGGACCTCTTGACGTATTGATCAAGAATGCAATCGGCTTCATCATGCGTAGAGCGTCTTCATTGATCAGGTTGGCCGTAGATGGGGTGAGGGGACAATGAAGGCTTACCACATCAGCGCTGCGTAATAGCTCCTCTAGAGGCACCCGCTTGATCCCGTCAGTAGATTTGCTCAGGCTTGACGCTCTTCCCGACGCGATAACCTTCATACCCATCGCTTCCGCAATCTTCGCCGTTTGCGTCCCGATTCGGCCAAGACCGACCAGGCCCATCGTCCGGCCAGCAAGCTCCATTAAGGGAGCCCGAGTAAAGCAAAAATCGACAGATTGTGACCACTCCCCTGCATGAACGGCATCACTATGGCGCTGAACACGATGACACAGCTCAAGCAGCAGCGAAAATACGAACTGCGCCACGGAATGGGTGCCGTAGGTCGGTACATTCGTAACGGTAATCCCCCGTGCTTCGGCAGCTGCAACATCCACCACATTATAGCCCGTTGCAAGCACCCCAATGTAACGCAGCTTCGGCAGCAGGGCTAGCGTCTCAGCCGCCAGCACCGTTTTATTCGTAAGCAAGAGTTCCGCGTCAGCCGCCCGATCAAGCAGTTCACCCGGCGCAGTTCGATCGTAAATTTGCGTTGTTGTACCCAGCCGCCGCAGTGGTTCCCAATCGAGATCCCCCGGGTTTAACGTATAACCGTCCAATACAACGATATTCACTTCGGTTCCCCTCCCTTTCGTACCAAGCATTTCAAACAGAGCTATGTTGTAAAATGACGAATCAAACGAGCGACGCTGCGAGTGCATTCCAACACATTTTGCTCCGCATTCCGCATACACTCCTCCACGTCGGCCGGCTCACGCAATGCGGCAAAGCAGCCGGCGAAATACGGAGTCAGCTGCTCGCTCCCGCCGCCCAAGCTGCCGGAAATCAGTACCGCCCTCTTACCGGCAGCCCTCGCAAGCTCCGCCACATAAAAGGGGAGCTTGCCCTGCAAGGTCTGTCCGTCGCTTCGTCCCTCGCCGGTCAGCACCCAGTCACAGCGTCCGATCAGCGCATGCAGGCCGCATATTTGCTCTACCGCCTGTGCGCCGGAAATGATCCTTCCGCCGATCGCTAGAAGAGCAAAGCCGAGCCCGCCGGCGGCCCCCGCCCCAGCCAATTCCCGCAGCCGCATAGGTAGATCGCCTGCTCGTGAATTAAGCTTCATAACGTTAGCGGCTTCGAACTCCAACAGCTCCGCATATCTGCACATGGCTTCGTCCCATTCGGCCAGCTCATGGGCCGCCGCCCCCTTCTGCGGAGCGAACACATACGATGCCCCCTCCGGACCCAATAGAGCATTCCGTACATCCGATGCGATCACCAATTCGCACTCAGCAAGCCTCGGATCAAGCTGTTGAAGTGACAGCGAAGTAATACCAAACAAATCTGCACCGAAGCCCTGCAGCGACCGCTCATCCGGCGCCAAAGCCTGCGCCCCTAGTGCACAAAGCATGCCCAGACCGCCGTCATTCGTTGCGCTGCCTCCTAGACCAATCAACATGCGACGAATGCCCTGATCCAGCGCAATGCGAATCATTTCGCCTAAGCCTCGTGTCGTTGTAAATCGCGGATTCCTGCGATCCTTCGGTACCATAGTCAGACCGCAAATATTGGCCGCTTCGATAACGGCCCCCGGCCCCCGTTCATCCGTGAAGGTCCCAAAATAGGTTTCCACCGCTTCTCCGAGCGGACCTGTCACCTTCGCTTCGATGCGCCTTCCTCCCGTTGCACGAAGCACCGCGTCGACAGTTCCTTCTCCGCCGTCTGCCATCGGAATAATGTGGATGATAGCATCCGGCAGTTCGCTTTGCAGTGCCTTTGCCATCGTCTCGCCTACCTGAACGGCGGTGAGGCTGCCTTTGTACGAATCTGGAGCGACTACTATGTTCACCTTCTTGCTGCCCCCTCATTTATTTAATAGTATTAAACACTTTTATTAATGTAGTTAATTATAGTCAAATCATGAAATTCGAATATTGTTCAGCTTAAACAATAGCGACCAAGCCTTAGCCTCAAGAACACCTAGTCCCGCTGCGTTCAGCGGCCTTCTTCCAGCTCTATCAGGTACAAGTTCAGCTTGCCCTTATCCCGCTCCGTAGAAAACAAAATCTTCTCGCTGTTCCAGCTAAATGTTGGATGAGGATGGGTACGATTATAGTACCATGACGTATGATGTGTGCAAAGCACGGTCGGCTCCGGCTTTTCCTGCTGCAAATCAATCAGCACCAAATCATCAACCGTATCCCCGATCAGCAAGGAATTGTCGTTATTCGCGTGATAATGATTGCAGTAATAAGGCATATCGATCGTTCGCAGCAACTCGCCCTTTTTATCGGCTAAACCGACATATGGAATTTGCTCCACATCCGGCATCGCTTCGGCTACCGCCTGTGTACGGTCAGAGGTGATCGTTCCGTCATGGCCTTTTCTGCGGTTATCAAAGCAACAGATATTTGCGTTTCCAACAATACCCTTTTGGCAAAAAAATAAATTTTTTATGAAGCATCCGTGTCTAGAAAACCAAAAAAGTCCTTCGAGACCAATGGTTTCGAAAGACTTTATCGCCTTCACTTTTAGAGAGCCAAGGCATTTCCTAGAGCGATCTGCCCTATAAATTTACCGAGCTTTCCGCTGAAATAACTGATGAATGACCTCCGAGCACACTAACCCAACGGCAATCGCACCCGAGATTAAAAACGCTTGCGCCGCTGTTCCCAGCGCTTCCGGATACTCCTTCAAAACGAAAAAACGCATCGCCTCGTACGCAAGCCCTCCGGGAACAAGCGGAATAACCCCCGAAATACTGTACACGATGATAGGCGTCCGATAAATTTTGGAAAAGGCATGACTTATCGCCGTAACGACAAAGGAAGCGATTAAGGTGGACACGATCGCGTCAAAGCGGAACGAGCAAACCATATACGTAAGCCAGCCCGCCATGCCGACAAAACCGCAGTGTATGATGGATGATCGCGGTGCATAAAACAGAATCCCAAAGCCTGCGGAAGCTAAAAAGCTGGTAAGAGCATGTGTTGCCATCATTGTCATATGTAGAACCTCCTCCAGTTACCCGAACCAGCTTAAGACTACCGCGATTCCCGTGCCAATCGCGAACGCGGTCAGGAACGCTTCCGCGCCCTTCGACAGACCAGAAACGAGATGTCCCGCCATCAAATCGCGTACCGCGTTCGTGATGAGCAGTCCGGGAACGAGCGGCATGACCGAGCCGATGACGATCTTATCGTACTGCGTGCCTGCTCCAACATACACAAACAAGCTTGCCAGCAATCCGATGAAGAGCGATGCCGAAAACTCGGCGAAAAACTTAATATGAAGCACCTTTTGCAGGAGAATTAAGCTAAGAAACCCCAGCCCCCCAGCAGCGGCCGCGGGGATAAAATCACTCCACATGCCATTAAACATCATCATAAAGCAGCCGCTGGAAATACCGGCGACTATGGTGCTGTACCACAACGGATGCGTTTGCTTCGCTGCCTCCGCTTCTTTGAGCAGACGATACGCCTCCGGAAGTGTGACTTGCCCCGCACTGATCTGGCGGGAAATGCGGTTGACCCAGGTCACCTTGTCAAGCCGGATCGTGCGGCTGGAAATGCGCGCTAGACGTGTTTTCTCCGCGCCTTCCAGCGAAAATAAAATTGCTGTCGGTGTCACGTAGCTGTGAGCCGGTCCCGCTCCGAAGGAACGAGAAATTCGCTCCATGGTGTCCTCCACCCGGTACGTCTCCGCCCCGTTTTCCAGCATAATTTTACCCGCTAATACACTAACCTCAATAATGTCGTTTACCCGAAGCTCGTTTTTCAACTTATCATCATCCCGTTCATTTTCTCATCGAAGCCCGTCTTACCATTGTACCATGAACAAGCTATGAAGCACCTCACAACAATCGATGGGGAGTCCCCCAAAGCATGAAAAAGGCCGCCCTCAAAACAGGGCAGCCTTCACATTCATTAATTCGCCAAAACACGCCGAATATGGACAGAGCTTTGCTTGCTTAAATCCAAAAAGGCATCGTCAATCTGCACAAGTGGATGAATCGGGTCATGGGCGTTAATCATCACGATGATCCCGACGCGATCATCCGTAAGCTCTACCGTATTTCCTACTAAGGAGCCCATCATTTTCCCTAAAAAGATTCCGATCACCTTAGGATCAAAAGCTCCGAACCGCTGCTCATGCATTTCCTTTAAAATTTCATAAAAAGGAGACGCCATCCGGTACGAGCGTGTGGAGGACATCGCGTGAAACACATCGGCTACCGCAACGATGCGGCTGAACAAGTCAATTTTATGAGAACGCAGCCCAAACGGATAACCGGTCCCGTCTTCCCGCTCGTGATGCTGCAGGGCGACCAAAGCCTCCCGGTGGTTCGTTCCGACCGTCGATTTCAGCATTTCATAGCCGAAAATCGTATGCTTTTTCATGAGGGCATATTCTTCAGCAGTTAATTTTTCCGGTTTCATCAAGATTTCGTTCGGTATTTTCATTTTACCGACATCGTGCAGCGTAGCGGCAACGGTCAGCTGCGCGATTTCGTTGCTGGGTAGGTTCATCCATTTGCCGATTAATGTCGAGAGAACCCCCACACCGATGTTATGACGGTAGGTATAATCGTCCTTAGATTGCAAGCTGGACAATACATGATACAAATCGTGTTCCTCCGATAAATCCTGCACACAAGGAAGAATTTCCTTGCGAATGTCGGATAAGGGCAGCTTGCTTGATTGCCGGATTTGATCGAATATGGTTCGCACCTGAGCAATCGCGTCGTCAACCAGCTCATGCGCATTAATTTTCTGAATGGAGTTCGGGCTGCTTCCCGCCTCTTCACCTTTCGCAGAAGCGTTGTAAACATCCAAAGCTGTCAACGTGATCCCAAGCATTTGTAAACGCTTTACATGCGACTCATTAAGAATAGTTCCCTCAGAAAGCACTACGAGTCCATTGTCATTAAAAATGTCCCGGCGCAGAGTCCAGCCGTTGAGCTGAGCGATTGGCTGATCTTGTTTGGTTTCCATGATGATTCCCACCCTATGGCGTTAAGTTCAACAACTAGAAAAATTCGACATTTATTTCTATTAAAATATCACAAATAGAGACAAATTCATACATTTATTTTTATATTTCTCATTCTTTTTTGAGAATCTTTCCGTTGCAGCCGCAAAACAAAAAAGGCACAATTCTAGATTGTGCCTTGATACACTAACGTATGAGTCTGTCGATGTTGATGGGTGTCCGTTCGGTGATTACTCTTCCCGCTCTTCTTCCTTATCCTTCTCATCCGATTCTTTTTTCTTTTTCTTCTTTTTTTCTTTTTCCTTCTCTTTCTTTCTCTCTTTTTCTTTTTCTTTCTCTTTTTCCTCTTCCTTCTTATCCTTCAGGTCGTCGTCTTCCTTCTTTTTGTCCTCTTTCCCTGTTTCCATGATGCTCGCTTCAAGTACGACTTGGTCTTGAACCGTTGCGATCACGTAATCTCCTTCAAGAATTTGTGTCGCTGTCACGAATCGATCTTGAAAAGACACCACAAGCTCAGGTGAAATATCGAAAGAAATCTCCTCTCCCTCTGAAGCCTCCATAACCAGAGTACCTAGAGCTTCCGTGCCATACACACGTTCCGTCACGCCTGCAGCCTGATCGCCAAAGGAAATCGAAATAACCTTGCCCTTGCGAACTTCAGCACCCGTTTGGGTTAATAGATTCCCGTTTGTACGGTCCAGAAGCGCCGCCATTTCAGCTCGCGTAACCGGTTTTTTCGGCTGAAACGTGCCATCCGGGTAACCCCCTACGATGCCCTGCTCCGCCGCTACATTTACATAACCAACCGCCCCAGCCGGTATATCCTTCGCGTCCCGAAAGTCCGTTGCGGTAGTCATTGCCGCGAACGCCTCTTCCTGAAGTCCGAGCGCCTTTACCAGCAAGCCCGAAACCCAAATACGACTGGCCGGTTTTTCCGGATGAAGATGCTCTTCAGACACATCAAACAGTCCGTGCTGGAGTGCTGTGACGATATAGCCTTTTGCCCAGCTGTATTTTTCATCAATCATAGAAGCATCTTTGAAAAGAAGTGAACCGCTGGCACCCTTCGCCTCCTCTTCTAACCCCATCAACCGTACGGCCATGATCACAGCCTCAACGCGAGTCACAGGCTGATTCGGGCGAAAACTTCCGTCTTCGTAGCCGGAAATAACTTTCTTATGTTTCATTTTTCCGATAAATGAAGTTGCCCAAGCTGCTTCGTTAGCATCGATAAATTCCAACTGGACCGATGCTCTCTCCTCTGGAGCATCCTGCTCTTCCGAAGCTTGCGCCGTTTGAAAGCCGGATATGGATGCGGAAGCGAAAGCCAAAAGCAGTGTGCATACAACGAAACGATGTTTGTTCATGATGTAATCCCACCTATGTACGTTTTTCTGTCTGAACAGGCAGTGCAGGCCGAAACGTTAAAAAAGCTTGTCTATGCGGCCATAGACAAGCTTCAAACTAGCTCTGAAAGCTCCACGGCAGCTGGCTGGCATCGTATTTCTACATTAGCCCCTGTAGCTTTGCGTCATTGCCTTTCGGCAATTTTGCCTTGATCAAGTTATATGTCTTTATCATAACACAACGAACAACATTATGACAATATTCGACACATATCTCCAAAATATTTATTATAATAAACCAACGCTGCTCATTCGACTTCCAAATCGTCTACTTCCGTAAGCAGCTGCTCCAGCAAACCTACAGCCGTTTTCTCGAGTTCATACACCTCTTGCAGCACAGCAATCGCCGCTTGCGCCTGCGCCTCCTCATTTGGTGCTCCGCCCGCCGGAAATGGAAACCGCACACAGAGATCCGCTAATTGATCTGCAATCTGCTCGTAAGTCGCTGACGCTTCACGGCATAGCCCCCTGATTTGCTGGCTGCGCTCTCCATCGCCCTTCCAGCTTTCCGACAACTCCTTCAAGAAAGCGGCCCCCTGTGCTCTTGCCTCTTGTATAACGGCCGCATTATATGCGTTTCCGTTCGGCTCAATGTTCCCGGCCCGGAATGCCTCCATCCACGTCTCATAAGCCTTGAGACCGTGAACACAATCCTCAAATCCGGATTCCCGGCCATGATAGTGGTCAAGAATCAGACGAAGAGCGCCGCGAATCCGCTCCGTAGTGGAGATCTCTATCGTTCCGTCCAACGCGAGCACGAACAAATCTTCTAGAATGCCACGTCCCAAATGTTCAAAGGCAACGTTACCTTTCTTCCCGCACTCTAGGACATGCAGCTCCTGCTTCTCATCGTCATATCCGTCGGCGATCCCAAACTCCGGAATAAACATATCCCACGTAAGAACCGGAAGCCCCTTGTCAATGGAGCTGTGAATGAGCTCCAGCGCAGCTGGAAGCATACTGTGCAGCTGCCTTTTAAGCTTAGCCTCCGGTGTAAGCAGCCTGGGATCGACTAAATTCGCGTTCGGTCCGGCCTCCCCCTTCAGCCCTTCCACCATGCGGGCGCGAAACCCGAGATTACGCAGCCCCTCGGTGAATAATCGGTTGAAATGAAAGCTTGTCGGTCCAGCAATGTGCACCGTGTTTGGATATATCGTAATGCGGAAAGCAAGACCGGTCATCCCCATAATATACGGAAGTGAATAATGCTGATCCGTATACGAAAATAGCTGCTGCAGCGCTGTTCCCGCCGAAGTCCACGAGCACTTCCCTTGAAGCAGTTGTTTTGGCGATAATTGAACCTTTTTCATTGATACAAGCTCCCTTCGAGATTCCATGTAATGATCTACAACCACGCGAATATGCTGCTGAATCACTTTTTTCCGAGACCTGGACAAAATCTGGTACACGTTCGCCGTTGTGAGCTGCGAGGCTTCGGCAATTTCCATTGGCGATAGCTGCTCGAATACATGCGACTCAAAAATACGGCGTTCTTTCGGGGACAAGCAGTACACGATTTCTTTGATCATATTCACCGTTTCTTGGCGCAAAAGTTGCAGCTCCGGATTCAAGCCTCCTGCGGCTTCTTTGTCTCGAGTGGACATACGGCGAAAAATAGCCTCCATGTCCATCGAACCTTCCTCCGATGAATGCTCGTTATTCCCCTCCATCAGCTCGGAAAACAGCTTTTCCCTTGAACCCGATCTTCGCTTCAGCTTCGAATATGCTTGATTACGCACAATTCGCTGCAGCCAAGGCAGAAAGCGGCTCGGATCAGTCAAAGAACCGAGATGCAGAAAAGCCCGAATGACCGCGTCCTGCACAATGTCTTCGGCATGAAAGGTCTCTCTCGTGAGAGTACGGGCATAACCGAATGCCTGCGCCCGATGCCTGCGGATCAGCTCGGCAAAAGCCTCTTGCTCGCCCTGCTGAGCAAGCCGGACGAGCATTTGATCGTCCATTTCCTCCATAAGGGGATTCACAGCCGGAGTGTCTGTTGTCTCCTGTTGATCCAAGCTAGGGTCAAGGGATTTGTGATTCACTGCTAACACCTCGCGTAGAGTAGATACTTTACTGACTCGTGAAAGAAGAGATTTCTGACAAAACAATGCAAACCATTTCGTACGTGATCACAATCTCGCAAATCATGTATGTTTGAACTTTCGTTATACTTGTACTCTCGTATACAAATTCTTGTGCCGATACCCAATTCCTGCATAAAAAAAGCCAACCGAATGTTTGGTCGGCTGGCTCTTAAGCTGTTTGCATATGACACCGGATAGCTTTCGGCTTATGATTTGTTGCGAAGCAGAGCCATATCGAATTGAGGCACGAGCCCTTCTTCTACAGCTCGTCCAAGCAAAGCTTCGACGGCATTATATCCGGCCTCGCCGAGATTTGCCGTAAATTCATTCACATACAAGTCAATATGGGACTTGGCTACCTCAGGCGACATCTCCTGTGCATGCTCCATCACATACTGCTTGGAAAGCTCGGGGTTCGCCCACGCATACTGAACAGAGGCGCGGATCCATCCTTCAAGCGCAGCCAAATCTAAGGATCGGCGGGCAATAATCGCGCCAAGCGGGATCGGTAATTTCGTGTCGCTCTCCCACCAGCTGCCCATATCCGCTACCAGCTTCAGGCCATAGGACGAATACGTAAATCGTGCCTCATGAATAACCAGTCCCGCATCAATCTTCCCATCGCGTACGGCAGGCATAATCTCGTGAAACGGCATCACGATAATTTCACCGACGCCTCCCGGCACCTGCTGCGCCGCCCATAGGCGGAATAACAAATACGCCGTCGAACGTTCGCTTGGCACCGCGACCCGGCGTCCGGCAAGCCATGCCGGATCCCGCTGCTCCTGCGTCAGCAGCAGCGGACCGCAGCCCCGGCCTAGGGCACCGCCGCATGGCAGCAGCGCATATTCGGAAAGCACCCACGGCAGCGCCGCATAAGAGATTTTCATGACCTCCAGCCCACCGGGCTGAGTCGCTAGTGTATTGGTGATGTTAATATCCGCATAGGTCACCTTAAAATCAGGCGCGCCGGGAATCAAACCATGCACAAGGGCATGGAATACAAAGGTATCGTTTGGACAAGGCGAAAAAGCGATTTGCATGTTTACGTAAGCACCTCCGTTAACACTTTACATGCTTGCTCCAGCGCGTGCAGCGCCTCGGGGATCCTCCAGGCGCTTCGGTCACGCGGGCCGACGCGATTGGAAACCGCGCGCAGCTCCAGGACCGGAATGCCGCGGTCATTAGCGGCTGCCGCGACGCCGAAGCCTTCCATTGCCTCGGCTGCTGCGCCGGCATTTCGCCGTGCCAGCTCTTCGGCACGGGCAGCAGTGCCGGTTGCCGTCGTCACCGTGAGCACCGGACCAAAGCAAAGCGGCAGCCCGGCAGCCTCCAGCGCGGCTGCAATTCGCTTCGCAGCGACAGAGTCGACGGCAATCCGGCTGCTGCCGAAGCCGAGCTCGTCCACGCTGAGGAAGCCGTCCTGCGTTTCCGCGCCTAAGTCGGCGGCAATAATTTCGCTGGCGACGACGAGCGAGCCGATGTCCGCCCGTCCCGCAAAGCCGCCGCCGATCCCGGCGCTGATCACGAGCGAATACGTCGAGGCTGCAAGGAGCGCCGCCGTTCGAGCAGCGGCAGCGGCAGGACCGACGCCGACTGCGGCAGCGGCGAACCTTTCGTCTCCTTGCAGCCCGCGCATTACGGCTTCTTTTTCCGCGTCAACGGCAGTGACGATCAAAATGCGCGGCTGCATGTGATTCTCGGAATTTATCGATAAGGAGTTCGTCATATGGGTCATGCACCTCATGAAAGAACTTGGCAATATGCCGTCAAAGTAGATAACAATGTCTCACCTATTAAACCATACCTGCGAAATAAATCAAGAACTTGCATCGACAAGTGCTTATTCCGCCACAAAAAAAGCGCTGCCCCAGAGGACAATGTCATTAAGTTAAGGCGATGGGCCAA
>NZ_WTLI01000026.1 GCF_011421635.1 Paenibacillus turpanensis
GAGGACTCCAGTTTAATTAGGGGGCCTATGAGAACAATACAAGTAATTTGGATTATCGGACAGTCTCATAGACGAATGTCTCAATGTAACGACGGCAAACCGCCATCCCGAGCAAGTAACCCCGACCCGCCCAAGTATCATCGCACAAGCTAGTTACCTCAACCTCACCGTGAAACCGCCATCCCGAGCAAGTAACCCCGCCCCGCCCAAGTATCGTCGCACAAGCTAGTTACCTCAACCTCACCGTGAAAAACGCCATCCCGAGCATGTAACTTCGCCACACCCAAGGATCGTCGCACAAGCAAGTTACCTCAACATCACCGTGAAACCGCCATCCCGAGCTTGTAGCCCGGCCTCGTCCAAGTATCGCCCCTTGAGCGATTACTCTGCATATTCTGCACTCGTATGCACATCTAAGAATCCCAGAATCCCAATACAGCCCATGCTGCAACTAAGCAGGTCGCCTTTTCCGCTTGCCCGTGTGATAGGCTCTCTGATAGGATACTAGGATACAGGGGGAGAGAGTCAATGGAAAACGGTGTTTTTTTCGGCGAACGGCTGTTGGAATGGTATCGGGTTCATAAAAGGGATCTCCCATGGCGGAGAAGTAAAAATCCTTATTATATATGGGTTTCGGAAATTATGCTGCAGCAAACGCGTGTTGAAACAGTGAAGCCTTACTTCGAAAGGTTTATTTCGAAGTTTCCAACGGTTGAAGCGCTTGCGGATGCTCCGGAAGAGGAAGTGCTGAAAGCCTGGGAAGGACTCGGCTATTACTCCCGTGCCCGCAATTTGCAAACGGCCGTGCGCGAGGTGCGTGAAAAGTACGCCGGAGAGGTGCCGAACGAGCCGGAGCAGGTCGCGGCGCTGAAGGGCGTCGGGCCCTACACGGCGGGAGCGATCTTAAGCATCGCCTTCAACAAGCCGGAGCCGGCCGTGGACGGCAACGTGATGCGCGTGCTGTCGCGTTTTTTCTATATGGAGGATGACATTGCTAAGAGCTCTACTCGTGTGAAAATGGAAGGTATGATCCGCCAGCTGATTCCCGAGGGGACGGCGTCCGACTTTAATCAGGCACTGATGGAGCTTGGTGCGACGGTATGCACCCCGAAGACGCCGCACTGCCTGACCTGTCCGGTGATGGAGCGGTGCGCGGGACGGCTTGAGGGAGCGGAGATGCGGCTTCCGGTCAAGACGAAGGCCAAGCCTCCGAAGCCGGAGCAGCGCTTTGCGATCCTTGCGATGCGGGAGGATGGCGCAGTGCTCGTTCGCCAGCGGCCGGAAACTGGCCTGCTTGCCCGGATGTGGGAGCTGCCCCATTGGAAGGTAGGAGCGGCGGACGGCATCACGCAGGCGGGTACGCATGAGTATAATATGGTGCAGCTTCAGGAGGCGCTGGCTCAAGATGGAGGGCCGATGCTTGAGCCTGACGATTGGTTCCTCGATACGGAACACACCTTCAGCCATATTCATTGGGACATGCGAGTGTACCGGTTTACGGCAGAGGCAGGCGGTAACGCAAATCCAGGGAGCGAGCAAGCTGGGGGCGCCAGGCCGTCGGAACGTCCAGCCATGCTGGAGATGGCTGCCGCACGGGAAATAGTCGGCGCCGTGAATCATGGGCCGTCAGCCGAACCGGCCCTAAGGGACTCCGCCAACCCGGAGCAGTCCGGCTCGTACCGCTGGATTACCCAGTCCGAGATGAAGCAGCTCGCATTTCCAAACGTGTTTTTACGCATCCTTAAGCATGCCTTTGTGTAACGGACGCCAACGATCAAAATAGTCATCTAATGGATAGCCAGACGCAATGGAACCTGCTTCAGGTTTGAAAGGTTGCCACTATTAAGCTGTGGTAGTCTTGAAGGAAGCTAGTGTTGACGAAGAGGCGTTATTCAAAGTGATCCCCTATGAAGTAGGGTGTGGCGCTTGCCCTTCCTCGTAATAGCTTACTTTATTAGCGAGATAATTAACGTGATACAGCATAAGCTCCCTCGCAAATTCTCCGAGCGATAAAAAAACGGCCCTGCGTCTTTCGACGACAGGGCCATTTATTATGGCGAGATTACTTCGCTGCTTCGTAACGCTTGCCAACTTCGTTCCAGTTGATTACGTTGAAGAATGCTTGGATGTAATCCGGACGCTTGTTTTGGTACTTCAGGTAGTATGCATGCTCCCAAACATCGAGGCCAAGGATTGGCGTTTCGCCTTCCATGATCGGGCTGTCTTGGTTCGGAAGGCTGTATACTTTGAGCTTTCCGTCTTTGCTTACTGCAAGGAATGCCCAGCCGGAGCCGAAACGTGTCGTAGCCGCTTTCGCGAACTCTTCTTTAAACTTCTCGAAGCCGCCGAGTTCGCTGTTGATTGCGTCAGCCAGCGCGCCAGTAGGCTCGCCGCCAGCGTTCGGAGCGATTGTTTCCCAGAAGAGGGAGTGGTTTGCATGGCCGCCGCCGTTGTTGCGAACTGCCGTGCGGATATCTTCCGGAACTGCGTTCAGATCGGAGATCAGCGCTTCCAATGTTTTTTCGTGCAGCTCAGGGTACTTGTCAAGAGCAGCGTTCAGGTTCGTAACATAAGCGTTATGGTGGCGATCGTGGTGGATCATCATTGTTGTTTCATCGATGTGCGGTTCCAATGCATTGTTCGCGTAAGGCAGTGGCGGTAATTGATGTGCCATGAATAAAACCTCCTAAAAATATGTAATTGACAATGTATATTATGATCGATTAAAGATAATAAATCAACATTTATGTATGTTAAGTATTGTTAAGCCCACCCCGATTCTTGATTTCATCAATGATCTGATGGTGGAGCGATACGCCCTGGCTGTTCAGCCAAGGGGAAAGCTGGCTAAATGCTTCATGCTGTTCTGCTAATTCTTCTTTCGACCATTGCTCCAGCAAGACATCTTGGAGGTCCTGCATCGTCCGGATTTGATTCATTCAAAGCGCGTCCTTTCCTGCTTATTCAATTCAAGCCTGTACTAGTGTATCAATTCGGAAGGAAAGTATGCAGCTGGAAATTCAACCTACGTAAGAATATTGTAAACGCTTAATATTAAGCGCTTTCACGAGAAATATTAAAAAAATGTTTATTTTATTCATGGTTTTCTCATAATAGTGCAGGAAAATCCGATTTTTTGTCGTAATTTTAACATTCTAAGGTTTCGTCTTGAATCTTTAAGATATCACTGCGGGGAGAGTGTAGCATGTATATACGTTCGTTCCAATTGTCGGATTCCGCTCCGGTTACTGAACTGCTTCGGGAGGTACTCACGGAGGAGTGCTGCCAAGAAACGATGGCTGCGCTGACCAGACAATTATCGTGGGACAGCGAATTGGTTGTTGTTGCCGTTGAGGACGAGTTGCCGGTAGGAATTATTATCGGAACGATTGAAGAAGGGGACGGGTATTTTTACCGTATTGCCGTACATACCGATTATCAACGCAGGGGAATCGGACGTTCACTTGCGAAAGCGCTGCAGGCTCGCTTTGAACAGCGTAAAGTAAAGAGCGTGAAAGTAACCGCTGACGAACATAATGAGCCAATTCTGCCGCTGTATGCTGCAGTTGGTGTCGCCGTAGGTTGATATATAAGATAAAAACCAATAAGATATAGGAAAAGCGTATCTTTTCACTTCTCTGAATGTAGGGAAAAGATATGCTTTTCTGCTATGTGGAGCTGGTTTTGATGAAATATCAAATAAAAAGTTTTAAGCACGACGGACATCTTCATCGCGTGTGGCTGGAGAACTGGAAGGTGCCCGATGAGCACTTGCGGGACATCCATATTGACGAGCGGATGTATGTGTTTGTGAACAGCCAAACTAAGATCCGTGAAGCCGACGGAAAAGAATGGGTCAGCCGAATTCCGGGTGTTTCTTTTTTTCTGCCGGAGCGTTGGTTTAATGTGGTCGCACTGATTGAGGACCATGGTGTCCGATATTACTGCAACCTTGCTTCACCGCCTTTGCAATATGGAAACGTGTTGACGTATATCGATTATGATTTGGATGTGATTAAGCTTCCGAATGGTACCGTCCAAATTGTCGATGAAGAGGAATACCAGCGCCATAAAAAACTGTACCACTATCCGCTCTCTGTTGAGGAAAAGGTGAACTGCGGTCTGCAGGAGCTGTTAGACCGGATTCGAATCGGAAGCTCTCCTTTTGACGACGGGATTGTGTATGAATACTACAGCCTTTGGAAAAACGCCGCGAAAGAGGACGGAGGCGGAAAATGACGCCGGAACACATCCGTGCCGCCGCCGCTGAGGTGCGCGCATGGCTGAAGACGCTGCTGATTACCTTTGCGGTGATCTGGCTGATTCAGCGGTTTTTCTTTAACCTATCGATCGTGCAGGGGGCTTCGATGCAGCCGACACTGATTGAGAGTGAATGGCTGTTCGTTAATAAGTTCATTTATTTACTTCACGAACCAAATCGCGGTGAAATTGTAGTTTTAAACGACCCGACTCTGCAAGGAGGGGCACGGGGCGAACGGATCTTCTTAGTGAAGCGTGTTATTGCGGTTGCGGGAGATACGGTTGAAATACGTGAGGGAAAGCTCTACCTGAACGGGAAGCCGCAGGTGGAGGGCTATACGGATAGCGATATTCAGGACGGTGATTTTGGTCCGTTTCGTGTGAACGAGGGCTACGTTTTTGTGATGGGGGATAACCGCCATTCCGGCAAAAGCGAAGACAGCCGTGTTTTCGGGCAAGTGCCCTTGGAAGCGGTTCAAGGCAAAGCACAGTGGGCATTATGGCCCTTTTCTAAAGCGGGAGCGCTGTAGTTGATCATGAGACCGCTACTTCACCTTTTAGTCGCAACGAACGTAGATCAATGACTTCTTGAAAGGCATGGGGTGATCTTCTAATGGAAGGAGCACGGCCGTCAAGCCGTTGGGAGCAATTAAAGGAAGAGATTCGTGACGCGGCCCCGAGCTTAGGCATCGACAAGATCGGCTTTACGACGGCAGATCCCTTTTCGGAGCTGAGACAGGTACTCGAGCGGCATCGCGAGCAGGGCTTTGAATCAGGCTTCGAAGAGCCGGATTTAGACAAACGGGTCGATCCTTCGCTTAGCATGGCGGAGCCGCAGTCGATTATTTCCATTGCCATTGCCTACCCTTCCAAGCTGCAAAACCCTCCGAAGTCGGAGCCCGGCGCGTTCCGGGGCATGATTTCCCGTTCCGCATGGGGAACGGATTACCACACGGTGCTGCGCGACCGGCTGCAAAAGCTCGACCGTTTTGTTAAGGAGCGTGTACCCGAGGCACGAACAGAGATTATGGTAGACACCGGAGCGCTCGTAGATCGGGCGGTGGCGCAGCGCGCGGGCATCGGCTGGTCCGGTAAAAACTGCGCAGTCATTACGCCGGAATGGGGCTCCTACGTCTACCTCGGCGAAATGATTACGAATCTACCGTTCCCGCCGGATGAGCCGATTACGGATCAATGCGGGGACTGTACGCTCTGTATAGACGCCTGCCCGACAGGGGCGCTGGTCGGACCGGGACAGCTGAATTCCAGCCGCTGCGTATCCTTTGTCACACAGACGAAGGGGCATGTGGAGGACGAGCTGAAGGAGAAGATCGGCAACCGGCTGTACGGCTGCGATACCTGCCAGGTGGTATGCCCGATCAACCGCAAAAAACACTGGTCGCATCAGCCGGAGCTGCAGCCGGACCCCGAGCTGGTTAAGCCGCTGCTTAAGCCGCTGCTTACGCTCTCTAACCGCGAGTTCAAGGAGCGGTACGGCCACACCGCAGCGGCCTGGAGAGGGAAAAAGCCCATCCAGCGAAATGCGATCCTGGCCCTTGGCAATTTTAAAGACCGAAGCGCAGTACCGCTGCTTGCTAAGCTGCTGGCGGAGGACGAGCGCGAGGTGATTCGCGGCTCGGCGGCTTGGGCCCTTGGCAAAATCGGCGGGGACGAGGCGGAAGCAGCTCTGAAGACGGCGCTTGAACAGGAGCAGGATTCGATCGTTCTCGAAGAGCTGAACAAAGCGCTCGCGGTGATCTCCTCCAGCATGCTACAATAACATTGGACGGTGCTTGGAGAGTTGAAAATTACAATAGGTGAGGCGCGCGAACATGAGATATTTACACATTGATAATGTCGAACCTGGGCAATATCTCGGCAAAACGATCTATTCCGCCAATGGAGCCGTCCTGCTCAATGAAGGTGTGCAGCTGACCGTATATATGATCAGCACACTTCGCCGTATTGGGGTTACCATGATTTACATCCGGGACAAGCTGCTGGAGGATGTTACAATCGAGAATGTTGTATCGGATGAAACCAAGCAGGCCGTTATGCGTAAGATGGGTGAAACCTTCGATACGGTGCTTTCGGGAAAAGAATTCAGCTCGAAGCAGCTGGGCTCGACGGTAGACAACTTGATCGAAGAAATTATGCGGAATCGGGATGTGCTGGTCCAGCTAACCGATATTATTTCGGAAGACAACGCGATGTATATCCATGCAGTTAACGTATGCATGATGTCTGTCATCGTTGGCCTGAACTTAAAATTTAACGCAAATCAGCTCAAGGAGCTTGCTCTGGGCGCTCTGCTTCATGATATAGGGAAAATTGGACTTGAAGAAGAGGACAAAGCGGATAAGCGGAAAATGCACACGTGGCGCGGTTTTGAGTACTTGAAGAATAAGCGTGAATACAGCCTGCTCATCGCTCACGTCGCTTTTCAGCATCATGAGCATGTCGACGGTTCGGGAACCCCGCGCAATCTGATCGGCGATCAGATTCACATCTATGCTAAGATCGTAGCGATCGCAAATTTATTCGATAATCTCGTATCCGGCACTGCCGGGCGAAAACGCATGCCGCCTCATGAAGCATGCGAATATATGATGTCTCTCTCCGGTACGGAGCTTGATCCAGCGGTTTTAGCCGAGTTTTTCCGGATCGTTTCGATTTATCCTACTGGGACTTCCGTGAAGCTTACGACGAAGGAAATCGGAGTTATAGTCGGACAGCATCGCGGGCTGCCGGGCCGGCCGATTGTCCGGGTCATCAAGTCGTCACCGGACGATGAAGTAGATATTAAGGAAGTGGACCTGGCGTTTCAAACGACAGTGTTTATCGATTCCATCGTTAATTAAGGCAGCTATTATACGTTAAGGAAGGCGGTCGCCCTATGGCATGGGACATTATTATCCCGATTGTTACGTTAATCGTTGGTTTAATTATTGGTTTTATCGCAGGGGTGTTTTATCTTCGTAAGCAGCTGGAGAAAATGCAGAGCAACCCGCAGATGCTTCAGGAAATGGCGAAGAAGATGGGCTACAACCTCAATGGCAAGCAAATGAATCAAATGCAGCAAATGATGCGTCAACAAAACCGTGGAGGACAAAGACGGAAATGAGCGGTGTAAAAGATTATAAAAACGAGCTGGCCGCCGCGAATCGCGAGCAGCTGGAATATCATGTGAAGGAAATACTGCGTCTAATCGGGGAGGATGTGGATCGTGAGGGTCTGCTCGACACTCCCGCCCGTGTTGTAAGGATGTACGAGGAGATTTTCTCCGGGTATTCCGTTGATCCGCGCGATGTGCTCGGCGTTACCTTTGACGAAAACCACGAAGAGCTGGTCATCATTAAGGATATCGTTTATTACAGCCAGTGCGAGCATCATATGGCGCCTTTTTATGGCAAGGTGCATATGGGGTATATCCCAAGCGGGAAAATCGCCGGATTGAGCAAATTCGCCCGTCTGGTGGACGCGGTAACGAAAAAGCTTCAGGTACAGGAACGGATTACGTCCGAGCTTGCGGATATCTTGGACGAGGTTTTAAAGCCGCATGGCGTTATGGTTGTCGTTGAAGGCGAGCATCTTTGCATGTGCTCCCGCGGCGTGAAGAAATACGGCAGCCGTACCTGCACATCGGCAGTACGGGGAATGTTCCGTACCGACGCGGCGCTTCGCTCGGAGTTTTTATCTTTAATCAAGGAATAACGATAGGTAAGCTCCATATACAGTAAAACCCGGGACAGGAGTCCCGGGTTTGTTGTGTTTTATGCGAAATTTGTCACTGCGCAGCGGTGAGCTGGCTCGGTGCAATTGTTTTTAGAAAGCCGAGAGTTCGGCTCAAATATTCTTTTTTGTCCTCGCGAAAGAGCAGCTCGTGCTTGGCATCTTCCAGCAGCCAGTAATCGGAATGCGGCACGTCCTTCTGATTGGCGGCCAGCGCTTGGGTGATCTCGTAAGGCGCTTTTTTGTCGTTCGTTCCGTGGATGAAAAAGATCGGAATGTCGTACGCAGTCGTCTGCACCTTTTCATAAGGCACCTCGCTCAAACGGACGCCGTTAACGATCGGAAAGAACAGGCGAAGCAGCGAGATTGTAGGCTCCTTCGGCAGTGATATATGCTGGGAGACGTTGTAGTACAGCGTCTCGGGGTCAAGCAAGAAGGCACTGTCCAGAATCATGCCGTCGATATCTTGATTTTCCAGAGCGGTTTGCAATGCAGTTCCGGCTCCCATGGAAAAGCCCCAAACATAAATTTGCTCGGCCCCTTTCTGCTTCACAAATTTGATGGCCCCGGCAAGCTGCTTCGATTCCTTAATGCCTCCTGTAGCGAGTCCCGGATCTTCCTTAGAAGCAAAGGCATAGTCGAACATCAGCACATTGTACGCGTTCCGGTGAAGGACGTCGGCAAGTTCGTACATCGGTACCCAATGCTCCTCGCGGTTCGCGCCATACCCATGGGAGAATATGACGGTACGCAGGGAGTTCTCGGCTGGAATGTACCAACCGGACAGCTTCTTGGATTGATCAGTACTCATGAAGGTAACATCTTCATAGGATGCACCGATGGCAGCCTGCGGGTTGGATTCCAAGGGAGCGACGGTAGGACGCGCCAGATACCAAGCGATATAGGCATGAACACTCATAAATACGGTGGTAGAAAGCAGCACTAGCATAAGAAGGGCGGAGAGGATCCAGCCTCTTTTGCGGGAGCGTGAACGCACCAATATGGTAGCGTTTTCAAAAGTGGGGGTTTGAACGACGGAAGCGGACGATGATGTTGGGTGCATTATTCATTCCTCCCTTAGCGAAGTAGTTCTTGTATGCTTACATCCCTCAGGCAAAAATGACCGTGGGTAATGTTTCTACCTCTATGGTATGCGGGAAAGGGGAATGAGTCAATGGGCCTAGCTTAACTGTAAAGCAACTGTAATGTTGTCGTAACATAGCGAGCAGTGTTATACTGGACGTAACCCTGTTTCACTATGTGAAACAAGAGAGGTGTTACCTATGGAAGATCAAAAGTTAACCGTTCGTGCGGTGGAGCGCGCTTTGGATGTGCTTCTTTGCTTTACGGATGGACGAATGCTCAGCCTTACGGAAATTGCCGGTAAAGCGGGGCTTCATAAGAGTACCGTTCTCCGTCTTCTCGCTTCACTGGAAAGCAAGGGGTTTGTCGTACGGGATACGGCTACGGATAAATACAGATTAGGCTTTCGGATTTGGGAGCTGGCGGCCTCTCTGTCGGGTGACGATGAGCCGGCGGTCCTGCTGCTTCCGGAGCTGGAGCGTCTCCGCGATCAAATCGGAGAAACGGTGAGTTTATATATTCGCGATGGGCTTGAGCGCGTACGCATTCAAGCGGTACAGAGCAATCAGGCGATCCGCAGAGTGGCGCCGGTTGGCGCAAGGCTGCCGATTTACGTCGGGGCCTCCAGTAAGATCCTGATAGCCTTTGAAGAAGAGGCCGTTCGCGAGCAGCTGCTTTCACAGCTGGAATGGCCGCCTTCTGTTGATGAGCTGCTGTTTCGCTCGCAGCTTGCGGAAATTCGCGGGCTTGGCTATGCGACAAGCGTGGAGGAACGCGAGCCGGGAGCGGCTGCGGTCGCTGCGCCGATTTTTAACCGTTCGCATAAGCTTGTTGCAGCCTTGGCGGTGTCCGGGCCATCCAACCGCCTGACCACAGACAAAATGCGGGAGCATGCGGATCTTATTATAAATGCAGCGAAGCGTATGGGCACGATGCTGAGATAGAGCAGTAGGCTTTTAGAGGTATAATGAAAAGGACGATCTCCGATAGAGGAGACCGTCCTTTTTGCGATGCATTTTACAAGAGAGAAGGGTTTAATAGAGAATAAAGAAAAATAGGGCAGCAAGCGCGAAACGATAGTATGCAAACCAAGAAAGCTTGAGCCGCTTGATCAGGTTCAGAAAGGTAACGATCGCAATCATGGCGACGACGAAGGATGCGCCGACTCCGGCCAGAAACATGCCAAGGTCATCCATAGACAAGTACTCACGGCTCTTGTAAAGATCGTAGCCGGAAGCCCCGAACATAATCGGCACCGATACGATGAATGTAAATTCAGCCGCAGCCTTTTGGCTCGTTCCGAGCAGCATACCGCCGGAAATCGTTGAGCCGGAGCGGGAGAAGCCCGGCCATAGGGCGAGAATTTGAAATAAACCGATACCGAATGCCTGCTTATACGAAATATCGTCCATCGTTTCCGCTGTAATGCGGCGATTGAGCTTTTCGGCGACAATCATGAGCACACCGCCAATGATCAAACTGTACAAGACGGGCGTTGGTCCGAACAGATCATCCTTAATCGCACGGTATAGCGTGAAGCCGACAAAGACGGCGGGAAACAGCGCCAGGAACACATGGATGACGTTGATGCCCGGACGCTTGTGAAAGCCGGGAGTCAGGTTCAGGAACCCTAAAAAACGGCGCCAGTACAGCACGAGAACGGCGAGAATCGCCCCTAGTTGGACGACAATCTTAAAGGTCGAGGCACGCTCCCCTTCAAAGTTCAGCAGATGACCGGCCAAGATCATATGCCCTGTAGAGGAAATCGGCAAAAACTCGGTCAAGCCCTCGATAATCCCCAGGATTACCGCATTCATAATGTCATTCATTCGTTCCACTCCCTGTTCTTAATCTTTTTCTATATAGTATGGTTGGTGAAATCTAGGAAAAGGTAGACTCGCAAATCTATTATGAGAATTTGTTTCGAGAAAGCCCACGCCTACTATTCGACGAATTAGGTAAAATTTCCTTTTTTTTCTGCATGTTAAGTATTTATAGAGTCTCTGTTGGCCTTGTTCGTAAACCTGTACAATCATATTACAGTGAACACTCGCGGTAAAATGGATAAGATGGAGGGTAAAGTGAAAAGCGATATACGTTATAGGGTGGAAGAGTACGGAGCCCAACGAAAATCAAAGCAGCAATCACGGGAGCTGGTCGGGGCCTTTATTGATCGTTTTGTCGACACAGAGTCCCGTTATTACAAGAATGTTTACTCAAGGGATCCGTTCCATGCTTTTTTATGGGACTGTTTAGTTGATGAAAGATGGAGATGGCTTGCCGAAGAACAGGCGCTGATAATGCTCCGGCAATTGCCTAAGGTTTATTTCTTCTGGGAGAGAGCGGCCAGCAGCATTCTTTACCTGGATGAGGATGATTTTGTTTACGAGGACTATATGGATAACCTGGAGAACTATCTTAAGGACCTGCCGAAGGATTTATATATCGTAGATCATACCTTCACCTTTGCCGCTGCAAGATCTCATGAATATATGGAATTCGGCGAGAACTGGATTATCGTTGATTTGAGATAGAAAAAGCCCGGATCGTATACCGACCCGGGCTTCTTGCTGCTTTTATAGATTACTTCGCTTCCGCGAGGATTTGGCGAAGAACCGTTTGAAGGATACCGCCGTTGTGGTAGTAGTCCACGTCTACCATGCTGTCCAGACGAACGATCGCTTCGAAATTGAAGCTCGTGCCGTCTTCGCGTGTAGCTGTTACTGTAACAGCTTGGCCCGGTTGAACATCGTTGGAAAGACCTGCGATGTCGAACGTTTCACGGCCGGTGATGCCAAGCGTCTTCCAGGATACGCCTTCCTTGAACTGCAGCGGCAGAACGCCCATGCCGACAAGGTTAGAGCGGTGAATACGTTCGAACGATTCCGCGATAACTGCTTTTACGCCGAGAAGGAATGTACCTTTCGCCGCCCAGTCACGGGAGGAGCCGGTGCCGTATTCTTTACCTGCGATAACGACAAGGTTCGTACCGTTATCTTGGTACTGCATGGATGCGTCATAGATGGACATTACTTCGTCCGTAGGCAGGTAAGTCGTTACGCCGCCCTCAGTTCCCGGAGCAACCGCGTTGCGGATACGGATGTTTGCAAACGTACCGCGCATCATTACTTCGTGGTTACCACGACGGGAGCCGTAGGAGTTGAAGTCTTCCTTCTGTACGCCATTGTCAGTCAAATATTTACCCGCAGGGCTGTCGACCTTGATGTTACCTGCTGGGGAAATGTGGTCCGTTGTAACCGAGTCGCCCATCAACGCAAGCACCTTCGCGCCGCGGATGTCAGCGATATCGTTCAGAGCGCCTTCCAGGCCTTCGAAGAACGGAGGCTCTTGGATGTACGTCGAGTTTTTGTCGAACTCGTACAGCTCGCCTTCCGGAATTTCGATTTCGTTCCAGCGCTGGTTAGCGCGGAATACATCCTTGTACTTCTCGCGGTATACTTCAGGGCTCATCGCGTTGTTGATCGCGTCCTGAACCTCTTTCGCGGAAGGCCAGATGTCCTTCAGGAATACCGGCTGGCCGTTCTTGTCTGTGCCAAGCGGCTCGGTAGTCAGGTCGATGTCGACCGTACCCGCAAGCGCGTAAGCCACAACAAGCGGAGGCGAAGCCAAGAAGTTCGCTTTTACTTGCGCGTGAACGCGGCCTTCAAAGTTACGGTTACCGGAAAGTACGGAAGCAACCGTCAGGTCGTTGTCCGCGATCGCCTTGCTTACTTCGTCCGGAAGCGGACCGGAGTTACCGATACAAGTTGCACAGCCGTAGCCTGCAACGTGGAAGCCAAGCGCTTCAAGCGCGTCGATGCAGCCTGCTTTTTCCAGGTAATCGGTAACCACGAGCGAGCCCGGAGTCAGGGAGCTCTTCACGTAGCCCGGCTTCGTCAAGCCGCGCTCAACGGCTTTCTTCGCCAGAAGACCCGCGCCAAGCATAACGCTCGGGTTCGAGGTGTTCGTACAGGAAGTAATCGCCGCAATGACAACCGCGCCGTTTTTCAGCTTGGAAGTTTCGCCGCTTGGATGCTGCACATCAACAGCCTCTTGCAGCTTCTCCTCGGACAAGCCGTAGCCGCCCTTGTCAATCGGCATGCGAACGATGTTGTTGTAGGTTTCCTTCATTGCAGTCAGCTCGATGCGGTCCTGCGGACGCTTCGGACCTGCAAGGGAAGGAACAACGGAGCCGAGATCAAGCTCGATCGTATCGGTGAACACCGGATCCGGCGTTGCATCGGTACGGAACATGTTTTGCGCTTTGTAGTACTCTTCAACCAGCGCGATTTGCTCTTCCGAACGGCCTGTGCCGCGGAGGTAGTTCAAGGTTTCCGCATCAACCGGGAAGAAGCCGATGGTTGCGCCGTATTCCGGTGCCATGTTGGCTACGGTCGCACGGTCAGCCAGGGAGATGTTGCTCAGGCCGGAGCCGTAGAACTCAACGAACTTGCCGACAACGCCCTTCTTACGAAGCATTTGCGTTACAGTCAGCGCAAGGTCAGTTGCTGTTGCGCCTTCAGGCAGTGTGCCTGTCAGCTTGAAGCCGATAACTTCCGGCATTACGAAGTAAAGCGGCTGACCGAGCATGCAAGCCTCTGCTTCGATACCGCCGACACCCCAGCCTACAACGCCAAGACCGTTGATCATCGTTGTATGGGAGTCCGTACCTACGAGCGAGTCAGGGTAAACGACAGTTTCGCCGTCAACCGTCTTCGTAGCTGCAACGGATGCCAGATACTCCAGGTTAACCTGGTGAACGATACCGGTAGCCGGTGGAACCGCACGGAAGTTGTCGAATGCCGTTTGCGCCCAGCGCAGGAAGCGGTAACGCTCTTCGTTGCGTTGGAATTCAAGATTCATATTGGTTTCAAGCGCGTCCTTGGTGCCGAACGCGTCTACCATGACAGAGTGGTCGATTACGAGGTCAACCGGTACAAGCGGGTTGATCCGCTTCGGATCTCCGCCGGCACGCTTCGTGGTTGCGCGCATTGCGGCCAAGTCAACAACAACCGGTACGCCGGTGAAATCCTGCAAAACGATACGTGCAGGGATTAAAGGCACTTCTTTGTCTTCGCGAACGTTCGCCCAAGCAGCAATTTGCTTAACGTGTTCTTCAGTGATTGCGCGTCCGTCGAACTGGCGGACAGCCGCTTCCAGCAATACCTTGATGGAGAACGGGAGCTTCGAAATCGCGCCAACTCCTTCTTGCTCAAGGGCTGGCAGGCTGTAATACGCATACTCGCGGCCCGCAGCGTTCAGCTTGAAGCGTACGGACGAGTAACGGTTGTTCGTTGCCATGAATAAACACCTCATCCCATTTATTTGTTTCATCTGATGAAACTCAATTTCATAATTCCCTCGTACATAAGTATATCGTTTTTCATGTATTCCGTAAAGACTTTTTGCCCTTGAAAACGTATCGAATTTACTATGCGTTTCCCGCGGTGAACGTATACCGGAGTCATAGTTGGCGCGGATTGTTACATGTTTTGGCGATTGCTTTCATATATTTGGATACAGTGCTTGAACGGGGGGGAGCTTGATGAGCGCAAGCTGGAAGCAAGTGCTTTACGAATATGTCCGCTACGCCAATCAACGCGATATGGAATATCAGATGGACGGCGCGAGCTCTTTTGTCAAAGATGAAGCGTTTTTGGATTTTCAGCGCCGCCGATTGTCGCGCATACGCGACTGGCATGAAGAACGCGGAACGAAGCCGCTGGAGCATGAAACGAAGCTGAAGCTGCTAGGGGTAAAGGAACGTGAAACCTCTGTAATCGCGGAGATTGAAATGGCCTGCAAGCAGCAGTATCGGACGGCTGGCCAGACGCAGACCGCTTTTATGAAGGAAAGAGAGCGCGTAACGCTCGCCTCGCGGAACGGAATCCTCTGGTATATCGAAAGGGTGGAGCCGATCATTCAGGAACGGGCGCAAGCTGCAAAAGCCAGTGTATCGCAGCGGATTCCGTCTTCCCACGATTCTTTAAGCGCAAAGCCGCCCAAAATCGGCTCGACGCCGTTACTCAATCGGGCGGCGGTACCCGGAGGAGCATCGGAAGTACGCAAGACACGTTACAACCGGGAGGCGGCCGTTCACTATGCGGATACCCACTGGGACAATCCTAGCCCGGATTATATTCATTTTGATGTGGACTGTACGAATTACGTCTCTCAATGTCTCTTTGCAGGGTCAGCACCGATGAACTATACTGGGAGAAGAGAATCGGGCTGGTGGTATAAAGGCGGCCGGCCGGGCTCCGAGCAGTGGAGCTTTTCTTGGTCCGTAGCCCACAGCTTGCGCTGGTATTTAGCAACAAGCTCAACCCATCTGCGCGCGGAAGAGGTGCAGGAACCGCAGCAGTTAAAGCTTGGTGATGTGATCGTATACGACTTCGACGGAGACGATCAGTTTCAGCACAGCACGATAGTTACGGCCTTTGACGGCAACGGAATGCCGCTGGTTAATGCGCATACGTCAAACAGCAGGCACCGTTACTGGGATTACAAGGATTCTTACGCTTGGAGCGATACGATTCGCTATAAATTTTTTCATATTCTTGACGATTTCTAAGGGGGTTCCCATGCATACTAAATTACGCGTCGCGCTCGTATACGGCGGGAAATCGGGTGAGCACGATGTTTCCTTGCAGACCGCTTTCGCGGTGATGAAGGCTTTTGATTACGGAAAATATGATATTTCTCCGATTTACATAACGAAAGAAGGCCGCTGGAGACAGGGGCCGATGTTGACTGCACCCGCTGAACGCAAAGAGCTGTTGACTTGGGCTGGGGAAAAGGATGCGGCTATCAGCAGTACGCTTCCGGCAGCTTCACAAGAGAGCTCTGCCCTTTTGCCATTGCTGGCAAACGTCGGCGCAGCTTCTGAAGACCGTGCGATTGATGTTGTATTCCCTCTGCTCCATGGCACGAACGGGGAAGACGGCACGATTCAGGGCATGCTGGAAATGCTGCAAATCCCGTATGTTGGCGCAGGGGTGCTGGCGTCTGCCGTCGGTATGGATAAAGTGATTATGAAGCAGGTGTTTGCGCAGGCGGGAATTCCCCAATGCTTGTACCGTCATTTTACCCGTTACGAGTGGGAGCAGAGCCGCGACGAATACATTATGGAAATTGAAATTTCTTTGGGCTACCCTTGCTTTGTTAAGCCGGCGAACCTTGGCTCGAGCGTAGGCATTTCGAAGGCATCCAATCGGGAAGAGCTTGAGAAGGCTGTAGCCTATGCGTTCCAGTATGACCGTAAGGTGCTTGTCGAAGAAGCGGTAGACGGCCGGGAAATTGAAGTTGCTGTACTTGGCAATGATAATCCGAGGGCTTCCGTTGCGGGCGAAATTAAGTCCTCCAACCATTTTTATGATTACAAAGCAAAGTATGTAGACGGAAAGTCGGAGATGGTCATTCCGGCAGAAATTCCGGCGGAACAGGCGGAGGAAGTGCGCCGGCTTGCCATTAAAGCCTACAAGGCGATTGACGGAAGCGGGCTTTCACGCGTCGACTTCTTCCTTTTGAACAAAGAGAATCGGTTTTTGATCAACGAAGTGAACACGATGCCGGGCTTTACTCCTTTTAGTATGTATCCGCTTCTGTGGAAAGAAACAGGCGTTAGCTATCAGGAGCTGCTCGATGAGCTGATTCGTCTGGCTGTTGAACGTTATGAGGAGAAACAGAAAATTCAGTACGGTTTTGATGTAGAATAAGGTACAATATAAGGAAATGCCGGAAATGGCAAGGAGGCTGTCCCGTATGGGTTTCCAAACAGAATTTAATTCCGTATGCAAATTCAAATCGGACCAGGAGCTGCACGACTTGTTGGAATACGGCCGCACGGCGATGGTCAAGAAGGGCTTTCGCGTGTTTCCGACGGGGCAAATGGTTGTGGCCTACTCCCCTGAGAATGAAGCGGTTGCGATCGTGAAGATTACAGCTTCAATCGCTGAAATTACGTTCCAAGGGGAAGAGGTTACAAAGGTCGAAATGGAGCTGGTGCGCCGCTTGACCGAGGAAGAAGCTAGAGTGCAAACCTCGCTAGCGAATGAAATGTTTTTTGGACTCCAGCAGTAAGCGGCAAAAAGCGTATAATCCCCTTTCCAGGGGCATGCTACTAGTGCACAAGATAGGCTGCCGAAAAGGCGGCCTTATCAGCATGCTCGGAGGAAAGGGGATTTTCATTTGATCGTACGTTTCGGATACGTAGCCATGTCGATGACGGTGAAGAATGCATCGCCGTCCAAGACGATGACTGCTACCAATTTTGAAAAGCTGGCCGACCGTGAAGCCGCTCTGCGGAAGCTGGAGCGGATTGCTGAGGAGAATTTGGCCAACACGCTGCGGCTGCTTCGGCATAATCGGGCGCATGATGTGAAGATGTATCGTTTTTCGTCCAAGCTGATCCCTTTAATCGGACATAAACTGGTTGAGGGGTGGGATCCGTTTCCGCGGCTGGAGGAAGCGTTCCGGGCGATTGGAGACTATGTGAAGCAGCATCAAATGAGAGTGAGCTTTCACCCGGATCACTTTACGGTTCTAAGCACGCCGCGAAGCGAGGTGTTACAATCCTCCTTTGAGGATTTGGATCGTCATGTGCGGATGCTGGAGTCGATGGGTCTGGATGAAACGGCAATGTGCAACATTCATATCGGCGGCACCTACGGCAACAAGGAAAAGTCGTTTGCCCGGTTTTTGGACAACTTCTCCAAGCTCAGTGAACGCATTCGCCGTAGAATTACACTGGAGAACGACGATAAGACGTTTACGGCAGCTGAAACCTTACAAGCGTGCCAGAGGGTAGGCGTGCCGATGGTATTGGATATTCACCACCATATGGTCAATCCGGGTCAAGAGACGATAGACCAGCTTTGGCCGGACATTGTGAAAACATGGTCGAATACGCTTCCGCCGAAAATTCATGCAAGCAGTCCGAAAAGTGAAAAGGATCCGCGGGGGCATGCTGATTTTGTTGAAGTGGACAACATGCTCAAGTTTTTTCAAACCGCCGTCTCCTCATGCGACCGGTTGGATGTTATGCTGGAAGCAAAGCAAAAGGACGAAGCGCTTTTTCGTTTAATGGAAGAGCTCAAAGATAAGCCTGGGGTTCGTGTATTAGATCAGGCATCGATTGCTTTTGGGAAAGACTAGGAAGCCGGCGGGAAATTATGTAAGCTTCGCTCGTTCTTTTTTCTTTCCGGGGATCGAAACTTCATGGAAAATGTTACGTATGTAGTAGTAGAGAGGTGAACTGGGCGATGGCCGGTGAAAAAAACGCGTTTTCTGTCGGCAGTAAAAGCTATACTGCTGTGGCCGTCAACACGGCTGCCCGTGCGGGCGAATGGATTAAAAGCAAGCTTGGCGAATTTGCCAATTTGGATGTGAAAACCTCCCATCATGATCTGGTTACGGAAGTGGACAAGGGTGCGGAGGCGATGATTAAGAAGCTGATTTTGACGTATTTCCCGTCTCATTCCTTCTTAGGCGAAGAAGGTGCCGAGCCTGGGGCGGACGGAGCGATCAAAGCTTTGGAGAAAGTACGGGAGCAAGAATATGTGTGGATCGTTGATCCGCTCGACGGAACGACGAATTTTATCCACGGCTTTCCATTCTTCTCCGTATCCATCGCTCTTGCTCATAAAGGCGAGGTAATCGTTGGGGTTGTTTACGATCCTTCTAAAGACGAGATGTTTGTTGCGGAAAAAGGCAAGGGTGCGTATCTCAAAGGGAGACGCATGCATGTATCTCATGATGCGCGGCTCTCGGAAAGCCTGCTTGCTACAGGCCTTCCAACCGATAAAACCGTAAATTTACCGGCAAATCTGCGCGGCATTCAAGCGCTTTCTCCACAGGTGCGTAACATCCGCATCGTCGGATCCGCCGCGCTGCATCTGGCGTATGTGGCTGCAGGCCGACTAAGCGGGTTCTGGGAAATCGGATTAAACGCTTGGGATTTGGCGGCAGGCTCTTTGCTCGTTACGGAATCGGGCGGAAAAATTACAGATTTACACGGAAATCCTTACGAGCTGAGCACGCGCAATGTCATGGTTTCTAATGGAATGATCCACGATGATTTCCGCAAAGCGTTGGACGAGGCCGATGCAGTTGTCTAAATCATTCTCTGCCAGCCTCGTCCGGCAGCGGAAGGGAAACGGTAAAGGTCGTCCCGCTGCCTAGCTCGCTGTGTACGGTAATATTGCCCCCATGGTCTTGAATGACCTTGTGGCAGATGGAAAGACCAAGGCCGGTTCCATTTTCCTTTGTGGTAAAAAACGGGAGAAACAGCTGATCCAAATGCTCCTGTGAAATGCCTTGACCTTTATCGACGACCTCCAAATAAATGGTCTGATGCTTCCGGTACAGCTTAAGGATGACCACCCCGTACTGGTCCATCGCTTCGAATGCATTTTTAATTAAGTTCAAAAGTACTTGTACAATTTTATCTTTATCCAGATTCAAGTAAGTCGGGGCCATGAGGTCGTCCAGATAATGAATTTGATGGCCGAGCCGAAGCCCTTCCGATTCGGTCAGCTGAATGGCATGCTGAACGCAGTCTTGAATAGAGTGAAGCTGGAACTGGGATGTTCCTGCCCTGGAAAATTGTAGAAATTCAGCTGTCAGCTCACTCATTCGTGAGATCTCGTCCATAATAATTTCGTAATACGACGAAATATTGTAATTGTTTTTTTCTTTGGCGATTTGCAGAAATCCCTTCACTGAGGTGAGGGGGTTTCTTATTTCATGGGCCATGCCCGCAGCCAATTCCCCCACTGCCTTGAGCTTTTCCGCACGAAACAGGTGCTCCTCTCTTTGCATCCACAGTGTTCGCTTCATGGAAAACAGCATGTGCTCCGCAGCTAAAATCAGCTCGTTCTTCGTATTGGCCTCTTCCGGGTAAAAGCTGTAGCCATAGGAGAGCGCAACACGAGATTCGCGCGGAATGTCCTGCTCCAATATTTTTTTCAGCCTAGGCTCAAGGAGCTCTCTCGTATCATAACGGATAACAATCGCAAACTCATCGCCCCCATACCGAGAAATAATAAGAGCGTTGTCAAAAGCTCTGGAAATGACAGCGGAGATCTTTTGCAGCTCGGCGTTTACGCCATGGAAGCCCAGCTCAATATTCATCGATTTGAGATCCTGACAATCGACAATAATTAAGCAAATGTTGGAGTCCGGGATTAACAGCCGGTTCAGTTCTTTATGAAATTGCTGGAAATTGAGCAGACCTGTTAAGGGATCAAATCGGATCAGCCGCTGATGCTCCTGCTCCAGCTTAATTTTTTGACTGTGATATTCGAGGTAAAAGTGACCCAAAAAAACGGTAATCGCAAAAGTAATGATGAACGAGGTCGAATCGAATAAGAGATGCTCCTTGATCGAAAAGTAGGGGGCTGTTGCGCGCTTGAAATATCCGACTATGAAATAGAGAAGAAAGATACAGCTCATGATGGCAATGCTCTTTTTTAACGGAGGAATAGATAGTCTGGAGAGCAGCGCGCAGCCGATTCCGACCGATAGTCCAAGTATGACGCTTGCTTCCGAAAAAGTGAAAAAGACCATGCTGTAGAGGACGATGATGATGGAAGCGGTGAATGCGGAAAGCCAATTACCGGAGATGGCTGGGAGGACAACGGCCGCATAGCGTAAATCCATGGTTATGCTGCTTGGCAGCCCAACGCTGAAATGCATGCAGATTGCTCCGATTAGACCATAAACGGTTCCATGAACAATTTTTGCGATCAGCGAGTTGTTTTGCAGTGGATGGATCGGGAAAATTTGTGTAATCAAAAACAAGCTTGAAAACATAATACATATATTAATTACTAGATTATAAAGCACATTATCGCCTCGCTTGTTGAGGGTTGTTGCTTTTCTCTCTATACCTTCGACAAGACTCGTCAGGAATCCTCTCATGTTAAGAAAAATTTGTAAAATTAACCTTTTGAACATATTAAATTTACATTGATACCCATAGAACTCTATTCTGGAAGTCTACTTGAATTGTTAACTTCATATGCTATATTATGGTTAACAATCATCTTTGTAAAGGAGAGTGCGAGAGATTATCGCTTTTCATCGCAAAGGAATGTTTATAACGGGTACAGACACGGACGTAGGAAAAACGCTGGTTGCGGGGGGGCTTGCTGCGCTGGCGGCAAGGAGAGCCGCCGGGCTGAAGGTATCGGCGTGGAAGCCGATCCAGACCGGGGTTGCGCTTGGTGCACCGGATAGCGACAGCTTCCGGCTGCTGGCCTTGAGCGGGCTTGCACAGCCGGAGCAGGAGACGGCGGGTTTGACCCTGCCGGAGCCGCTGGCGCCATGGGCCGCTTCCCGCAGAGCGGGCGTGAGAATAGATACGGAGGTGCTGATTGCCTCGGGAAAACGGTTGGTGCAGAGCAGCGCTTTTAGCGTGATCGAAGGCGCGGGCGGGCTGGCCGTTCCTATCGCGGATGGCTTCTTGATGGCGGATTTGGCGAAGGTGCTGGAGCTTCCTTTGGTAATTGTGGCGCGTCCGGGTCTAGGTACGGTAAATCACACGCTGCTAACGATACATTATGCGAGGGAGGCTGGGCTTGATCCGGCTATTGTTGTGCTGAACGGCGTGAAACCCGATCTGCCTACTCGCAATCTGCAAGAAAATATAGAAATGATCGAGGCCTTCGGCAAGGTAAGGGTAGCAGGCTGGCTGCCTTGGTTGGATGAGCCTTCGTATGGAAGCGCGGATTGGCCCGCATGGCGTAAGCAGTGGCTTGACTTGATGGAAGAACAACTAAAGCTGGATGTTTTTTATACATAGGAGGGTATTGGGATGGAAATGACATTGATGAATTGGGAGCAGCTGGCGGACAAGGCTTTGGCGGGGGAACGGCTTACGATGGAAGAAGGACTCGCTGTACTGCAGGCGGACGATGACGAGGTGCTGGCGGTTTTGCAGGCGGCATTCCGCGTTCGCAAGGCGTATTACGGCAAAAAGGTTAAGCTCAATATGATCATTAACGCTAAAAGCGGATTGTGCCCGGAGGATTGCGGCTATTGCTCGCAGTCGATCGTATCCACGGCGCCGGTTTCAAAGTATCCGCTGCTGGAGAAGGACACGCTGGTTGACGGTGCACGGAAGGCCATGGAGCTGAAGGCGGGCACGTACTGCATCGTTGCGAGCGGCAGAGGGCCGACCGAAAAGGAGCTGCAGCAGGTGATCGATGCGGTCAAAGAGATCAAGTCGGATATGCCGATGAAAATTTGCGCATGTCTTGGCATCCTGTCGCAGGAGCAGGCTGAGCGGCTCAAGGAAGCGGGCGTTGACCGATATAACCACAACATTAATACGAGCGCGAGCAATTTCTCGAATATTACGAAGACACACTCGTACGATGACCGGGTAGCGACCGTGGAGAAAGCGAAGGCAGCCGGCATTTCACCGTGCTCCGGGGTAATTGTCGGCATGGGCGAAAGCGATGCGGACATCGTCGAGATGGCTTATGCGCTGCGGGAGATTGACGCGGACTCGATTCCGGTTAACTTTCTAAATTCGATTCCGGGAACGCCGTTAGAAGGGTATGCGAACTTGAACCCGCGCAAATGCCTAAAGGTGCTGGCGTTGTTCCGGTTTATGAATCCGACGAAGGAGATCCGCGTTTCGGGCGGGCGCGAAGTTAATCTGCGCTCCCTGCAGCCGCTCGGCCTGTATGCCGCGAATTCGGTGTTTGTCGGCGATTATTTGACGACCGAAGGACAGGAAGCGAATGCGGATCACCGCATGATCGAGGATCTCGGCTTCGAAATTGAGCTCTGCGCACTGTAAGGAGGCAGCGGTGACTAGCAAGTGGGACTGGATGCGGCTGGAGCTGGAGCGGCTTGATTCGCTTTCGCTGCGGCGAAGCTTGAGCGCGGTGAGGCTGCTTCCCGGCGGGTGGCTGGAAAAAGACGGGCGGCGCATGCTGAATCTCGCCTCGAACGATTACTTGGGCATTGCCTCTGAGGGCGGGTACGTCACAGAGGAGGCGGATGCGCTGCAAACCGGAGCGGGAGCGTCACGGCTCGTCGTCGGCGGGACGGAGGAGCTTGCCCGGTTTGAGGAAGCGTATGCCGCTTATCACGGTGTGGGAGCGGCTCTGGTATACGGCAGCGGCTACGCGGCCAATGTAGGCGTGCTCGGCGCGCTGCTGACGAGGGACGATGCGGTGTTCAGCGACCGGCTGAACCATGCCAGCATCGTCGACGGCATCGTGCTGAGCCGGGCCGAGCATTTCCGCTACCGGCATCTTGATATGAATCAGCTCGAGGCGATGCTGAAGAAGGTGAGCGAGGCTGCTCCCCGCCGCAAAAAGCTGATCGTAACCGACGCGGTATTCAGCATGGACGGCGACGCTGCGCCGCTTATGGACATAATCGCGCTGAAAGAGCGTTACGGTGCGCTGCTGATGATTGACGAAGCACACAGCGGCGGGGTATGCGGCAAGGAAGGCAGAGGGCTTGCCGACGCGCTTGGCGCTGCGGAGCATATCGACATCCATATGGGCACCTTCAGTAAAGCTTACGGCGCCCTTGGAGGCTACATAGCCGGTGATACTGTGCTCAAGGAGTATTTGGTGAACCGCTCGCGCAGCTTTATTTATACGACAGGGCTGCCGCCCGTTGTTATTGCGGCTATTGAGCGCAACTGGAGAAAGGTGCGCGCGGCCGATGAAGCGCGCGATCGTCTGCGCCGAAACGCGGCGCTGTTTCGCGAGGGGCTTGCCGCAGCGGGATTTCAGCTCGGCGACAGCGCGAGCCAAATTGTGCCGCTGCTTGCGGGCGAGAGCGAAAGGGCGGTACGCATGGCGGCGAGGCTCCAGCAGGCGGGCATCGCCGCCGTTGCGATCCGGCCGCCGACGGTTCCGGAGGGGACCGCCCGGATTCGCTTTTCGCTGATGGCGCAGCATGAACCGGAGGCTTTGCTGCAGGCGGTTCAAGTCATAACCGACGCCGGTAAGCAGGAGGGGATAGTGTGAAGCAGCGGGCAGGCATCGTATGGCTGCACGGCTGGGCTTCTTGGCCCGGGATGTGGAGGCCGCTTTGGGAGCGGCTCCCCGAGTACCGGCATGAATGTGCCGAATTTTCCGGCTGCAAAACCGCCGATGATTTTGCCGCGGCGGCGGAAGCGGCTATAGCGCGCCTCCGGAGCAGGATGCGGATTCAGGATGTGAAAGAGCCTCGAGTTGAGGATGCTGCGGCGGCTTCACATGAGCCGGATGACGGCGAGGCGCTTATTCTCGCCGGCTGGTCCATGGGAGCATTGCTTGCCCTTCAGCTCGCGCTTGATCCGGATCGCCGTGCCCGACTCGGTATCGACGGAGTCGTTTCGATTTCGGGCACGCTGCGCTTTACGTCCGATGCGCCGGAGCTTGGCTGGCCTGACCGGATTGTGGCGCGCATGCAGAAGCGGCTCGGCAAAGAGCCGGAAGCGACGCTTGAAGCGTTCCGGGCGCTCCTGTGGACGGCCGAGGAGCGGGAGCGCATGACGGCACCGAGCGGCAGCTTTCCTCCGTTAGAACGGACAAGCGTTGGGCAGACGCAGCCTGGGAGGCCTGAGAGCGAGGTGCCGGAGCAACCCTGCGCTCATACCGATATGAGTGTGGAAGGACTGCAGGCCGGGCTCGCCTATCTCCGGCAGACCGATCTTCGTGAGCGCTGGGAGACGCGCGAGGGGGAAACGGGGATGCCGCCGCTTCTTTGGATTCACGGCCGGCAGGACCAGGTTTGTCCTTTTGGCGCGGCAGCGGCATCCGCGTCCGTTGGGGGAAAGAATAACGACGGCGCCGAGCTTGCGCCCTATCGTTTGGTGGAGCTGCCGGATGCCGGGCATGCTCCTATTTATTTTTCTGTGGATAGGGTGGCTGGGGAGATAAGGAGCTTTCTTGATGAGCAAATACAATAAACAATTGGTACGGAAGCATTTTGATAAGCAAGCAGGGAATTATGAACAATATGCCGAGGTTCAGGCGCTTATGGCGGAGGAGCTGGCAAATCGGCTTCCTCGTGAACTGCCGGACCATGCGGAGATACTTGAAATCGGCTGCGGGACGGGCATGCTGACAAGAAGGCTGCTGCGAAAATATCCGAACGCTCGGGTGACTGCGGTTGACCTCTCGCAATCGATGCTGGACTACGCGCGTAAAGCCATTGAGGAGCTTGGGGAGATTACTTCAGACGGAGGACCCGCTCATGCTGGGAAGCTGCTGGAGCGCGTCGATTTTCGGGAGGCGGACATTGAAGTGCTTGCGCATCAGCTTGCGGCAGCCGACAATCGTAATTTTGATCTGATTGTTTCTTCGGCGGCATTTCAATGGTTGAATGATCCGGAGGGAACGATGGGCGCCCTGCTTCAGCTGCTGAGGTGCAAAAGCGATCGACACGCTTCCCCGGACCAACAGGATGAAGCGTCGGGCTGTCATGGGGCAATCCTTCATGCAGAGCGAACGGAGGGACAGTATTCTTACTCTAACGTTGATCCCAGTGTTACCACGTCCTCATGGATGCACGGCAGGGACGAAGGAACCGGAGGTCAGGACAGCAAGGGCACGAAGAGCGGGCTGTATTTTGCTACGTTTGGGGATCGGACCTTTTTTGAGCTGAGACAAAGCTTCACGGAAGCAGAAACGGAGCTTGGCCTGCCCGGCGGAAGCCATACCTCCGAGCTTTTATCAGGCAAGCAGTGGACTGCGCTTTTTACGAGGCTTCATTGTTCTCTTTCCATTACGGAACGTATGGAAGAGGTTTGGTTTCCCAATGTGCGGCAATTTTTGCGCTCGGTTCAGCGTGTTGGCGCAAGCCACGCTCCAGCTAATGGAAATGACGCTGCATATCCTTCCGGCGGAAAAACGCTTTTCCGTCAAATGGAGCAAAGGTATCTGCGAAGATATGGCAGCAGCCCGTCCGGCGCGATTCCGGCCACCTATCATCTGATCTATGGATATGTGTAGACGCTCCTTTGGCTTTGAACTATAATGAAGGAAGAAAGTGCACAGAAACGAACAATTTCGTACTGAATCGCACGATTAAGGGAGGATATTAAGATGTTTTCATTGCAAGGGAAAGTCGCATTGGTAACCGGAGCAGCAACTGGATTGGGAAAAGCGATGGCTTTAGGATTAGCGGAAGCGGGCGCTGACGTAGCGCTGGTTTCGAACCGCAGCCCGCTTGACGAGGCGGTCGCAGAAGTTCAGGCACTGGGACGCAAAGCACTTCCGATCGTAGCGGATTTGAGCCAAGAGTCTGAAATTCCGGGTGTCGTTGCAGCAGTAGTGAAAGAGTTCGGACGCCTTGATATCCTAGTTAATAACGCAGGCATTATTCGCCGTACACCGGCTGCGGATCATGCAGCATCCGACTGGCACGACGTGATCGATTTGAATCTAAATTCGGTATTTTTCCTGTGTCAGCAGGCTGGCCGTGTCATGATCGAGCAGGGCTCAGGCAAAATTATTAACATTGCATCCATGCTTTCGTACCAAGGCGGCATTAACGTTCCAGGGTACACGGCAAGCAAGCATGGCGTGGCAGGGATTACGAAGGCGTTAGCGAACGAATGGGCAAGCAAAGGCATTAATATCAATGCTATTGCGCCGGGATATATGTCTACGGACAATACTGCGCAGCTTCGTGCGGATCAAGACCGCAGCCGTCAAATTTTGGAGCGCATTCCGCAGGGACGCTGGGGTACGCCAGAAGATTTGAAGGGACCGGTTGTATTCCTTGCTTCGGAAGCATCGGATTACATGAACGGGCATGTTATTTGTGTTGATGGAGGGTGGATGGCTCGCTAATGAATGAGCTGATAACGTTTGGTGAATCGATGGCACTGATGATGCCGACTACGACCAAAGGCATCGAGTACAGTCCGCAGATGAGTGTTTCTTTCGGCGGTGCGGAGAGCAATGTCGCGATCGGGCTTGCCCGACTCGGCCACAAGGTTGGATGGTTCGGCCGTCTCGGTCAAGATCCGCTGGGCTCTCTCATCGTGAAGCGTATTCGCGGTGAAGGTGTCGATGTATCTCGTGCAGAGCTGACACCGGAAGCGCCGACAGGCTTAATGTTCCGCGAGCAGGTTGCGGGCAAATCGTCGGTTTATTATTACCGCAAGGGTTCGGCGGCCAGCAAGATGCAGCCTTCCCATCTTGACGAGCAGTACATTGCTTCTGCAAAGTATTTGCACGTTACAGGGATCACGGCTGCCCTGAGCGACAGCTCCTTGGAAACGCTGAAGGCTGCGGTTGCTATGGCGAAACGCAATGGCGTAAAGGTATGCTTTGACCCGAACCTGCGCTTAAAGCTGTGGACGGCGGAGCAGGCTCGTCCTGTTCTTCTGGATCTGGCTCGTCAGGCGGATATTTTCTTGCCGGGGCTGGACGAGCTGAAGATTTTGTTCGAGACAAGCTCGGATGACGAGGCATTGAAGCAGGTGGAGGGGCTTGGCGACGGCATCAAGGTTGTGAAAGGCGGCAACAATGCAACGCTGCTTTATGAAAACGGTGCGTGGACGGAAATTCCATACGTTAAAGTAGAGCATGTTGTAGATACCGTTGGCGCTGGGGATGCATTCTGCTCGGGCTTTTATTCCGGTCTGATTCGCGGGTATTCGCTGACGGAATCGGTTCGCCTTGGAAACGTCATGGGAGCGATGATTATCCAAACCGAAGGGGATTGGGAAGGCGCTCCAACCTGGCAGCAGGTGCAGAACGTGCTGGAAGGCAAAGCGCACGTCGAACGGTAAAAGAGATGCGTCATGCGTCTCTTTTTTCGTACCTGTGCAAGCAGTATAAGATGTTATGGTGTACGATGTAACGAGCTGCAGTCATGTTCTCTTACTACAAAGGATGGAGTGGATCCATATGCTGAAAAAAGTTAAAATCTTGAACTACTTAACGGAAGAAGGCGTCGTTGCGGTACTTCGCGGAGAGAGCCCGGAAGAGGTTGTTGAGATGGCCGAGCAGGCTATTGCCGGCGGGATCAAAGTCATCGAAATTACGATGACGGTACCGTTTGCGCTTCGGGCGATTGAGCAGCTTGCGGCGAAATACAGCATTGACGCAAAAGATCCTGCGAAAAATGCGCTGATCGGTGTGGGCACCGTACTTGACCCGGAAACAGCACGCGCTGCAATTTTGAGCGGTTCTGAGTTTGTGGTCGGCCCTGCATTGAACCCGGCGACGGTAACGCTTTGCCACCGGTACAGTGTGCCTGTGCTGCCAGGAGTGATGACGATTGCGGAAATTCAGAACGCACTGGAGCTTGGCGTGGATATCGTGAAGCTGTTCCCGGGCAACCTGTTCTCGCCATCCGTAATTAAAGCGATCAAAGGTCCTTTGCCGCAGGCAAATGTTATGCCGACCGGCGGCGTATCGCTGGATAATCTGGCTGAGTGGATTAAAAATGGCGCAGTAGCGGTAGGGATCGGCTCCGATTTGACGAGCGAAGCAGTGAAAACGAGAGATTTCAGCCACATTGCGAAGAAAGCGGAGCAGTATGTTGCCGCTTATCGTGCTGCAAAGCAGAAGTAATATCGTTCGTAGACTTTTGTATAAAAAGAAAGTACGAGCCCGTTGGCTCGTCCAAGCCTGTTGAGAAGCTTCTATTCTTCAATAGGCTTTTTTTTGCGCGAAAAAGCTCTTCATAAAAACATTACAATAAGTGCTGCAACAAAGAAGCGGCTCCGGCGTAGGTATAAGCAATTTAGCTTTAAGCGACTACAGGGGAGAGGTTTCAATTGAAACATATTTCGTCTAAAGTAAAAGCGGAGAAATTATTGGGGAAAGAAATAAAGAAGATCGATATTGCTGGGGCCGCCGTCTGTGTAGAGAGCGGAAACGGTTCGTTTTCATGGAGCGGGTCGGCAGGAAATTTAACCAAGGATCGCCCGTTCTTTATTGCAAGTGTAACGAAGCTGTACACTACGGCCGCTGTACTTATACTTCAAGAGAAGGGGCTTTTGCAGCTGGAGGACCCTGTAAGCAGACATATCGATTCAGCGGTATTGGATGGTATTCATCGTTTTCACGGGAAGGACTACACCCATGCTATAACGGTTAGGCAACTGATGGCTCATACATCGGGCTTGCCGGATTATTTTCAACAAAGGGGCAGTGATGGGAAAAGCCTGCAAAGCAAGCTGTTAGCGGGACACGATCAAGATTGGACGTTTGAGCAGGTAATGGACTGGACGAGAGGGATGAAGCCGCATTTTGTGCCGGGGCAAACAGGCAAGGCCCGATATTCCGATAGCAATTTTCAACTGCTGGGCCGAATTATCGAAAATAGAATGGAGCAGAGGCTGAGCGATGCGTTTCGAGCTATGATTTTTGATCCGCTAGGATTACAAAATACATTTCTATACGAAGATTCGAAAGATCAGCGGCCGGCACCTTTATATTATAAAAAGAAGCCTTTGCAGATTCCATTGGCCATGTCTTCCTTCGGACCGGATGGGGGAATTGTTTCAACGGCAGGGGAGATGATGGTATTTTTGCGGGCATTTTTTGAAGGCAGATTGTTCTCGAAAGAACGGCTTCCGGAGCTCTATGCATGGAATAAAATCTTTTTCCCGTTGGAATATGGAGTTGGTCTTGCTAGGTTTAAGCTGCCAAGATTATTTACTCCGTTAAAAGAAATGCCCGAGCTGCTTGGTCATTCGGGGCTATCGGGAGCGTTTGTTTATTATTGTCCCGCGAAGGACCTATATATGGCGGGTACGCTGAATGAAACCGCTCATCCGAGTATGCCTTATCGCTTGATGGTAAAGCTGCTGCATGCTTTGCCATAGAAAAAAAACGCCCAGCGTCCGACTTAGCGGATCAGCTGGGCGTTCTGTTTATACGAAGACTACTCGGTAGCTACGGATTGATCAGCCTGCATACCCACTGGGGATACACGGACGAAGTTAGCTTCAAGGTTGTTCATCAGCTCGTCGACCTTCTCTGCTGCTTTAGTTTGGCCTGCTTTTGCAAGCTCTTCACGGTAAATGCCAAGCAACTCGGTTAAGTCTTTACGGCTTTGTGGTCCTAGCGGAGCAACGTTAACCTTCGCGCCTTTTGCGATACGACGCTCGATTGCATCTTCCGTCAGACCCATTTCCGGCTGGATACGCTGGTACACAACGCCGCCAGTCATACCTGCGCAGATCCATGGACCCGGATCGCCCATAACAACGGCACGGCCGTTTGTCATGTACTCGAACGCAAAGCCCTTCAGGTTCGCGCGGGACGCGATGGAACCAAGCTCGTCGCGGATCGGAGTGGTCACTTCGCCGCCGAAGATTACGTCAGCGCCGGAGAGACGGATACATGCACGGGAGTCGGCATTGCCTTGAACGATGAACGTTCCTTTTTGTGCGCCGTAAGCGAACGACTTACCGACAGAACCGTTAATATACTCTTTATGCTTGCTAGGCGCCTTCAGGATCGCCACTTTACCGCCGTACGACATTTTGCCGACGCCGTCTTCTGCACCGCCGTGTACCGTAATTTCTACACCGCGAGCATTAAATGCGCCAAGGCCGTTACCCGGTACGGAACCGTCTGTCAGGTTGAGCGATACCTTCGGCAGCTTGTCGTAGCTTCCGTCGAAACGGTCGCGTACGCGGTTGCTGGAGTAGCGGGAACCGATAATGCGAGTTTCCGCCATAACCTTCGACCAAGTGCGGTCAACCGGAGCTTCGAACGTAAGCGAACTCGGGTAGTAGCTTTCCGAACCGGCTGCGACTGCAAGCGCGTTTTCTGCTGCCGCTGCAGCTTCCGCTTGAGCGCGTGCCGCAGGGGAAAGGAACTGGATCGGAGCCGGACGAAGCAGGGCGGACAAATCGATTTTTTCCAGGTGATTTGTCTGAACCAGCAGGTCGGAACGGCCTACGAGATCCTGAGCGTTCTTAAAGCCGAGCTGTGCCACGATATCGCGAACTTCTTCGCCGATGGATCCGAATAGGCGAACAAGCGATTCAACAGCGATGTCGTATACGCGAGGAACGAAACGGCGCAGGCCTTTTTCTTCAGCTTCCTCAAGCGAGTCAATTTGCGTTGCGATACCAACGTGGCAAGTATCCAAGTGACAGCCGCGGCAAGTCGTACAGCCGATCGCTTGCATTGCGATTGAACCGAAGCCAACGCGGTTTGCGCCGAGCATGATCATTTTTACAACGTCTGCACCGGACTTCATACCGCCGTCGGACCAGATTTCCACCAGGTGGCGAAGACCTGCTTCGATCAGCGCTACGTGCGCCAGCTTGGTGCCGATTTCCGTCGGGAGGCCTACGTGCTGCAGGGAGTGAATCCGCGCAGCGCCTGTGCCGCCGTCGAAGCCGGACAGTGTGATCACGTCAGCGCCGGCTTTGGCAACGCCGACTGCGATCGTACCGATTCCCGGAACAACCGGAACTTTAACGATAACCTTAGCTTTATGGTTGGAGGCTTCCTTCAGCTCGCTGATGATCTGAGCAAGGTCCTCGATCGAGTAAATGTCATGGTTGTTGGACGGCGAAATCAGGTCGGAGCCGATGGTCGCATTACGTGCTGCAGCGATTTTCGACGTAACCTTGGAGCCTGGCAGGTGACCGCCTTCGCCCGGCTTCGCGCCTTGACCGATTTTGATTTCTAAGAATGCGACTGCGTTCGCAAGCTCAACGTTAACGCCGAAACGTCCGGATGCAACCTGCGCACCGCGAGTACGCTTGTAACGGCCGAGCATATCTTTAATCTCGCCGCCTTCGCCGTTCATCGTTACCATGTTCAGACGCTCGCCGGCTTCCGCATAAGCGCGGAACGCGGTTTCGTTCTGCGAGCCGAAGGACATGGACGAGATCAGCATCGGCAGGTTGTGATCGCCGATCGAAATATCGACTTCGCTGCGGTCAAGCGCTTTACGGCCTTCTTCGTAAGACTTGTCGAAGTTGAAGCCAGCCACGTGACGGATCGAAATCGGGTTTTTCTGCTCTTCTTCACGAAGCTTATTCATGTAATCCTCGTAAGGAGCAGTTCCTGCCGCAGCTTCGTTCATCGCTTTCCACATACGCTGGAAGAAGTGGAAGTTACGAGCTGCTTTTGCTTTCGGATTCTCAACGTCCTGGTAACGCGCTTCTGCCTCTGCCTCAAGCTGAGCAAAGCCGGTTCCGGCTGTTTCGCTTCCGAGGTAGTTTACGATATCGAGCACTTCCGTCACTTCCGGCTTTAAGCCGATCGAAGAGAAGAAGCGTGTATAACCGCGAAGCTCATGCGTACCGATCGTGGAGATCGCCTTCTCCATCCCTTTGGAAAGGGCAGTGTATACTTTACGCGCTGCAGCAGCGCCTTCCTTGCTAGCTGCGGTTGCGAACAATACATAAGGCGAAATCGCGTCTGCGCCAAGACCAACAGCAACAATCATGTCATGCAGATTGCGAACTGCGGCGGAGCGAAGAACGATGCTGGTTTGACGGCGAAGGTTGTCGCCGAGTTCAAGCTTTACAGCTTTCAATGCAATGTCTACTTTGGAAACCGCAAGATGCGGGTCCAGCCACAGACGATCGTTGCGGTGCGCGCCTTCGTCGTCGAGCACAAGAATCGAAGCGCCGCCTTGAACTGCGGAGATCGCATCTTGAGCAAGCTGCTCCAAAGCTGCTGTCAACGCTGTGCCGCGTGCGTAAGTGATCGAAAGCACGGCAACGGATTTCTCATTCTGTGCACGGAACATCGAAAGAAGCTGCTCCAAGGACAATTGTCCAATCTCCTCGTAGCTGCCAACTCCGTTGGAGCCTTCAAGAAGCATTGGGGACGGAAGCTCCAGACGGAAGCTCTTGTCCGCCGCACCGTAAATCGAAGGACGGGCACCGATGACAACACGTGTCGAGAAGTGCTCGGTTTCGCGGTCGCGGTCGATCGCCGGGTTCGTTACGACAGCAACGCTTTCCTTGATGAAATCTGGGATGTTTTGACGCTCCCAGTTAATCGCAGCAAGCGGACCGTCATGGCCGAGCGAGCGGATCGGCTCAGCGCCGGTTTGGGACATCGTTTCGATCATTTGGATGCCTTCACGGTCCCAGCCGTTTACGCTGTATAGGGTATCTGTAATTTCAACGTCTGCATTCGGCTCAACCTCAGCAGGAACGTCGATTGCATATTTTAAATGCTTGTTCAGGCCGGACAAGGATACACGCTTTGCTGCGCGATCAAGTACGAGGTTCTGCAGCTCTTCGTACGGGATAACCTGAATATGCTCGTTCGGTGTAAGAACGACACCGATTTTCTCGCCCGGAGCGATCGGCTTCGGATCGGCAACCATTTCGCCTACGGTGATAACGCCTTGCTCGGAGGAGAAGTACAGCGAAGTTTCGCTTTCTACCATCCAGAGCGGACGAAGACCAAGTGCGTCAACGGAGAATACGCACTCGTTGCCGTAACGGGAAACGATAGCTGCCGGACCTTGGGCATAATGGCCCCAAATTTGGCGATAATAAACATAAAGGTCTTGAAGCTCAGGCTTCAAGTGCTTCATCTCGTTGTAGATCGGCGGGAACACGAGTTCCATCGCTTCAAACATCGAGAAACCGAAACGGTGAATGAACGTCTCGATCGTACGGTTCATATCCTGGGAGTCGGAACCGCCGTCTACGAGCGGTACGCCAACCATTTCCGCTTCGTAACGAAGCTTCTTAATCGTATTGATTTCTCCGTTATGACCGAGCAAAGAGAACGGTTGTACACGGAAGAAATTAGATAATGTGTTCGTCGAGTAACGGTTGTGACCGATCGTTACTTGAGCAGCGAACAACGGATCGCGTGTGTCATGGAAGTACTTTGGCAAAATGCTTGCCGATCCCATCACTTTGTAAGCAGCCGCTGTGTTGCTGAGCGTTGCTACGTGAACGGTGAACTTGTCTTCGATGGCGATGTGCAGCTCGTAAAGATGGTCTGCAACAACGACTTCTTGCTTCTCGCAAAGTGCGGCAACCTGCCAGAACACAGGCTCGTCGTTCTTACCGTTCGGTCCAAGAACGGAGCTGTCGACCTGATCCTCAAGTTCCAGCAAAATGCGTACGCCCGCATCCGCGAACATCTTGCGGATCTCCGCCTGCATTTCGAATGCGGAAATTTCAAGCTTGCGCGGAACAAAAATGTGCGCAATAGAGAAACGAGGATCCTGGGCCAGCTCGCTGTCCAGACCCGCCTCAAGAAGGCGTTTCGCCCAGAGCGCTCTCGGGATATCGGTTAAAATACCGCAGCCGTCGCCCTCGCCGTCGATAAAACCGGAACGGTGCTCCATTTTAACGAGTGCTTCGATCGTTTTTTGTACGTTATCCGGTGAAGGGACGCCGTTTTTCTCGATGATACAAATAACGCCGCAGCTGTCGTGCTCGATTTCGAGCAGGTTTTGAAATTGACCCTCATTGATCATAGCTCTGTTCATTAGTCTTTGGTCAGAAGAAACTGACCCTCACCTCCTGATTAGAATGGTGCAAAGAAATATTAACCTTTTGTAAATTAGCAATTATTCACGTTATATGAATAAAAATGCAGGATTCCGTATGCAACAAAGCGGCGGCAGTCACGTCGGGGTATAAATTGACGATTGCGAATCACCGGGACGGGGAATAAAAAGGCACTGCGGATAAGTACTGCCAATATCGGGTGAAATCTATAAATTTCCTTGCCCTGATTGGTGCTGGCCGCACCTTTTTAGAAAATAGGTAAAGTAGTTATAGGATAACACGAATCTTCACCGTGTACAATAGTCTATTCGGGAAATACAAAATGTAAGCGTTTTTCTACATGCATAATCGTGAATATATGGGCATTCAACCTGTCCGCTTATACAAAAAAGACGAACGTTTTCGCTCGTCTTTGGATAAATGTACGGAATATTTTAGTTAACTATGTTACGGATTTTTGAAGCTACCCTAGCTTTTGGAACGCTTCGTCAGCAGCTTGGATTGTACGTTGGATGTCATCCTCGGTATGCGCGGTGGTCAAGAACCACGCTTCGTATTTGGACGGCGCTAAGCAAATCCCGCGGTCTAGCATTTCTTTGAAAAAGCGTCCGAACCGCACGCCGTCGGTGTCCTGTGCTTCATCGTAATCGCGTACCGGATGATCGCAGAAATGCGTGGAAAACGCGCCGCGTATTTGATTGATCGTAAGCGGAATTCCGTGCTTACGGGCGCTTTCCGCTAGCCCTGCCGTGAGGCGCGAGGCGAGGGCGTCCATGCGGTCGTGCACGCCGGGGGCCTGCAGCGCCTCGAGGCAGGCGATGCCCGCCGCCATTGAGAGCGGATTGCCGGCCATCGTGCCCGCTTGATAAGCGGGGCCGAGCGGCGCGACCTGCTCCATGACCTCGCGGCGTCCGCCATAGGCGCCGATCGGCAGGCCGCCGCCGATGATTTTGCCGAGCGCGGTCAGGTCCGGCTCGATCGCGGCGAGATCTGGCGACAGGCCGGGGAACGTCTGCGCCGCGCCGTAATGGAAGCGGAAGGCGCTGATGACCTCGTCATAGATGACGAGGGAGCCGTTCGCCCGCGCGAGGCGGCAGAGGTCCTCGAGGAAGCCGGACTTCGGCATGACCATGCCGAAGTTGCCGACGATCGGCTCGACCATCACGGCCGCGACCTCGGCGCCCCAGCGGCTCAGCGCCTCTTCCAGCGCCGGGATGTCGTTGAACGGCACCGTGATGACCTCTTGGGCGATGGTCGGCGGTACGCCTGCGCTGTCCGGTGTGCCCAGGGTCGACGGGCCGGAGCCTGCGGCGACCAGCACGAGGTCGGAGTGGCCGTGGTAGCACCCGGCGAACTTGATGATTTTGGTGCGGCCCGTGTAGGCGCGGGCGACGCGGATTGTCGTCATGACGGCCTCGGTGCCGGAGTTGACGAAGCGCACTTTATGCAGCGAAGGGATGGCATCCTTAATCATTTTGGCAAAATGAATTTCAAGTTCTGTAGGAGTGCCGTACAGCGTGCCGTTTGCGGCGGTGCGCTGGATCGCTTCGGTGACATGCGGGTGGGCATGTCCGAGGATAATCGGGCCGTAGGCAGCCAGGTAGTCGATGTATTGGTTGCCGTCCTCGTCCCAAAAATATGCGCCCTGCGCGCGTTTCATGAATACCGGGGCGCCACCGCCAACGGCCTTGAAGGACCGCGAAGGGCTGTTCACGCCGCCGACAATGTGCTGCAGCGCTTCATTATATAGTTGTTCCGAGCGGGGGCGGTTAGCCGCCGGCAGGGAATTTGTTTCGTTTGCGTCCATGGCAGTTCCTCTCTTCCGTGGTACATATATGGTGTGTTGCTTGTTGCTATAATATAATAGAAAGAAAACATTTTCCATACGTGTCGTGAAGCCCACGCCGTCCATTTCGGTATTTGCCGGAAGGGGCGGTGTTTTTTGTTTTTTGTCAGGGGGAGGGGAGTAGCGGGATGCTGGGATCATTGGCGGCGGGCTGGCGGATTGGAAGGAGGAAGAGCTGGACAAGGGCATTGTGACATTTGTGCGTAGGGGCGAGTTGGGGCGTGCTGCATAATCTGCGTATCGTCAAAGGGAGAGGGAAAAGAAGGGAATTCACGGGCTGCAACGCGGAGTGGGTTAGCAAATGGGAGGGGATGTCTGAAGAAGGGAGGCTGGGCTGGGAATATGCCGGGCACAGCACAGAGCTAGATGGGGCTTTTCATTTTACATGCGGTTATAGGAGAGCAAGGAAGATGATGCATTTATATTCATTACTATTATATGAAGGGAGAGTTAGGGGATGGGCGGCAGTCAATTTAGGGATCATGATCAAGAACAAGTTCACGCTCGAATGCTGTCTTTTTTAAAAGATCAAATGGAAAAGTCGGAAGGAGAACGTCAAAGGAGGCTTCAGCAGGGGCTAGGGCATGCGGAGACGATGTTTTTAGAAAATGTGTGGTGGCCGTTGTTTCATTCTTTTCATGATTTGTATCCGGAATACGAAGTTATTGATTTTGATGATGGGGCAAGATTTTTAGATTTTGCTTACTTGCGCGCACCGCACAAGCTATGTATTGAAATTGATGGTTTTGGCCCCCATTGGAAAAATACTACCCGTTGGCAATTCGCGGATCATCTCCACAGGCAGCTGCATTTGACGATTGATGGATGGGTAGTTGTCAGGTTTTCTTTTGACGATGTAAAGGAACGGCCGAGAAGGTGCCAGGGAGCATTGCAGCAGCTTTTTGGCAAACTGTACGGGAGTGGTGTGCCAGATCGTTTGGAGATGAGCTTGACCCCCATTGAACGCGAAATTGTGCGGTTTGCGATTTCCGAGCGAAATGTGGTGAAAGCGGGCGGAGTAATGGAGCATCTGGGCTATAGCAGGAACCAAGTTCATGCGCTGCTTCGCGGACTTGCGGCTAAAGGAGTATTAGTACCTGCAGAGGGAGGAAAGCGGATTAGGTATTATCAGCTGCAAAATGGGTGGGAGCGGCGGTTTCGTTAGTTTGTTAAGTTGGTTAGTTGAAGAAAATGGAGGAGTGCGGACGGTTATCGGTCAGAAACGTGATGGAGCTGGTGGCGTGCTGGGTATGCAGCAGGATATGGCGGCAGTTGGAGCTGGACTTGATTAGGGTGGACGGATGCGTTTGGGGAGAGGCTTGTTCAAGAGCGGAACCCATTGGGGGTCGGGAGCTTGTAATGGTGTTGAAAAGGTGGAAGGGGAACTAGTTGGGGCGAGGTGGTGCTTTGTATAAGATGTTAACGATGTTAGCTAGAAGAGTTAATACAAATTATTTGTATTAATCGTTTTTCGGACTGAATATTGAGCCGGATAATACAAATTATTTGTATTGTTTGAGCTATTATGCTGATTGTGGCCCTTCAGCGAGGGAAATAATACAAATCATTTGTATAATGCGCCCCCACTTTGGGGTCGAGTGGAGAAATAATACAAATTATTTGTATAGAGGCCCGCGCCAGCGGCAACGCCCTCGCGCCGGCGGCTCGCCCCGCGCCAGCGCCTCGCCCCGCGCCAGCGCCTCGCCCCGCGCCTCGTGCCCAGCGCCGGCGGCTCACGCCCCGCCCCCTCGCGCCAGCGCCAGCGCTCGCGGCTAACGCCGTAAAGGCTCAAGCCATCCGGCTTGAGCCTTTACGCTTGCCCGCGGCGCGGGCTACCGCACGGCAGGCTGCGCCTTGCCGTTTGCAGGCTCGGCCAGCTGCGTGCCCGTGCCTGCATCCTTCAAAAACTGCTCCTGCACGTACGTTTGGAGCTTCGACGTATTCACCGTGATCACGGAGGCGCCGCCTACGCGATCCTCAACCAGCAAATCCGACGGCGGGATTTGCGACGAGCCGATCGTGCCGGCCTTCACCTCAAAGCCTAAAGCTGCCAGCTTCGCCATTTCGCTCACCGTTAAATTCGTTTCTATATAAGGATCAATTTTACTTAATATATAGGGAAGCTTAATCAAAGAAGACGTCTGCTGCATCTTCTCCCCGATCGCCTGCATAAAATTGCGCTGGCGCTCAGTGCGCGCAAAATCGCTCAGCGCATCATGACGGAACCGCACATAACCGAGTGCTTGCTTGCCGTCGAGATGCTGCATCCCTTTTTTCAAATTAATATCGTAGTCGGGGCCGTCGGCACGGCTAATGTACTTCATATTCTTTTCAACCTCGAAATCGATTCCCCCGATGGAATCGACAAGAGCGACAAAGCCTTCGAAATCCGTATACACATAATACTGGATCGGCAGGCCGAGCAGATCTCCGACGGTGCGCATCGCAAGCTCGGGTCCGCCAATGGCAAGAGCTGCATTCGCGCGATCCTTGCCATGATCAGGAATATGTACATAAGTGTCGCGTAGGATGGAAAAGATGTGACCGTTCTTACTTACCGGATCAACGGAAACCACCATCATCGTATCGGAGCGAGGCACCTCGCTGTTCGTAAGTCCGCGGGAATCGCCGCCTAACAGTAAAATGTTCACCCGATCCTGGCCTTCCCACTTTGGCACAGTGTACTCGGTTGATTTGGTTTTCCCGGCAGTTCCGCCTTGAGCTCCTTCTGCAGCCGTATTTTGCATAAATTGCTTAAACCGGGATTGCTCCGGCGCTTTCTGAATTTCCGTGGCAAAATGATAAACAGAATAGCCATAATACCCAATAACACCTAGAATTGCGAGCAGCATAAGTGTTAATAACCGCCGAATTGTTTTCATATGCAGATCCCCCCTGTTTGTGGTATGACCCGCAGCCTTTAAAATCGGGCAGGGTTCGTGTATCATTACGATAGGATTTGGACAAAGCTGGGACATCATACATGATAAGCTTAACATTTTTTTACCATATCGGGGCTGTAATCGCAAGTTTCGACCTTTTTCAACGAGTTTAAACGGATGTTTTCATATAGGAGGTGAAGGCTGTGCTGGCCATTGATGTACAGGATTTGCGAAAGGAGTTTAAAGTCCAGAAAAATCGGGAAGGCTTAACCGGCGCATTCCGTGATCTGTTCAACAGAGAATACAACAAAGTAACGGCGGTAAAAGACATCAGCTTTCAAATTCCGCGCGGCGAAATTTGCGGCTACATCGGCGAGAACGGTGCAGGGAAATCGACAACGATCAAAATGCTGACCGGCATTCTCGTGCCTACATCCGGCAAGGTGGTCGTGAACGGCTATGTTCCATTTAAAGATAGAGAGAAGTTCGTATCGCGGATCGGAGTTGTCTTCGGACAGCGAAGCCAGCTGTGGTGGGACATCGGAGTGATCGAGTCGTTCCAGCTGCTGCGCAAGGTGTACCGCGTCCCAGCGGACGAGTACAAAAAACGGCTCGGCGAGCTCGTTGAACGGCTTCAGCTGCAGGAGCTGCTGAACCGTCCGGTTCGTAAGCTCAGCCTTGGTCAGAGGATGCGCTGTGAGCTGGCCGCAGCGCTTTTGCACAACCCGGACATCGTCTTTCTTGATGAACCTACCATTGGACTTGATATTGTGGTTAAGAGTGAGATTCGCGACTTTTTGAAAGAAATGAATCGGAAGCATGAAACGACCGTGCTGCTTACCACCCACGACTTGCAGGATATTGAAGCGCTTTGCTCACGCGTTATCATGCTGGATGACGGCCGAATTATTTATGACGGCGGTCTGCAGGACCTGCGGGATACGTGGGGTCAAGGCAAGGAGGTTGTCTTCCAATTTGCTTCCGCCGTTACGCTGGATGAGCTGGCGGGCATTACAGCCGGTATTAATGGGGTCCGCTGGACGCAGGAAAATGAGCTGACCTGCAAGGTGTGGCTGCCAAGAGGGACGGTGTCCGTGTCACAGGTAATCGGCAGCGTCGTGCAGTCGTTTGAAATCTCGGATATGCAGATTCACGAAACGAATACCGACGATATCGTTAAAGAAATTTACAAAAGCGGTTCGGCGGTGGCGCAGGGATGACGGCCGCATACTTGGAACTTATTCGCATCCGATTTTTGATGATGCTGGCATACCGCGTCAATTATTATTCGGGTATCGTTATTTATGCCATCAATATTGGGGCCTATTACTTTGTGTGGAAGGCGATCTATGCAAGCAGTCCGGCAGCGGCCGGAGAAGGCGGTATCGGCGGGCTGACTCTAGCGCAAATGACCACCTATATTGCCGTATCCTGGATGGCGAGGGCCTTTTACTTTAATAATTTAGACCGTGAAATAGCCAATGAGATAAAAGATGGCAGCGTCGCGGTGCAATTTATTCGTCCCTACCAATACATTGTTGTGAAAATGATGCAGGGGCTCGGGGAAGGGCTGTTTCGCCTGCTTCTGTTTACGACGCCGGGGATGGTGCTTGCCGTTCTTTTGTTCCCGGTCCAGCTTCCAACAGACCCGAAGGTATGGGTGCTTTTCCTTGTGATGCTGTTGTTCAGCTTTCTTATTAATTCGCAGATCAACATTATTACCGGTTTGTGCGCATTTTTCCTTGAAAATAATGAAGGGCTCATGAGAATGAAGCGGGTCGCGGTTGACTTGTTCTCAGGCTTGATCGTGCCGATTTCATTTTACCCGGGCTGGGCGCAGGCAGTGCTCGAACTGCTTCCCTTCCAAGCGATCACTTATCTGCCAGGCTCGGTGTTTACAGGCAAAGTAGCGGGTGCGGCAGCGTTTCAGGTGCTCGGTGTGCAAGTACTGTGGTTTGCCATCCTAATCGTACCGCTGGTCGTGATGTGGCGGGCGGCGCGTCAGCGGCTGTTCGTACAAGGAGGGTAATCGGGTGTTTTACGCAGGATTATTTTGGGACTACTTAAAGAACTACTTCAAGACGCGAATGACCTACCGCTCCGATTTTTGGGTGCAGGTCCTATCCGATCTGCTGTTTTTCGGGATGAACCTGCTGTTTATTTTCGTCATCTTCCAGCACACGCCTGTTTTGGACGGCTGGACAAGAGAGCAGATCATTTTCATCTACGGCTACTTCATGGTCCCTTGGGGACTGTTCGGTACGTTCTTTAACTTGTGGAGCTTTACGGAACGCTACATTGTAAAAGGTGAAATGGACCGGGTGCTGACCCGCCCAGCACATAATCTGTTCCAGCTGCTGCTTGAAAACATGGATCCTTCCTCCTTATCCAGCGCAGCGCTGGGGGCAGCCATCATGGTTGTGACTTGGCCGATGATCGGTGCGGAATTCCTATGGTACGACCCGCTAGTGCTGCTGCTGCTTATTGCGGGTTCAGCGGCGATCTACGGCGGGATTTACATTGGACTAACGGCGATCTCGTTTTTCTCCGATGCTCCGACAGGCATTCTGCCGTTAATGTGGAACATCCAAAGCTACGGGCGCTATCCGGTAACGATTTATAACAAAGTGATCAAAGTGCTGCTGACGTGGATTTTGCCGTTTGCATTCGTCGGCTTTTATCCCGCGGCTTACTTTCTCAACCGGGAAATGTATCAAGGCGTGGCGCTGCTGACACCTGTAGTCGGAGCGGTGTTTTTGACGGCAGGGATTTTATTTTGGAACTGGGGCGTCAGCCGCTATCGCGGAGCCGGTTCCTAGATGATACCGTCGTTTGTCACGTAATGTGAGCTCCATATCCAGCAAAGGACTGCCCTTTCCAAGCGGCGGTCCTTTTTTCGGTTCAAAGAGCAAGCCTCCTTCGAATACATATAGAAAAAACGCAACACAAGGAGGAACTGCATGATCCGGATTTCCGATGCTCCCGTATCCGCAGGACAGCTGCTGAAAGAAGTGTCTCCGTCTGCTGTGAGCCTGGCTGCATTCATGAGAATGAGCACGAATAAAGAGCAGTATGAGTTTGATTCTTACCGTAACTTTTCCTATGAAATGCAGCTTCGAGACAGCATTGTTCGGGCGGCGTCGGAACTGAACTACAGCGGAGTCAGCTTTGCAGTCGATGAAAAGTCTCGCTGCAATCCGCAGTTTTGGCGGCGTACGGCAAATGGCGGCTTTGAGCTGCTTCCGGGCGTCACTCCTGCGAATGCGATTCGTGATATTTACGCCAATGGGGCAATGTATGCTTTTGAATGTGCCGCTGCGATTGTTATTGTTCTATATAAAGCGGTGCTGAGTACGTATACGGACGACATGTTTAATCGGCTTTTTGCGAATTTGTATTTGTATCATTGGAATTACGATCACGACCTGCGACTGTCGTCCGTCCCTGGAAATCAATTTTTGCCTGGGGATGTCCTCTACTTTGATAACCCTGAGGTGAATCCAGAAACCCCGCAATGGCAGGGGGAAAATGTCGTCGATATGGGAGGCGGCTTGTATTATGGGCACGGGATCGGGATCACGACAGCGGACCGCATTATTTATCATTTGAACAATCACCGGAGGCTCGGTGCGATGCAAAGCGCCTTTTTGATGAATCAGGCGACAAGGCCGGATTTTGCGTATTTGGCCCAGTTCAGTGCGAATCCAATGCCGCCGTTCCGTAATGTGCAGCAGGCGGCGCAGGGCGGCTCGTGTAATCCGAAGGAGCTTTTGATCGGCGCGAGGATCGGGGAGCGGCTTTCGCTTCAGGCAGAATAAAATTTCATCGGACATTCATTTCTTTTTAAGGATAAATTCAGGTTCCCTGCCAATACTCCACAATGTACGAATATTCCAATGGAGAAAGTTGAGGGAACAGCATGAATTTTTGGAATCGGAAAGCCGCCGCTGCGGCATTAACCGCAGTATTGGTCGGCACGGGGATGTTCGGTTCGCTGCAGGCTAATGCTTCGGCGCTGCAGGCGGAGGCAGCTGCGGGATCGGCGGCTCAGGCGGAAGTGAAGCTGGGGAAGCGTATGCACAAAGGGCCGGCTCCTTTGGATACGGCTGCGGAAGTGATTGGGCTGACGAAGGAGCAGCTTCAGAAGGAAATTGAAGCGGGCAAGACGTTGACGGCTATCGCCGGGGAAAAGGGCATGGCGAGGGAAACGCTGATCGCCAAGCTGGTGGAAAAGCACAACCAGCACATCGATCAAAAGGTGAAGGAGGGTCATATCTCCGAAGAATTCGCTGCAAAGCTGAAGGAGAAGGCGCCGGAGTTCACCGGGAAATGGGTGGACAGCGAAAGACCGGATCAAATGCTCCTGAAGCATAAGCATGGCATGCACCGTGGTGCGTATTTGGCGGGTGCTGCGGCGGAAGCGATCGGAGTGGAGAAGGCAGAGCTTTGGAAAGCGATGAAGGAAGGTAAGTCGGTCGCTGAAATCGCTCAGAGCAAAGGCGTTAGTAAGGAGCAGCTGATTGCCAAAATGAAGGAAGCTCTTACGGACGATATCGAAGCGTTTGTCGATCGGAAAAAAGAGAAGAAGTAACGCTGTAAACGAGCATGAAGTCAGCCGTCTCTAATTTGGAGGCGGTTTTTTTGCGTGGATATGAGTGGACATGCATGGAAAGGATTTGTAAGATGGACGTAACGTGAAGGTTTTGGGGATGATCAACGAAAATAACGGAGTGAAGTGAAGATCAAACGAGCTTCGAAGCGGGATATACATGAAAGAATATAGGGGAGGGACACGCATGCGGATCCAAGAAATTGCCCGGAAGCTCAATATGACCCCGAGAGCCATTCGGTTTTACGAGGAAAAAGGACTGATCAAGCCGGAGCGGCCGGATGAGAACGGATACCGGTCTTACAGCGATTCGGACGCGTGGCGGCTGCAGACGATTTCTGCGCTGAGGGAGATCGGATTGCCTCTGGAAGAGGTTCGGTCAGTGCTGGCAAGCGTCGAGGCGGAGGGGCCGATGGGGATTCGCAGCGGCTTGGAAACCCAGCGCAGCCTGCTGTTTCAGCAGTGGACGGGCTGCAGGGAGCTGATTCGCTGTGTCGACGGCATGCTGGAAAAGCTGGACCGCAACGATATGCCGGCGATGCACGATTTATTTGAGCTGGCGGACCGGATGAAACGGTGGAAGCAGGTGCGCGAAACCTGGGAGGAGCGGCTGCATTTCGACTCGCTTGCGGCGCAGTACGATGAGCTGCTGAAGGAAGACCGGCAAGGGTTAGGGGATAGGCAAGGGGCAGCAGATGAGAAGGAGCGTATGCTGCGCGAGCAGCAAGCCGGGACATCTAATCCGAACGAAATGCTTGCACAGCGGCTTTTTCCAATCGGCGCCTCTTATGATCAGGTTCTTGACCGGATTGTAGAGTGGATCGATCCTGAGCGTGAGGAATCGGGACTGGATGCGGCAACGGGAACAGGGAACCTGGCGGGCCGTTTTATCGCTCGCGGGGTACGGATGGCTGCGTTTGACCAGTCAAAGGGCATGCTGCGCAAAGCGAAGGAGAAAGCGGCCGGACTGGATGTGAAGCTGGGGAATTTATTGGCGATCCCCTACTTTGATGAGCAGTTTCATTTTGCTGTAACGAGTTTTTCTTTTCGCCATCTAACGCTGGAGGAATGCGGAATTGCCTTGGAGGAGCTTTGCAGGGTACTGAAGCGAGGCGGAAGGCTTTGTATTGCCGACGATTTTAGCTTGGTGCAAGCGGGAAGCGTTCAGGAGATTCGGCAGGTGCTCGTAAGCAAGCTCAAAGAGCTGCGCATGGTTACGGTCCAGCAGCCGGCAGTAGATCACATTCACTTGATTTACGCAGTGAAACGGTAATGAGATCAAAGGGTTATGACGTTAATTCATTCACACTTGAGCTTTACGCAGCGTTATCCTTTACGATCAACTTGAAACCGATCGAGGAGGATGAACCATGCCAAACCATGAACAAATTTACCGCAATCAGGCTGAGCAGTATGAGGAAATGATTTCGCGGCAAGAGAGCCTGCTGGAGGTCATTCGAAGCAAAATGAATCCGGACGGCTGCGATGTCATTGATCTTGGAGCGGGAACGGGAAGACTGACGAGAGCTCTTCTGCCAGCGGTCCGGTCCATAGTATCCGTGGACCAATCCCCAGCAATGCTGGGAGTGCTCAAGCAAAAGCTGTCGTCTCAGCTGCAGTCCAACTGGCGGGGCATAGCAGCTGATTATCGTTCCGTTCCGCTGCCGGACGGCTGCGCGGACCTTATTACGGCAGGCTGGAGCATTTGTTATACGGCTAGCTCGAATCACGCGGATTGGGAGACGAACGTAGAGCGGGTATATGGAGAAATAAAGCGGCTGCTCCGCCCTGGGGGAACGGCTATCATTTTTGAAACGATGGGGACAGGGGCTGAGACACCGGAGCCGCCTGCTTATTTGCTCCCATACTATGAAAAACTAGAACGGCACTATGGCTTTCAAACGCAATGGCTGCGCACCGATTATTCTTTTGACAGTGTGGAGCAGGCGGTTCAATTTGCTGAATTTTTCTTCGGACAGGAGCTTGCGGCGCGGATATCCGAGCACGGGTGGCGGCGGCTGCCCGAATGCTGCGGGGTTTGGTGGAAAGCGTTTTGATGCTTCGGTATAATGTTTGTAATGTTTTGGAATAGGAGTGATTGTGATTATGGCAGAGCTAGCAATTGGACAAGCCGTACCTGACTTTACATTACCGGCCTCGAACGGATCCGAGGTTTCGCTCAGCGATTTTCGCGGCAAAAAGGTCGTTATTTATTTTTACCCGAAGGATATGACCCCAGGCTGCACGCAGGAGTCCTGCGATTTCCGCGATTACACGGCGGAACTGCGCCAGCATCATGCGGAGATTATCGGGATTTCGCCGGATGATTTGAAGTCGCATGACAAGTTTATTGAAAAACACAGCCTTCCGTTCCTGCTGCTGGCCGATGAGGAGCATCGTGTTTCCGAGCTGTTCGGCGTGTGGAAAGAGAAGAAAATGTACGGCAAAACCTTTATGGGGATCGAGCGCTCGACCTTCGTCATCGATGAAGAGGGTAAGCTTGCTAAAGAATGGCGTAAGGTAAAGGTCGAAGGGCATGTGCAGGAAGTGCTTGAGTTTGTAAAAGGGTAAGCACGGCTGGAAAGAATCGGCAACATTTGTCTGTACAAAATTTTTGATCTCAGGTATTCTTTGTAGAGTGAAAAATAGAATAGAACTAGCTGGGAAAAAGGTGCCAGGCCCTATGAGCTTACGAGCTTCATGGGGCTGGCTTAATAGGGAAGCCGGTGTAAATCCGGCGCGGTCCCGCCACTGTATACGGGCGGCCATGCAAGCCATGGCCAACCTTCGGAAACACGTCACTGGGGGAAACCCGGGAAGACTCCGAAGGCTGCCCAGAGCCAGGAGACCTGCCTGTTTCCGTTGAACAACACGCGAACCTGCGAGGACAAGGAAGTGTTGAAGTGCGATGTTCCTGCAACGGAGGACGGAAAGTAGGTTTCTTTTCGCCGCTAGGAGTGAATGGACGAGCATTTCTGCACCCACGCCCGGGTTCAGGAATGCTCTTTTTAATATTTTTTGATAGAGAAAGCAACTGCGGGTTTGGCGAATTACTCGCTCACGCCGCTGCAGCTGTTCACGATTGGCATGCAGACTGCAGCACAGCCTGTGAGCTATGCCGCATCTGGGACTTATTTTTACGAAGGTGAAGCGTAAGCTTTACGTTCTGCTTGGTTCGGTTACGGGTATTTACAGTTTGGTGCTGGGTGTTTACCAGGCAGTACAAGAAAGGGGAGAGAGCGTTATGAATGAAAACAGGGGAAAGCTCCTCATCATTGGCTTTGGCCCGGGTTCAGCGGAGCATATTACGGAACGAGCGCGTACGGCATTGCAGGAGAGCGACGTCGTAATCGGCTACAATACATACGTTGATTTGATTCGGGATTTAATGACTGGGCAGCAAATCGTAAGAACGGGCATGACCGAGGAGGTCAGCCGGGCGCAGGAAGCGGTACGTCAAGCGGAAATGGGCAAAAAGGTTGCGGTCATTTCGAGCGGCGACGCCGGGGTGTACGGCATGGCCGGACTCGTATACGAGGTGCTGATCGAAAAAGGCTGGAAGGAAGCGCAGGGCGTCGAGGTAGAGGTCATTCCGGGCATTTCAGCAATTAACTCCTGTGCGTCGCTGCTTGGTGCGCCGGTTATGCACGATGCGTGCACGATCAGCTTAAGCGATCATTTGACGCCTTGGGAAACGATCGCGAAACGGATTGAAGCGGCGGCTTATGCGGATTTTGTGATTGCGCTTTATAATCCGCGCAGCGGCAGACGGACGCGGCAAATCGTGGAGACGCAGGCGATTTTGCTGAAGCATCGTTCGCCGGATACTCCAGTCGGCCTTGTTAAGAGCGCGTATCGCGACCGTGAGCATGTGGTCGTGACAACGCTGAGCAAGATGCTGGAGAATGATATCGGCATGCTGACGACCGTTATTATCGGCAACTCGACGACGTTCGTCTACGACGGCAAAATCATAACGCCGCGCGGCTACCAGCGCAAGTATACGCTGGATACGGCGGAGCAGCGGCTGAAGCCGGCCGAGCGGCTGCGCACCGAAGCGGAGCCGTGGTCGTTGAACGCGCAGGCGCCTGACTGGGAGGCGGCGCAGCCGGACCGCGGGCCGGCGCCTGGCGCGGGCGCAGCCGGGGCTTACGCGGCGAGCGGGGCGAGTGCGGCAGGCGCTGTGGGCGCGACGGCGGCGGGTACCGCCATCGGCGCAGCGGCGCCATGGGCCGGCGGGGGCCGCGCGGCTTCGCCGGAGGTGCTTGCCGCAGGGCCGGAGCGCAGCGCCACGGGCGCCCGGGCGGGCACCGCCGTTGCGGAGAAGCCGCAGCCGGTCGTTTCGCTCGGCGCGGTGGAGCTCGCGATGGAGGCGCTGGAGCGCGTTCGCGGGCCGATCGCGGCCCCAGCGGCGGACAGCCAGCCTTCGCGGACGAAGCAGGTGTCGATCTTCGAGGTCGCTGTAGCGCCCGGGATCGCCAACAAAAAGCTGACGAACCGGCAGATGCTGCTGCTCGCGGAGATCGCAGGAGACAGCGGCGAAATGGAGTACACGCCGAATCACCATTTTGTGCTGCGCATCCCGACGGATGAGCCGGAGCGAATTGTGGCTCGCTTGAAAGAGGCGAACCTGCTCGTATTCCCGATCGGGGATGTGGCGCAGGTGAAGGCATGCGATTTTTGCAATTTGGAAAAGACGGATGCGATTCCGGTCGCGGAGCAGCTGAACTTATCCTTCGGCGGCCTTCGCACACCGAAAGAGCTGCATGTCGCGGTGAACGGCTGCGGCATGGCATGCTACGGCGCAGTGCTGGAGGATATCGGGCTGGTGTATCGCAGAGGAGCATATGATTTGTTCCTCGGCGGAAAGAAAATCGGTCGCAATGCGCATTCCGGCATTTGTGTGGCGGAAGGCATTCCGGCAGAAGAAATCGTAGGGACGGTTGAACGGATTTTTGCCGAATATGCGGAAAAAGGCCATCCGAATGAACGTTTTCATAAATTTTTTAAACGAATGGGCAAGGTCGCAGGATTTGCCTATAATGCAGATGCCGCTCCGGTCGAAGTAGATCCGGTGTGCGGAGATTAAGAGAAAAACCAGGGGGGATATCGGATGGAAGCGATTTTGCTGGTAGGACATGGGAGTCGAGATGCAGAGGGAAATGCGGAGCTGCTTCGTTTTGCCGATATGGTTAGAGAAAGAGCGGGAGCTTCTTATTATATAGAAACATGCTTTTTAGAGCTGGCGCGGCCGAACATCCCGCAGGGAATTGCCAAGTGCGTGGAAGCGGGGGCAACGCGGGTTGTGCTGGTGCCGATTATTTTGTTTGCGGCCGGACATGCGAAAATCCACATTCCTGTGGAGATTGACCATGCGAAGCAAAAATATCCGCATGTGCAGTTTGCCTACGGACGCCCGATCGGCGTGCATCAAAAGGTCATGGATATTTTGTCGGAGCGTTTGTCGGAGGCAGGGTACGCAGCGCCGCAGGCGGCAGGGGAAGGCCAGCGGGATACCGATACAGCGGTACTGGTGCTGGGCAGGGGCAGCAGCGACTCGGATGCAAATAGCGATTTTTATAAAATGACGCGTCTGTTATGGGAGCAGCTTCCGGTAAAATGGGTGGAAAGCAGCTTTATCGGAGTAACGGAGCCGTCTTATCCGGAAGGCTTGGAGCGCTGTATGCGGCTTGGGGCGAAGAAAATTTATGTTTTGCCATATTTCTTGTTTACGGGCATTTTGATCAAGCGCATCGAGGAAATGACCGCCGAGTTTGCAGAGCAGAACGAACAGGTGCAGGTGGAGCTGGCCGGTTACTTCGGACTGCACCCGTATCTTGTTGAGCTGCTGCTGGACCGCGTGGCGGAAGCGTCCGAAGGACGCGCATTTATGAACTGCGACAACTGCAAGTATCGTCTGGAAGCTGCAGCGGCCCATGCGCATCACCATCATCATGACCACGATCATGATCATGACCATCATCATGGGCACGACGATCATCACGATCACGATCACGACCATGTGCATGCACATTCGCATGAACACGAGCACGATCATGACCACGAACACAGCCATGGGCATGCCCATGGACACGATCACGACCACGATCATCATGAAAAGCCGAAGCATGAGAAGGAGCCTGCGCAAGCGTCGAAAGGCCAGGTGGCCGGCGTATGATTTTCATGCTTTGCGGCACAAGCGACGCAAGAGAGCTGGCTGTACGCATCAAGCAGAGCGGCTGCGAGCTGCTCACCTCCGTCGTCACCGAAAGCGCAGCAAAAAGCCTCGAGGAAGCCGAGCTCTCCGTCCGGATGGGACGGCTCCCTCTCGCGGAAATGACGGCGCTGCTGCGCGAAACCGGCGCGCGCGCCGTTGTCGACGCGAGCCATCCGTTCGCCGAGGAGGCGCACCGCAATGCAATGCAGGCCGCGCAGGAGGCCGGCATCCCGTATATCCGTTTCGAGCGGGCCTCGCTCGTGTACGGCGACCATCCGCTGCTGACCGTCGTCTCCTCGTACGAGGAGGCGGCGCTTGCAGCGAAGCGGCTGAAAGGCTCGGTCATGCTGACCACAGGCAGCAAGACCCTGCAAATCTTCACCAAGCATTTGCTGGGCGATTCGGAAATCCGGCTCGTTGCTCGTATGCTGCCAAGGCTGGATAATATGGAGAAATGCGAGCAGCTTGGCGTCGAGCAAAAAAACATCATTGCCATGCAGGGGCCTTTTTCCCGTGAATTGAATGAAGCGCTGTACAAGCAGTTCGGCACCACCGTGATGGTAACGAAGGAAAGCGGAAAAACCGGAGCCGTCGACGAAAAGGTAGAGTCGGCGCTGCAAATGGGGATTGCCGTTATTTTGATATCGAGACCGGAAATCGAATTTGGCACCGTGTACAGCAAAGAAGAAGAGGTGCTTCAGCAGTTGAAGCAGCTGGGATTGACGGAAGCGTAGCCTTAGGCTGGATAGATAGAGATTTGATATAGAGGAGGACAATGAAATGGATTTTAAAACGGAATTTAAGCCGTTAACGGTACAGCCGCAGGAAATTGAAGGCATCAGCTTTCAAATGATTAAGGACGAGCTGGGTGAGCACCCGTTCACGGAGGAGCAGTTTCCGATCGTACAGCGCGTGATTCACGCTTCTGCAGATTTTGAACTAGGGCGCAGTCTTGTGTTTCAACCGGATGCGGTTCAAGCGGGCATAGAAGCGATCCGTGCAGGCAAGCGCGTCGTTGCGGACGTACAAATGATTCAAGCCGGTGTAAGTCAGGACCGTCTAAAGCGGTTTGGCGGAGGCATTGACGTGTACATCTCCGACCCGGACGTGATCGAAGAAGCGAAGCGTCTCAACACGACACGCGCCATCATTTCGATGCGCAAAGCGATCCGCGAGGCGGACGCAGGCATTTTTGCGATCGGCAACGCGCCGACGGCGCTGCTCGAGCTGATCCGCATGGTAAAGGAAGGCGAAGCGAAGCCAGGTCTTATTATCGGGCTTCCGGTCGGCTTCGTATCGGCCGCAGAATCGAAGGACGAGCTGCGTAAGCTGGACATTCCTTATATTACGAATATCGGACGAAAGGGCGGCAGCACGATTGTCGTATCCGTGATCAACGCGCTATCGCTGCTTGCTGTGAAACAGGACTAAACGATGCGCCACGGATTTACGACAGGGGCGTGCGCGTCGGCGACGGCCAAGGGCGCGCTGACCATGCTGCTGACAGGGCAGCCGGTACGGGAGGCGGAGATTTGGCTTCCGGCCGGCTTTGCCCATACCTTTGAGCTGATTGAGTGTGAGTGGACGGCGGCGGATTCCGCCCAGTGCGCGACCATTAAGGACGGCGGCGACGATCCGGATGCGACACATCAGGCTAAAATTGTTGCTACGGTGTCGTGGACCGACGGCGAAGGGATCGAGCTGGACGGGGGTGTCGGCGTCGGGCGGGTAACGAAGCCCGGGCTGCAAATTCCCGTAGGGGAAGCGGCGATCAACCCTGTTCCCCGTAAAATGATCCGCCAAGCGATCCAAGAAACCTTGGACGAGTATGGCGTGAACCGCGGGGTGCGGGTGGTCATTTCGGTGCCCGACGGTGAAGAAATCGCCAAGAAGACACTTAATGGCCGGCTTGGCATTATCGGCGGCATCTCCATACTCGGCACGCGCGGCGTCGTTGTGCCTTACTCTACGGCGGCATATAAGGCGAGCATCATTCAGGCTTTGCAGGTGGCCAAGGCCGCAGGTTGTCAGCATGTTGCACTGACTACGGGCGGCAGCAGCGAAAAGTCGGCGATGCGGCTGAACCCGGAGCTTCCGGAGGAAGCCTTTATCCAGATGGGCGAATTCGTCGGCTTTGCGCTTCAGCATGCGAAGCGGCTCGGTATGACGAAGATGAGCCTCGTCGGGATGATGGGCAAGTTTTCGAAGGTGGCGCAAGGGGTCATGATGGTGCACTCGAAGAGCGCTCCTGTCGATTTCGGCTTTTTGGCCCAAGTGGCGGAGGAAGCGGGCGGCTCACAGGCGCTAGTCGAAGCGATTCAGGGCGCAAACACGGCTTCGCAGGCTGGCGATCTCGCGCAGGAGGAAGGGCTGAACACCTTTTTTGATTTGCTGAGCGCCAATGCGTGCCGGCATGCGATGAAACAAATCGGCGGCGGTGCAGTGATTGAAACGGTACTGGTGACGATGAAGGGTGAAGTATTGGGGAGGGCCGAGTTACATGGGACACCGGATTAAATTGATCGGCGTTGGGGAAGAAGGGGCGGCAGGCTTATCCGCTGCGAGCCTTACGGTCATCCGTGAATCGGATGTACTGGCAGGCGGGGAGCGGCAGCTGTCGTTTTTCCCGGAATTTACAGGCGAGCGTGTCGTGCTGAAAAGCGGCATAACGAAAACGGTAGAGCAGTTGGCGGAGCTTCGCGAGCACAAGAAGGTAACGGTGCTTGGTTCCGGCGACCCGCTCTTTTTTGGCATTGCGGCGCTAATGGTGAAAAAGCTCGGGGCCGACGCGGTCGATATTCAGCCGAGCCTTAGCTCGCTGCAGCTTGCTTTTGCGCGGATGGGCGAAAGCTGGCATGACGCACAGCTGGAGAGCGTGCACGGCCGCCCGATGAAGGGGCTGGCGCAGCGGATCGACGGCAAGGCGAAGGTAGCGATTTTGACTGACGCGCAAAACAGTCCATCGGCGATTGCGCAGTATTTGCTGCAATTCGGGATGGACGAATACGAAGCGTTTGTGGCTGAGGATCTCGGCAGCGAGCAGGAGCGTTACGGATATTGGCCGCTGCAGGAGATGGCGGATGCAAGCTTTTCCGAGCTGAATGTCGTTATCTTGAAGCGGCGAGCTGACGCTCCTGAACCGCGCCGGGGCTTCGGCTTTGAGGACGAGGAGTTTCACCAGCGCAAGCCGGAAAAGGGCCTCATCACGAAAAAAGAGGTGCGGGTGCTAAGCCTTGCCGAGCTGCGGCTTCGTGCGGACAGCACCGTCTGGGACATTGGAGCGGGCTCCGGCTCGGTCGCGGTGGAGTGCTCTCGTCTGGCGCCTCGTGGAGAGGTATACGCCATCGAGAAGAATGAAGGCGATTTCGCGAACATTGAACAAAACCGGCTCAAGTTTCGCACCGATTTTACCGCGATTCACGCGAAGGCACCCGAGCGGCTCGATGAGCTTCCGGACCCGGATGCCGTGTTTATCGGCGGCAGCGGCGGCGAGCTGCGCGAGCTGATCCGCATTTGCTGTGAGCGGCTGAAGCCGGAAGGTCGCATCGTCGTGAACGCGGCGACGATCGAGACGCTGTCTGCGGCGAATCAGGCACTTGTGGAGCAGGGCTTCGAGGTGCGCATTACGCTGGTGCAAATTTCGCGGAGCAAGCCGATTTTGGACATGACCCGCTTTGAGGGTCTGAATCCGATTTATGTAATCACCGGCTTTCGCAGCGGTGGTTCTGTGCAGCAAGTAGAGGGGGCGGTTTAATCATGACAACGACAGTAGGCACGCTGTATGGCGTTGGTGTCGGCCCGGGGGACCCGGAGCTGATTACAGTCAAGGCGTATCGATATATGAGAGAGTGTCCGGTCATTGCATACCCGAAAAAGCGTATGGGCGGCAAATCGTACGCGCTGGAAATCGTGGAGATGTACTGTGACCCGGCGGAAAAGGAAATGCTCGGACTTGTGTTTCCGATGACAAAGGACCCGGCCATTTTGGAAAGAGAATGGAATAAAACGGTTGAGCTGTGCTGGGAACAGCTTCAAATGGGCAAAGACATCGCGTTCGTAACGGAAGGCGATCCGAACTTATACAGTACGTTTATTCATATGGCCCGCCTTATGCAGGAGCTGCATCCGGAGGTGCCGATTCGTACGGTGCCGGGCATTTCCTCAATTCTCGGAGCGGCGGCGCAGCTGGGCTTCCCGCTTGCGGACGGCGACGAGCAGGTAGCAATTGTACCGGCTACGGACGACCCAGAAGCGATGCGCAAGGCGATCGTTGACCATGACACGGTCATTTTTATCAAAGTAGCGAAGGTGCTTGATCAGATGATCGCTGTCCTAGAGGAGCTGGGCTTGGCCGACAAGGCTTCTGTCATTACGAAAGCGACGTCCCCGTACGAGCTGGTATGGAGAGATGTGCGTGAGCTGAAGGGGCAGGAGCTGGAATACTTAACGTTAATGGTGGTGAGAAAATGAGCAGCGGCGAAGCGAAGGTTTATATTATCGGAGCGGGTCCCGGCGACCCGGAGCTGATCACGGTCAAAGGCTTGAAGCTGCTGAAGCAGGCCGAGCTGGTGCTGTACACGGATTCGCTCGTTAACGAGGAGCTGATCGCACAGGCCGGCGAAGGCGCTGAGGTGCTGCAAAGCTCCGGCATGGATCTCGAGGAAATGGTCGAGGTCATGGCCAAAGCGGTCAACGAGGGGAAAAATGTCGCGCGTGTACATACCGGCGATCCGGCCGTATACGGCGCGATTTTGGAGCAGATGGTGCTGCTGAAGCAGCGCGGCATTCCGTATGAAATTGTTCCGGGAGTGAGCTCCGTATTCGCCTCGGCGGCGGTGCTTGGCGCGGAGCTGACCGTACCGGACTTGACGCAGACAGTGATTTTGACGCGTGCCGAAGGACGAACACCGGTGCCGGAGCGCGAGAAGCTGCGCGATTTGGCGTCGCATCACTGCACGGTTGCATTATTTTTAAGCGCGACCTTGGCCAAAAAGGTTGTCCGTGAGTTTCTTGAGGCGGGCTGGTCCGAGGATACTCCTGTAGCCGTCGTTCAGCGGGCGACGTGGCCGGATCAAAAGATCGTGCGTTCCACACTGAAAAATCTCGACGATGACTTACGTTCGGCTGGCATCCGCATGCATGCGATGATACTGGCCGGATGGGCACTGGACCCGACGATCACCGAGCGCGACGAGCATCGTTCGAAGCTGTATGACAAGACGTTTACGCACGGGTACCGCAAGGGGGTCGCCGCTCATGAGTAAGCCGTTTGCGGCGGTGGCCATCACGAAGCATGGGGTGGAAATGGCCCGCAGCCTCGTGGAGTCGTTCAGCGGTACGGATTTATATTATATGAGCAAGTTTGCCCGGGGCGATGAGGAAGAGAAGGGCTACCACATGTTTGAAGGCTCGGTGAAGCTCATTCTCCCGGATCTTTTTAAAAAATACAGTGGACTTATTATTATTATTTCCCTTGGTGCGGTTGTGCGCATGATTGCTCCGATTCTGGAGGATAAAAAGAAGGACCCGGCCGTCGTTGTGATCGACGATCGCGGCGAGCATGTTATTTCCGTGCTGTCCGGCCATTTGGGCGGGGCGAACGAGCTGACGCGCCAGGTGGCGGCGGCGATCGGCGCAAGACCGGTCATTACGACTGCCTCGGACGTGCAGCAGACGATTCCGGTTGACCTTTTCGGTCGGCAGTTCGGCTGGGAGATCGAAAGCTTTGAGAAGGCGACGCCGGTCAGCGCCTCGGTCGTGAATGAGGAGCGGGTGGCTGTCGTGCAGGAAACCGGCGAAACAGGCTGGTGGACGTATGAAAAACCGCTGCCTTCGCATATCAAGGTGTATGGAAGTGCCTCGGAGGCAATGGAAGGCGCCGAATTTGACGCAGCACTGGTCATCACGGATCGGCTACTGGACGCCGGGGAGGAAGCCGCGCTGCTGGGCAACGGTGTGCTGTACCGCCCGCGTTCGCTGGTGCTTGGCATCGGGTGCAACCGCGGCACGTCCGCGGAGGAAATCGAAGGGGTGATCGCGGAGACACTGGCGGAGCTGAAGCTGTCGATCCGCAGCGTTCGTAATATTGCGACGATCAACCTGAAGGCGGATGAAGAAGGGCTGCTTGCGGTGTGCCGTAAGCACAAGTGGGAGCTCGTCACCTATACTCCGGAGGAGCTTAACGCCGTCGAGCTGCCGAATCCTTCGGAAACGGTGTTCAAGTATACCGGCGCTTACGGCGTGAGCGAACCGGCGGCTCGTTTATCTTCGGGAGCTTCTAGCTGGCTGCTGGAAAAACGCAAAAGCGGCAACGTGACGATTTCGGTAACTCGCATTCCGTTCGCGGCCGCCCCCGCTTCCAGTTCAACGGCAGAGGCAGCTGCAGCGACGGAAACGGCTGCAGCCCGGCAGGTGGCGCAAAAATGAGCGGAGAAGTGCAGCGGGAACGCCGCAGCCGTCTCGTCATCGCCGGCACAGGCAGCGGCGTCGGCAAGACGACGGTGACGCTCGGGCTGATGAAGGCGCTCGCTCGCAGCGGACGAACGGTTCAAGGCTTTAAATGCGGGCCGGATTATATCGACCCTACCTATCATACAGCGGTAACGGGACGGCCGTCGCGTAATCTCGATACGTGGATGATGGAGACGGAACGGATGAAGGAGATCTTTCTGCGCGGCTCTGCTGGTGCGGATATTTCCGTCATCGAGGGCGTGATGGGGCTTTATGACGGTAAGGACCCGCTCTCAAACCGCGGCTCGACAGCGGAAATCGCTGCCGAGCTGGACGCGCCGGTGCTGCTGATCGTCAATGCGCAGAGCATGGCGCGCAGCGCGGCCGCCGTCGTGCTCGGCTTTCAGAAGCTGGACCCGCGCGTGCGAATCGCCGGGGTCATTGCCAATCGCTGCGGCAGCAAAGGGCACTACCAGCTCGTTAAGGCCGCGATCGAGCAGGAATGCGGCGTGCCGGTCATCGGCTGGCTCGGCCGCGACGAATCGCTCGGTATCCCCGAGCGGCATCTTGGCCTTGTGCCGGCAATCGAGCGCGGCGAGCTTGACCCGCTCTTCGAGCGGGCGGCGGACTTCATCGAGCAGGGCGTCGAGCTGGAAGCGCTGCTCGCGCTCGCCGACAGTGCGCCGGCTCTGGCCTGGCCGGAGCAGCGCTTATTCACCGCCGAGCCTGCGCCGGCGAGTCCGAGTCAGCGGCTGTCCGCCGCGGACTCCGGCGCTGCTTCAGCCGCAAGCCCTGTCATTGCCGTCGCAAAAGACGCGGCGTTTAATTTTTACTACCGCGAAAACCTCGAGCTGCTCGAGCAGGCGGGCGCACGCTTAGCCTATTTCAGCCCGCTCGCGGGCGAAACCGTCCCTGCAGAGGCGCACGGCTTGTACCTCGGCGGCGGCTTCCCGGAGGAATTCGCCGCCGAGCTTTCCGCCAACGAGCGCTTCAAGCAGGACGTGCGCGGCCTCGCCCAGCGCGGAATGCCCATCTTCGCCGAATGCGGCGGCTACATGTACCTGTGCCGCTCGATCACGGATCGCGCGGGCCAAACCTACGCCATGGCGGGCCTCATCCCCGCCGACGTGGCGATGCAGACCAAGCTCGCGGCGCTAGGCTACCGCGAGGCCAAGGCAGAGCGCGACTGCCTGCTCCTAGCAGCAGGCGAAACGATTCGCGGCCACGAGTTTCACTACTCTACCGCGAAACGCGACCCCGCCCCGACGCCGGAAGAAGAGTCGGCGTATCCATACGCCTACGAAACGAAGGGTCTGCGCGGGGCGGGCAAGGACGGCTACGCAGCCGGCAATATTTTGGCCGGCTACACGCATGTTCACTTCGCCTCCCATCCACAGGCGGCTGTGCGTTTCGTCGAGCGGTGCGAGGCATATCGCTCCCAACAAAATCATTGAATTCAAAGCGACCGCTTTTCGGAAGTACGAGAAGTGGTCGCTTTTATGATGCTTGGTACCCTTACCTCCAGTGATAGCGCTCATGAACTATCCTTCTGGTTATTCTTGTTCAAATCCGTAATCCCGTTCGACCTTGCAGACCCTTGTCTTATAACTTTGATACCAATCTGATTTCCCTTTCTTTTGGGCAAGCAGATGTCTTTCGTTTTGTTTCCAATTTTGGATTGCTTCAAGCGACTCCCAATAAGAAACCGTAATGCCTAAGCCATCTCTGGCGCTCTCTACACCTAAAAATCCCGGCTGAAGAGAGGCAAGACGAACCATTTCCTCGGCCATTTCGGCATACCCGTTGTCCCCATCCGTTCGAACGGAAGTAAAAATGACTGCGTAATAAGGGGGGCGGGGAGTTTTTGCTGCTTCGCTCATAATTCCCTCCATGAATAGTGATAATCAACTCATTTTCAATAGTCTAGACATCAAGAACCTCAGCTTCAAGCTTGATCGCTAAGATCATTCCATTAAAGGGTTATGCTAGTGTTTTCCATACACTAAGCTAGATTTCCTTTAGCTATGCCGCAAAGTTAATTGTTTATTTTTATAAGCATTTTAAAATGTGTGAATGCTTACCAACCCCAAGGTTTTGATATTTGTTTTTCTCGCAACTGGCATATCTCCACCTCCAATCCCATATACTCTACCAAACTTAAGAAATTAATAGATTGGACGGAGGAAGATATTATGCCAGCCCGCATAGCCGCACTCGTACTCTCTTTCTTGCTTATTGCCGCTGTATGGACACCTCAGGTCTGGGCCGACGACACACTGACGAAGCAGCAGTCAGATCTTTATCAGCAGCTCGTCTCCGGCAAACGAATTTCGAATGAAACTTCTTACGAGATTCCCGACTCTCCTACCGTATATTTAACCTTCGATGATGGACCGAGCCAGCATACCGAGCAGGTGCTCGACATTTTACAAGAAAACGAGATTCAAGCGACTTTTTTTGTGCTAGGCGAACAAGCTTTGCTTAGACCGGACACGGTCAGACGAATGGTGAGAGAGGGGCATGTCCTCGGCAACCACTCTTTCAATCACAAATATGACGAGCTCTATGAATCGTTTGGAAACTACTGGAAGCAATTTATGAAAACCGAGGAAGCCATCCGGCAGCTGACGGGAAGCGGAACAAGCCTGGCCCGGGCGCCGGGAGGCACCTATAATCACTACGACAATTTCTATTTTTACTATATGGAGCTGGCAGGCATCCAAGTGCACGACTGGAACGTAGATTCGGGCGATTCCCGCCGCAGAGGCGTACCTGCAAGTGAAATCATCGCAAACGTCAAAAAAGCTCCTTTGCAGCATGAAATGAACGTGCTGATGCATGACGGGGCCGGGCATGAAGAGACCGTAAAAGCACTACCGGAAATCATCTCTTATTTTCAGGAAAAAGGCTACCGTTTTGCCCCGCTTAGCGAAAAGGTGAAGCCGATGCAGTTCCGTCTCAGTCCATTTCCTAAATACAAACGCACGCATTCGGAAAACCAGTTCAACACCAATATACAGCTTGTCCGAGATTTTCGGGCGCATTACGCGAAAGAACAGCAAGCCATCCCGATCCCAACGGTAACGGAAAAGGTATATGCCACCGTAGCCATCGCCGAAGCAGTGACATCAGCGCTTCCAAAGGAGCTTCGCCTTCAGACCGGTACCCATAGCCTAAAGTGGACGGACTCCGATTTCAAACTAAAAAACGATCGTTTTTATGTTCCGCTTCGCCAAATGGCGGAGTCACTTGGAGCAGACATCACATGGATCGAAGTGGAACGTACGGCGATCCTCCGTTATGGATTCACTCTTATCCGCTATCAGATGGATACGCATGTTGTTACGGTTTCCGGTGCACAGGGCGAACGTGAATATAGGCTGGCGGACACTGCACTGCAAAAAGGCCGGATCTGGGTTCCTCTCCGCACCACACTGGAATGGCTTGGCAGCGGGGTGCAGTCCTATCAAGTAGGCCCGCAGTCCTCCGAGGTGGTAGTCAGACCGTACGGTCAAGCCGTTATATTTCTACCTAAAGCCTAGGTTTATCTCATAGAAACAATGGACATGCTAGAGATATAGATTCCTATATTTAGAGCAGGAGGCATTCCATTGATGATGGATCGAAAATCGGTACTATGGGACGAACCTCGCATCGTGGCAGAGCAGTTCATTCATAATATGGAAAAGGTAATCGTTGGAAAACGACAAGCCATTGAACTTATTTTTATTGCTGTCTTAGCCGGAGGGCATGTGCTGCTGGAGGATGTGCCGGGCGTAGGTAAAACGAGGCTCGTCAAAGCGTTGGCGAAGAGCCTTGGCTGTTCTTTTAAACGGATTCAATTTACGCCGGATTTGCTTCCATCTGATGTAACGGGAGTAACCGTCTACCATGCGCAAAAAGGAACCTTTGAATTCCGCCCGGGGCCGGTTATGGCCAATCTCGTGCTGGCGGATGAGATTAACCGCACCTCTCCCAAAACGCAGGCTGCTTTGCTTGAAGCCATGGAAGAGCGTCAGGTAACCGTAGATGGTGAAACACGGGCGCTTGATCATCCGTTTATCGTGTTTGCCACGCAAAACCCGCTAGAGTTTGAAGGGACCTTTGAGCTTCCGGAGGCACAGCTTGACCGATTCCTGCTGCGGGTAAGGCTTGGATATCCAAGCGCAGCCGAGGAAATCGCGATGCTGGGCAAGCTGCAGGAGCATGATCCGCTTGAGGATCTGCGCCCGGTCATGGTCCGCGATGAGCTGGTTCGGCTCCAGGAGGATGTCCGTTCCATCCACGTAGACGAAGCGATTAAACAGTTTATTGTTGAAACGGTACAGGCGACCCGCCGTCATCCGGATGTACAGCTGGGGGCAAGCCCGCGCGCATCCATTGCGGTCATGAGAGCGGCGCAAGCAGCTGCTTTTATTAAGGGCAGAAGCTATGTCGTGCCCGATGATGTGAAGGAGCTGCTGCCTTACACGCTGGCCCATCGTATCGTGCTGCTGCCGGAAGCAAAGTGGAAGCACGGAACGGCGGATTACATTATCCGGCAAATTGTGGACCGAAGCGGCGTACCGGTTCATCCGCTTACCTCGGCCGTTAACTAGGGAGAGGCAGCGTATGAAAAAGGCTATGGCGATGACCGCACTGCTGGCGATTTGGGTCTTGTTCTTTTATATGATGAAATGGCGGGGCGGTTATGGATTTACCTTTTTAACCTGGGGGTTCGGAGCTGTCGTTGTGACCTCCATGCTTGCTATCGTTTCTTCTACAGGGCTGAAAATAAAGGTTTGGGTATCGAGGCGCTCCTATTTAAGCGGAGATGGGGCAGTCGTTACGCTTCGGGTTACGCGGTCCTTCCCGCTGCTTCCGCTGCCGTGGGTTGTGGTGAGAAGTGAATGGAGCCGGATATCATCCGGTAAGACGGAATATGAGCACGCCAAGCTCTTATTCCCTTGGTTTCGTTCACAAGTGGAGCTTCAGTACATGCTGACGGATCTTCGGCGCGGAATGTTCCGCCTGGAGAAAGCAGAGGCTGTATTCGGAGACCCGTTCGGCTTTATCAACAGTCGAAGAACATTTACCGAAGACAAGCCGGAGCTTGTGGTTTATCCAAGACCGGCGGCAATTCCGCTGTGGGATCTGGGAAAAACCGATTCCTCCTCCATCAATAGATCCCTTACGGAACGTGCCGAATGGAGCGGGAGTGTCCGCGAGTATGTTCCCGGCGATTCATTGCGAAGTGTCCATTGGCTATCCTCTGCGCGGTCGCAGAGCTTAAAAACTAGGGAACCGGCGTCGGTGAGGGACGGAAATACATACGTTATTTTGGACGCCGGAACGAATCTTAGGCAGCAAAGCTTTGAACGCATGGTTCGTGCGGCGGCAGGCTTATCGCTCAACTTGTCGCGGACAGGAACGTTTGCGGGCTTGGCAATCTGCGGGCACACCTGCATTCGAAGCGGGGATAGCAGCATAGCTGATGTCATGAATTTGTTGGCCCGTGCGGAAGCGGATGGAGGGAGCCGTCTCAACGAACGGGTTCGTTCTGTAGCCATTTCGCTGCCGAAAGGGACGGAGCTAGTTTTAATCACGGAAAAAATTACGGAAGAAATCGTGCAGCTATGCGAAGATATAAAGCTGTCCCGCCGCAAAGTACGCGTGGTCGCTGCAGGAGCGGGAAACAAAGACGGAATGCAGGCAAATGATTCTGAAGCAGGAGAGAATGCCTCCGCCTCGCAAAAGCCAAGAGAGCCTGTTCCCGGCGCAGAGCAGCGCTGGTGCCGTCAACGGCTCGCAGCGATTCACTGTCCGGTGGCAGAGCTGCCTGAACGGCTGTCGGATGTCACTTCGGGACTTGCACTTTTCCGTGCCGGAGCAGGAGTCGATGATCATTCTCTTATTCCAAGATATCCCGGCCGCGCCAAGCTGAAGACAAGAGCGCCTGCACCTTTTTTGACGGAGAGGAGGGGTGCGGATGTCCCGTTATGACTATGGAGGTGCAGCAGTTCGTAGTAACGAAGCGGGGAATGTAAAATCCTCGGAAAATAAACTCGAATCCGGTGCACGGCTTTCATGGGGATATGAAGGAGCCGTCGCTGCGCTGCTGTATCTCTTGTTTACCGAATGGCTCCATCCTCTTCTGGAAATGTCCGATATAACGGAGCTTTACATGGTGAAGCCGTTTTTGATTGCTTTCGGCTTCTTTATCGCTATCGATTTTTTACGGATTCCGGTCGGCATCGGCTGGCTTTTAAAAGGAGCCGGCTGTTTTCTTCTAACGGGCTGGCTGTTTCACCCGGAATTATTTGGACCCGCTTGGTTCAGCAAATACAGTGCTCTTGCTTCACAGGACCTTCAATCGGTGCTTGAGGGACGTCCGGAATGGATCGGGCCGGAAAACCGGACGATGCTGTTTTTGGCCGGGTGGTCGGTCCTTCTTCACGTGGTATACGCGACTGTCGTGACGAAACGTTCGGCGGCTTGGTTTGCCGGGCTAACGATTTTTTATTTATGCTTGCTCCAGCTGTGGCCGGGAATCGATACGACGATCGGAATGATCCGCGCGTTCGCTTATGGTACGGCTCTATCCGTTGTGCTTCGTTTTCCGAGATTGCTACTTACTCATGGGCAAAACGCTGCAACCGGGGGGCTTGCCGCTTCTCCGGGGAACCGATTCGGATGGGCGATATCGGCGGGACTTCTTTCGCTTCTTCTGGCCGGCATCGGAATGTATGGGGCGCAGCACGAACAGGGGCCCGCACAGCCACTGGAATGGTCGACGGTAAGCTCCATGCTTCAGCGGTGGACGGGAGCGGAAGGTGCACAGGCGGCTTCGACCGGCTATGGAAGCGACGATTCAGCGCTGGGCGGAGCCCTTAAGCAGAATCCCGGAATTGCCTTTGTTGCTAAGTCTCCCTACCGTACTTATTGGCGCGGGGAAGCGAAGGATGTATATGACGGAAAGGGCTGGAGCGCGCTGCGTTACGGCGAGCCGGCGGTATCGTTTGACGCGGGCGGAGCACCCATTGCCGATTCTCCTCAAGATCAAGCCCTCATCACGCAAGAAATTACTTTAATTGATGAGGCGCTTGGGAAGCAGCTTTTTGCAGGGGGATCCATTGTCCGACTTGATAGCTTACATGCCGTGGACGGGTCCCCGATGTCACAGCAAAGCGTGTTTTGGGACGATGCTCTCAGCCGCTACACGGTGCGTTCGGATCAAAAGCTGTCTGCTTATCGGATTCAGGTTGCGGCACCGCCAGCAAGGATTGCAGGGCAAGGTAATGCAGCTCTCTTGGCAAACGGCGAAGAGGCGGCGGTTGCCTTGTCGACTGCGTCGCTGACCGACAGTGAACGCTATTTGCAGCTTCCGGCGAATATACCGGCAAGGGTCAGGGAACTCGCACGCGAAATTACGGCGGGAGTAGGAGATGACCCGCTGATGAAGGCTTCGGCGATTGAAGCTTATCTTCGCAGCCATTATACGTACCGGCTTGAAGCTGGGAATATTCCGAAAGACGGACAGGACTTCGTTGACCAGTTTCTGTTTGAAACGTTGGAGGGGTACTGTGATCATTTCTCCACCTCTATGGCTGTGCTGCTTCGAGCTTCAGGCATTCCTTCGCGTTGGGTCAAGGGCTTTGCCCCCGGTGAGCTGAAGGACGGTACCGACGATACCTATATCGTAAGGCATCTCCATGCCCACAGCTGGGTGGAAGCCTACATCCCAGGACGCGGCTGGCTGCAGTTTGAGCCGACTCCGGCTTATTCCGCCGGCGCAGCAGCTGTGCATAGCGCTGAACAGGCTGCAGCGATCGTTACTTCGGGGCAGGAAGCGGACGCTATGAAGGAAGGTGCGGATCAGGCGACGAAGAAGGGGTCGGCTGCGAACGGTTTCTTTTTCGAAGCGGCCGGCCAGCTCTATCAGCAAATGAAAACAGCGATTCAGCAGCTTTTGGCAAGTGCAGCCGGATGGGTGAAGGGCTGGCAGCTGAATGCTAGTCATATGCTTGCAGCAGCAGCCTCTGCTCTTGGCATCCTTATCGTTGGAGGCTTTGGCTGGTACGCGTTTCGTCTCTTCACCTTATGGAGACATAATCGCAGGCTCGGCAAGCTGGACCGCGCGATGCTCCTGTACGAGCTGCTGCTTATGCGGATTATACGCAAATTTGGGCCGCGCGGGCCGGCGCTGACTTTGCGGGAATACGCGAGCTCCATCGGCATAGAAGACGAAGAGCGGCGGCAGGCCTTCTTTGATTTCGTGCGGCAGTACGAAAAGGCGCGCTACGGGCCATCAGGAGCCGGGCGGTTATCCGGGAAAAGGCTAAACGATTTAAAGGAAAGAATTTTCCGAACGAGATAACTCGAACGGCTTAATAACATTCGGCTTTTTCCTTGGCAAAAAATCGTATATAATAGACGATAAAATAGGAACCGATTTCGGTCGGGCAGGGAGGAAGTCATGAATAAACCTCAAGAATTAATCGTCGTTCTGGATTTTGGCGGCCAGTACAACCAGCTGATCGCACGCCGCATCCGGGATCTCGGTGTATACAGTGAGCTGCTTCCGTACAATACAAGCGTTGAACGGATCCGCGAGCTGAATCCCAAGGGGATTATATTTTCGGGCGGGCCGGCAAGTGTTTATGAAGAAAAAGCGCCGGTTGTAGACCCGGGTGTGTACGAGCTGGGCCTGCCGATTCTCGGCATTTGTTACGGAATGCAGCTGATGTCCCATCAACTGAACGGTAAAGTAGAGCGTGCGAATAAGCGTGAATACGGCAAAGCGATGGTTCGTTTCAGCGATTCCTGCCATTTGATTAAGGATTTGCCGGTGGACCAGCAGGTATGGATGAGCCACAGCGATCTTGTTACCGAACCGCCTGCGGGCTTTGTGGTTGACGCGAGCACGGATCACGCCCCGGTAGCAGCGATGAGCCATCCGGAGCGCAAGCTGTTTGCCGTTCAATTCCACCCAGAGGTTCGCCATTCCACACATGGCAATGAGATGATCAGCAACTTCTTGTTCCATGTCTGTGGCTGCACCGGCGATTGGAGTATGGAAACATTTATTGAAGACAGCATTCGCGATATTCGTGATCAGGTCGGAGACAAAAAGGTTCTGTGTGCCCTCAGCGGCGGGGTCGACTCGTCCGTAGTTGCGGCGATCATTCACCGTGCGATCGGTCCGCAGCTGACTTGTATGTTTATCGACCACGGCCTTCTGCGCAAAGGCGAAGCGGAAAGCGTTATGGAAACCTTTGTCGGAAAATTCGACATGCAGGTTGTAAAGATCGATGCGCGCGACCGCTTCATGGGCAAGCTGGCCGGCGTCTCCGATCCGGAGCAGAAGCGTAAGCTGATCGGCGCTGAATTTATTCGCGTGTTTGAGGAAGAATCGAAGCGCTTTGCGGACTTTGATTTCTTGGCACAAGGTACGCTTTATACGGACATTGTAGAAAGCGGCACGGCTACGGCGCATACGATTAAATCGCATCATAACGTCGGCGGATTGCCGGAAGACATGAAGTTTAAGCTTGTCGAGCCGTTAAAAACCTTGTTTAAGGACGAGGTTCGCAAAGTCGGCGAGCAGCTTGGTTTGCCTGCAGAAATCGTATGGCGTCAGCCGTTCCCGGGACCAGGTCTTGCGATTCGTGTGCTTGGCGAAGTGACGGAGGACAAGCTCGAGATTGTCCGTGAATCGGATGCGATCCTGCGCGAGGAAATTGCCAAGGCAGGGCTCGACCGCGAAATTTGGCAGTATTTCACCGCACTCCCGAACATTCGCAGCGTAGGCGTAATGGGGGATGCACGCACCTATTCGTATACCGTTGCCATTCGTGCCGTTACCTCGATTGATGGTATGACCGCCGATTGGGCTCGCATTCCGTGGGAAGTGCTTGAGGCTATCTCGGTGCGCATCGTCAACGAGGTCGACAACGTCAACCGCGTCGTGTACGACATAACGTCGAAGCCGCCTGCGACGATTGAGTGGGAATAAAATAATGAAAAGCTCTCTTTTCGGAAATGATGAAAAGGGAGCTTTTTTATATAAAACCTCTATACGAACAAAGAACTAAATTTGTATAAACAATGTTCGGAATTTCGTTGACAAATTTCGACTGCAGCTATAAAATTAGATCGAAAATATCGGATTATCACTCATTTTAGGAGGTTTTGAAGCAACATGGATCGCTTTTTTAAGCTCAAAGAGCATGGAACGAATGTTCGGACTGAGATCATGGCTGGTATTACAACCTTTATGACCATGGCCTATATCCTCGCGGTAAACCCGAACATTTTGAGTGCGTTTAAATCGGGAGCAACTGGTCTGGACTGGACCTCGGTGTTCTTGGCAACAGCTTTGGCTGCAGGCGTCGTAACGATTTGTATGGGATTGTTCGTAAACTTCCCAGTCGCATTAGCGCCAGGCATGGGTCTTAACGCATACTTTGCTACAGTCATTTTGACTTCAAACGGGGCGATTACCGCACCAATTGCTTTAACTGCGGTATTTGTGTCAGGTATTATTTTTGTCATTTTGACAGTAACTAAGGTGCGGCAAATGCTGCTGGTCGCAGTGCCGGACAGCTTGAAGCACGCGATTACGGTAGGGATCGGGCTTTTCATTACAATCATCGGTGTAAAAAACAGTGAGATTTTAACGGTGTCTCTTGACACAACAACTGATATTAAAGCAGGCTTTACACCGCTTCCATCCTACGCATCTGTTTTTGGTTTAGGCAGCATGCACAACCCGAATGTTCAAATTGCTTTGATCGGCTTAATTTTAATTGCGATTTTCATGGTTATCCGTCTAAAAGGAGCCATCTTGTTCGGGATTTTGGCAACAACGGTTATTGCTTATTTCATGGGTTATGTAGACCTAGGAGTGCTTACAGCAAAAGAAACAACGTGGGTACCGGATTTCAGCAAGCTGAACTTCGCTCATTTTGATTTCGTTGGAATGCTGAACGCCGGGATTATTACTGTAATCCTTACATTTACCTTCGTAGAGCTTTTCGATACGTTCGGAACCTTGGTCGGAACAGCGAATCGCGCAGGAATTATGAAAAACCGTGAAGAAGGCAATAAGCGCGTTGGAAAAGCAATGTTCGTTGATGCGTTGGGGGTCAGCGGCGGCGCATTGGTCGGTACAAGCACAGTAACAGCATATGTAGAAAGCTCGGCGGGGATTGCCGAAGGCGGAAGAACAGGATTAACTGCAGTAACGACAGGTGTATTGTTCCTGTTGGCGTTATTCCTTGCTCCGATCGCAGCGCTTATCCCTGGCTCGGCAACAGCAGCAGCCCTTATTATTGTAGGTTTGCTGATGATGCAATCGGTTAAAGAAATTGATTTTCAAGATATGGTCGTTGCGATCCCGGCTTTCTTGACGATTGTCATGATGCCGTTCACCTACAACATTGCGAACGGAATTTCGTTCGGTATTGTCTCTTATGTAATCCTTGCGACGCTTGGCAACCTGTTCGGCAAAAATGGCCGCAATGTACATTGGCTCATGTGGGTGCTTGCGATTTTGGTCGTATTGCGTTTTGCTTTGATCGGCGGAGAATAAGAAGAGAAACAGCTTGGGCTTGGGCGGTATCCATTGGGTACCGTCCTTCTTTATATGTATAAAAGCATATAAGCTCACTTTATATAGGCTGGCGATATTCGAAAACCATTCCTTTGTGCACGGTAACGGTCGTATGATTGAATGGATTCGGTTAACTTTAATAATATAGGTGAAGATAGAGGAAGGAAGTGGAATTTGCAAAGCGCTGGGGAATTTGGTATGATTCCATCTGCACCTTTCTTTCGGGTGCGCGATGAACCATTCATAACGAGATTGCAGATTAGCATGCCGGTAATGTTGAGGAAAAAAATAGTGCTTGCATAATTGGTGTCCGTTATGATAAATTATTAGATGTCGCTTCGAAAGAAGTTGGACGTGCTCCTTGAAAACTGAACAACGAGCGTTAGC
>NZ_WTLI01000027.1 GCF_011421635.1 Paenibacillus turpanensis
TCGTTGTTCAGTTTTCAAGGAGCACTTGTCTTGACTCACCATCAAGTAAGTCTTTGTGTCGTTTCTCTCTCGAGGCGACAAGCAATAGAATATCATAAAAACAAACCTAATTGCAAGTGCCATTTTCAAGAAAAGCGGACTTTTCAAGATCCTCGTATTCGCAGCACCATATTTAAGAGCTGCCAAACGTAAATCTTAACCGTCATCCAGCATCCTTCAACCCGCTTGTCCTGTAGCAGAAACACCGAGTGATCCGGGCGCCGTCCGAAGCGGCAAGAAAGAATATAGCATAGTCTGACCCCCGAATGCAAATCCACATCAAGGAAAATAAAAAAACATAAACGCCGGCCCAATGGACCGGCGTTATCAAACCTATCGAAGCTATAAACAAGCCCCGCCAGCTCGAATTAGTCGAACGGTTTATTCCCCAGCGCGCTCGCGCATCAACGGGAACAGCAAAACATCGCGGATCGACGGCGAATCCGTCAGCAGCATCACCAAACGGTCGATGCCGATGCCAAGCCCCCCTGTAGGCGGCATGCCGTATTCCAACGCACGAATGAAATCATGATCCATTTCATGCGCTTCGTCATTGCCCTGCTCCTTCTCGGCCAGCTGCGCTTCAAAACGCTCCCGCTGATCAATCGGATCGTTTAGCTCCGTAAATGCATTGGCATGCTCTCTCGCTACAATAAACAACTCAAAGCGATCCGTGAAGCGCGGATCCTCGTCGTTTTTCTTCGCAAGCGGCGAAATGGCAACCGGATGACCGTACACGAACGTTGGCTGAATCAGCGTCTGCTCAACGAATGTTTCAAAGAATTGATTCACAATATGCCCAAACGTCATATGCGCCTCTACCGGAACCTTATGCTCCTTGGCGAGCGCATGCGCTTCTTCGTCCGTCATATGGCGCGAGAAATCCACACCCGTCACTTCGCGGATCAAGTCCACCATCGAAGCACGGCGCCATTGCGGCGCAAGGTTAATTTCCTGCCCTTGGTAAGTAATTGTCGTCGTTCCAAGCACTTCCTGTGCAATATGCGCAATCATTTCCTCAGTTAAGCGCATAATATCTTTATAATCAGCATACGCCTCGTACAGCTCGATCATCGTGAATTCCGGGTTATGTCTTGTCGACACCCCTTCGTTCCGATAAACGCGGCCGATTTCATATACTTTTTCCATACCGCCGACAATAAGACGCTTCAAATGAAGCTCAATGGCAATACGCATGTACAATTCCATATCGAGCGCATTGTGATGCGTTATGAATGGACGAGCCGCAGCACCGCCTGCGATGGAATGCATCGTTGGCGTTTCGACCTCAAGATAGCCGCGTGCATCAAGATACCGGCGCATCGATTGAATGATCCGCGAACGGGACACGAACGTTTGCTGAACCTCAGGGTTCATGATCAAATCGACATAACGCTGGCGATAGCGCATTTCAATATCTTTCAGACCATGGTATTTCTCTGGGAGAGGGTATAATGATTTCGTTAAAATTTCAACTTCCTTTGCTTTGACGGAAGTTTCGCCTGTTTTTGTTTTGAACACAACGCCGCGAATGCCGACGATATCCCCAATATCCAGAAGGGAGAATGCCTCATAACGCTCGCCGCCAACGGCATCTTCACGAACATAAATTTGAATTCTGCCGGACAAGTCCTGGATATGCGCAAAGCTCGCCTTGCCCATTTCCCGCTTTTGCATGATCCGGCCTGCAATGGACACCTCATAGGCTTGTCCATCCAAATCCTCTTTGCTGACTTCCCCGTACGCCTTCAAAATGTCTCCGGCCGACTGCGTCCGTTCAAAACGGGCACCAAACGGATCGACGCCCAGTCCGCGCAGCTGATCCAGCTTGGCACGGCGGATTGCCAGCAGCTCGTTTTCTTCATTTTCCGGTGTGGTTGTTACTTTTTCCATATCCATTGATCGGTTACATCCTTTCCACTCCGCAAGGTGCGGTATACACGAAACAGGCCGCATGGTTGCAGCCTGTATCCGGTAGAAGCTTTATTTTTTAATGTCGACAATTTTATATTGAATGATACCCGCTGGAACGCTCACATCGACGGTCGAACCCTTTTTCTTGCCCAAAATGGCTTTCCCGACCGGACTTTCATTCGAGATTTTATTCTGAAGCGGATCGGACTCGGCCGTGCCGACGATCGTATATTCCAGCTCATCCTTGAATTCGAGGTCTTCAAGAATAACGGTGGAACCAATGCCTACCGTCTCGGTATCAACTTCGTCGTTGTTGATAATGCGGGCATTACGGAGCATCTTCTCCAGCGTAATGACGCGGCCTTCCACGAAGGCTTGCTCGTTCTTCGCGTCCTCGTATTCGGAGTTTTCGCTAATATCGCCGTAACCGATGGCCACTTTAATCCGCTCGGCAACTTCACGGCGCTTAACTGATTTCAAATATTCAAGCTCTTCTTCGAGTTTTTTCAGACCGTCTTGGGTTAAAATGACTTCTTTTTCGACCATATCCAACGAACTCCCGTCATGTGAATTTTCATGCATACCATGCACATGGATGAACAAAGTGCAGGCTGAGCTGCCAGGCATGAATGTATGTTTTTCATATATATTATACAGCCGGCGATCGTGATGACTTGGAGGTTGCTAATTTATTGCATGATTATATGCCAGCCAAATGGAAATGTCAACGCGAACCAAGGATAGAAAACTGCGCAGGAGCTTTACTTTTTAGTGAACGGCAGTTTCCATATCCAGATCCGCTTCCCGTTCTTGGATCGTCCGCACATACTCCTCCAACGTGCTCACCATACCTTCACGGGTAGTCGTCTCCATAATGACGTCCTTCACCCGGGCTGCGCCAGGCAAGCCCTTCAAATACCACGCCATATGCTTGCGCATCTCTTTAACGGCGGTCGACTCTCCCTTGAGCTTAATAAGCCGGTCCAGATGCAGCTGGGCGATGCTCATTTTCTCCGCAATGGACGGGTCCGGCGGCAGCGTGCCCTTCGTCAAATATTCAACCGTGCGATACAGCATCCACGGGTTACCGAGTGCCGCCCGGCCGATCATAACGCCGTCCACACCGGTCGTATCGATCATGCGCTTTGCGTCCTCCGGCGTCAAAACATCTCCGTTGCCGATAACCGGGATGGAAACCGCCTCTTTAACTTCTTTTATAATTTCCCAATTTGCCTTGCCCGTATACAATTGCTCGCGCGTACGTCCGTGAACGGCAACCGCCTGTCCCCCTGCACGCTCGATAGCCTGGGCGTTTTGAACCGCGTAAATATGCTCGTCATCCCAGCCAATCCGCATTTTCACCGTGACCGGCTTTTCAACCGCATCTACTACGGAAGCGACCATTTCATAGATTTTGTTCGGATCGAGCAGCCACCGCGCCCCGGCGTCGCATTTGGTCACCTTCGGCACAGGACAGCCCATATTAATATCGATAATATCGGCATTCGTATGTTTATCTACATGCTTCGCCGCTTCGACGAGCGTCGTTTTGTCCCCGCCGAAAATTTGCAGAGACAGCGGTTTTTCCCGATCGTCCACGTAGAGCATTTCCATCGTACGCTGATTGCCATGCACAATCGCTTTATCGCTTACCATCTCCGCACAAACGAGCCCGCAGCCGAATTCCTTGGCGATCAGCCGGAAGGCCGGGTTACACACGCCCGCCATCGGCGCGAGCACAACGTTATTTTTCATTTCAATTGAACCGATTTTTAGCATGCTGCTAGTTCACCTGCCTGTCTGTTTAAAATGAGGCTACTCCGACGACTTTAGCTCTTGCACGTCGATCCCGAGCACCTCGGATATTTTGGTCAAAATGCGCGCATCCGCTTTCCTTGTTCCGCGTTCGATGGAGCCGAGCACGGCCACCGAAACCTCCAACGCTTCCGCCAGTTCCGCCTGGGTATATCCCTTCAGCTTCCGAAAAGCCCGGACCCGCGCCGCCAACTGGTTTTTTTCCATAGCGTCACGTCTTCCTTTCCATGCAGTTTATCCAATGATGTCCTAATGAATTCGAATTCGGGTCTCACATCCGCAAAGGGGATCAGCACAAAGGCTCTCTCAACCATCCTTGGATGCGGGAGTACAAGCTCATCCGTGCTTAACGTTTCGTTCTCATACATAAGCAGATCCAAATCTACAGTTCTCGGGCCATTCGGAATCGTCCGTTCCCTTCCTAATGCCCGCTCCACTTCCAGCATAAACTGCAGCAGCTCGAGCGGCTTCAAAGACGTTTGCAATTCAGCTGCCATGTTCAAAAAACGAGGCTGCTCTAGATAGCCTACAGGCTCCGTTTCGTAAATATGAGAGCAGGCTGCAACTTGAATGGCCGGATGATCGTCTAGACGTCTTAAAGCAAGCTCTAAGTATTGGCTGCGATCCCCTAAATTCGAACCGAGCGCGATCCAAGCCGCACTCATTGCCGCCCCCTGCCGCGTACGATTTCAACCGCTACGCCGTCAAAATGCGCTGCTACAGGCGGGTTCGGCTTTGTGAGCCGTACGGTCACTGCATTTATATTAGTATAAGCTTCGAGTACAGCGCTTGCAATCCGCGAAGCGACCGCTTCGACTAATTTATAGGGAGGCCCCTCGACAATTTGTTTCACGAGCTCGACCACTTCGGCGTAATTGACTGTAGCCTCCAGATCGTCCGTATGTCCGGCCTTTTGCAGGTCAAGCTCTAGCATGAGATCTACGATAAAAAGCTGCCCGAGAACGGTCTCCTCGGGCAGTACGCCATGACGGCCAAAAAAACGCATGTTGTTAATGTGCAGTTTATCCATATTCGGTTAACTCCCTTTCCTTACGACAGACCGAGCATCGTATCGGTCATGAGCGCGGCCCGTTTCATCTGCTTCACATCGTGTACCCGTAAAATCCGGCAGCCTTGCGTGATGCCCAGCACGCCGGTTGCAATCGTGCCTTCCACGACGTCATCGGCGGGAAGCTGCAGCGTATCGCGAATAAATCTTTTGCGTGAGGTTCCCAGCAGTACCGGATACCCCAAATCGGCAATTTCTTTAAGGTTTCGCATGAGTAGCAGGTTTTGCTCACGTGATTTGGCAAAGCCGATGCCGGGATCCAGCCATATGTTTTCCTTGCGGACTCCCGCCTTCAGGGCGAGGTCTACGGAGGCAAGCAAATCACGCTTTACATCCTGCAAAAAATCATCGTACACCGGCTGCTCGCGGTTGTGCATTAAGACCGCCGGGCAGCCCCGCTCCGCCGCGAGGGCCGCCATATCCGGGTCCTTGCGGAAGCCCCACACATCATTGATGATGTGCGCCCCCGCATCCAAGGCACGGCGTGCCGCTTCGGCCTTGTAGGTATCGACCGAGATCGGCACGCGCAGCCGCCCCGCCAGCGCTTCAATCGCCGGAAGAATCCGGCGCAGCTCCTCGTCCAGCCCGACCGGAGCCGAGCCCGGCCGGGTTGACTCGCCGCCGATATCGATCATATCGGCGCCTTCCTCCTCGAGCCGAAGCGCGTGCTCCACCGCCCGCTCTACAGCGGTATACCGTCCTCCGTCCGAGAAGGAATCCGGCGTTACATTTAAAATACCCATAATGAGGGTTCGTTTTGTCGAAAATATCGATTTCGTATCCAGCACGATTCATCCCTTATTTATGTAAATTTACGATACAAGTCAATCAGCTGCCGCGTGATCGGACCTGCCTCCGCAGAGATTCGCTTCTGAAGCCCCGTCTCGTCCAAAAGCGTCGTGATCGGAACAATTTCTTGGACCGAATTGGTGACGAACACTTCATCCGCAAGCATGAGCTCGTCCCACGTATAGAAGTGCTCGCTGCATGCGAGCCGCGCCTGCTCTGCTAATTGGAGGACAAACGCTCGCGTAATGCCGGGCAGCGCTCCAGTGTCGAGATGAGGGGTGCACAGCGTCCCTTCCTTCACGAAAAACAAGTTGCTGACCAGCCCTTCGCACAGCCAGCCTTCCGGTGTCAGGAAGAGTCCCTCCGCCCCCGCTAACCATTCGTAGGAGGCGAGCTCGCGCTTCCCCATGATGTTATTCATGTAGTGAAACGACTTTAGACGAAACGTTCCCGTCTCCAGCCCCGAGCGGGTTAGGCGCAGCTTCTGCAGCGCCCGTCCATGGCGGTAAAGCCCCTCCGATGGTGCCGGAAGGGGCTTTACATAAACAATGTCCAACGGCTCGGCGTATTCCTCGAGAGGAAGGCCAAGCGGTGCCGTGCCGGCGGATACCGACCAGCGTACATAGCCATCCGCTATGCCGGCGCACTCCAGCATCCGCTGGATATGCAAGACCGCCTGTTCGTGCGAGGGGCGCCGCCAGCGAATGCCAAGCTCTTCGCACCCGCTCTCGAGCCTCGCCATATGCTCCTCGAGCAAAAACGGGCGTCCGTTATATGTGCGGAACGTTTCGAACAAACCCATACCGTACAAAAAGCCGTGATCCGTTGCCGGAATCACAGCCTCCTGTTCGGACAGGATCGAGCCGTTAATCGAAATGATCATTTCGCGGCTCCCGCTCCCGCCCCTTGAATAAAGTTTTGCAGTAAGCGGTGTCCGTGATCCGTAATAATCGATTCCGGGTGAAACTGTACTCCTTCGATCGGATACGTTTTGTGACGAAGCCCCATAATTTCGCCTTCTGCCGTTTCTGCCGTAATTTCCAGCTCCTCCGGCAGGGTTTCCCGCTTCACGATTAAGGAATGATAACGCGTCGCTGTATATGGAGATGGGATTCCTTCAAATATAGTACGTCCGTCGTGGACGATTTGCGATGTTTTCCCGTGCATCAAGCGCTCTGCGCGAACCACTTCTCCGCCGAACGCCTGGCCGATGGCCTGATGCCCCAGACAGACACCCAGGATCGGAATTCGCTCCTTAAACCGATCGATAACCGCCAGTGAAATCCCCGCTTCATTCGGAGAGCAAGGCCCCGGTGAAATCAAAATACGGTCCGGCTGAAGCGCCTCAATCTCATCCAGCGAAATTTGGTCGTTGCGGTGAACCACAACCTCTTCTCCCAGCTCACCTAGGTATTGCACCAAATTGTACGTAAAAGAATCGTAGTTGTCGATCACTAAAATCATGCTCGTCTCCTCCTTCTCATTCTCAGCTCAGCTATACCGGAACGTCGGTTTGCTCTTCGGCCAGCCGCTCGCTGTACAGCAGCGCTTTCCATAAAGCCTTCGCCTTATGAAGCGATTCGGTGTATTCCCGGTCCGGGTCGGAATCGATAACGATTCCCGCACCCGCCTGTACATGCGCTTCGCCTTCCGCAACAACCAGTGTCCGTATAGTTATATTAAATTCCATATCACCGGTATAGTCAATCCACCCCATCGCTCCAGTATAAGGACCGCGGCGCACCGGTTCGAGTTCCTCAATAATTTCCATCGTCCGGACCTTTGGCGCACCGGTTATTGTCCCTCCCGGGAAAACCGCAGCAATCACATCATAGGCGTCGCGCTTCGCCGCCAGCTCGCCTGTGATTTCCGAGACCAGGTGCATCACGTGAGAGTATCGTTCGACGACCATCAGCTCATCGACCTTCACGCTTCCGTACGCGGATACTCTTCCGATATCGTTGCGGAGCAGATCGACAAGCATAATATGCTCGGCATTCTCCTTCTCGCTTCCGCGAAGCTCCGCTTCCATCCGGGCATCCTCGTCGGGATCCGGACCGCGCGGTCTTGTGCCGGCAATGGGACGGGTGGACAGCTTGCCGTTCTCCAGCCGTACAAGCAGTTCCGGCGACGCGGACACCAGAACCTGCCGGCCGAACCGGATCAACCCCATATACGGCGAAGGGTTAAACAGCCGCAGCCATTCGTATACATCCTCGGGAACCGCCTGCGTCGGCCTGCTTTGGCGCACAGACAAATTCACCTGAAACACATCACCCGCCGAGATGTACGCTTGAATGCGCCGAACCGCTTCTTGGAACTGCTCCCTGCTAAAAGAACGCTTAAGTCCCTGCAGCGCGTCGATATCCACCTGCAGCTGATCCGTCAGCTTGAATCGCTCCAGCGCCGCTTTGCGCTGCAATACAGCCGGATTTCGTTCGGCCGCCTCCATCCAGCGCTGCCACTGCGCGGCCATGGCCTGCGCCGCCTGCCGAGCTTCTTCGAATCGCTCATGGAGGGGGCGCGCTGCTTCTAGCTCGGAATCCTGGCCGCCCACATGCTGCTGAACGCAGACCCAAACCTCGCGCTCCACCAAATCGACGCACCAGATTCGGGTAAAACGCATGAACAAGTAATCGGGCACCGGCAGCTCGTCCGCGGCCAGGCTCGGAATTCGTTCAAGGGAACGTACGACGTCGTAGCCCCAGAACCCAACGCATCCGCCCGTAAATTTCGGAGCCCCTTCTGCTTTCGGGGCGCGATAGGGCTGCATCCACTGCTTTACCTCCTGCAGCGGATCTGCCGTTGCATCGGGCTCTCCCCCTACCTTCCCCGCAATAAACGATTCCGGCTTCGTCCCGATAAAGCAGTACCGGCCATCCTTTCCGCTTTCCAGCACAAACGCTTGCTCGGAAGCTTCCCTCCACATTTCTTCCCATGTCGCTATGGTTCCGGTAAATGGTATGCGCAGCAAATAAGGAAGCATCGTGTACCCATCCCGCTGCCACTGGTTCCACTGTTCATAGGTTGTCCATTGTTTTACAGCATCATTATCCATGCGAATCCAGCAGCCTCCGTTTTTTCGTTGTACACTAGTCTACCCGAATCCTGTATATCCCGCACTACCTTTTTCACATCAATTTAATAAAAACTTTCGTAATTGAAACAAAAAACCGGAGGAGCAGCTCCCCCGGTCGTAACTTTCGTTTTTCAACGCTGTATGGTACTACTCTTCGAATTGGTACAGCGGTGTGCTGAGGTAACGTTCGCCATTGCTTGGAACGATCGCAACGACACGCTTGCCTTTACCCAGCTTCTTTGCAACCTGAAGTGCGGCGTAGATCGCTGCACCGGAGGAAATACCTCCAAGAATACCTTCTTCCTTCGCTACACGGCGGGAAGTTGCGAACGCATCCTCGTTTTCTACTTGAATGACTTCATCGTAGATTTCCGTGTTCAGGATGCTTGGCACAAAGCCTGCGCCGATGCCCTGGATTTTATGCGGGCCCGGTTTGCCGCCCGACAATACCGGCGATGCAGCCGGCTCAACCGCAAATACCTTCAAGCCAGGGAACGCTTCCTTCAATACGCCGCCTGCGCCTGTAATCGTACCGCCGGTGCCGATCCCGGAAATGAATGCATCCAGCTGGCCGTCATGCGACTTGATCGCTTCAACGATTTCCGGTCCAGTCGTCAAACGGTGAATTTCAACGTTTGCCCGATTGTCGAACTGCTGCGGCATGAAGTAGCTTGGGTTTTCGGCCTTGAGCTCTTCCGCACGGCGGATCGCACCCTTCATTCCTTCCGGTCCCGGTGTAAGCACAAGCTCTGCACCGTACGCACGAAGCAGGTTACGGCGCTCCATGCTCATCGTTTCAGGCATCACGAGGATCGCTTTGTACCCTTTCGCAGCCGCTACCATGGCAAGACCAATGCCTGTGTTGCCGCTAGTCGGCTCGACAATAGTGTCACCCGGATTAAGCTTGCCTTCGCGCTCCGCCGATTCGATCATATTAATCGCAATCCGGTCCTTAACGCTAGCGCCCGGATTTTGATATTCAAGCTTTACATACACTTCAGCGCTGTCTTCCGGAACGACGCGGTTCAATTTGACAAGCGGAGTGTCACCGATTAATTGCGTAATGTTTTGCACAAGCTTTGCCATGAGAAGCCCTCCTCAAAGGATACGGTTATATAAGTGCAGTCCTACTTTGCATTAATCCGAGTAATCAGGTCGGTTTTAAGAACATATTACCAACCAAGCTCACGATTGTCAACGCCTTATTTATATTTTGGATCGAGGATTTCAACCTTCCAGTGCTCCCGAAGCTCACGCACGAGATCGTTCATTGGCGGAGCCTTAGCTAAGGCGAGCTCCTTGCGAACGGCTTCACGGACCTGCTTCGGGTCCCGCCGGTTCAGCTCTTGACGGTCAAGCACCTTTAGCACCTCATACCCGTTATCGACCGCTACCGGTCCTCCAACCTCACCGGGCTTCAGCGAGCGGACAAGCTGCATTACTCCCGCGGGGAGAAACGGATCGTCTTCGTCAATCCAGCCCAGATCTCCGCCAGCGTTGGCCGTGTTCGAATCCTTGGAATAGGCGCGTGCCAGCAGTTCAAAATCGATTCCTTTTAGTGCATCCGCCATTACTTTATCGGCCTGCTCCTGAGTGAACGTTAAAATATGAGCGACCCTTGCTTGAATATGAGGCTGAAATTCCTCTGCATGCTCCCGAATGTAGTCTTCCACTTGCTGATCCGATATGTAGATCCCTCGAATCGCGATTTTTTCCAACAGCAGCCTATGCTCTACATCCTCGAGCAATTCTTCCTTGCTTAACCCAAGCTGTTCCTTCATGGATAAGTAAAATGATTCCTCACTGTCGTACCCCTGCTGCATCCGCTTTAATTCTTGGTCCATTTCGTTTTGATTCACTTTCAGACCCAGCTCCGACGCTTCCAGCTGCACGGACTTCCGATCAAGCAAAACTTGAAGCAGCTCTGCCCCGTATTTATCCTGCAATTGCTCCTGCAGCTCTGCCCCGGTAATGGAAAAACCGCCGACCCTAGCGATTACATTCGATTGGGGATTCGACGGTTCTGGCTTCTCCGTTTGAGCCGGAGGATTGACGGGAGCTTTCGGCGATTCCGGCGGTGTTTGTTCCGACGAATCCGGCTCCAGCGGTGCCGAGGTCTGAAAACGTTCATTGACGAGAAGGACAGAGAGAACGATGACAAGCAATGTAAGCACGCCGACTGCGGCCCACAATCCTTTTGTTCGTTGCATCGTATTTCAATCCTCCATCCGCTTATCCTTATCCGATTTGATCCGCGAGCCCCCGCAGTTCCTCCTCAGTGAACGGATAGATCTCGTTGCAGTAATGACAATTGAGCTCTGCACCCTTATCTTCGTCCGCAATGGTATTCAGCTCGCCTTTGCCAAGTGAAATCAAGCTGCGCTCTACTTTTTCCCGGGAACAGCGGCAGGCAAATCGTAAATCCATCCGTTCCATAATTTCGAGATCCTTCAAAATACGCTCCAGTACCTGCTCGATTTCCAGCCCTTGATCAAGCAGCGTCGTAATCGGCGGAAGCTGCTGCAGCTCTGCTTCAATGCTTTCGACGTCCTCATCGGAAAGCCCCGGAAGCAGCTGAATAATAAAGCCGCCAGCGGTGCGGATCGAATAGTCCGTATCTACGAGCACTCCAAGCGCTACAGCGGAAGGCGTTTGCTCCGATTTCGCAAAATAATACGTGAAATCCTCAGCGATTTCCCCAGATACAATCGGACTGCTGCCATGATAAGGCTCACGCAGCCCTAAATCCTTAATGACCGTCATATAGCCGTCGGTGCCCACCGCCCCGGCTACATCGAGCTTGCCTTTGGCGTTCAGCGGGAGCTCCACATGGGGGTTCGCGACAAAACCGCGCACCTCTCCCTTGGCGTTTGCTTCCGCAACTACTTTCCCTACGGGGCCTCCGCCTTCAAAGCGTACGGACAGATGCTCTTCGCCCTTCAGCATGGCCCCCATCATCAATGCGCCAGTCGCCGTCCGGCCCAGCGCTGCCGCTACGACCGGGAACAAATCATGCCTGCGGCGCAGCTCTTCAACGATGCCCTTCGTCATGGCGCCAAATACACGAACTTTTCCGTTGAACGCCAGCCCTCTTACCAAGTAATCCTGCATGGTTATCCACCCTGTATGTATTTTCGTTACTGGTTTCGCTCGTAAATGATTTGAAGTCCCTGCAGCGTGAGCAAAGGATTGACCGTCGTAATCGTGCGGGATTCGCCGGAAATCAGTTCAGCCAGCCCGCCTGTCGCGATCACCTTTGTCTTTGTACCAAATTCCTCTTCCATTCGCTGCACAATTCCGTCCACCTGACCGGCATATCCGTAAATAATTCCAGCCTGCATCGAAGTAACGGTATTCCGGCCAACCGTGCTTTTCGGTTTCACTAGTTCTATGCGCGGAAGCTTTGCCGCACGCTGATACAGCGCTTCCGTAGAAATACCGATGCCCGGGGCAATCGCCCCGCCGATATATTGACCGTTTTCATCAATATAGCAAAAGGTTGTCGCCGTTCCGAAATCAACGATAATGAGCGGAGGACCGTAGAGCTCCATAGCTGCCACCGCATTGACAATCCGGTCCGCGCCAACCTCACGCGGGTTTTCGTACCGGATATTTAGGCCAGTTTTGACACCCGGTCCAACAATTAACGGCTCTTTGCCAAAATATTTAGCGCAGGTGCGTTCCAGCGTCGGTGTTAACGGCGGAACAACAGAGGAAATGATAACCCCTTGGATCTCCGACATCGAGAGGCGGGAATGGCCGAACAAATTGTAGATGATCATCCCGTACTCATCCACGGTTGCAGAACGGTTGGTGGAAATCCGCCAATGGTAGCGCAATTCCTTGCCTTCATACAAGCCCAGTACGATATTGGTATTCCCTACATCCATTACAAAAATCATCGGGACACCGCCTTTTTTTCATTCAGGTCGAGAGAGATGTCGATCGTGCTGACGGAGGACGTAAGCCCGCCAACCGACACAATATCAACCCCGGTTTCCGCGATATTCCGAATCGTTTCCAACGATACTCCGCCTGACGCTTCGATTAATGCCGGTCGTGCGGATGAGCGAATATAGGCGACTGCTTCCCGCATGGTATCCAGCGCCATATTATCCAGCATAATAATATCCGCCCCGGCCTCCACCGCCTCTCTGACCTGAACAAGCGTCTCCGTTTCCACTTCAATTTTCATCGTATGCGGGATGATCTCCCGCGCAGAACGGATCGCCTCGCGGATTCCTCCGGAACCTTTGATATGGTTGTCCTTAATCATAACAGCGTCAAATAAACCGTAGCGGTGATTGGAGCCTCCCCCGACACGGACCGCATATTTCTCCAGCATCCGATGGCCTGGGGTCGTTTTGCGCGTGTCGGCCAGTTTGGCCGGCAGGCCTTCAATGGCATCCGCGTACGCGCGGGTTTTGGTTGCGATGCCCGATAGCCGCTGAAGCTGGTTTAAAGCAAGCCGTTCTCCTTCCAGGACCGAACGGGTATCTCCTTCAATAATGGCAATAATATCGCCTTTCTTCAAGACGTCCCCATCGTGTTTTTGCGCGGTAAATTGCAGCTCCGTGTTCACTACGGCAAACACCTCGCGGGCAACCGGAATACCGGCTAAAATACCGTCCTGCTTGGCATGAATAATCCCCTTCGAGCGATGACCCTGCGGAATCGTTGCAGAAGAGGAAATATCGCCGAGCGGCCCCAGATCCTCTTTCAGCCAATACCGGATTTGCTCCTGCAGCTCCCGCTTATTTAATAATCGTTCCGGCATCGACATGCCCCTCCTCTCGAACCCCGTGCTCGCGCTGATGGAGAATATGCTTCTTCCACACGATATCATCGCGTTCGGGGAAATCCTCACGGAAATGCGCACCGCGGCTTTCCTCACGTATTAATGCCGCTTGAGAAGTCAGCAGCGCGCAGGTCAAAAGATTTGCAAACTCATACTCTTCCTGCTTTGTCAGAAGAGAATCATAAATCGGCAGCTGCCGCTTCAGCTCTTCAATCGCTTTGCGCAGCCCCTTCTCCGAGCGAAGCAGACCGACGTGGCGAACCATGATTTTTTGCAGCTTCAGACGTTTTTCCACGATCGCCTGTGTTGGCGGATATTTACGCTGATGGTCGTAGTCAAATTCCGGCTGCGGTTCCTCCGAAATCGGATCCAAATTTTCGATATGCTCAATAATCCGTCTACCAAACACGATGGCTTCCGACAGCGAATTGCTTGCAAGACGGTTCGCCCCGTGCACACCGGTGCAGGAAACCTCACCGCAGGCATACAGACGCTTCACCGAGGTTTCACCGCTCAGCCCTGTTTTCACCCCGCCCATCATATAATGTGCGGCAGGTGCGACCGGAATCCAGTCTGTCGTCATATCCAGGCCGTAACGCAGGCAAAACTCATAAATGGTCGGAAATCGGTGACGAATCAGCTCGGGCGATTCATGGGTAATATCTAAATAAACGAAGGTGGATTTCGTTTCATCCATTTCATTGACGATGGCTCTCGCGACCACATCTCGCGGAGCCAGCTCCAGCTGCTCATGATACTTCTCCATAAACCGCTCGCCGCGAATGTTGCGCAGCACGCCGCCCTCGCCGCGAACGGCCTCTGATATAAGAAATCTTGGCGCTCCCGGATAACAAAGTGAGGTAGGATGAAACTGCACAAATTCAACGTCCTGAATATGTGCTCCGGCGCGGAAGGCCATAGCGATTCCATCGCAGGTCGCGACCTCCGGGTTTGTTGTGTATCGATACAGCTGACCGGCTCCTCCGCTGCACAGGATCGTTGCCTTTGCTTCGAGATAAACCTTAGATCCGTCCGGCTTCTGAACAACAGCTCCGTAGCAGACCCGTTTATCTGTCACAAGATCTACTACAAAATGGTCATCCCAAACGGTGATCCGCTTGTCTTCCTTGGCTTTCTCCGCAAGCGCTCGGACAATCTCGTACCCCGTCGCGTCCCCTTGTGCGTGCAGGATGCGCCGCTGACTGTGCGCCCCTTCTCTCGTTAAGGCGTAGGTGCCGTTTTCCTCTTCGTCAAAGACTGTCCCCATGCGGATTAAGTCATGAACCCCTTCGGGGCCCTCATGCACCAAAATCTCCACTGCATCATGCGAACAAAGGCCAGCCCCGGCAATTAGAGTATCCTGGCGGTGGTAAGCGGGTGAATCGTCTTCGGAAAACACAGCGGCAATGCCGCCCTGTGCGTATCTCGTATTGCTCTCATATACGGATTTTTTGGTGATCAAAAGGACATTGTGCTTTTCACTCGCTTTGATCGCAGCAAACAAGCCGGCGATTCCCGCTCCGATGACGATAACATCCGTTTGTTCGCGTGGCAGCTCATGTAAAGACAAATCAATTAACGTTCGAGGGATCATGGGACCTTCACTCCTTTGCAAGAAGCAGCGCATGCTACTTCACTTGCAGCATGCGCTCCAGGGACAATTTCGCTTTTTCGGCAATGTGCGGCGGAACATAGATCTGCGGCTGCATCGTTTCCAAACAGCGCACCAGCTTCTTCAGGTTGTTTACCTTCATATTCGGGCATACCAAATACTTCGTTGCGAAATGGAACGTCTTATGCGGGCTGTCCTTGCGCAGCTGATATCCCGTTCCGTCCTCCGTGCCGACGATAAACTCATTGTGCTCGGATTCCTTGCAATACTTAATGATGGCTGTCGTACTGCCCACAAAATCGCCCAATTCAACCACTTCCGGTCTGCATTCCGGATGAACGACGAACTTGGCATTCGGATACTTTGCCTTCATTTCCTCGACATCTTTCACCGTCAGCATGTCATGCGTATTACAATAACCTTCCCAAATGATCATTTTCTTGTCGGTGTATTGGGAAACATAATGTCCGAGATTTTTATCCGGTACCCAAATAATCTCGTCTGCATCCACTGACTGAATTACCTTCACGGCATTCGCCGAGGTGCAGCATATGTCCGTCTCTGCTTTAATTTCCGCCGACGAATTAATATACGTCACCACAACTGCATTCGGATGCTGCGCCTTCAGCTTGCGCAGGCCGTCCACATTCACCATATCGGCCATCGGACATCCGGCACGCTCATCGGGGATCAGCACTGTTTTGTTAGGAGCCAAAATTTTTGCGCTTTCCCCCATAAAATGAACGCCACAGAAAACAATGGTATCTGCATCCGTTTCTGCAGCCTTCTGAGCAAGCAGAAACGAGTCTCCGCGAAAATCGGCTACTTCTTGGATTTCATCACGCTGGTAATAATGTGCAAGAATAATAGCATTCCGTTCTTTCTTTAATTGCATCAACCGTTCTTTCAGCTCGCGGTTTTGTTCCGCGCGGCGTTCCAGAGCTAATGCTTCCATGACGCCCCTCCTCATGCTGCTAAAGTTTGAGATTTTTTTCACAAATGCCAACCAAAGAAAAAGCGGACGATGATATAACAAAGGAAGAAGGTATTGTTTATTATGTCCGTTTTGTGGCGAATTAGAGTTTAGATCTAATTTACAGAATCTTCACAGGTAAGTCAATGCGTGAACGGCATTATAAAAACATTATTTGGTTCATTTCGTTTTCCCGTAAAAAAAGCTGCCTCTCCCAAATTCCTTTGGAAAAGACAGCTTTATCATTCCCTTCAGAAGAGCTCCAAAACCAAGGAAACATTACTCGGTTTTGTTGTCATCCTTCTTCTGGATATTAATTCGAACGTCATCTTCTTTCGCCGGAGCAGTTGACTCGCCGTCCTTCGCAGTAACCTCTTCGGCTTCCACGTCGATCACTTGATCTAAGCTGCCCTTATCCACCAGACTCTTGATTTGCTCCAGATCGAGGGTTTCCTTCTCAAGCAGCGTTTTTGCAATTAAATGCATTTCACGCTCATGCTTTTGAAGCAGCTCTTTACAACGATCGTAGCATTGGCGAATAATGCTTTGCATTTCCTGGTCAATTTCATAAGCAATCGCATCACTGTAGTTCTGCTCATGCCCCAGATCACGCCCCAGGAAAACTTGGCCCTGCGAATTGCCGAACTGCATCGGTCCGAGCTTATCGCTCATACCGTACTCCATAATCATCGAACGAGCGATACCCGTCGCTTGCTTGAAGTCACTGTATGCGCCGGTGCCGATTTCGCCAATAAACAGCTCTTCCGCGACACGGCCTCCAAGAAGTCCCGTTATTTTGTCGAGAAGCTCCTGCTTGGTCATCAGCATCCGGTCTTCCTTCGGAAGCATAATAACATAACCGCCAGCGCGACCGCGCGGAATAATCGTGACCTTATGCACCATGTCGGCATTCTCGAGGAATAAGCCACAGACGGTATGTCCTGCTTCGTGATAAGCAACGATGCGCTTTTCACGCTCACTAATGACACGGCTGCGCTTCTCCGTACCTACAATGACACGGTCGATCGCTTCGTCCACTTCGGTCATCGTAATATCCTTCCGATTACGGCGTGCAGCCAGCAATGCCGCTTCATTCAACAGGTTTTCCAAATCGGCACCGGTAAAGCCGGTGGTCCGTTTGGCGATCGTTTCAACATTTACATCCTTAGCAAGCGGTTTGTTGCGGGCATGCACCTTCAACACCGCTTCGCGTCCTTTCACATCCGGACGGTCAACCGTAATCTGACGGTCAAAGCGTCCCGGACGCAGCAAGGCTGGGTCTAGAATGTCCGGGCGGTTGGTCGCTGCAACGATAATAATCCCTTCGTTTGCGCCGAAGCCGTCCATTTCGACAAGGAGCTGGTTAAGCGTTTGCTCGCGCTCGTCATGTCCGCCGCCAAGGCCTGCGCCCCGTTGACGTCCAACAGCGTCAATCTCGTCGATAAAAATAATACAAGGCGAATTTTTCTTCGCATTCTCAAACAAATCACGTACCCTCGACGCACCGACACCGACAAACATTTCAACAAAGTCGGAGCCGCTGATGCTGAAGAACGGAACACCCGCTTCTCCCGCAACCGCGCGTGCAAGTAAGGTTTTACCGGTACCCGGAGGACCTACGAGCAGGACCCCTTTCGGGATTCTTGCTCCCACTGCGGCAAACTTGCGAGGATCCTTCAAAAATTCGACGACCTCGACAAGCTCCTGCTTTTCCTCATCTGCTCCGGCAACGTCTTCGAACGTAACGCGCTTCTTCTCTTCATTATAAAGACGCGCCCGGCTCTTGCCGAAGTTCATGACCTTGCCGCCGCCACCTTGAGCTTGATTCAGGAGGAAGAAAAACAAAATAAATATAATGACAAACGGAATGATCGAAGTTAGGAGCGTGATCCAGGTGCTGGGCTCCTCCATCTTCTTCCAGCTTTCTTTAATTCCGCTTGTCTCCAATAGCTCGACTAACCTCTCATCCACAGGGGCTCGGGTCTCGAACGTTTCGTTGTTTTGACCCTCGGGAGCTTTGTACTTCCCGTTGATGAGATATGTATAACCATCAAATTGAACGGATACGTCTGTGACGTTCCCATCCTTGAGCTCCTGCCGGAACTCATCATAGCTGATCGGTACCTTCTGCTCATTCTGCGTGCTGATAAAATGGATAATCCCGACCGCTACCAAAAAGACGATCAAATAAAATCCGGTGTTCTTAATGATCCGATTCATCCCCTACCTCCTCTCAGCGGCAACTTTGTTTATTTTACCACAGCATAACCACCCATCACAACAAACGGGGATGCTAGCTGTAAACCTCCGGCTTTAACACGCCGACGTAAGGAAGGTTTCTGTATTTTTCCGCGTAATCCAGCCCATACCCCACGACAAAAGCATCCGGGATCAGGAAGCCGCGGTAATCCGGCTCAAGTCCAACCGTACGGCGGGCCGGCTTATCGAACAGCGTAACGACCTTCACGGAATGTGCGTTCCGCCGCTCTAAATTGTCAATTAAATAGCTAAGCGTCAATCCGCTGTCGATAATATCCTCTACAATGAGGACATCGCGGCCTTCCACCGGCGTATCGAGATCCTTGATGATCTTTACGACCCCGGAGGATTTCGTCGCAGCACCGTAGCTGGAAACGGCCATAAAATCGATTTCAAGCGGAATGTCTAGCTTTTTCACAAGGTCGCTCATAAATAAAAAAGCGCCTTTCAGCACGCAAATCACCAGCGGATTGCGGCCGCGGTATTCCTCGCTGAGATGCTTCCCCAGCTCAACGATCTTTTCTTGAATTTGTTCCTCGGTAAATAAGATTTCTTCGATATCCTGGCGCAAGCTGCTACCTCCTAATGATGTGAACCGTTTGCAACGGTCCGTGTTTCTTATCCTATGAAGCAAGCTTTGAATCCATTCAATAAAAATAGCTGATTTTCCATGCCCGAAGCGTCTGTCCCGTAACCGCTGCCGCGTCGGAACGCTTGACTCCCGGAATCCAAATCGGGTTGTTGCCTGCATCCACCAGAATCGGCAGACGATCTCGCCGGGATGGAGGCACCTTCGCATCGATGAGCATATCTTTTACCTTTTTACTGCCGTTTAATCCATAAATGCGCATCCGGTCTCCCGGCTCCCGGCTTCGCAGAGCAAGAGGCTTTAGAAGCTGGTCCCAATCAAAGATAGCCTCATTCTCAAGGAGGCCGTGAAGATGCGTGGCCACATCCGCTGTCAGCAGCTGCGTTACAAAATATCCGCCTGTTTCGGGAATCTCCTGCTTCGTCTCCGTTTCCGAAGGTTCCAAAATTGCGTGCCGAAACGACTTCGCTATCGATGCCTGTAGAGAAACGGTTTGAAAGACGAGCTGATCATATTCCCTGCGAAAACGGACACTGCCTCCGAGGTCAAGCTGAACGGAGGATTTATCCCGCTGGAGGGCAAGCTGCTTCACCTTTTCAATAAGCTGAAAGTCCAAAGAGGGATGATCAGAAAAAAGATAATTTAATATTAGTTTAATAATTCTTCTTTGTAAAGCGAGGTCAGCCCCTTGGAACTGCAGGCGATTCAGCGTACAACAGCCGTCCGACTGCCTGACATTCTCCGTGAACCAGCGCATCGCTGCCGCGTCCAAATATGCATTGTCCGCCCGCGCCGTTTCGGCTAAATGCAAAAGCGCCTCCTCCAGCTGCGGATTCCACTGCTTAAGGTACGGGATAATATCCAAGCGGATTTGATTGCGAAAATATTTGCGGGTGGCATTGCTGCTGTCTGTGCGGGGAGCCAGACCCTGCTCCTCGCAATAAGCGATCAGCTCGTTTTTGCTGATCCGCAGCAGCGGTCGCACGAGCTGCAAAGCCTCACCGCTTCCGGCAGAGGCACCCCCGGCGCTGCGCTTCACCGGAATGCCGGCAAGCCCGGAAACGCCAGTTCCGCGCAGCACGCGCATCAGCACCGTTTCGGCTTGATCGCCGGCATGATGGCCGAGGGCCAGCTTGGCCGCCCCGACTTCCCGCGCGGCTTGAAAGAGCAGCGCGTACCGCTTTTCCCTTGCCAGCTCCTGCGGATTACCGCCTGCGGCGGCCAGCTCCTCCGGCATATTGAGCTTATAGGCGAAGCAGGGAAGGCCGAGCCGCTCCGCCAGCTCGCGGACGTAAGCTTCTTCGGCGTCGGATTCCGCTCCGCGGAAGCCATGATTCACATGAGCCGCGGCAAGCTTAATCTGAAGCTTCGCCGACAGTTCCCATAAGACATGCAAAAGAGCGACTGAATCCGGACCGCCGGATACAGCCGTCACCACTGTATCTCCGCAGCCGATTAATCGCTCTTCTTCTATCGTTTGCAGTACCATGTCCTGCAGTTTCAATGACCCAACCTCCAACGTCCCCGAACTTCACAAAAATGCTCCGCTTAGCGGAGCACGATAAACAATACGGATGCGAACAAGAGCAGGGAGGCTGCAAACAAACCGGAAATCCAGCCTACCATAACACCGGTTGACGCGTGGCCTTCCTTCGCGTTGGCCTGCTTCCGCCAATCGGCCAGTGCCTCGTCCGCATCGACATAACCGCCCTGCAGCGCCTTCTTCAAAAAGGCGCGAATCTTACGGCAGGCCGGCGCGCGATCGGCAATCTCCATGAGCAGCGTGAGATTTCGCATTTGCGGCAGGATCGGCTCGTCCAGCTTACGCTGCGGATCAGCCAGCTGCAGCAGCAAAACGGCAACCGAGAATAAATCATAGGCCGGATTTGCCGTCCGGCTTCCTGCATTCCAATATCCGCGGTCGTACAGCTCCGTAAACTGCTTCACCGATCGTCCAGCCGCAGTGACCCCTCCGAAATCGATCAAATCGACTTTGCCGTATTCCGAAACCAAAATATTGCTCGGCTTAATATCCCCGAACACCCACCCGCTCCGGTGCAGCTCCGCCAGCTTTTCAAGCAGGCTTCTGCCGATGACCTGAAGCCAATCCAGCCCGTTCTTCTGAATATAGGACGAAACATGCTGTCCCTTCACATACTTCATAACATAGAAAGGATACGGCTGGCCTTTCACATAATAATCGTCGACCTCCAGCAAATACTGCTGCGCGGTGCGGCTGGACTGCTGCAGCGCCTGCAGCGCATTCACTTCCGACTGCAGGTCGAGAGGATCAAACCCGATTTTCATGGCATATAACGCGCTTGCTCTGCGAACCAAGTACACCTTTCCGTTCGCGCCTTGCCCAAGCAGCGCTTCGATTCTATATTCGCCCTTTCTCCATTTCCCGATAATCATCGAGCCCGGTGAGAAATGAGGCTCAAACGACGTAATCACTCAACATCCCGTCCCTATTTGTTGTCGTTCCGGCAATCGCTGCTGTTGAATCCTGCTGTTCTGTTCCGTATACGAAATACCGAACCACATCCTGCAAGGCGGGACCCGTAGGCGTCGTTCCCTGCATCGTTAATTTTACAAGCAAGCGGTCCAATTCCGCAATATTATTCGTCCACGGACTGTCCATAACAGCATATTCGCCCGGAAGGTTTCCCGGGAAATAAAATACCGCGACCTGACTGCTGCCCTGACGGGCGCGCAGGCTGAGCGATAAATCAGCGATCGCTTCCCGAACCGCCTGCAGCTTCGCCCTCATGCTGGCACTGGCATCAACCAGCACCGCAACCTTAAGAGAAGAGCGTTCCGTCAGATCGTCCATGACCTGTACGACCTTGGCCCGCTGCTCCAGCGGCAGCTGCTCCACGGCGCCGTTACCGCTCCCTAGAATTTGCTTTAACTCCTTACTCACAACCTGATGAATCGTATGTGTAACCGTGCGGCGCGTCATCATTTGCACCGTTTGCGACAAGTCCCGGGAATGTACAACGCGGCTCATCCCGCCCCCGGCTTTGGCAATCTCCTCAATTTCCCGTTCTCCCCGAGCCGTCCACTCGCCGCCGTCTGTGATTCCGATAACATTAACAATAATTCCTTCCGCACGTGCTTCCGCGGCGCTTACCGCTGGAGATATCCCGACATTGGAACAACCGTCTGTCAGCAAAATAATTTGTTTCAGCATACTGATCCCTCCCGCGAACTCTACGAATTCCCCTAGTAGTCTCAGTCTCGCCCAAATGGTTCCAGTATAATCAAAAGAACGAAAAAAAGAAGGCCTCCGCAATTAGGCGGCGCCTCTTAGTCCGGTTCCTCCAAGGCTGACATTCACGGACCTAGCCCTTTTAAAAGGTTAATCGCGAAATGGCGCGTTACATCCAAGTCCGAAAGATGGTTCCGTATGCCCTTAGTAAGCGCAATCGAGCAGGTGTTGCTAACAGCCAGACGCACTAACATGAAAAAGATCGCCCCCCCACCTATATGCTAGCTCGGTGGACTGGACGATCTTGATTCGCAACCAAATCGCTCTCTCTATAATCTGCAAAGCTCTATACTAGATGAGAAATAAAACATGCGAGACGGAGGACCCGCTTCACATGAATGAATTTACATTACTCTTGCTTCGCTGTATCATTTCCCTCGACCGCCTGAAGATGACCCCCGCCTCCGCCTTCTCCCTCGCTAGTGCACCCGCCATGGGTTATCCTTTGTTACACGCTTTAACAGGTCTCGCCTCAATATAACCTCTGTAGCCTTGGGGGACTAATTGAAATCTCGGCCCGTCCTCGTCCGCCCATTCAAAGCCATAAATTTGAGGGTTGTAGCTCTTCATCACATTCCATAGATCCCCAATCGCTTGTTCGAACCGCTCGTCCTCGAACGGGGGGCCTTGGAACACCATCATCTGGCAGGCTGGCAGATCGATGATTTCAAAGCCTTCCGGCACCTTACCGGAATAATGTTCGGACACTTCAACACCTTGAGCATAGACCGATGTACCGGGTTTTCGAAGCCCTTCGGGGAGCCACATTCCGATCGGTTCGTACAGCGCTTCTTGGATCGACGTAAGCGTATCCCATACGTCGGAACCGGTTTCCTCACAGTATTCGAAGTAATGGGTTGCATGTTGGCCGCGTTTCAAGATTAGCTTCCTCGGCGGACGATCGACGACTTGTACGAATACCGTGTTTACATTCGATGGGCTTGACATTGTATCCTCTCCTTTTTGTAGGGTGAGATAGTAGTCACGGACTCGGGAAGGCATAAACAGCTGAATAGGCGGCGCTTCCTTGCAGAAAGACCGAGGGTTAACGCCGAAATGCTTCGTGAACGCTCTGGTGAACCCCTCATGTGAATCAAAAACGAATTCGAACGCCACGTCCGTTACTTTAACCTCTTTTTCCTTCAGCTTTACCGCAGCCAGAGATAGCCGAAGCGCTCGAATATACTCGAAAGGCGTTTGGCCGAGCAGTTCCTTAAAAATTCTCGTAGAATGCCACGGTGAGTACCCGGCGGCGCTAGCGAGCATACGCAGCGTGATCGGTTCGGTAATGTGCTCGTCAATATACACCTGCATCTTGCTGACGGCACTGATTTTCTCCCAGTGATCCATGCCCCCACCTCCTTGCCTCAAGGATACTTCAGTCACAATAGCCGTACTTGACCGTGGTTGCGCTCTTTCATGTGTCATTCACACTTATCATAAAGGACAATCGAGAAGAAAGCATCGCCCAAATCCGGACGAAGGATGGCTCACAAACAGCAAGAAACCCCTCCGTGGAGGGGCCAATTGGATTGAGAAAACGTCTTCTCTCCTTTGCCGGGGATGGTCGCTTCTTCCCCTTCTTTAACTTACCGTCCGAGGACGCTCGATATTGTGCATGCCATGCCAGCGGAAGGCCGCCCACTCCGGCTTAAACTTTTCTACCTTCGCCACGAGCACCGTCATATCGTCGTAGATTTCGCCTTCGTGATGGCGGAACACCGTCTCCAGCAGGCAATCGGCAATATCCTGCGGATCGTCGGTATGCATTTCTTGAATAATGCGTTTCATCCACAGCTCTTTATTCACCGCATGACCCGGCGCATCGTAAATGCCGTCCGTCATCATGATCAAAATATCACCCGGCTCCAGCTGCTGGCTGATCAAGTCCACATCAATTTCCCGCAAAATCCCTACCGGTAAATTGTTGCCCGTGATCGGAATTACTTGGTTGCCCCGCTTAATAAAGCTTGGCGTCGAGCCGATTTTCATAAATGTCGTATTCGCGTTATACAAATCGATGATCGCCACGTCCACCGTTGCATATACCTCATCCGAGGAACGCAGCAGCAGCACCGAGTTCACCGACTTAATCGCCAGCTTTTCATCCATGCCCGATTGCAGCAGCTGCTGCAATATCGACAGCGCCGCGCTGCTTTCCGCCCGCGCCCGCTCGCCGTTGCCCATACCGTCGCTGACGGCTACGGCAAACTTCCCGTTGCCAAGCTCGACCATGCTGTAGCTGTCTCCGGAGAGCAGCTCGCCGTTCTTGGCCGCCGAAGCGATGCCCGTTTCAATCGAATATTCTTTCGCCGAACCAAACATAACGGTACTGAAACCGTCGGAAGGCACACCGTTTTTCTCATGCTTCACGGCAATGTTCTCGCCCAAAATATCGGACAGCAGCGGCGCAATAATTTTGCGGCACTCGTCCAGCCCTTTGTTATATTGGTGTATGATCTCAATTTCCACATTGCCTTCATCCAAGCTCACAATGTCGATGCTGTAAATGGAGAGGCCGAGATCCTCCAGCGCATGGCGAATCTGCTCCTCCTGCAGGAACAGCTCATGCCCTTCCCGCTTAATTTCGCGCGCCAAATCCTCCATTACCTGCGACACCCCGGAAAGCTGCTCTGCCACGAGGCGGCGGCTTTCCGATATTTGCTTTTTCCAATGCTGATCGTATTGATACTGCTCGTACTGCTGCTTCATCACATCCAGCACAAGATCCGTTTTGACGCAGGATTGCTTCCATTCGTTCTTAAGCTGCTTCTTGCTGAACTCCGGCTCCATTTCGATACTCGTCATCATATCCGTCATGTAGGTATAGGTACGGTAAAACTTTTCGTCCCAGCACTGGCGCTGCTTCCAGCATCCGGCGCACGCTTTTCCCGCCACGGCATTCATGAAATGGCCGACTTCCTCTTCACGGTGCTGCACTTGTCCGGATGCTTCCGGCGCAACAAGGATAAAGCTTTTGGAGAGCTGACGGAACACCTCTGAAAATTGCTCTACCCGACCAGCAGTAATATCCCGGACACGTCGTGCATAGTCATGATATGACTTCACATTTTCTGCGGTTCCCGGCACATATTTGGCAACGACTTGAATGAAGCTTTTCGGGGTCATGAGGAACATAATTACGGCAATTGAGGATTCGAGCAGCGACTGGAGCACCGCACCGGCTTCTCCAACGTATACCGATAAAATGGACGACCCGATTAAAAGACCCAAGCCGACGGCCACCTTGCCCCCTTGATTGAGCAAACCTGCCAGCATTCCTGCGAACGCAAGCAGGCTGATCTGATAAATCGACTCCACACTTGCCAAGCTCAAAATTAATCCCGTCACGACGCCCACAGAGGCTCCCAGCGGCGCGCCTCCAACAAAGGCAAACAGCAGAATAAAATAACGGGACATGATATGTTCGACCGAAGCGCCGCTGACCATCCAGCCCACCGTGCCGGTCATTACAGAAGCAAGCAAAATGATTAGGCAAATGATTTCTTCGTTTTTAAGGTTGTAATTTTTACGTGTGAGGGTAAACACCGGAATCGCCTGCAAAAAGATCATGGTCAGCACGAGGCTGAGTAATGATTCGACGCCCGCCATCAGCACCGTATAGGCGCCCAGCTCGTTTTGCACTGTAAAATAGAAGAGCTTCACCAGGAAGGCCGACGCGAACACGATGATTGGCACCGACGAAAGCTCCGATCGTTCAAAACGCTCCATGGCACGGTGAATCAGCACAAAAACCAGCATTTCACCGATAATGATACCAGCCTGCATTTGCATCGATAGAACACTTCCCGCAAATACCAGAAGGCCTGTCCAGCCGGCCAGGTCTCTACGCAATATATACACTGCCGCAAAAAATGCAGCCGCAAAAGGAGAGAGCTCGTCCAAGATCGTAGCGCGTCCTAACAAAAAAGCCATGATCAGCAAAAGAAGCGACCATTTCTTAGCGACAACGGTCTGCCATATCCGGTTTTCCGCTATGACTTCTTTTCCTGCCGTTTTCGATTTGCGCCACATTTGATCCCACTGTGCTCCAACGTTCTCCACGACATTCCATTTCATCATACGATAAGGCACCACCTAATCCGTTTTATGTGCTCTCATTATATAAAGAAGCTAGCATAAAGTTTGTCACAATGAGGTGGTTGCTAGAAAGAAATTTCCGACAAAAAATCAGCGCCTCGATGTCAGCTTGAAAGCGTACAGCAGCAAGGGTTTAGCCAGCCGGCTGTGCAGCATGCGTCGAATCAGGCGCAACCATTCGTCACCCTGTTGGGGAAAAACGCTGTCGATATGTAGAGAGCGGGGGAAACGAACCAAACAAGATGAGCTGTACCATCAAAAAAACATGAGGCCGCAGAAAACCATACAATACAAAAAAGTCGCCCCGCAAGGGACGACTTTTATGATTTGTTTCTGTATAGCGGCGGAGGGGATCGAACCCCCGACCTTACGGGTATGAACCGTACGCTCTAGCCAGCTGAGCTACACCGCCACATTTTCAAGTGGGACAGAGTACAGTATAATCGGGTGCGTGCCGCTTGTCAAGTTGGGGTTTGGTGGAATGGGTGGTCTGCCTTGGGCAAAGAAAAAAACCGCCAGATCTGGCGGTTTTCCCANCATTTTCAAGTGGGACAGAGTACAGTATAATCGGGTGCGTGCCGCTTGTCAAGTTGGGGTTTGGTGGAATGGGTGGTCTGCCTTGGGCAAAGAAAAAAACCGCCAGATCTGGCGGTTTTCCCATTTTATGCTTTAAACACGACGCGCGCCGCGGCCGCCGCGTTTGGATTCGGTATTCTTCTTAAGAGATGAAATCCGCTCTTCGCTGTCTTTCAGGAACCTCGACATTTTGTCCTCAAATGTCAGCCGATTCCCGCCACCGCCTCTGCGATCTCGATCAAAGCCTCCGCGACCTCCACCGCCTTGACCTCCGCCGCCTTCGCGATCTTCTCTGCGGAACGGTCGATCATTACTGCGTGGTGGCCTGTCATTGCGTGGTGGCCTCTCTCCTTCCGGGCGATCTACTGCTTTCCGGATGGAAAGACCGATCTTGCCGTCCTTATCTACGTTAATGACTTTCACGGTGACAACATCGTCAATCTTCAGATGATCTTTAACATCCTTAACGTAGTTGTCGGCAATTTCGGAGATGTGCACGAGTCCAGTGACGCCCCCCGGGAGTTCGACAAACGCTCCGAAATGGGTAATTCCTGTCACTTTCCCCTCAAGCTTGGCGCCCACTTCAATTGACATAAAAGTAAATGATCCTCCTTAAGAATTTAAGATAAAGTCGGCTAATCGGATTATACCTGATGGCTCATTCTCCGGTCAACTTGGGGATGAATGCCATTAGGAACCAGGTTTAGGCGGTGTTAAGGTTACATCGCCCGGCCGACTCATTTGAAAGTCTTTACGAACCCTCTGTTCAATATATTCCGGAGTGTTCAATCGGGTGATTTCCAACTCATACTGATCATGAAGTTGCTGCGCTTCCTGGAACGATTTGTCCAATCGCGAGAGATCGGTTTCCGAACGACTTAGCTGCTCCCGCTGCTGCCAAATGGTCCATATGGAAGACAGTAGGAAAACCGCTACAAACAGGAGCCATAACTTCGTCAGCCGCTTCAGCTTCGTCGACGATTGATCTGCTGTTCCTGTTGATGCTCTTGAGCCCATCACAAGCCTCCTGGTACAAATGCTACTTCCTTCCGCCGCTATCGCTTCAGCCAGTCTTTAAACCAAGGCCAAACGTTCTTCAGCTTCGTTCCGAACGTCTTCAGCCCCTTCGGCATTCTTACATGCTTCTGCAGCGGGCGAATGATCGGACGAAGTAAAAAACGAAGCAAGGACCACAAAGGATACAGCAATTGTACCATAAATTTGTATAAGAATATAGATACAGCGAGTAAAAATCCAAAAAGCAGGACAACAAATCGGTACAGCAATTTGAGCGGTTTCAGGATCAATAGATCCGCAAGGCGCAGCAAAAGCTTGTACAAACGAATAATGGTGTCTATCACCCAATTGATCACTTGAATGGCGAAACTGCTTAGCAAAGCGAAATGAAAACAGACGCCGATCAGCAGGCCTAAAAAGACATGGTAGCGGATTTCACCGAAATTGCTGTGGTATAAGACCCGGAACGAAAACAGGGTGGCGACTAAAATGTACACGACGTCGCAAAGCGGGAGGAGCCAGCGGGGCGCCCGCAGCCGAGCTGCGAGCACCCTGTAAACGTCGAACATTACTCCGAGCACGACTCCGCTCCCCGCCATTGCTAGTAGGGTGTAGAACTGATTGGCCGCGTTCACTTGAACAGCTTCCCGAAAAAGCCTTTCGACTTGCTGTCCGAGCTTCCGTCCACGTAAGCCATTTCGTCTACCAATCCCTCAATCGCCACCAAGCCCTGCTCCAGATTTAAGTTTTTGATATGTAAATTGTGGCCTTTAATGACGAGGAAGCCGCACTCCGTTTCCAGTAAAAATTCCTCGCTGTCAAAGCTCTCGACGTTTTTCACCCCGGTCACTTCAAGCAATTTTCGGTTTAGCATCTTCACTTCTTGACGTTTTCCCGGCTTGCCCGCTTCGATCATGGCATGTACCCCTCCCTTTACCACTAACATATGGGGGCCGTCCGTTTTTTAGAACATGCGGGCAAAAAAGAAACGAACAGGCTATTCCGCCTGTCCGTTTCCAAGCCATGGATCGTTATCCTTATGGCTTTCTTCTTTAATTACCGTATACAGCTGTGCGGCTTCTTCCTTGCGCGGGTTCTCGGCGATCTTCTCCACGCGAACCGTCACGCTCTTTTGGCCGAATCGAACCGTCAGCTCGTCTCCCGCTTTCACGGTGCTGCTCGCTTTCGCTTCTCTGCCGTTAATCCAAACCCGCCCCTGCTCCGACACATCCTTCGCCACCGTACGGCGCTTGATGAGCCGGGAAACCTTTAAAAATTTATCCAGCCTCATCGGCTTCTCTTACTTTACTGCGTCTTTCAGCTTGTTTCCTGCCTTAAATGCAGGAACCTTTGTTTCCGGAATGCTGATGTTTTCGCCGGTTTGCGGGTTGCGGCCCGTGCGGCCGGAGCGTTTGCGGGTTTCAAAAGTTCCAAAGCCGATCAGCTGTACCTTCTCGCCGGAAGACAGTGCATCGGTTACTTCTCCAAGAAACGAATTCAATACCGTTTCAACGTCTTTCTTCGTCATGCCGCTTTTCTCAGAGATGCTGTTGATCAGGTCTGTTTTGTTCATGATTCTTCCTCCTAAAATTGTTCGAGCTCATCATTCATTCTCATGTAAGGCACAATCAGGCATGCACAACAGCCCAGCTGCGCTGCGAATCAAACCTGAAGTACGTTTTATGTATTCTTTGCTTCGCAGGAAAATCCTTCTATCTGCGCAGCTTACAAGACATTTTTTTTATTACGGCCTTACAGGGAGCGACTTAGCCTCCTGCCAAAACGACTCCATCTCTGCTAACGTAGTCTCGGCAAAATCAACACCTTTTAAACGGAGCTGCTCCTCAATATACGAAAAACGAGTCATAAATTTGCGGTTGGCGGCCGCCAGCGCTTCGTCCGGGTCCAGCTTTAAGAACCGTGCCAAATTCACCAGCGCAAACAGCAGATCGCCGAACTCCTCCAGCTGCTTCGTTTTGTCCCCATTCAGGGTTTCCGTAAGTTCCGCCCATTCCTCCATCACCTTATCCTGCACATCCTCGATCCGATCCCAGTCAAACCCGACCTTCGCCGCCTTTTTCTGCAGCTCCAGCGCTTTGAGCAGACCTGGAAGCTCACGCGGAATCCCGGACAGGACGGACAGCTTGGCCGGATCTACTCCCTTGTCAGCCTTCTCCTGCTTCTTGATTTCATTCCAATTCACAAGCGCATCCTCGGCATCGTCCGCCGATTTCTCTCCGAACACATGCGGATGGCGGCGAATCAGCTTTTCATTCAAGGTTTGGATGACATCGTAAACCGTAAAGGCGCCGGTCTCCTCTTCCATCTGGGAATGCAGCATAATTTGCAGCAGCACATCCCCAAGCTCCTCGCACATGGCATCCGGATCGTCGTCGTCAATCGTCTCCAAAACCTCATATGTTTCCTCAATGAGGTTCCGTCGAATCGAAGCATGCGTCTGCTCCCGGTCCCATGGACAGCCGTCCGGACTGCGCAAAATCGCGACAATTTCATGCAGCCGGTCAAAATGCCGCAGCCGCAGCCGTTCGTCGCTGCCGCCGGGTACGAATATCATGCTGAGATTGCCGTAAGGCTGGCCGTGATCCAGCTCGTGGAGCGGTATCGTCTCGATCCGTTCCTTACCCTTGACCCCCAGCTCATGAGCGACCTTTACCGGGTAATCGGGCGGATACACCTCCATCAGCGTCAGCTTGACGTCGGAGGCAACCGTATTGTCATACACCTGTCCGATCAGCAAATGCCTTCTTGGCTGGAGATCTCCGCGATAGAGCGCACCGCTTTCCGTATTCACATTCTCGATGGTCGGAAAGCCGCCCATTGCTGTTGCATCAAGGAGCTGAAAGCCTTCAATCGGATCGATGCGAAGCGCCAAAAACGCACGGTCCAAGAAGCTTTCGCCGCCCTCGCACTGCACATCGATGCCGCGTACCGGTCCTTCCTCCAGCAGCAGCCGCACCGTCTGCTCGGCGACCATTGGATGGCCGGGCACCGCGTACATCACCGGCTCGGTTGAGCCAGCGTTTCCTGCTTCCTGGAGCAGCTGATCTACAATGCGGCGGTACACCTGCTGAAAAGTCCCCTCCTGCTCGTATGTTTCATCGAAGCTTTGGAACGTTACGCCATGCTCTCGGAGCAGCTCCACGACGGGATGCTGCTCGGTCCGCAGAAAGATACGTCCGGAGCTTTGCAGCTTGCGCCATATGCCTAAGGTTAAATGATCCGGGTCGCCGGAGCCAAGGCCAACGATATGTATGCTTGCAGTCATAGGTGCTGTCCTCCTACCTGTTCAATTTTATAATCAGCCGCTTCACAAAGCCGGGAAGCGGCTCTAATTCATGCTCGGGCATCATGCCGACGGCTGCGGCGGTGCGCAGAAACACGGCGGCGCCGACGGGCACGCCGACTGCGCAGATGAGCGCGCTTAGCGCGCGGCCCTCTAGGCCAAGCAGCTGCGCCACGGCTTCCTCGCAGAGGAGCCGGACGAGCAGCACGGCGGCGGCCATGCTCGCGCACGGCGCCAGCGAGCGCAGAAGCGTCCGGGCGGCGCCGAGCCGCAGGCCGCGCCGTTTGAGCGCGGCAAGCTGGGCTGCCGCCGCAGCGGCGAGCGCGATGGCCGTGGCCGCAGCCGCCGCGGCGATCCCCCACAGGGGGAGCAGCACGGCGGCGGCCGCCACCTTCAAGAGGAGGGCGGCGGGCACGGCGAGAGCCGGTATGCCCGCGCGCCCCAGCCCTTGAAGGAGCGCTGCCGTGACGGACGCTAGGGCCGCGAAGCAGGAGGCTCCGGCGAACCAAACGACCGCTGCCGTTCCTTTGGCGTCGGCGAACAGGAGCACGTTCACCGGCTCCGCCAGCAGCGCCAAACCGAGCGCCGCTGCGGCGCCGAACAGCCACGTCCAGCGGACGGCCTGCTCCGCGTTGACGCCTCCCTCTTGATGCGCGGCCGCATCACGCGCATCAAGGCCTGCCGCGCCGGCGCTCCCGGCGCGATCCTCGGCTAAGGCGGGGACGATCGCCGCCGCCACGGCTCCAGCGAGCATGACGACGAGCTGCATGAGCGTTTGTCCCCGCGAGAACGCGCCGAAGTCGCTCATCGCGTCGTACCCGGCGGCGCCTTCAGCGTACGAATGCCGCATCACGAGGAAGACGTCGGCGAACAGCAGCAGCGGAATTAACAGCGAGCCGACCACAATCGGCAGCGCTTGTACAGCCATGCGGACAAGCAGCCCCGCAGTGCGGCCCGCTTCCGGCTGCTTCCGGGCGGCTGACCGCCCCGGCCCCCGTCCTGCAGTCCTGCCTCCTCGCTTATACAGCGCATATGCGCACAGCAGCCCGGCCGCGCCCCCAACGGCGGAGCCGCCCATCGCGCTCGACGCGATAAATTCCGGCCCGGCCGCCACACGCAGGCCGTAAAACAGCAGAGCAATAATAAAGGCAACGCGCACCGCCTGCTCTGCCGTTTGAACGGCGGCCGACGCCATCATGCGGTCGAGGCCTTGAAAATACCCGCGGAACACCGCCGATACCGGCATCACCAGCACGGCCAGCGCGGCCGCCTGAAGTGCCGGCGCCGCTGCCGCGTACCCGATCCAGCCGGCGAACACCGGCGCCGCCACAAACAGCACCGCACCGCCGAGCAGGCCGCCGGCTCCCATAAGCCACAGCCCCGCCCGCAGTACAGCGGGCGCGACACCGCCGCTTCCGTATGCGCCGTCCGACCGGCCGCCGCTCTCTGCAGCGAGCTTCGACACCGCGAGCGGCACTCCCGCGGACACCGCAAACACAAACAATTGAAAAAACGGGTACACCGCGTTATAGATCCCGAACGCGGCGTCCCCCGCAAAATTTTGCAGCGGAATTTTTTGTACCGTCCCCAGCAGCTTCACGACCACCGCCGCAGCTCCCAGCACCGCCGCTCCCTGCAGCCAGCTCCGGCCGGCTTTATTTTCCCGATATGAGGGCATCGTTCAACTCTCCCTTGTTGTCCCCCTCATTATACTTCAAGCCGCCGACAAAACAAAAAGCTCCCTCGAAATATCGATTTCGAGGAAGCCTCATGTATCGTTCAAAATCTTATTGTTCCATTTGCTTCGCAAGGAAGCCGGCAGCGGTTTCTGCCATTTTTTGCTCCATTTGTCCCATCTTCACGCCATCCGTTTTGCTAATAAGAATAACGGAACCGATTGGGTCGCCACCCGCTACGATCGGCGCGATTACATAAGAGGTGTAGCTCTCCGGTGTTTCCTTGCAAAGCTCATATTCGCCAGGTGTTGCTTCGCTGACCGCCTTGCGGCTCTCCATGCAAGCCTCCACCGTGCTGCCGATTTGCTTATCTAAGTATTCTTTCTTCGATGCCCCGGCAACAGCGATAATGGTATCGCGGTCCGAAATCATTGTAATATGGTTCGTGCTTTCATTCAGGGATTCCGCATATTCCTTGGCAAAGTCGCCAAGCTCTCCGATCGGAGAATACTTCTTCAAAATCACTTCACCGTCACGGTCGACGAAAATCTCTAACGGGTCCCCTTCACGAATACGGAGGGTACGACGAATTTCCTTCGGGATAACCACTCTTCCTAAATCATCGATGCGACGAACAATACCAGTTGCTTTCATTGTCTTGTTGCCTCGCTTTCCTTGAAGATTAGATGCCACCTGGATCATTCATTTATGGTGATGGGAGGGGTTCGTATCTCTGTCTTTAGTATGTTCCATCTTTAGAATCTTATTCACAACATTGACATTCCTTGGACACACCGTAGAGACTTGGAAAATCGTTTTCGTCTTGAGCTCCAGTGAAGCTTGTGTGTAGTATGTACCAATTACTCCAATGTCAAAACGCCAATTCGATGTAAAACAATGGGACTTCAGCCCGCTCACCCTCGCTGCTCCCTGGATCCTTGCTTCCTTCAAAAAAAACGAGCCAAGGCCTCAGCCCTGACTCGCTTCATTTCTACTTCTTCTCTGTTGCCGCATCTCCGGCCGGAGCGTTTCCGGTTCCCGTTCCTGTGCCAGCACCCGCATCGCCGCCTGTAGCCGCTCCGCCTTCCGCAGGCGTCTCCACTGGCAGCTTAATCTCCGTGATTAAGCCCGGCAGCTCCTTCTCAATAAACTCCGACAGCTTCTGACCCGCCAACTCGCTGCGAATTTGCTCCTTCGCCTCGTCGTAGGCTTTCGTCGTACGCTTGTCCACTCTCATCACATGGTAGCCGAAGGATGTCTCCACCGGCGGCTCGCTAATTTGACCGACCGGAAGCTTTCCGGCCGCTTCACGGAAAGCCGGCGCCCAAGCGGTTTGTCCCAGATTCTCATCGGCGTAGGTTCCTCCGACATCCTTGGAGCCCGGATCCTCCGAATATTCCTTGGCAAGCGCGGCAAAATCGCCGCCCGCTTTCAGCTTGGCGATGACCTCTTCCGCCCGCTTCAGCGCTTCTTCCTTCGATCTCAGCTCTTTCCCGGTCGCTTGATCCGTTAAGCCAATCAGAATGTGAGATACCGTTGCCGTATCAAAATAATACGGGTCGGCTTTCAGACTTTCGTCATACTTGGCTTTCACCATATCCTCGGTCACATTTTTCTCTTCCGCCATGAGAGCGGAGAGACTGTTTTCGATATACGCTTGCAGATCCGATTCTTGTAAATTGTTGTTCTTCAGATCGTTTTCAAGCGCCTTAGCGTCCTGAGCATTATACATTGTTTTTAACTGCTCAATCTGTTCCTTCGCCTTTTCCGAAGCTTCCTTGCGCGTCGCTTCATCCGCTTTCGCCGAAAGCAGGCGCAGCCCGATCAGCTGCTTCACCATCGCATCACGGAACTGCGGGTCATCCTTGAAGGAAAGGTACATCGGATTGAAAAAGGTTACGGTATTCACGAACGTGTCAAACTCAGTCTGTGTTACGGTGCCTTCCTTGTAGGTGGCAATAACCGTCTTGTCCTCTTTTGCACCGCCGCAAGCAGCGCTGAAAGCAGCCGTAGCAGCAATCAGCAGCGCCAAAGCGACAGGGCGCAGGGCTTTATGGAGCCGCATTTTGCAGTTCCCCTTTCTTTTTAAGCACTTCGTTGTATTTTACCAAAAACTTCTCCAGCATTTCCAGCCCGGCTTCCTGCGTCATCCCTCTTGCGGAAAGAGCAATATGAATTTGTGGTCCCGGAATGACTCTTACCTTATGCTCAAAGGTTTGGCTGAGCTTAACCAGCTTGGTTCCCTCAATAGCTTCGTTCTGGCTTGGATCCATCAAAATCGTAATTTCATCACCCTTGCGGGCCATGCTTCGGATTTTATACAGCATGCCGTATACGCGAATACGCGAAACCCGCATGAGCGCCACTACCGATTCCGGCGGCTCGCCGAAACGGTCGATCAGCTCGTCCTGTAAGTCTTCGGCTTCCTCCAGACTGCGCACCATCGAAACTTTTTTATAAATTTCAATTTTCTGCGTACTGTCGTAAATATATTCGGACGGAATGTACGCATCGACGCTGTAATCGATTTGCGTAACCCACTCGCGCTCCGGCACCTCGGCGTCCGCACCGTCGATGCCCAGCTTCAGCCGGTTAATTTCTTCCGTCAGCATTTGCGAGTAGAGATCGAAGCCGACCGAGGCGATAAAGCCGTGCTGCTCCGCCCCAAGCAGATTACCCGCACCGCGAATGGCCAAGTCGCGCATGGCGATTTTGAAGCCCGAGCCAAGCTCGGTAAACTCCTTGATCGATTGCAGGCGCTTTTCCGCAACCTCGTTGAGAACCTTATCCCGTTGATACGTAAAGTACGCATAGGCGATCCGGTTGGAGCGTCCAACCCGTCCGCGCAGCTGGTACAGCTGGGATAAGCCCATTTTGTCCGCGTCATGAACGATCAACGTGTTTACATTCGGGATGTCTACACCGGTTTCGATGATGCTCGTGCTCACTAGGACGTCAAACTCTCCATCGAGGAAATCGAGGATCGTCTTCTCCAGCTCCTGCTCGGACATTTGCCCGTGACCGACCGCCACTCTCGCTTCCGGCACCAGCATGCGGATTTGATCCGCCATCTGATGGATGCCCTGGACGCGGTTGTACAGGTAATACACCTGGCCGTTTCGGGCCAGCTCCCGCTCAATCGCTTCGCGCACAAGCGCCGCACCGTATTCGACCACATATGTCTGCACAGGAAAACGGTTTTCCGGCGGCGTCTCGATAACGGACAAATCGCGCACCCCGAGCATCGACATGTGCAGCGTACGCGGAATCGGCGTCGCTGTCAGCGTCAGCACATCGACATTCGTTTTGAGCCGCTTCAGCTTCTCCTTATGCGTGACCCCGAAGCGCTGCTCCTCGTCGACGATCAGCAGGCCGAGGTCCTTAAATTGTACATCCTGCGAAAGCAAGCGGTGCGTTCCGACCAGCACATCGACCGTCCCTGCCTTAACGCCCTTGATCGTCTCGTTCTGTTCCTTCTTCGTGCGGAAACGGCTCAATACCCCAACCGTGAACGGATAACCGCTAAAACGCTGCTTAAATGTTTCAAAATGCTGCTGCGCGAGGATCGTCGTCGGCACAAGCACCGCGACCTGCTTGCCTTCGATCGCTGCCTTAAACGCAGCGCGCACCGCGACTTCCGTCTTGCCGTAGCCGACGTCGCCGCAGAGCAGCCGGTCCATCGGCCGCGACTTCTGCATATCCTTCTTGATTTCCTCAATTGCCCGCAGCTGATCCGCCGTTTCATCGTAAGGGAAGTTATCCTCAAATTCCTTTTGGTACGGCGTATCCGGACCGAATCCAAAGCCCGGCGTCGCCTGCCGGGCGGCGTAAAGCTTGATCAGCTCATCGGCAATATCCTGCACCGACGAGCGCGCCTTCGATTTGACGCGCTGCCATTCCGAGCCGCCGAGCTTGTAAATCTTCGGCTCCTTGTCTTCGGCGCCGACATATTTCTGCACCATATCGATTTGCTCGATCGGCACAGACAAACGGTCCCCGCCCGCATAAACGATATGCAAGTAATCCTTATGGATGCCGCCGACCTCAAGCGTGCCAATGCCGACATATTTGCCGATGCCGTGGTTGACGTGAACGACGTAGTCGCCCACCTTCAAATCCATGTAGCTCTTAATCCGCTCCGCGTTGGCAATCTTTTTATCCGATTTTTTCGGCTTCCGGTTGTTTTTCTGGGTAAACAGCTCATTTTCCGTAATAACAATCAGCTTGATTGACGGCAGCTCAAAGCCCGCCTGCAGCGACCCGTTGTTAATTTCCGGCTCATCGATTTGATAATCCTGCAGCACCCGGCGGACACGTTCGATCCGCTCCTGCCCGGAAGCGAGAATCATTACCTTCGAGCCGGCCTTTTTCCAGCGCTCCATCTCCGCTTTCAGCACATTCATTTGCCCGTGAAAATGCTGCATGCTGCGCGTCATGAAGTTCACGATGTTTTGCGGCTGCGTATGCGGAATCTGACGTAAAAAGAGCGACATATACACAACCTGAAACGGCTTATGGAAAAAGAGAGACTCATAGCTTTTGGACAGCACAAAGGAAGGCAGCGTCTGCCCTTCGGACAGCAGCGACGTCGTCCATTCCGCCTCGTCCTTTTCCAATTCCTTAACGGTTTCCAAAAGGCGGGTCGGTTCGTCCATTAGCAAAAGCGTTTCTTTCGGCAAATAATCCATCAATGTGGCGCGTTCGGGGTAAAGCAATGAAATATATTTATAAATTCCTTGAAAATACATATGTTCCCGAAGCCATTCGATTTCTTTGCCGAGCTCCTGTGTGAGCCGGTCGCGTACCTGCCGGTCGTTCATCTTGCCGAGCTGCTCCTGCAGCAAGCTGAAGGCATGATCCGCCGCATTCTCGAACCGTCTGCGCTCAGCAAACACTTCTCTTGCCGGCAGCAGGTCGATCCGCTCCTCCTTATCGGTCGAGCGTTGATCGCTGACATCAAACTGGCGGATCGTATCGATTTCATCGTCGAACCACTCGATCCGGTACGCCGACGCCGAAACCAGCGGGAATACGTCCAGAATCCCGCCGCGAACGCTCAGCTGGCCTCTGGACTCGACGCGATCCACCCGTTCGTAGCCGTACGATGTCAGTCTCGTAATGACCTGCTCCATTTCAATCGTTTGCCCTACGGCAAGCGTGGTCGTCGATTCTGCAACCACTTGCGCCGGCGGCAGCAGCTTTCGAACCGATGCATACGGAGTGACAATCACTCCACGAAAGCCCGAGGCAATCTTTGAAAGCGCTTCAATTCGTTGAGACGAAATTTCCGGACTTGCAATCGCCGCCTCCGCAGCAATCGATTCGTTGCCCGGTAAAAACAACACCTGGTCTTTCGGCAGCAGCTCCGCCATATCTTCTACGATTTTTTGCGCGGAAAACATATTATGCGTTACGATCACGATCGGACGCTTCAGTTCATGATAAAAAGCGGCAGACATAACCTGCCGCACAGAGCCGGAAAGCCCGGAGACCATCTGCTCCTTCATTCCGGCTTTGACTCCCTCAAGCACCGCTCGAAAATCCGAATCGCGGGAAAACACTTCTAGCAATTCGTTCATCGTGTTAAGACACACCTTTCCAACCCAACTCAGCAGCTTAAGGATATTTTGTTATTGGAGGGGGCTTGGAACCAGAGAAAGCTCCGGATTCGCCTCAAGCGCCTGCCTGCAGTAGTCACAGGTCACGTTGACGGTAATGTCTCCATTCATATCATAGGAGATCATTTCGTCCCGTTCTTCCTCCGTTAAAAAATGAAAGCCCAGCTTGTTCTCATCCACTTGACTGTGGTTTTGCCATTCGTCCACCTTGCTGCGGCAGTGACGGCAAATGTACTTTACAGACATATTTATGCCTCCTAGAGTTCACCTATACCCTCTAGTATGGCCCATTGCCTTATCCCTTCATTCCGTTCCCGTTAAATTTCGCCATCACTTTTTCGAATGGATCCGTCAAACAGGCGGAAACGGCATCGCAGGTCGCTTGGATCATATTCTCCAGCGCTTCTGCTTCTTCCTTTCGGAAGCTGGAAAGCACATAATGTGCAATGTCGACCCCTGCGGGCGGTCTGGAAATCCCCATCCGCACGCGGTTAAACGATTGCGTCCCCAAATGCTGAATCAAGGACTTAATTCCGTTATGGCCGCCTGCCGAGCCTTGATAGCGCAGCCGGATTTGACCCATCGCCGTATCCAAATCATCGTACAGAATAAGCATATCGGAAAGGTCGGCTTTATAAAAATCTTGAAACGCCCTCGCGCTTTCTCCCGACAGGTTCATGTACGTTATCGGCTTGATCAGCACGACCTTCTGCCCTTGTACCCGGCCTTCGCCCAACAGCGCCTTGCACTTGCTTTGAGACACATCAATGCCCCACTTCTCAGCCAGACGGTCAATCGCCATAAAGCCGACATTATGTCTGGTGGAGCGGTATTCATTGCCCGGATTGCCCAGGCCTATAATCCATTTCATATGAAACCTCTCGTTCCCTTGGCACTTTCCGAATCATTCCAATTATACTGTAACGGATTCCGAAGATCAAAACGAAAGAACCGGCCGCCCGAAGACGCCGGTTTCTTTCTATAGAGAACACCCTTAAGCGATATGCCCTGATTCCCACACCAAGGTTATTGTTACTCTTACTCGTCTGTTGCCGCCGTAGCCGCAACCACGCCAGCTTCATTCGCCTGCGCTTCCGCCGCATCCTTCTGTTCATCCGCTTTTGCTTCCGGCACTTCCTTCTGCTTCAGCAGAACCGTCGCGAGCAGCTCTTCCGGATTGGAGCGCAGCTCAATACCTGCCGGCAGCGCAACATCTTTCGCAAACAAGTGCTCCCCGATCTCCAAATTCGATACATCCGCTTGAATGGAATCCGGGATTTCACTCGGCAGGCAGCGGATTTCCAGCTCTTGATTCATCGCCTGCAAAATGCCGCCCTCCTGCACGCCCTTCGCCGTACCGACGAATTCGACACGGACGGACGCCTTCACCTGTTCATTCATGTTGACTTGGTACAAATCGATATGCAGCAGCTTATTCGTCACCTTTTCCCGCTGGATCTCGCCAAGCATTGCAGAATGAGTCTCGCTGCCGTTTACATTTAGCTCAAGCAAGCTGCTCGGGTTTGTGCGCAGCAGCTGGATTAATTCCTTTTCATCTACCATGATCAATGTATTCGGAACTTGCTTTCCGTATAATACTCCGGGTACTTTCCCGCTCGCACGAAGCTCCTTCAGCTCATGCTTCGTCGACGTTTCTCGACTTTCCGCTTCTACACGCAATGCCATCGAACAAAAAACCCCCTTAATTTCCTAGACATGATATCTTTACCATCATGCCCAGAACAGGGGGTTTCTAATCCATCAATCTTAATCCTCGAACAGGGTGCTGATCGAAAGCTCCTCGTGGACGCGGATAATCGCCTCACCCATCAGCTGTGCAACGGAGAGAGCAACGATTTTCGACGAAGGCTGCTCATGTGTCAGTTTAATCGTGTTCGTTACCACGACCTCCTGAATCGGCGCCTCATCCAAACGCTGCATCGCCGGACCGGAAAGCACCGGGTGCGTACAGCAGGCGTACACATCTTTTACTCCGGCTTTCTTCAACGCATAAGCGGCAAGTGTAATCGTTCCTGCCGTATCGATAATATCATCGATAAGAATGGCCGTCTTACCCGCTACTTCTCCGATAATATTCATGACCTCGCTCACGTTCGGCTCCGGACGGCGCTTGTCGATAATGGCAAGCGGCGCGCTTAAGTAATCCGCAAGCTTTCTGGCCCGGACGACACCACCGTGGTCCGGCGATACGACAACGACATCACTCAAATTTTTCTGCTCAAAGTAATGACCTAAGATCGGTACTCCAAGCAGGTGATCGACCGGAATGTCGAAGAAGCCCTGCAGCTGCGTAGCATGCAGATCCATCGCGATGACGCGATGCGCGCCGGCCGTCATAATTAAGTTTGCCACCAGCTTTGCTGTGATCGGATCGCGCGAACGCGCCTTCCGGTCTTGACGAGCATAGCCGTAGTAAGGAATAACGACGTTAATGCTCTTCGCCGAGGCCCGCTTAAGGGCATCGACCATAACGAGCAGTTCCATTAAATGCTCGTTTACCGGCGCAGACGTCGATTGAATGATATACACATCGGCGCCGCGCACACTTTCATTGACTCGTACTTGGATTTCCCCGTCGCTGAAGCGCAGTACGTCTGCGTCTCCGAGCGGTACACCAATATAATCTGCCAATTCCTTTGCAAGCTCAGGGTTCGCGTTACACGTAAACACTTTCAGCTTCGGGTCGCGGTAAGACATCGGTTATAGATCCCTCCAAAAAAGATTACGGTTGCTGCTTCGATTAGTTGTTCTTCTTCATTGCTGCGAATTTTTGACGTATCTTAACGGCGTAGCCCGTTTTGTTCGTTTGACGCTCTCTGGCAATGGCCAGATCGTCTTCCGGCACGTCTTTGTTAATCGTGGAGCCTGCCACAACGTAAGCTCCGCGTCCGACACGTACCGGAGCAATCAGGTTTACGTTGCTGCCGACGAACGCATCGTCGCCGATTTCGGTGATATGTTTATTAAAACCGTCGTAATTGACCGTGATTGCGCCACAGCCGATATTGACGTTTTTGCCAACCTTGGCGTCTCCCACATAAGAAAGATGGGACACCTTCGTACCTTCGTCAAGCACTGCATTCTTAATTTCGACAAAATCGCCGATTTTGACTCCTCTGCCAAGCTTTGCACCCGGACGCAAATAAGCAAACGGGCCAACCGTGCTTTCCGGCCCGACTTCCGCTTCGGATAACACAGATTGCTTAATGGAGACGCCGTCACCGATGACCGAATTTGTAATTTCCGTATTCGGTCCAATCACGCAGTCTTCACCGATAACAGTCTTGCCGCGTACAACGGTTCCCGGCCAAATGACCGTATCCGAGCCGATCTTAACGTCCGCTTCAATATAGGAAGAAGCCGGATCGATAAAGGTGACGCCCTCGACAAGCAGGCTGTGTACGATACGCTGACGCATAATCCGTTCTGCTTCCGCCAAAGCAACCCGATCGTTTACTCCGATCGTCTCTTCCGGCTGATCGGTGCAATAAGCTTGAACCGTTTCGCCTTCCTGCTTTAATATGCCGATCACATCGGTTAAATAATATTCCCCTTGGGCGTTCTGGTTGGTGACCTTCGCCAAAGCGGCAAAAAGCTTCGCGTTATCAAAGCAGTACGTTCCCGCATTGACCTCGCGAATACGCGTCTGCTCCGGCGTGCAATCCTTCTGCTCCACAATGCCCGTTACCGCTCCGGAGGCATCGCGAATGACCCGCCCGTATCCGTGCGGGTTGCCGAGCTCTGCGGAAAACAGCGTAGCTGCCGCTCCCGTCTCTTTATGCAGTGCGATCATAGCTTCCAGCGATTGCTTTGTAAAAAGCGGAGTGTCCCCGCATACGACCAGCGTAATCCCCTGTTCGCCGCCAAGAATATCTTCGGCCTGCTTTGCTGCATGGCCTGTTCCAAGCTGCTGCTCTTGCAGCACATATTGTCCGCGGTCTCCGAGATAGCTCTGTACCGCTTCGGCCCCGTGCCCTACGACAAAAACCTTCTTGCTAACGCCGATTGCGTCAAGCACATCCGCTACGTGGCCTACCATCGGCTTCCCGCAAACGGGGTGAAGCACCTTGTAAAGCTTCGACTTCATGCGCTTTCCTTGTCCGGCTGCCAGTACAATGGCCATTATGTTCACACTGGTTCCCTCCCGGTAAAGGCTTTCTCAGAGAATCTTAACTTACTTTACATAAAAAAGAAAGAGAGCCTGCTTGGCTCTCTGTGAACTTTCTTTGTTGATTTTACGCACCTTCTGAGATGATGTCTTCTTCGGCGGCAGCGCGATCATACTCCGCAAGAACTGCTGCTTGAATTTTTTCGCGCGTCGCGGAAGAGATCGGATGCGCGATATCGCGGAATTCACCGTCTGGCGTCCGCTTGCTCGGCATCGCCACAAACATGCCGTTGTTTCCATCAATAACCCGGATGTCGTGGACAACAAACTCGTTGTCGATTGTAATTGATGCGATCGCTTTCATTCTTCCTTCGGAATTAACACGACGCAATCTTACGTCTGTAATTTGCACCAAGATTCACCTGCCTCAATGTTGTTGGTTTTGGTATGTAATTCCACAAGTTTGGGCAAATTCCTTCTTTTTTTCCGGTAATTTGCAATCTTTTTTTCCGGAATTTATAAATTTAACTAATTTCGACCTATAACGCCACAATCAGTTCTATTTCGACAAGAACATCCTTCGGTAAACGCGCGACTTCCACCGTGGAACGAGCCGGCTTATGTTCGCCGAAGTAAGAAGCGTAGATTTCGTTGACTACTCCAAACTGGGTCATATCCTTCAGAAAAACCGTCGCTTTGATCACATCGCTGAGTGCAGCTCCGCTTCCGGCTAGAACTCCCTGCAGGTTTCGAAAAACTTGATGCGTCTGCTCCTCAATTCCGCCTTCAACCAGCACTCCTTCCGCCGTCAGCGGAATTTGACCGGATGTAAAAAGCAGATTCCCGAATTTTACTGCCTGCGAATACGGACCGATTGCCGCAGGCGCCGCTGTAGTCGAGATTAATTCTAGCTTAGACATGCAATTCCCTCCTAGGATGCAACAGCTGAAATAGCCATTATTTATTCGAAAAAGTTTCCTGGTTTAATAATGATCTGCTTCGTCTTCGGATCCACACCATGCACTTTAGCCAGCGAAACGTACTGGTCGACCAGCCGTTCCTCACCGTCCATTTCCCCAGCTTCCATAAGCACGCCGACACCGGCAACAGTCGCCTTGAATTCCTGAAGCAGGTCGATCATGCCGCGAATGGTTCCTCCGGCTTTCATAAAATCATCAATAATGAGCACCCGTGATTGCTCGGCCAGCGCTCTGCGGGGCAATGACATCGTTTGAATCCGCTTATTTGAGCCGGAGACATAGTTAATGCTTACTGCAGAGCCTTCCGTTACCTTGTTGTCACGGCGGACAACGACAACCGGCACATTCAGCTGTGCCGCAGTCGCGTAAGCAAGTGGAATCCCCTTCGTTTCCACCGTCATCACAACATCAAAATCACGCGCTGAAAAAATGGACGCGAACATTTTACCGATGTCATTAAGCAAACGAGGATCGCCCAGCATATCTGTCATATACAAGTAGCCCCCGGGCAAAATCCGTTCCGGCTGTTGTAAACGCTCGCACACACGAAGAATCGTTTCTAAAGCAGTATCCTTCGGAACCTTTGGGGTAAACTTCACGCCGCCGGCTGCCCCTGCAATCGTATGCAGCTCGCCGAGCCCCTCATCCTCGAACACTTCTTTAATGATCGTTAAATCCTCGCTAATGGAGGATTTGGCTGAACTATAACGTTCCGCAAACGTAGTTAACGGAATTAATGTATGGGGACGAAAAAGCAAGTATTGGGTCATTTCCACCAACCGTGCACTTCGTTTTAACTTCTTCATTGGTCTACACACTTCCCCCAGAATTCTGATGTCAACAAAGTTGACGCATCAAATCCGAATAATATAATCAGAATATAACATTAATATCCGTATTTTTGCAAGAAAAAGATGGCAATTGGCTGCCATCTTTGGTTATCGCTATGTTAAGAGCCGAACTGCATACACTTCTTTGCAAAACCCTCTCAAACCATTGTAGATTCGTGTCACCTTTGATTCCTTAAGCACAAGCCCGAATACGGTCGGTCCGCTCCCCGACATTAATACCCCATCGGCGCCAAGCCGAATAAAAGCATCTTTCAGCTGACGGACCTCAGGGTAGAGCTCCAGCGTTACATCTTCCAGAACATTGCCCATGGATCGGCAAAGCATGGCAAAATCATGCTCCCGAATGGCCTGCAGCAGCTGGGACGTCGGCGGATGATTTTTGATTTCATTCGCTCTCAGTTTTCCATAAACATCGGCGGTAGATACATTAATCGGCGGCTTCGCCAAGATGACCCAGCACTGCGGCGGAGCGCCGATCGGCTCAAGCTCCGTTCCTCTGCCGCGCGCAACTGCCGTTCCGCCCTTCACACAAAACGGAACGTCGGAGCCGAGCTCCGCTCCTAACGCTTGCAGCTCCTCCAGAGGAATATTCAGCTTCCAAAGCTTATTCAATCCGCGCAGCGTTGCCGCGGCATCACTGCTGCCCCCGGCAAGTCCGGCAGCAACCGGTATATGCTTGTCCAGGTGGATATATACACCCTTCTTTACTTCATATCGTTCTTTTATCAGCTTCGCAGCCTGAAAAGCCAAGTTTTTCTCATCAAGCGGTATGTATCCAACCTGGCTGGATATGATAATGGTGTCCCTCGGAAGCTCCTCCATCGAAAGCCTGTCTGCGAGATCAACCATCGTCATGACCATTTCAACTTCATGATACCCATCGCTGCGCTTTCGCAAAACATCCAGCGAGAGATTGATTTTTGCCGGCGCCTTCTCGTAAATTTTCACCGTGTTTCCCCTTTTCCTGCATGCCGCTTCAAATCGCCGTACTTACGCGGACCTGATCCCGCGAAAACTCTTTTTGTCATTATAACAAACAGACCCAGTAAATGTGAAATGTCCTTCAAAACACTGTGCTTTTCCTCAGTTGTTTACTTGTTTGCTGGTTGTATAAAAAGAACCGGACAACATGCGTCCGGCTCCCTGTGTTATATAATTATATTTTCGACTGCTGTTCAGCGGCGCCAGCCGTTCCGGCCGCTCCCGTCGGAATAAAGCCGTTTGGATTAACATATCCTTGACCCGCCCCGTACTGCCCCGGAGTCACGCTTTGCCCGTAAGGCATGGACACTGCTCGCGTGTTCATCGTCTGGCCACCGTACTGGTAGCCGGCATTCCGGCTGTCCGGCACACCCGCCGTATATGCTGCGGTGATGCCTTCCTGCTGCCGATAAGGAGATGGCGCCCCTGCGTACCCGGCACGTTGCTCGGAAGCGTTCATACCACTACGCGCATACGCGTTATAATTCGAATATCCTCCACCGGTGGTTCTGCCGCCCGTTTGCCCAACGCCAGTTCGTCCGCTATAAGCTGCTGCGGATGGATATCCGCCGGCAGTACCTGCCGTAGGTGCCGATGGCATAGGGTAAGCCGCCGCCCTTGGAGCTTCCTTCTGCGCTGCGGCGGGTGCTGCTTTCTGGCTCACCGCAGATTCTGCGATCTGGAGTGCGCGCTTGACCATATTACCGGCGTCTTTGGTCGTAATGCCGCCCCAGCCTTCCTTTTCCACTTTATCATAAAAGCCCAAATCCTTCGCTAATTCATATTTTAAGCCTTCCGACATGACTCCGCCTCTCCGTCTGCGACCCATCATCATCCCTCCAAAGGTTTGGTTTGGGAATTATTTTGCCGAATCGCACATTTTTCATACTGTTAAATACAGGATTCAGGCGTAAAAAAAGAAGCCTAGATCGTATCAGGCTTCAACATGATAGGTTAGCTTAATTCATGTAGCTAATCCGGACTTGTCCATCGTCATTGCATACGGTGACTTCCACGGACTCCGTTAATATATCTGCGTAGCTGTAAGATACGCGTTTAAAAGCATGCTGCTCTTGATCCAGTTTCACGATGAAAACAGAAGGGTAGGTTTCTTCCAAAACGCCGGTTCTTTGAATGGTCTTTCGCCGACCGCCGTTTGCTTTTAAAACGATCTTTTGCCCGACATGAGCTTCCAAACTGCGTTTGATTTCCAACAGCGCATTTTTAGCCATTGTCAACTACCACCTCTTTCCTACTACATTATAGCGGAAAAGAGGCGGTATGTCAAACAAGGGGAATTATTATATCAGCGGATCAAAGCTGTTGTCAACGAAATTTGCGCATTTGCAACGAAAATTTTGCCCATTTTGGTCCATTTTTACTTGTTTAACGGGACTTTGGGCATCCCAATCCGGTAGCTTCCGCGGGTTTCAATCCCGCCCAGCCCTTGAAAACCGCTCACTGTGTGCTGAACGACATCGTAAATGTTAACGGTATCCTTAATCGGGGTGTACGCCGATTTGATTGCAATAAATACAGGGTCCAGCGCATGAATCAGGACGCGGTTCGGAGAGCTTGCAAAATTCGCGCCCGCTTGCAGCAGCGCTTCAAAATGCGACTGGCAGGCGCCGGCAATGATCGTTAAAGCGTCGCGATTGCGCTCGTAATTACGGGCTATCCGAACGGCTTGCACAAAATGTCGCGAATTTTTATAGTTGTCGATATTTAGCCGGTTGCCGTCTCCCTGTTTGCGAAAGCTGTCATGTCCTGTAACGACAACGACATCAGGCTTGACGCGAGGAAGCAGGTGGCGAAGAGCTTCAGGAATTTCCGATTCGGCCACATGGCGACCTTCTGCAGGAACCTGCATTTCCCGGTAAAGCTTCAAGCTTTTTTGTAAGTAATGGGCATCCCCGTCCAAGTGCAGCACGGTGCCTGGCACTTCAAAATACGGCTGTCCGCCGTTAGCCTTACGAATAATTTCTTTATCTAAATTTTGCTGCAGCAGCCTGCGGCACTGTCGAATTTGCTCGGATGACCGCAGCAGCTTTTCGGATGCGCCCCGGTCCCAGCGGTCGGTATCGTCTTGAAACGGCTCTAAATCCTCCAGCGGAGCATCCGCCAGCAGCCGATAATCGACACCGCAAATGATCGCCCGATCCCCCTCGACAGCCAGCAGGCGGAACAACAAGTCATTTCCATATGATTTGCGGGTTACGTAATCGCCCGTTTTCATGTGCTACATCCCCTCCCTTCCTGTATCCTATGGCAGGGATGGGCGTTTGGTGCATATGCGTCAAACGAGCTTTTGCATGATCGAGGAGACAAAATGAAGGCTGGCTTTGTCCCGATTTCCCTAGAAATCGACTCAGCCAGCCTACCACTTGCACCTCACCGCTCGTGCGCTGCTTGCTCTTAGCTTCTACCTTCAGCAAGCGCCTGCTCGAGAGTCTCCGTCAGCCTCGCAAATTCCTGCAGGCTGAGCGTCTCGCCGCGACGGACAGGATCAATTCCTGCGGTCTGCAGCAGCTCCTTGACTCGCTCCTTCTCCATCCGTCCAGAGAAATGGCTCTGCAGGTTGTTCGAGATCGTCTTCCGCCGCTGGGCGAAGCAAGCCTGCACCACTTCAAAGAAGAAGCGTTCGTCCGACACCTGCACAGCCGGCGTCTCGCGACGCGTAAGCCGGATCACCGCCGAATCGACATTCGGCTGCGGAATAAACACCGTATGCGGGACGATCGTCACCAGACTCGTCTCGCAGTAATACTGCACGGCAACCGTCAGGCTGCCGTAATCCTTCGTGCCCGGCGCCGCCGCCATGCGTTCCGCCACTTCCTTCTGAATCATAACCACCATATGTTCAAACGGAAGCCCTTCTTCCAGCAGCTTCATTATAATCGGCGTCGTCACATAATAAGGGAGATTCGCGACCACACTCACCTTCTCGTACCCCTGGAAGTACTCCTTCCAAAGCTGGTGCAGGTCGTATTTCAGCACATCGCCGTGATATACCCGCACATTGGGATACGGCTCCAAAACCTCCTGCAGGATGGGCAGCAGCCGCGTATCGATTTCAATGGCAGCGACCTTGCCCGCTTCCTTAGCAAGCCGTTCGGTGAGAGCGCCGATGCCCGGGCCGATTTCCAATGCTCCCTTGCTTTCGTCGAGCTCAGCGGCCGCTGTTATCTTATGTAAGATGTTATTATCGATCAAAAAGTTTTGGCCCAAGCTTTTCTTAAACTGAAAGCCGTGCTTTCCGATGATTTCCTTGGTCCGTCGCGGCGTCGCGATCAGCATATCGCTCATGGTTGACCCTCCCCGTTATCCACTTGCCGTACCGCCCCCAAAAGCTCCTCACGGGTAATTTGCAGCGATACACAGCGCTTGTAAAATTGCTTCCCGTTCGCATAACCGATCCGCAGCAGCTTTCCGACCTCTTCCCGCCGTTTTGCCGCTTGCGGGTGGACGATAAGCCCCGCGTCAATCAGGTCGCTCCAGGTTACCTGCGGCTCGGCGTTCTCCATTTCCGAACGCACCTCGTCTAAGGCCCTTCGGATTACCTCTGGCGATGCATATTCCACACCAAGGTTCCGCTTCCCCTCGGCTTCTTCGCGCGTCAGGAACGCGTGCTTGCAGCCCTTCACCCGCGCGGCGACAATCTTGCGGATACGCTCGCCCGCATGATCCGGGTCGGTAAAGATAATAACGCCACGGCGCTTCTGTGCAATTTCAATGCGGCGCAGCACATCCTCGCCAATCGCCGAGCCTCCCGTTTCGATCGTATCGGCTTCTACGGCACGGCGAATCGCCACCGTATCCGCCTTGCCTTCGACGACGATCACTTCCTTGATCATCCCGCTCCCACTCCGTTCGCATATTCGCAAAAAAGAAGAGGTGCCGCAAGCAGCGCGCTTACAGCCATCCCTCTTCTTCCATGTATAATTTCATTCAATTGTATCAGTTTGCCCAATTCATCACAAATGATTAGTTCGTTGCGGGCTTCGTCGGTCCGATGACATATACGGTATACCCTTTTTTCATCCCGAAACGCGACGCATAATCCCCGCTATCAAAGTAAACATCAATATGATTCCCTTTTACAGCGCTGCCTTTATCCTCGGCACGGCGGAAGCCGATACCGTCAATATAGACCCACCAGCCCATCGGAATAACCTTCGGGTCAACTGCGATCGTCCGGCCCTCCGTTACCGTTGTACCGGAAAACGTCTTGCCGTATTGCGGATGACTCTCGTCCTTGCCCGTCGATTCTACCCCGGCCGAGTAAGCCGTTAGGGTTACATTTTTTAAAATTTGCTTATAACCGAAGGTCACGCCGCTTTTTGTCGCTTGATCAATGTTAGGCGACGATGAGCTCAGAACCACAACAGGGCTCTTCGTTCCGACTGCAACGACCTTGTTTACACTTTCAGACTGCACGGTTTCCTGCAGTACGTTTTGTGCGACGAGCACGCCGTCTTCATATACGTTCTCGATCTCTTTGACAAGCAGGCCTTCCTTGCCTTCCTGCACGACCTGTTCTTTGCCCTTGACCAGTTGAGTGTCTTTTTTCGTAACCGTTTGGAACGGAATCGTCTCTTGAAGCTGCTCCACCTTTTTTTCGACACGAACGACTTGAAGCGCAACTTTTTCAGTGATCGGTGCGTCTAAAGAAGGGAATACCTTATCAAGCTCACCCACCGTAATTCCGAGATCCGTTAACGCCTCTTGTACGGTTTTACCGACGGTATATTTTGTTTCTGTTTGACCGCCAACCGTTAACTCTACCGGAACGGCATGCGTAATCGTTACCGTATCCCCATTCGTAATTTCGTCTTCTGCCCCTTTGGAAATCCGATCATGCTCACTGAAGGCAATATTATGCTCTTTCAGTACTTCCGATACTTCCGAAAGCTCGGTATGGACGACGGTTTGCTGTCCGTCAACTACAATGGTGACCTTCTTTACGTCCGTATAAGACATCAAAATCAAAAACAGTGCAATCATCGCTCCGGCAATGCTGCCGGCTAACGCTAAACGACGGATTTGTTTCCGCTCCAAGCGCCATGCGAAGGTCCATCCGGATGATCGCGTTACATGGGTGTCCTCTGCTCGGATTTGGCCCACTTGCTCGGTCCTCCTTCATAGCCCCGCCTTTGCTGAATCTTCAGTGATGACGATTCGACGCGACTATCAAAATGTCAACCCTCCCCAACTTCACGTCTGCCCAGCCGCCGTCTTTCTATGCAAATAAGCATAAAAAGCCGACGACAAGAGGAACTCTTATCGCGGCTTTCTCACGTTTAGCACATGATGAAAGAAACTGAATGCCCGATGACGTTGCCTCTCTAACGCTTACGAGGTTAGCTGTCGGATTCGGACGTGAGAGTTGCCCTATCCGCCCTTGCGCCGTATTAGATCGGCGTGTAGCGGAATTCACCCCTAGAATGCAGACGGCAGTGCCGGAGCATTCAATGCGGTTCCCCCGTTTCCCTTACGGAAACTCAGCGAGATTGGAAGATGCTGCATATGAAGTTGTTGAAGCTTTATGCTCTGTATCATACTCGCTGGCTGGTATTGTTGTAAAGGGGACGAAAGGCTCCAAATTTGTTCGAAAACGGCCGTTTTCGCAAATTTTAAAGCATGAAAGCCTTCACATTGCACCTTTCTCTGGTTCGATCTCACTCAATCCCGCTCAATCTTCCGTTTTTTTGATTCTACCAAAAACTGTAAGTGCATTTTTGGTGGTAATCGCTGCAATTTCCTCTAAAGTTACCCCTTTTAGGTGTGCCGCTTCCTCCGCAACCAGCCGAACGTATGCGGTTTCATTGCGCTTCCCACGATATGGATGAGGAGTCAAATACGGCGCATCGGTCTCCAGCAGCAGCCTGTCCAGCGGCACCTGCTCAAGCACCTCTTTTGGCTGACGCGCATTCTTGAACGTCACCGGCCCTCCAAAGGAAATGTAAAAGTTCATATCAAGGCATTGCTTCGCGGTCTCCCAGCTGCCGGAAAAGCAATGCATGATGCCCCCGACATCCTCCGCTTTTTCTTCGCGTAATATTTCAATAATATCCTGATGCGCGTCGCGGTTATGGATCACAATCGGCATCGACAATTTACGAGCAAGGCGGATTTGCTCGCGGAACACCTGCTTCTGCACATCCTTCGGTGAGGTATCCCAATAATAATCGAGGCCCATTTCCCCTAAAGCAACAACTTTGGGATGTGTTCTCGCCAGCTCCTCAATCCAATCCAGGTCTTCAGGCTTCATATCAATTGCATCCTGCGGGTGCCATCCTACTACGGCGTACACGAAAGGGTATTTCTCGGCAAGCTCCAGCGTCGTCGGAATCGTCTCGCGGTTGAAGCCGATGTTTACAATGGTGGACACTCCCGCTTCTCTTGCCCTTCGAATCGCTTCGTCCCGATCGTCATCAAATTTATTGGAATCCATATGCGTATGTGTGTCGACTAACATTTGTATTCGTATGTCTCCTTTCATGATCCAAGCAGCTTGGCTACGGACGGGGTTACTGCTGCCCGATGCTTTGCCAATAAATCCGCCGGATAAAACAACTGAACTTTTCCTTTATGTACGCCGCTGATGGACCGGACAATTTCCGATACGTGCGAAATTTCTACGAGCTCCTGCTTTTCCGTCAGCAAATAAATCGGTGTCGTTTTCTCTTTCGAGCCCCCCGGCTGGTATACATCGTAAGGCTGATCTGTCGGAAAATCCATTTCTACATAATATGTCGAATCCGCCCCTAAGGAATCAAGCAGCGACTTGAGCTCATTCACCGCTTCCTCATCCACCTGATCCAGGGTTACATACTTAAACAGCTTTCGTTCCAAAAATCTTCGGCATAAATCCGCTAAAATCGGATCCTTTTCCATCGTCCACTGCATGAAGGTAGTTTGAATAAAAGATTCATCAAGCCGCAAATAGTCCTCAACGGTTAACGTATTGGCCAGCAAATCGTCCAACGGATGTAAAAAGAAGCCGAAGGAATAGCCCTGCTGATGCAAATCACGAGCCCGCAAGAAAATTTTGCGCAAAATAATCTCAGAACTGCGGGTTACCGGATGGAAATACACCTGCCAGTACATCTGATAGCGGGAGGTTAAGTAATCTTCAACGGCATGCATGCCGCTTTCCTTAACGACAATTTTTCCTTGGTAAGGACGAACGACACGTAAGATGCGGTCTATATCGAAGGTACCATAGTTTACCCCAGTAAAAAATGCATCGCGCAGCAGGTAATCCATCCGATCCGCATCCAATTGGCTGGAGACCAGGCCAACTACGATGGGCTTCTCATAAGTTTTACAAATCACGTTGGCTACTTTCTGCGGAAAATCAGGGGACACTCGCCGCAGCACTTCATTTACTTCCGTATCTCCCAGTATGATTCGGCATGACCAATCCTCATGCATCACCTTAAACACCTTTTCAATAGAGTGGGAAAAAGGGCCGTGCCCAACGTCATGAAGCAGCGCGGCGCAAAGCGAAAGCAGCCGTTCCGAGGCTGGCCAGTCCTCATATGCCGCCCGTTCAAACCCGGATATAATCTTACGCGTGATTTCATACACCCCAAGGGAATGGGAAAAACGGCTGTGCTCCGCACCATGGAACGTGAAAAACGAAGTGCCCAACTGCCGAATCCTTCTCAACCGCTGAAACTCCTTCGTATTAATTAAATCCCAAATGAGCTGATCTTGAACGTAGATATATTTATGTACGGGATCCTTAAATACTTTTTCTTCCTTAAATATCATGCAGTACCCTCCTAAATTTTTTTCATCAACCGAATTAAATATCTACACTTACTTTTTAATTCGACATTTTTCGCTATTAACTTGTCGAACTCCTCTCATTTCCGTTTCCAATCACAGCAATAAAAATTCGACAAATCTCTGTAATTCCTCTCCAATTATATCCACTGGTTTGATTTGATTTTATCGTAATAACAAGGATTGTCCACAAAATCGTTAAAAATATTGTCGAAAAATCAGAAATAAAGTTGAATTTAGTTATTGACTGTTATGGCAATGGCTGGTATCATGAAGTTACAAAGATTGTCGAATCATGACGACAAGATGTCGAAAGGGGACTCTTATATAATGAAATCAACAGGAATTGTACGTAAGGTCGATGAGCTGGGACGCGTTGTTATTCCAATTGAATTGCGCCGCACTTTAGGGATTGGCGAAAAAGACGCGTTGGAAATTTATGTAGACGGCGAGCGCATTATGCTCAAGAAATATGAGCCTGCATGCATCTTCTGCAGCAATGCTGATAACGTTTCCTACTTCAAGGGGAAAATTGTTTGCAATTCTTGCATCTCAGATTTGCCTACCCCTGTGACAAATTAGGAATTATCGTATATAATAAGAACATAACCCATGTTAATTCTAACCTTTTTATATCTCCTTGTTGTCCCAAGACGTGATGTCCCTCGCATTACACGTCTCGGGACCTTTTTTTGTTCTCATCCGTATGTACGATTTGGTACACTTCCCGCTTCGGCAGTTTACGGTCACCAGCCGTCAACTTAATCGCTTCCTTGCTGTTTCCGGTCTCGCGCTCGTAGTGAGCTACATGCTCTTCAATAGATAGGCTTGCCCACCACTGCTCCCCTTCCGCTTGCGCACGCTCCTCTTCCGAAGCCCCTTCCAGCACAAGCACGAATTCGCCCTTGGGCGGGTGCTGCTCCAGATGTCCGAGAATCTGCTCCACCGTGCCGCGGATCGCTTCCTCATAACGTTTCGTAAGCTCGCGGACAAGCGCCGCTTTCCGCTGCATGCCCCATGCTTCGCCAACCGTTTGCATCGTCGCTTCAATGCGATGCGGCGATTCATAGAAGATCATCGTAGCGTCGCAGCCCTTCCATTTATCGAACAGCTCGCGCAGCTTCTTCTTCTCTCGGGGAGGGAACCCCAGAAAAAGAAACGAATCCGTCGGCAGTCCGGAAATAATTAACGCAGACAAAGCGGCGTTCGCACCGGGTACCGGAATGACGCTGATCCCAGCCTCAATTGCCAGCGCCACCAGATCCGCACCCGGATCGGATATGGCCGGCATTCCGGCATCGCTCACCAGCGCGACCTGCTGCCCCTCCAGCATAAATTTGATCAGCTCCGGTCCGCTCGCCATCTTGTTATGCTCATGGTAGCTCACAAGCCTCGGCCCTTCGATTTCAAAATGCGTCAGCAGCTTCTTCGTCTGCCGCGTATCCTCGGCTGCGATCCAGTCGGCCTCTTTCAAAATACGAATAGCCCGGAAGGTCATATCCTCCAAATTACCGATCGGTGTGGAAACCAAGTATAACGTTCCTGCCTGCTGTATATTACCCATCCTGATCACCGTCCGTTAAATGTAGTTGCTTCCCTTCAAATATGCGCTGCAGCTCCGCCGTGTATGCTCCATTTTCTTCATGAACGATAAAAGGCGGAAGCAGACGCAGCTCCGGCTTTCCTTCCTTTGCCGCTTCCACCAGCACCATGTTTGCTTCGGCCCCCAGCTTAGGGTGAATGAAGCGAATCCGCTTCGGCTCTAACCGGTACGCCCGCATCAGTGTAATAATATCGATGAGACGTGAGGGACGATGCACCATTGCCGCCTTGCCTCCGAACTTTAGAAGGCGGCTGCAGCAGGCAATGACATCCTCCAGCGTGCAGTACACCTCATGTCTTGCCGCGGCGATATAAGAATTCGCCTTTCGATCCCCGCTCGCCACTGGCATGTAGGGCGGATTAACGGTGACGACATCATATACCCCTGTACCCGTTTGTTTATGAATTTCTTTTAAGTCTCCGTGAAAGACGTTCAGCTGTTCCGCCAAACCGTTCATTTCCACATTCCGGCTCGCCATATCGGCCAAGCGCTCTTGAATTTCTACACTGTCAATCAGTGCTTTCGTTCTCGTGGAGAGCAGCAGCGGAATAACCCCGTTGCCCGTGCACAAATCCATGACCCGGCCACGGGCCGGTACGCTGCAGAAACGGGCCAGCAGCACCGCGTCCAGGGAAAAAGCGAACACCTCGTCGCTTTGTATAATTTTGAGCTGATGTGTCAGTAGGTCGTCAATCCGCTCGCCTTCTCGAAGCTGCACCGCTAATCATTTCCTTTCAGCAATTTATATACGAAGAAACGCCGCAGGAACCCCACGGCGCTACAAGAAACCTTATCTCACATCTTTGTTCAAGAACGATAAGCAAAATAAGCAGTCGCCCTCGATACGCAAATGTCCATAATACACATTACAAATATGAAAGCCTTCATGATATAAGCGCGCTAAGTTGTCATGACCTTCACCTACGGCCGTTACCGCAGCTTCCGAAGGCGCAGGATGGTGCTCCCCGGCTTCCGGCTCCTCATGAGCCATGCCCTCAGGAAGTGGCTCCTGTTCCTCTCGCTTAATTAGCTTGCGCAGCTGCGAGTTTTCAATACTAAGTCTATTGTTCTCCTCTAAGAGGACAACGAGCTGCTGCTTCACATCCGCAAGCTCACGCTGTATGGTGTTCACCTGATCTTCCAAGCCGCAAACCTGTTCGTAAACGTCTCTTTTGTCCACCGTTCCACCCCATACCTTGCGCCCCTACTGCATGACGACATCGTCGAAAGGCAGCTCCATGACTTTTCCGCCCTGCTCGAACAGCCTTACCTGTGCCATACGGTTGTCCAGGTTTAGGCCGACAACCTTTCCGTTACCCAGAGAAGTAAGCACCATAGCTCCAACCGTCGGCATCTCATCCTTGCTGCTTTCGTAGTTATCGTGCTCGAACTTTAAGCAGCACATGAGTCTGCCGCAAAGACCGGATATCTTCGTTGGATTCAGCGATAAGCTTTGATCCTTCGCCATTTTAATCGAAACCGGCTCGAAATCCCCAAGCCAGGACGAGCAGCAAAGAATGCGTCCGCAGGGACCTAACCCTCCGAGCAGCTTCGCTTCATCCCGAACCCCGATCTGGCGCAGCTCAATGCGTGTGCGGAACACGGAAGCCAAGTCTTTCACCAATTCCCGGAAGTCGACACGCCCTTCGGCGGTAAAATAAAAAATGATTTTGTTGCGGTCAAACGTATATTCAACGTCCACCAGCTTCATCTTGAGCTGATGGCCACGAATTTTATCTACGCAAGTTTTAAACGCGTCCTTTGCGGCCGCTTTATTTTCTTCAACAACCCCTGCATCTTTCTCATCCGCAATACGGATCACCTTTTTTAAAGGAAGCACCACATCGTTTTCACCGACTGTCTTCTTCGGGGTGACGACTTTGCCGTACTCGATACCGCGAGCAGTCTCAACGATGACGTTGTGCTCTTGATGGACCGAGAGGTTGGAGGGGTCGAAGTAGTATACTTTACCCGCTTTCTTAAAGCGGACGCCTACAACTTCATACGTTTGCATACGATCCTCCCTGTAACGATATGACAAACTGCTCCAGCACAAGCTGCGGATTCGCATGGAAACGGAGCCGTTTCTTCCCTTCCATCGCATGCTCCATCATTCGAACCCATTCTGCGGCAGATTTCGCGAATGCTTGCTTGGAAAGCCAGTCCGTCTGGTCTATATAAACGATCGATTGCTTAACACCGCTTTGGATCGAAATCATATCTTTAAATAATAGAAGAAATAAATCAAAGCAGGTTTCCAGACCTTCCTGCAGATCTGGCTTGGAAAGCAGCGCATTGGCGGTTACCAATGCCGATCCGGAGCCGGAAAGAGACTCCTTCGCTAATTGTAACACTAGGTTTCTCATCTCTGCAAACCAATTTAATTGGATAAAGTCCCGCGCCTGCTCAATTCCTGACGAAATTCGCACCGCCGCACGAACGAGCGGATCCGGCCTGCCCTCCTGACGGAGAAGTTCTGCCATCGTACTCGCAGGAAGCGGAGTAAACGGAATCCACTGCGCCCGCGATTTGATCGTTGGCAGCAGAGCATGTCCGTTGTCCGTAATGAGGATCGCCGTCACCGCCTGCGACGGTTCCTCCAAAAATTTAAGCAGGCTGTTCGCTGCCTGAACCGTCATCCGGTCTGCGGCTCCGAGAATGTACACACTTCGCTTTGCCTGAGACCGGTAGGCGAACTGCTTCTGCAGCTCGCGGATTTGCTCAATTTTGATGCTGCTGCCTTCCGGCTCGACCATGACGATGCCTTCATGATTGCCGCTCGCCACCTTGCGGCAGGATAGGCATGAGCCGCAGGCGTCCTCTCCATGCGCCTCACACAGCAGTGCAGCGGCAAATGCCAGCGCCGCTTCCTTGCGCTGGGTTCCGGGCGGCCCGCTGAAAATATACGCATGCGATGTGCGTCCGCGGCGCAGTCCGCTCTGCAGCATTTGCTTTGCCCGCTCTTGTCCGATAATATCCGCTAACGCATAGGCCATAGTATCCGATCCTTAAAATAATAAATTAATAAGCAGTCCGCGAATGTCGCCGATACTGTTGAGCAGCTGAATTTTCCCTTGTTCGCTGGTAAGCAGCTCCTCAGCCAGTTCGAGCAGGCTGCGGTCGATTTCTTCAATGATTTGATACCGTTTCGTCCGGCCGCGGCGATCCCAGCCCTTCGTTTCCTTCAGGCCTACCCCCCGCCGAACCGTTTCCTCCAGAAACGATTTCACCATTTGCTTGTACAATCGCAGCTCACGCACCGTCATGGACTTCGCCAAACGGTCGCCCTGCATCGCGATTTGCTGCAGACGCTGCTGGAGCTCGTCCATCGTTGTTCGCTCTCGCTGCTGGTCCATCAGATCCGCAAAGCCCTTTGGAGGCAGCGGTTGGCTGGCCGACGAATCGTTCCGCCGTACGCCGGTATCGATCGGCCGCCAGCCGGGGTTAATTTTCATAACGGGTCGCTCCCTCTAAAAATGCTCAAACCGTTCGACAGGAAGCACGAATACCGCTGCGCCGCCAACCTGAACCTCCACCGGGAACGGAATATACGAATCCGTTGTTCCTCCCATCGGAGAAACCGGCGTAACGAGCTGCTCCCGCACCTTGCAGTTTGCTTTAATAATGGAAAACACCTCTTCCAACCGGTCATCATCAATCCCGATCAAAAATGTGGTGTTGCCCGCTCTCAAAAAGCCGCCAGTGCTCGCCAGCTTCGTTGCACGGATCCCGGCCTTGATTAGTGCGTTCGACAATCGGTTGCTATCCTTGTCTTGAACTACAGCAATAACTAATTTCATGCCGAATCCCTCCTTTGATTATACCATGATTATAACATGTTTGTTTTCGTAAGCGTTTCCAAACTGTCTATAACATTATTTACTACCTACTTATTTTGACGGCAGTACCTGCAATTCCTCCGTCTATATTCCTATATTATATACAAAAGTTTCAATATTGGTGTCTATACCCTCCTCATACAGGTGAAAAGCTGCCTAATTCCATCTATGAAAAAAAGGACGGCCTGAGCCGCCCTTCTTCTATTCCGCTTCTCTTCCATCAAGAGGCAGTACGATCGTTACCGTCGTACCTTTCCCTTCCTCGCTTTCAATGACGATCCGGCCTTGATGATTTTCGATAATTTTATAGCTGACCATAAGACCAAGGCCCGTCCCTTTATTTTTCGTCGTGTAGAACGGTTCGCCAAGCTTTGCAAGCTTGCTTTTTGGAATGCCTGTTCCTTGATCTTTAAAGCGAAGCTGCAGCCGTTCATTCGGCAGCTCGGATACAGTCACTTCGATCCGACCGCCGGAAGGCATCGCTTCGACACTATTTTTAATCAAATTAATAAATACCTGCTTTAGTTGATTTTCTACACAATACACGGACGTATTCTCCGTATGGTACAGGCATTCAATCTCTACGTTGTTAATGATGGCCTGTGTTTCCAGCAGCATGACGACATCGCCCAGCACTGTTTTCATGCTCGCCGGCCGGAATTCCAGCGCCTGCGGCTTTGCGAGCACGAGAAGCTCTCCGACGATATGCTCGATGCGCTCCAGCTCGGTGGACATAATTTCCACATAGCTGTCGCTGTGCTTGCCTGTGGAAATCAGCTTCGTAAAGCCCTTTAACGCAGTTAACGGATTGCGGATTTCATGGGCAATGCCTGCCGCCATCTGGCCAAGCGCTGACAGCATTTCCGACTTGCGAAGCAGCTCCTCGGTCTCCTTCAGCCCGCTGATATCCTCGGCGATTCGCAGGAAATGAATGACCTGCCCCTGTTGATCGGTAATCGGCAGCATCTTCACCGTTTCCCAGAAATTCGAGCCGTCGCGGCGCTTCCCTTCGAGTTCTCCCTGCCACGTAAAGCCGTTACTTATGGTTTCCCAGACTTCCTTGTGTTTATCCTGAGATTCCCACAAATTGAGGAAGTGGAAATCCCGTCCAACAACATTCTCCATCGCGAACCCGGTTAATCGCATAAATTGCGGATTCGCATACTCTATGCGCCCCTCCGAATTCGTGATGACGATAATGCTCGGACTTTGCTCGATGGCATAGGAAAGCTTGATCAGCTCCTGGTTAATAAGCTTCAGCTCGGTAATGTCGACAAAAGTCAACACGATCCCCTTCACAAAATTGTCCGTCGTCCGGTACGGAAGAACCCGCATGCTGTACCACTTGCCGTTGCGGCTTTCAATCTCTTTTTCCACTGGAATGAGCGTCCGAAGCACCATTTTAGCGTCATCAACCAAGCCTTCATATTTAAAGCTGTGTGAGATATGTGCAATCGGCCGGCCGTAGTCAACGTCCATTAAATTAATTTCCCGCGTAATTGCCGGAGTAAATCTGCGGATGCACATGTTTTTGTCCAAGAAAATGGTGCCGATCTTCGTGCTGATCAAGAAGTTATCCATATCATTGTTAACTTCCGTCAGCTCTTGAATTTTGTACTGATATTCGGTATTCACCGTTACGAGCTCTTCGTTGACCGATTGCAGCTCTTCGTTCGTGCTTTGCAGCTCCTCATTGGCCGCTACCAGCTCTTCATTGGTCGCCTGCAGCTCCTCATTGGACGTTTCCAGCTCCTCAATGGTCGCCTGAAGCCGTTCCTCCGCACGCTGCAGCTCCTGCTCCAGCTCCACAATCCGATGATTGACATTACTTGTCAGGTCAAGTGTTACCGTAGATTTATCCTCAAGCAAATTCTCCATCTGCTCTTCTTCAAACATGACAAGAACTAAGCGCTCAAACGCCCGTTTTTTGCGGGAAAACGGTTTTACCGTTAAGTGCAAGAGAATGCTCTCATCCGGCGCAAACGTCATATTACGGTATACGACCGGCTGTTTTTCCTTGCGGACTTTCTGAACTGCCGTCATGATCGCTACTGCCAAATTTGCCTCGACCATTTTATACACATTCCAGCTCGGTTTCCCCTTGGCTAATGCCAAAAACTTATTCACCGGGCCGCTTAAATGGACGATATCGTTATTTTCATCTACCACCATGCACGGCTGCATATGCTCATCCACGAAGGTGGTATAAATATCATCAATTTTTTTATGCTCGGTCGCTGCACGAATTCCCGGCAGCACCCGTTTCCGATGCTCCATTACTTGCGCTTGCACATTTTCCCCTAGCTCAACTTCATTTGGAGCGCGTCCCAAGCTTTCATCTCTCTGCTGGAATATATTCCACCTGCGGTCGAAGGCTGTAAATAAATTGGTTAACCGTCCGAGCGTCTCACTTGGACCCAAAAATAAAAATCCGGTCGGCACGAGAGCAAAATGGAATAAGGACAACACTTTTTTCTGCATTTCAGGCTGCATATAGATGAGCATGTTGCGGCAGGTGATGAGATCGAGATTGCTAAAAGGCGGGTCTTTGGTGATATTGTGCGGAGCAAAAACGATCATTTTGCGGATTTCTTTGCGAATCTGGTACACATCGCCGTCGCGGATAAAATGGCGGTCCAGCTGCTCTTCCGACATATTGTCCATGATACTCTCGGGATAAATTCCTTGGCTTGCATACTCAATGGAATCCTTCTCTAAATCCGTTGCAAAAATCTTCACATTGAACCATTGGTTCGTACGATCCATGTACTCCTTCAGCGTAATGGCGATGGAGTACGCTTCCTCTCCCGTTGAACATGCCGCAACCCAAACGCGGATTTCCTGTTCATCTTTTTTGCGTTCAAAGATGGCGGGGAGCACTCTCGTCCGAATGACCTCAAAAGCCAGCGGATCGCGAAAAAAATTCGTAACCCCGATCAGCAAGTCCTTACGCAAGGCGTGGATCTCTGTGGGATTTTCCTTCAAATAATCGTAATACTGCACAATCGAAGACATATTATGTAAACTCAGCCGCCGTTCGATTCTCCGCAAAACGCTGTTTCGCTTGTAATAGGTAAAATCTACGCCGCTCTCTTCCTGAATCAGCCGAAAAATATCAAGAACGTAATTTTCGACATCTGTGGGTGACATCAGCTCTGGAGTCGCAAGTTCGTTCTCGTTGTATTCCTTCGTGGCCATATTGCTCTGCGCATGCTCCATTAAGTATTCATGCATATTTTCCGGTGAAATGACGTAATCCACATGACCGGACATAATCGCGCTTTTGGGCATTCCGTCAAATTTAGCCGATTGCTCGTCCTGAACCAAAACGAGACCGCCACGCTTCTTTACCGCACGGATCCCCTTTGTTCCATCGGAACCTGTACCCGACAATACAACCGCTATGGCAGCAGGACCTACATCCTCCGCAAGCGATTCGAAAAATAAATCTATCGGCATATTTAACCCCGAAGGGGATGATTTCTCTTTTAGCTGCAGGACACGGTTGATGATCGTCATGTTGCTTTTAGGCGGAATTAAATAAACGACATTCGGCTCCACCTTCATCTGATGCTCAACCTCTACAATTTTCATGGCCGTATGCTTCGAAAGCAGTTCCACCATGAAGCTCTTATAGTTGGGCGATAGATGCTGGACAATAACAAACGACATGCCGCTGTATGGGCTCATTTTCCCGAAAAACTTCTCGAGAGCCTCCAACCCGCCGGCCGAAGCGCCGATTCCGACGATATACCCGGTCGATTCGTTTTCTTCCAGTGCGTTTGGAGCTTGGTTCTGTTCCATGGTCTCCTTACCCCTTCAAGCCGACACGGATGATCTTTCGATATCGGGCCGCTTTCGACTTTATTTATACTTTTTCTAGCATACTAAAATAGCATATGCCAATCTACTAAGTGATGCAACTTTTAAATGTTACTAACCGGAAATTTATCCGCTTTGCTAGGCATCTTCTTGGATTTCATATAAAATATGAACCGTACGTCTATTTTAGCTGATTAATCTAGCAAACGGAGGTGGTCCCGTTGCAACCTATAGAATCATTCACAGAGCTGCTGCTGAACGGCGACCAGACGGCTGCTTGGGAAGCCATAACCGAGAACCGTGAGGCTGGTAAAAACAGCCTGTTTATCTACGAGCGATTATTGGGACATTCGATGAAATACATCGGTCAGCTGTGGGAACACAATTTGATCTCGGTAGCGGACGAGCATCTGGCATCGGCGACCTGCGACATCACTTTGACCCGGTACAGCAGCCAAATGACCAAACCGCCAAAGCCCAACGCGCCAAAAGCGATGCTGCTTTGCTTAGAAGGGGAAGAGCATTATTTGGGGTTAAAAATGGTAGCCTGTTATTTGAGGGAAGAAGGCTGGGATGTAAGGTTTTACGGCCCTAATCTGCCTTTGGAATTTGCGTTAATCGGTGCGATGAATTGGAAGCCGGACATGATTGGGATTTCCACTTCCATTGTATATCATCTTCCGAAGCTGGCAGAATACGTAGAAACCTTCGAAGCACTCCATCATCAGCCCCTTGTTATGGTTGGCGGACGATTAGTCAACAAATATGATCTTCGTCCGTACTGCTCCGACAAGACGGCCTTAATCGGCGACTTGCTGGAGTTAACGTACTGGCTGCCTGAATTTTATCAAAAACGCTCAGCGGCTCTCAAAAAGACAACGGGGTGATTTTCTTTTGAATCCATGGTTATCTTATTTACCCGTTCCGTATTTTCACATCGATGCCAGCTTTCGCATTCTTCAACGTTCGGCGTCCGGAGCAGCCATCTTTGCCCCCAGCGCTCTTTTTCTTGATTTCGTGGACTTGGAATCCTACGAAAAAGCGCGAAACTATATCCATTCCGGGCAATCGCTTGCCCGCGTTGAGCTCAACATGCAAACCGTTCAGGAAACATGCGTGTTATTCGAAATATTCCAGCATTGGGACTCCGAAGGCTCCGGGCATTTGGTCTGCATCCGCCAGCAGACGAAGGTAGATCGCCTGCAGGAAAGCATGCACAGTCTGCGCGAACAATTATCCCAAATGGAGCTGAGGGAGAGTGTCCCCCCCCTAATAGCTCCAGTTATCGATATCAACCGGAATCGCAGTCCTATCCTTCCGTCCAAAAGGACTTCTGGGATTCATTCTCTTGCCAACGACTTGAGGAGCGCCTCAGGAACAATTGAGGATTTGCTGCGTGTGATGACCCCGGATTTGCTTGAAATCGGCCGCGGCGAAATGGCCGGTATTATTATGGAGCAGGTGGAAACGATCCGAAAGATAGCTGATGAGCTAAAAACGATGCAGCGCCCCTAGACGCATGCCATCTGGAAATCGGTGCTCATCTTTCGATATGATTACAGAGCTTCGTCAGTTAACATTCAGCTGCTGCTTCAAGCTCTCGTAAACCTGACGAATCATTTGTTCCGGGGGCTGTTCCGCATCAATGACGGTTATTCGTTCCGGGAATCTCGCGAGCAGCTTATGATACCCTTCCCGAACGCGCTTGTGAAAATCGAGCTTCTCTAAATCCAACCGGTTGACCTCTCTTTGCTTGCTGGCTTGGATTCGTGCTAAGCCAATCTCCGGCTCTATATCCAAATAAAACGTCACGTCCGGCATAACATCTTCTGTAGCAAAACGGTTAATCCCCCATACCTCATCAATTCCAAGCCCACGCGCAAAGCCCTGGTAAGCTAGACTGCTGTCGATAAAACGGTCACAAATGACGATTATTCCTTGCTGCAAAGCCGGTACGACTTTTTCCGACAAATGCTGCCGTCTCGCCGCTGCATAGAGAAGCGCTTCCGTTCTGGCGTCCATCGCCGTATTGGCGGGGTTCAAAATAATTCCGCGGATTTGCTCTGCAATTTCGATTCCTCCCGGCTCACGCGTAACCATGACACGATACCCTTCTGCTTGCAGTGCTTCCGCCACCCCTGTGATCATCGTTGTTTTTCCTGCCCCTTCGGGACCTTCGACAGTAATGAACCAACCTCGATTGGAAGCAGGGTCTGCCCCCTTCTGAAGATTGGCCATTTCGTTCTCCTGATTCACTTCGGAATACAGATCCTTCGGTTCTCTCTTTTTCTGATGCATGCTGCTTTCCTCATTTCCCATGTTTCCGTCCATCCCTCACTCTGCAAAAACCTTAATCCATCCTGTCTTTTCGTAAGGAATACCATGAATTTTGGCTTGGAAGCCGTTTAGCTTCCTTATATAATCTATCGCCGCTGCAGTTACTCTCTCTCCAGCAAATAATAGCGGAATACCCGGCGGATATGGTACGACAAGCTGGGCCGAGTACATTCCTGGCGCTTGTTCCAGTGGAACCCAGCGGCTTTCCGGCGTGTTCATTGTGAATGGAATCGGCAAAAGAGGCGACTCCGGAAACAGCAGCTCGTGCTGCTCTTCTTCCGCCGGAGGCTTCACCCTGTTCTTCTGCTCGTGTGGGATACGCATGCCGATCCGCTGGAAGGCCGCGTAGAGCTTGCGGCTGTCCTCTATTGTCGAGCCGGGGCCGAAGACAAGCAGCACTCGTCTAAGGTCCGCCAGCTCAGGGTAACAGTTTTCCTCCTGGAGCAGCTGCGAAAGCTCGAAGCCGGATAAATTTTCACCGGGAATTGTAACGGTTATTTTTAGCGGATCCGCCATCGGGTCATCCGCAGAAGACAGCCGAAATTGTGGAAGAGACTCCATTCCTTGACGGAAGCAGTCGGCAGCCTCCATTGCCTGCTCTATTACGGCGTATCCTTGCGTATGCATCTGCCGCCGAGCCAAATCAAGGGAAGCTAGCAGTACATAAGATGGACTGGAGCTTTGCAGCATCGTCAATCTCTGCTTGAGCACATCGCGAGGGATACGGCCACCCTGTACATGGAGCATCGCCGACATTGTCATGCCTGAGAGCATTTTATGCGTCGACTGCACGACCGCGTCCGCTCCTTGCGACAATGCCGAAGCCGGCAGCTTTGGATGAAAGCCGAAATGCGCACCGTGCGCTTCGTCGACTAGAAGCGGCTTGCCATGCCGATGGGCAATCTCGGCAAGCCTGCGAACCGGTCCGCTGCGCCCGTAATAGCTTGGGCTCGTAATCATCACTGCCTTTGCTTCCGGGTACGCTGCCAGCGCCCTCTCCAGCATATCCTCGGCAATGCCCCCGGCCTCTCCGTACCGGTCGAACGCCGGCGGCAGCATCACGGCTTTTGCTCCGGCCAGCATCAGCCCATGCAAAACCGACTTGTGCGCGGTGCGCTGCACAAGAATTACGTCTCCCTGACCGCACATCGTCAGAATTAACGCCATATTGCCGGCCGTACTCCCGCCGACCAAGAAAAACGATTGCTCGGCGCCAAAGCAATCCGCCGCCAGCGCTTCCGCCTCCGCGATGACTCCCTCCGGCGCATGCAAATCGTCCAGATCGGCTACTTCCGTAGCATCGAGCAAGCACGCCTCCTGCAGGAAGCTGCGGCCGTGAGGCTCCAGCACACCTTTCCCGTATTTGTGGCCGGGCACGTGGAAGCTGGACGGCCCCCGCAGCCAATGCTCACACAGCTTTTCATATAAGGGGGCTCTACTTCGTTCCACCCGCGCCAGCTCCTTTTTTCCAAAGTTCAAACTGCAATGCTCTTATATTACTATAGCCCGTTCGCAAAAGAAAAGGAGGCCTTCGAATCAAGGCCTCCTTTCAAGTCTATGCGTTCTTTCTGTACCAAAGCTGTCTCATTTGCCGGATAAAAAACGGATATTTTGCGTCCATCACATCGGTCCGCACCATCTCTGATTCGCAGGCGCTGCAAATAAATTGATCAATGATCATAATTCCTTCTGAATGAACTTGCCCGCAGATGATGCACGGCTGCAGTTTTCCTTCCTCCATGCCGATACCCACCTTCTATGAATAATTATGTGTTTTGAATATACTCTTATTCTTTCACATTTTCCTAGCTTTTAAACTTCGATTTCTGGGAAAATAGATTTGCAACCTTCGTATATTCATCGTATCATAATTTCATCCTTATCATATGTGGAAAGCCGGCAAAGCGTGTGGCTCTCCGCACAAGATATCGATTACAGCACGACCGGGTCCGATGGACCAGGCTTATTGATTACATCGGATACGGATGGAATGGAGGATCAGACAGCTTGGACAGTCATCTGCTTCATCAGCAACGGGACACAACGATTTATCAATACAAACTGATCCGCAAGGTTACGCACCGGTCCGCAGCATTTTTCGCGCTGCCTGTGCTGCTAGCTGGAGCCTTCGTGTTTAATGCCCTTCAAGGGAATCCATTACAAATGGTTATGCTCGTGTTATGGATTCCGATATGGCTCGTTATCCACCGTTTCCTGATCTCGCTGCTGCAGCGGATCCGTCAGGATCCCGGCGCCTCTCGCTGGGGTTGGCGCAAGGGCTGGCCATGGTTCGGGTTCCTTCCGAACTACCACTATGGATTGCGCACCTTCCTTATGTACTATTGGAACCTTTTATTCGTAGGCATTGCTGCCGCTTGCTTGATTGCACCATGGGGTGATTGGCTGTGGGCAGCAAACGCACTGTTTATTCATCTTTGGCTTGTCGTGCCGCGTATCGCGACGGCCCTTCGCTTAAAGCGGGGCTCCAAAGATTACGGCATGATTCGGATTACCGATCAGGATATCGGATATTATTTACCTTAACGGAACGACCCCATCTAGTACAGCCAATGCGTGGCTGAAGATCGGGTCGTTTTTTCGTGAAACCGTTGCGAAACCATCGTGAAACGAAAAAAACCACACCCAAGTGTGGTCATTCCCTGAAAACTGGATGCGATGAACGAGTGTGTGCAAGCTTGTTGCTTGTTTATT
>NZ_WTLI01000028.1 GCF_011421635.1 Paenibacillus turpanensis
TAACGCTCGTTGTTCAGTTTTCAAGGAGCACTTCTTTTATTTCAGCCACCGCTCAGCGGCGACTTGATTAATATAACATAGCCCATATATGCATTGCAAGCTTTTTTTATAACTTTTTTTATCAAACCTTTAAAATCAAAAAATAGAGCCCCGTTATAGGAGCCCTATCCATATGAAGCTGCAATAAGTTGTTTCTTCTTAAAGGCTATGGCTTAATAACTTCCTGAATAAACATCGTCCGCTCCGAAGCGAGATTAATAATTCTGCCCTCCACATTGACCATGGGTCGTGTCGGATGTTTCGAATCCGTAAATACGATCTCTCCGATGGAATCGTTATTAAGCCGAACGACGGTTCCATTATGGAATGAGGTTACTTTATCGATAAAGGTTTGAACAACGAGCGGATCCAGCTTACCGAACGATTCCGTTTGTAGTTGCTCCAGAACAAGGTAAGGGGACTGTGCATCTTTGTACTTTCGATTGGAGGTCATCGCGTGGAAGATATCGGCGACAGCAACAATCTTCGCATAAATGTGAATCTTATCTCCTTTGAGCCCAAGAGGATATCCGGTACCGTCCTCTTTTTCATGATGCTGAAGTGCCGTTAGTTTAACCCCTTCATTGAGGCCCGTTACAGATTTCAAAATGTTGTACCCGATAACGGTATGCTTTTTCATTTCCTCAAGCTCATGAGCCATCAGCTTGCTTGTTTTATTTAGGATCGCTGGGTCGACCCGTACATTGCCGATGTCATGAAGCAGACCAGCCATCGCTACCTGAGTCCAATCCTTTTGAGGCAAGCCATACCAGCGGGCCAGCATAAAGGAGCTTAAGGCCACCATAATGCTGTTGTTGTAGAGATAATCCGCTAGTGCAGCTCTTTTATTCGTAAACGTTAAAATGTTGTATTGATCTAGATTGGTTACAAGGGTTTCAAGCTGGGTGCGGATCTCTAAGACCGGCATTGGGGCACCCGCATCGGCCAGCGCGAACATTTTCTTCATCTTCGAAACGGTATCATCGAAATCCTTTTGAAAAAGGACCATTTTTTCAGACTCAACATTGTTGCTGGTAAGCTCTTCTTCTTCCAAGGGCTTTGCAGCATCAACCGTGCTCTGGATTGAAATCGAATGAATCATAAAGGCACGAAGTACATCTAGCTCACGTTGCGAAATGGTCTTCCCTTTTTGCAGCAGAACGTTTCCTAAGCGGGTAACGACGTCTTCGTTTATTCTATCGCCAAGTTTAATCTGGGAAACGGGAACTATTGCCATGAAGCAAAACCACCTTTTTAGCCCATAATATGATCATTTTAAAGGAAAAAGGATTGGGAATAAAGACCCAATCCTTATTTTTTATTCGATTCCATCCAATTCATCTTCTTGCTCAGCATCGAGCTCAATATCTTCACTGCGCTCTACCTGAGTCACAGTTGCTACTTCGTCTTCGTCGCGAATATTGATCAAACGAACACCTTGAGTGTTCCGTCCCATCGAAGAAACGCCCGCCATGCTAGTACGGATCATCGTGCCGGATGCCGTCATGATCATTAAATCTTGATCCTCACGTACAACCTTTAACCCTACAACGTAGCCATTCTTCGTGGTAATATTCAACGTCTTAATGCCTTTGCCGCCTCTTGTTTGAATGCGGTATTCATTCATTGGGGTACGTTTGCCGTAACCCTTCGAGGTTACAATCAATACATCGTCATTTTCATGGACGACGTCCATATCAATAACCTGGTCGTCATCTTCGAGTGAGATCCCCTTTACCCCTGTAGCCGCACGGCCCATCGAGCGTACATCATCCTCGGAGAAGCGGATGGACATGCCCATCTTGGTTCCGATAACGATCTGTTGGTCGCCCGTTGTTAATTTTACCCCGATCAGTTCGTCATCATCCCTGAGATAAATCGCAATGATTCCGACCTTACGGATGTTATTAAATTCGACAAGCGGTGTTTTCTTTACGATCCCTTGCTTCGTCGTAAAGAACAGGTTCACTTCGGCTTCCATGCTGGAAACCGGGATCACCGCATTAATCGTTTCACCCTGCTCAATTTGCAAGACGTTAATGATCGGTGTTCCTCTTGCCGTCCGGCCCAGCTCCGGAATTTCATAGGCTTTAATGCGGTACGCTTTGCCCTTATTCGTAAAGAAGAACAGGTAGTCATGCGTATTGGTCACAAACAGATGTTCGACAAAGTCGTTTTCCTTTGTGTCCATGCCGATGACGCCCTTGCCGCCCCTCTTCTGGCTGCGGTAAGTATCCACCTTAAGGCGCTTTACGTAACCGGAATGCGTGATCGAGATAATGACATCCTCTTGAGGAATCAGGTCTTCATCCAGGATGCTTTCCTCACCGACCGTGATTTCCGTACGGCGCTCATCGTTGAATTTTTCTTTAATTTCCGTTAATTCTTCGCTAATGATGTTCAGCACGAGCTGCTCATCGGCAAGAATAGCCCGGAATTCTGCGATTTTTTGCAAAAGCTCTTGGTATTCCGCTTCGATTTTCTCGCGCTCCAAGCCCGTGAGGCGCTGCAGACGCATATCCAGAATCGCCTGCGACTGATCCAGGCTCAGTCCGAAGCGAGACATTAATCCTTCGCGAGCTTCATCGGTGGTGCGGGAACCGCGGATTAGGGCAATGATTTCATCGATATGGTCAAGCGCAATGCGTAGACCCTCTAGAATATGCGCCCGTGCTTCCGCTTTCTTCAAATCAAATTCCGTTCTCCTGCGGATGACAACGATCTGATGCTGCAAATAATGATACAGCACTTCTCGAAGATTCAGAACCTTCGGTTCTCCGTTGACGAGAGCGAGCATATTAATGCCAAAGTTGAGCTGCATAGACGTTTGCTTATATAAATTGTTGAGAACAACATTCGGATTAACATCGCGGCGCAGCTCGATCACAACCCGCATACCGTTGCGGTCGGATTCATCCCGCAGATCTGTAATGCCGTCGATCTTCTTCTCCCGAACGAGCTCAGCGATTTTTTCTACAAGTCTTGCTTTGATAACCTGGTACGGCAGCTCATGAACAATAATTCGAGCTTTTCCGTTATTCTCTTCAATCGTAGCCTTGGCACGCATCGTTACCGAACCGCGTCCTGTCGCGTACGCTTGCTTGATGCCTTCGCGGCCTAAAATATAACCAGCGGTTGGAAAATCAGGGCCTTTAATATATTGCATTAGCTCAAGAGGCGTCGATTCAGGGTTACGAATCAGCTGCAGAACGCCATCAATAACCTCGCCTAAGTTATGAGGCGGAATATTCGTAGCCATACCGACAGCGATCCCGGAAACGCCGTTTACTAACAAGTTAGGGAATCGGGCAGGCAGTACTGCGGGCTCTTGCTCTTCCCCGTCATAGTTTGGTACGAAGTCGACGGTGTCTTTGTTTAAATCACGAAGAAGCTCCATGGCCATCTTGGATAGACGGGCTTCTGTATAACGCATCGCCGCCGCAGCGTCACCGTCGATGGAACCGAAGTTTCCGTGCCCGTCGACAAGCATGTAACGTAAAGAAAAGTCCTGCGCCATACGCACCATGGTTTCATATACCGCTGAATCACCGTGCGGGTGATACTTACCGATGACTTCGCCGACAATTCTAGCCGATTTCTTAAAAGGCTTATCGGGCGACATGCCCAGCTCCGACATGGCATATAGAATCCGGCGGTGAACCGGCTTAAGTCCATCTCTGACATCCGGCAAAGCACGGCTTACGATAATGCTCATCGCATAATCGAGGAAGGAGCTTCTCATTTCTGTGCCGATATCGCGTTCAAGTACTTGGGAATTTTGTTGTTCTTCTGACATGCGGACCTTCCTTCTCCAGACATATAAATCTATTATAGTATTTTCACTTCTGGACGACAAATAAACGCAAGTTTATACTAAACATAGTCCGATTCAAAACTAGGAGTTGATTTGGCGTGAACATCGCCTTTTTCTTGCTGCCGAAGAGCGACGTCATCCATATTCATGAAGACGCGACCATCCGCCAAGTACTCGAAAAAATGGAGTTTCACCGGTATACGGCGGTTCCCATTGTGAACGAAGAGGGCGAATATGTCGGGACTGTCACAGAAGGCGACCTGCTCTGGCATTTAAAGAATACATCGGGCTTATCGCTTGATACCGCACATCACTACTCACTTAAAGACGTTCCGCTGCGGATGAATAATAAGCCGGTGCGAATTGATGCCGATATGGAGCATCTCATTCTACTTTCCAAATCACAAAACTTTGTCCCCGTAACCGACGACCGAAACCGGTTCATCGGTATTGTGAGACGAAGCGATATTATCGATTACTGCGCGCAGTTTATACGAACAGGACTTACGTAAAATCTTTAATGATGAGCAAAAGGGCTGACTCTGAAATGATTCCTTTCATTCGGAGACAGCCCTTTTTCTACTCCTGTTCTTGTTAAATATCGAGGTTCTTTACATACTTTGCATGCTCTTGAATGAAATCGCGGCGCGGTTCAACGTTGTCGCCCATCAGCGTATCGAACACTTCGTCGGCTTCAATCGCGTCCTGAATGCTCACTTGAAGCAGGGTCCGTGTACCCGGATCCATCGTCGTATCCCACAGCTGGTCCGGGTTCATCTCTCCAAGCCCCTTATAACGCTGAACATTAGGCTTAACACCCTCGCCGAATTCCGCCAAAATCGCATCGCGCTGCTTTTCGTTATAAGCGTAGCGAATGTTCTTGCTGCGCTCGATTTTGTACAGTGGCGGTTGGGCAATATAAATATAACCCGCTTCGATAATTTGCCGCATGTAACGGTAGAAGAACGTCAACAGCAGCGTACGAATATGGGCTCCGTCGACGTCGGCGTCCGTCATAATAATTATCTTATGATAACGCGCGCGGGCAATATCGAAATCGTCGCCAATGCCGGTTCCAAGCGCAGTAATGATCGCGCGGATTTCCGCATTCGACAAAATCCGATCCAAGCGCGCCTTTTCCACGTTCAAAATTTTACCGCGCAGCGGCAGGATCGCTTGGAAGTGGCGATCGCGGCCCTGTTTCGCCGACCCGCCGGCGGAGTCGCCTTCGACGATGTAAAGCTCGCTGATCGACGCGTCACGGGACGAGCAGTCCGCCAGCTTACCTGGCAGGGAGCTGACCTCAAGCGCGCTTTTGCGGCGAGTTAATTCGCGGGCCTTACGCGCCGCTTCCCGTGCTCTTGCCGCTTGAACGCCCTTTTCCAAAATTTTGCGGGCGATCGAAGGATTCTCTTCGAGGAATTCCAGGAACTTCTCCGCAAACAACGATTCCACGATTCCGCGAACCTCGCTGTTGCCGAGCTTTGTCTTGGTTTGTCCTTCAAACTGCGGCTCCGGGATTTTTACGGAAATGATAGCCGTTAGGCCTTCCCGCACATCATCCCCGGACAAATTGCCGTCGTTTTCCTTCAGCAAATTGTATTTCTTCCCGTAATCGTTTACGACTCTTGTCAAAGCGCTTTTAAAGCCGGATTCATGCGTTCCGCCTTCGTGCGTATTGATGTTGTTCGCAAACGAATAAATGTTCTCGGTGTAGCTGTCGTTGTACTGAAGGGCTACCTCCGCATGGATATGCTCTCTGCTGCCTTCGACATATACCGGAGGCGAATGAAGCGCCTCACGGTTGCGATTGAGCCATTCCACGAAGGAAACGATGCCGCCCTCGTACATATGAGTAATTTCGTTTCCGGTCCGCTCATCTTTTAGCGTGATCGCAATGCCGCGGTTTAAGAAGGCCAGCTCGCGAATCCGGGATTGCAAAATATCATAATCGTAAACGGTAGTTTCCGTAAAAATCTCTGCATCCGGCTTAAAAGTGACCGTCGTGCCTGTCGTCTCCGATTCGCCGATTACCTTCAAGTCGTACTGCGGCGCCCCGCGCCGGTATTCCTGCTGATACACCTTTCCTTCGCGGCGTACGGTAACGATCACCTGTTCGGAAAGTGCGTTCACGACGGAAACACCGACCCCGTGCAAACCACCGGAGACCTTGTAGCCTTCTCCTCCGAATTTTCCGCCGGCATGGAGTACAGTCATAACGACTTCAAGAGCAGGCCGCTTCATCTTGGCATGCTCTCCGACCGGAATTCCCCGACCATTGTCGATGACGGTGATCGAATTATCTTCATGTACAATGACTTGAATTGCAGTACAGTATCCGGCTAGCGCTTCGTCGATACTATTATCGACGACCTCCCAAACGAGATGGTGAAGGCCTCGTCCGCTCGTGGAGCCGATATACATGCCCGGCCGTTTTCGAACCGCTTCAAGACCCTCAAGCACCTGGATCTGATTCTCATCGTACGTATGTTGATTCAATGACAAACGTGCCACCTACTTCCTTAATCTGCAAAAGCCTTGAAGTTAAATATAAAATTAAAACGACAGAGGCTGGTTCGCCCGCTTCTTGAGCGTGGTGGAGGAAATGGGAGAATAGTACACCTTCGTCTTCGTCACCACGACCGATTTCGTTTCTTCTTCGCCAATGACAACCATGTTTTTGGTTTTCTGAGCATTCGTTACGAACTGCTTGGATATTTTCGAAGATGCTTCCACGGATACATCAAAAATCGCGATGAGCTCCGAGGATTGAATAATCTTTTCTCCGCCCAAATGAATAAACACGGCCTCAGCTCCTTGTTACGTTTCCTTCGGTCACTCGGTATGTCCCGACGTCCTCCAGCTTTGCGAAGTCGATAGCCTCCACGCCAGTCGATGTAATGAACGTCTGTACCTTGGTCTGAAACGTTTCAATCAGCTGCGTCTGACGATACTGATCCAGCTCGGAGAGCACATCGTCCAGCAGCAGCAGGGGGTATTCGCCGACCTCTTCGTGAATCAGCTCAATTTCGGCAAGCTTCAAGGATAATGCAGTTGTGCGCTGCTGTCCTTGGGATCCGAATACATGGGCCTCTTTCCCGTTAATATAAAAATGAATATCATCGCGATGCGGCCCAGTCTGTGTTGTCCCACGCCGTAAATCCTGTTCACGCATATGAGATAACTTTAACATAAAACGCTCGAAGAGAACAGATTCTTCCTCCGACTCCTCAATTTCAATGGCAGGCTGATACACAATATCGAGCTGTTCTTGGCCGTTTGTAATGCCGCGATGAAGCGATTCCGCCCAAATTTGCAGCTTTTTTATAAAGTTTTGACGTTTTTTCATGATTTTAATACCAAAATTGGCCAATTGTTCATCCCAAACTTCCAGCATCGTTTTGGAGGCGGAAGAAAGAGAACCGCTGCTTTGCTTCAGAAAATTGTTTCGCTGTACCAGCGTCTTTTGGTATTGCGATAAATGGTGAAGGTATGTCGGCTGAATTTGCCCAATCTCCATATCTAAAAAACGGCGCCGAATATTCGGCGCTCCTTTAACGATATCCAGATCCTCCGGCGCAAACAATACGACATTCAGCGCACCGATATAAGCGCTCAGCTTGCGCTGCTCAAGCCCGTTGATTTTTGCCGTTTTTCCGCTGGATGCAATAGACAAATCCAAGGACACCGCGCCGTATTTTTTATCAAGCTGCGCACGAAGGGAGGCCCGTTCCGCGTTCCAACGAATGAGCTCGCGGTCCTTATGCGTCCGGTGCGATTTTGTTAAGGACATCACGTAAATCGCTTCGAGCAAATTCGTTTTCCCCTGAGCGTTCGGGCCAATGATAAGGTTCACACGATTTCCCGTTTCCAGTTCAAGCCGCTCGTAATTGCGGTAATCCGTTAAAGCTAAGCTCTGTAAAAACAAAAGACAGCCTCCAAACCTTCGTTAGGATGAGACAATGATAAAGGGGCCGAACCCTTCCACTTCAATCGTGTCCCCAGGGTACAGCTTACGGCCGCGGCGCTGCTCGGGTTCTCCGTTTACCTGGACGGCTACCTCCGCTAAAAAAAACTTCGCTTGTCCGCCTGTTGAAATACAATCCGAAATTTTAAGCATTTGTCCTAGCGTAATATGGTCTGTATCAATCGAGACGGGAACGGGCTGATCCACCATGTTTAATCGCTCCTTTTGCGAATTATCCAGTAGTCCGGTACGGCAAAATAAGATGCAAAATTTGTGTATGCTCGTCCGGCTTTACAATCATCGGACTCATTGCTCCAGTGAATCCGATGCGAATCGTTTCACTATCGATGACCTTCAGTACATCCAGCATATATTTCGAGTTGAACGCAATCTTAAGCGGCTCTCCTGTAACGATCTTCGCAACTAGCTGCTCCGTTACTTTACCGATTTCCGTCGAGCTGGAGGAAATTTCGATTTCCCCATCATCCGCAGCCGACATACGAACGATATTCGTTTTTTCTTCTCTCGACATTAAGTATGCGCGATCAATGGCATCGGCAAGCTCTTTCGTCTGAAATACGATTTCGGACTTATACACCTGTGGAATAATTTTTGTCGTATCCGGATACGTTCCATCAAGAATACGGGTAAAAAACAATAACGAGTCGATTTTAAACAAAACCTGATTGTCCGCTACGACAATATCGATTTTTTGGTTTTGATCCGACAGCAGCTTGTATAGTTCATTCAGTGTTTTTGCGGAAATAACAATATTCGTAAATTGAACAGGAGTCGATTCTAATCGAACCTCCATGCTTGCCAGGCGATGCCGGTCTGTCGCGACAAACTTAAGCGTACTGTCGTGAAGGGTCCATAACACACCGGTCAGTACTGAAGTGGCTTCATTGGAGGAAGCAGCAAAAACGGTTTGCCGGATCATGGATTTCAACAGATCATTGTTCAACGTAATAATCTGGTTTTCTTCCAGGCTTGGGAGAACCGGATATTCTTCGGCATCAAGTCCTGCTAATAATACTTCGGAATTACCGGAACGAATCAGGATTTGATACATCTCTTTACGTTCAATAAGCACTTGAGCGGATGGAAGCTTTCGTACCAAGTCAACAAAAAATTTCGCAGGGATGACCAAGCTGCCAGTTTGCTCCACTTGAACAATAATATGTCCTTCATGTTCTACAGGGATAAATCGTTGAATAGATATATCTGTATCACTGGCAGTTAAGGTAATGCCGTCATGACGGACGTCAAATTTAATACCCGATAGGATCGGTATTGTTGTTCTGCTGGAAATAGCTTTGCTGACATGGCCGATGGCTTCATTCAGCCAATGTTTATCGATCGTAAATTTCATGATTTCCTCCTTGAGGTTTGGTTCCTATATTTGCAGCGAATGCTGCTAAGAATTGTCGAGTGATGAGAAAAAAACGCGATTTCTTTTTATTTATCTTTATATAAAAAAGATATAGTACAAGTAGTAGGGGCCCTGAATATGTGTATAACTGTATCAACTCTAAAAAGGACAAGCCTATCCACATGTGAATAAAGTGTGCATAGGCTTTTTCGTTATCCCCACAAAAATCATTATATCGGATTTTTAATTTTTTCGCGGAGCGTATTTATGATTTTAAATAAATCCTGATCTGCTTTTATGGATTCGGATATTTTCTCATGGGCGTGGATGACGGTTGTATGGTCGCGTCCTCCAAAGGCTTCGCCGATTTTAGGAAGCGAGAAGTCGGTCATTTCCCGCGCTAAGTACATTGCAATTTGTCTTGGAAAGGCGACCGCTTTCGTCCGCTTGCGGGCTTTAAAATCGTCCATCTTAAGCCCGTAGTACTCTCCAACCTTCTGCTGAATGTCGGCAATGGTGATCATTTTCGGTCGGCTGGAAGGGATGATATCCTTCAGCGCTTCGGCAGCCAAATGGGCCGATACATCCTCATTAATTAGCGAGGAATATGCGACAACGCGGATGAGCGCCCCTTCGAGCTCGCGAATATTCGTGTCAATTTGACTCGCGATATACATCATCGCTTCATTCGGTATGTCCAGGTTTTCCGCTTTCGCCTTCTTGCGGAGAATGGCGATGCGCGTTTCTAAATCCGGCGGCTGAATGTCGGTAATTAAGCCCCACTCGAAGCGGGAGCGCAGACGGTCTTCCAACGTCGTAATCTCCTTGGGCGGACGGTCGCTTGATAATATAATTTGCTTCCCCGCCTCATACAGTTCATTGAACGTGTGAAAAAACTCCTCTTGGGTGGATTCCTTTCCGGCAATAAACTGAATATCGTCCACGAGCAGTACATCCATATTGCGGTACTTGCTGCGGAAGCTTTCTCCACGATTATCGCGGATGGCATTAATAAATTCGTTCGTAAATTTCTCGGACGAAATATACATGACCCGATTATTCGGATTATGCTGCAAAATATAATGTCCGATCGCATGCATCAGATGCGTCTTCCCGAGTCCAACGCCTCCATATAAGAATAGAGGGTTATAAGAATTCGACGGGTCCTCGGCCACGGCCAGCGATGCGGCATGCGCAAAACGGTTCCCGGATCCGATAACGAACGTATCGAAGGTGTACTTCGGGTTCAGCATCGGGGCGAAGGATTCGTCTGCCGGTCTGGTTCTAGGCGGCTGCGCTACAGGGGGAGCAGGCTGCTCTGCCGGTCGTTCCGGCTTATCCTCCTGGGAGACGATCTTCACATCAACCTGGCGACCGGTAGACTCCAGCACAGCCGTACGGATTAGTTTCGTGTACCGCTTCTCCAGCCAATCCCTTGAAAAGCTGTTAGGAGCGAGTACCACAACCTCTTGATCCGTGAAGACAGTCGCTTTCGTTCCCTTCAGCCAAGTGTCGAAGCTCGGTTTATTCAACATGCCCTGCATGACGAGCAGGACATTTTGCCATAATTCATTAGGATGGCTTTCCACGAATGATTCCACTCCTTTAATCCGTTGCACAGCAAGACAAAGCCATAAAGTTCGACGAGAAGAAAAAAAAGGCTGTCGAGTTTTGTCCACATAACTCGAATTAGCCACATCGTTGTTATTAAGAAGGGGATAGGTTGTTCACATACTTATCCACAGCGTGTGAATAAGTAGGGGATGGATTTCAATCATCCACAAGGTGAAAACAAAATAATGATAGCAAAAACCCCTAGGTTTTTCAATGAAAAGCTGTTGTTATCCACAAATTCAATAACTTGTGGTTTAAAATTACCCACACCACAAGATATTGTTGATATTTTGTTGCTAATCGACAAAATCCTACGTTTTCTCAAAAACGGGTTGTCCACATGTGGATGGAGAATTTGTTGGTGAGTGGGATACTTTTTTAGGTTTGGTATGTGGACAAGTGAAGGTTGTTTTTGCGGATCTATAGTATGAAGTTATTTACATGCACCTCTTCCTTGACTTTCAGGCCTTACCGTGGTTAAATTGAAAAAGGCGTTTTTTGAACTGGATAATGAATACCTTAAGGGGGTGCCGATAGATGAGACCAACATTTAAACCGAATGTGAGCAAGCGGAAGAAGGTTCACGGGTTCCGTAAGCGCATGAGCACGAAGAACGGACGTAAGGTTCTTGCAGCTCGCCGTCAGAAGGGTAGAAAAGTTCTTACTGCATAATGAAGAAGGCCACTTTAATGGTGGCCTTTTTTTCGCATTTGAGGGGTTTGAGCATTTTGTCGAAATGCGGCTGTTTAATTTCCTTCAAATCAGTCAAGCCTAGGAAGCGATACAGCCGCGAAGGGTTGTGAAGAATATGCAGAAGGAACTTCGTCTGCAAAGCCGGAATGATTTTCAGCGTGTTTATCGACATGGCAAATCATCAGCGAATCATCAATTTGTCGTCTACCATATGCCGAATGACGAAGCAGACGCGTTCCGTGTCGGCTTGTCTGTGAGCAAGAAAGTAGGCGGAGCTGTTGTCCGAAATCGAATTCGGCGGATGTTAAAGGAAATTTTGCGTCATATGGAGCATTCGATTACACCGGGTACATATTTTGTTGTGATTGTCCGAAAGCCGGCGCTTGAGCTGGATTATGAGGGGATGCGCAAAAGCTTGATCCACGTTTTGAAGCGGGCCGGGTTGTATCAGGCTCCCAGTGCAAAACCGCGCATATGAGAGGCATGTTTCCTTGTCCCCCTGGAATATGTTATATTGTGATGGATAGAGTAGGTTAGGAGGAGACCGTTTTGTCTCGTAAACGTTTGCTGCTAGTATTCGCATTATCCACCATATTGGTGTTATCCGGATGTTCCGCCGTTGATCCGGCGTCGAATCCGATTGATCCGAACAATGGCTTTTGGGACCGATATTTTGTTTTCCCGATTTCGTTCTTGCTGGATTGGTTTGCAGAGCTGACCGGCGGGCAGTATGGACTTGCGATTTTGTTCGTTACGATCATTATCCGCTTACTGGTGCTGCCGCTTACTTTAAAGCAGTATAAGAGCTCGAAGGCGATGCAGCTGCTGCAGCCGCAGATGCAGGAAATTCGCAAGAAGTTTAAGGATAACCCACAAAAGCAGCAGGAAGAAACGATGAAGCTGTTTACAGCGAATGGGGTCAATCCGCTGGCAGGATGCTTTCCTTTATTAGTACAAATGCCAATCCTGATTGCGCTCTATAACGCAATTATGCGTAACGGACATATTCGTGAGCATACGTTCTTGGGCATGCAGTTGGGTGAGCCGAACGTGTGGGTGCTTCCGATTTTGGCGGCCATTACTACCTATCTGCAGTATAAGGTTATGCCTCAACAGCCGAATGCACAGATGCAAAGCTTAATGTTAATTTTCCCGGTGCTTATTTTCGTGATGGCGATGCAGTTCCCATCTGCACTTGCTCTGTACTGGGTGTATGGTAACATCTTTACGATTATTCAATCCTATTTTATTTATGGTGATTTGCGTAAAGGAGCGTCTTCGACTAGGGGTGTTCAATAGTGGAGAAACGATTAATCGTTACGGGGAAATCAATCGATGAAGCGATTAAAGCGGGTCTTTCCGAATTGGGTGTACCGGAAGAACGGGTTACGATCAATATAATCGAACAGCCAGCCAAAGGACTGTTTGGGCTCATTGGCTCGAAGGAAGCTAAGGTGGAGCTGGTGTATACGGAGGATCCGATCGAAGGCACGATCCAATTTTTAAAGGACGTACTATCAGCGATGGGGCTTAAGGCGGATGTGAAGGCGGAAGATGGCGGTGAGGAAGGTACCCTGCTTAATATTATCGGTACCGACCTGGGGATGGTCATTGGACGCCGGGGGCAGACGTTGGATGCTCTACAATATTTGACGAATATTGTCGTGAATCGGATGGCTGACGAGCATATCCGGGTTGTCCTGGATGCGGAATCGTTCCGCGAGCGGCGCAGACGTACGCTTCAGCAAACGTGTGACCGAATGGTTCAGCGTGTGCTGAAGACGAAGAAGGAAGTCGTCATGGAACCGATGTCCGCACAGGAACGGAAGGTCGTTCATTATCATTTGCAGGACCATCCGGCTGTAAAGACGTACAGTAAGGGTGAAGATCCAAACCGGTGTGTCGTTATCGCATTACGGTAAACAAGCGTAACGCAATGACTTGGCGATATTTTCGCGGGTCATTGCTTTTTTTGCAATTTGGGGTAATTTAATGCAGAGGTGAATTATGCTTACGGATACGATTGCTGCAATATCGACACCACTGGGTGAGGGTGGAATTGCTGTTATACGGGTGAGCGGGAACGATGCTGTTCCGATCGTAGAACCCCTATTCAAGGGCAAACGAAAGCTGACGAAGGTGGAGTCCCATACCGTTCACTATGGCTCGATCGTCAACCCGAAGACGGGGGACAAGCTGGAGGAAGCGCTGGTCACGGTAATGAGGGCGCCCCGTTCGTTTACGATGGAGGATGTTGTTGAAATTAGCTGCCACGGCGGTATTGTTTCGGTCAAAAAGGTACTTGATTTGCTGCTTGAGCAGCCGGTTCGGTTGGCGGAGCCTGGTGAATTTACGAAACGGGCATTTCTCAATGGCAGGATTGACTTGTCCCAGGCCGAAGCGGTGATGGACTTGATCCGGTCGAAATCGGATCGTGCCTTTCAAATCGCCATGAAGCAGGCCGAAGGGGCTCTATCCAAGCGGATTCAAGAGCTGCGGCATACGCTTGTGGAAACGATGGCCCATATCGAAGTGAATATTGATTACCCCGAGCATGATGTAGAGGAATTAACCAACGCGTTTATCTCGGACAAATGCGAGGGAGCGATAACAACGATCGAGGGCTTGCTGAAAACAGCGGAGCAGGGCAAGCTGCTGCGTGAAGGAATTACAACGGTCATTGTTGGTAAACCGAATGTAGGGAAATCATCATTATTAAATGCGTTGGCGCAGGAAAATCGGGCGATTGTTACCGATATTCCGGGTACGACAAGGGATGTCATTGAGGAGTATGTTACAATAAAAGGGATCCCGCTAAGACTGCTGGATACAGCCGGAATTCGGGAAACTGCGGATGTGGTGGAACAGATCGGCGTAGAGCGGTCGCGTTCGGCGCTTGCCGAAGCGGATCTCGTACTGCTGGTGTTGAACTCGAATTCGGAGCTAGAGCCGGATGAAATTGTACTGCTGGATCAGCTTAAGGACCGACAATGCATCGTGATTTTAAATAAAACTGATTTGCCTCAAAAAATCGATCTAACGAAAGTAACGTCCCGAATGGAAGAGGAGCGTATCGTACAAATGTCGGTACGTACTCAAGAAGGGATGGACCAACTGGAAAAGTCGATTACCGGATTATTTTTCTCGGGCGGCTTAGAATCTGCCGATTTTACCTATGTTAGTAATGTAAGACATGTGCAGCTGTTAAAGCAGGCAAAGAGCGCATTGGAGGAAGCGGTGGGTGCCGTTGAAATGAAGGTACCGATCGATATGATCCAAATTGATATTCGAACGGCGTGGGAACGTTTGGGGGAAATCATTGGGGATTCGGTCAGCGATTCGTTGATCGATCAAATTTTCTCCCAGTTTTGTTTAGGAAAATAATCAAATGAAGAAAAACCGCACGAAAGAGGTAGGAAGCATGGGATATGATGCCGGACAATTTGATGTCATCGTAATCGGTGCCGGTCATGCCGGATGTGAAGCTGCTTTAGCTTCTGCACGCATGGGCTGCAGCACGTTATTAGTTACCATAAACTTGGATATGGTTGCATTTATGCCTTGTAACCCATCTATTGGCGGACCTGCCAAGGGACATGTCGTACGTGAAATTGATGCCCTTGGCGGCGAGATGGGCCGCAACATTGATAAAACCTTTATTCAGATGCGCATGCTGAATACCGGCAAAGGCCCGGCCGTTCATGCACTGAGAGCGCAAGCGGATAAGTTTTTATATCAGCAAACGATGAAAGAAACGATCGAAAAAACTCCGAACTTAACTCTTCGCCAAGGCATGGTGGAACGCTTGTTGGTTGAGGGTGATCGTGTATATGGCGTGGAAACGAAAACGGGTGCGCAATATTTTGGTAACGCCATCGTATTAACGACGGGTACTTATTTACGGGGGAAAGTTATCATCGGTGAGCTGATGTACGAAAGTGGTCCAAACAATCAGCAGCCGTCTGTTACGCTTTCACAGCATCTCAAGGAGCTTGGCTTGGAGCTTGTTCGATTTAAGACGGGTACGCCTCCGCGTGTACACAAAGATTCGATAGATTTTTCCAAGACGGAAATTCAGCCTGGAGATGCGGAGCCGAAGTTCTTTTCCTATGAAACAGTGGAAGGACCTGAAGCCGAACAGCTCCCATGCTGGCTGACCTACACAAGCGGCAATACGCATCAAATCATTAATGATAATCTTCACCGCGCACCGATGTTCTCTGGGGCGATCGAAGGGACCGGCCCGCGTTATTGTCCTTCTATCGAAGATAAAATTGTTCGGTTTGCGGATAAGCCGAAGCATCAAATATTTTTGGAGCCGGAAGGCCGCAATACAGCGGAATATTATGTACAGGGCCTTTCCACCAGTATGCCGGAAGATGTGCAGCTTAACATCCTAAGATCCATCCCAGGTATGGAAAATGTAAAAATGATGCGTACCGGTTATGCGATTGAATATGATGCGGTTGTACCTACTCAGCTCTGGCCGTCTTTAGAAACAAAGCGGATTCAAGGATTATTTACAGCTGGTCAAATCAACGGCACTTCGGGATATGAAGAAGCAGCTGGGCAAGGAATCATGGCCGGTATTAACGCAGCGCGGAAGGTGCAGGGGAAAGAGCCGGTCATTATTGATCGCTCTCAAGGTTATATTGGGGTATTGATCGATGATCTTGTTACCAAGGGGACGAGTGAACCGTACCGTTTGCTTACTTCTCGTGCTGAATATCGTTTGCTGCTTCGACATGACAACGCCGACTTGCGTTTGACGCCGATTGGTTATGAAATCGGATTAATTCCGGAGGAGCGTTATCAGCGTTTCCAACAGAAAAAGGATTACGTCACGGCAGAGGTGGAGCGCCTGCAAAAAACTAAAATTCGTCCGGAGGAGCACGTTCAGGCGTTGTTAGCTGAACTGAACACGGCTCCGCTGACCAATTCAGTCGATGCAGCGATGCTGCTCCGCCGACCAGAAGTGACGTATACGCATATTGAACAGCTGTCCCCCTCAGAGATTGAATTAACGGATGAAATGAAAGAACAGGTTGAAATTCAAATTAAATATTCCGGTTATATTGAGAAACAGTTAGCTCAGGTGGAACGTTTGGCGAAGATGGATCAGAAAAAGATCCCGGAGGATATTGATTACTTCGAGGTTCACGGAATCGCAACGGAAGCGAAGCAAAAGCTGTCCACGATTCGTCCGATTTCGATCGGTCAAGCATCAAGGATTTCTGGCGTGACACCGGCCGACATCTCGATTCTTCTTGTGTATTTGGAGCACTATAATCGTGTCGTGGCTGCGAGAGGTTCATGATGGACGAAGTTCAACGTTTATTTACTGGATTAACGTCGGATAAAGGATTGTCGCTTTCCGCGCAACAACTGGTGCAATATGAAACGTACTTCAAGCTGCTGGTTGAGTGGAATGAAAAAATGAACCTGACAGGGATAACGGAACGAGAACAGGTTTACGTGAAACACTTTTACGATTCTCTCACGTTATCGTTTTATGTTGATTTGAAGAACACTCAGTCTTTAGCCGACATTGGTTCTGGGGCAGGTTTTCCGAGTATCCCCTTAAAAATCGCTTATCCTCATCTCAAGGTAACCATTATTGATTCCTTGCAAAAGCGCATTTCATTCTTAGAGCATGTTTCTTCGAGCCTGGGACTAACTAACGTATATTGTGTTCATGGCAGAGCAGAGGATGCAGGTGTGAAACCGGAGCTCCGTGATCAGTTTGATCTTGTGACAGCGAGAGCCGTTGCGAAACTCAACATTTTAAACGAGTTATGTTTGCCGTTCACTAAGACGGGTGGTTTGTTTGTCGCTATGAAGGGTTCAGATCCGACCGCTGAAATTGACGAAGCGAAGCGGAGCTTGAAGGAATTAAACGGCAAATTAGTGACGGTTGACTCTCTAACACTTCCGGTAGAGCAGTCGGAAAGACATCTCATCCAAATCCAGAAAACTGCGCCGACACCCAAAAAGTATCCTCGCAAAGCAGGCGTTCCTGCTAAGACACCGATACTTTAATGTTTCACGTGGAACAATTTGCCCGCAATGCGGGCTTTTCTTTTTTGTGAACTTCTAAGATTTAGGCAGGAGAATTGCAAAAGGATATCGAATTTATTAGTAGATATAGTGATGAGCGATGAAGATAGGTGGGTTAGGTCATGAAAGAACAAATAAGCAAACTATTCGGCATCCAAGAACAACGTTCGCAGGCGGATGAAGTGAAGCAGCTTCCTGTTGACCAAATTGTTCCTAGTCCTTATCAACCTAGAACAGTTTTCGACGATGATCGTTTAGAGGAATTATGCCAAACCATTAAAACTCATGGTGTCGTTCAACCAATCATTGTACGGGTACGTAACAATACATTCGAACTCATTGCCGGTGAACGTCGCTTGCGTGCTGTGAAAAAACTGGGATTACCGACGATTCCCGGTATTATTCGTGAAATCAACGACTCTCAGGCAGCTTCCATTGCGTTAATAGAGAATCTGCAGCGAGAAGGGCTTACATCCATTGAAGAAGCGCTTGCGTATCAGCAGCTGATAGAGCTTCATCAACTTACCCAGGAAAGCTTAGCGCAGCGTCTTGGGAAAAGCCAGTCGACCATTGCAAATAAGATTCGTTTGCTGCAGCTATGCGATCCAGTGAAGCAAGCACTATTGGAACGGAAAATAACGGAACGGCATGCTAGGGCTTTGTTGGCGCTTGATAGCGAGGAAATGCAGGTTAAAGTCCTTGAGGAAATTATTGCAAAGGAACTAAACGTAAAACAGACGGAAACAAGGGTTGCCTTTTATCTAGAATCCTCTAAAATAAAGAAGGTAAGAAGAGTTTCGTTTTCAAAGGATGTCCGCTTAGCGGTAAACACGATTCGACAATCTGTTGAAATGGTATCAGGTTCGGGACTGCCCATTCAGACGAAAGAACAGGATCACGAGGACCACTACGAAATTATTATTCATATCCCGAAACGGCCATCCTGACAATTACAAATTGCGCAGTGGCGAGCGGCGGAAAGCCGCTTTTTCTTTCGGAATTTTTCAGTTCTTGAGGTGAACGACTTTTGGCAAAAATAATTGCAATCACGAACCAAAAAGGTGGTGTCGGTAAAACGACAACATCGGTAAACCTGGGCGCTTCACTGGCTTCGTTAGGAAAAAAAGTTCTGTTAGTTGATATCGACCCGCAGGGGAATACGACCAGTGGGATCGGCATCAATAAAGCGGATGTAGCTCATTGTATATATGATGTTCTCATAAATGACGTTCACCCGAAGGACGCTATGATGGACACAAATTTACCGAACCTGAAAATCATTCCGGCAACGATACAGCTGGCAGGGGCGGAGATCGAGCTTGTTCCGACGATTTCTCGTGAAGTACGCTTAAAAAAATCGCTGCAGCAAGTTAATACGATGTTTGACTATATCTTGATTGATTGTCCGCCTTCTTTAGGTATGCTCACAGTCAATTCGTTGACGGCTGCCAATTCGGTTATTATCCCAATTCAATGTGAGTACTACGCGTTGGAGGGACTCAGCCAGCTTTTGAATACGGTTCGCTTGGTGCAGAAACATTTGAATACTTCACTTCAGATTGAAGGAGTGTTGTTGACCATGTTTGATGCAAGAACGAATCTTGGCATCCAAGTGATTGAAGAAGTAAAGAAATATTTTCAGCAAAAGGTTTATCAAACGATTATTCCAAGAAATGTACGCTTAAGTGAAGCGCCGTCTCATGGCCAATCGATCATCACTTACGATCCGAAGTCGAAGGGTGCAGAAGTCTACTTGGAGCTTGCAAAGGAAGTGTTGCATGTTGAGTAAACGTCTCGGTAAAGGATTAGATGCTTTAATTCCTTCCCTCCATATTAATGAAGACGACAAAGTGATTGAGGTTCCGGTTACACAACTGCGGGCAAACCCGTATCAGCCGCGTAAAAACTTCGACGAACATGCGATCAATGATCTTGCTGCTTCGATTAAAGAGCATGGTGTAATTCAGCCGATTATCGTCCGCAGTGTTCTCAAGGGATACGAAATTATTGCCGGGGAACGACGCTGGCGTGCGGCGCAGCTTTCAGGATTAGCAACAATCCCTGCTGTCGTACGTAAATTTTCCGATCAGCAGGTTATGGAAATTGCCCTAATTGAAAACCTGCAGCGTGAGGATCTGAACTCTCTGGAGATTGCGCTGGCCTACCAATCGTTAATCGATACGTTTCAATTGACGCAGGAAGAGCTGTCGGTTAAGGTCGGCAAATCGCGTTCGCATATCGCGAACTTCTTGCGCTTGCTGCAGCTGCCGAAGCAAATCCAACAATTTGTTTCACGTGGAACATTTTCGATGGGGCATGCGAAGGTCATTGCCGGCATGAAAAACGAGAAGCAAATGACAGACATTGCTCAAAAGGCAATTGAAGAGCAGTGGAGTGTTCGTGAGCTTGAAGAGCGTGTAGGTATGCTGGATGAGAAGAAGCAGCAGCAAAAACCTACCGCTAAAGAGAAAAAGAATGACCCGTACATCCGCGAACAGGAAGAATATTTGCGGGAAACGTTCCGGACAAGTGTAAAAATTAAGCACCAAAAAGATCGCGGGAAGATTGAGTTCTCGTACTATACCAAGGAAGATTTGGAACGTTTGTTAGAGATGTTTCAAGGAAAAATATCTTCATAACAACAACGAGCGAAAACAGTGGGGCATATCGAGCAGACGGTGAACAACCGTCAGCACGGTATGCTCTGTTTCCTTACATAGGCCCACGTAAAGGTGGTTTAACGGATGATAAAATACTTTGATAACGCCGCATCTTCATGGCCGAAAGCTCCTGGAGTTGCCGAGGCAATGGGAAGAGCAGTGACAGAGGTGGCCGCAAACCCCGGAAGAGGCAGTCACCGGATGGCGGTAGAGGCGAGCCGAATCTTATTCGACACGAGAAAGTCGCTGGCTAAATTGTTTCGTATTAAAAACCCGAATGATATTGCCTTCACCTTGAACACAACGGCAGCTCTAAACTTAGCGATTAAAGGATTTGTGAAGCCAGGCGATCATGTGATTTGTACGATGGTAGAACACAACTCCGTTCGCAGACCGTTGGAATTTTTGAAGCAGACCATAGGGGTGGAAGTGACGTATCTGGCTGCCGATGAAAGAGGATCCATTTCAATTGATGAGGTCCGTGAATCGATTCGCGAAAATACAACCCTGCTTGTTTGTAATCATAGCTCAAACCTTCTGGGGAGTATACTTCCGCTTGCACAGCTGCGCGAGGTGACAAAAGAGAAGGGGGTTAAGATGCTCGTAGACGCCGCTCAAACGGCTGGAGTGCTCCCGATTGACGTTCAAGCCCTTGAGATTGACATGCTGGCTTTCCCAGGCCATAAGGGGCTTCTTGGGCCGCAGGGAACGGGAGGGCTGTACATATCTCCTGAGCTTGATCTGGTGCCACTACTTCACGGGGGGACGGGGAGCCAGTCGGAACGCATCGAGCAGCCTCTTGTCAGACCGGATCGATATGAATCGGGTACGCCAAACACGCCGGGAATTGCAGGGCTTCTTGAAGGGGTTCGCTTCATTTTGAATGAGAGTGTTGAAACCATCCATACTAAAGAATGGGGACTGACACAAAGGCTAATGAACGGATTGTCACAAGTCCAAGGCATTCGTCTTCTTGGACCGGAGCTTGGCGAGCCGCGAACAGGAATTGTTTCGTTTACCCTAGAGAAGGCCGACTCATCGGAAATCGCATTTATTTTGGATCAATCGTATTCGATCGCAGTGCGGGCAGGGTATCACTGTACGCCTTTGGCACATGAAGCGGCGGGTACGATGGAGAAAGGTGCCGTTCGTTCTAGTGTCGGCTATTTCACGACTGAACAAGAAGTGGATGACTTTATCGCCGCCATGAAAGAAATTGAACAACATTACCGGTAAATGAAAGAGGAGATGGGATGGAAGCCTTCATCGAAGAAATCATTGCAGCCTTAATTTTGCTGAGTGCGGTACTATGTATTGCCGTGATCGGCTTATGGAGACAAGGGGCTTCGCTCAAAAGAAAGCTCACAGGACTTATAGGGCATTCGGGTGTAACCAATTTGGATGAAGCCATTCACGAGTTAAGACAGCGAATCGAAAAAGTAGAGCAGCTCACGGTTAAGCAGACGAATCAACTAGACACCCTGAACGGAACGCTAAAAACAATGAAAGGAAAAGCAGCGATGATCCGTTACAATGCATTTGCTGATCACGGAAACAATCAAAGCTTTTCCTTAGCGGTTGTCAATGAGTTGCAGGATGGTTATGTGCTTAGCGGAATCCGCGGGCGCGAAGAAAGCTATGTATACGCGAAGCCGCTTGTAAAAGGAGAATCACCGTTTCACCTTTCTCCCGAGGAAAAGGAAGCGATTCGTCAAGCCTTAGCTACCGAATAGCGACGAGTAGAAGAAAGCGCAAGATGCAGCGAATCAGCGATTAGGTCCGCCATTTTTACAACTAAATTCAACCTCGTATTTTGCAAAACAAAGTACTCCATAAATCCGCCTACGTTTACGATGCCGGTCACATGAATGTCTCCGACAGGGGGCAGCTCTTTATGTACACCGGCTCCCGGCTTTACGGGGCCTTCTCCAATTTGAATGCAGCCAATGCTGGCTAACTGTCCAAGACAAGCATCGATAGCAACCACATACGGGTTGTGATAGCGCTGCTGAAGTGTGGTAATGGTTTCAGCGAGATTCATGGCATGAACCGGTTCATCCAGCGTGCCGAACAAGGTGTAGCCCTTTTTCTCCAGCCTGCTGCCAACCAAGGGGCCCAATGCATCTCCGGTCGAACGATCCGTACCCACACAAACGATGACAATTTCGCGTTCTGCAGGCACATTTTGAAAGAGAGTTTGCAGCTGGTTAGAAATCAGGAAAAGACTGTTGGGTTCGGAATGAAGCACTTTCATCGGTTCGAACGTTTTTTTAGAAGTAAACGGAAACGAAAAATTCATAAGACCTCCACTAGGTTACCGATGAGTTTCATTTGGTAGGATAAAGACCTTGAGCCATCAAGGGGATGGGGCGGGTCTAATTGTTAATTCTAGTATGGAAATCTGTATGACTATTTATACGTGGTATTTAAGAGATTATGAATTTATTTTGGTCAAAAGGGGGAGCGAAATGGATCCGATGCTTCTAGCGTTTGATTCCACCCAGCAGGCGCTGCGGGCGGAGATGCTGCTGGAATATGCCGAGATTGAAATAGATATCAGACCGACGCCGAAGGAAGTAACGGCCGGCTGTGCTCTTTCTATTGAATTTCCGACAAATAAGTTAGAGGAAGTAAAGCATATTATTAAGGAAGAAAAAGTGGAAATCCGCGGTGTTTATTTCAAAAAGGATGGGAAATATGTTACGATCGAAGAAGCGACGGCAAACTACAACGACGAGGGAGGCTGATCATTGTTGATTGGAAATGCGGAAGGGTGGCTGTTTGAGGCGCTCCAGCTCACTTCGGTTCGGGATCAGGTGTTTGCCTTTTTTACGAATACGGAAATGTGGCTGAACGTCCTTTATGCCATTATAAAAATTATTGCCATTTATATTGGCGGCAGAATTATTTTAAGGATCTCTTCAAAGGTGATCCATCGCATGGTGATTGAGAGAGAGCAAACTCCTCTGAAATTTGATGCAAGAAGGACGAAGACGATCGGCAAGCTGATTAATAATGTACTTACCTATACGATCAACTTTCTGACGATCTTAATGATTTTATCGCAGCTTGATTTTAAACTGGGTCCATTGCTCGCGGGGGCCGGGGTTGTCGGTCTTGCCATCGGTTTTGGGGCGCAGAGCTTAGTGAAGGACGTAATTACCGGTTTCTTCATTATATTCGAGGATCATTTTTCGGTAGGCGATGTCGTACAAATCGATCAGGTCAAGGGTACCGTCGAAGAGATCGGCTTGCGGGTGACCCGGATTAAGAGCTGGACCGGAGAAATACATATTATTCCGAATGGCTCCATTAATCAGGTCACGAACTTCTCCGTGAACAATTCGCTTGCGGTTATTGACGTATCGATTGCTTATGAAGAAAATGTAGATAAGGCGATGGAAGTCATTAAGGAAACGATGGCTGTCATTTATAAGGATAGCCCGGATATGGTGAAGGAGCCGGAGGTGCTCGGCGTACAAGCGTTAGGGGCTTCGGAGGTAGTCATTCGTGTAACGGCGGAATGCAAACCAATGACACACTTCCCGATTGCTCGAAGAGCGAACAAAGAAATTAAGTATGCGCTTGAACGGGAAGGAATTGAAATTCCTTATCCGAAGATGGTTCAATATACAAGAATGCTGGAATAGACGGGTGAGGGGAATAGGGGAATGGAGCCGAAACAGTTTGGCTTAGGTGATATGGTCGTTATGAAGAAGCCGCATCCTTGCGGGACCAATGAAATGCAAATTATCCGGATGGGCATGGATATTCGGATCAAATGTACGGGCTGCCAGCACAGCGTGCTGATTCCCCGTTCCAAGTTTGAAAAGAAGTTAAAAAAGATCGTACGACATGCGACAGATGAAGAGAAAAAGGCACTGATGCTGTAAAACATTTCTTGAAACAAGCCGTTGCATTTTGTGCCTGAGGGTGGTACAATAAATCCTGCCCGTTAAAAAAGGCATTTTTTTGGAGAGGTACCCAAGAGGCCCAAGGGGGCTGACTCGAAATCAGCTAGGCGTGTCAAAGCGTGCGTGGGTTCGAATCCCACTCTCTCCGCCATACATAAGACGATGGTCCTCCGCAGAACATGCGGAGGATTTTTTAATGCTTCAGACAGACTTAAGAATATAAAAAATGACATATTAACTGTGACTATATTTATGCGCTCATCGGTTTATGATACGTGAATGAAGACATTCACAAAAACTGCAGCTGGCTTTGATTATGCTTTGCGGCCGTGTTTCTTTTTATTAATCCAGTGACGGTTCTTGTTCGTGGTCTCCGGGAATTTGTCACCCTTCTTTAGTTTAACGATCTTTGGGTTGTTAATTCCCATCACGTAATCATCCTCGCCAATTTCCATATAAATGCCGTCATTCGGTGCCTTGGCGCCGGGAACAAATTGTGTGCGCTCACCCATGTCGCTCACCTCCTTGGTTAAAGTCACTACATAGTCTATCCGGTTCAAACCAGTACTATCGGAGGGGATTATTGGCGGGGAAGGGGGAGCATTAACGTTTTACTTGCCACCGGGCTTTGGTTCTGCTATAGTATTACAGTGCGAGTTTTACCCCTCGCTCCTTGCTCCCAATAGGGGGCCATAGTCCATAAGGAGGTGTAGTTGAATGCGCAATTACGAAGTGATGTTTATTCTTCGTCCTGAACTTGACGAGCAACAGGTACAAGCTGCGGTCGAGAAGTTCGCGAACATCATCAACAACGGCGGCGAAATCACAAAGCAAAACGTGATGGGCAAGCGTCGTCTTGCGTACGAGATCAACAAAATCCGTGACGGGATCTACGTTCTGGTAAACTTCAAAGGTAACAATGAAGTTATTAAAGAACTGGATCGCGTGATGAGAATCTCGGACGAAGTTATTCGTTTCTTGATTCTTCAAGACGTTGTAGCCTAATATTTCGCTGAATCCGATTCGCGTTTGACTCGGGAGGGAATTGTGTATGCTGAATCGTGTTGTTTTGATTGGCCGCTTAACGAAAGATCCTGAACTCCGGTACACACCGGCAGGTGTGGCTGTAGCGCAATTTACGCTGGCTGTGAACCGTACGTATTCAAACCAGCAGGGCGAAAGGGAAGCGGATTTTATCCCGATCGTAACCTGGAGAGGACTTGCGGAGAACTGTGCAAACTTTCTGCGTAAGGGACGGCTCGCTGCGGTAGAAGGGCGCCTACAGGTGCGCAGCTACGACAACAACGAAGGAAAGCGTGTTTACGTAACGGAAGTTGTTGCCGACGATGTGCGGTTCTTGGAGTCGCGGGACAGCAATAATTCGGCCGGACGCGATGAGGGCGACCAGTTCTACGGCGGAGGCTCCAATCGTGGAGGCGGTGGCGGCGGATACGGGTCGTCTCCGAAAGGAAAGCAGCAGGATCCTTTCTTTGACGACGGCAAGCCAGTTGATATTTCAGATGATGATTTGCCGTTCTAAAGAGCGGCAGCGAATTTCGATATGAAAGGAGATACGACCGATGAGCTTTAAACAAAGAGATGGCGGAGATGACCGTCCAGAAAGAAAGAGCTTTGGCGGCGGCGGACGCGGTAAGAGAGGCGGCAAGCGTCGTAAAGTTTGTTTCTTCACAGTAAACAAAATTACTCACATTGATTATAAAGATATCGACTTGCTTCGCAAGTTTATCAGCGAGCGCGGTAAGATTCTTCCGCGTCGTGTAACGGGTACTTCCGCAAAGTACCAGCGTGCTCTGACTACAGCGATTAAGCGCTCCCGTCAGCTGGCATTGCTTCCGTACACTACGGAGTAGGATCGAACAAGAAGGAAGGGTGGACACCTCGGTGTTCATCCTTTTTTTATGGATGAAGCACGAAAGGAATTGCTTGTTGAATCCGTCTCAGGGGGAAGGTAGACTCTGATCGAAATGAGGGAGATGCATAATGAGTACTGCAATCCTATTATTTATCGCCGCTGGTTTAGCCGAAATCGGCGGGGGGTACATGATCTGGCTTTGGTTGAGAGAATCGAGGCCGTTATGGTACGGGCTTCTTGGCGGTGTTATTTTGATCGGGTACGGTATTCTCCCGACCTTGCAAAGCTTCCCCAGCTTTGGGAGAGTGTATGCCGCTTATGGCGGAGTTTTTGTCGCGCTTGCGGTGTTATGGGGCTGGTGGGTCGATAAAAAAACTCCGGATCTATACGATTGGATCGGGGCAGGGATATGTCTGATTGGTGTTGCGGTCATGCTGTGGGCGCCGCGCAACTAAGGTGTTCAACGAATCTCTATGAAACTACCGACGAATCATGTCGAATATGATATAATCGAGGTAAGCTTTGGTAGGGAGGTACCCCATGAAACGAACATGGAAGCGCTCATTATTTCTTGCATCACTAATCGGACTAAGTTTTTCGGCCGGAGTATTGGCGGACAATGGAGTCACCAAGGTGGAAGCCTTTTTGCGGAAGGACTTTACGATTGCTTTGGATGGTCAACCGCTGCAGCTGGAAAAACCGCCGCTCATTTATGACAATCGTACGTATTTGCCGTTAACGGTGCTCAGTAAGCTGCTTGATATCGATGTGAATTGGGATGCTTCAACTTCAACCGTGTATGTAAACAGCCGTTTTGACGGACAACCGGAAAACCCGAATTCGGCCGGTCAAGTGTATGCTCAGATCGAGCTTAACATGCTGCAGGCGTATAGCGCGAAATATTTAGGCGGAGAATATCAAGTTTTAACGAATACATATGACAGTGTTCAATACTACCGAGTCAGCGATATGGAACGGATGGGCATTGATTGCAGAGGAATTGCCAAGGTCCAGGAGAAATATACGAAGGCTTTATACGCAACAGAAGCAGAGCTCGCGAAGGTTTGGAAAGAGAAGCCGACCTTCTCGTACATTTATGATACGATGATTGCCGGCGAAACGAATGAAGATATCATTGCCGTGCTGAAAAGCGAAGCAAAGACAGTGCTGCTTGCTTCCTCCTATTGGGGCTCCGGCTCCTACGGTAGAGGCGGCGGGATGATCTACACGATCGATAAGGTTCCTTTTCCGGGGCAAAATGAATATCATCTGTTAAGCTATGAAATGGGACATTTTTATGTATATGAAATGAAGCTGTCACAGGATAAGGATGGAAAATGGCATTCCACCGGCTATTCCAAGGTAGACATTCAGCCGAATGTGCAGCTTGATCCGAGATACACTCGATAATTGGTAATGCTGCAGGCAGGGGGCGAATATGGTTCCCTGTCTTTTTTGTGGTATAATTCAGGTTATAGCGTTTTATGGGTAAGGAGAGAGCGGGGTTGAGCAGAATGGAAAAAGAGATGGACGTCGCCAAGCGGCTGAAAATCGTGGAATGGCTCAAAACAGAAGTTCTCGATCATATGTCGCGGCTGTTTAAAGGAATATGGGACGGGAACACCCACCGAATCACGGACAGCTTGGCCAGCTTGGTCGTAAGCTGTTATATTTTGGGCCGCAGGCTGGGTCTTCCATATGATCAACTGGATCAGGCCATGAAGGAGAAGCTTGGAAAACATCGAAAAGAAGGACACCAGCTGGAGGATTGGTATGGCGATATTTCCAGCCTGGAAGATCACTTGCGCAAGAGGTGAAGCCGTTGTTTAAACAATACAGCGCGGGCGTTGGCTGGAGCTTTCTATACTTGGTAATGCTCCTTGGCGTTTACATCCCGCTGCTTCAATTTATTCCGTTGGCGCTGCTTATGGTGCCGACTGTCATTCTCGCTGTGAAGCTGGAAACGATACGTTTTTGGGTTCACTATTTTGTTGTTATGATCGTCTTGTATTTATTGCTTGGGGTATATGCCGGACCGCTTGCTGTCGTTTCGCTTCTCTTTATTGTTCCTTCCTACATCATGGGCAGGATGTATAAGCGAAATCAACCGGCACGCAGCGTCATTACCACGGGCATCGTCAGTATAATCGGGGTTTCCTTACTCGCTCTTCTGCTAACCTCAGCCGGCGGCATTAATATTACGAAGGAATTTGCGAACTTTATGCATGAGGGAATTCAGACATTCCCGAATTTGATGAAGACGATGCTGACGGAGCAGCAGCTGAATGAGTATGTGGATCAGTATGTAACGGTGACGGTGCGCATGCTTCCGTTCCTAATTATTATTGGAGCGACAGTATACAGCTTCCTTACACATGGCGTGGTCCGCTTGCTGCAGCGAAGAAGCAATCCCGATTTTCCAAAGCTCCAGCCACTCCGGGAATGGAGACTTCCGAAGTCCATCGTATGGTATTATCTTATCGCGTTGTTTTTGGAATTGATTTTCCGCAACGCGGACACGAGTTCATTGATGTTTACGATTCTCGTGAACTTAATCCCGCTGCTGATGCTGGCTTTTGCCGTTCAGGCGATTGGATTTGTATTTTTTGCAGCTCACGTCAAAGGGTGGGGACGTCTTCTGCCGATCGGGTCTATCATTTTGCTGCTTATCGCACCATTCTTAATGACGATTTACAGTATCCTCGGTGTGTTTGACGTCGTTATGCCGCTGCGGGAGAGAATGCAAAAGTAAGGATGGAATCTCATGCCGAAAACGCTGTTTACCCGTTGGCACGGGCTGCATACGGTGTGGACGTTTGCTTTTATGCTTGTATCGTCCGCGCTGCTTTATTTATTACATTGGCTGTTAGGAACGGCGGCATTATTCCTATGCGGCTTTCTGGCATATTACACGATTACGGCGGAAAAGGCGTTCCGCAAAGAAATGAATGAATATGTGGCCACGTTGTCACACCGGATTAAAAAGGCTTCCTCGGATGTGATGCATGAGCTGCCGATTGGAATCTTGCTGTACAACGAGGAAAGAGCGGTGGAATGGCATAATCCGTTTGTCGCCGAAATGCTTGCGAAGGAATCGGTAATTGGTTACCCGGTTGTGGAGCTGTTTCCGGCGCTCAAGAGCAAGAAGGAGAAGGATGGCAAGCATGAGGTCGTCATTGGCGCCAAAACTTATCAGGTTATCGTAAAGGCCGGTGAAAGACTGTTGTTTTTTACCGATATCAGTGCGTATACCGGGTTAACGAAGCGATACGAGGAAGAGAAGCTCGCCATCGGTATTCTGATGCTGGATAATCTGGACGAGGCGACGCAGGGCATGGACGATCAATCCCGCAGCGTCATGCTGGCCAAGGTGACCGGACACATAACCGAATGGGCGGCGGAAAACGGGGTGTTTTTACGCCGTACGGCCTCGGATAAGTACTTGCTGATGATGAGCCAGAAAACGCTGCGTAAGCTGGAGCAGACGAAATTTGATCTGTTGGACGACGTGCGCGATATTACGGCGGACTACAAGCTGCCGCTGACGATTAGCGTCGGCGTAGGAACGGGCGCGGATGGCCTGGTCGAAATGGGCCAGCTCGCGCAAATGGGTTTGGATATTGCGCTGGGGCGCGGCGGCGATCAGGTCGCCGTCCGCCATGGGCAGCGCGTTACCTTTTACGGGGGGCGCTCGAACGCGGTGGAGAAGCGCACCCGAGTGCGCGCACGCGTCATTGCGCACGCGCTGCGCGATTTAATCCGCGACAGCGACAAGGTGGTCATTATGGGGCATAAAATCCCCGATATGGACTCCATTGGCGCAGCGGTAGGGGTATTGAAGGCCGTGCAGGCGGTCGGCAAGGAAGGGTACATTGTGCTCGAGGGTGTGAACCCGTCGATTTACCGCTTGATGGAGCTGATCGGCGCCGACGAGCGGTTGAACCGCTGGTTCATCTCACCCGAGCAGGCGCTTCACATTACGACGCAGCGGTCGCTGGCCGTTGTCGTCGATACGCATAAGGCGTCCATGGCGACAGAATCGAAGGTGCTGGGCCTCACGAACCGTGTCGTCGTTGTGGATCATCACCGCCGCGGCGAAGAGTTTATCGACGATGCGATGCTCGTCTACTTGGAGCCGTACGCCTCGTCCACCTGCGAGCTGGTGAGTGAGCTGCTGCAGTACATTTCGGAGCATATCGAAATGGAGCCGCTGGAAGCGACGGCGCTGCTGGCAGGCATCGTTGTCGATACGAAGAGCTTCTCGCTGCGCACGGGCGCACGGACGTTCGAGGCCGCTTCGTTTCTGCGGCGCAACGGCGCCGATTCCGGCTTAGTGCAGAAGCTGCTGCAGGAAGATTTGGAGCAGTACATGAAGAAAGCGGAAATTATTAAGCAGACGGAGGTCATTCATGAGCATATTGCGCTTGCGGCGACGGAGCCGGGACGCAAATATTCTCAGTTGCTCATTGCGCAGGTGGCTGATACACTGCTGAATATGAAGGGTATTCTGGCTTCGTTCGTCATCTGCGAGCGGACTGACGGTTTGATCGGGATCAGCGCCCGTTCCTTTGGACAAATCAATGTCCAAGTCATTATGGAACGGCTCGGCGGCGGCGGGCATTTAACGAATGCGGCCGTTCAGCTGGAGGGCTCGATTGAAGAAGCCGAAGAAAGACTGAAGCAGGTGCTTCAGGAGATGGAAGAGGAGGGACTGTTCGAATGAAGGTCATTTTCTTAAAGGATGTTAAGGGTCAAGGCAAGAAAGGCGAAGTGAAAGAAGTATCGGAAGGTTACGCAAACAATTTTCTCATTCCGAAGGGCTTGGTGAAGCTCGCATCGGAAGGTAATATAAAAACGCTTGAAGTGCAGAAGAAAGCGGAAGAAAAGCGCAAGGAGCAGGAAAAGGAAGACGCGAAGAAGCTTGCCGAGCAGCTGAAGGATATCACTGTGAAGCTGAAGGTGAAATCCGGCGAAGGCGGCCGCGTATTCGGTTCGGTAACAAGCAAGCAAATTGCTGATGAGCTGGAAAAGTTGAAGTTTAAGGTAGATAAGCGCAAAATCGTACTCGACGATCCGATTCGCACGCTCGGTGTGACCAAGGTGCAGGTTAAGCTGCATCCGGATGTAACCGGCGAGTTTAGCGTTCAGGTTGTCGAAGAGTGACCGGAGGGGTCCCGATGGACGATCAAATGTTTATGGACCGGGTACCGCCCCAAAGCACGGAAGCCGAACAAGCCGTGCTTGGGGCGATTTTACTCGATGGGGAAGCATTGGTTACCGCGATGGAGCGGATTCGCACCGAGGATTTTTATCGGGCGGCGCACGGCATCATCTATGAAGCGATGGTCACCTTGGCGGAGCAGAACGAGCCGGTGGATCTTGTCTCCCTGACGACGTTCTTAAAAGACCAAGGCAACTTGGACGAGGTCGGCGGAGTCAAATATTTATCCGAGCTGGCGCGGTCTGTTCCGACGGCATCCAACGTCGATTATTATGCGCAGGTCGTCGAAGAGAAATCGATGCTTCGGCGGTTAATTCGCACTGCGACGCAAATTGCCTCGAATGGCTATTCCAGCGGCGAGGATGTAGGTTTACTGCTCAGCGAGGCCGAGCAGCGTATTATGGAAATTTCGCAGCGGCGCAGCAGCAGCGGCTTTATTTCGATTCGTGATGTGCTGCTCGAAGTGTTCGAGAAGGTCGAACACCTTTATCATCATAAGGGCGGCACGACCGGCATTCCGTCCGGCTTTCAGGATCTCGACAAGATGACGTCCGGCTTCCAGCGAAGCGATTTGATCATCGTAGCGGCGCGTCCTTCTGTAGGGAAGACGGCGTTTGCGCTGAACGTTGCCCAAAACGTCGGCGTTCGCGCCAAGGAAACAGTCGCCATCTTTAGCCTTGAGATGTCAGCGCCTCAGCTTGTGCAGCGTATTATTTGCGCCGAGGCGAATTTGGATGCGGGCCGGATGAGAACCGGGTATTTAGAAGGCGATGATTGGGAAAAACTAACGATGGCGATCGGTGCGCTCTCCGAGGCGAATATTTATATCGATGATACGCCGGGGGTAACGGTAGCCGATATTCGTGCGAAATGCCGCCGTCTGCAGAAGGAAAAGGGACTCGGCATGATCCTGATCGATTACCTGCAGCTGATTCACGGACGCGGCAAGGCGGGGGAAAACCGGCAGCAGGAGGTTTCGGAAATTTCCCGTACGTTAAAGCAGATCGCGCGGGAATTGAACGTGCCGGTCATTGCACTGTCTCAGCTGAGCCGTGGCGTCGAGCAGCGTCAGGACAAGCGTCCGATGATGTCTGACCTTCGTGAATCCGGTTCGATCGAGCAGGATGCCGATATCGTTGCGTTCCTGTATCGTGACGATTACTACAATCAGGATACGGAGAAAAAGAACATCATTGAAATTATCATTGCCAAGCAGCGTAACGGTCCGGTTGGGACGGTGGAGCTGGTCTTCCTGAAAAACTTTAATAAATTCGTAAGTTTGGATCGGGGACATGGCGAAGCGCCTATGGCAATGTAAATAAAAATAGATTCGTATTATATACGAACGATTTCGCCCATTGTGGTTAGATCGTTCGTATTTTTTATTGACTTTCTGGGGTGCGCCTGATACACTGAAAATGCTTCAAAAGCGGGAAAATCTGGCTTTACCTTTTGAGGAGGTATTTGCATGTCAACAGTAGTTGTTGTCGGAACCCAGTGGGGGGACGAAGGAAAAGGAAAGATTACGGATTACCTGGCGGAAAGCGCAGAAGTGATTGCGCGCTACCAGGGAGGAAACAACGCCGGTCATACGATTATTATCAACAACAAGAAATACAAACTGACGATGGTACCGTCGGGTATTTTTTATTCGAATAAAGTTTGCGTCATCGGAAACGGGATGGTTATTAACCCGCAGGCGCTGATCGAGGAAATCGAGTACATTCATGACAACGGATTCGCAACCGATAACCTGAAAATTAGCGATCGTGCGCATGTTATTATGCCGTACCATTTGCTGCTGGATGGTCTTGAGGAAGAGCGCAAGGGCGCAAACAAGATCGGTACGACCCGTAAGGGTATCGGACCGGCTTACATGGACAAAGCGTCCCGCAACGGAATCCGGATCGCCGATCTGATGGATCCGGCGGAATTTGAAATGAAGCTGCGCGCAGTCATGCTGGAGAAAAATCGTCTTATTGAGACGATGTACGGCGCACAGGGGCTCGATGTAGAGCCTGTGCTGCAGGAGTATCTCGGTTATGCGGAAAAGCTTCGTCCGTACGTGACGGACACCTCCGTCGTGTTGAACGATGCGATTGACGAAGGCCGCCGCGTGCTGTTTGAAGGTGCGCAGGGCGTTATGCTCGATATCGACCACGGTACGTATCCGTTCGTTACTTCGTCTAACCCGTCTGCGGGCGGTGTGTGCATCGGCTCGGGCGTTGGCCCGACGAAGATCCACCAAATTATCGGGGTAGCGAAGGCCTACACGACCCGTGTCGGCGATGGTCCGTTCCCGACGGAGCTGAACAATGAAATCGGCGACTTGATCCGGGAGAAGGGTCATGAGTATGGCACGGTTACCGGCCGTCCGCGCCGCGTAGGCTGGTTTGACAGCGTCGTGGTGCGCCATGCCCGCCGCGTGAGCGGAATTACGGGGCTGTCGCTGAACTCGATCGACGTGCTGACTGGTTTGGAGACGGTGAAAATTTGCACCGCCTACCGTTTCCGCGGCGAAGTGATCGATTCGTATCCGGCAAGCCTGAACCAGCTTTCGGAATGTGAGCCGGTGTATGAAGAACTGCCGGGCTGGACGGAAGACGTTAGCGGCGCTCGTTCGTTGGATGATCTGCCGGCCAATGCGCGTCACTACTTGGAGCGTGTGTCTCAATTGACGGGCATTCCGATCTCGATTTTCTCGGTTGGCCGCAATCGCGAGCAGACGAATTTGGTGCGTCCGGTTTACGCGTAAGCAAGGGATAAGTGGATTTGTTAGGGTCTGAGACAGGCGTATGCGATAGGTAGTGTAGTGTGTGCAGACACGCTTTTGGCGAGTCTGGGTATACCCGGCCTATGTATAGGCGATGAGAATGGATTTTTGAAGTTTGAACCGATGGCTGCTTTGAGCAGTCGTCGGTTTTTTTGTGGTTTTGTGGGGGTAGGGAGGCTGCACTTTGGAAAATAAAGAAGACATGTAGACGCAGGTTGCCTCATATAAATTTCCACAAGTCAGCAGGTTGGCTGGCTCGCCAAGGTAGAAGCACGGATGTATGATGTGGACCAAGAACCCTGGAGCAAGAAACCAGAACCAGTAAACCCGAAAGAAGAAACCCGAACCAATAAACCCAAACAAGAACCTGAACCAAGAGCCTTGCACCAAGAAACTGAACCCAGACCCTGGGCACTAACCCTGAACCAAGCACCTTGAGCCCATAAATTGCAGTCTAGAAACCGAACCCATTTACCATAATACAAATTATTTGTACTAATTTTGGGCAGAGCTCAAAATGATGCTCCGATAATACAAATCATTTGTATAATTCAGCGAGAATTCAAGAAATATGGCCTCCGGGAAGCAAACAATACAAATTACTTGTATAAGCTCGCGCCAGAATGGGGTCCGATGAACAAACAATACAAATAATTTGTATTATGTGTGTGGTCGATGAGGTAGAGGAGTGGCCGGGACCGGATTGCGCATCACTGATGGGTTTATGGTGCTTTGTTCGGATGTGTAGTTAGCGTGAAATGCGAGCATTGGTTGAGCAATCGAGGAAGCTCTCAGCGCTGGAAACTGGTACGAATAGGTAGAGATTGCTGAGAGCGTCGGAAGAGCTATCTAGGAAGCTTAAAGTGTGTGGTGATCGTACGTGTAGTCATTAGGAGATGTGAACATTGGCTGAGTACCCGAGGAATCTCATAGTGTATAGTGACTGGTGCGTTATATCAGCGTGAAATGTGAGCATTGGAGAGCAACCGAGGGATCTCAAAGAGCTGGTGACTGTTACGTGCAGTTAGTAGGAGAAGTGAGCGTCGGATAAGAAATGGAGGCAGTTCAGAGTGTGTTTGGTGATCGGTATGTGTACTCAACCGGAGATGCGAGCATCAGATGAGAAACCGAGGAATCTAACAGCGTGCAGTGACTGGTATGTGAAGTCAGAGTGAAATGCATGCATCGGAATAGCAAGCTAGGAAACTCAAAGTGTAGTATGATCGTCATGTGAAATCTACCGGAAAACGTGCCCCATACCGAGCAAGAGCGCGAAGCACAGAGTGCTAGGTGTTCGGCGGGACATGACGGGGCGTTAGGCATGGGTGTACCGGTTTGCGGTGTAGGTTCGGTCGAATCGGCCGGGCGTAACAGCTTGAGGCCGTAAAGGCGGAAAAAAAGCCGGCGGGAGTTTTGAAATGGGTCGCTTCGTTAATACTGGGAATAGAGGAAGATAAACCAGGATAACGGAGTGAACGCTTTTGAAAGCAATGGTTTGGGTACTCAAAATTACATTAGGAAGTATTATCGTTTCCGTCGTTTCCATGGCTACTACCTTGACTGTTGTAAACTCGTATGTGGAGCAGTGGATGAAGTCGATGCCGTTTCAAGCCTCGATTCGTCCGGTTACGTTCAATGATGTCCTTGCGGGTTTAACCGGAGGAAGCCTGCCATCGCAAAATGCAGCGAAAACGCCTAGCGAGCGAGTGGCGGAACCGGCTTTACCTACAGCAGCGAAACCAGAAGCAGAGTGGACAGGAAAGGGCGAGGGCACCACCGAGACATGGAAGGATTCGGAGTCCGGTTCGGAGCAGGGGTTGAAGCCTGATCAAGAGACGAAAGAGTCACCGGTGGAACGAAAAAAACCGCCAGAGGATGCCTTGGCGGTCATGGGTCGCATTTCCTCTTCCGATGAAGCGAGTGGCAGCACTGAGCGGGATGTCATGGTCACCACGGAGGAAATTAATCAAAAGAAAAACAGTATCTCCGACGAGGATAAGATGAAAATCTTTTCGATCCTTGTATCCAAGCTTCCGCAAAACGAATGGCAAACCATATCGAGCATGATGGAAGATGGATTAACGGGAAATGAACTTCAGGAAATCCAACAAATTGTTCAGCAGTACGTGACAACGGAGGAATATCAAGAGCTGATGAAAATTATCGGCTGATCAATGCTCCGATGTAATGACCTCGCCGCCGAAATGAGTTAAGGTATCCTCAATTTGGCGGTATCTTGATTTTTCGACAAGAACGCTTACACACGCATTGGGTTCCACCTTAAGATCCATGATCCCAAGCTCCCTCACATAATCCACGGTTTGCTCAGCTGCTTCCCGACTCGGAAAGCGCGCAACGACTCGAGCCTCCATCCATTCAATCCTCCAATCGGTAATGGTCCTGTAACCGCTTTGTCAATGAAAAAAGGTTGATAACGGAAACAAGCCTGTGATAAAGTAAGAGAGGTGCCAAATACTGACCATATTTTATGGAAATTGAGTCGAACTTATACATTTATTGTCGTATATCGGCTTTATGGGAGGCGAACATGCGGGCTTTCACAGAACTGGAATGGGTGAAACGAACCGTAAGCATGTCTAAGCGGTTTTTCCACCGAATTCGCGGAACAGAAGAAACGATGAATGCGCAAGCCGAAATACTTCCTGAAACGACTGCAGACGCCGCACCAACATGGCGGGAAAAGCTTGCAACAGCGAAAACAACGATTTATACATATAAGATTCAAGTATTCAAGGGTATATCTGTAATTGTGGCGATTGCCGCAGTATCCGCAGCGGGGAACGTGTACGTTAAATCCAACATGAACGAGATCTATCAGGTTTCCGTGAATGGGACGAATATCGGCACGGTTTCGGATCCGGCTATTATTGCTCAATTTTTGCAAGGAAAGATCGAAGAATTAAAGGCGCAGCGGACCGATGTGCAGGTTTCCGTTGAAGCGCCTGTTTATGAGGTTCAGCCTAAAACGGTATTTAACGGACGAGGCGACGATACCAAGGTGCTGAGCGCGCTGGCGTCCCAGCTTGTGGCGAAGCCGGTCGGTATTGAGCTCAAGATTGACGGCAACGTCGTTGCGATTGTGAAGGACGAAGAGACGGCCAAGAGTATTCTAGAGACGATTAAGCAGAATTACTTGGCGAAGGAAGCAGAGCGAAACGCGAAGAAGAGCGGGCAGGTTTCGGTATTGTCCGCATCGGTGGCTCCGGCGCCAACGGTAGAGCAAACCGAGCTGCTTTCCGTCGGCTTCGCCGAGCAGGTGGAACTGAATCAGGTGGAGCTGCAGCCGGAGCAAGTTCCGCTGGACCCGCAGGAAACGGTAAAGAAGCTGGAAACAGGCGATGTGCAGCCTACGAAATATGAGGTACAGGAGGGAGATTGCATCTCCTGTATCGCGAAGAAATTTGATATTTCCAAGCAGGTTATTTATGTAAACAATCCGCAGATTAAAAATGATATGGTTCGCGTCGGCGACGTATTGGATTTAACGGTGCTGCAGCCGACATTATCGGTAAAGACGGAAGAAAAGATTGTGGAGATGCAGGAAGTGCAGTATCCGACAGAATACATACCTGATGACGATATGAGAGCCGGTCGGACCGAGGTGATCAAATCCGGAAAGAACGGCATGAAGCGGGTGACCTTTAAGCTGACGAAGGAAAACGGCCTCCTGATGGAAGAAGAGCTCGTTTCCGAGGAAATGCTGCAGGAGCCGGTTACCGCAGTGGTAAAGCGCGGAACCAAGGTTGTCAAAGGCGAAGGGACCGGCAAATTCAGCTGGCCGGTCGTCTCGGCAAAGCTGTCCAGCGGCTACGGCATGCGTTGGGGTAAGCTGCATAAGGGCATCGACTTGACCAGCTCGAATAAAAACATTATCGCCGCCGATAACGGCAAGGTCACGTATGCAGGGTACAAGGAAGATTACGGCAATATGATCATTATCGATCACTTGAACGGATATGAGACGCTGTACGCTCATTTGAGCAAGATCACGACGAAGAGCGGAACGATTGTAGAAAAAGGCGAGAAAATCGGAGTTATGGGTAATACTGGCGATTCAGACGGCATTCATTTACATTTTGAAATTCATAGCAATGGCAGTATCCAGAACCCGATGAAATTTTTGAGCCGATAATAAGGGAGACAGTGGCATTCCGCAGTGCGAAAGCGAAGCGGGATGCCTCTTTTTTTTGCATATGGTATGATAAGAGCACAAGGGTGGTGACGCATTCATGCCGGCTAAAATTATGGTTGTCGATGATGAGCAGCCGATTGCAGATATTTTAAAGTTTAATCTTGAAAAAGAAGGTTATGAAGTCGTGTGCGCGTTTGATGGAGGAACGGCGGTGGAGCTGGCCTTTCGGGAGCAGCCCGATTTGATCTTGCTCGATTTGATGCTGCCCGTGAAGGATGGCATGGATGTGTGCCGTGAGGTGCGTGCGAAAATGAACACTCCGATTATTATGCTGACCGCTAAAGATACAGAACTGGATAAAGTGCTTGGTCTTGAGCTCGGGGCGGACGATTATGTAACGAAGCCTTTCGGAACACGGGAGCTGCTGGCCAGGGTAAAGGCGATTTTACGCAGGCAAACCCGAACAGAGCAAGCGGACAGCAGCGCTTCCGCCTCGGGAGATACCCTACAGCAGGGCTTTCGCTTGTTTAACCTGCTGATCGACAGCGATATGTATATGCTGTACAAGAACGGCGAGCCGATCGATCTGACGCATCGCGAATTTGAACTGATTCAATATATGGCGAAAAATAACGGCAAGGTAATGACGCGGGAGCATCTGCTTCAGGCCGTATGGGGCTTTGAATATTTTGGCGATGTCCGTACGGTCGATGTGACGATAAGAAGGCTGCGGGAGAAGATCGAGGACGATCCGAGCAATCCGCAGTTCATTATTACCCGGCGAGGTCTGGGGTATATGATGCGCAGTCCCAAAACGGGAGGGCTGTAAATGCCGGGCAAGCATGTTCGTTTTTTGCAAACGATTCAAATGAAGTTAATTATTATTTACGTCTTATTGATCCTGATCGCTATGCAGCTGATCGGGGTTTATTTTATCCGCACACTCGAAGCCTCGTTTCTCAATAACTTCTCGTATACACTGAACCAAAAGGGTTATCTATTGGCCGGTTATGTTCGCTCCTATCTTGAGGATGCACAGGGGGCCGGGGCTGAAAAGGAAAAGAAGATTTACGATGATTTGAATATCGTCGTTCGTAATTTGCTGGAAATCGGCGAGGCGGAAGTGCAGGTCATGGACTCCAGCGGCAAGGTTGTCGGAGCGTCTGTGGCTGACCCCGAATCGATCATCGGGCAAAAGAATACGCAAACCGAAGTAACGCGGGCGCTGCAGGGAATTCGCGGGAACGAGCGGACGTTTATCGATAGCGACAAGAAGCGCAAGCGGATAATCGCGATGCCGGTACGCAGCGAAGGCAAGGTCATTGGGGCGATTTATATCGTGGCTTCGATGGAGGAGATGTTTGATACGATCAACCGGATCAAGCAAATTTTGCTGTCCGGTACGTTGATTGCGCTCGGGCTGACCGCTCTGCTTGGCGTGGTGCTCTCGAATACGATCGTCACCCCGATTAAGGAAATGACGAAGAAAGCGACGGCGATTGCCGAGGGTCGGATTTATCAGAAGGTAAACGTGCATTCCGGGGATGAGATCGGTCAGCTTGGCTTCGCGTTTAACTATATGTCGGAGCGGCTGAAGGAGGCTCTTTCCGCCAATGAGGAGGAGAAGGAGAAGCTCGCATCGATCCTCTCCAACATGAGCGACGGCGTGGTCGCCACCGATGATCAGGGCAAGGTGATTGTCATGAACCTGCGGGCGCGGGAAATGCTGCAGGTCCAGGGCAATGACTGGCTCGGCAAGGACATCGCCGATCTGCTTGGCCTGCCGAAGGAGTCCGTCGGCCAGCATGTGCTGGGGTCGGAAAATATAGCGGTTACCCGCCTTGAGCTCAGCGAAGAGGAGCAGCCGCTTGTCGTGCGCATTACGTTTAATGCGATTCACCGGCGCGGACGCGGCATTACGGGCACCATTGCGGTGCTGCAGGATATCACCGAGCAGGAGAAGCTGGAGCAGGCACGCAGGGAGTTTGTCGCGAACGTATCGCATGAGCTGCGGACGCCGTTGACGACGATTAAGTCGTATTTGGAGGCGCTGGATGACGGCGCGATGGATGATCCGGAGCTGGCGAAGCGGTTCCTGGGGGTAACGAAGGGCGAGGCGGAACGGATGATTCGGCTCGTCTCCGATTTGCTGCACCTGTCCAGGCTCGATTCCCGCCGGGCAGTGATGGCCAAGCAACCGATCGATTTGGCGGAAGTGCTGGAGGAGGTCTCGGATCGATTCTCGTTCCAGCTGCAGCAGCGTTCGATCGAGCTTGTGCTGGATGTGGCGCGAGGGCTGCCGAAGGCGCTGGTGGATCGCGATCAGATCGATCAGGTGCTGGACAATTTAATGTCCAACGCGATCAAATATACAGGGGATCAAGGGCGGATTTTGCTTGGCGCCCGTCCGCTGGAGAAGAGCTGGGTGGAGATCTCCGTTCAGGACAACGGAATTGGGATTCCGAAAAAGGATTTGTCGCGGATTTTCGAACGTTTTTATCGGGTGGACAAGGCACGTTCCCGGAATATGGGCGGTACAGGGCTGGGGCTCTCTATTGCCCGGGAAATCGTTAAGGCGCACGGAGGGGCGATCGGGATCGAATCCGAGGTGAATCAAGGCACGAAGGTGACCTTCACGCTGCCGATTCATGAACCGGATCGTGAGCAGAAAGGAGGCGGCGCCGCATGATTGAAAAGGCGAAAACGTATTTTCTTGTCTTTCTCGTGGCGGCGAGCCTGCTTCAAAGCTATGTGCTGATCGGCAATGTGCGGGATTTTGAGATTGCCTCGCCGCAGACGGAATATGTGGAGGCGGAGCTGACGGGGACGCAGCTGGAGCTGCAGGATTTGGTTTATCCGACACAGATGGTGCTGCATTTTGGCGATGCGAAGCATACCGTACTGAATCCGAATACGGTGTTTTACGAGATTATTCTGGAGAAGCTGCAGCAGCGCAACTTTGATTCGTTTGCCCGGCTGTCGGAGCAAAGTTTCACGTGGAACGAATTACGCGACAGCTACCAGGGGGTGGAGATCCGGTACAAGGACGGAATCTCCATTGAAATTTTACAGCGGCAGATGCTGCTGAAGGGTGAAGAGGCTGCCGCGATGGAGCCGATTAACCGCATCTGGATGCTGAATCGGCCGGGGCAGGAAACGGTGCGCACGCTGTTTATCAGCGACAGCACGGGGACGGTGTACGAGGCGAAAAAGGTGGATCTTACGCCGAAGGACGTGGAAGGCTTTGTCGGCCTTGGTACGTATTTAACGAAATATGGCACGGAAGACGGCGTAACGTATTTGGCGGAGGAGCCGCTTCCGATGGTCGGCTTCCGGTACGCCTACGAGGAAATGACGCAGGAGCAGCTGCAGCAAAGCCTGTTCGCCGATCCGGCGACGACGCGCAGCTTGATGGAGCGAGACGGCTCGCTCATTATTACGGACGGCAAGCGGGGGCTGCAGATGAAGCCGGGGCAAAAATGGATGGCCTTCACCGATCCGGCCGCCTCTTATGAGCAGAACAGCACGATTCGTGAAAATATGCTGGCCTCGGTGCAGTTTGTGAACCAGCACGGCGGCTGGAACGGCAAATATATCGCCTACCGCCTGCCGCAGCGCGCGGCGATCGGCGCGCAGGTGTTTGTGTTCCGGCAGTATGCCGGGACGTATCCGGGGGCGTTCCCGATTATATCGGAGCGCAGCGAGTTTTTTGGATATATCCGAGTGACGGTGCAAAACGGTGTGGTGACGGATTACGAGCGGTCGCTGATCCGCTTGAAGGATGAGCTGGAGAAGAGCGAGCATATGCTCCCGGGGGGCGAGGAGCTGCGGGAGATGGTGCAGAGGTACCGGAACCGGAACACGATTGTGACGGTGTTCCCGGCCTACCGGCCGATTGTAACGGAGGATTATGTGGAGCTGCGCCCGGGATGGGCGGTAGAGCTGTTTAACGGGACGTACGACTTCTTATCGTAGGATGAAGCGGAATGGAGAGCAGGGAAAAGGGCGGTGAACGAAGATGGACTGGAGTCGCGCCAAGACGGTGCTGATTCTCGCTTTTTTAGTGCTGAATGTGCTGTTGTCGTTTCAGCTTTGGACAAGCCGCAATGAGCTGGAGGCTTCTAAGGTGGGGGCGGGGGTTGCCGAGGTGCAGCAGCTGATGGAGAGCAAGGGCGTGAAGCTTGAAGCGGAGCTGCCGGAAGGGACGCCGATTTTGCGGGAGATCACGGTGGAGTTTGACGATTCTCTGCGATCCGTTGCCCGGGAAATGCTGAAGGACCCTGTCCGCGACGAAATCCGCATGGAGAACGGTGCCCTCTTGTCCGAGCGGATCGCACGGCAGTTGCCTATGGGAGAGAGCTATGTGCTGGACGTGAAGCAAAGCAAGAAGGATTACTACGTCTACAACCAAGCCTATCAAAAGTACCCGATGTTTGAGGTGCAGCTGGAGCTTTTTGCAGAGAAGGGGTTCATTACGCAGTACAGGCAGAGCCTGGTTGAGGTGGTGTCTCCGGCGCCGAGCGATCCGAAGGATCCGAGTATTTTGTCGTCGCTGACGGCGGTTGGCAGCTTGACGGAAAATTATTTGAGCACAGGTGCGGTCATTACCGATGTAAAGCTGGGGTACCATGGTCAATTGTATAATTCGGAAACACAGGTTTTGGCCCCGTTTTGGAGGATAATGCTGCAGAGCGGAGAACTGTATTATGTGCACGCGATTAACGGAGCAGTGGAGGTTCCACAGAAAGGGAAATAACAGAGATGGGCATACGTTTTACGATACTGGCCAGCGGTTCCACGGGCAATGCCACGGTCGTGCAGAGCACGGACGGCGAGCATACGCTGCTGGTGGATGCGGGCTTAAGCGCGAAGAAGATTGGTGAGCTGATGAAGGAACGCGGTGTGGATGCCGGCAGCCTGGACGGGGTGCTGGTGACGCATGAGCATGCGGATCATATAAAAGGGCTTGGCGCGGTGGCGCGCAAGTTTGATTTGCCGGTGTACGCCAACGAGAAGACGTGGGCGGAGCTGGAGCGGCATATCGGCGAGATTGCCGAGGAGAAGCGGAAGGTGCTGGAGCCGGGCGATGTGGTGGAGTTCGGCTCGCTGAAGGTGGAGTCGTACTCGATTTCCCACGACGCCGCTGATCCGGTCGGCTACTGCTTCCATGAGGAGCAGCAGAAGCTGGCTTTGGCGACGGATCTCGGCTACATGAGCCCGAAGGTGAAGGAAAAGCTGGTGGATGCCGACGTTATGGTGCTGGAGTCGAATCACGACGTGGAAATGCTGCGCATGGGAAAGTATCCTTGGAATATTAAAAGGCGCATCCTAAGCGACGTCGGGCATTTGTCCAACGATGCGGCGGGCGAGGCGTTGTCCGAGCTGCTGTCGGGCGGGACGAAGCGGGTATATTTGGCGCATTTGAGCCGTGATCATAATGTGATGGATTTAGCCAGGCTGACGGTGAATAATGTATTAGAGGAGCACGGCGTGTATTTGCAGGACCGGAAAACGCGGCTGATGGATACGTATTGGGATCGCGCGACCGAATGGGACGATATTGGCGAGCTCTAGGCGGGCGGCGGGCAGATCGGGTAAGGATTACAATAGGTGCAGCGCGGCTTCTTATGCACTGGCGCAGGCACGGGCCAAGAAGAAAAGGCAGACCGCTTGAATGTCTCAGCGAGCCTGCCTTGGGTAGGCGGTCGTTGCAGATTCAGTGTTTAATCACAGACTGAAGCGGGAGCGCCGATGGTTTTATTTTTAGAGCTTAGGATGAAAAGGCTTGTCTCGTTTATGTCAGGGTCGCTGATGCATCGGTTATACGGTAACTTTTTGGACACGGAATGGATTTCAGTAGAGGTTCTTGCTCGGGCGTGTTAGGATGGAGGAGAAGGCTGGGCGTTGGGTCTAGTTGGGCGCTCCATGATAACACGGGATCGTGCAGCGTTTACATGGTGGGAAGCTTCGCTTCCGAGGTATAACGGGCGAGCTCTCCGGCTTTCTCCTGGAGCTCCTGGGTGGTGATGACGCCTTTTTCAATGAGGAGGTCGACCAGGGCGCTTAACAGCAGCGTATTGTGGTAGTGGCTTGTTTTCAGATCGGCCAGCTTGCCAATCATATTGACTTCATCCATATGGGAACGAATTCGGCTCATGTCGCGTTCTCCTTTACTATGAAACTATTTTGGTAGTTTCTATTATTGTAGTCGTGAGAGGGACAAAACATTCCCGAGAACATAAAAAATTTTTCGGCGAGGGACGTAAAGGATGAGCTTGTTCGACGATGATTTCTACTCAACGAAGGTCGGAAAAGAACGCAGATGGGAGAAGGAGCGGGGCTGGAGCAGCGGCTCGCGGGGACCGTGGAGGTCTGGCGGGCGTATCGTTGGCAGGGTAGGAAGGCTGCCCTTTCCACGTTCGGTGATTGCTGCGGCCGGTGGCGCGGTGCTGACGCTGCTTGTGCTGCTGCCGCTTCTATACGGGAACGCAAAGGATGAAGGAACGCAGACGGCTGGGCAGGAGGCGCCGCGCAGCGAGGCAGGTGCGGCGGCACCGGTGGACAGTGTCGTGGTAGCGACGGAGAAGGTGAAGCCGGCTGTCGTGAGTGTGCTGGCGAACCGCGGGGATGCAGCGAGCAGAGAAGGCTTCCCGTCGGGGATCGGCTCGGGTGTGATATATGCGACGGACCGCAACAAGGTGCGGGTGGTGACGAACAACCACGTGGTGGAGCAGGCGGAGTCGGTGGAGGTTGTGCTGGCCGACGGCAGCTACAAGGAAGCGGTTGTGCTGGGGCGTGATGTGATGACCGATCTCGCGGTGCTTGAGATTAACGGCGAGGGTATCCGCACGTTAGCGGAGTTTGGCGATTCCTACCAGCTGCGCTCGGGCGAGACGGCGATTGCCATCGGCAACCCGCTGGGCCTCGGCTATTCGCTTACGGTGACGAAGGGCGTTATTTCCTCGCCGCACCGGGTCATTCCGATTTCGCTCGGAGCGGATGGGATTTATGACTGGGAGCTGGACGTTATTCAGACGGACGCTGCGATCAATCAGGGCAACAGCGGCGGCCCGCTGGTCGATATTCACGGCCGTGTCATTGGCATCAACAGTATGAAGGTGTCCGACATGGGCGTGGAGGGCGTAGGGTTCGCGCTTCCGATCAATTCGGTGAAGCCGGTGATCGAGGAGCTGGTGAAGTACGGCAAGGTGAAACGGCCGTATATTGGCGTCGCTTCGGTGGAGCTCGGCAGCTTTGCTGGAAAAGAAGGCGCGGATGTATTAAAACTTCCCGCTGATGTGAAAAATGGTATTATCGTGTTAGAGGCGAAGGGACCGGCCGAAGCCGCTGGACTTCGCACGCACGATATTATTACGGAATTGGACGGTCAGCCGATTGGCAGCACGCTGGAGCTTCGAAAATATTTGTACCACAAAAAGCATATTGGGGATAAAATTCGGGTCACCTACTTCCGGTCAGGCAAAAAGGATTCTGCCGTTGTCGTGCTCGGGGAAGCCCCGGACCCGAAATAACGGAGGCGGTTCAGCATGTATTGCGTATGCAAAGAGCATCTAGAGATTGCGATTGATGAGTTTGTCGATGAATATGAGGAGGCGCCGGATGTGGTGGACTTAGGGGAAACGCAGTTTTCCGCTTGGACGCCGCCGGAGCACTGCCAGGAATGTTTGAAAAAGGCACAGTTTCTTGTGGTGTGAGGGTTCTCCTCACGCCTTTTTTGTTGCATTGGGGTGGTGGAGGAGGTTGGTGTTGGTGTTGGTGTTGGGCATGCGGTTCATATGGTGGGATTGGTTACTTCTGCGTATGAATGATGATGCTGGCTGGCGCTGGCACGGTATGGGACTGGCTTGAAGCTACTCTTTTCTTTTATATAGATATTGTTTGATCTAGCTATGACTCTATTAAAAAAGTACCGGAGGTTCCTAGGTTCATGCATATTCAAATGGTAACGGTCGGAAAGCTGAAGGAGAAATATTTGGTTCAGGGCATCAATGAATATTTGAAAAGGCTCGGTCCTTACGCCAAAGTGACGATTACCGAGCTTGCGGACGAAAAAGCGCCGGAGGCGATGAGCGACGCCGAAGGCGAGCAGGTGAAGCAGCGCGAGGGGGAGCGCATTTTGGCGGCGATCAAGCCGGACGCCCACGTGATTGCCCTGTCGCTGACAGGGGAGATGTGGTCGTCGGAGGAGCTCGCCTCCAAGATTGATCGGCTGGGTACCTATGGGACCAGCCATATTGTTTTTGTCATCGGCGGCTCGCTTGGCCTGTCCGATGCCGTATTGCGCCGCGCGCAGTCGCAGCTCTGCTTCGGGCGCATGACGCTGCCCCACCAGCTGATGCGGCTGGTGCTGGTGGAGCAGGTGTACCGCGCGTTTCGGATTAACCGCGGTGAACCGTATCATAAGTGACGGCGGAAAATTATGGAGACAAAAGAAGCTGCGGCTGCGGGAACATGGTTTTTTACAAGCTCCAGATGCCGGTATCAGGTTTGCGCATCGCCGTAATCCAACTGCGTAGAGTTTCACGGTTTGCCTCGGCTACTGGATATGCCCGAGCAAAACATAATTTTTTTGATCCAGGCGAAAAGCTGCTTGTTGTCACTATCAATCCCTTTTCTGCTTGTTCATGTAGCACGTCAGCGTACAAGGCTTTTACGATAGTTTGCTCCACCAAATCTTTTTGTCTTTTACACTGAATAAGAATTGTTGGTGGCCCTGCAAGATTAGGATCGTGTGTCCAAACTCTAACATCGATACCGCCATCTGCTCTTCCAGGACCAATTTCTACGAAATAGCCTTGTCTTTCAAAAAATTCAGCTGTTAAACCTTCAAATTTCCGCCAGTGAATACTTCCTATCTTATCGAAGTTTGCTCTTAAATAATCGATATAGCGCTGATCCATAAAAGTTCCATATTGTGTTTCTAGACTCTCGCTCACAAATAAGCTTTTCAGTTCAGCTATATCCTTCCATTCAGTTTCTCGAATACTGGTCCAAGGACTCATGTGCAAGTGATTGTTCAACCCACCTATAAGCTCCATTATCATATTAAAGCCTTCTCCACCATGTTTCATTTTTGCTTTAAGAAGAACTGGCACTATTGCTTTATTCGGATCTTTACCTTCTCGAGCGGCTTCATTACATTTTTCCATCATGTTGATGAAGATTGGAAATACATCGTCTAACAGCTTTGATTTTTTTACATTATTCATGTACTTATTACGCAAGTGCATTGTAAACAACCCTGGGCTAGCCGATTCGACATTGCCAAGGAGTTGCAATAACTCTGCAATTAGTCCTTCAAATTCTTCTGGGTACAACCGTAGGTAATTTTCAGATGGCCCGAACCAAATTCTATGATAGTCCGTGGGAATAATCTCGTCGAACTCTGCCTTATTTAAACCTAAGCCGGACTTATAACCTATAAGCTCACCTGTTCTCGTTATTAATTCTCTACGACTTACACTAATAGCCATATCAAACCACTCCTTAGAATTTAAGTGCGAATAACATCAAATATCAGCTTCCTTCTTAATTAAAAGAAAATTGTACCATTGGGCGAAATAATACCATTGTTCCCGAAGTAACGGAAGAACTGAGTTTAGGAGCATGCATAAGTCAAATGATATCAAGTTCGGCCTTGATGGCGCACGGTTATCGAGTAAGGATATAGTAGAGAAGATAATACTTGTTACAGGTGATACCGATCTAGTCCCTTCAATGAAATTTGCTCGTGAAATTTTTTCATTGTTTCTGTTTGCACAGTTGGAGTCAGTTGCTGATAAAACAGAAGAACTTTAAGAAAGGTCTGAGTTTCTTGTTGAAGGCGATTCGATGTCAGTGATGTGTTCTTGGCGATGGGAACGTGTTTTGCTGGTCCTGTATATAGTTCTGTTTATATGTGGAACAACACTTCCAATGGTGCTATAATCCTATTAAATAAGTTAAATTTAACCATTGGGGTGAAGCGGATGCCACCTAAGAAGAAGGCTCAAGAGGCTACTGAAGACCTATTTTCATGGTTTGAAGCAAGTCGTCCAAAGCTTAGAAGAATGATTATTAAGAACTATCGTTGTATAGGCAGTAGCCCTGTAACAATAGATTTGGACGAAATCGTAGTTTTAGTTGGCTCAAACAATGCTGGCAAAAGCTCAATATTGAAAGCATATGAAGTAGTTATGAGCCATGGTTCTAATAAGGCACGACTCACTGAAGCTGATTTTCCAAATGGTATTGTTGACTCCGATAATCTTCCGGAAATTGAACTACATACTATTGTTAACGGGGATACCTCACCCGCAACTCGATGGGTTCAAAAAGACAATGAAAACGAGGAAGCACTGGTCAAAGAGCGCTGGATTTGGAGTTCTCCCAACACAGACCCTAAGCGTCAAGGTTTTGATGTTGAAAAAAATGAATGGGATAATCAAGTCCCTTGGGGAGCACCTAATGTTGCAAAGGAAAATAGACCCCAACCACATATGGTAGAAGCTTTTGCTCATCCTCTGGAGCAAGAGAAACAAATAATTGAACTACTGACTGCTATTGTTAAAGAGCGTGTTAAAGCAATACAGCAAACTTCTTCTGACGACGGGGAGGAAACAGAGTATGCTAGACTCCTTAATCAACTTTCTGGTATTCGGAAAAAAATACTGGATGAATCCAAGTCGGAGATAGAATCAATTGAGACAGAACTATCCGCAGCCATTTCGAGTATATTTCCAGGGTATGTAGTGAAATTTGATTCCAAAGCGGATGACAATATTGAAAACGATCTTTCTTTATTTAAAACATCGTCCAAATTACTAATGGGCCCTGAGCTTGGTTATCAAAGTGCTATTGATAAACAAGGGAGCGGGGCTAGGAGAACATTGTTGTGGTCTGCTCTTAGACTAATAGCTCAGGCTGAGACTGCTAAGAAATCAAAATCATCCCGTCCGCATGTTCTTTTATTAGACGAACCTGAATTGTGCCTTCATCCTAATGCCGTTAGAGAGGCCTGTAAGGTATTATATGATCTTCCTACCAAAAGTGACTGGCAAGTGATGGTTACTACGCATTCCCCATCATTTATTGATGTATCAAGAGATAACACAACTATCGTCAGAGTGGAGAGGGCTGGCAACGGCGAGATTTTAGGCACGACCGTTTTTCGTCCAGAAAAGGTAAAGCTTGATGACAACGACCGCGAACATCTCAAGCTATTAAATATGTTTGATCCGCATGTGGCTGAATTTTTCTTTGGCGGACATTCAATTATTGTTGAAGGTGACACTGAATATACAGCTTTTAAGTACATAATTTCAAAAAGGCCTGATCTTTACAAAAACGTGCATATTATAAGGGCACGAGGCAAGGCTACAATTGTATCACTTTGTAAGATATTAAATCATTTTGGCTCAGGTTATTCGGTGTTGCATGACAGTGACTTTCCTCGAACTAAGGATGGTAAAAGGAGAAACTCAGCGTGGGCACAGAATAATAATATTGTAGGAGTGGTTAATGAATCTGTAGCTCCAAGTAAAGTAAGAGTAGTTGCTTCATTACCGAATTTTGAAGGGGCATATTTTGGACAGGCTATTAAATCAGGCAAACCGTATAACGCATTAATTCAATTAAAGAAGAACGAGGAGCTATTCTCGGTTGTGGAAAGTCTCTTATCCAGTTTGTTAGATTTTACGAAAGATGTGCCAACAGGCGCGATTTGTTGGAATAAAGAAGACCAGTTGATTCCAGTAGTTGCAACACTGGCTGAAACGGCTGTGTATTATACAGGCGAGGATGACGAAGATGACGAGGATGGAACGGAATAAATTTACTTGAATGGACTGATTTTGTGAGAGAATCTCTGGGGAGATTTAGAAATAATGTTCTTCACTCGTATCAATTGCAACTGAAAGATTATTTAAAGCAAGTATTTAATATTGATGCTATTCAGGAAGAATGGTCTTCAATGAGGGATGAGTATGGCCTCTCGATTTATTCTCCAAGGTTAGATGTAGCAGTGGGTCCATTCGCAACTCATGAGCGCTTGGGATATGTATATGATGAGATGTTAAGAATCCCCCAAGTTGAAGAGTTTATGAGGAAGTTGGTTGAATATAATCGAACCAATTTAGAGAGATATGGAGACGGCTTTGTTGTACCTGGACATTATGAAGATATTCTGTATATGAATCATAATGCAAGATGTTTTATGGCAATTGAAATTGAGCATTTGGTAAGTAGAAAGCATCTAATGGGTGGTGCTATTAATGCCTCAGCTCTTGGAAGATTTGGGGTAGTCATTCCGTGGTCGGACGAAAAAATGAGGGCATTTGTTAAACTAGTCCGATACCTTCATTATCTTCGCTACGCTGAGAAGAATACATTTGATACTTCAAATCTATTAATAGTATCAAGAGAGCAAATGGATATAGCTTTAGTGGAAGTATTAAGGGAAAGAAATCTGACGCAGCTCAATGAGGAAGTTGGTTCGTAAGTATTGAATTCACTGATTAGGGAAGTGCCTTTGATACATGCTGTAAGCTTGCTTATCTTTGTTCAAACCCTCAGACGGTACGCTCCACCAAGCACCACAAGGGAGAACTTCCATGACAGGCGTTCTCCTTTTCGTTACGTATGTTCCTCCATCGCTTCCCTCGCCAACTGCTGCGCATAAGCTTCACTCAAGCCGATGGATTCGTAATACTCCCGCGTCACCGTTTCCATAAGTTCGATCACATCATAATGCTGCTCCACCGGTACGAACTGTAAAATCGCTATCGGGAATAGGTCTGCCAATATGCAAATTATCAGCCCGTAAAGTTAAGGAAGTTGAAGCTATAAAAGCTATACCTACAACAGAGCCTAGAGGCATTATTATTATTGATGATTTTCATCGTTTAGACGCCGAGACAAAAAACGCAATCGCAGATTATATGAAGACCTTAGCCGACGAAGAGTCAACCGAAACAAAGATTGTGATAGTTGGAATTAACAAAGCCGGGGATTCGCTTGTTAAATTCGCGCGTGATTTAAATAACCGAATTGACACAATTAGATTTGAGTCCAATCCTGTAGAGAAAGTTCTTGAGCTTATTGAAAACGGAGAACGTGTACTTAATATCACAATTAACACAAAGCAGGAAATAGCAAATGAAGCCCAAGGAAGCTTTCACATAGCACAAATGCTATCAAAAGAAATATGTATCCACGGTGATGTGCTCGAAGCGCAAGAAGAACATACAGTTGTGACGACGAGTTTTGAAGTTATCAAAGAAAAGGTTTTTGATGATCTGGGTCGCGCATTTTATGAAACAGCAAGAGCCTTTGCGACAGGACCAAAGCTTAGAAAAGATGGTAGAGCCCCATACTTGCATATTCTATACTGGCTTGCAATAAGTAATGAATGGGCTCTTGATCTAATTGAAGCAGTAAGAAAGTATCCTAAACATAGAAGCAGTGTAATTACAGTAATGGAAAAAGGTTATCTTGAGGGTTTTTTAAATGGAGACCACGCAGAACTCTTTGCAGAATGTATACATTATGAACCTAACACTCATGTCATCAGTGTAGAGGATCCTAAATTCGTATACTACATCAGGAATATTCAGTGGAAGAAGTTTGTCTTACAAGTCGGCTACAAGACAATTAACTTTAAATCCAGCTATGATTATGCACTTTCATTTGCTGGAAGTGACAGGGATGTCGCCGAAGCTCTCTTCAGTAATTTGGTAGAAGAAGAGGTGTCGGTATTTTACGACAAAAACGAACAACATAGAATACTCGCGGAGAACGTTGAGGAATATCTTAGCCCAATTTATCGAAGTGAAGCGCAGTTTGTGGTAGTCCTATTAGGTCCTGATTACCCAAAAAGAATCTGGACGCGATTTGAATCAGAACAATTTAAAGATAGGTTTGGGGATGCAAGTGTAATTCCTATCTGGTTCGATAATGCACCGACGGGCCTTTTTGATGAAACTACAAAAATCGGTGGATTTCATTTTTATAGAACAGGGGATTTTGAATTGCAAATAAACGAAATAGTTAAGGCATTAGTCAAAAAGATTGCAGAGGTAAGGTCAGAAGATGAATAAAGTGGGTGCGGCTGCCAAGACGGCAGCCGTTTATTTTATAAAACTTGCCGTCCCAGACAGCGCGGTGAGCCGTACCACAAATAAGGGCAAGTTTTTACCGGAAGGTGCTGAAACGGATTAGGCTTTCTGGGTGTGACTCCGCAGATAGCATTGCAACCACTCACGTTCATGCTCATCCGGTTGCATGCTCCCAAAAAGCGCCTAAATTAACCGTTACAACCTCGGCAACCTCCGACTATGAGTAGAATCTGACCGATACGATGAGCAGAGAAGGGAAAGCATCTTATGAAGAGACTGGTTACAGCCTGCATTGTAAGCATAACTCTTATGATGCCACAGAGTATTGCTAATTCAGAACCGACACAAGATTCACCACAGCTTAGAACCGAAGACATGCTTATGCTTTTTCTAAGTAACAATATCTATGAAGTGGTTAGAGACTATTATTATCCCCGCATTCTAAAGCTAAAGCCCGAAATCAAGCCGTGGCACATATCAGTTATTGACAGTGAGAGGTTGAATGGATTTCGGGGTTTTATATTCCAGATGACAATAGAGGTTGAACCCAGTCTAGGACACGGTGTTCCTGTAGGGAAAGACCGCATTACTTACCAAATATCTGTCGGACCTTCGGAAAAGTTGGTGAACCATACCCACTTAGCCACGTACAAACTGCCTGAGGATTTACAGGAATGGATGCAATAGCATGCTTGAAAGTAAGTTCTCCTAAAAACCCACTCCATAGTCAGGAGTGGGTTCATCTTTATATACTGATGTAAACGTTGTGGTCAAACTTCGCTTTGTGCTTAGGTATATTGCGGTGAGCCGTATCACAAATGAAGGTATGTAAGATCATTGACATTACTACGAATTCGTATTAAGATGAATTCAGAAATACTACGTATTCGTATTAAAAAGGAGTTGCCGGTATGCAGCAGCTATATGACCTCTTCCTTAAGACCGGCTTACGTCCGTTCGCTTTTATGACTGATACTCTGCATTTGGAACAAAAGGTAACCCGTTCAGATTTAACCACGCTATTGATTTTGCTCTTTCGGGGAGACCAAACAATGTCGGAGCTTGCTTCCGAGATGGGGGCGCCTCTAAGCTCAATGACCAGCATTGCTGCACGGCTTGAACGCAAAGGATTCATCGCACGGGCTATATCAGCGCAAGACCAACGGGTGAGGCTCGTCACGCTCACGCAAGAAGGCCGACGGTTGGCTAAGGAATGGGAGCACCTTATGCATGAGATGCTCGGAAGGCTGGAAGAGGCTTTTACCCCCGAGGAATTAGATGAATTTACGAGGCTCCTGCTCAAGGCAGCCAAGGTATTCCAGGGTGAGGAGCCCGCAAGGCAATATGAAGCGAAGAACCAAGCAAGAAAAATTGATATTGAGGATTGACCGGTATTTACCGGTTTTTTTACAAGCAAATACTACGAAATCGTACTAAAAGGAGCGGGTGGCATGAGGATTATTATCTACACGGGTAAGGGCGGAGTTGGCAAAACAAGTATTGCTGCTGCAACTGCAGTCAAATTGGCACGGCAGGGGAAGCGAACGCTGATCCTCAGCACGGACGCAGCACATAGCTTGGCGGATTCGTTGGCGGTACCTATTGGACCCGAACCGGTACTGATAAGCGATAACCTATGGGGCCAGGAAGTAAACAGCCTGAGGGAGACGGAGAAAAATTGGGGAGCTGTGCAGGGGTGGTTATCGGCGATGCTCGATAAAGCCCAGCTTAAGGATATTACGACGGAGGAAATGCTGGTATTCCCTGGAATGGAGGAGCTGTTTAGCTTATTGCAAATCAAGAGGCATGCCCAAAGCGGAGAATACGACGTGCTTGTCGTTGATTGCGCTCCGACCGGAGAGACCCTGCGCCTGCTTAGTTATCCCAATGTATTGAATTGGTGGTTAGAGAAGATATTTCCCTATGAGCGCAAGTTGGTTAAGTTCGTCCGGCCTGTAGCGAAAGTAGTTAACAGTATTGAGCTCCCTTCCGACCATGTTTTGGACAGCATCGAACGTTTTGTAAGGGATTTGAGCGATATGCAGAGAATTGTCTTAGACCCCGAGACCACATCCATCCGAATTGTACTGAATCCCGAGAAGATGGTGCTTGCTGAGGCAAAGCGCTCTTTCACTTATCTGAATCTGTTTGGGTTCAATACGGATGCGGTCATTGTGAACCGGGTACTACCGGATGAAGTGGGGGAGGGTTTTTTTGCGAATTGGCGGAGCCTTCATAAGAAATATGAGGAGGAGGTTTCGGTAAACTTCCACCCTCTGCCGATCTTAAAGGCTCCCTTAATGCGGAGGGAGGTGGTCGGAATACAGGTTCTTGAGGAGCTGGCGGATATCGTGTTTAAGGACCTTGATCCCTCCGGGATGTTGTACCGCGGCAGAACGGAGACGATCCGGGAAGAGGGCGAAGAGATACTGCTGGAGCTCCGAATTCCTTTTGTGGATAAGGCTGATCTGGATTTAACGCAGATGGGAGACGAATTAACTGTGAATGCGGGTGCGTACAAACGCAAGGTAATTCTGCCGAGACTATTAATGGGACGGCAGGTTAGGGGCGCGAAGTATGTAGAGGATCGGTTAATCATCCGTTTCGGTAATCGGGATATACAAGAAAAGGGGCGAGGAACGTGAGAAAGAGCGGTCTTGGGTTGGAGTGGGCCCGGGAGGGTCTGAGCTTTGCGGAGCGGTTCCTAGGACAACTAGAGCAAAATCAACCAGAAAAGCATGTAAGGAACGCGATGAAGGAATGGCTGCTGGCGTCGCGAGCTGTAATTGATAGTATGATCGATACGATGGAGGAGGAATCAGGACCTCCCGCCGCCCGTAAGATCAGCATTTCGAGTGAGTAACCGATTGCGGACAAATGAATAAGGGGTGAACACGTTATGGCAGTAAGGAAAATAAAGCAACAGGTCGGGGTACTGCTCATGCTGACCGGACTGCTTCATTCAGGAGTCGGACTGACCATTTATATGAAGCATTTATTACCAATCTTCTCTGAAGGCGTATGGGACACCGTTCAGGAGGGCGATTGGGAGCTGGGAACCTCGTTCTGGTTTATGATGTTTGGTTTTCTGTTGATCCTGCTCGGATATTTAACGGATTGGATGATCAAAAAAGGAAAAATTTCGCCACCCGCCGCTTTCGGATGGATGCTGTTTCTGTTATGTGTGATTGGAGCAGTCACTATGCCGATTTCGGGCTTTTGGTTAGGCCTGCCTCAGGCCTGGATCCTCACAAGGAAGGATATATTGGCGGGAGGGTAGATGGTGAGGCATATTGGAGAAGGCGCCTAATTGGTGCCTTTTTTGCCGTTAGACCGTTACGGTGAACCGTACCATAAATGACGCAAATTCACTTATTTGTGGATTTGATTCCTTTCCAACAGGGCCCACAATTCTCGAGCCAGTTCGCTCGCAGGGACAGGCATTTTGTTATAGATCCACCACTCTACAATGCCAACAATCGCTGATGCCATGAATTGAACTAGGATTTCCTTATTTAGCCCTTTATTGATGTCGTCCATATTCAACTGGTCACGAATGCCTTCCACCATTAATTGGTGCATACGATCCCGAAAGGAAGGCATCCCCTTACTGTTCAACATGCAAGAATAGAATAGGAAATGCTCTTCAAAATACTCTGTGGTCGAGAGAAGTGACTCGAAAGTAGGGACATGCGTCTGATCATGCCCTTGTGCTGCACAGACCCGCAGTAACTCATTAAATTGTTCCTCGATGCACTTGTCTAACAGATCAAACTTATCCAAGTAATGCAAATAGAACGTGCCTCGATTTAGGTTGGCCCTTTCCGATATGAGCTGAACTGTAATACTCTCAAAGTCTTTTTGAGCCATGAGCTCAAAGAAGGCTTTTTTTATGGCTTCTCGCGTTTTTAAGATTCTGCGATCCACGGATCCCATTGCTACCCCCTCAAGAATGCACATTTATCGCAACTGTGTTGATTAATGAACAGTCGCAGAATTATTAACGATTGTAGATCTCTGGGATACGATCTACAATTTTAATTGTACTGAACGAATGCTGGTAAATCAACAGATGTTAAATAACGAAAGGGGTACAATAAATGAGGGCAATAGCGATCCACGAATATGGATATCCAGACGTACTGGTAGAACAGGAAGTGTCTGTACCAACATGTAACGACAATCAGGTTATCGTTGAGCTGCATGCCGGTTCCGTAAATCCTGTCGATAGTAACATTCGGGCAGGTCGAGTACAGGAGGTTTTCCCGGTACATACATTTCCGCATGTTCTAGGACTGGACCTTGCAGGCATAGTTAGGGAAGTGGGAGTCAGTGTAAAACACTTCAAGAAAGGGGATAGGGTGTTCGGTTTGGGGAGTTCAGGGACTTATGCCGAATACGCGGTTGCTGAAGAGGACCAAATCGCAAAACTGTCTTCTAATCATACATTCATTGAAGCGGGGGCATTGCCTGCCGTTGCCCTCACAGCTTGGCATTCATTGTTCCGTTATGGGGAGTTAAAGGTAGGCGAACGCGTACTCATCCATGGAGGGGCAGGCGGTGTGGGGCATGTAGCGATTCAAATGGCCAAGTTAACAGGCGCCCATGTTATCGCAACAGCAAGCTCGTGGAATCATGAGTTTATTCGTCAATTAGGTGCAGATGAGGTAATCGATTACGCCAACACTGATTTCTCTGAAGAAGTTAGAGACGTGGATATGGTTCTTGATTTCGTTGTTGGACTTGAACAGGAGAAAAATTGTAGGGTGCTGAAGAAAGGTGGCAGGGTGGTTTCAATTGTAACTCCATCCATTGCGGATATTGTTGGAGCATACGGTGTGGACGGTAAGTTTGTAGTTGTCGACCCGAAACGTGATGAATTAGAGTTGATTGATCGGTGGGTACAGGAGCAAAAGCTAAAAGTACACATAAACGAGATCTTCCATTTGGATGAGTCAGCTTTGCGCAAGGCGCATCGTCAAATTGAGACCAAGCATATCAGGGGGAAATTGGTAATCCAAATTCGGAACTAAGGCGAAAGGGCCGTCCCGTGAAGGGGTGGCCTTGAATCTTTCAAGCGGCTATCTTAATGTCTGGAATCAATGGTCGCTCAGTGAGGTTTAGTAAATTATTTTTAGTATGCTGATGTTCATGCCGCTTCGATCTTTTATGCCACTGCTGGTAATGAGAACCGGCGGTTTACGCCAGTGCTTTTGATTTCACTGAAGGATTGTGCTATGCATTCCCGAAATAAGCTTACAGGGAAGTCCTTTAGGGGAATTTTTACATGTTCAATGGCAGAAAGGCGACCAGCTGCGCATTGAAGGAATATGAGCTTGCGTATACCAAATTCGAAAGGGTACGAGCAGCTGATTTATCGCTTCGTCGGCACGGTAAAGGGAGACCATTGGTCGTACAGCGCAAAACATTCGACAAGCACTTCTACACTTCACTAATCGACGGCGTCCTACTTCCTGCCCTCAAAAATCCGTTACCGTCTCCAAATGAAAAGGAATAAGGAAGATGACCTTTTGCTTGTGGAAAGGAAATCCTCCCACGAATTAGTTATGATGAAAGGGCATCCCGCAAAAGGATGCCCTAAAACTGCCGTTACAGACAGTGCGGTGAACCGTACCATAAATGACGCAAACATATTATGGCGATAGATGCAAATAGTGATTTGAACCTCCTAGGGGAACGATACACTGCATCATGACGTGGAAACATAGACGCATGCCACATTGGGGCAGGCAGACAGGTGGGAGGACAGCTATCCGGTGAAGGACGATTCGTTCTGCTATAATGGTTTTAAGTGAAGTGTGAAGTGAAGGCATAGTAACAAGAGTACGTAATATGGTTAAATGTTGCTTTAGTATGTGTCTTACACAGACAAGTCATCGTATAACGAAACCAATTTTCTTCCATAGTTTAGAGGGCGGAAACAATCCGCAATCAGCAAGAAAAATAAACCGACATGTGCAAAATATTTCCGGCTCTTCAAACCTGGTGTATGAACGCAGTAGGGGAACACGAACACGAGGACGCGATGGCTTCTTTTTTCAACTCTTTTGATCTAGGGATCGGCGGGGGTTCATTTTTACTAGGGATCATTGCTGCCGCTACAACCTATCAAACCGTCTATTTGATCGCATCCATTGTGTTCACGGGATGTTTGGTCCTCTATGTCGGACGATTATGGGCGAAGAAAACATCCTATAAGAGATCGTCTAATTTCGTATCAGAATAAATGGCAATCAGGATGACGGCTTTCGTGTCTCCGATATTTTTAACCATATGCGGAACACTGGCATTCCAACTGAAGGAGTCCCCTGCTTCCACAATAAAGGAGTCCTCTCCCTGTTCGGCTAGCACTTTTCCCTCCAGCACGAAGTGGCATTCTTCCCCTTCATGAGCATGAGGTTCCTCTTCTCCAATGGATGCTCCGGGCGAGGATTCAACGATCATCATGCGCAATCGCCCCTTGGCGGTAAGATGCTCGAGGGTAAAATTTTTAAACGTCGAGGTTCTTCTCGTATCTTTGCGAACGACATGCATGTGCTGGTTTTTTTCCAATAATAAGTACGGCAACGGCACGTTCAGAAATTCTGCGATCGTTTGCAGAGTATGAATTGATGGGGACGTATTGTTGTTTTCGACATTGCTGATAAATCCTTTGGATAGTCCTGTGCCTTCGCACATTTGCGAGATCGTTAGTTTCTTTCGATTACGAATGGCGCGGATTTTAGAACCGATGTCCAATGTGCTCACCCCGATTAGATCGTAAACTTGTATAACCCATAGTAACAAAGTCGTTGACAGACAACAAGTCTGGTGTTACCCTACAAGAAATAAAGTTTTGTATTAGGAAACAAATTAATGCGCGCATTATTTTTTTTGTTTTGTTGTTTTCTAATATGAGTATTTTATTCCTATATAAAATATTTTAAGGAGGAGTAACAAGAATGGCAAACAAAGAAACGTTAGGCGCACTGCTTTTACGCATCGTCACAGGCATTATCTTTATCGGTCATGGCATGTCCAAGTTTCAAGGAGGTATTGAGAATATAGTCGGGTGGTTCGACAGCATCGGGCTGCCGGGATTTTTAGCTTATATTGTTGCTATTATTGAACTCGTCGGCGGGATTGCGTTGGTACTTGGATTAGGAACTCGTATTGTGGGAGCGTTGTTTATTTTACTGCTGGGGGGCGCGATCATCAAGGTTCAACTCTCTCAAGGATTTATCGGCGGTTACGCGTACGATCTTGCACTGCTCGCGATCTCCGCTTATTTTGTACTAAACGGAAGCAAGCAGTATTCATTGGATCAGTATTTATTCAATGGCAAAAGCAAACAATAGAGTGTCAATGAGATAGAGGTATCGAACCGAAATAATGAAACGTAAAAAGATCATCTGGGTTATCATTGTTCTGGCAATTGCAGGAGCGGTCACTACGTTATTCAGTATAGAAAATGAAGGTAGGGATGAGGTCATGAATACGACCGTATATACGGAGGCTTTGGAACCGAGAATCGGGTATTTGGAGCTGCAGGTTTCCGATTTGGCGAAGTCCCTGTCCTTTTACCAGGAATTTATTGGCTTTTCCTTGCTGGAGCGGGAAGGGAACACGGCCAAATTGACGACGGACGGCGCCACCCCGCAGCTCGTGCTTACAGAAGAGGAAGCTTTTGTTCCGCGGCCTAACAGAACGACCGGGTTATATCACTACGCGGTTCTGGTTCCAACAAGACAAGATCTGGCATTGTGGTTTAGGCATGCAGTGCAGGAAGGTTACCCCTTGCAGGGGGCGTCGGATCATCAATACAGCGAAGCTATCTACTTAGCCGATCCTGATGGTAACGGAATCGAGGTGTATGCCGATCGAGATCCCAACCAATGGGAAAGGGATGGAAGGGGAGGATATATCGGAGGTACTGCCCCGCTAGACCTTCAGAATTTATTGGCGGAGATAAAGGAGAAGGAATGGAGCGGGTTACCGAGCGGGACAAGGATCGGGCATATGCACTTACAGGTTACTAGCATAGCTGAATCGGAAAAATTTTATATCGATGCTCTTGGATTTGACATCTTGGCCAAGGACACGCACATGCTGTTCGTATCGAAAGATGCATACCATCATCACATCGGGATGAATACTTGGGAGGGCCAAGGGCTGCCCCAACCTCCTGAGCATGCGTTAGGATTAAAGCAGTTTACGATTCATTTTACAGAAGAAGAGTTCTTGCACGCCACATCTCAGCTGGACCAGCTCGGATATGTGTATCGGGAGAACAATCAGCAGATTGAAGTAACGGACCCTTCCGGAAATAAGTTAAGAATTGTAGCGAAGAAGTAAAAAAAAGGTCGTTCAGTTATCCTCTGAACGGCCGTTTTTGTTCGTACCATTAACCACCCTTTCGAATACGTATACAATCATTGGCTGGGGATCAAGACGTCGACTCAAAGATAACACCGAATAAGTTGGCCTTAATTCCTGCGTTAGACCCGTTACGGTGAACCGTATCATAAGTGAGGCGAACTTTTGGTATGATGAGCATGAAAAGCAATGTGTACGTTAAACTAAAAGCTAGAAGTTAGTGAGAACGTAGCCCAAGCGAATGCGTGGGAGCGTTCTTCTTTAATGTTGAGCTAAGGGGGAGGTTAACGTGGAAAAACAAAAAGAGCCCAACATTACTGAAGAGCTCTTACAGTGGACTCACTGAATAAAAACTTGAAGGTCTTCACTCAGTCGGATTCTTGTGAGGTGTTGCAGATAGGTTGGTTTGGGAAGTGCGCTAACGGGCAATTCGTTTTATTGGACCACCGCGATCATGATCTTTGTAATGTATTGGTTTGAATTATCGGACGTAAAGTCATCAATGACATTCTCCTCATAAGCGTAACCAGTTAATCTCAAATCATGTGATTGAACGTACTCCATAATATGCGAGTAAGCCTGGGGGATCGAATCCCAATCTCCTTTCCAATACATCTGTAGATAAAAGCCTTTCGGTTTTATAAATACATTGTCGTAATTAATGCCCTCGGACACTTTTAGGAAAAAATGACTATACACGTTGAACCGCCCCTTCTTCACATCCTCATCGGAAATCATGCTCCCGTACGAATGACAAAACAGATGCCTTTCATGGAGTTGCTGAAGAGAATCGGACATTACAGATACGACCGTTTCATCTGTATCATCGCTTAGCTTTGGACTGATGATGTAGTGTTCAACCTCGTATTCCTCAACGGAAATGTGCCCTACAACAGCGTTCAACGTTGACTCAATGGTAGCAGATTTTCGGCTTAGGAGGGATCGTACTTGCTTAAGTTGGTTGATTTTCAGTAAGGCTTCATTTTCTTTGGCTTTCAATACTATCAGCAGTTTCTCAGGAGACCGCTCAGACATGTACGCCATGATCTCGGAAATCGGCATGTCCAGTCCACGAAGTGAAAGAATAGTTTCAAGCGTGGTGCACTGCGCATATGTGTAATAGCGATATCCATTGGAGTTTTTAACAGCTGGGGAGAACAGCCCAATCTCGTCATAATACATCAACGTGCGCTTATTAATCTTATGGATGTTTGCCATTTGTCCTGTGGAAAGCAATAATTGTTCCTCCACGGTTTATCCCCTCTCCATTGAAAAAAGACATTGACTATACAGTTACTGTATAGCCTATTGTAAGGTGTAGCTTAAGGCAAATCAATGTTCTTGGGGGAGACACTTATGAAGAGGATCATGATCGTTTTATTTTGTTGCTTGTTCTTGCTCACCAGTTGCTCAAGCTCGTCGATAACAACAGAAACAGAAACAGCAATGAAACAAATGTATGGCGAGAACAAGGAACTAACAGGTGATTACAACAAGAAATCAGCCGTCGTAACAAACAATGGAACATACGTTGGGAAAGAAGAGAAGAGAGTCGTATCGTATAAGGGCATTCCGTATGCTAAACCACCGGTCGGCAAGTTAAGATGGAAACCGCCAGTTGAAGTCGATAAGTCGAACAAGGTGTTCGAAGCGTACTATTTCGGAAAATCGGGCATCCAGACAAAAACGGAAACGGAGCGCGCGTCTTACTATGAGCAAGGGGAAGACAATCTTTCCCTAAACATCTGGACGAGTTCGGACTCCACTTCCCCTTTGAAGCCAGTTATGGTTTACATTCATGGGGGATCGTACGGCTGGGGCGGGACCTCCGACCCGATGTATGATGGGCATAACTTTGTTGAAGCACACCCAGATGTGATTCTCGTAACGATCAATTATCGAATCGGTATGATGGGTTTTATTGATTTTTCAATCGTCCCTGGGGGAGAACATTACTCCGACAGTCGCAACCTAGGAATATTGGATCAAATTATGGCATTAAAGTGGATCCAACAAAACATCACCAATTTCGGTGGAAACGCGAGTAATGTGACGATATTTGGAGAGTCAGCAGGCGGCGGAAGTGTATCTGTTCTTATGTCCACTCCGGCAGCAAAAGGGCTCTTCTCAAGAGCCATTGCGCAAAGTGGTTCAATCGCTTTGACCTATGGTGAAGGTGAATGCCTGAACCTGACGCAGATGCTGATGCAAAAATCAGGCGCCTCCACAATGGACGACTTGCTGGCGTTGAGCGAGGAGAAACTTACAGAATTCAACAAAAACCTGAACGAATACAATTGCTTCCCAACAAGAGATGGAAAGCTTATACCCAATGATTTATACAAGGCTTACGAACAAGGAGCGGGCCACGACGTTGATCTGTTAATCGGGACAAATGCGGATGAAGCGAGATACTGGGTTGGAGAGATCGGCGGGCTGTTCAAATACAAACTCATGCTCCCGATCTTGTATCAAAATAACGTTACCCAAATATCAAAAGAGGATAAGAAATATGTTAATGCGTTTATGAATATGCAAGATGATCAACCAATTTGGAAGATGACCGAATTTTATAACGAGGTAATGTTCCGAGTCCCTGCCATATTACAAGCTCAGTATCATGCTAATAACAGCGGAAACACCTACATGTATTATTGGACTTATCCGTCCGCGATCAAAGACTATGGGGCGGCTCATGCAGTTGAGCTTGCCTATGTATTTAACAACCTAGACCAAACACTCTATAACGGAAATAACATCAACAAAGAACTGGCATCTACCGTCCAAGAAATGTGGGTCAATTTCGCAAAGACGGGGAATCCGAGCACATCGACGCTGAAATGGCCGCAATATAACCAAGTAACTAGAACCACTATGGTACTCGGAAGCAAATCGCACGTTGAAGATGACGTTCTAGGTGAACAGCGAAAAATGATCGAGCCGCTGATGAAATATCACTTTAACGGTAGGTATTCCGAATTGTCCTTATGGGTGCCTCATGTTTATAAACTTGTTGGGGTTGCCGCGACGATATTCGTGTCCCTGCTTATAATTACGATCTTCTTCGTAAAACGGATAAGGAGACTTAACGCACTTAAACAAAAGGCA
>NZ_WTLI01000029.1 GCF_011421635.1 Paenibacillus turpanensis
AACGCTCGTTGTTCAGTTTTCAAGGAGCACTTTATCATTTTAAATCGTCAACCGTTTCAGCGGCGACTTTTATAATATATCACATCTGCACCATTCTGTGCAAGACCTTTCTTTTTCCAACTCAACTTATTTTCTCGTTTTGTTCTGAAAAAGAAGGGGCGAGAAATAAATTAACACACATATAGCCTACATGTCAACACTATTTCAAATAAACTAGAAAAATAAAATCCCCTTTTCAGGGGATTCGGCGATTTCGAGCGTATCTGGAAAGCTCTTTTGGCGATGCCAACCGGGCGAACATGCGAAAAATGACTTGATATCTGGCCTCGATAGCTGATTTAATTTCCCCGTCAATCCGTTTATCGTGCAAGTCGAGAAGCATTTCGTCCAGCTCTTTTCGCAACACATAATCCAGTTCTTTGCATTCCCTCTCGTTGAACAATATACCTAGCATGGCGCGTTCGGGACCTCCTCACGAGTAACTGCAACAATGCCGCGAATCGGGCGCAAACGTTCTTGCCCTCACGCTACGTTTACAGTTATGCACAAAAATTTCTTTTTTTATGATACATATGCACAAAAATTTTCTCTCATTAACCTTTTAACAACCAAAATGTGACCGTGCTTTCAATCACCGCTGCAATCAGCAATACAGATACCAAAACGACAGATACCTTCCCTAAAGATTTCAGAAATCCGGTTAAGGTCCCGCGCGAATTGCGGCGCAGCAGCGAATTCCACATGAGACCTCCCAGCTTCAAACCTAAAGCCCCAGCAATTAAAATCGCGGGTACTTCAAGAATTCCGTGCGGTAGGATCCCTTTTACAATAAGAACCGACAAATCTCTTCCCTGCTCCAGTGCATTCCGAAAAACGAATCCTAATACCATTCCGTTCATGACAATGAACACGAGCGGAATAAGCCCGAAAAACAGTCCTGCAAACATGATCAAAACAGCCTTAATTGCATTGTTCAAAAAGATAAACAGAAACACCCAAAACTGTGTATTCTCCGTTTGATTGAGCTGCTGTGCTATGGATTCGAGGCCCTCAACTTGCGAACGAAGAAGTTCATTAAATTCATTCGAGGTAAAACCGATATAAATGGCGGCAGCAAATAAAATACTTGTTATGACAATATATATCCAAGCTCTTCTTACTTCATGAAAAACAGCTTTCAAATCTTTGATCATCTAGCATCTTCCCTCTCTATTTTCATCAGTCATAACTTATACGTACGAGCATACATTGTACTAAATACCAAACAAGCCTCTTTTCAGAGAGTCCATCCAGGGAGGGTAATGAACGTGAACTTCTTCTATGTAATGAACGGAAAACGGATTAAGCAGTATTTTGTCGTCGCCATCGCCCTATTATTTGCGGCCGGTGTCATTTTTACGGAAAAGAGCAACATTACTGTTTTTGCCGAAGCAGAGCCGGGCGCGGTATACAAAGTAGACACGGATGAAAAAGTGGTTTCCTTAACCTTCGATATCAGCTGGGGCGAGAAGCGTCCGGAACCGATTATTGATATTTTGAAGGAAAAGGGAGTTACGAAAGCGACCTTTTTCCTCTCTTCTCCATGGGCGAAAAGCCATCCGGAGATTGTCAAAAAAATCGTCGATGCCGGGTATGAGATTGGCAGCCATGGCCATAAACACGTCAATTACAGCAGTCTAGATGACGAAGAAATCCGCAAGCAAATCACTACAGCACACCAAATTCTCAGCACGGAAATCGGTAAAGAGCCGAATTTACTCCGTTTGCCGAACGGTGATTTTGATAAGCGTGTTCTGCGTATTGCCGATGAGCTTGGCTATAAAGTAATCCAGTGGGATACCGATTCATTGGATTGGATGAACAAGGGCGTGGACAATATTGTCAACCGTGTCGTGACGAAAGCTCATCCCGGCGATATTATTTTGATGCATGCGAGTGATTCCTGTAAGCAAACCCATTTGGCTCTACCGGAAATTATCGACAAACTTCGCTCCAAAGGGTATGAATTCGCCACGGTTTCGGAGTTAATGAATCAGACCAAAGTGAAAGGCACGAAGGTCGAGGACCTGCCATCCACTTAATAGAAGCTTATCCTAAAAAAGAAAGCTCTTCTCAGGATTGAGAAGGGCTTTTTGGCGTTGATAGTAGCTTCCCCAAAATTAAAATTTGCCAAGCATTGCAGGCTAATAAGGGCAGGATCATAAAGAAAATGCCGGAGAAATGATTTTCTCGAAGTGAAGGGATCGTTTCAAATAACGTAACCGCACTCATAAAAAATACAGTTGGTACAAAAGCCGATTTATTAGTCAGCTTAACCTTCCAGAATGCCACGGCGATGGCCACAATAAGGACTATAACCGGAACTGCGATATGCGGCAGCAGCGCTTCCCCGGGCTCTGTAAACATAAACGGCAGGTATGTGACTGTAATTGCGGTGATGATGAGTTGAGCATAAATCCAGAGCTGCGGACGTCTAAAAATGCTTCTTGCTATGTAGTTTAGCGTTAAGTATGCGAAAAAGCCGGTTTGACTAATAATGCTGAACAGCATGCCCGCAAGCAGAACGGAAATGATATTGTAGCCGACCCCTGCAACTCCCCCCGACTCTCCAGGCGGATTAATAAAGATGAGCACCACCCATGCAAGCAATGAAGCGGCAGCCCCGATTCCAAGTGATGACATAAATAAATAGACCCATTTGCGAATATTCAACGGTTTGAAACCCCTTCCCATCCTGCAGACATCTCATACCATTGTACCAACGATCCCTTTAAAATGCCAATCATGACCCTTCATAATCACCGTGTATTTTTCACATAATAAATCCAGCATAGTTAAGAAGGGAGCATCCGGAATGAACGTGAAACGCATACGATCCACAGTTGTCGCGCTTACTGCTGTGATGCTGACAGCAGCCTGCGGGATGGATACTGGGCAGCAGAGCGGCGGCCAGTTGGATTATAAAGAAACGAAAACGATGGTTCTGGATATCTTAAAGACTGAAGACGGCGAAAAGGCCATCAAAGATGCGATGAAAAAAGGTGAAGGCACTGATGTCGGCACACTTCAAATTTTGTCGACTGGACAAGGCCAGCAGCTGCAGCTCGCGGTTAAAGAGGTCATTACAAAGCCCGAGTACGCTACAACCTTAAAAAATATGATGATTGATCCGAAATTTGCAGCTGATTTTGCGAAGGCGACCAGCAAAGAGCAAAAAACATTGATGCAGGACTTGATGAAGGATCCGCAATACCAGCAAGCACTTATCGACGTTATGAAAAACCCTGAATTCGAGCGGATTGTCCTTGATGTCATGAAAACATCGCAGTATCGCCAGCAAATGCAAACCGTTATTCGCGAAACCCTGCAGAACCCGCTTTATAAAGACGACCTCATGAAGCTAATGGAAAAAGCACTTGAAGAACAGGCGAAACCAAAGCCCGATGAGCAAAAAGGACAGAAGCAAGGCGGTGGTGGTGGCGAATCCGGCGGCGGCGGTGGCGGTGAATCCGGCGGCGGTGGTGGTGGCGAATCCGGCGGCGGCGGTGGCGGTGAATCCGGCGGCGGTGGCGGCGGCGAATCCGGCGGCGGTGGCGGCGGTGGCGGCGGCGAATCCGGCGGCGGCGGTGGCGGCGAATCCGGCGGCGGCGAAGAAGAAAAGAAAAAAGAGGAATCTTAACGATAAAAACGCTCCTCGATTTGAGGAGCGTTTTTTATCGTGTTTTAAAGTTCTATTTTTTGTATGATGCGATCGGCCATTTCTAAATAGAGCTTCCCCGTTTCCGATTCCGCTTTATATACGGATGGTGAATAATCAGCTTCAGCCGGATGGTTATCCGGTGCCCCCAGCGGAATTTGAGCCAGCAGCTCTGTATGAAGCTCCTGAGCTAGCTTCGCCCCGCCGCCTCTACCGAAAACGAAATCTTTGTTGCCGCAGGAGGAGCACTGATAGTAAGACATATTTTCCACGACACCCAGTATTTCGTGGTTCGTGTGCAGAGCCATTGCGCCTGCCCGAGCCGCAACGAACGATGCGGTAGCATGCGGGGTCGTGACCAGCACTTCCTTACTTTGCGGAATCATTTGGTGGACATCAAGCGCGACGTCGCCTGTACCCGGCGGCAGATCCAATAGCATAACATCCAGCTCGCCCCACTCCACCTCGGCAAAGAAATTACGGAGCATTTTTCCAAGCATCGGCCCCCGCCAAATAATCGGTGCATTGTCTTCGACAAAGAATCCCATGGAGATGACCTTAACCCCGTACCGTTCTGCTGGAATGATCTTTTGACCTATCAACTGCGGCCGTTCTTCGATCCCCATCATATCTGGCACACTAAACCCGTAAATGTCAGCGTCCATGATCCCTACACGCTTGCCGCGGCGAGCTAAAGCTACCGCAAGATTCACCGTAACTGTAGATTTCCCAACGCCGCCTTTGCCGCTTGCTACAGCGATGAATTGCGTTCCAGAGCCATTTTCCAGCATTGGACTAAGGCCATGATGCTGAGGCGCTCCTGTAGGCGGTGTTGAGGCTTGCTTTGGAGCTTCCGTGCTTCCTCCAGTTTTTCGGGTCAATTCTGCACGTTCAAAGTCTGAAATCATTCGCGTTCTTATATGTACTTGGTCTGCACCTAATTCTCGCAGTACCGTTTCTACTTCTTGCTTAAGTGCTTCATTGACTTGTTCTTCCTCTGAGGCAGATACCAGTGTTAATGCGATTTGCTCCGGCTTCACCATCACATCCCGGATTAGTCCAAGCTCCAACAAGCTTTGCTTCCAGTGGGGATGCTGCAGATGCTGAAGCCCTTCCAGGACTTGTTCTCTTGTTAACATCAAAGACCACCCTTTATTGTACGGTAATGGATATGCTGCTTATTATACCATACTTTTAAGGGGATCCAATTTTCTCGCCCGACACATACCGCAGCACACCCTGATAAATCGCCGCGGCAAGCTGCTTTTGATACGTTTCCGTCGCCAGTTTACGCGCTTCCTCCGGGTTAGACAAAAAACCAACTTCAATGAGGCTGCTTGGTATTTGGGACTCCTTCAGCAGATATACGGTCTTGTCTAACGATTTTGCCACTCGATCCGTTTCGACTACCGTCCGTTTTAATTCCTCTTGAATTAATGTTGCTAACGCCTGATTACCCTCGTGGTTTTTCGTATAAAAGGTCTGCGCACCGTACCAGCGTTCCGATGGAATTGCGTTCAAGTGAATACTCAAAAGCATATCTGCTCCGCTTTCTTGAACGAATTTGGATCGATTATGGAGATCCTCTACTTTTCTTTTGCGTAACCCCCGGGTATTTTGTTCCGCTAAATCATGATCCGCTTCGCGCGTCATAAGCACTAACGCACCGGCCTGCTGCAAGTAATCCCGTAAATGCAAAGATATCGCCAGCGTAATATCTTTTTCAATAACCCCTTCTTTGCTGCTCGCTCCCCCATCTGGGCCACCATGACCAGCGTCGATCACAATGGTTTTTCCCGAAAGCGGAAGGGTCCAGTAAGTCCATGTTTTCGAAGCCGGCAGCTCATACATGAAAATAAAGCCGAGCAATAAGATCATTAGCAGCGAAGAAATCACTTTCCATTTGCTCTGTATATTTAGCCATAATATAATCTTACGTTTTTTGCGCATAAAGAAAGACCACCCCGTCCATAAGATTCTAATGATCTATATGGGACAGGATGGTCTTTTATGACAAGCATAGCTGGATATTTACTTCAAGGATGCAGATTCCTGCTCCTTCATGCCTTCAATGAGGATATCCGCAACAACCGGACGGCTGAATTGCTCCGGCGGACGAATTCCATCGCGCAGCATTGCCCGAACTTTCGTTCCGGACAGATGCAGATGCTCAGACGCATCATGCGGGCATGTTTTGCTGGATGCCATATTTCCGCAAACTTTGCAGAAGAAGCTGTGTTCAAAAAACAGCGGCGTAATGCCGATCTCTTCCGGAGTAAAGTTGGAGAAAATTTTCTGTGCATCGTATGTGCCGTAGTAATCGCCTACACCGGCGTGATCACGGCCAACAATGAAATGCGTGCAGCCATAGTTTTTACGGACTGTCGCATGGAAAATCGCCTCACGAGGTCCTGCATAGCGCATAGCTGCAGGGAACACGCCAAGGAACACTCGATCCTTCGGATAGTAATTTTCGAGAAGTGCTAAGTAACTCTTCATGCGTACATCAGCGGAAATGTCATCCGACTTAGTTTCGCCGACAAGCGGATTCAGAAACAACCCGTCAACAATTTCCATCGCGCTTTTTTGAATATATTCATGTGCACGGTGCACGGGATTTCTTGTTTGGAAGCCAACAACCGTTTTCCAGCCCTTTTCGCTGAAAATTCGACGCGTTTCAGACGGATCAAAATAAAACTCGCGGAATTTCTCAGGCGTCGGACGATTCACCACTTGGATTGCACCGCCAACATAAGTAGACGGACGCTCGTAAAGCTTTGCGACACCAGGATGAGCAATGTCGTCCGTTTTGTAAACGTTGATCGCCTCTTCCTTTTGGTCTACAGCGTAAATTTCTTCAACATTCAGGATTGCATAAGTCACGCCGTCATTTTGACCGACTAAAGCAACCTTTTCGCCGATGGTCAGCTCTTGCGCAAGCTTCTCTTCGACTGCGAATGTGATTGGAATTGACCATACGATTCCATTCGCCAGCTTCATTTGATGAACAACAGATTGGTAATCGTCTTTCTTCATGAAGCCTGTTAATGGAGAAAATGCACCTACGCCGATCAAGTCAATATCCGATACTGTCCAAGCACTGACTGGAATCGTACGTAATGTTTTGGCCAATTGAAGCAGTTGTTCACGCTCTTGACCTGTTGCAACCCGGTTAACCAGTTCCCCACCGTGAGGAGTAATTCCGACTGTCATATTGATACGTCTCTCCCTTCCCTTACTTATGCAATCCACATTCTGTTTTTTCCGATCCGGACCATCTTCCCGCACGCGGGTCTTCCCCAGGCATAACCTGACGTGTGCAATATTCACAGCCGATGCTTGGGTAATAATTGTCGTGAAGCGGATTGTAGATCACATTGTTCTCCCGGATATAGTTCCATACATCTTCAGATGTCCAAGAGGCAAGCGGGTTGAATTTAATTAAGCCGAACTTTGTATCGTATTCGACTTTCTTAGCATTCGCACGAGTCGGTGCTTGATCACGGCGAATACCGGTAATCCAAGCATCGTATTTGCCAAGAATGTTGGTCAGCGGCTGAACCTTACGGATGTTGCAGCAAAGGTTCGGGTCATTTTTCCACAGCTCTTCGCCATGCTCTGCAGCTTGCTGTTCAGGTGTCAGCTCTGGTTTCACTTGAACGAAAGTAAGACCATAGTGTTTCACAAGTGCATCACGAGTTTCATAGGTTTCCTTGAAGTGAAAGTCTGTATCTAGGTAAAAGATATCGACGCCTGGGTTGATTTTCTGCAGCATGTCAACCAAAACAACATCTTCTGCTCCGAAGCTGCAGGCGAACGTTAACTTTTGAAATTTTTCAACGGCAAACGCCAAAAGTTCTTGAGGTGTTGCCGATTCAAATCGTTCCGCCGCTTCAGTTACAAATTTTTCTTTTTCCAAGAGATTCATTTTCGGTCGTTCCTCCTTATACTTTCCCAAACACAATTATTTTTTTAATCCCGAGTTATTTGATATGAATTATAAGTGTTAGTCTAATTATAAATCTGATTGATGGAAAGTCAAGATGATTTTAATAAATCAGTAGGCTCTTCACCATAGGTATTCGTCATCATTTCAATTGGTGCATAAACAAAAAAACCTTTCCCGTAAAAACGGAAAAGGTTTGATGTGTACAAATTAACGCTTGGAGAACTGAGGAGCACGACGAGCTGCTTTCAAGCCGTACTTCTTACGTTCTTTCATACGCGGATCACGAGTCAGGAAGCCAGCACGCTTAAGCGATGGGCGCAGCTCAGGATCAGCTTTCAGAAGCGCACGGGAAATCCCGTGACGGATTGCACCAGCTTGGCCAGTGATGCCGCCGCCGTGTGCGATTACAAGCACGTCATATTTGCCGAGTGTATCAGTCAAATTCAACGGTTGCTTAACGATCAGCTTTAATGTTTCCAAACCAAAATATTCATCTAATTCACGTTTATTGATAACGATTCGTCCTTCACCCGGTACTAAGCGTACGCGCGCTACCGAGTGTTTACGACGACCCGTCCCATAGTATTGTACTTGTGCCATGGTAAGATCCTCCTATCGAATTAACCGCGAAGCTCGTAAACTTCCGGATTTTGCGCTTGGTGCGGGTGTTCTGAACCAGCATACACTTTCAGGTGCTGCTGCATACGATCGCCAATCTTGTTCTTCGGAAGCATACCGTAGATAGCGAACTCAAGAATACGTTCTGGTCTTGTGTTACGCAGGTCTGCAGCGTTTGTTGTCTTCAAACCGCCTGGGTATTGGGAGTGACGGTAGTAATTCTTTTGCTGCCACTTCTTACCTGTCAGTTCGATTTTTTCCGCGTTGATGATGATTACGAAATCTCCACCCTCGATATGCGGAGTGAAAGTCGGTTTATGTTTACCGCGCAGAATGGATGCCGCTTCGCTGGCAAGACGACCGAGCGTTTTGCCTTCCGCGTCGATGACGTACCATTTCCGCTGCACGTCTGTCGGCTTTGCCATGTAGGTCGTGCGCATGTTTGTTCCTCCTCAATTCATTTCATATAGCTTTAGTGTTTAAGCGGTATCGCAACCGCAGCTCATTTCATTAGGTAAAGGTACAAGAAGTTGCATTTCAGGTGGTTTTCTTAATCCGGGGCTGTGGGAGAGCCGATTAAGAAAGCCAAAATCTATAATACAACATATCCTGGCGTTTAGCAAGTCAAATCTCTTGGTTCCCATCAAAATCGTATTCTACCTTCCATAACATCAGCCCATGCGGCATTGCCGTCGGCCCCGACAAGCTGCGATCCTTCGCAGCCAATATATGCGTCAGATCCGAACTCCTCAATTTACCTTCTCCTACTTCGAGTAAGGTACCGGCAATGATGCGAACCATATTATAAAGAAAGCCGCTTCCCGTTACATAAAGATGAATGATCCCTTGCCCATGATCCGGCTTGTCCGGTATTGACCCTGGCTCAACGTCCAAACGAACTTCAAATAAGGTCCGCACATGAGAATCCTTCACGGAACGCGTAGAGCAGAACGATGTAAAATCATGCTCACCAAGCAGTGCTTCAGCCGCCAGTCTCATTGCAGGAAGATCCAGTTTTCTTGGATGATGGAACTGATAGTCCCGCATAAAAACATCTGGGTAACGATTCGCATTGATCGTATAACGGTAGGTTTTACGCTTGGCGCTCTTTCTTGCATTAAACTCGGTGTTCACTTCCCGTGCGTCTGTGAATACGATATCTTGGGGTAAATAGCTGTTTAAAGCCAGGCACCAACGTTCGATCGGTATTTTGGACGCGGTATGAAAATTAATAACCTGAGCCTTTGCATGAACGCCTGCATCCGTTCTTCCAGACCCGTTAATTTTGATCGTTTCACCAGTTAGTTTAAGAAGAGCATTTTGAATTTCGTCTTGGATTGTACGACCCTCAGGCTGTGTTTGAAAGCCATTATACGGAGTGCCGCTGTATCCGACTACCATACAAATATTTCTCATCTCTACCTCGGTAAAAAACCGAAAAAAGGGCTCCCTAGAATCCGAAGATCCGGTTCACCCTTTCTCGATTCCTTATGCTCTGTCAACCAGCTCAAGATATACCATCGGAGCCGAGTCACCGCGACGGGGACCAAGCTTCAGGATGCGTGTATATCCACCTGGACGTTCCGCGTAACGCGGTGCCAGCTCGCTGAAAAGCTTCTGGATTGCGTCTTGTCCATTTCCTGCATCTTCACGGCGTACGAACGCAGCCGCTTGACGACGAGCGTGAAGATCGCCGCGCTTTGCAAGAGTAATGAGCTTCTCTGCTACAGAACGAAGCTCTTTCGCCTTCGCTTCTGTTGTTTGAATGCGCTCATAGATAAAAAGGTCTGTTACCAGGTCCCGAAGTAGCGCCTTGCGGGCACTGGAATCGCGACCGAGTTTGGAGTATGCTGCCATGGGTTTCCCTCCTTCTGCTTTATTCTAATGCTGCCGTATCTTAATCTTCTTGGCGAAGACCAAGTCCGAGCTCCTCGAGCTTTTCTTGTACTTCCTCAAGGGATTTACGGCCAAGGTTACGCACCTTCATCATATCTTCTTCGGATTTCATGATGAGCTCTTGAACCGTGTTGATTCCAGCACGTTTCAAGCAGTTGTAAGAACGAACAGAGAGATCCAGTTCCTCGATTGTCATCTCCAGAACTTTCTCTTTCTTGTCCTCTTCCTTCTCGACCATGATCTCTGCGTCTCTTGCTTCATCGGTCAAACCGACGAACAAATACAAATGCTCGCTTAAAATTTTAGCTCCGAGACTTACCGCTTCTTCCGGACGTATGCTGCCATCGGTCCACACTTCGAGGGTTAATTTGTCATAGTTCGTCACTTGACCGACGCGGGTGTTTTCCACCGTGTAATTCACCCTGGAGATCGGCGTGTAGATCGAGTCTACTGGAATCACACCGATCGGAAGATCTTCTCTTTTATTCTTATCCGCCGATACATAACCGCGGCCTCGATTTGCATAAATACGCATATGCAAACGGGAATCCGGAGCCATTGTAGCGATTTTAAGATCAGGATTCAGAATTTCGACATCGCTATCCGCACGAATGTCACCGGCAAGCACCGGACCTTCGCCTTCCGCGTCGATTTCCAAAACCTTCTCTTCGTCGGAATGAATTTTCAGAGACAGACCTTTGAGGTTCAGGATGATTTCCGTAACATCCTCAACAACTCCAGGGATGGTAGAGAACTCGTGCAGGACGCCGTCGATTTGAACCGAAGTAACGGCGGCGCCTGGCAGCGAGGAGAGCAAAATGCGGCGTAGGGAGTTACCGAGTGTCGTACCGTACCCGCGTTCCAACGGTTCAACGACAAATCGTCCATACGTACCGTCATCGCTCAATTGTACGGTTTCTATTTTCGGCTTTTCGATCTCGATCATCAAATAAACCCTCCTTGAAAAACGTCGTTGCTTTCCGAATCTTTATAAGCACAAATGTTGTAGTATGCCTATCCTTCACATCCATTATTCACCAAGGAAGAATATTTATACTACCGATTCTGAATTACACGCGACGACGTTTTGGCGGACGGCAGCCGTTGTGCGGGATCGGAGTTACGTCTTTGATCAGGTTAACTTCAAGCCCTGCAGCTTGAAGGGAACGGATCGCTGCTTCACGGCCTGCGCCCGGACCTTTAACCATCACTTCAACAGCTTTCATTCCGTGCTCCATTGCTGCTCTTGCTGCAGATTCTGCTGCCATTTGAGCTGCGAAAGGAGTGCTTTTGCGGGAACCCTTGAATCCAAGGTTTCCAGCGCTAGCCCAGGAAATAGCGTTTCCGTGCGGATCAGTGATCGTAACGATAGTGTTGTTAAACGTCGAACGGATATGTGCTACGCCGGAGTCAATATTCTTCCGGTCGCGGCGCTTCGTGCGGACGGTTTTCTTTGCTTGCGCTTTTGCCATTGAATGTTATCCCCCCTTATTATTTCTTCTTGTTCGCTACAGTCTTACGAGGACCTTTGCGTGTACGTGCATTCGTTTTTGTGCGCTGACCGCGAACAGGCAGACCGCGACGATGACGAACTCCACGGTAGGAACCGATCTCGATCAGACGCTTAATGTTAAGCGCGATTTCACGACGAAGATCGCCTTCCACTTTCATTCTATCGATGCTCTCACGGAGTTTTGCCAGTTCATCTTCAGTAAGGTCGCGAACGCGGGTATCCGGGTTAACGCCAGTTTCAGCAATCAGGCGCTGAGCCGTTGAGTTGCCGATACCGAAAATGTAAGTCAGGGCGATTACGACGCGCTTATCGCGTGGAATATCTACACCAGCTATACGTGCCATGGATTAAGAGCACCTCCTTATCCTTGTTTTTGTTTGTGCTTAGGGTTTTCACAAATTACCATAACGTTGCCTTTGCGACGAATAACCTTGCATTTCTCGCAAATCGGCTTCACGGAAGGTCTGACTTTCATGGTGATTCCCTCCTCAAAGTTTTGCCCTGCGGGCTTCCAGATCGTCTTGCCCTTGGGGCAAAACTAACGCAAATAGACTGAAATTTATCGTTATTTACGGTATGTGATCCGGCCGCGTGTCAAGTCATAAGGAGACAGCTGGATAACGACTTTATCACCCGTTAAGATGCGAATAAAGTGCATCCGAAGCTTTCCCGACACGTGAGCCAAAATCTGATGACCGTTTTCCAATTCGACTTTAAACATTGCATTCGGCAACGGCTCAAGCACCGTGCCTTCAACTTCAATTACATCTTCTTTAGCCACATTCATTCTCCTTTCGCCTGTGTGTTTTCTATGTCATGCTCTTCCAGAAATTTGCTTACAGCATACCGCAGCTTTCCATTCGTCACACGTCCCGTTTCCGAGATACTGGACGCAACTTCTGTGCTGACGGTATCAAACAGCTCCAGGTGCAGCAAGTTTTTTCGCTTAGGCTGATCAAACTTGCGTTTATCCCCGTCCGCGATCCATACGAAGCGTTCATCGATGATACCGATGATTACTCCATACTTCTCTTGATCCCGTCCTTTCAACGTCCTTGCAATTTGCCCGATTATCGGCTTCATCCCCTGCTCCATCAGTATATTCTCCTACTAATCGAGCTTTGTGAGAATTTCGTATCCGTCATTCGTAATTGCAATCGTATGCTCGAAATGAGCACACATCGATCCGTCAAGAGTAACAACGGTCCAATTATCCGCGAGCGTTTTGACATGCCGCTTTCCGGCTGCGACCATCGGTTCGATGGCCAGCACCATCCCCGGCTTTAAACGGGGTCCGCGATTCGGCAAACCGTAGTTCGGAATTTGTGGCTCTTCATGAAGATCAACCCCAATTCCATGTCCTACGTACTCCTGAATAATACTGTATCCGGCTTCTTCAGCGCATTTCTGTATTGCATGCGAGATCGTATAGAGTCTGACATCCGGTCCAGCTTGGGCCAAACCATCATAGAGCGACTTCTCCGTAATATCCAGAAGATTTTGCACTTCCGGTGAAATCGTACCTACCGGATACGTCCACGCGGAATCACCATGATAGCCTTTATATTGTACGCCGATATCGATACTGATGATATCGCCGTCCTTCAACTCCCTAGGGCCCGGAATACCGTGCACTAATTCCTCGTTCACAGAAGCACAAATGCTGGCAGGAAAAGAATTGTAGCCTTTAAAAGAAGGAACGCCTCCGCTTTTACGGATGAAGGTTTCCGCAATCTGATCAAGTTCAAGAGTCGTAATTCCGGGACGAATGGCACCGGCCAGCAGCCGATGCGTTTCTGCTACGATCCGTCCGGCCTCACGCATCAACGCCACTTCATCTTGCGTCTTGCATATGATCATCTACGCTTGCCCTCTCAATAACGTTTGAATGTCAGCCGTTACCACATCAATATCTTGTTCGCCATTGATGTCTCGCAGCAGGCCCTTCTTCGCGTAATATTCGAGAAGCGGAGCGGTTTTGTTCGTATACTCGTCAAGGCGTGTGCCAACCTTTTCTTCGGTATCATCCGAACGCTGGTACAATTCACCGTTACAACGGTCACAAACACCTTGCTGCTTCGGCGGGTTAAACTCAACGTGGTATGTTGCTCCGCAGGAACGACATACGCGGCGTCCTGTTAAACGCGCCAGCAAGAAGGAACGATCCACCTTCAAGTTCATTACATGATCAATCGGCTTATTCAAAGCCGTCAAGATTTCATCAAGAGCTTCTGCCTGCGGAATCGTTCTAGGAAAACCGTCGAGCAGGAAGCCTTTCTGACAATCTGGAGCCTGAAGCCGTTCTTTCACGATGCCGTTCGTGACATCATCCGGAACGAGTAGGCCTTGATCCATATATTCTTTCGCTTTCAAACCGAGCGCCGTACCTTGCCCGATCGCAGCTCTGAACATATCTCCTGTAGAAATATGCGGGATACCAAAATTGTTGATAATCCAATCAGCCTGCGTTCCTTTTCCGGCTCCCGGGGGACCCATGAAAATCAAGTTCATTTTCATTCGACCTCCCTTGTGCAATGGCAATACGTTCCGTTACTTGTTAATAAAGCCTTTGTAATGGCGCTTTATCAACTGCGTCTCTATCTGCTTCATCGTATCAAGAGCTACACCGATGACGATCAGCAGCGACGTTCCGCCGATTTGCACAGACTGCGGCAAGCCGGCAACCCCACCTAAGATTACCGGTAATACCGAAATTGCCGCCAAGAAAATCGCGCCTGACAATGTAATTCGGTTCATAACACGAGTGAGATAAACCGAAGTTGGTTTGCCGGGGCGAATCCCAGGAATGTATCCACCGTTTTTCTTCATTTGATCGGCCATTTGCACAGGATTGATCTGTACAAAGGTGTAAAAATACGTAAACCCGATGATCATCAGAACGTAAAGAACCATACCGAGCGGCGCGTTGTAAGACATGTTAGCAATAATCCATTCGGCCACAGCGTTTGGTCTAAAGAACTGAGCGATCGTAGTCGGGAACAACAGTAAAGACGATGCGAAAATGACCGGGATAACACCTGCACCATTAACCTTGAGCGGAATATGTGTAGTTTGACCGCCGTACATTTTCCGTCCGACAACACGCTTTGCGTATTGAACCGGGATCTTGCGAATCCCTTGTTGTACGAAAATAACGCCAACTACGATAGCCAAGATTACGAGCAGGATTACGATCACTTTCAAAATATTAAGGAACAGCGCACCTTCTGCAGCATCCGCAAACTGGCTCTGATAAATCTGCTGAGCCGTAGTAGGGAATACTGCTACGATACCGGCGAAGATAAGAATCGAAATGCCGTTGCCAATCCCATATTCGTTGATTTGTTCACCAAGCCACATGAGAAAAGCCGTACCTGCAGTCAATACGATTGCAATCACGGTATAAGTAGTAAAGCCCGGATTAATAACCAGCTGTGATCCAAAGATGTTATTAAAACCGATCGCCGTAGCGAAGGCTTGAACCAAACCGAGTACGATTGTTCCGTATCTCGTTACCTGTGTAAGCTTCTTTCGACCAACTTCGCCTTCTTTTGCCCATTGAGCAAATTTCGGAATAACATCCATTGTTAACAGCTGTACGATAATGGACGCCGTAATATACGGGAAAATTCCCATTGCGAAGATGGAGAACTGAAACAATGCACCGCCGGAGAACGTGTTCATCAGGCTGAATACGTCTCCGGTGTTGGCTGCACGGTCTGCATTTGCGATTACATCTGCATTAATGTTCGGTACCGGGATGAACGCTCCGATCCGGTAAATCAACAGGATACCTAGCGTGAAGATTATCTTCCGTCTAAGATCCTGAACCTTCATGATATTCGACAGCGTGCTAAACATTAGATCACCTCGGTTTTACCGCCAGCAGCTTGAATCTTTTCAACTGCCGATTGGGAGAACTTGTTCGCTTTCACAGTCAAGCCGACTTTCAATTCACCGTTGCCGAGAATCTTGATGCCGTCAAGCGGGTTTTTCACGATGCCGGATTCCTTTAACAATTCCGGTGTTACTTCTGTCCCAGCTGCAAATGCGTTTAGTTCATCCAGGTTTACGATAGCAAACTTGATCGCAAAGCGCTCGTTATTAAAACCGCGCTTCGGAACACGACGCAGCAAAGGGTTTTGACCACCTTCAAATCCAGGACGAACGCCGCCGCCGGAACGAGCCCATTGACCCTTGTGACCGCGAGTGGAGGTTTTACCCATGCCGCTTCCGATACCACGACCGACACGCTTACGCGTTTGGCGAGAGCCTTCTGCCGATTGCAATTCGTGTAGTTTCATTCCTTGCACCTCCTTCTTAGAAATGGGTAGATCTTTTATTAAACTTCTTTCACTTCTACCAAGTGAATGACTTTGTTTACCATACCGCGAATCGCCGCGTTGTCATTGTGGACAACAGTTTGATGCATCTTACGAAGACCAAGCGTACGAACTGTAACGCGCTGATCTTCCGGACGACCGATTAAGCTGCGTTTGAGGGTAATTTGCAATTGGTTAGCCATTTTCAACCCCTCCTTAACCTAACAGTTCTTCCACAGTTTTACCGCGAAGCTTTGCAACATCTTCCGCTTTCTTCAAGCGGGAAAGACCTTCAAGCGTAGCGTTTACCATGTTGATGGAGTTGGAAGAGCCAAGGGATTTCGTCAAGATATCACCAACGCCAGCCAGTTCGAGAACTGCACGAACCGGACCGCCGGCGATAACTCCAGTACCTTTGGAAGCAGGCTTCAGAAGAACTTCGCCTGCGCCGAAATGACCGATAACCTGGTGAGGAATCGTTGTTCCAACGAGTGGAACGCTGATCAGGTTTTTCTTCGCGTCTTCAATTCCTTTGCGGATTGCATCCGGAACTTCAGCCGCTTTACCGATGCCTGCGCCTACGTGACCGTTACCGTCGCCAACAACAACCAGTGCGGAGAAGCTGAAACGGCGACCGCCTTTAACAACTTTCGCTACGCGGTTAATGTTAACAACCTTTTCCGTAAGCTCTAGGGAATTAGGATCTATACGCAAGTTGTGCAACCTCCTTACTTTGTGGATTAGAATTCAAGACCGGCTTCACGAGCCGCGTCAGCAAGTGCTTGGATACGTCCGTGGTACAGGTAACCACCACGATCGAATACAACTTCTTTCAAACCTTTTTCTTGTGCGCGCTTTGCAATCAGCTGGCCTACTTTGCGAGCAGCTTCAACATTTCCACCGTTCGAAAGCTCTTCACGAAGCTCTTTGTCTTGTGTAGATGCAGCTGCAACAGTAACCCCTTGTACGTCATCGATGATCTGAGCGTAGATGTGCTTGGAGGAGCGGAACACGTTCAAACGTGGACGTGCAGTTGTTCCTTCAATCTTCTTTCTTACGCGCAGGTGTCTCACCTTACGGGCTTTGTTCTTATCGCCTTTCGTAATCATGCTTATCGTTCACTCCTTTCCTTACGACCTTGCATTCCTATGATCAGGCTACGCCGATTTATTTCTTCTTACCAGCTTTACCTTCTTTGCGAATGATACGCTCGCCTTCGTACTTAATACCTTTGCCTTTGTAAGGCTCAGGCTCACGTACGGAACGGATTTTTGCTGCAGTAGCGCCAACCAGTTCTTTATCGATGCCTTTAACGATGATCTTCGTGTTCGAAGGAAGTTCGAAATCGATGCCGTTCTCAGGAACGATTTCTACAGGGTGGGAATAACCAACGTTCAAAACAAGCTTCTCGCCAGTTTTGTTCGCACGGTATCCAACGCCTACAAGCTCAAGGGACTTTGCATAACCCTCAGTTACACCGTTAACCATGTTAGCGATGACGCTGCGAGTCGTTCCGTGCAATGCACGGTGCAATTTATTATCGGAAGGACGTTCTACAAGAATCACGTTGTCTTCGATCGTAATTTTCATATCTTTATGAAGTTCACGGCTCAACGTGCCTTTAGGTCCTTTAATCGTGATTGTTGTCTTATCCAGATCGATGTTAACGCCGTTCGGGATCTGGATCGGTTTGCGACCTATACGAGACATAGGGCACCTCCATTCTGTATAAAAATGTGATTACCACACGTAGCAGATAACTTCTCCGCCGGATTTAGCTTGACGTGCTTCTTTATCGGACATAACGCCCTTGGATGTGGACAAGATTGCAATACCCAGACCGCCAAGTACACGAGGTACTTCGTAGCTTTTCGCGTAAACGCGAAGGCCTGGCTTGCTAATCCGCTTCAAACCTGTAATAACGCGCTCATTCTCTTGGCCGTACTTCAGGAAGATGCGGATAATCCCTTGCTTATTGTCTTCTACATATTCAGCGTCACGAATGAAACCTTCGCGCTTCAAAATTTCAGCGATTTCGCGTTTGATTTTGGAAGCCGGGATTTCAACCGTTTCGTGACGGACGATATTTGCATTGCGGATGCGTGTAAGCATATCTGCAATCGGATCTGACATCGTCATGGTTGTGGAACCTCCTTTCCTAGTTAAGGAATTACCAGCTTGCTTTCTTCACGCCAGGAATTTGGCCCTTGTACGCGAGTTCGCGGAAGCAAATCCGGCAGATTTTGAATTTTCTCAATACCGAGTGAGGACGCCCGCAGCGTTCACAACGGGTATAGGCTTGCACTTTGAATTTCGGCTCACGTTGCTGCTTAATTTTCATCGAAGTTTTTGCCACGTTATATTAACACCTCCGTATAGTTGGGGTCAGCGGCTTACTTCGCGAAAGGCATGCCCAGCTGAGTCAACAGTTCGCGTGCCTCTTCGTCCGAGTTCGCCGTTGTTACGATTACGATGTCCATCCCGCGAGCCTTGTCGACCTTGTCGTACTCGATCTCTGGGAAGATCAGTTGTTCTTTCAAGCCGAGCGTGTAGTTACCGCGTCCGTCGAATGCTTTCGTCGATACACCGCGGAAGTCACGTACACGTGGAAGAGAGATGTTAAACAATTTGTCGAGGAAGTGATACATACGCTCGCCGCGAAGAGTTACCTTCGCACCGATTGGCATACCTTCACGAAGACGGAAGCCTGCGATTGATTTCTTCGCTCTTGTGATTACCGGCTTTTGACCAGTGATCAACTGCAGATCGTTGACTGCAACGTCCAGGACCTTGGAGTTCGCTACTGCTTCGCCAACGCCCATGTTGATAACGACCTTTTCGATTTTCGGCACTTGCATAACCGATTTATAGGTAAACTTCTGCATCAGCGCAGGAGTCACTTCGTTAAGATAACGTTCTTTCATTCTTGCTGCCATCGCTTAAATGGACCTCCTTTCTGAACCGTGATTAGTCGATGACTTCTCCGGATTTTTTCGCATAACGTACTTTGTTGCCGTTCTCGAGAACTTTGTAACCGATACGAGTTGCTTTTCCGCTCTTCGGATCGATGTGAGCCACGTTGGAAACGTGAATCGGAGCTTCTTTCTCGATAATACCGCCCTGCGGGTTAGCAGGATTTGGTTTTTGATGCTTTTTCACCATGTTTACACCTTCGACAAGCACACGGTTTTCACGCGGATATGCTGCGATGATGCGGCCTTTTTTGCCTTTATCTTTACCCGTGATAACAACAACGTTGTCGTCTTTCTTCACGTGCAATTTATTGTTATGGCTTTCAAGCACTTTTTTCAGTCTGGGCATGGAGACACCTCCTCTGAGTTAAGGCTTCCGTTCTATATTTTTGTGAAGCATTAGATAACTTCTGGTGCAAGCGATACGATCTTCATGAAATCTCTATCGCGAAGCTCACGAGCAACTGGTCCGAAGATACGAGTGCCACGAGGGCTCTTGTCGTCCTTTACGATAACCGCTGCATTCTCGTCGAACGTGATGTAGGATCCGTCCTTCCGACGAGTGGAACGGCGCGTACGAACGATAACCGCCTTCACGACATCGCCTTTCTTGACAACGCCACCGGGTGTTGCTTGTTTAACCGAGCAGATGATAAGGTCGCCGATCTTACCTACGCGACGTCCTGTACCGCCAAGAACGCGGATACACATCAACTCTTTCGCTCCCGAGTTGTCAGCAGCTTTTAAACGTGTAAAAGGTTGAATCATTGTGCATTTCCCTCCTTCCGGATGCGAGAATCAATATTAAACGATTACTGCCTTTTCAACGATCTCAACGAGTCTCCAACGCTTATCTTTCGAAAGCGGGCGAGTTTCCATGATTTTCACAGTATCGCCGATCTTTGCTTCGTTGTTTTCGTCATGGGCTTTGAACTTCTTTGTATAACGGATACGCTTATGGTACAGATCGTGTTTTTTGTATGTTTCTACAGCAACTACGATCGTTTTATCCATTTTATCGGATACTACGCGTCCGATCTGCTCTTTACGTTCATTACGTTGCACTTGTTCGCTCATGCTTACCCTCCTCTTCTTACGGGCTGATCGTCATCGATTAACCGATGCCGAGTTCTCTTTCGCGAAGCACCGTTTTAGCGCGAGCAATTTCTTTGCGCACCTCACGGATGCGTGTCGGGTTGTCTAATTGGCCGGTTGCCAACTGAAAACGAAGATTGAACAGCTCTTCCTTGAATCCGGAAATTTTATGTTCAAGTTCTGCAGTGGTCAAGTTGCGGAAATCACTTGCCTTCATTTGCTTCACCACCCAATTCTTCACGTTTCACAAACTTCGTTTTGATTGGCAGCTTGTGAGATGCAAGACGCATCGCTTCGCGAGCAATCTCTTCGCTCACCCCTGCCAGCTCAAACAAAATTTTACCCGGCTTAACAACGGCAACCCACTTCTCAACGTTACCTTTACCGCTACCCATACGCACTTCAAGAGGCTTTTGAGTGATCGGCTTATCCGGGAAAATTTTAATCCATACTTTACCGCCACGGCGGATGTAACGAGTCATCGCAATACGAGCGGATTCGATTTGACGGTTCGTGATCCAGCTCGGCTCAAGAGCAACCAGGCCGTATTCGCCGAAGTTCAGCTCAGTGCCGCCCTTTGCGCGACCTTTCATGTTACCGCGCTGTTGTTTGCGGTGTTTTACGCGTTTAGGCAATAACACGATTAGTTGCCTCCTTCCTGTGCCGCAGGCTGACGCTTCCGAGCGGTCGGAAGAACTTCACCGCGGTAAATCCAAACTTTAACGCCGATACGGCCGTAAGTTGTGTGTGCTTCTGCAGTTCCGTAATCGATGTCTGCACGAAGCGTATGAAGAGGTACTGTACCTTCGCTGTAGCCTTCGGAACGTGCGATTTCCGCGCCGCCAAGACGACCGCTAACGGCAACCTTAATTCCTTTTGCACCACTGCGCATTGTACGCTGGATTGCTTGCTTCAACGCTCTACGGAAAGACACGCGGCGCTCGAGCTGCTGTGCAATGCTCTCTGCTACCAAGATCGCATCAAGATCCGGTTGTTTGATTTCAGCAATGTTGATGTGTACTTTCTTGCCGGAAAGCTTCGCAATATAGTTGCGAATTACTTCCACTTCCGCTCCGCCTTTACCGATAACCATACCTGGCTTCGCAGTGTGAATCGTAACGCTCACGCGGTTTGCTGCGCGTTCGATATCGATATGGGAAACAGCCGAGTCCTTCAGCTTGTTTTTGAGGTATTCGCGGATTTTTACGTCCTCGATCAGGAGATCGCCAAAGCCTTTATCAGCGTACCATTTGGACTCCCAATCACGGATAATACCAATACGTAACCCTACCGGGCTAACCTTTTGTCCCACACGTCTTCCCTCCTTATGTCTCGATTATGATTATTTCTCGCCTACAACGAGTGTAATGTGGCTAGTGCGCTTGTTAATACGGAACGCGCGACCTTGTGCACGAGGCTGGAATCTCTTCAGCGTCGGTCCCTGATCTACGAACGCTTGCTTAATAACAAGACTGTTCGGATCGAGAGAAAGATTGTTCTCAGCATTTGCGATCGCCGAGTTCAGAAGCTTTTCCAGAATCGGAGATGCCGCTCTAGGAGTATGGCGAAGAATCGCGATCGCATCGCCTACAGCCTTACCGCGGATCAGGTCGATCACAAGACGGGCTTTACGAGGCGCAATACGTACATGCCTTGCAATTGCTTTTGCTTCCACGGGATAAACCCCCTCTCAAACAAAAATAAATGAACGTTTGGCACAATGTATCCGTCCGAGTGCCAATCTTAACGCTTGCCGGTTTTCTTATCGTCGTCCGTATGTCCTTTGTACGTACGGGTTGGAGCGAATTCACCGAGTTTATGCCCTACCATATCTTCCGTCACATATACCGGTACATGCTTGCGGCCGTCGTAAACACCGAAAGTGTGTCCGATGAATTGAGGGAAAATTGTAGAACGGCGAGACCAAGTTTTGATCACGACTTTCTTTTCGGAGCTGTTCAGCTCTTCAACCTTCTTAAGCAGATATCCGTCGATAAACGGACCTTTCTTTAAGCTGCGTCCCACTGCAGGAACCTCCTTCCTTCAAGCCACTGCGAAGTATTACTTCGTGCGGCGGCGAATAATATATTTGTTGGAAGCCTTGTTCTTCTTGCGGGTTTTGTAGCCAAGTGTCGGCTTGCCCCATGGAGACATCGGAGATTTGCGTCCGATTGGCGAACGGCCTTCACCACCACCGTGTGGGTGATCGTTCGGGTTCATAACGGAACCGCGGACTTGCGGACGTTTGCCCAACCAACGGTTGCGGCCTGCTTTACCGATGTTCAAGAGCTCATGGTCCTTGTTGCCTACGGAACCGATTGTAGCACGGCACTCTTTGAGTACACGACGCATTTCACCGGAAGAAAGACGAATAACAACGTAATCATCCTCTTTACCAAGAAGCTGCGCTTCAGTACCTGCTGCACGAACAAGCTGTCCGCCTTTTCCAGGCTTTAATTCAATGTTGTGGATAACTGTACCGACAGGAATGTTTTCCAACGGAAGAGCATTACCCACTTTGATGTCTGAGCCTGGTCCGGAAACGATCTCGTCTCCAACCTTTAAGCCGTCCGGAGCAATGATGTAACGCTTTTCTCCGTCAGCATAGTTGATCAACGCAATGTAGGATGTACGGTTCGGATCGTACTCAACCGAGGCAACGCGGCCTGGAATGCCGTCCTTCGTACGCTTAAAGTCGATTACGCGGTATTTTCGCTTATGTCCGCCGCCTTGGTGACGAACTGTAATCTTACCCATGTTGTTGCGGCCGGCCTTCTTATGAAGCGGTGCAAGCAACGATTTCTCCGGTTTGGAAGCTGTCAATTCTTCAAACGTCGAAACCGACATTTGACGACGGCTAGGAGTTGTAGGTTTAAATGTTTTAACTGCCACTTTCGTTTCCCTCCTTACCTCTTAAAATTTCCGTTATACAGATTCAAAGAACTCAAGTTCTTTGCTTTCTGGCGTAAGCGTAACGATTGCTTTCTTCCACTCGGAAGTGTAACCGGAATAACGGCCATAACGCTTCGGCTTGCCCGGAACGCGAATCGTATTTACATTAGCAACCTTCACCTTGAAGATTTGCTCAATGGCTAGCTTGATTTCCGTTTTATTCGTACGGATGTCAACTTCAAACACGTATTTCTTGAGCGCCATCATTTCACTAGTACGTTCAGTGATGACCGGGCGCTTGATAATATCGCGTGGATCCTTCATTACGCAAGCACCTCCTCTACTTTGGATACGGCGTCTTTCGTAATGATAAGCTTGTCGTATACCATAACGTCGAGAACATTGATGCCGTCAGCCGCTACAAATTTAACGCCCGGAATGTTACGTGCGGACAATGCAAGATTGTCATCATAGCTTGCTGCTACTACCAATGCTTTACGCTCGATCTTCAGGTTGTTCAGAATCGCCGCGAATTCTTTCGTCTTCGGTGCGTTCATAGCAAGCTGATCAAGAACGATGATGTTGTTATCAATAACCTTCGAGGAAAGCGCCGAGCGAATCGCCAAACGACGAACCTTCTTCGGAAGTTTGTATGCATAGCTGCGCGGTGTAGGTCCGAAGACGATACCGCCGCCTTTCCATTGCGGAGCGCGAATCGAACCCTGACGAGCACGACCTGTGCCTTTTTGTTTCCAAGGCTTACGTCCGCCGCCGCGAACTTCAGAACGTCCTTTAGTCTTGTGTGTTCCTTGACGCAGGGATGCTTGCTGCATCAATACAGCTTCATGGAGTACATGGGTATTCGGCTCAATACCGAAAACTGCGTCCGCCAGCTCCACTTCGCCAACTTGTGTTCCGTTCACATTATATAAAGCTACTTTAGGCATTGGTGTTCCTCCTTTCTTTACGTTTATTATTTCTTCACAGTGGAACGGAGCTTAACGTAGCTGTTGCGAGGACCCGGAATGGAGCCTTTCACCAGGATTACGTTGCGTTCTGCGTCCACTTTCACAATTTCAAGGTTTTGCAGTGTAACTGTCTCATGGCCCATATGTCCAGGCATCATCTTGCCCTTCGGCACTTTGTTCGCTGTACGAACAACTGCCATGGAACCAACACCACGATGGTATTTGGAACCGTGAGTCATCGGTCCACGACTTTGTCCGTGACGCTGAATAACGCCGGCGAAGCCTTTACCCTTGGATGTTCCTGTTACGTCAACAAACTCTCCTGCTTCAAAAATGTCAGCCTTAATCTCTTGGCCAACTTCAAAAGCAGACAAATCAATACCGCGAATTTCGCGAACGTAGCGCTTAGGCGTTGCGTTTGCTTTCTTAGCATGGCCTACAGCAGGCTTCGTAGCGTTTCTTTCTTTCTGATCGTCAAAGCCAATCTGAACCGCTTCGTATCCGTCGTTATCTGCGTCTTTCTTTTGAAGAACCACGCAAGGACCCGCCTCGATTACCGTTACCGGTACAACGTTACCGTCTTCGGTAAACACTTGAGTCATGCCGATCTTTTTACCTAAGATACCCTTTGTCATGTTGACACCTCTTTTCCTTTCCATCATAAAAAGCGATCATATAATTTACAGCTTGATTTCGATGTCCACACCGGACGGCAAGTCGAGTCGCATGAGAGCGTCGACCGTTTGCGGAGTCGGGTTGACAATGTCGATCAAGCGCTTGTGTGTGCGCATTTCGAATTGTTCCCGGGAGTCCTTGTACTTGTGTACCGCACGAAGAATCGTGATAACTTGCTTCTCTGTCGGAAGCGGAATCGGACCCGAAACACTTGCTCCGGAACGTTTTGCCGTTTCAACGATCTTTTCTGCGGACTGATCAAGAACCCGGTGGTCGTATGCTTTTAAGCGAATACGAATTTTTTGCTTTGCTGCCATAGTAGTCCCTCCTTCTATCGCCCAATTTATAATCGGACATACTCCGTGGAAATAACCACGATACAACTGGTATCCCTTGCTAAGGCAAAGGAGCCGGGTGTGTCGGCAACCTCCCACATCATCGCAACGTCACAGACCAACGTTCACTATTGTACTAAAGAAATAGGCGAAATGCAAGAAAAATTATAATAAATATTTGGTAAATGAAAAAACGCTGCATATATATGAAAAGAGACTGTCTATAAAGACAGTCTCTCATCGAAAACCGCTTGCGCGGTCAGTTATTTACTTGTTGATTGTAGCAACCGCGCCCGCGCCTACAGTACGGCCACCTTCGCGAATCGCGAAGCGAGTACCTTCTTCCATAGCGATCGGGGAGATCAGTTCTACAGTTACCGTGATGTTGTCGCCTGGCATAACCATCTCTGTTCCTTCTGGAAGAGTGATGATACCTGTAACGTCAGTTGTACGGAAGTAGAACTGTGGACGGTAGCCTGTGAAGAAAGGCTTATGACGTCCGCCTTCTTCTTTAGTCAGAACGTAGATCTGAGCAGAGAAGGAAGTGTGCGGCTTAACGGAGCCTGGCTTCGCAAGTACTTGACCACGCTCGATGTCGCTGCGGTCTACACCACGAAGAAGTGCGCCGATGTTGTCGCCTGCTTGTGCTTGGTCCAGAAGCTTACGGAACATTTCTACGCCCGTAACAACGGATTTGCGAGGCTCTTCTGTAAGACCGATGATTTCGATCTCGTCAGATACTTTAACGATACCACGCTCTACACGGCCAGTAGCAACTGTACCACGGCCTGTGATCGAGAATACGTCCTCGACAGGCATCAGGAACGGCTTGTCAACTTGACGCTCTGGGTTCGGGATGTAAGTATCGATGTGCTCGAACAGCTCAACGATCTTGTCAGCCCATGCGCCAGCCGGATCTTCAAGAGCCGGACGAGCAGCACCGCGAACGATTGGAGTGTCGTCGCCTGGGAATTCGTATTCGTTCAGAAGGTCGCGAACTTCCATCTCAACGAGTTCAAGAAGCTCTTCGTCTTCAACCATGTCGCACTTGTTCAAGAATACGACGATGTAAGGTACGCCTACCTGACGGGAAAGAAGGATGTGCTCGCGAGTTTGCGGCATCGGGCCGTCAGCTGCGGATACTACGAGAATCGCGCCGTCCATTTGCGCTGCGCCTGTGATCATGTTTTTAACATAGTCGGCGTGGCCTGGGCAGTCAACGTGTGCGTAGTGACGGTTAGGTGTTTCGTATTCTACGTGTGCAGTGGAGATTGTAATCCCGCGCTCACGCTCTTCTGGTGCTTTGTCGATTTGGTCGAACGCTACTGCTGCGCCGCCGTAACGCTTTGCCAAAACAGTGGTAATAGCCGCTGTCAAAGTCGTTTTACCGTGGTCGACGTGACCGATGGTTCCGATGTTAACGTGCGGTTTATTACGTTCAAATTTTGCCTTTGCCATGACTTACTCTTCCTCCTTAAATTGCAATCAAAGTTATAAAATTAAGCACCTTTGTTCTTGGAGATGATTTCTTCGGAGATGTTCTTCGGCACTTCTTCGTAATGGGAGATTTCCATTGCGTACACGCCACGTCCTTGAGTACGGGAGCGGAGTGTCGTCGAATATCCGAACATTTCTGCAAGAGGCACTTTCGCACGAATGATTTGAGCGCCATGTCTAGCGTCCATACCTTCGATGCGTCCGCGACGGGAGTTAAGGTCACCCATAACGTCGCCCATGTATTCTTCCGGAACCGTTACTTCAACCTTCATGATCGGCTCAAGCAGTACCGGATTACATTTGTCTTTCGCAGCTTTAAGTGCCATCGAACCGGCAATCTTAAACGCCATTTCACTGGAGTCGACATCGTGGTAAGAACCGTCAACTACAGTTGCTTTGATATCTACCATCGGGAAGCCGGCAAGTACGCCGTTCTTCATCGACTCTTCGATACCCGCTTGGATTGGAGCGATAAATTCTCTTGGAATCGAACCGCCCACAATCTTGCTTTCGAACTGGAAGCCTGTTCCTGCTTCAAGCGGTTCGAACTCCACCCAACAATGTCCGTATTGACCACGGCCACCGGATTGGCGAACGAACTTGCCTTCAACCTTAGCAGGCGAGCGGAACGTTTCGCGGTAAGCAACCTGAGGCTTACCAACGTTGGTTTCCACTTTGAATTCACGAAGCATACGGTCAACGATGATCTCAAGGTGAAGTTCACCCATACCTGCGATAATCGTTTGGCCAGTTTCATGATCCGTGAACGCACGGAACGTCGGATCTTCTTCAGCAAGCTTCGAAAGAGCAACGCCCATTTTATCTTGGTCAGCTTTTGTCTTTGGTTCAAGAGAAAGCTGGATAACCGGCTCTGGGAAGTTCATCGATTCGAGAACTACCGGATGCTTTTCATCGCAAAGTGTGTCGCCAGTAACCGTATCTTTCAAGCCTACAGCAGCTGCAATGTCACCTGCGTATACTTGCTCGATTTCCTGACGGCTGTTTGCATGCATTTGAAGAATACGGCCAACGCGCTCGCGCTTGCCTTTTGTTGCGTTAAGTACGTAGGAACCGGAAGACAACACCCCGGAATAAACCCGGAAGAATGTTAATTTTCCGACGAACGGGTCCGTTGCAATCTTGAACGCAAGTGCCGCGAACGGCTCCTCGTCAGAGGATTTACGCGTGATTTCCGTTCCATCTTCCAATGTACCCTTGATATCTGGTACATCCACTGGAGCTGGAAGGTAATCTACTACTGCGTCAAGCATCAACTGAACGCCTTTGTTCTTATACGAAGAACCGCAGATTACAGGGAAAACTTTCGTCTGAATTACGCCTTGACGAAGAGCTGCTTTGATTTCCTCTTTAGAGATTTCTTCTCCTTCAAGGTATTTCATCATCAGTTCTTCTTCAAGCTCAGCTACCTTCTCAACGAGAATGGTACGCAGTTCAGCAACTTTCGCCTTGAATTCTTCCGGAACTTCTACCTTTTGAATGTCCTTACCAAGGTCATCGTTATAAATGTAAGCTACTTCTTCGACGAGATCGATGATCCCTTTGAAGTCCGACTCTGCACCGATCGGCAATTGAATCGCTACAGCGTTGGCACCAAGCTTTTCTTTCATGGATTCGATAACGTTCAGGTAGTCAGCGCCGATAATGTCCATCTTGTTAACGTACGCAATACGCGGTACGCCATAACGGTCGGCTTGTCTCCAAACGGTCTCGGATTGCGGTTCAACACCTTCTTTGGCGCTGAATACGCCTACGGCTCCGTCGAGCACGCGTAAGGAACGTTCCACTTCGACTGTAAAGTCTACGTGTCCGGGTGTGTCGATAATATTAACGCGATGGCCATTCCACTGACAAGTTGTAGCTGCAGACGTGATTGTGATACCACGCTCCTGCTCCTGCTCCATCCAGTCCATTGTCGCAGCGCCTTCGTGTACTTCACCGATCTTATGAGTACGACCAGTGTAGAACAAGATACGCTCCGTAGTTGTGGTTTTACCCGCATCAATATGCGCCATAATCCCGATATTCCGCGTGTCTTTTAAGGAGAACTCTCTTGGCATGATTGTCTCCTCCTATAAAGGGGTTTTTAAACTGAGCAAAGAAAGGATGATTCATCCTTCCTTGCTCATTATAACTTGATTTGAAACCGAAAATCAAAAGCGAAGAGCAGATTACCAACGATAGTGAGCAAACGCTTTGTTTGCTTCTGCCATCTTATGTGTATCTTCACGCTTCTTCACCGATGCGCCAGTGCTATTGCTAGCGTCGATGATTTCCGCTGCCAAACGCTCTTCCATCGTCTTCTCGCCACGAAGGCGGGAATAGTTCACGAGCCAACGCAATCCTAAGGATGTACGACGCTCAGGCTTAACTTCGATCGGAACCTGGTAGTTTGCACCGCCCACACGGCGTGCTTTAACTTCAAGAACAGGCATAATGTTCTTGATAGCTTGTTCAAACACGTCCATCGGCTCTTTGCCAGTACGTTCTTTCACAAGGTTGAACGCATTGTACAAGATACGCTGTGCAGTACCTTTCTTTCCGTCGATCATGATGCGGTTAACCAGGCGAGTTACCAACTTGCTGTTGTAAATCGGATCTGGAAGCACATCTCTTTTTGGAACCGGACCTTTACGAGGCATAGTTATCCCCCTTTCTGCTAGTTGTCATACTTATGCTGTAGACATGATTAGGATTTCTTCGCTTTCGGACGCTTTGTTCCGTATTTGGAACGAGCCTGCATGCGGTTGTTAACCCCTGCAGTATCCAACGCGCCGCGAACGATATGGTAACGAACACCCGGCAAGTCCTTAACACGACCGCCGCGAACAAGAACAACGGAGTGCTCTTGCAGGTTGTGGCCGATACCCGGAATGTACGCAGTAACCTCAACACGGTTTGTCAAACGTACACGCGCATATTTACGAAGAGCGGAGTTCGGCTTCTTCGGCGTCATTGTACCAACACGTGTGCATACGCCGCGTTTTTGCGGAGCGCTAAGGTCTGTCTCTTCACGCTTCAAAGCGTTGTAACCTTTTTGAAGGGCTGGAGATTTCGACTTTACCACTTTCGCTTGACGACCTTTACGTACTAGCTGGTTGATTGTAGGCATGGTGCACCTCCTTCCAAAAATGAATTGTTGCTTCCAAAATTTTAAGCCAACAGACCCAGGCATATCGCAAATAGGCGAACAAAATGTTTTTGCGAAAGACCGCAAAAACATATGCTTCGTTTATTCTATTACAGCGACCAATGCTGCACCGACATCAATTCCACACGCTTTTCCAAGCTGTTTCATCGTGTCTACATAGTGAATCGGAATCCCTAATTTCTTAGAGCTTGCTATCACCTTGGCCGTTACCTTCGGATCTGCGTCATTCGCAACATACAGCTCGCGGGCCAAGCCCTGCTCAACTGCTTTCGCAGTCTGCTTCGTACCTACTGTGATGTTAGCGCCCTGTAGCACCTTTTCATAAGACATTCTTCATATCCTCCAAAGGACAGAACCACTAATCTTTTTGGCACACTACGTCATATTATCACTTTTAAAATAGGCGTGTCAAGTAATAATTACGAGGATGATAGCCGGGCGATTCCTCACCCGGCTCATCGAGTCGCTATTCTACTGAAACCGCCTCTGGCAGTACATCTTCCGAAGCTTCCGTCTCTTGTGTTGGATCAACAACACGTACCGCACGGTAACGGGTCATACCCGTACCCGCCGGGATCAGCTTACCGATAATTACGTTCTCTTTCAGACCGAGCAATTCGTCGACCTTGCCTTTGATCGCCGCATCCGTCAGGACACGTGTCGTTTCCTGGAAGGACGCTGCCGACAAGAACGAATCGGTTTCAAGCGATGCTTTGGTAATCCCGAGAAGCACCGGTTTGGCAACGGCCGGTTCTCTTCCTTCGAGAAGAACGTTAAGATTCGCTTCTTCGTATTCATGAATGTCAACGAACGAGCCAGGAAGCAGCGTAGTATCGCCAGCATCGATGACGCGGATCTTCCGGAGCATCTGACGAATCATAACCTCAACGTGCTTATCGTTGATTTCTACACCCTGGTTACGGTATACGCGCTGAACTTCTTGAAGAATGTAGTTTTGAACGCCGCGGATGCCCTTAATGCGCAGCATCTCTTTCGGGTCAATGGAACCGTCGGTAATTTCATCGCCGGCTTCTACCTTCTGTCCAACAGTTACGCGAATACGCGAGCCATAGGTAACTGGATATACTTTCGATTCCGCTTCGCCTTCAACCTCGATTTCACGACGGTCTTTAGCTTCACGGATATCTTTAATAACGCCGTCAAGTTCCGAAATGATCGCTTGACCCTTCGGATTCCGCGCTTCAAACAATTCCTGAATACGCGGCAAACCTTGCGTAATATCATCCCCCGCTACGCCGCCCGTATGGAACGTACGCATGGTCAGCTGGGTACCCGGCTCACCAATCGACTGCGCCGCGATGATACCAACCGCTTCGCCGATCTCCACGTGCTTGCCTGTCGCCAGGTTGCGGCCGTAACACTTATTACATACGCCATGACGCGTACGGCACGAAAGCACCGAACGAATCTGAACGCGTTGAACGCCCGCTTTAACAATCGCATTCGCAATATCCGTTTCAATCAGCTGATTGCGGTGGGCAATAATTTCACCCGTTTCCGGATGCTTCAATGTTTCGAAGCAGTAGCGTCCTTCGATCCGGTCAAACAGATCCTCGATAACCTCTTTGCCATCCTGAATCCGGGAAACGACAAAGCCTTTATCCGTTCCGCAATCCTCTTCACGTACGATAACATCCTGCGCAACGTCAACGAGACGACGAGTCAAGTAACCCGAGTCCGCTGTCCGAAGCGCCGTATCCGCCAAACCTTTCCGCGCGCCGTGCGTGGAGATAAAGTACTCCAATACCGTTAGGCCTTCACGGAAGTTCGATTTGATCGGGAGCTCGATAATCCGGCCGGACGGGTTCGCCATAAGACCGCGCATACCGCCAAGCTGTGTGATTTGAGATTTGTTACCCCGCGCCTTCGACTCCACCATCATGTTGATGGAATTGAATTTATCCAAGGATCTCATCAGGATATCTGTAATGTCATCCTTCGATTTACTCCAAATTGCGATAACACGGTCATAGCGCTCTTCGTCTGTGATTAAGCCGCGGCGGTACTGGTTCGTAACCACACGGACTTTTTCTTCGGACTCGCTAAGAATGCGCTGCTTTTCACCTGGAACCATAACGTCCGCAACGGCGATCGTAATCCCCGCTTTGGTCGAGTACGTAAACCCAAGCTGCTTAATATTGTCAAGGATCATCGATGTGCGAGTCGTTTGGTATAAACGGAAGCACTCACCGATAATTGTTCCTAAGAAGTCTTTACCAATCGCGCCTTTCGAAGGCAGGCTGTTCATGTACTCTACGACGTTAGTGCCTTTTTCGTAAATGAAATATTCTTCTGGTGTTCCAATCAGCAGGTTCGCCTTACTTGGCTCGTTGATGTATGGGAAATCAGCAGGGAAAATTTCGTTGAAAATGACTTTACCAACGTTCGTTACGATCAGTGCATTCTGCTGCTTTTCCGTAAAGGACGTCTTGTTCAGCGCCTTAACCGGAATAGCAATCCGCGCATGAAGCGATACGATTCCGCGCTGATAAGCGGATACCACCTCATTGATGCTGCCGAAAATCTTACCGGAACCTTCTGCCTCCACATTATCCATCGTCAAGTAGAAGGAGCCAAGAACCATATCCTGGGAAGGTGTTACAACCGGCTTGCCGTCCTTCGGGTTCAAGATGTTGCCCGAAGCAAGCATCAGGATGCGTGCTTCCGCCTGCGCTTCCGCCGACAACGGAACGTGAACCGCCATCTGGTCGCCGTCAAAGTCAGCGTTATAAGCTGTACATACAAGAGGATGCAGCTTAATCGCGCGGCCTTCTACAAGAATCGGTTCGAACGCCTGGATACCGAGACGGTGAAGCGTCGGCGCACGGTTCAGAAGAACCGGGTGCTCCTTAATGACTTCTTCAAGTACGTCCCATACTTCAGGGCTGACGCGCTCTACCTTACGCTTCGCGCTCTTAATATTATGAGCCTGGCCTTTGTTTACAAGCTCCTTCATAACGAAAGGCTTAAACAATTCCAGCGCCATTTCCTTCGGAAGTCCGCATTGGTACATCTTCAGGTTCGGTCCTACGACGATAACGGAACGACCGGAGTAGTCAACACGCTTACCGAGCAGGTTTTGACGGAAACGTCCTTGCTTACCTTTCAGCATATGGCTCAAAGATTTCAATGGACGGTTGCCTGGTCCTGTTACCGGACGACCGCGGCGGCCGTTATCGATCAATGCGTCAACCGCTTCCTGCAGCATCCGCTTTTCGTTCTGTACGATAATGTCCGGAGCGCCAAGATCAAGAAGACGCTTTAAACGATTGTTCCGGTTAATGACGCGGCGGTAAAGGTCGTTCAAGTCGGAGGTAGCAAAACGTCCCCCGTCTAGCTGAACCATCGGACGAAGCTCCGGCGGAATAACCGGAAGCACGTCGAGCACCATCCATTCCGGCGCATTGCCGGAGTTACGGAACGCCTCAAGCACCTCGAGGCGCTTAATCGCACGGTTCCGGCGCTGGCCTTGAGCCGTCTTCAAATCTTCCTTCAGCATATCGACTTCTTTATCGATGTCGATATCTTGAAGGAGCTTCTTGACTGCTTCCGCCCCCATACCGGCTTGGAACGCATAACCGTACTTTTCGCGGTAGCTGCGGAACTCCTTCTCAGAGAGAAGCTGCTTCTTCTCCAGCGGTGTATCGCCTGGATCCGTCACAACATAAGATGCAAAGTAAATGATTTCCTCCAGCGAACGCGGAGACATATCCAGGGCAAGGCCCATACGGCTCGGAATCCCTTTAAAGTACCAAATATGGGATACCGGCGCCGCCAATTCAATGTGGCCCATACGCTCGCGGCGTACTTTGGCACGCGTGACTTCGACGCCGCAGCGATCGCAGACAACGCCTTTGTAACGGACACGCTTATATTTGCCGCAGTGACATTCCCAGTCTTTCTGCGGTCCAAAAATCTTTTCGCAGAACAAGCCTTCTTTCTCCGGCTTGAGTGTACGATAGTTAATGGTTTCCGGCTTCTTCACTTCCCCGCGGGACCAAGAACGAATCTTATCCGGCGAAGCAAGCCCGATTTTCATATATTCGAAGTTGTTGACGTCCAACAAAGAGCAACCCTCCTTCAGAATGTCCGATCTTCTGCAGACCGATTACTCAGCCCCAACCTCAGCACCTTCCAAGTTCAAGTTCAACTTGTCGCCCGAAGCATCGTCATCTTCGTCGATATCGCGCATAAGGATTTCTTCTTCGTTCTCGGACAAGATCTTGACGTCCATGCCCAAGCTCTGAAGCTCTTTGATCAATACTTTAAAGGATTCCGGAACTCCAGGCTCCGGCACATTCTCGCCTTTGACGATCGACTCGTATGTTTTCACACGGCCCACAACGTCATCAGACTTGACTGTCAAGATTTCTTGAAGCGTATAAGCCGCCCCGTAGGCCTCAAGCGCCCAAACTTCCATCTCACCGAAGCGCTGTCCGCCGAACTGTGCTTTACCACCGAGCGGCTGCTGCGTAACGAGCGAGTATGGACCCGTGGAACGGGCGTGGATTTTATCGTCAACCATGTGCGCCAGCTTGATCATGTACATGACACCAACAGTAACTTCCCGGTCAAAACGCTCCCCGGTTCTTCCGTCGTACAGGATCGTCTTACCGTTGCGCTGCATGCCGGCTTCTTCCATCGCGTCGAACACGTCATCCTCACGCGCACCGTCGAATACCGGCGTAGCCACGTGAAAGCCAAGACGTTTCGCCGCCATACCCAAGTGAACCTCAAGCACCTGACCGATGTTCATACGCGACGGTACGCCCAACGGGTTAAGCACGACTTCAACCGGTGTTCCGTCCGGCAGGAACGGCATATCCTCTTCCGGCAGGATCCGCGCAACGACACCCTTGTTACCGTGACGTCCCGCCATCTTATCGCCTTCGGAAATTTTCCGTTTTTGTGCAATGTATACACGAACGAGCTGGTTAACGCCCGGCGGCAGTTCGTCTCCGTTTTCGCGGGTAAACACCTTCACGTCGACAACAATACCATCGGTCCCATGTGGTACACGCAAGCTGGTATCGCGAACTTCACGCGCTTTTTCACCGAAGATCGCGTGCAGCAAACGTTCTTCCGCTGTCAGCTCGGTAACACCCTTCGGCGTAACTTTACCAACAAGGATATCGCCAGCACCGATCTCCGCACCGACACGGATAATACCGCGTTCGTCGAGATTTTTCAGCGCTTCTTCACCGACGTTCGGAATATCGCGCGTAATTTCTTCTGGTCCAAGCTTCGTATCACGAGCCTCGGACTCGTATTCTTCAATATGAATAGACGTATAGACGTCTTCTTTTACCAATTTTTCACTAAGAAGGATCGCATCCTCGTAGTTATAGCCTTCCCATGTCATAAAGGCAACGACGACGTTGCGGCCCAGTGCCAGCTCGCCCATTTCCGTGGATGGACCGTCAGCCAAAATGTCTCCAGCCTTGACAATCTCCCCGCGTTTGCAAAGCGGACGCTGGTTAATGCACGTGCCTTGGTTGGATCGCATGAACTTTTGAAGCTTATGCTTGATAATGTCACCGGACACGGTCTTGCCGTCAACGACTACCTGCTTGCGTACCCAGATCTCATTTGCCGAAACGCGTTCAACGATACCGTCTACCTTCGAAACGATACAAACCCCGGAATCCTTCGCAGACTTATGCTCCATACCTGTTCCGACGAACGGTGCCTTCGGAATAAGAAGCGGAACCGCCTGCCGCTGCATGTTGGAACCCATGAGCGCACGGTTGGAGTCGTCATTTTCCAAGAACGGAATCATTGCAGTCGCAACGGACACAACCTGCTTAGGCGATACGTCCATGTAGTCAACGCGGTCTTTCGGCACAGCAAGGTTTTCAGATTTCAAACGGGAAATAACGAGATCGTTCGTAAACGTTCCGTCTTCGTTCATTTCCGCATTCGCCTGAGCAACGACGTAATTATCTTCCTCATCGGCCGTCATGTAGTGAATCGTGCTAGTAATCCGGCCATCCTTCGGATCAACATAACGGTACGGCGTTTCAATAAAGCCATATTCGTTAATACGAGCGAACGTCGACAAGGAGTTGATCAAACCGATGTTCGGACCTTCCGGCGTCTCGATCGGACACATGCGTCCATAATGAGAGTGGTGAACGTCACGAACCTCGAAGCCTGCGCGCTCACGCGTCAAACCGCCCGGTCCCAACGCGGACAAACGGCGCTTATGCGTAAGCTCGGCCAGAGGGTTCGTCTGGTCCATAAACTGCGAAAGCTGCGAGCTTCCGAAGAACTCCTTAATGGATGCGATAACCGGGCGAATATTAATAAGCTGCTGCGGTGTAACCGTGTTCGTGTCTTGAATAGACATACGCTCACGAACTACACGCTCCATACGGCTCAAGCCGATGCGGAACTGGTTTTGAAGCAGTTCGCCTACGGAACGAAGACGACGGTTGCCCAAGTGGTCGATGTCATCCGTGCTGCCAACACCATGAAGCAGGTTGATAAAATAGTTAATCGAAGAAATGATATCGGCCGCGGTAATGTTCTTAACGCTCTTGTCGATCATTCCGTTCGAAATAATTTTGATCACCTTTCCGTCTTCTAACGGAGAAAAGGCGTTAATAGACTGTAATAAAATCGTCTCGGATTCGTTCACACCGCCAGTGACACGCACTTCCTTGAAAGCAACATTCTTCTCAAGTGCAGGAAGAATGGTATCGAGGACACGACGGTCGATTAACTGGCCTGCTTCCGCAATAATCTCACCGGTTTCCGGATCAATCAGCGTTTCCGCAAGGCGCTGGTTAAACAAGCGATTTTTGATATGAAGCTTTTTATTAATTTTATAACGCCCTACGTTCGCAAGGTCGTACCGCTTCGGATCGAAGAAACGTGCCGTAAGCAGGCTTCTTGCGTTATCCAATGTCGGCGGTTCGCCCGGACGAAGACGCTCGTAAATTTCAATAAGGGCTTTTTCCGTGGAATCGGTGTTATCCTTATCCAGCGTGTTGCGGATGTACTCATCATCACCAAGCAATTCGATGATTTCAGCATCCGTACCAAATCCAAGCGCACGCAGCAATACCGTTACCGGAATTTTACGAGTACGGTCGATGCGGACATAGATGATGTCCTTTGCATCCGTCTCAAGCTCCAGCCAAGCGCCGCGGTTTGGAATAACCGTCGCCGTATAAGCTCTCTTCCCGTTCTTGTCGATCTTCGTACTAAAATATACACTGGGTGAACGTACGAGCTGGGAGACGATGACGCGCTCCGCACCGTTAATAATAAACGTTCCCGTTTCGGTCATAAGCGGGAAGTCGCCCATGAACACTTCCTGATCCTTTACTTCACCGGTCTCTCTGTTAATCAGACGAACCTTCACTTTAAGCGGAGCGGCATAAGTCACATCACGCTCTTTTGATTCGTCTACCGAATACTTCGGCTCACCCAACGAATAATCAACAAACTCAAGACTTAAGTTACCGGTAAAATCTTGAATCGGAGAAATGTCATGCAGCATTTCGCGCAGACCCGTATCCAAAAAGGTTTCGTACGATTTCTGCTGAATTTCGATGAGGTTCGGAACTTCGAGCACTTCATTGATTCGCGCATAACTTCTGCGAGTGCGACGTCCGTACTGCACCAGCTTACCTGCCAATTTACATCCACCCCTTGTGTGCTACTATACCGCTGTAAAGCGCTTGAGACAAAAACAAAGAAAGCCCCGTCCGAATAAACTTCGAAGGGAAGCTTCCGCTTGAAAAAGCAATCATTCAATCCTTTCGGTGGTGAATAATTCCTTTTTGAAGCGTACGACTCTAGATTTGCCCAAAATCTACACATTATACGTCGTTTTCAAAAAAATTATGCACAACACTCTAAAAAAGTATTGACATTTTAGCAAACTAAAGACATTTATCCTAGTCTAATTCTGACATTATTTAATAATATCACAACGAAATATTGAAGTCAACACCAATCCATCCAACATTACGCAGCAGAAGAAAACTAGGCCATTACTATGGGCTGAGACGCCTTGATAATCCAATAGCCCCGGTCTCTCGCAGCGATCTCCACTTCTTCAAATAGTGATTCCAGCTTCGTTACCGCCGACGGAGCCCCTTGTTTCTTTTGAATCACGATCCATAGCGTGCCACCCGGCTTCAGCCGCGGTGCAGCACCTTCGAAAACAGCGTGCACAACGGATTTTCCCGCACGGATCGGCGGATTCGAAACAATCAAACTGAACTTTTGTGATTCTTCAATCGCTCCATATAAGTCACTCTGCATAATCGTTACGTTTCGAATGCCGTTCTCCTCAGCATTCCGTTTGGCCAAGCCTATCGCTCGTTCATTTACATCAACCATGGTAACCCATCCGCTTGATGCTTGTACTGCCGCACTTAATCCGATTGGCCCATAGCCGCAGCCTACGTCAAGGATATGGTCAGTATCCGTCACCGTCATGGTATCGATCAACAGCCTGCTGCCAAAATCGACTCCCTCTTTAGAAAACACGCCAGCATCCGTCCAAAAATGAAAGGTGCGGCCGCGCAATTTTTCCTCATGTTTCTTCAAGTCATGTGCCGTTTGCGGTTGCTCCGAATAATAGTGCTCCGACATTGTTCTATGCCCTCCGGTGACAGCATTCGCCGTAATTCGTTCTTTCGCTACAAAAAGATCACCCCCTTGGAGAAGCTCTCCAAGGGGATGTTCGTCATTACTTCACTTCTACAGCTGCGCCAGCTTCTTCAAGCTGACCTTTGATCTTCTCCGCGTCTTCCTTGGAGATCTTTTCTTTGATTGGCTTTGGTGCGTTGTCAACCAGGTCCTTCGCTTCTTTCAGGCCAAGACCTGTGATTTCGCGAACAACTTTGATTACGTTGATCTTGGACGCGCCAGCGTTTGTCAAGATTACGTCGAATTCGGATTGCTCTTCTACTTCTGCTGCTGCTGCGCCGCCCATAACTGCTACTGGAGCTGCTGCTGTTACGCCGAATTCCTCTTCGATTGCTTTAACAAGATCGTTCAGTTCAAGAACGGTCATACCTTTAATGGCTTCAAGAATTTGCTCTTTGCTCATGGTAAACCTCCGCATACGTATTTTGTATTTTTTTTAACTAATTTTAAGCTTCTGCTTCTTTCTTTTCCGATACTGCTTTAACTGCAAGCGCGAAGTTGCGAACCGGCGCTTGAAGCACGCTGAGGAGCATGGAGAGAAGACCTTCGCGGGAAGGTAGATCTGCCAGCGCTTTGATTTGATCAAAGCCAACTACGCGACCTTCTACGATACCGCCTTTTACTTTCAACGCATCGTTCTTCTTCGCAAATTCCGTCAAGATTTTCGCCGGAGCGATCAAATCCTCTTTGCTGAACGCGTAAGCAGTAGGTCCTGTCAAATGCTCATCCAACTCAGTCAATTCCGCTTCAGCCGTAGCACGGCGAACAAGCGTATTCTTAATGACTTGGAATTCTACACCTGCTTCACGAAGTCTCTTACGAAGTTCCGTAACTTGCGCAACGGAAAGACCGCGGTAGTCTGCCACTACAGTGCAGCTATATTCAGTCAGCTTCGATTTCACTTCGGAAACAACCTGTTGCTTTTCTTCGAGAATTCTTTGGTTTGCCATTGGTGCACCTCCTGTTCACGAATTGCCATATATCCGAGCCGGTCGTAGACAACACGAAAGCCTTCGCGCAGACGCGAAGGCTCCTAGTTCAAATGGCGCAACATTAGATGCTAACGTCATTATATATCGGATCACCTCGGCAGGATCATTAAGCCCCGTCGGCCCCTGCTGTCTACGGTTCGGAATATTCATTTCAAATTAATCACCTTGACACCTTACCACAGGGGTAAGCATCAAGTCAATTGGCAACTTTTATCTGAATGTTGCAGTGTTTACAGCAACACCCGGTCCCATTGTAGAGGAAACGGAGATGTTCTTCAGATAAACGCCTTTTGCAGCCGCTGGCTTCGCACGGTTCAACGCGTCAACAAGAGCTTTGAAGTTTTCAGCAAGCTTCTCGTTGTCGAAAGACACTTTGCCGATTGGCGCGTGAATTTGACCTGCTTTGTCCAGACGGTATTCGATTTTACCAGCTTTGATTTCTTGAATGGCTTTCGTCACGTCAAGAGTAACTGTGCCCGCTTTCGGGTTCGGCATAAGGCCTTTACCACCGAGAATACGGCCCAGCTTACCAACTTCGCCCATCATGTCCGGCGTAGCCACACAGACGTCGAAATCGAACCAGCCTTGCTGGATTTTGTTGATAAGGTCCTGATCGCCGACAAAATCAGCGCCAGCCGCTTCCGCTTCCTTCGCTTTGTCGCCTTTTGCGAATACGAGGACGCGCTTAGTTTTACCAGTTCCGTGTGGAAGTACAACGACACCACGAACGTTCTGGTCTTGCTTACGAGGGTCAACGCCCAAACGAACTGCAACTTCTACAGTTTCGTCGAACTTTGCAGTCGACATTTTCTTCACGAGCTCAATCGCTTGCGCCGGCTCGTAAGCCGTATCCTGCTCAAGCAGCTTTACAGCTTCTTGGTACTTCTTACCATGTTTTGCCATGATGTTTAATATCCTCCTTATGTGGTTCTAACGGATTATCCTCCCACGACTGGCGAGCTTGCGCTCACACGTAACAAACGACCATTAGTCAACGATCGTGATGCCCATGCTGCGAGCAGTACCTTCAACCATGCGCATAGCTGCTTCAACAGAAGCTGCGTTCAAGTCAGGCATTTTTTGCTCAGCGATTTCACGTACTTTGTCACGCTTCAGTGTAGCAACTTTCTTCTTGTTCGGTTCACCCGACCCCTTCTCGACTTTTGCAGCAACGCGCAAAAGAACGGCAGCAGGAGGCGTTTTGGTTTCGAACGTGAAAGAACGGTCTTCAAATACGGAGATCACAACCGGAATGATCAGACCTGCTTGATCTTGCGTACGAGCGTTGAATTCTTTACAGAATGCCATGATGTTAACACCCGCTTGACCAAGAGCCGGACCGATCGGCGGAGCTGGGTTCGCTTTACCGGCAGGAACTTGAAGCTTCACCATTTTAATAACCTTTTTAGCCATGTATGACACCTCCTTGATGTAATATACATCGGCAGCTGCCGATTAGGCGAGTACTGAATTTATCCAGTACGTCACACCTTTTCCACTTGCGTAAAGTCAAGCTCAACCGGTGTTTCACGGCCAAACATATTGACATGAACCTTTACCTTGCTCTTCTCAGGCAGGATCTCTTCGATCGTACCGATAAAGTTCGCAAAAGGCCCAACCTTTACGCGCACGGACTCTTTCAGGTCGAATTCGATGACAGCCTTTGGAGCTTCATCTAGACCCATGAGCTTCATGATCGATTCAGCTTCTTCGGGCAGCAGCGGAGTCGGCTTGGAGCCAGAACCTGTCGAACCGACAAATCCGGTTACCCCCGGCGTATTACGCACTACATACCACGAATCGTCCGTTTGAATCATTTCGACAAGCACATACCCAGGATAAACCTTGCGCGTAACGGTTTTCTTCTTACCGTCTTTGTTGACGATTTCGTCTTCCGTCGGCACAAGCACCCGGAATATCTTGTCATTCATTCCCATGGATTCGACGCGCTTTTCCAAATTCGCTTTGACCTTGTTCTCATAACCCGAGTACGTATGAACGACATACCATCTTTTCTCCATAGTCTCCATTCTACCCCTCGAATACGAGACGGAGCAAGTTCGAGATCCCTAGATCAAGAACAGTAAAATACACCGCGATGATTAGAACGGTAACAATAACCACAATCGTATAGCTTGTCAGCTCTTTACGTGTAGGCCACTTAACCTTCTTCAACTCGGCGATACTGTCCGCAAAAAAGGAAAACGTCTGTCCGAAACTTTGTTTAATTCTCGCTAAGAACGCCACAACTACACCTCCATGGCTTCAGGTGCCCTACCGCGTCTCGCGATGAGGATGGTACGAGTTGCAGAAACGGCAAAACTTCTTCAACTCGATGCGGTCAGGGTTATTCCGCTTGTTTTTCATGGTCGTATAATTCCGCTGTTTGCAGTTCGTGCAAGCTAACGTGATGATGACCCGCATTTCACGACACCTCCCTGTTGCAGCCTTATGGCCGTAGCTCCCTGTATCATAAATTGTGAGCAAAAAAAAGACAACGCACAAAAAGCGCTACCCGAACAGATTACCACACGCCAGAGACCGTTGTCAACAAAATCAACGAGGGAGCCGCGCGCACAGCCGTTTATTTCCTGTCTCTTGCCCGCCTACGACCCATTACGGTAACCAGTATGTTCCAATGCCCCATCGCTTAAACCTTTATTCCGGCTAAGCACTCCAATTCATTCCGTAAAAAGGTGAAAATCAACAGTCCAACAAAATCATTCACACGTAAACCCACATTCATGCAGAACTGTGAACTTTTCCGCGCTCAAACCATAAAAAAAGACATCCAACCGGATGCCAATGAGTGCAAAACCTTATTCTTTCCCGCTGCCGCTTACTCCGGCATCACGCACTTCCAAATAACGTTCCAGCTTTCGCTTCACGCGCTGCAATGCGTTATCTATCGATTTCACGTGCCTGTCCAAATCGACCGCAATTTCCTGATAAGACCGTCCATCCAGGTACAGCATCAGCACGCGGCGTTCCAGATCGCTTAAAATTTCACTCATCTTATCTTCCAAGCCGCTGAATTCCTCTTGGTTAATGATGAGCTCTTCCGGATCGGTCACTCGCGAGCCGCAAATAACATCAAGCAGCGTCCTGTCGGAATCCTCGTCGTAGATCGGCTTGTCCAACGAAACATAGGAATTTAACGGAATATGCTTTTGACGTGTTGCCGTTTTGATAGCTGTAATAATCTGCCTCGTTATGCAAAGCTCGGCGAACGCCTTAAACGACGCCAGCTTGTCCCCCCGAAAATCCCGGATCGACTTATAGAGACCGATCATCCCTTCTTGCACGATGTCTTCACGGTCCGCCCCGATCAAAAAATAGGAACGGGCCTTGGCGCGGACGAAGTTCCGATACTTGTTGATCAAGTATTCCAGCGCTTCGCTTTCGCCTGCCCGGACGGCTTCGACAATGTCTTCATCAGTTTTGAGGTCATACTCGCGTGTTCTAAGTTCATTGAGATCGACACTCACTGTGTTCCCCTCCGGTTGCCAGGCAAAAATCCTTTATACACCAAGCAAAAGATAGACTTAGTATACATGAGCCCCCTGATTATCGTCAACCGTTTGGAAGGTTAGCTTTCATGTCGATTACCAAGTATTCGACATTATTTTTCCCTGCGCCAACGTTCAAAAATCAGCTTGATATCCTTATTTAGCGCGTTATCAAGCGAATTTCGCATCGGCTTGTCCTTGGCAGAAATTTGCGTCCGAATTTCCTTGCGAATAATCTCAATTTCTATCGCTAGCTCTCTCGCGGATAGTCTCAGAGCTCCTTTTCCGAACGAAACATGCTGTTCTACCGAATCGGAGGTAGCGACATAGACTTGCTTTCGTCGGCCGGAAAGCTCGCCGACAAGCCGTTCCACCAGCTCGTCGGCACTCTCGTTTTCCTTCGTATACCGAATCGAAACAGCCCCCGAGGTTTCCTTGCCTCCAAGACCCGGGACTTTGTAAGCATCGAACACAATGTATACCCGGCTGCCCTTATAAGCTTGGTAATCCGTCATCATCCCGATCAGCTTCACTCTCGCCTCTTCCAGCGAAGTATCCCGAAGCTTTCTCAGCTCGGGCCAAGCCCCGATTATATTATATCCGTCAACAATTAAGATTTGTTCCATGCGCCGGCCCCGGTTGCTGCGGCTTGACCCGCTTGGCGCTGGCGCAGCACTTCATACATTAACACGCCGGCCGCAACCGACGCATTCAAGGAGTCGACATGCCCGACCATAGGCAGCTTCACCAGAAAATCGCATTTGTCCCGAACGAGACGGGAAACGCCTTTATGCTCATTTCCAATGACAAGTGCTAGCGGCATCGTAAAATCCGCTTGGTGAACCGATTGCTTTGCCGTGACATCGGTACCCGCAACCCAAAAGCCCTGTTCCTTCAGCTCCTCAATCGTCTGTGCGATATTCGTCACCTTCGCAACGGGAACATAAGCTGCCGCTCCCGCCGAAATTTTGGATACCGTTACAGTCACCCCGACCGATCTGCGCTTCGGAATAATAACCCCGTGGACGCCGGTGCAGTCCGCAGTCCGCAAAATCGAGCCTAAATTATGCGGGTCCTCGATTTCATCCAAAATGAGCAGGAAAGGAGTCTGACCTTCCGCGCGCGCCGCCGCGACAATCTGATCAAGCTCAGCGTAAGCGTAGGGAGCAACCTGAGCTACTACGCCTTGATGCTGCACACCGGGCACCAGCGAATCCAGCTTACGCTTATCCACAAACTGCACGAGCACGCCCAGCTTCTTCGCTTCCGCGATGATAGGTGTGGCGCCGCCCGGTTTCCCGCCGCCGCCTTGATCGGCCACCCAAATTTTGTTTACCGAACGTCCGGAACGCAATGCTTCCATCACGGGATGCTTCCCTGCTACAAATTCTTCATCATGTTCATGATTCCGTTCCATGATTCATTCCTTTCTCGCCGATCGTCCATTCCATCAGCTCCCTTAGCCGGTCCCAGCGGCCGCGCAAGTACAAATAACCGATCAGGCATTCAAAGCCCGTGCTGATCCGATAGACCACAACGTCGGTATTTTTGGGGGAGGTGGCGGATTTGGCGTTCCTTCCTCTTTTATAAATATCGATTTCCTCTTCCGACAGCATCGGCATGAGCGCTTCGATCGAACGGCATTGCGCCTTTGCCGAGACAAAGGACGTCGCCTCCCGGTGCATATGATTCGGTTTATTGTTCGGCCTTGAAATTAAATATTGCCGGACAAACACCTCGTATACCGCGTCACCCAAGTACGCAAGCGCCAGCGGATGCAGCAGTCCCGGATCCTTCGAGGGCTGATGAGGAAAAAGCGTCGTTAGCTCCATCCTTTGATCACTTCCTTTTCCAGCGAATCCCCTGCGGTGTATCCTCTAAGAGAATGCCTTGGGCGGACAGCAGATCGCGGATTTCATCGGCACGAGCCCACTGCTTGTTTTTACGCGCTTCCACACGCTCCGCAATCAGACGCTCGATCTCATCATCCAGCAGCTCATCCTGTTCTTCCGATAGGATACCCAAAACTGCGTTCATTTCCTGAAAATGCTCCAGTAATTGTTCCAGAGCATTCCGGCTAACCCGCTCCCGTTGAATGTACAAGTTCGCTTCGCTCACCAATTCGAACATCGCCGTAATCGCGTCCGGCGTATTAAAGTCATCCTGCATTTTATCGTGGTAAAGCTTGCGAATCGCTTCCAAACGCTGCGCAAGCTGAGCATCCGCTTCCCCATCGCCGGCTGCGCCCTCTTCTAGCTTGGATAGGCGGTCGCGAACATTGGTGAAGCTGTTCTGCAAACGCTCCACGCCTCTCTTGCTCTGCTCAAGCGCCTCGCCGTCAAAGTTAAGCGGATTGCGGTATTGCGTCGAAAGCATAAAGTAACGCATCGTCTGCGGCGTCACCTGCTTCATAATTTCCCGTACCTGGATGCCGTTGGCCAGCGACTTCGACATTTTTTCCCCGTCAATGTTCAAGTATCCATTATGCATCCAGTACCGCGACATCGGCTGTCCGTGGTTCGCCTCGGACTGCGCCACCTCGCACTCATGGTGCGGGAACTGCAAATCTTGTCCGCCCCCATGGATATCGATCGTCTCTCCCAAATATTTGCGCGCCATTGCCGAGCATTCAATATGCCAGCCCGGACGGCCATCTCCCCATGGACTTTCCCATTTCGGCTCGCCCGGCTTCGCACCCTTCCAAAGCACGAAATCCTGCGGATTTTCCTTCCGCTCATCCACCTCAACCCGAATCCCGAATTGCAGCTCCTGGATGTTTTGATGCGATATTTTCCCGTATTCCTTGAATTCCGCTGTGCGGAAGTAAACGTCGCCGCCGTTTGCATACGCAAAGCCTTTATCCACAAGCTCTTGAATGAATCCGATAATCTCAGGGATATTTTCCGTTACACGCGGATGAATGGTCGCCGGGTCCACCCCGAGAAGTGCCGTATCCTCATAGAAGGCTTTGACATAGGTCTCGCCGACTTCATCGACCGTGATTCCGGCGCTTTCCGCTTTTTTGATCATTTTGTCGTCGACATCGGTAAAATTGACGACATACTTGACCTCGTAGCGAAGCTGCTCCAAATATTTGCGCACCATATCAAAGACGATCAGCGGACGGGCGTTGCCAATGTGGATATAGTCATATACCGTCGGGCCGCATACGTACATGCTGACCTTCCCCGCTTCGATCGGTTCAAATGGTTCCTTCGCTTTCGTGACCGTGTTATAGATTTTTAACGACATTCTTCTGAGCACCTTCTTCCTCACCGTCTGAAGGCTTAGCGGTCCCCTCGGACCGAAGCCGTTCCAGCTCCAGCTTTAATTCGTCGATCTGCTGCTGCATTTGCTTGCAAATATCGATAACCGGATCCGGCAAATCTCCGTGCGCCAGCCGGTTGACCCTCACTCCGTTCTGCTTGACGATTTTCCCCGGGATACCAACCACCGTGCTGTTAGGAGGCACTTCCCGCAAGACAACCGCATTCGCACCGATATTCGAGTTATCCCCAACGGTAAACGAGCCAAGCACCTTAGCCCCGGAGGACACCACCACATTATTGCCGATGGTCGGGTGCCGTTTCCCCTTCTCTTTGCCCGTACCGCCTAACGTAACGCCTTGATACAAAATGACATCGTTGCCGATTTCACATGTTTCGCCGATGACCACTCCCATGCCGTGATCGATAAATAGCCTTTGGCCGATCCGGGCCCCAGGGTGTATTTCAATACCGGTAAAAAACCGGCTTACCTGTGACACTGCTCTCGCGAGGGTAAACAGCCTTTTGTGATAAAACCAATGTGCCAGCCGATGCGACCAAATGGCATGCAGCCCTGAGTATGTAAAAACCACCTCAAATGTACTGCGCGCCGCCGGGTCATTGTCGAACACCGCACGGATGTCGGATTTCATTGTTTCCAATAACCGGAACATACAACCTCGCCCCCCTCCCGGTATGCCCAAGCCATGCAAAAAAAGCGCCTCTACAGCCTTCAATAGGCTGCAGAGACGCTTATGCGCGGTCCCACTCTGCTTGAGCTGCAGCAATTGCAGCTCCTCTCGACGGCTCATAACGGCAGCCAGCCGGTGCGGTTTACGTGGCGCTTGCTGATCGGCTCGATAGCCTTGCTAGCGACCTCTTCTTTCCCCGCACTGCTCACGGGCGCATTTCCCTTCACTGGAATAGGGTGCTTCCAGCCCTGCACAACGGAACGAACGTGCATGGCACCCCTCTCTGAAATTCCCTGCATAAGGTACTTCTCCCGGTCAACGCAATCCAAAATGTTTACATGAATTTGTTACAAGTATAGCCGAATCCCCGTTTACTGGCAACCGATTCAGGCAGCAGCTTCGCGGGAGATATTAAATTTTTTCTGCCTTTACGCCAGACGCGCAGTGAGACGATCCAGCACCTGCTGTTTCCCTAGCAGGGCAACCGTGCGGTTAAGGTCAGGACCGTGCGTTTGCCCCGTCAAAGCGGCACGCACCGGCATAAACAGCTGCTTGCCCTTGAAGCCGGTCTCCTTCTGCACGGCCTTCAGCATCGCGCCTACCGCTTCAGGCGTCAGCTCGGCCGCCGCCTCCACCTGTGCGCGGAAGCTCGCCAGCACCGTCGGCACCTGCTCCTCGCCGAGCACAGTCGCCGCCTCTTCTTCGAGCACCAGATCGGCGCGGAAGAAGAGCTCCGTCAGCGGCACGATTTCCGCCGCGTAGGACAGCTTCTCCTGATGCAGCGCGATCAGCTCCGTCGCCCATGCGCGCTGCTCTTCGCTGAGCGCCTCAGGAAGGCGCCCTGCCTTCTGCAGATGCGGCAGCGCCAGGTCGACTACCCGGGTAAGCTCCGCTTTCTTCATATAGTGCGAGTTCATCCACTGCAGCTTCGCGGTATCAAAGACCGCAGGGCTGCGCGAAAGGCGGTCCGCATGGAACACCTCAATCAGTTCCTCGCGGCTGTAAATTTCGTTTTCCCCTTCCGGCGACCAGCCGAGCAGGGTAATGAAGTTAAAAAGCGCCTCCGGCAAATACCCGAGATCGTGATACTGCTCGATAAACTGAATGATCGATTCGTCACGTTTGCTCAGCTTCTTACGGTTCTCATTGACGATCAGCGTCATATGCCCGAACGTCGGCGGCGTCCACCCAAACGCTTCGTATACCATCAGCTGGCGCGGCGTGTTGGAGATATGATCCTCTCCGCGCAGTACATGAGAAATCGCCATATAGTGATCGTCGATCGCCACAGCGTAGTTATACGTCGGAATGCCATCCTTCTTCACGATAACGAAATCACCGATTTCACTCGATTCGAAGCTGATCTGCCCCTTCACCATGTCGTTGAAGGTGTACGTACGGCCAGCAGGAACCCGGAAGCGCACACTCGGCACGCGGCCCTCTGCCTCAAACGCAGCGCGCTGTTCGTCCGTCAGGTTTGCGCAGCGTCCGGAATAACGCGGGGTTTCGCCTCGGTTCGTCTGCTCCTCCCGCTCCTTCTCAAGCTCCTCCTCGGTGCAGTAGCAGCGGTAAGCGCGGCCCTCTGCAATGAGCTGCTCTGTGAGCGGACCGTAAATATGCAGACGCTCGGTTTGCCGATAAGGCCCGAAGCCGCCGTCCAAGTCCACACTTTCATCCCATTCGATGCCGAGCCATTTCATGAATGTGAATTGATTTTCTTCCCCGCCCGCTACATTACGCTTCAAATCGGTATCTTCAATGCGGACAATAAATTTGCCGCCTTGATTTTTCGCAAACAAATAATTGAATAATGCCGTTCTTGCATTCCCGATATGTAAATGCCCTGTCGGACTTGGCGCATAGCGCACTCTTACCTGCTCAGACATGAATTGTTAAGCTCCTTTCAAGCTCCTGCTCCCTATAATGGCAAAATCATAGCATATCCTTCACGAGGCAAACAACAGCCATCGCGGCAATCCCTTCTCCACGCCCCGTGAAGCCAAGCTTCTCCGAGGTTGTCGCCTTCACATTGACTTGAGACGGCTCCCCGTCAAGCGCCGCTGCAATACATTCCACCATTTGCGGAATGTAAGGCGCCATCTTCGGCCGTTCCGCAATAATGGTGCAATCCGCATTGCCAAGCTTATAGCCCTTGGCCTTGGCGAGTCCCCATACATGCTTCAGCAGCTTAACGCTGTCGGCATCCTTAAACGCCGGGTCCGTGTCTGGAAAATGCTTGCCGATATCCCCCATGGCCAGCGCCCCCAGCACCGCGTCGGCAACAGCATGCAGCAGCACATCCGCGTCGGAATGACCAAGCAGGCCCTTCTCATACGGAATTTCCACGCCGCCGATAATGCACTTCCGGCCTTCCGTCAGCTGATGCACGTCAAATCCTTGTCCGATCCGGATCATACGTTCTCCCCCCGCCCGATAAACCAATCCGCCCATTCCAGGTCTTCAGGCGTCGTTATTTTAATATTGCGGTAGGAGCCCTCCGCTACACGCACAGAGACCCCCAGCCGTTCCACAAGCGAGGCATCGTCCGTGCCAAGAAACCCGTCACGTACAGCGGCCTCGTTCGCCTTCCACAACAAAGAAAAGCGAAAAGCCTGGGGCGTATGAATCGCCCACAGGCTGCGGCGGTCCGGCGTCGACGTAATGTCTCCCGACGCCCCAACCACCTTGATCGTATCCTTCACGGGCACCGCAAGCACGGCCGCCCCGCTCTTCTCTGCTTCCGCCATCAACGCGTCCATTTGCCCCGCGTCGATAAACGGCCGCACGCCGTCGTGCACGAGCACCCAATCCGCATCCCGCTCCCGGCATACCTTCAAGCCTTCCAGAACGCTGTGCTGCCGCTCCGATCCCCCAGGGACAATCCGGGAGACTTGTCCGGCCAAGCCGTATTGCTGGACAAGCGCTTCACAGCGCTGAACATCGTCCGCTCCGGTGACGAGCACGATCTCATCAATCCTATGTATAGCCGCCAACGCCTGCAGCGTCCAGACCAGAATCGGCTTTCCCTGCAGAAGCAAGTACTGCTTGCTTTCCGCGGTCCCCATTCGTGAGCCGCGGCCTGCGGCAACAACAACCGCCACCGTTTTTCCCATTATTCGCTTCTCCTAAATTACGGAAATATGGTTGAAGCAATCCGTACTCTATGATAAACGTTTTACTGGGCTTTTTCCAACAATTTCGGTTTGGCAAAAATCATTCGTCCTGCCGACGTTTGCAGCACGCTCGTCACAAGCACCTCTAGGTTCGAACCGATATGATCGCGGCCGCCCTCGACCACAATCATAGTGCCGTCGTCAAGATAAGCAACTCCTTGACCATGCTCCTTGCCATCCTTGATCACTTGAACGAAGATTTCCTCACCCGGAAGCACAACCGGTTTCACCGCATTCGCCAAATCATTGATGTTTAATACCGAAACACCCTGCAGCTCGCAAACCTTGTTCAAGTTAAAGTCGTTGGTAACCACTTTTCCATGCAGCACCTTGGCCAGCTTCACCAGCTTGCTGTCGACCTCGGAAATGTCTTCAAAATCTCCTTCATAAATCAGTACCTTTACTTCAAGCTCTTTTTGAATCTTATTTAAAATATCGAGTCCGCGCCGGCCTCGATTACGCTTCAACAGATCGGAAGAATCGGCAATATGCTGCAGCTCTTCCAGAACGAACTCCGGAATAACGAGCGTCCCTTCAATAAAGCCTGTTTTGCAAATATCGGCAATACGCCCGTCAATAATAACGCTTGTATCGAGGATTTTATGCTCCTCCACACGATGCACATGCTCTTCCACCGGCCCTTTGCGGAATGCGGTAATGAGAGCGCCGACCTCTTCCTTTTTTCGGGATCCGATTCGGAAACCAAGATACCCGAGTACCAGCGTAAGCAGAGTCGGTACAGCCGTCCCCATTCCGCCGATGCTGGCAGCAGCCGGGTACAGAAGCGCCGCGATGACCAAGCCGATAATCATTCCTGTAATTCCTGCAGCGAGATCGGCCACAGGCAGCCGAATAATTCGATCCTCGCTCTGATGCAGCTTGCGAAGGCTGTAATCCCCCGCTGTTCTAGCCACCACATACCCGATGACCGCACCAGCAGCCGCAAACCAATAAGGCTGACCTGGAATAAGCTCCGTTCCTCCTACGGTTTGGAAGGAGTTCATCGCCGGCATTTCGCCCGGGATGCCTACTCGGTAACCGAGTACCCCCCCAACAATTGTCAAACATAACTGCATCATTTTCCTGACCATGTTATTATACCCCCTGCTTTCACACACCTAAAAAAGTTGATGAGAAAATGGTTCAATGAGACGTAAAACGTGATTCCATACTCCCAGTATGTTCCAAACGTGCAAACACTAATCTTGTGGAGCCAATTTTTTTATGGAAATCAATTTTCCCCTTTACCGTTAGGGATAAGCAGGCGACATTGACACTATTTTTGTAGGACGACTATAATGGGGATACCGAACATTCAAAGTGATCGCGAGGTGGAATCATGAGCAAGCCATCTTTAACGGAATTTCAGTCCCAAGTGGAAGATCTGCTACTCCGTCACCGCAGTCTGCTCGATGTGATGTCCAAGTTTCAGCAATCCAATGCGACGGTTAACCGCAGCGTTACCAAGGCGGTCACCGAATGCGGGTGCATCAGCATTAACGCACACCGCCAGAAATACGATGTAACGCTCAATGGCGACGATTTGAAAACGGTTACGAATACGCATGTTACCGGCGATCTATGTGAGCATTGTGTTGACACCATTAAGAATGAACTCGGAAAAAATTTGTTTTATATGACCTCGCTTTGCAACTTGCTTAACATTCAACTGGATGAAGTGGTTGCCGAAGAAGCGGACAAATGCTCGACCCTTGGCTTTTTCAAAATGACGTAACTGCCGCTGCCGATATCTTTTCCGCAAGAAAAAAAGCATTTATTCCCTCGCCCTCTGCAGGCCGGAAAATAAATGCTTTTTATTTTACCAAATATGAAGTTAATAATTTCAAGAAACACTATAAAGTCTTGCGCTGTGAAGAACGATCACGGCGCTGACGACGGGTAGCAAATCGTGCCATTAGGTTAACGTTTTTTTTTAGGCCCCATAATGCGTAGATGACCAACGGAACGAAAATCAGCTTGGACAATCCAGGGAACATAATTGCTAGTGCTACTGCTACAATAACCACGATCGGCGTAATCCAAAGTGCTTTCTTCGACAGACCGAATTTCTTGAAGTTCGGGTACCGGATGTTGCTGACCATCAAATACGACAGAGCGATTGTGCTGAGCATTAGTCCCCACGTAGGAATGTCCTTGTGGAACAGCGCTAACGTACAAAGTACACCGCCTGCTGCCGGAATCGGCAAGCCCACGAAATAGCCGGGCACTCCTGCGATAACATTAAATCTCGCCAGTCGAAGCGCTCCGCAAATCGGAAAAATCGCGGTAACAATCCAGCTTACTGCCGCATACTGCAAATCCTGAAACGATACAACATACATAATAAACGCCGGCGCCACGCCAAACGAGATGACGTCGGATAACGAGTCCAGCTCCTTGCCAAATTCACTTTGCGCATTGAGCGCGCGCGCGACGCGGCCGTCAAGGCCGTCTAACAGCATTGCTACAATCACCATGATGGCAGCCATTTCCGGGTTCCCATTAAACACCAAGATGATCGAAATAATGCCGAGAAACAGGTTGCCGACCGTAAAGACGCTGGGTAGCGATTTAGCGATCATTTGCATCCACCTCTGTCCTTACTATTCCCTGTATGCGAGTCAATTACCCATTCTAGGGCATCTAAATATGTCTGTCAATAAGAACTTGTTCCTGAATCCGCTTCAGCCCTTCCTTTATCGTACGGGCCCGTACTTCGCCAATTCCATCCACCTCGTCAAGCTCTTCAATTGTTGCCATCATAATGTGCGGGAGGTGCATAAATTGTTCCACCAGATTGGTTATAATAACGGTAGGAAGACGCGGGATTTTGTTCAGAATCCGATATCCCCGCGGTGAAACCTGCTCTTCCAGCGCTGCATTGTTATAAGGGTAGCCGATCAATCGAACGATATGATGAGGCTCCAACAGCTCATCGGAAGAAAGACGTTTGAGGGAGTGGTCAATATCCCTGACCTTCTCATCATGGGAATCGCGGCAGTAATCCTTCAGCAGAAGCGCGGCTTCTTCCTCCGTATTGCCCACCAGCTCCTCGACCTGCATCGAAATGAGGCGCCCTTCCGTTCCCAGCTCATTGATATACTTGTTAATTTCCGACTTAACCCTCAATACCATTTCAATGCGCTGAATGACATTGGTGACATCATGCAGGGTTACCTGCTCCTCGAATTCCGCCGCACTTAAATTGGTAAACGCCTGGTCCAATACAACCTTGTATTTTTCCAGCGTCTGCAATGCCTGATTGGCTTTTGTCAGTATGACGCCAATGTCCTTCAGCGCATAACGCAGGTTTCCTTGGTACAGCGTGATGACGTTCCTTCTCTGAGAGATGGATACGACAAGCTTTCCGGTCTGTTTGGCCACCCGCTCCGCCGTCCGGTGCCGAATCCCCGTTTCGATCGAAGTGATGGAAGAATCGGGAATTAACTGCGTGTTCGCGTAAAGAATTCTTTTGATATCCTCGCTCAAAATGATTGCGCCGTCCATCTTTGCCAGCTCATACAAGTAATTGGGCGAGAAATCACAATTAATGGCAAAACCGCCGTCTACAATTTCCATGACCTCCGGGCTGTAACCGACCACAATCAAACCGCCGGTTTTCGCCCGCAGTACATTCTCCAAGCCTTCCCGAAACGCAGTACCCGGCGCCACCAATTGCAGTAACTGACTCATTATTCCTTCATTCTGGTCCTCTGTCACCCTTGTTGACCCCCTTGTTTCTTTCATCCCCACATTATTCAAAAGCAGCCGCTAATGCTTCCGCCACTGTATCTACTCCTATAATTTCAATTCCTTTAGGCGGGTTCCAGCCCTTCATGCTTTTTTGCGGCATGATAACACGTTTGAAGCCCAGCTTCTGCGCTTCCTTCACTCGTTGATCCACCCGAGAAACGGCCCGCACTTCCCCGGTTAAGCCAATTTCGCCAAATACGACATCCTCCGGACGCAAAGGCCGGTCCCGGAAGCTGGAAACAATGCTAATGGCGATCGCCAAATCCACGGCAGGCTCATCCAGTTTTACGCCGCCGGCAACGTTGATGTAGGCGTCCTGCGTTTGCAGCATCATCCCCATGCGTTTTTCCAGCACCGCAATAATTAAAGACAAGCGGTTATAATCAACGCCGGTTGCCATCCGTCTCGGAGACGGGAAGCCTGTCGCCGCTACAAGCGCCTGCAGCTCCACTAACACCGGGCGCGTCCCTTCCACACTTGCTACCACTGTAGAACCGGAGGCACCCTTCGGACGCTCTGATAGGAAGAGCTCCGACGGATTGGCCACTTCCTTCAAGCCGTCCTCGTTCATTTCGAAGATGCCAATTTCATTGGTGGAACCGAAACGGTTTTTGACCGCTCGCAGCATCCGGTAAGCATGATGCCGTTCTCCCTCGAAATAGAGCACACAATCGACCATATGCTCGAGCAGCCTAGGGCCGGCAATCGCTCCCTCTTTCGTAACGTGACCGACCAGCACGGTGGCAATGCCTCTCATTTTACTTATACGCATAAAATGACTGGTGCATTCGCGAACTTGCGCAACACTTCCCGGTGCCGAAGCAACCTGTGGATGGTATACCGTCTGGATCGAGTCGATGACCAGAAAATCCGGCTTCACCTGCTCCAACGCCTCGTCAATATGATCAAGGTTCGTTTCACATAATACGAACAATTGTTCGGACAATGCGTTTAAGCGGTCTGCTCTTAACTTCGTCTGGCGAACCGATTCCTCACCAGAAATGTACAGCACCTTTAACCCTTGAGAAGCAAGCGAAAACGAGGACTGCAGCAGCAGCGTCGATTTGCCGATCCCTGGGTCGCCTCCGACGAGAATCAAGGAACCAGGCACAAGACCCCCGCCAAGCACCCGATTCAGCTCATTCATACCGGTTGTGACTCGCGGCGCCGCCGTACTGTCTACCCGGACAATCGGAACGGCCTTCTCCTTCGAGGCCGCCGCGATGCCCCCGAATGCCGTAGAAATGCCGCGTGTCTTAACTTCCGAACGCTCGAGCTCCTCGACCATCGTATTCCATTCCCCGCAGCCCGGACACTTTCCCATCCAGCGTGGAGAATCATACCCGCATTCCTGACAGCAAAATTTTGTTTTTGTTTTCGCCATGACCCCAAACCCTTTTCCGCATTTGTTGACTTATGTTAAGTTTACCATGTTTACCTGCCCGGAGAAACAAAAAATCCGTTCCGCCTCTTTAAGAGACGGAACGGACGCTTATGCTGTGTTCTGTGGCACTACTCACAGGTTACTTCTGTTTTACTTTATTGCGCACAACGAGCTCGCCGTTTTCCACATCTATAGTGAGATGGTCTCCCTTGGAGATCGTACCGCGGAGCAGCTCCTCGGACAACCGGTCCTCGATGTGCTTTTGGATTGCTCTGCGCAGAGGTCTCGCACCATAAGCCGGGTCGAAGCCTTCCTTCGCCAAGAAATCCATTGCCGGTTCGGTCAATTCAAAATCAACCTCTTGCTCCTTCAGACGTTTGCGCAGCTCCTCGGACATTAAGCTAACGATTTGACGGATATGCTCCTTCTCGAGGGAATGGAACACAATCGTTTCGTCGATCCGGTTCAGGAACTCCGGACGGAAGCTTTTCTTCAGCTCCGCCATGACCTTATCCTTCATCGCGCTGAAATCATGCTTTGCTTGATCTTCCGCAAGCGTGAAGCCAAGCGTCGCTTTCTTGATTGCATCCGCGCCGACGTTGGAAGTCATAATGATCAGCGTATTGCGGAAGTCAACCGTACGGCCTTTCGAATCGGTTAGTCGTCCATCCTCCAGCACCTGCAGAAGGATGTTGAATACTTCCGGATGCGCCTTCTCAATTTCGTCGAGCAGGACGACGGAGTAAGGCTTACGGCGAACCTTTTCGGTCAGCTGGCCGCCTTCTTCATATCCCACGTATCCCGGAGGCGCCCCGATCAGACGGGACGTCGAATGCTTCTCCATGTACTCGGACATGTCGATGCGGATAACCGCATTTTCATCGCCGAACATCGACTCGGCAAGAGCACGCGCAAGCTCCGTCTTACCTACCCCTGTCGGTCCCAGGAAAATGAAGGAGCCCATCGGGCGCTTCGGATCCTTTAAGCCTGCTCGGGAACGGCGAATCGCACGAGCCACCGACTTAACCGCTTCATCCTGACCGATGACGCGCTCATGAAGGATGCCTTCCATGCGAAGCAGACGCTCAGATTCTTCTTCTGCCAGCTTGCGCACCGGAATACCGGTCCAGCTCGCTACGATCTGTGCGATGTCGTCTGGAGTCACCTCAGAGTCCGTACGGCCCTGCTTCTCTTTCCACTCATTCTTCGTGGATTCGAGCTCCTCGCGAATCTTCTGCTCGGAATCGCGCAGGGATGCCGCCTTTTCGAATTCCTGGCTTTGTACTGCCGCATCCTTCTCCTTCCGCACATCCTCCAAGCGGCTTTCCAGCTGCTTCAGATTCGGCGGAACGGTAAAGGTATTTAAGCGAACCTTGGAGCTCGCTTCATCAATAAGGTCAATCGCTTTATCCGGAAGGAAACGATCCGGAATATAACGGTCGGAAAGCTTAACCGCCGCTTCAATCGCATCGTCGTTGATTTTCACGCGGTGGTGCGCTTCGTAACGGTCGCGCAGCCCGTGAAGAATCAGAATCGCTTCCTCTACCGTCGGCTGATCCACCGTAATCGGCTGGAATCTGCGCTCGAGGGCAGCGTCTTTTTCGATATATTTGCGGTATTCGTCCAGTGTCGTTGCACCGATACACTGCAGCTCGCCGCGGGCCAAGGCCGGCTTCAAAATATTCGAAGCGTCAATCGCGCCTTCCGCACCGCCGGCACCGATCAAGGTATGCAGCTCATCGATAAAGATGATGATGTTGCCTGCTTGACGAATTTCATCCATGATCTTCTTCAAGCGATCCTCGAATTCACCGCGGTACTTCGTACCTGCCACGACAGAGCCCATATCGAGCGTCATGACGCGCTTGTCGCGGAGAGTTTCCGGGATTTCGTTATTTACAATTTTTTGCGCAAGTCCTTCAGCGATGGCCGTCTTACCGACGCCCGGCTCACCGATCAAGACCGGATTGTTCTTCGTTCTGCGGCTCAGAACCTGAATGACACGCTCAATTTCCTTCGAGCGGCCGATTACCGGATCAAGGTTTCCTTCGCGGGCAGCCGCCGTCAAATCGCGTGCCAGACCGTCCAGCGTCGGCGTATTCACGTTCGCCTGCGGACCGCTGCTCGAGGATACCGCCTCGTTGCTTCCAAGCAGCTGAAGCACCTGCTGGCGCGCTTTATTTAAGCTGATGCCAAGATTATTCAAAACACGTGCCGCCACGCCTTCTCCTTCGCGGATCAGACCCAGCAGGATATGCTCGGTACCCACGTACGTATGTCCCAGCTTGCGGGCTTCGTCCATGGACAGCTCGATTACCTTTTTGGCACGCGGTGTGTATGCGATGTTTGTAGGCTGTTCCTGACCGCGGCCGATAAGGGATTCCACCTCGTCTTGAATTTTCTCAAGACCGAGTCCCAGCGCTACCAGCGCTTTCGCCGCGATGCCTTCTCCTTCGCGGATCAAGCCGAGCAAAATATGTTCGGTACCAATGTTGTTATGCCCAAGCCGTACTGCTTCTTCTTGTGCAAGCGCCAGAACCTTTTGGGCGCGTTCCGTAAATCTGCCAAACATCATAAACAACACCTCCAAAAATAATTATATCAACAAAAATTGCGGTTGGTAAATTGTTCAAGCCCCTTCGTTTAATTTTTCGCGAATGAGCTGAGCTCTGCATAAGTCCCGGTCATCCGGAGAGAGCTTGGTTTTAAAATGTTGTTGTAAAAATCCCGGCTGGGTCATAACCATAAGTTCATTCATTGTATTCGTATTGACATCGTTTATGATTGAAAGGTCAATACCAAGCCTTATATCCGAAAGTCGCTGGGCCGCTTCCTTGGAATCCATAATGGCTGCATGCTTTAGAATCCCGTAAGATCTTTTCACCCGATCGATAATTCGCGTCTTCGAATCCTGCATCAGCTTTTCCCGAGCAGCTCGCTCATGGTCAATAATTTGCTTGGCTACACTGTGCAGATTATCAATAATTTCTTGCTCGGATTGACCCAAAGTTATTTGATTGGAGACCTGAAAAATGTTTCCCGTAGCTTCGCTGCCCTCTCCATAGATCCCCCGTACGGCAAGACCTACTTGAGTGATCGCCGTTAAAATCCGGTTCATCTGCTGCGTCAAAACGAGAGCCGGCAGATGCATCATTACCGATGCCCGTATTCCCGTCCCTACATTTGTCGGGCAGCTGGTAAGGTAACCTTTTTTTTCATCAAATGCGTAATCTAAATGGTGTTCGAAAATATCGTCAACGCGGTTGGCCATTTCCCAAGTCGTGCCCAACTGGAAGCCGGGATAAAGACATTGGATGCGGAAGTGGTCTTCTTCATTCACCATAATGCTCAAGGATTCGTTTTCGCTGAGAAGAACAGCCCCGTTGCGTGACTCATTCGCCAAGCCCGGACTAATCAAGTGCTTTTCCACAAGCACTCTCTTCTCCAGCTCGCTTAGCTCGTTTAAGACAAGCAGTTCAAACTGTCCAATGTTGTTAAGCTCCGATTCGTTGTACATTTCCTTCACCTGATCGAGCACTTCCAACGATTGTTGGTTCGTAGCCAGCATCGGGAAAGGATGGGTACACAAATTCCGCGCTATTCGTATTCTGCTGCTAATTACAATATCCGATTCCGGGCCTTCGCCCTTCATCCACTCGCACAAAGCCTCCTGAGTAAACTGTTTCTTCGTCACTTCCGTACACCCCCTTTATCCGGTTATCTTCTTTTCCAGTTCACGTATTTGATCCCGAACCCCAGCAGCCTGCTCAAACTCCTCACTTGTAATCAGAGTTTGCAGCTCCTGCTTTAGGCTTTCGATGCGGCGCTTCAGCTGAATGGTCTCACCGGTCCGTTCGGGAACTTTACCGATGTGTACCGTATTACCATGCACGCGTCGAAGAAGTGGATCAAGCCGTTCGGAAAAATGCCGATAGCAATCGCTGCAGCCAAACCGGCCCAGCTTGCTGAATTGGGAGTACGTTAATCCGCAATGCTCACAACGGAGGGTTTGGGTCGGCTTTGCCGACTTCGAACCTCCGTTCGGGTCGAGTTCCAGAATTCCTGACAAAAGATTATGGATCGAAAATCCGCCCGGCGTTCCCGGAATGATTTCCCCCTTTTCTCTTGCACATGCTTCGCAAAAGTGAAATTCTGATTTCTCCCCATTTACAATCTTCGTAAAATGAAGTGTTGCCGGTCGTTTTCCGCATTCTTGACAAGTCATGCCGAACCCTCCTTACTTACTGAGCAAAGCAATCAGCATTGCTTTAAACAGCTTAGCCCTGATTTCATCACGCAACGGAAGCTTTAGTGTCAAAACATCCCTCGATATCGCAGCCTTAAGCAGCGCAGCTTCCCGTTCGGATATGACTGTTGCTTCCTGAAGCTGATAAATAAGGCCTTCCGCAGAGGTCTGGTCCAGTTCACTGCCGACCGATTGAGAGAGCAGACTGTGGATTGGATTTTGCGGCGAAAGACAGACCTTCTGGATTCGAATATACCCGCCGCCTCCGCGTTTGCTTTCCACCACATAGCCCTTCTCCAACGTAAACCGTGTACTGATCACATAATTAATCTGCGATGGAACGCAAGAAAATTTATCGGCCAGCTCGTTGCGTTGAATTTCGATAAAACCATCGGGACTGCTTTGCAATATACTCTTCAGATATTGTTCAATAAGGTCCGAAATATTACGCATGGATGGTGCCTCCATGGAATGTAAGTCATATGTTTGAAGTCAAAATCCGGTTGTAACTGATCGATTCTTCGTTTATTTATAAGCGAAAAGTTCACACAATCAACCTGTTGACTTTGACTATCTTTGACTTTAAGTACATTATAGCGGATGTTTTTTCATTTGCCAAGTACTGTTGTCATTCATTATCGGTATGGTCGATTTGTTTTATTCATAGATCTAATCTTTTTCTTTGTCATAAGCAAAATATCAGAATAATAAAATTGATTAAAAACAAAAAAACCACACCGAAGTGTGGTCATTCCCTGAAAACCGGATGCGATCTAACGAGTGTTTGCAAGCTTGTTACTTGTTTATTGGATAAGCCCTCGACCGATTAGT
>NZ_WTLI01000003.1 GCF_011421635.1 Paenibacillus turpanensis
TCAGACAATGCGATTAACTTAATGACATTGCCCGGGTGGACTGTGCTCTTACGGCAAACGGATGTTCCTTCATCTATTATTTATTTGGCAGCCATTCCGGTTATCCCGATTTCGTTGCAGGCTTCTGTTTTCCCAGCAGGACTTGCTTTCTTAAGGCTAAGGCCTCGGATGCTGAAACCTTCTTGATTAGGCTTGCAGCCTGCTCCGTGGAAGCCATGTAGAACAAGTCGCTTAAAGCTAACTTCCGGAGCGCCCGCTCCGCGGCCTTAGCGGCGAGCGTTTCACAGTGCAATAAGTAAAAGCAGATGCGATAACAATCAGCTTCGTAGTAACGTAAGACCGCAGCCCGTTTATCCGATTCTTTCATATGCGTAAGCCTATCCTTTTCTAGTGTGGAGCTTTAGTCTCATCGTTATCCGAAGTATGAAATAGCCAAGCATCGCCGATATTATCGCAGAAATATAGAAAATGATCAGGTTCATTTGGTATTTCTTTGTTTCATTGATTAGCTCATTCCCAAATTCGTCGTAGCTGTAAAAATGATTCCCCAGCATTCCTTCGATGATCATACCGCCGAATAGGAACGCACAAACCATTACACCTGCAGTCAAAAAAGGACGCAGCTTGGAGGAGAGCAGAACGTTACCGTTGTATTCATTCAGCGAACCTTTTGACATCCGGACAATCCCCCACAAGCTGGCCAGCGTCGTGATTACCGGTACTGCGAATGAAGTCAAGGAATAATAAATGCTTCGAATGTTCTGAATTAAATCACTGGGTAAATCTTGTCTGATGTACTGTTCCTGGTGAAACAACTGCTGAATGTCCATAAGTTTAATCGGGAACGATATATTCAAAAAGAAAGCTTCCGTGGCATCCCGAAAAAACCACCATTCTCTAAGATCCATGTTTCCAAACGCAAATGCATGAAGGGAAACGAGCTCATTTAATAAGCTGTAAAGACCATAGGGTATAAACGGTAAAATCGCGCACAAGGCCAAATGCGAAATCATATTGCCGGCAATAAGGCCAAGCCATAACGAAAATGCGTAAATTCCGATTAAGATTAGCAGCTGGTGCACGTAATACACCCAAAAGATGTGCACAGGTATAAAATCCTTCAATACCGACGTTTCTAGTATGACTAGGTGAATCATGAGGGACAAAGTAGTGGACCCCACGATATGTACAAGTCCGATAAAAAATTTGGATAGAAACAGATTCTCTCTCTTCACAGGCAGGCTGTACATGTAGTCTAAGCTCTGATTGGATCGTGCGGATCCGATGAGATAAGTCGCCAACCCTGCGCACAGCAGCAGCTGAAGGAGAGAGACGATTTGAAAATCGGTGTTGAAATAATAATGGTATGGGTCGTTGGTGTGATGCTTCTGGAAGTACAATATATTTTGCTCTACATTTCCGGCATGATTATAGAGCAGGAAACCGGAGAAGATGGCAACAAGCCAAAATCCCAATAAAATGTATTTCGATTGCTTGACGTGGTAATACCATAATCCTTTATGAAACATATTGTGCATCTCCTCCCAAGGTACCGATGAATACGTCCTCGATCGTTACAGGCAGTTCCTCCATTAGGATCGGATTCGTGCTTTCCAGCGTTTGAAGCGTCTGGGCGATGTTATCTTTAATAAGCAGTGTGGTGACACGTCCGATTTCAGTGAGCACTTGAATGTTCTCCATCCCCTTGAGGATACTGGAACCGTCGGAAAAAGCGAGCTGCAGCTTTTTATACTTTTGCCGCAGTTCTTCAACCCGGATCACGGAATCGATTCGTGTGTCGCGAAGCATGACGATTACATCGGCCATTTTCTCCAGCTCCAGCAAGTGATGCGAAGAGATCACAAGCGAAATTTGCCGTTCCGACACCTCTTCAATCAGCAGCTGCATCATTTGTTTTTTGATAATAATATCGAGGCCGTTTGTCGGCTCATCCAGCAAAATCACCTTTGCACCGGTGGACAGGGCTAAAATGATAAAGAGCAGCGCCTTCATCCCTTTCGAAAAGCTGCGCACCGGGCGATTAGCCGGGAGGTTGAAGCGATCAAGCCAGTCGTAAAATAGACCAAGATCAAAATCTTCGTATATCCTGCGGTGGAATTCTACCAGCTCCTTAACGCTGTAGCCATTAAACATCACGATCGTATCGGGCACGTAAAACATCGATTTTTTGGCCAGCGGCTGTTGGGTCAGGTTCACTCCATTAATGAGGATTTCCCCTTCATCAGGATCTATAATTCCTGCCATAAGCCTCAGCAGGGTAGATTTGCCGACTCCATTGCGTCCGACCAAACCGGTAATGGTCCCAGGCTGAATATCAAAGCTAATCTGTTCCAAGATTGTTTTGTCGTCAATTTGTTTTGTTACATTACGGACGGTTAACATGTCCTTCGCCTCCTAATTCACGTACATAGCCGTCAATCCATTGCATAAGCGTGTCTCTGCCAATCCCCATGTAGGAGGCTTCAATGACAAGACGCTTGAGAGCTTGTTTCATTTCATCCGTTCGCTGCTCACTTCCTATTTGGGGGAGCGTCTCCGTGACAAAAGTGCCTTTGCCTCTGCGTGTTTCGATAATGTTCTGTCGCTCAAGCTCCTGATAGGCTTTGCTGACGGTGTTCGGATTGACCAGTAAAATGCTGGCGAGCTCACGGACGGAAAGCAGTTTATCGTTGGGCTGCAGTGCCTTTTTTAAGATCAACTCTTTAATTTGCTGTACAATTTGCTCCCAAATGGGGGTCGCACTGCGTTCATCGATGTGGATCAGCAAGAGGCGTCACTCCTTTCATATGTATAATTCAATGTAGAGCAGCTGCGTAATAATCAACATGCGTGTATTAGTTCATATAGTACACGTAATACATTAATGCGTAATCGACCATTTGTCAACAACTGGATGCAAATTGTTTATTATTGGAATGATCCGGGCTATGGATGGAAAGGGACATATCCAGTGAAATAGAAATGTTGTGACGTAGTTCACAACCATCCGCTATAGAGTCTGCTATAGTAAAGACATCAAGAGAAACACTATCTAGAGAGGAGCAGACCCCATGAAGCGTAAACGATCTTGTTGCTCGGACCTGGTGTTTGCAGTAAGGTAAGAAATTTTTTTCAATAATCATGTGAAAATAATCACAAATATACTAAGGAGATGGTATTCATGATGAAATGGCTTACAGAAAATAAATATGCAGCTGTTATTTTAACTCTCGTTCGGTTCTACCTTGGTTATGCTTGGCTTACAGCCGGCTGGCACAAGATTACTGGAGGCTTCGATGCCGGCGGTTTCTTGAAAAATGCAATTGCGAAGCCGGTTGCCGATAAAGCGACTGGAGACATGGTTTATCCGACATTTACCGCTTTCATCGAAAACTTTGCGCTTCCTAATGTGAAGCTGATTAATGTGATGATCCCATGGGGCGAATTCCTCGTCGGGCTCGGCCTGATCCTTGGATGCCTGACCACCGCTGCCGCATTCTTCGGACTGGTGATGAACTTCATGTTCTTGTTCGCCGGTACCGTAAGCACAAACCCATGGATGGTGCTGATCGGCGTAATCATCTTCTTCGCTGGTGCGAATGCCGGTAAGCTTGGTGTAGATTATTACCTTCTTCCAGTGCTTCGTAAATGGATGGCTCGCCGGAAAAACGGCGCGGGCACCGGAGCAACAGGAGCCGCAGCACATATTTAAACAAGATGCCGACAGCCCAGTATCGCCAGATGGCGGTGCATGGGCTGTTTTTCTTGTTCGGTTTATTTTTTTCGCCAAATAAGGCAAAATGAGTATGGCTGCAAATAAAGGAAGGATGGAAGTCATGGTCAACATCACCGAATTTTCCGTTGAAAAAATTAAAGATCCATTCGGCATCATTTCCGGCGAACGGTATGAATTTTTACTTTCAATCGATGTGCCTGAGGATGATGAGCTGTATACGCCGAGCGGCGTGCACGTTCGCGTGATCTATAGAGTGAGCGACGGACAGGATGGGATTGTAAAGCATGAGCTGCTGGAAGGCGGAACCGATAAGCTGCTCGATTTTGAGCTGGAGGATGACGAGCTGGCGGAGGTAGAGGCATTTTGTAAGGAGCATCTGCACGAAGCCGAGCAGTAAATGGACAGCCGCCGTTCTGAAAAAGGGCGGATGCATAAGCGTGTAAGTAAGAGGCCTCGTTACGAGTGAACCAGGGTTGGTTTGCCGAACGGGGTTTCTTTGCGTAAAGAGGATTTTTCTAATTTGCGTAGAAAAGGTAGGATATGGTATTTTGTTTTTTCAGAAAGATTAGGAGGAGGGCTGCAAAATGGATTTTGACCAATTGCGCGCAATTGCAAGCTCGATTGTAAACATCCCCGAGCATTACCGTTTGGAAATGGAGGACAGCATCCCGGTCGGAGAACCGAAGGAGCGTTGTTTTATTTGGGAATCGGAGGAGAAGGACCAAGGAAAAATTGAGATTACCCTTGATCTGGAGACTGGCAAGCTGACATCTTTAAGTATCGAAGTTCCTAATAGTGCTATTGAGGAAGCTCTATCCGATCTGGAGGGGCAGGAAACTAGCAGGGAAAGCATTGAAGCCGCCGCAGACGTGTTCGTTACACAGTTTGTGGAAGGCTGTGCTGAGCTAACGTGGAAAAAAGTAACGAAAAGAGGGAAGTACTGGGATGTGGAGTACTGCAAGCAGGTGGGGGGGCTGCCGCTGCCCGATTCAGGCTGTGAGGTAATGCTTGATGCGGCTTTGCGTATCGTTCGTTTCCGTTTGCACCGCAGAAGGGATGCTGCAACGAAAATGCCGGAGTGGCCCGAGAAGGTTGCAGATGTCCAAACGCTGAGAGAGCGGTTCCTAGAAGGGCTTACGCTGCAGCCGATGATTGCATCCTTGTATTCTTCCATTTACGAAGTGGGGCAGGATGAGCCGGACTTCAGACTGGTGTACGGTCCCATTCCGGATTTTCAAATGCTTGATGCAGCTACAGGGGACGATTTATTCGGGAGGGACCATTATGTGATGCCTCCGAGCCGTCCGATTCCAGCCCCAGCCGCAACGCAGTCCGACGGATTATCGAACGATCAGAATAAAGCTTCGCTGCTTTATACTTCGGAAGACTGGGAGCTGCAGCTGGGCATTGACCGTGATAATTACCGATTGGTTAAAACGGCGGATGATGAAGAGCGGATCAAGCTTTATTATGAGCTTGCGGGGCAGGCTGATGAAGTGCCGCAGCCGGATGCGCTATCGGTAGACGGGTATATGAAGCGTAAATGGGGAGATCAGCTTCGCAAGCTGGATTCCTCCATTATTGTATCGTTTGAAAAATCGACGGAAAGATTAGTAGGTCTCTTCCGTACGAGCGAGCAGGAAACGGGCAGCAAGGGCGAACGCTTGAGCCGTCAGCAGTGCTGGGAAGCGGCAGAACGTTTTCTGCAGTTCGTTCTTCCGGATTATTTGGATTATTTACAGCTGGAGGATGCAAAGGCAAAGGATGATGAGGAAAGCCGGGAAGATCCCAGGGAGTTTTTCTATCTGCCCGTATTCGTCCATGGGTTTCCGGTTGAAAACAATCGGGTGACGGTAAGTGTCGATGCATATACCGGAAAAGTGCTGATGTATATGGGCGTTTCTTATGAAATGCTTGAGAAGATGGCAGCGGCCAAGCTTCAGCCTTCGCTTTCACAGGAAGAAGCTTTTGAACGTTTTGCACCGCATGTACAGCTGAGGCTGCGGTGGTTTCTCGATCGTGAGGCTGAGCCGCCGGTATACCGTTTAATCTACGATGTGAAGGCGTTGATCCAAGGCTCCGGGGAACGGGAGCATCAGTTGTCTTATATTGATGCCGTAGATGGCGGACTGATCTGGCGAAAAGAGGCCGAAGGCGAATAACATTGCCGACAGCTCAGCATCTTCGCAAGACATTACTTGCTAACAGCCGGAATTTGCAGCTCGACAATATAGCTTTCCGGATTCATGATTTGCGTCATATCGACTAAATACTGCTCTATGGAGGGGCCGTTCTCCCGCAGGCCATTTCGATCCATCCATTGAAGCGCCTGCCGGTAAATACGTTTGCACGATTCCTCGTTCGGGATACCGCAATAGGCGGCCGTAACATAGTCCCCACCTGGAATCGTGCGAATAAAGGCGTGAGTTCCGGCCGAAGCGCTGACCGGAACGCAAAGCTCAAGATCGGAGTCGCTTCGGTCAAAGGTCATTATATTTTCGTGATAGATCGTCATCATATGACCGTCCGGATGTAAGCCGGATTCTGCAATTTGCTGGAACAGCTTGGTAAACCGCACTGCCGAGGCTTCCAGACCGCAGGCTGCTCGCTGGCGGTCAAAGGCGACGATCCGGTCAGGGAGACATTTTCGCTCAACCAGCACATCGATCTCCCGGATTTCCCCGCCCAGCGTGTGCAGTGAATCGAGCTGGACCGTTCGCTGTTTAATGGAAGAGGCGATCTGCTGCAGCTGCTGAATATTTCGGCAGGTTTCCTCGTATCTAGCTTCAAACGCTGCTTTAACAGCGTCGATGCTGCCGCGATCCAGTACCTGCTTGATCTCCTCCAAGGAAAAGTCCAGGCTCCTTAAATCCTGCACAATCTTAATGTGCAATATATTCAAATTGGAATAATACCGGTAGCCAGAATCGGGGGCCGTTTCCGCTGGAACAACAAGCCCGATTCTATCGTAATAGCGCAAGGTTTGAATAGGAATGTCACAGAGCCTCGAAGCTTGTCCTATCGAAAACAATTGGTCCTGCTGCAGCATCAACGTTCACCTCTTACAAAATTTTAGCGGTATAACGGAAATTTCGGTTTGTCCGAGCAGTCGTGGCAAGGTTATTATATCCGGTTTGTTCATTTTTGGAAATTAGTTTACGTAATCGTTAGAAGCTTGTCTGCCAAAGCAGATTAGCGTCTAGTTTTGCGTGGGGAGTGCTTCTTCTGTACCCGGTATATCAATGTTTGCATATGCTGATATATCATGGTTCGGAAGGAGAATCCTTTGTGCCAATACGAACGGGAACGCAGTTTATCGAGAAGCTGAATGCAATGAAAAATGTGATTTGGGTGGACGGGAAGAGAGTTGAAGGGCCTCTTTCACAGCATCCTTATTTTTCCGGCATTATTCAAAGCAAGGCCGAGCTGTATGATCTTCAGGCGGAGCCCGATCGTCTGGAGCAAATGACGTATTCTTCTCCGCTGACGGGGGAGCGTGTCGGGCTGTCCTTTCTGACGCCCGTCTGCCGCGAGGATTTACAGCGGCGCCGCGTGATGATGAGCGAGTGGGCGAAGCATACGTCGGGATTGATGGGGCGCTCGCCCGATTACATGAACACCGCGATCATGGCGTTTGCCTCGGCGGCCGAGCTGTTTGGCGCCAAGAATCGGGTGTATGGGGAACGGCTTCGCCGGTTCTACGAGTATTGCCGCGAGCAGGACTTATCAACGGCGCATACGTTTATCCGGCCGCCGGTTGACCGGCATCATGTGACGAGCGAAGGAACGGATGAACTTCCTTCGCTTTCGGTGATCCGGACCAATGCCGAAGGAATGATTGTCGATGGGGCCCGCCTCATGGCTACTCAAGGCGGAGTTACGGATGAGCTGCTTGTATTTCCGTCGTATATCCCGGAAATTTTTGCGGAGGATCGCCATCCGCTGTCGTTTGCCTTTGCGATTCCGAGCAATACGAAAGGGATCACCTTTCTCGGCCGAACACCCTATCATGAGGGCTCACGTTTTGACTCCCCACTTGGGTCAAGATTTGATGAAATCGATATGATCGTTCGTTTTGATCATGTCCTGATTCCTTGGGAACGAGTTTTTTTGTACGGGGACGTTGCGCTTGCGAACCGCATCTATGAGGAATCCGGTTTCTATCCGCAGGCGATGCATCAAGTGCTCTGCCGGATGAAAGTCAAGCTGGAATTTATAGCGGGGCTAATGGCTACGATGGCGGAGCTGCTGGAAATCGCAGCAGCCCCAACCGTGAAGGAATGGCTTCTCGAGGGGTACGAGACTGCGGTTATTTTGGAAGGGATGCTTCTGTCATCTGAGGCTGCCGCTCGTCCGAATCGCTGGGGAGTCTGGACGCCGTCAGCGGTGCCGCTGTATACAGGGCTGCGCACGTATTCGCGCGTCTATCCGAAGCTGCTTCAGTCGATGCAGCAGCTGGGGGCGAGTCATTTGTTCTCCAATGCCTCGGCGGCGGACCTGCAGTCGGAGCACGGCGAATGGCTGAGAGGAGTGCTTGGCGCTCCCGACGGTCGCAGCGATGGAGAACGTAAATCGCACGTCTTTCATGCGGCCCGGGAGCTTTGTGCCAGCTCGTTTGGGGCGCGGCAAAGCGTATATGAGCAGTTCTTTTTCGGCGATCCGATGAGGGTGATGGAGCGGTTTTACGAGCAGTGCGATTTGGAAGCTTGCCGGGAGCATACGGATCGTTTTTTAAATGGTTCACGAGATTGATCGGGAATTTTTGTTTCCATCCAAAATCAGGAAGGGATTTGCGATTCAGCGTCGAATTGCAATTCCATGCGAACATTTGATCTGATTTAGCCGCCTAGACCTTCACCGTGCAGTTTGGAACGAGGGATGGCGGCTTTTTTTACGCGTCGTTCATTATGAAAGGCTTCAATTTTTATGACGGGAAAGGGTTCGTACTAATGAAGGAGGGTAATCAGATGTCAATGCTTGAGTGCAGACTGGTTCAAAAAGATGCGATGAAGCTGGTGGGGGTGAGTTTTTCCGGTACATTCCCGGATTCTTTTCCTCATAAAGCGATGGAGCTTCAGCAGCAATTTTGGAAGCGATGCCATGAAATTGAAGGCAGAGTAGAGGAGGCAGCATTAATTAGCCCGTTTTTTGCGAATGAAAGCTTTGTCACCTACTGGGCTTGCTGTGAAGTACAACAAGTGGATCGTATTCCCGAAGGCATGGAAGTGATTGAGCTTCCTGCAAAAACATACGCCTCCGTTACCTGCACGAACCGCACGATTGAGGAAGGCTACCGCGTGCTGGAAGAATGGATCAAGAAGGAACGGCTGCAGAAGGCGGCGAAAAGCTGCAGCGTAGAAATTTTCTACATCCAAGAAGATGCGGAAGTGGAGCAGGTAGAGCTTCTGGCACCAATACAAACGCCGGCGGTGGACAAGCTGGTTGAACGGATCGACGCTGTGTTTTTGCCCGTGAACGATCTGGAGGCTTCGCTTTACTGGTACCAAGAGGTGTTCGGGTTTCCGCTGCGCTGGAATAACAGCCGGATGGCCGGTTTAGGGGTGGGGCCGAATTGCGGATTTCATCTGGTTCAGGTACCGGATTGGCAGCCGCCTCAACAGTACACGCCAATAAACTTTGCCGCGAGAAATGCCGAAGCCGTTCGGCAAGCGCTTCTCGATAAGGGAGTAAAAGTATCCGATTGGCGCGACGACGAACCGAAACGGTTTGATATATGGGATAATACCGGGAACATCATCAGCTTGATCCAAATGTAAGGAAATACAAAAAGGCAGATCGCATGAAGCCATGCCTCCGATGTTAGTTGTCTATTCATTCGGAGGCCGTTCGGTGCGGTCTGCCTTTTGCTTTTATGTGAGGCTAATGATGCGTGCCAGAGGTTTCGCCTTTGGATGTATGGGTCTGCTGATATTCCCGCTCAAAGCGTTCTTTGACCGAATCGTTGCTGTCTTGAATAATAAATCGAATTTCACGATATTCCCGCAGGTCTTGATGGACGGCCTCCAGGTCATGCTGGTCCGCGTGTTCCTCAATCCGATCTATAACGGACAAAACAACCGTTTCGTAAGCGGTGGAAAAGCTGTCATCCACATCGCTTGTCTTGCGGAAATTCATGTAATGGCGTTTGAAGGCCTCAATAAGGGTCTCCTGTTCCGGGAAACGTTTGTCTCCTTCATCCGAATTGCGTCCCCGTTCAAGCAGGGAGTCGAAGATGCTGCGGATAACAGGGAGCGGGTCGGCACCCGGCTTTGTCAAATCCATGCTCATATCGGTAAGCATCGCCTCGAGTGCTTTCATTTGCAGCTCATGCTTCGTCATTTCTTCCGTAGAGGTGACCTTAATTTGTATATCCTCGTTATACGAGATATCCAGTCGATTGATGTGTTCGAATTCCATGATTTCCTCCATTTTACATGGTAATGTAAACCGAAACGGAGGTGATTATGTATGGCGGGAGAAAGTTCTTCTACTTTTTTGCACAAATTTAGACATTTAACCATATTAATAATCATTTTCAATTTTGAATAATCATAAGTTGTAATTTTAGTAATTCCTCAAAAAATGATTATTTTTGTAATTCCAACTTTTATGTAGCATGAAAGCGTGTACAAGCTAGGGAGGTGAAATACGCAGCTTGTATCGAACCAGCTTTAAATCTTTCAATTAAAGTTGAATGCAAGCAAAAACGCTAGTCAAACAAATTAACCGGAAATCGTTTCCGGAACAAATGGAGGAATGAATTATGAAAAAAGTAACGGGTACTCTTCTCTCTCTAAGCTTGGTGGCCTCTCTCTTTGCGGCGGTTCCGGCTGCCCAAGCGGCAACGACTGTGAATGAAACCATTATCGTTAAAGCTGGACAAACCTTTGATGGAGGCGGTAAGACTTATGTTGCCAACAGCAGCACTCTTGGCGACGGAAGCCAGGCCGAAGGACAGAAGCCGGTGTTTAGACTTGAAAAGGGAGCTACCTTGAAAAACGTAGTACTGGGTGCACCTGCAGCCGACGGCGTACATTGTTACGGTGACTGCACGGTTCAAAACGTTCACTGGCAGGATGTTGGCGAGGACGCGTTGACGCTGAAGTCTGCCGGAAATGTGAATATTATCGGCGGCTCCGCATATAAGGCATATGACAAGGTATTCCAAATGAACGCAGCCGGCAAAATTACAATCACAAACTTTAGAGCGGACGATATCGGCAAGCTTGTCCGTCAAAACGGTGGCAGCAGCTACAAAGTTGAAATGATCGTAGACAGAAGCCATATTACTAATGTAAAGGACTCCATCCTGAGAACGGACAGCAGCACGAGCACAGGACGTATCACGAACACAAGATATTCGAACGTACCGACGCTGTTCAAAGGCTTCAGTTCCTCCAATACTTATCAGTCCGGCAACACGAAGTATTAAGATATACTGCCCGCGTAAAAAGGCCTGTTGAGTTAACGCTCAATAGGCTTTTTGACGCTTAAACTGACGCTGTTTTCGAAAACTTTGTTGTTTTTAATATAGATGAAAGGGGACTTCCCACGGAGTTCCCTTACTAACTAGACTTTTTAAACTTCTATTGTTCCAATGATCGTTTTAATACGTTCTTGCTCTTCGCCCTTATTTAAGTATTCGAAAAATCCAAGTTGATTTCCCCAAGGGTCTGTGAAAGTTCCCCATTTCACTGGTACTTCAGGTCTTGAATGTATTTCAAAACTACCAATCTTTAAATCTTCTATCAGTCTGTCTCTTTCAGCTTCAATGTTAGTAACTCCTAAACGTAAAGGTCCGTTACCCTCGGTAAGAGTTCCTTCTGCGACCTGCAACCAACAACCAGGAATGAGTTCCCACTCTGCAAATCCCTCGTGTGGGGTAAAATCAGGCTTTTTATTAAGTAATATTTCATACCACTTTTGCCCTTCTTCAATATTGGCAACTCTAACCTGAGTAGTCATTTCAAAAATCATCTAAGTCCCCCTCAAATATGTATTATTAAGGAAGCAATAATCTAACGGTAACAGGGTTATTGCCTTTATTTCTTCCGCATTTCGAAAAATTCACAGCTCGTTCTACTGTGGTAGGTTACATCGCTTACGCCGGATTGGATAACTACCGTCTCCTCGTCAAACCGGATAATCGTGCCCCCGGAATCGACGATCAAATCATCTTTAAAAACGCGGATTCCGCGCTCCTTCTCCATGGCTTCCGAGAAATCCTGATCCGTCGTAAGCTTGCGATTTTGCGCCATTCCTACATCTCCTCTCTTTTTATCTAAACGTTGATATTCGGGTGCTTCAGCTCTTCTGGGAGCTTACAATTTGAACCGGCGTATATGACTCCAGAGCTTCTCTTGCTGCAATATTTGTTTTTGTTTTTTTCCAAGTAAATCGAAATGAGGGTAAGGCGGCCGGTGGTGGATATAGATTGGATCCAATCCGTGCGATCTGCACCAAGCTTTAAGCTTTGGGAGATCCGAGCAGCCTACCTTCGTCACGGTTTTCATGCCTGGAAAGCGCGGGTCTATCCAATAATGCGTCAAAAATGCGATTTCTCCGCGTGACACCGCCTCTTTCCAAGCTCCCAGCTCTTCTTTGGAAATACCGAAAGCCATACGCTGGTTTCCTTCCTATGCTTGTTTTTGTCCGGTTTCCATTATAGCAAGTATAGCAGGAAGTAGGAACGATCTCACGCAGGGTAAAGCAGGAAATGCTGGGAACAATGCCGAATATAAAACCCCTTGAAAGCTTGCAAATTTTAACATAGCGGGGACAACAAGATGCATATAGGCAGCCGAATCCGGCAGGCGCGACTATTTAAGAGGATGACCCAATCGGAGCTTTGTCAAGGAATCTCCTCTATCGCATATTTAAGTCAGGTAGAGACGAATGCGGCAAAGCCCTCCGCTCCATTTATACAAAAAATTGCGGAAAGGCTTGGGGCTTCGCCGGAGCTTTTAACAGAGTCTTACCATGAGGAAATGGGGGAACAGCTTTACATCAGGTTTAAGCAATACTGGGCCGAGGATATTTTTACCGAAGAGACAGGGCTGCTGCTTCATATTTACGCCGAGGAAATGCTGCCAAATCGGATCTATTTAATGATTTATTCCATGCTGATCCGCTACCATAATTTACGGACGCATTTGAAGGAAGCCAAGCAATATTACGAAAAATCGATACAGCTTTTGCGGCTTGACGATCCGTCAGCGGAGAAGGAGCTTTTTTATTACTACTATTTGTCCGCAGGGGTGCTGTTCTGGGAGCTGACGGATTTCAACCGCGCAAATCAGTTTTTCTTCCGCTGTGAGCTGCTGTCGGAAGCGGTGGGAGAGCGGGAAAAGGCACGGCTTTGCTATAATTTAAGTCTCCTCAACCAGAGGATTAATGAGGATAAAACGGTTAGTTTGCATTACTCCGGCAGAGCCTGCGAGCATCTGAAGGCTTCTGGCGATAAGAAGAGACTCATTCAGCTGCTTACCGCTAGAGCCATTCAATTTTTGCTTGTGAACCGGGAAGCTGAGGCGATGCAGTGTTTGGCTGAGGCGGAGCAGTATGCAGGCGGCGATGACCCGGATGTGGTTTCAGGCATGCATTATAATTACGGAAGAGTCTATCAGCTGACAGGGAAGTTTGCAGAGGCCGAGGAATGCTTTCTACAGGCGCTCCGCGTACTAAAACATTATCCGCATGATATGAAAATCATGAACAGCTATAAGCGGCTCATTGAGCTGTATATTGAGCAAAAAAATTGGGTGGCCGTGGACGAAGTGCTGCAGTCAGCCTACGCGATTTTACATAAAAATAAAGAGGTCGTTTTCGATGTGGAGCTGTATCGACTCGCGATCAAGCTTCATAAGATTAAAGCGGACTACCAGCGGTATGAAAAGGAGCTGCAGAAGCTCATCGACCGCTGTATCGAGCTGAAGCTGTTTCATCATGTGAAGACGCTGGCGGCGGAGCTCGGGACATACTACTTTGAGAAAAAAGCATATAAAAAGTCGTCGCAGTATTTACTGCTGGCGCAGCAGTACGAGCCGATTTCCTTATGAAGAGGAAACCGGCTCTTTTTGTTGGCCCGACGGCTGTGACGGGAGGGGATAACTCTGCAGCGCGTGATACATCGGAAGCTGCTGCAGCCTGCTTTCATAAAGCAGGAAGGAGTCGGACTGCCAGCCGGTTGCTGCGGATTCCCAAGCAGGATCCGCCGAAGGAAGCTCGAACCGGGTGCCGGGACCGCCGTTCCATTTGCGAGCGATCGTAATGTGCGGGCGGAATGTTTTGTCTTCGGGGGCGAAGCCGTAAGGCTGCACCGCCCGTTCCACGGCTTGGTGCAGCCGCTGCAGCACCTCCAGCTCTCCCTTTACGCCAACCCATAGAATGGAGGGCGACTTGGGCGGACCGAAGCTGCCGAGTCCATTCAGCTGCAAAGAAAACGACGTCAACTCCTGAGCAGCCTTTTGAAAAGCGGGACCTATGCCTTCGAGCTGCTCTTGACGCACATCGCCGAGAAATTTGAGTGTAATATGAAAATCCTCGCGATGCACCCACTTATGAAATGAAAGCTGCTTGCGAAGCTGAGCGGTATAATGCTGCAGCGTATCTTTGATGGAATCCGGAAGCGGCACCGCTGCGAACAGCCGCTTGGTTGGCTCTTTTCCCATGAAATGTGCTCCTTTCGTCTATACAGAGTGGTGTAAATTGGAATGTCCTTTAGTATGACCGAAATCGGGCAGTTTCATCGCGATAACGCCTTCTCCCGCGAATATACTTGTATAGGGTGACATTTTATTTCCAATGTAAGCGATTCCGCAAGGATTTAAGGCAGGGGGCGGCGAATGTTTTCTGGGAAAAGGAGGGAACTGCTTTGAGACTAAAGACGTACTACGGCAATCAGATGATCAAAAATAAAATATTCATGCTTACGCTGTTAATTATGGCGGCCGTATCCGGAATTAGCGTCATCGCGGTTCATTTTGCCACGGAATTATATGAAGAAAAGGTGTATGACGAATCTGCGGAAGTGCTGAATCTGTCCTCTACCTCTGTTGATAACGAGCTGAGGCGGATTGAACGCTTATCCTTTCAAATTTTAAGCGATCCGAAAATCCAGGAAATTATGACGACCTTAAAGGAAGGCGACGGCGATTACCAGATGTATCGGATGAGAGACGAGCTCATGCTGCAGCTGTTGACGCTTGCCCAGCAGGAAAAGTACATCTCGTCCATTCAAATGATCGATGCGAATGATCAGGAGCACACGGTAACGCTTGTTGATAAAAATCGCGGCGATATCCAGATGATTACAGAGCACGCGCTCAAGGGAGCGGGTGCCAACGTATGGTTTGCGGCGGATGATCCAAATGTGTTGATTACCGCCAAGCAGGTGCGGAAGGTGAGGAACTTAAGTCTCGCACATCTTGGCGTACTCATAATTTATGTCGATATGAATCGGCTGATCGACCAAACGCTAGATTTATCCGAGGATAAAATGTTTATGATCGAATATGATGGCCGCGCCGTGCTCTCCACACACGAGGTGCTTCCTGCTGGCAAGCTTACCCATATCCCGATTTCTGGCCGTAAGGGATACGAGGTGCTCTCCTTGGAGGGGCGGACGTATTTTGTCACCCATTTAACCTCAACCTTTCAAGACTTCACCTATTATAACGTAATTTCGTACGATCATATTTTTCAACAATCACGGTTGATTAAGAACGGGCTGATCGCCCTTTATGCGCTGTTGTTTGTTGCCGCCCTCTTTCTTGGCTGGAAGGCGTCGCAAAGCATTACCCGTCCTTTGGAATACCTGATCCAAAAGATGAAGCAGGTGCAGAAGGGAAATTTCAACACGGATGAATTGTTTCAAGAAAACAATTTGAATATGGACGAGACCGGGCAAATCCATCGGAACTTTCGCCTTATGCTGGAAAAAATAAATGAGCTGATTTTGGAAAATTACGCTAAGCAGCTGGCCATTAAGGAGTCTGAATATAAAGCGCTGCAGGCGCAAATCAATCCACATTTCCTATACAATACGCTGGAATCGATTAACTGGATGGCGAAGGTCAGCCGGCAGGAGCATATTTCCCGCACGGTAGAGGCGCTGGGGAGCTTGCTGCGGAGCATCATCGGGAAAAAGGAGCCGCTTATTCCGATTAGCGAAGAAATGGAAATTGTAGGGAACTACATTACGGTCCAGCAAGCAAGATTTGCGGAGCGCATTCAATTCCAGCAGGCGGAAGAGCTCAACTTGATTTCGTATTACTATATTCCAAAGCTTACGATACAGCCGGTCGTTGAAAATGTGATTCATCATGTGGTGGAAACGATTTCCGGCCCGTGCATCATTCGGCTTGGTGTTCAAGCGGAGGAAGAGCATATCGAAATTGCCGTGCACGATAACGGTCCGGGCATGGACCAGGAAACGCTGGAAGCGGTTCGCAGCGGAGCCGCGAAACCGAAGGGAACCGGGATTGGTCTTAAAAATATTAACGAGCGAATACAATTACTGTTTGGAGCCGCATACGGCGTAACGATTGACAGTGAGCCTGGCGCGGGAACGACGGTAACCATTCGAATTCCTTATCGTTTGGAGGGTGACCATGTATAAGGTGCTGCTGGTGGATGACGAACGGATTATTTTGGAGGGAATCGCAAGCGTTGTAGAGTGGGGGAGGTGTGGTACAAGATTAATCGGGAAAGCGATCGACGGCAGGCAAGCGCTGGAAATGATCGAGGCTGAGCCTCCAAATATCGTAATTACGGATATCAAAATGCCCGAAATGAACGGGATTCAGCTTATTGAACAGGTGAAGGAGCGTTTTCCAGAGATCGTATTTATTATTCTGTCGGGGCATGAGGAGTTTTCATCGGCGCAGTCCGCCATGAAGCTGGGCGTCCGCCACTATTTGCTGAAGCCATGCAACGAGAAAAAAATTATGCAGGTGCTGGCGGAGGTTGTGGAGGAGCTGAAGGAATTTGAACGGCGGGGCGCGTTTATTATGAACAACCGGGAAAACTTCGCCAAGGTGTTGCCGCAAATCAAAGAGCAGTTTTTAAAGGAATGCATTACGAATAAAACCTACGGCAAACGGGACTGGGAATATTATTGCGACCTGCTGGGGCTTAACTTGCTGGACCGCCCTCTGCGGTTAATTTTGCTGGAGATTGAAGGGAAGCATGATTTCGAGCATCTGTTTGCTTTAAACAATATTGCGAAGGAAATCGTGGAGCAATCGGGCTACTCGGTCTACTTAAATACGTCGATCGGCGGAAGGCTGGCGCTCCTTGTCGAGGAAGTAACACTGGAGAGCTGGACCGGGGTTATGATGGACATCAAGAACATTTATTTTAAATACTACAAGCTTGATGTCACCGTTGCGGTGAGCAGTCCGGACTCCCTTCCCCAGCTGCGCAGACTTTATAAGGAGACGTTGGAGTGTCTTTCCCACCGTTTTTATTTAGGGGAGGGCAGCGTCATAACAAGCGGCGATATTGACCGGGCAAGCGGCGGGGAAGAGGACATTGCCATTGACGCCGATGCGCTTGCTTTTGCCATCCGAAGCGGCAACGCCGAACAGGTGCGCGAGCTGATTAAGGAAGCGTTCTGTAAGCTGAAGGGCTCCAAGCTAAGTGTAGACGTGGTGAAATCGTATGTGCTGGAGCTGTACTTGAATGTGATGAGACAGGCGGGCCCGAGGCAAAAGGAGGGCTATTCGCGCGGCTTGATGCTGGTCGAATCGCTTTCCACTTTGGAGCTGGCGGAGGAGTATGTCAGAGAAGCGGCTGCAGAGGCAGCAGGAATGTATTATGAATCCAATATGCAGACGCAGAGCCGCACGATTCGCCGCGTCATCCAATATGTGCACGAGCATTTGTCCGATGAATCGTTGTCGCTCTCCAGGCTTGCTCAAGAGGTGTTTCATTTGAATGTGGATTACTTGGGGAAGCTGTTCCGCAAAGAAACGGGTGAAAAGTTTTCGAATTACTTAATGAATATCCGGATGGAGGAGGCGAAAAAGCTGATTGAAAAAGCGGAAAGCCTCAAAATATTAGAGGTTGCGGCAAAAGTAGGCTTTGGCTCGAACCCTCCATATTTCAGTCAGGTTTTTAAACGGTACACGGGCTGTACGCCTTCGGAGTATAAGAAATCGTCGGTTATTTGAAAGAAAGCTCGGAATTTTATAAGAAACCGTATGGCAGGCGTTTGTCTATATTTTCCAAATGCCGGAACTTTGAAAGAAAGATGACGGGTATTTTAGTGTTTATATGTTAGCGCTTACAGTAAGCTATAGTAGAACAGCTGAACTTGATAAAAAAGAGGAGGCAGCGCAGAATGGCAAAGCAGAGAAAGATCGTAGCAATTTTCATGGCCCTCGTCCTGATGCTTCTAGCGGCATGCTCGAGCGGCGCAACTACGACAACCACTGGTGGGGGCACTTCTGGCGATACTGGAGGGAAAACGGAAACTCCTGCGAGCGGCGGCGACAGTAAAGAACAAATTACACTCCGTTTATTATGGTGGGGTTCCCAAACTCGTCACGACTTGACGAATGAAGTCATCAAGCTTTATGAGAAGAAAAACCCGCACGTCAAGATCCAGGGCGAATTTACAAGCTACAACGGCTATTGGGAGAAGCTGGCGGCCATGGTTGCAGGCAACAATATGCCGGACGTTCTACAAATGAACTACGGGGAATATTTGACGCAGTACGCGGGTAAAGATGTGCTGGCCGACCTGACTCCGTTTACGGAAAGCGGCGCAATTAAGACAGACAAAATCAGCAAAGGCTTGCTTGAATCCGGAAAGCCGAACGATAAACTGCTTGGCATTCCGCTTGGTATGAACGCATTGACGGTAATCTATGACGAGCAGATGCTGAAGGATGCGGGGGCGAAGCTTCCGGACAGCAGCTGGACGTGGGACGACTGGAAGCAGATTGCCGAGACCGTTCATCAGAAAACAGGAAACTACGGCACACAGGGCCTTGAGATTGTTAACATATTCGAGTACTACGCCCGTCAGAACGGCCAAAAGATTTTTAACGCCGATAAAACTGGTCTAGGCTTCGAAGAAAAAACGCTTGCCGATTTCTTAACGATGGTGCTGGAGCAGCAGGAAAAAGGAACATATCCGACGCTTGATGTAATCCTGCAGCATGAAGCGGTAGAGGACCAATTGATCGTTCACAAGAAAGCGCCTTTCGACTTCAGATGGTCGAACCAGGTCGTTGCTCTGACAAAGGCGGCGCAGCGTCCGCTGAAGCTGGCTCCGCTGCCGGGACCGGACCTCGACAAAGGCATGTATCTGAAGCCGGCGATGTTCTTCTCCATGAGCAAAAACTCGAAGCATCAAGAGGAAGCAGCGAAATTTATCGACTTCTTCATCAATGATGTAGAAGCGAACAAAATTTTGAACGGCGAGCGCGGCGTACCGGTTTCCTCCGATATTCGCAAGGAGCTGTCGGGCAGCCTGGATGAAACGAACAAAATGGTTTACGAATATATCGACATGATCGCGCAAAACAGCAGCCCAATTGACGGAAATTACCCCGCAGGCTCCTCCGAAGTGCTGAAGGCGCTGGAAGAGGTTCACGAGCAGGTCATGTATAAGCAGATTTCGCCGGAGGAAGGCGCTAAAGAATTTAAGCAAAGAGCGGAAGATATTATTGAGCGTGAAGCGAAGAAGTAAATGTAAATCGTGAAAAGAAACGAAAGCCGGTCCTGGATACCAACGCTAATCACGGATGGGAGGACCGGCTTCTTTTCCGAAATGCCCTAATCTAACAGAAAGAGATGGATGAATGATGGTGAATCAAGTAGCGAATGAAACGGTACCCGTCCGCAAGCCAAATTCGAATCCGTCGCGCAAAAAGAAGCTGAAGGGCACGGATAATGTAGCCGGTTATATGTTTATTCTGCCTTTTCTCATCGGTTTTTTCGCGCTGACGCTTTTTCCAGTAATCATGTCGCTGTACTTGTCCTTCACGGACTATGACATGCTGCAAAAGCCGGCATGGATTGGATTCGAAAATTACGAGCGTATGCTGTTTGACGATAGAAAATTTATTCAGTCGGTTAAGGTTACCTTTTACTATGTATTTACGGCCGTTCCGTTCCGTCTCGTATTTGCGCTTGCTATCGCATTATTGCTGGCAAACGTCTTTAAGTTCATGGGATTGTACCGCACCATGCTGTATTTACCGTCTGTCATCGGCGGCAGTGTAGCGGTGTCGGTCATGTGGCGTCAGCTGTTCGGCAACGATGGGGCGGTAAATTCCATTTTGTCCATCTTCGGAATAGAGGGGATCTCTTGGCTGGGCGATCCGAAATATGCGTTATGGACTCTGATTCTGTTATACGGCTGGCAGTTCGGCTCCTCCATGCTGATTTTCCTAGCCGGTTTGAAAAACATTCCGAATACGTATTATGAAGCGGCGCAGGTAGATGGGGCCAACGCTTTCCAGCGGTTTTTCCGGGTAACGCTGCCCCTGCTTACTCCGATTATTTTGTTCAATGTTGTCATGCAAACGATTCAAGGCTTTATGGCATTCACGCCAAGCTTTATCATCTTCGGCGATGGCCGTCCGTTGAACTCTACCCTGCTGTACGTGTTATACATGTTCCAGCGTGCGTTCACCTTCTTCGATATGGGATATGCGTCGGCCATGGCCTGGCTGCTGCTGCTCGTAATCGGCTTGTTTACCGCATTCATTTTCAAGAGCTCTTCTTATTGGGTCCATTACGAATCAGAAGGGGATAAATAAAATGACTATCGGTAGAAAATGGTGGCGTACCTTTGGACAGCAGGTGTTGTTAGTTATTTTGACCTTTGCAATGCTTTATCCGCTGCTTTGGATGGTTGCGGGGTCGTTCAAGAGCAACGCGACGATCTTTACGACGGCGCATTCCTTGATTCCAAATCAGCTCAATTTTGAAAACTATACGATCGGGTGGAAGGGCTTCGCGGGCATTTCATTCGGAACCTTCTTTTATAACTCCTTTATAATTACGTTAGCCGCAACGATCGGCAGTGTTGTTTCGTCGACCATTATTGCCTTCGGCTTCGCCCGCATTAAGTTTACCGGCAAAAAGCTGTGGTTCGTCTGTATGATGATTACGATGATGCTTCCGTTCGAAATCATTATGATCCCGCAGTACATTATGTTCAACTGGTTCGGCTGGATCAACACGTACTGGCCGCTGATTTTGCCGACGTTCTTCGGTGCACCGTTCTTTATTTTCCTGATTATGCAGTTTATTCGCACGATTCCGCAGGAAATTGATGAAGCGGCGAAAATCGACGGCTGCAGCAGATTTATGATTTTCTCCCGGATCATTGTTCCCTTGGTCGTTCCGGCGATGATGACCTGCGCGATCTTCTCCTTCTACTGGAGATGGGATGACTTTATGGGGCCGCTCCTTTACTTGAACAAACCGCAGCTGTATCCGGTGTCGATGGGCCTGAAAATGTTCTCCGACCCGGATTCGGTAACGAACTGGAGTGCCTTGTTTGCGATGTCGACGCTCAGCATTATTCCGGTTTTCGTCATCTTCTTCATGTTCCAGCGTTATATTGTGGAAGGAATCAGCACGAGTGGTCTTAAGGGGTAATGGTGTAAGGTTGTAGGGTTGTAAGGGCGTCCCATTCGAATGGAAAATTCGTCTCAAGGCTGTTGTTTAGGTGAAAAGGGCCGGACGGCTCATGTGAAAAATGCCCCTAATCGTACAGGTTCGTCCTGTCATGGTTAGGGGCATTTCGATCTATGGCTGGTCTAGGTTCGTTTTGTTTATGTTATTAACTAGTAGACTCTGTGGATAACCTCCTCAAAGTCCGGCTCTTCCATATGAATATCGTCGATTTCCCCCCAAGTCCCCAGAATGCGCAGGATTTCCGCGGCTTTCAGCTCGCTTCGGTTCGCCTCGACGATAACCTCGCGATCGTTTTGTTCCACGATATGAATACCGTGATCGATGTTGTTAGGATTTGGGATTTCGAATCGGCCTCGAAACGTGACGCGAATTATGGTCGGCAGGCCGATCATCTCGCGAAGCTGCGCAATCGTGCCGTCGTAGGCGAGCTTTCCGTGATTAATGACCATGACCCGCGAGCAGAGCTGTTCAATATCATCCATATCATGGGTCGTCAGCAGCACTGTTTTGCCGAAGTCACGGTTTAAGGCTTTTAAAAAGCCCCTTATGCTCCGCTTGGCGGTCACATCAAGGCCGATCGTCGGCTCATCGAGGAAAAGCAGCTCCGGGTCATGCAGCATGGCCGCAGCTAAATCGGCGCGCATCCGCTGGCCGAGCGAGAGCTTGCGGACCGGGGTCTGCCAGAACGGCGCAAGCTCCAGAAGCTCGGACATTTCAGCGATCCGTTTGCGCTTGGCGTCCGGGTCCACCCGGTACATCTCGGATAAAATATCGAATGAATCCTTGACCGGCAAATCCCACCAGAGCTGGCTGCGCTGTCCGAAAACGACGCCGAGCCGGCCAACGACATGCCTGCGGCTGCGGTGGGGGCTTTCCCCTGCGATGCGAATTTGGCCGGCCGTCGGATGGAGAATGCCGGTCAGCATCTTGATCGTAGTCGATTTGCCTGCGCCGTTCGGGCCAATATAGCCGACAAACTCGCCCTTTTCAATCGTGAAGCTGATATCGTTTACGGCATCCTTGACCCGGTAATCTCTTGAAAACAGCGTACGCAGCCCGGCGAATTTGCCTTCCTTAGGGACGGGCGTGCGAAATTGCTTGGAAATATGCTGAACCTCAATGATTGGTATCGCATTCATTGTCTTCATCAGCTCCCCGTGCTTTGGTATTTGGTTAGTCCGTACTTCCAAAACTTCATACTGGCATAAAGGCAGAGCAGGGCGACAGCGGTGCACGCAGGAAGCACCCATGCGCCGAGCTCCCCGCGCAGAATGTACAATGCGGGAACATAATTGACAAAGCCGACCGGCAGCACGAGAAGCAGCACCTGCTTCATCCATGCCGGATAAAGGGTGAGCGGGTAACGGACGGCGGTATGTGCGGCGTCTTCGGTCAGGTTTTGCAGCTCGCTGACGCGGGTGATCCAGAAGCCGGTGGCCGCTGTGGCCAGACCGATGGCGAACAGGATGACTGCGCCGGTGAGGGTCGCGAACAGGGTAGGGGGGACGGCCCACCACGTAATTTGTCCGTCCCGCAGCATTCCTGCCATCGACCAGCCTAAGATGAACCCGCCCTGCAGCCATTCGCCGGGCATAAGCCGAAAGTTTTGCGACATAAGCGCGAGCAGCACCGGGACGGGACGAGTCAGCAGCTGATCGAGCTCTCCGCCGATTAAGTAGCGTTCCAAATGATGCACATCGTTGGCGAAGCTGCGGTAAATCGTTTTCGATAAAGTGATCAACCCAAATAAATAGGCGATTTCGTACAGGCTCCAGCCATGAATTGCTCCGAATTTGTGCAGGACGAGCGCGACCATGGCAAATTCGGCAAGCTGAATAAAGGCAGCGAGCACCGCTCCGAGGATAAAGTTGAACTTATACTGCATCGAGCTGCGAATGCTGGCACGGATGAGGAGTATGTACAGCCTGGTTAAGCCTGCAACATTCGTTTGTTTCATCCGCCCTGTACCTCCACTTTACGCCGCAGCAGCCGGGTAACGGCCAAGCATAGGAAGGTCATGGCGACGCACCACGAGACCGAACCGAGCAGCAGCCCCGCTTGCTCATAACCGAGGTAAATCCGTGTCGGAACATACAGCAGGTGCGGGTATGGCGAGAGCCAAGCTAAGGCTTGCAGCCAATCGGGAAGCCATTCCACCGGGATGAAAAAGCCGGCAAGCAGCATCATGACGGCGTGGTTCGCCCAGTACAGCCACTGCGACTCGGTCGTCCACATCGCACTTGCACCGATGATGTAATTCATGCAGATGGAAAGATAAGCCGCACAGCCTAATGCAAGGAAGGTTAGAACGCCTCCAGGCCAGAGTGAAGGGAGATTTAGCTGAAACACAAGCACATACAGCGTGTAAATGGGAATCGACTTGTAGAAAAATTGGTAAGCGATTTGTCCCCACTCTTTACTGACGAGATGGGGGAAGAGGTGAACCGGACGCATGAGGTCCAGCGCAATTTGTCCGGTGCGTACCGAACCGGGTAACCCGAGCCCTTGGGTAATGAAGCCGGTTACCCAAAGTGAGGCTTGGGTAAATGCGATGTAGCCGACCATGCCGTCTGTACCGTACTCGCCGAGTGAACGGCTTTCACCAATGCCCGCCCAAATACAGGCGTACATAAAGCCGAACATGGCGCTTGCCGCATTATGGAGCATATGGGCTCCGCGGTACTGCAGATTACGGGCGTAGGCCTTGGCGGCCAAAACAGAATAAAGCATGCAACACCTCCGATAAGCTTGGGATGACGGTTAACGTCTACTTCAGTCAAGGTGAAATGCGCGAGAGGAATATAGGTTACCAAATACTGCTTAATTAGGCAATCTTTTTTTAGCCGGGGCTACGTTACAGGAGGGTAAAAATCCAGCCATATCCTAGTACATTGAGGATAAAAAGAGCGGGGATGCCGTAAACAAAAGAGGCATGCTTCGTTTTGTGGCGCCAAAACTGCATGCCCGCCCAAGTGCCGGCTGCCCCGCCTGCAGCGGCAAACCAAAACAGCCGCTTCTCCGGGACACGGCGTTTGCCTTCAACGGCTAACGATTTATCGTAACCCATTTGCACGAAGCTGACAGCATTGATTGCTATGAAATAGATGAGAAGGACGGACAATGGGCTCACCTCTGAATGAATAATTAATAGAAAAAAATATTGCACGGGCATGCTTTTGGGAATGGGACGTTGTGATAGTTGAACGTGCTTTATGGAGCACCCATCATAGGCGGCTGATCCGCAGCTGCTTTGACGTGCTGCAGCCGCTTCATAAACCACTGCAGCACGGGTCCGCTTAGGACGGCGGCCAACAAGGTGCCGATGCCGATAGGGCCATGAAATACAAAGGCGAGAACGACCAGGAAGACGCTGATCAAGGTTCGGGATAAGCCAACATTAAGTTTCGTCAGTTGACTGACGACCAGCATGGAACGATCAAGCGGTGCCGGTGCGACTTTGGAATTTAAGTAAATGGCAATGCCCAGTCCGCCGATCGGAAGGCTGAGCGCAAAGCAAAGCGCTTGCCCAATTAGCGTTTGCGGCTGCAGCCAGCCCTCGGTTAGGAATAGCCATAAATCGATGCCGATACCGGTTAAAAGAGCAGTGGCCGCAGCGGCCAACTCCGGACGCCGGCGAAGTGCGGCTGCATTGAGGACAATGAGAAGCAGTCCAAGAATGAGCTCCCAGCTGCCGACGCTGAGCCCGACGGAACTGGACAAGCCGACAAGCAGTGCGTCGAAGGGTCCAGTCCCAAGATTGGCGCGGATCGAGAGGGCGATGCCGAAGGTCAGGATAAGAATGCCGCCTGTGTAAAGCAAAAGCGAACGGGCGTTGATCCGAAGGCGACCCTTCAGTGAACGCTGACTTGGTGAATGAATAGCGCTGGAGTCCGATCCCGATGACCGTTGCTGATGATCTTGAGTTAGCTCAGGTTTCTTTTTCATCCTACAGCTCCTTCACCATCAGTACATGAAGGATGCCATCCTCCATGAAAGGCTCCGACGCGCAGCGATACCCGAGCTTTTCATAAAACCGCTGTGCCTGGACTTGGCCGTGAAGCTTTGCCTTGGTCAGCCCGCGTTCTATCGCCAGCCCTTCCAACGCGCCTACAATCGCCGCTCCGGCGCCGAGCTTCCGGAAGGCAGGCAGCACACAGATGCGCTCCAGCTTCGCGGTACCGTCGACAACCCGCAATCTACCGGCACCGGCCGGCGTATCTTCATCTAAAACTAAAATATGATCAGCTGTAGACTCATGCTCGTCGAATTCGTCAGCAAGCGGTACATGCTGTTCCTGTACAAAAACGGTTTCGCGTATGCGGAAAGCGGCCTGAAGATCCGCCTCACTGTCGGCTATGCGTGATACCAGCATGATGAACCCTCATTTCGATAGGAGTATTGCAAAGCGACAATAAGTATAACGGAAATCCTGCGTATTGAAAATACCTGACAAAGGGCCTAAAGGTTATCGAAAAGGTTGTTGGGCTAGTGCAGCCGCATCGCGAGAGGAAGAGGATGCGTTCTATTCTCTTGCGCGGGCGCGGTACCATTCCACCGTCTGCTGAATGGCCTGCTCTAATGGAGTCGGATGAAGGCCAAACTGCTGTGTGATCTTCTCGCTGTTGACGATGAAAGGTTTTTCGTGCAAATACATCACCTCTATGGATTCCCGCGCTGCCCGGATAAACAGGGCTCCAATCCGCAGCATCGCCGGACTCATGACCTTGATTGCTGGCGGGTGGCCTGCTGCCCGGTAGGCTGCTTCGATGAGCTGTCTCGTTGTGACAGCTGCTACATTCGGAGCGTGCCAGATGCCCCCGAACGTATTCTCCTGTTCGCTTAAGGTGACTAGAGCTTTTCCAAAATCGTCGATATACGTATAAGAATGCGGCGTATCCGGGTTGCCCAGCAGCGTGCACGGCTTGCCGCGTACTATTTGCTCGAAGACGCGCGATCCGATGATAGATTCGGCTGCTCCCGGCCCGAAATAGTCAGAGCCGCGGCATAGGACAGCCTTGACCCGTCCGCTGCGGTGTTCAGCTATGATTTTTTCGGAGAGCGCCGCACGTACACGGCCCTTTTTCGTTTGTGCCCCATTGGGAAGCTCCTCGTGAACAGCTTCGTTGACCTCGCCATACATATAAAGGTTGTCTGCGGCAGCTAGCTTTGCACCAGTTTCCGCACAGGCCCCAAGGATGCTGTCCATCATGGACGGGAACAGCTCCTTCCAACGGTGATACGGCGGCTGTGCGCACTGAAATACTGTTGTCGCTCCACGCAGCGCGGATGCAGTTTCCTGCAAATCATAAAGATTGCATTTCACCACCTCAACTTGGGGTGGAAGTCCGCTCGCCGTGCCGCTCGTATTGACCATTCTCACCTTTTTACCCTGTGCAGTCAGATGCTTCATAACCGATCTTCCAATCGGTCCTGTCCCTAAAATGATATTCATATCACGATCTCCTTTGGGAATTATTTTGATTTGTTTCCCTTGTTTAGACCAAACGATAAACCCTATAGCAGCTATAGAGTCAATGCCATAATGTAAACTTTTTTGAACGAAGGATCTGACACTTCAATCAAACCGATGTTATAATATGTGACATAAATACAGTTGAAAAGGAAGTGTGGATTATGCGTGTGACCTTGTTTACCCATTTTTTGTTTGATGACGAGTCAAGTATTATGACATGGGCGAAAAGAAGAGGGGACGAAGTCCGCTCGGTTTTTGTTCCGGATGCCGATTTCCTTCCAGATCAAGAAGAGGTTGATATGCTCATCATTTTAGGAGGACCCATGAGTGTATATCATGAGCCGATGCACCCGTGGCTTTCTGCGGAAAAAAGGTATCTGCGTGAATATATACAGACCGGAAAACCGGTGGTCGGTATTTGTCTAGGAGCACAGATGGCTGCTGAAGTGCTCGGCGCCCGCGTATACCGCAATTCACATAAAGAGCTTGGCTGGCATCAAATTCGGCGCAGCGGCGGAAGCCATCCTTTTTTGCGGTTCATTCCCGAGCAGTTTTATTCCTTCCAATGGCATGGGGATGCTTTTGAGATTCCGCCGGGGGCGGTCGGGCTCGCTGAGTCGGATGCATGTCCGAATCAGGCCTTCCTTTATAAGGAGAATGTGCTGGGACTCCAGTATCATTTGGAAGCAACGCCTTCCGCAATCCGGAGGATGCTTCACGAGTGGAGGGATGAGCTGATTGAAGCGCCGTTTATTCAAAATCCGGAGAGCATTCTTGCTGATTTGGATCGTACGGAGGCTTCTCATCGATTGCTCCACCAGCTGCTGGATCGCTTTCTCGTTTGGAGAGAACGTCCGGAACATGTAAAGCAAACGATTTCATAGGATGATTTAATAGGAGCCATAAAAAAAGAAGCTGATCATCTATCCAAAATTTGTTATAATTGTTGTGCTGCTAATGATGATTTGACGTTGCATGGCAGCTAGTCGGCGTCGTGAAAGGAGTCATACGTTTGAAAGTCACCATAGAAATGGTAGCCAAGAGGGCAGGCGTTTCCAAAGCGACGGTTTCACGGATCATTAATGGAAACTATCTTCAGACAACTCAGGAGACGAAGGAACGGATTCTGCAGGTCATTGAAGAAATGAATTATAAACCGAATTTGCTGGCCAAAGGCTTAAAGCAAATGAAAACGAATGTGCTTGGCATTGTTTTGTCCAACTTGAAAAACCCGTTTTGGACAAGGGTGCTGGAAGGGTTTGAGGATACGTGCCGAAAATCCGGGTACAGCTTGATGATCTGTAATTCGAATGAGGACGGGCAGCTCGAAGAGGAGCTTATTCGCGATTTACGGCATCGGATGGTGGACGGGATCGTTGTGAACCCGACACCGGGGGATAAGCAGCATTTTATGCAGCTGGTAGATGAGCATTATCCAATCGTTATTATAAACCGCAAGGTCGAAGGAATTGATGCAGACAGCGTTACTGTGGATAACCGTGCCGGAGCGCGTCTGGCGGTGGAGCATTTACTGAAGCTGGGACGCAGAAGGCTTGCCATTATGGTTCATGATCCGGTAGGTGTCAGCACTTGGCAGGAGCGCATCGATGGGTTCTGTGAAACGTTAAGGGAGCATGGAGTGCCGCCTGAGCATTACGAAGTATGTATCGTGCCGCAGCAGAATGAAGGGGAAGTAAAAAAGGCCGTCATTGATTTGCTGGAGCGCTTTTCACCGGATGCCATATTTTCCACAAACAATATGATGACGCTGGAAATTATGGATGGGATTCACGAATACGGATGGACAATTCCTGATCAGATTGCGCTGCTTGGATACGACGAGACGGTCTGGTCCAAGCATTTGCAGCCTGCATTAACGACGATTAGCCAGCCGTCATACGAAATGGGAGCCTTGGCGGCCCAGAAGCTCATTTCCCGCATCAAATCGAAGAATGAGGGCTCGGGCGCGACGACAACGGTTCTGGAGCCGAGTCTCATCGTTCGAAAATCATGCGGAAGCGGAATAGTAAAGTAAGGCTTTTATGATGAAGTAGGGTCGAGACAAGAAAAGGCTGCGAAAAAAAACAAGGCTTTAGCATCGAGCTAAAGCCTTTTCGTCATTCATTTAGTGATGATTTGGACCCAGCATTTGCTTGATGATTTGCTGCTTCCGCTTGGAAACGGGAATCCGCTTCGCTTCGCCCTTAAATACGCCGAAGCAGAGGTGGTCGTCTTCGATAGCGATAATTTTGAGAACGTTTACATAACAATCGGTAGAAATTTGAACAAATGCCGGATCATTCGTTAGGCGTTCCTTTTGTTCGGCAGACATTCTTTTCTTTATATTGTAGTTGTTGCCGTGGAAGCTGATTAATCCGTGCGATCCGGTTTTGAAGAACAGGGAGTCTGCCTTAGGTTCAAAATCCTCATAAACATCCTTTATTCTTACTGCTGCGTCCATCTTTCCGAGCCCCCTTAAAAAGATGTGCCTTTGTTAGCGCTTTCATTATACCACAAGAAAGAGGAACGGTCAGCACTTTTTTGAATGATATGACAAACAAAATTGTGATTTTTTCTAAAATCGTCGAACTAGACGCCTGCACAGTCAGAAGGTGTACTGCCGCATAGGTTAGTAGTGTAGAGTAAAAAAACAAATTGCTAAAAAGGAGTGTTGCTAAATGGCATACGCAGCAGGCGCAGTTGGAGCAGGTTGGACTACGACAGGTACAATTCTGGTATTGTTCATCCTTCTGGTCATCATTTCTCGTACATTTGGTTACGGTCTGTAACTTTAGTTGAACACGACAAACCCGCCCTTGGGAAGACGAGGGCGGGTTTTTTAGGCCGCAGTGAAATTCTACATTAGAGCTGTGCTGCGTTAGGGTGCAATTGGATTGCAAGACCCGGGTAGGCAGTGTAGGCTGCATGAATATGGTTGCGAATAACATCAACATCGAAGCCCGGTATGAAAAGCTCGGGATCCGGAGTAAAGGTGACGCTGGTGCCGGACTCGGAAGTCATGCCCACAACGAGCAAATCCGAGGCGGGGATGCCATGCTTGTAGTCTTGCCGGTACACTTTGCCTTCCCGCCGGATTTCCACGGCTAGCTTGGAAGAAAAGGCGTTGACGACGGCAATGCTGATGCCTCTCTCCGCGCCAGGGACGCGATAAGGTGCTTGAGAAGCATGGGAGCTGATATCGGTAAGAACTGCTTCTACGTTGGTAGAGCCTTTGGCCCCCAATGTGTGAACGGGGATGCCGCGGCCATTGTCAGACACCGTTACGCTGCCGTCAGAGTGGAGAATAAGATCAACCTGTGTGCAGAAGCCGGCTCGATGCTCCAGCACACAGTTTTCCATCACGGCCCACAGGGCGAGATGAGGGTCGTACTTCGCCTGATCGGACCCAAGGTACTGCGCGGCTTCGCTGCGCGCCTGAACCATATCGACATAATTGCCGGTATCGAGAATGTCCGATACGGAAGCAAGGAGGAGAAGCAGGGAAAACGCCCGTTTGCGGGGAACGGCGTATCGTCCTCCGTCCTCCTGATGCAGTAAATCAGCGCCAAGCAGTGCCTTCACATGGTGGTAAAGCTGCCCGGTCGTCCCCATCTGGAGCTTCTCAACGAGCTCCGCGCCCGTAAGCGGCTCAACGAGTACGGCGCGGATGATATCAAGCCGCTGCTTGTGAGCAAGTGCCGAAAGAGCCTTGGCCGCTTTATCTGAGTGAAGCGTCAGCAGCTCCGTCACTTGCTTCTCCTGCGGCTCGCAGCGCAATGTCGTGTCTTGGATCTGCACTTGTCCGGAGTAATAGAGGGTACCGAGCCCGGCCGACTTGTTCATATCCTCGGTAACTGTAAGGGATGACTGCATCCGAGTCGAAGCAGGGGAGGCAGCTTCCTGCTTCTGTAAGACGAGGCGCTGCAGCTCGGCAAGCTGCTGCTTGATTTCGTCGAGCTCTGCGATCACATCGCGTTCCATACGTTCACACTCCTATAATATAAGGTTGTTAAAAAAACGAGCAGATAAAAAAGTGTATTACGTTATTACATAATTACGTAATTTAATTATAAGGTAAACGGAGGGGAATGTAAAGATTAGGAAATGCTTGATGGAAAAAATGGACTGGAACGAGTATGATAGAAGACGAAAATGATATCGCTTTCGTTGTAAAGGCAATGGATTACCACACATTTCCGCAGTAGAGGAGAGAAGGGTATTGACTTATATTCCTAACGAACAACGATACGAAACGATGCAATACAACCGGTGTGGACGCAGCGGCTTAAAGCTTCCGGCCATTTCCCTCGGATTATGGCATAATTTCGGCGGGATTAATCGTTACGAGGATGCTAAAGCGATGATCCGTACTGCTTTTGATCTGGGAATCACCCATTTTGACTTGGCGAATAATTACGGGCCGCCCCCAGGTTCCGCTGAAGAAAACTTCGGGCGTATGTTAACCCAGGATTTCACCGGCTATCGGGATGAAATGGTGATCTCAACCAAAGCGGGCTACCATATGTGGAATGGTCCATATGGAGAATGGGGCTCGCGCAAATATTTGCTTTCAAGCCTGGATCAAAGCCTGAAGAGGATGGGCCTCGATTACGTCGATATTTTTTATTCCCACCGGCCCGACCCGGAAACGCCGCTTGAGGAAACGATGGGAGCGCTTGATGCGGCAGTACGCCAAGGGAAAGCGCTGTATGTCGGCTTATCCAATTACGATGCGCAGCAAACCCGGGAGGCGGCACGAATTTTGCGGCAGCTTGGCACGCCTTGCCTGATCCATCAGCCGGCCTATTCCTTGCTGAACCGCTGGATTGAGGATGGGCTGCAGGATGTGCTGGAGGAAGAGGGAATCGGCTCGATCGCATTTGTGCCTTTAGCGCAGGGCTTGCTTACGAACAAGTATTTAGGCGGGATCCCGGAGGATTCGCGCGCGGCGGGGCCGTCTGTATTTTTGAATCAGAAGGATTTAACGGAAGAGAAGCTGGAAATCATTCGTTCCTTGAATAATCTGGCGCAGGAACGCGGACAAAGTTTGGCCCAGATGTCGTTAGCATGGGTGCTGCGTGGCGGTAAGGTAACCTCCGCTTTGATTGGCGCAAGCCGTCCGTCACAGATCGAGGAAAATGTAAAAACGCTGGAGAAGCTCAGCTTCACGGCGGAAGAGCTTGAACGAATCGAAAAGATTTTGCAAGGGTAACGAAATTTTGTTGGAGCGGGGAGGAGCACATATGGAAGCCTTGCCAATCGAGTTATGGCCGGAAGGAGCGCCATTTGCCCAAGGTAGCGGCGAGGAGGACCGCCCGGCGATCACCCCTTACCTTGTCGAAGGGAGCGAGCCGACTGCCGCCGTCATTGTTTGTCCGGGCGGAGGGTATGCCCGCCGCGCCGCGCATGAAGGGGAGCCTATCGCGCAGTGGCTGAACACGCTCGGCATTTCCGCTTTTGTGCTGCGCTACCGCGTGGCGCCGTACCGGCATGAGGCGACGCTCGGCGATGCGCAGCGTGCGATCCGCTATGTGCGCAGCCGCGCGAAGGAGTGGAATATCGACGCAGGCCGCGTCGGAATTTTAGGGTTTTCCGCCGGAGGGCATTTGGCGTCCTCGGCAGGAACACATTACGACAGCGGACAGGCGGAGTCGGAAGATCCGGTGGAACGGGAAAGCTGCCGGCCGAACCTTATGGTCCTGTGTTACCCGGTTATTTCCTTCGGGGAATACCGTCATGAAGGCTCGCTTACCAATTTCTTAGGCGAAGAGCCAAGCGAAGAACTGGTGAGGTTGTTCTCTAACGAGCTGCAGGTGACGGCAGACACACCGCCAACCTTCTTATGGCATACAGGGGACGACGCAAGTGTTCCGGTGGAAAACAGCCTGCTGCTTGCTGCCGCGCTTAGTAAGCATAACGTTCCGTTCGAGCTGCATTCCTACACGAGCGGACGGCATGGACTGGGGCTTGCCCAGACCCATCCCGAGGCGCAGACGTGGCCGGATTTATGCGCAAGATGGCTGCGCAGGTTTGAATTTGCGCAGCCGGTACCGATAGAGCTGCAGGAATAGAGTGGCGAAGACTCAAGCAGAAAGCAGCGGTCAAACGCCAATTTATACATTAAAGGGAGAGCCCGGCTTTGGGACTCTCCCTTTGCTTTTGTTCGTCCGCAGGGGGATTTCGATCCAACGCATCCCCGGCTTATTCTACCCGCTGCTTCCTGCATAGATCGTTTTCACCCGTCCGACCTGTCCATCCTGCAGGCGGACCTTAATTCCATGCGGATGATTCGGCGAATTGGTCAATATATCCTTGACGATGCCGCGCGTCGTTTTGCCTGTCCGCTGATCCTGCTTTAACACAATATCAACCTCGATCCCGGGTTTTACATTTTGCCTAAGCTTTCCATCCATGATTGTTTGCTGTACTCCTTTCTACATAAGAGGCTGAGTCTCGCGCATCGGCGGCAGTGGGGGCCCCAAGCTACATCGCCAAGCTCCACTGCAAAGCTCCGCGCCAAGCTACCGCTTCTTACGGCACACGGCGACACCGATGAAGTAACGTACGCCGTCTCTCTTTACGGCCTCAAACGTCACCCCGCGCTGGTAATACATTTCACAGCTGTCGAATCCGGCGACCAGCTCGCCAAACTCCTCGGGCGTCAGCTGGTGCATATGAAACGGCTCGCTCGTCGGCTGGCCGCGTCCGCGCCCGAACGGCGTCGATACGATAAGCGTCCCCCCGGGCTTTAGCATTTGCTGAAAATGCTCGATTACCTTCCGGTCGTCGGCCACATGCTCGATCGTCTCAAAGCAAACGATCGTGTCGAACTGTCCGAGACGTGCAGGCAGCTCGCTGTCCTCCGCATCGCCTTGAATAAAGCGGATTTTTTGATGGTTATATTCACGCGCCGCATAACGGATTGTCTGCTCGTCACAATCGACCGCGACAATTTCCGTCACCTCGCGTTTGCGCTCCTTGGCGATCATATGGCTGCCGTATCCTGTACCGCAGGCAAGATCAAGCACGCGGCCCTCGGCATAAGGAACGGCAAAATAATACCGTGCGAGGTGCTCAAGCAGCATTCCGTTCATCGGCTTCAGCAGCTTTGGGATAATGCGTTCCCCGGTCCATTCCAGCAACGTTGTTCACCCATTCAAGACATTTTTCATTATTGTACACGAATGCGGCATGGAATGCCCAACTTTTGGTGCCGCGGCAGTCGGTATGGTATAATCAGCGCGTCGAATATGAACCCACAGGGGGCTGCAAAGAAGCATGCTTACGTTTGAACAAAAAACTTCAATTATTGAATCGTTTCCGGAGCTGACGCGCAAAGAGGTGTCGCTGGGCCGGGTAAATTATCATTATGAAGAAAGCGGGTACGATAAAAAGATCGTCGTGTACCATCTTCACCCGAATGGCAACGGCTTTGTCTATGCAGGCCATATGTCCGGGTATGAAGCCGATGAACGGGGGCTTGTTAACATCCGGGATTACACGGAGGAGCAATTACATGATATCGTCGCCGCTTCGATCCGCTCGCTCGCTCCAAAATCGTCTGCCGAGCAGGCGGTCAGTGCAGGGGCGCAGGAGGAAGAGCGCTGGATCGGCCCAGATGACCAAACGCTGCTGCTTACTTTGGAGGACGAGCTGTGGATGGTTTATCACGGCTTGAATCTGGAATCGGCCTTCGAAAGCTACGAGGAAGCGGAAGAGTACCTTCTAGAGGAAGGGTTCCGCAGAGCGTAACATTCGGTAAAAGAGGGATGATACGATGACATTAGGCGCGAGGGTCATAAAAACCGGCTTATCCATTACGCTGGCCCTTTATTTATGCTCGCTGCTCGGACTCAGTCCGGCGATTTTTGCGGCGGTTGCCGCTATTTTTACAATACAGCCGTCCATTTACCGAACATGGCGGCAGATGCTGGAGCAGGTGCAGGCCAATTCGCTGGGAGCTTTTTTGGCGCTGTTCGGCGCCAAGCTGATCGGAAACGAGCCGTTTGCGATCGGCCTTGTCGCAATCATTGTCATATTAATTTGTCTCCGCTTAAAAATGGAAAGCTCCATCGGACTTACCCTCGTCACCGTGCTTGCGATTATGGAAGCGCCCGGCCAGGAGTGGTCCTATGCTTTAAACCGTTTCGGCATCATAATGCTGGGAATCGGTTCCGCTTTTCTCATTAATATTTTTGTACTGCCGCCCAAGCATGAAAAGCAGTTTGAGGATAAAATCGGTAATGTGTTCAAAAGGCTGTCGCTGCTGCTGCGCACATCCATTTCTAATGAAATGAAGGAAAAGACGTTTAAGCAGGAGTCGCGGGAGCTGCAGGAGGATTTGCAAAAGCTCGACGAGCTGTTTCGCTTCTTTGACGAGGAGCGTAAAAAGCTTCGTAAAGTGAAGCCGCTGGATACACGAAGGTTCGTTGTGTATAAGCAGATGCTGCACACGCTGCATAAAGGAGCGGATGTGCTGGAGGCGGTGAATGAGCATTTTTTCCAAAGCCGCATGAGCGCGGAAATGAACGGGTTATACGATGACATGATTGAGAAGCTGATGAAGTACCATGAGTATTTGCTGCTGGCCTATGAAGGAAAGATGAAGCGAACCACCGGGATCGCGCCAGATATTGCCCATTTAATCAATGATGAAGCCGCGCATATGGACGAGGAGGAGCATCTCCGCCTGCTCGTTGTGGCCGCTTCCATTTACGAGTACGGGCATCAGCTGCAGCGGCTCGATCGATTAATTCATATGTACCTGCACAAGGATGAGCTGCAGGCTGCGACGGATAAACATGAAATGGAACTTCAACAGCCATAGCGTGGAAGAGGGCTCTCCTCTTTTCACGCTTTTTATTTTGGTAAAAAAAGAAAAAACACTGAAAATTATACACACGAATCGGTATTTTTAATGTACTCTTAATGATAAGTGGTGCAAAATAAGAAGATTGTACCGCCAAATCAAACCATAATGCCGGAAAGAAAAGAAAGCGCTGACATTTGGGAGCAGCCTGAGGGGGACGGACATGCTGACTGCGGTGAAAAATGCGTTTCGCAGCCTGAAAATCGTCAATAAATTGTTTCTGATGATTTCCTTTATTATGTTACTTTCGCTGGCGTTTACGTTTGGCGTTCTCCAATATGCGTTTACGATCTACGATGAATATATTTACGAGAAATCCTCTCAGGTGCTCAATTTGTCTTCTCATAGCATCGAGGAGGAGCTGCGCAAGGTAGAGCGGCTCTCGTTTGCTATATTTTCGGATAACCAAATTCAGAACGGCCTGCAGTCCTTACTGACCACAACGAATGAGTATGAGCGGCTCAAACAGTCCAACGAAATCGTCGATCAGCTTGTCGGTCATTCCAGCTCGGAAAAATACGTGCAGTCGATCTATTTGCTGGACGCCAATGGGGGAGAGCATGTAACGGGCAATGTGAAGCAGCTTCATGCGGGGGTACGAGAGAAGCTGACGGCGGCCGCTCGGCAGGAGAGCGGGGGCAATGTATGGCTGGCCATTGACAATCAGGGGATGGATTTATTCGCCGTGCGGCAAATCCGCTCCTTCTCGTCGACAGACTTTGAGCTTGACCATTTGGGAGTGCTGGCGATCCGGGTCGATCTGAAAAAAATCGTCGGCGATATGTCAGGCGGCATACGCAGCCAGGACGGGGAGCTGATGATTTCGTCGAACACAGGTGTTGTTTTCCCGGAGAAGCCGATGCTTGCCGCCTGGGAGCTGCCGCTGACCGAGCACGAGAACTATCGCGTAGTCGACGGGCCGAACGGGCATTATTTCGTTTCGTATTTGACTTCTGATTATTTGGCTTGGACGTATTATAACGTCATTCCCTTCGGGCAGATGTTCGAGCGGATTATTACGATGAAAAATATTGTAATCGGTTTTTTTGCAATTATTTTTGCACTGGTTCTGTTTTGGGGGAGACGGTTTGCCCGCAGCTTAACGTCGCCGATCGAAGAGCTGATTGGAAGGATGAAGCGGGTGCAAAAAGGAGAATTTGAGCAGGTTGATTTGGAGGCGCTTCCAACGATGCCGCAGCTGGATGAGGTAGGACTGCTGCACCGAACGTTCCGGCTGATGCTGCTGCGGATCAACGAGCTGATCAAGGAAAATTATACGAAGCAGCTGACGATCAAAGAGACGGAATTTAAAGCGCTGCAGGCCCAGATCAACCCGCACTTTTTGTACAACACCCTGGAGTCGATCAATTGGCTGGCGAAGATCAACAAGCAGACACAAATTTCACGCATGGTCGAGGCGCTCGGATTTCTGCTGCGCAGCTCGATTTCACTGCATAACCGGCTGATCACGGTACGTGAGGAGCTGGATATTGTAAAAAACTATGTCGTGATTCAGACGCATCGGTATGAGGAAAGGCTGATATTCGAGCTGGACATACCGGATTCACTGCTGGATTATTGTATACCGAAGCTGACGCTGCAGCCGCTGCTGGAAAATGCCGTTCATTATGCTTTAGAGCCGATGATTGATACATGCGTGATCAAAATTAAAGGTTGGGAAACGGAGAAAGGAATCGTGCTCGTGGTCGAGGACAACGGCCCTGGCATGGATCACGAGTTTTTACAGAAAGTAAGGCGCGGCGAGGTTCAAACAAAGGGAAAAGGAATCGGATTGAAAAATATCGAGGAACGAATTCGGCTTGCGTTTGGCGACGCCTATGGCGTCGAGCTGGAAAGCGAGCCGGGTAAAGGAACGAAGGTGTCTATCTATTTACCGAGGGAGAAGGGGTGTTGAGATGTTCAAAGTGATGCTGGTCGATGATGAACGGATTATTTTGGCGGGAATTTCAGCTGTTGTCCCTTGGGACGAGGCGGATACGACGCTGGTCGGGACGGCGCGCAACGGACTAGAAGCATACGATATGATTGTGCAGGATCCACCCGATATCGTAATCAGCGACATCAAGATGCCTGGTATGGATGGGATCGAGCTGGTCCAAAAAACATACGAAACCCATCCGGAAATCCGCTTTATTCTGCTGTCCGGCTTCAGCGAGTTCGATTATGCCCGAAAAGCGATGCACTATGGGGTAAAGCATTACCTGCTCAAGCCCTGCAACGAAAACAATATTGTGGAAGCACTTCAGGAAATCACCGCCGAATTGAAGGAAAAAGAGGGCAAGGAGCAGTTTGTAGAGCAGATGAAGTACGGCTTGGAAAAGGTGCTTCCCCATGTTAAGGAGCAATTCCTCATTCAATTCGTAACGAATAAAACGTACGGCTCACGTGACTGGGAGTACTACCGGTCGCTGCTTGGGCTGGATCTGGAAAGCCGGAAGGTACGGCTGCTGCTGTTCCAGATGGAGGGCCGCTTTGAGTTCGAGCACCTATTCGCGATGAAAAACATTGCCGAGGAGCTGCTGGAGCATCCGGTTCTAAGCGCCACGGTTGGCGGACACGTACTGATCTTAGTGGAAGATGCCGGCTGTGGTACGGAGCTGCACGACCGGATTCAGGAAATTAAGACGACCTTCATCAAATATTATAAACTGGATGCGACAATAGCCGTCAGCGATGCGGACGAGATTCTACGGGCGCGCAAGCTGTACCAGCAAACACTCGAATGCTTGAACCATCGCTTCTATTTAGGTGAAGGCAGTATTATAACTCCGGAAGATATTCCGGGAATGGTGTCACCCTCCTCTTCCCTGCAGTGTGAACAGGAAAGGGAATGGTCCTTGGATGAGGACCGCATTGTGATGCTCGTTAAAGCGGGCGCGTGGGAGGAGACTGCAGATTGGATCGAAAGCTTCTTCGCTTCGCTTTCGGGGGTAAGGGAGGGGATTGGGGCGGCGAAGTCGTACGTGATCCAACTGTATGTTTCCATCGTGCGGCTTGCAGAGCAGGACAACATGAACCGCTATATGGAGCAGCTTGCCTCGCTCGTGCAGATGGAGACGCTTGTGTCGATCCGTCAGTTTTTTGAAGCGGTCGTGAAAGAAATTACGATGGGTTATTTTGAGCAGAACCGCAGCAAGCACTCGGCCATCGTGCAGCGTGTGCTGGAAGTGATTGAGGAATGCATTGCTTCGCCCGAGCTGTCCTTGAATTGGGTGGCGAAGCAGATGCTTTATATGAACGCTGATTATTTAGGGAAGCTGTTTAAGAAAGAAACGGGTGAAAAGTTTTCAAATTATGTAATGAAGCTGCGGATTGAGAAAGCGATTCAATCGATTGAAAAGCAGCCGGACGTGAAAATATTTGAGCTGGCGGAGCAGCTGGGCTTTGGAGACAATCCGCAATATTTTAGCCAAGTTTTTAAAAAGTACACCGGTCAAACCCCCACGGAATACATGAAAATGCCTTGAACTCTGATTTTTAAACAAACGAAGCGGTTTTTTATCTTAACGTTACCGCAGAAATTACTACAATTTAAGTTGTAAGCACTTTCTTAGGCATTATTCCAATGGGGGAGGAACAACAAAATGAAGAAAGCACTAGCTTTGCTGCTGGCTTCCGCAATGGCGTTTACAGTGTCCGCTTGCGGCTCGGCACAGCAGCCAACGGCTCCAGCGAACGGCTCTGGCGGGGAAAAACCGGCCGAAACGAAGGCAGACGATGGTAAGAAGGATCCGGTTAAGCTGCGTATTGCATGGTGGGGCGGTCAATCCCGTCACGATTATACGTTGAAAGTCATTGATATGTACCAGCAAAAAAATCCGCATGTTAAAATCGAAGCGGAATATGCGGGCTTCGACGATTATTGGAAGAAGCTTGCACCTCAAGCGGCTGCGAATGATTTGCCAGATATTATCCAGATGGACTTGTCTTATTTGACACAGTATGGCGGACGCGGCCAGCTGGAGGATTTGGCGCCTTACATCAAGCAGGGTCTGTTCAAGACCGAGGATATTAGCGAAAACGCATTGAATGCGGGCAAGCTGGGCGACAAGCTGCTGGCGGCCAACCTCGGCGTAAACGCACTCGGCCTAGTATACGATCCAGCGATAGCCAAAGATGCCGGCATTACGCTGAAGGAAGATTGGACTTGGGACGATCTGGAGAAGATGGCTCCTGCATTGAAGGATAAGGGCAAGCTGCTCTCCGGTCCGCCAAAGCCGGAAGTATTTTTCAACTATTACTTAAGAACGCAGGGTAAATCGCTGTTTAGTGCAGACGGTACGGCTCTTGGTTATACGGACGATCAGCTGTACGTAAAGTTCTTCGGATTAATTCAGCGTCTTTATGATGCCGGTGTCATTGAGAAGTTGGATGTGGCCGCGCAGAAGAAAGGCACGCCGGAAGAGGATGAGCTCGTGAAGGGCAATGCAATGGCTTCATGGGGCTGGTCTAACCAGTACGTGCTGCTGGCGCAGCTTTCCAAGCGTCCAATTGAGATTCACCCGATGCCGGGACCGAACATCGATAAGGGGTTATTCCTAAAGCCGAGCATGTACTTTTCCGTCACAAAGAACTCGAAGCAGAAGGAAGAAGCGGTTAAGTTTATTGACTTCTTCGTCAACGATATTGAAGCGAACAAGCTGATTAAGGGCGAAAGAGGTATCCCGGTTTCCTCGAAGGTGAAGGAAGCGCTGAAGCCGCTGCTGACACCGGAGCAGGTAAAAACGTTTGACTATGTCGCATGGGCGGAAAAGCACAGCTCGCCGATCGACGCTCCGGACCCGATCGGTTCCGCGGAAATCGCAAAAATGCTGAAGGATCTGCAGGATCAAGTGCTGTATAAGAAGATGAGTGTCGAAGACGCGGCAGCGAAGTTCAGCAAGGACGCCAATGCGGTACTCGCGAAAAACAAAAAGTAAATGATGCTACAGCAAGGGAAAGACGGGTCTGCGGACTCGTCTTTTTTTGTGCATTTCCCCGCTTTTCGAAAGTCGGCTTTTTAAACAAAATGAACGGTTTTTTTCATTAATCTCTAGTCCATGGCTCCTTATAATGAGGGTATCGAAGCAAGCATCCGGCAAATGGATGATAGATTAACGACCGGGAGTTGGAGCCTATGAATTTACGCGAGAACAATCATGTTGTCGGCTATGTGTTTATCGCACCGTTTGTGTTGGGATTTCTAATTTTTACGCTGTACCCGATTTTATCCTCGTTTTACTTATCCTTCACGGATTACAACCTGTTTGAACCGGCCCGCTGGATCGGGATGGACAATTTTAACAAGATGTTTACCGCGGATACGGATTATATCCAGTCCGTCAAGGTTACGATCACGTACGTGCTGTCCAGCGTGCCGCTGCGCCTCTGCTTCGCGCTAGCCGTTGCGATGGTGCTGAACAAGGCGGTAAGCGGCGTCGGCTTCTACCGTGCCTCGTATTACTTGCCGTCGCTGATCGGCGGCAGCGTCGCGGTAGCCATTATGTGGCGTCAGCTGTTCGGCGACAAAGGCTTGGTGAACTCGTTCCTTGGGCTGCTGGGGATTCAAAGCGATATCTCGTGGATCGGATACCCTTCTACGGCGCTCTGGACTCTGGTTGCGCTGTCGGTGTGGCAGTTCGGATCCTCCATGCTGATCTTCCTAGCGGGGCTGAAAAATATTCCGGAAATGTATTACGAGGCAGCATCTGTGGACGGGGCGAACGCGGTGCAAAGGTTCTTTAAGGTAACACTGCCGCTGCTCAGCCCGATTATATTGTTCAACCTGATTATGCAAACGATTTCGGCGTTCATGACCTTTACCCCGGCCTACATCGTCTCCAACGGAGAAGGCGGACCGATGGGAAGCACGATGCTGTATTCGCTGTATTTGTACCGCAGGGCGTTCGTGTATTTCGAGATGGGCTACGCATCGGCGATGGCTTGGGTCATGCTGGCGATCGTCGGCGTGCTGACGCTGCTGATTTTCAAATCATCTAAACTATGGGTTCATTACGAATCGAAAGGGGAGTAACACGATGCAGGTATCAACAAGTACTCAAAAAGAAGTCGTATTGCGGCCGAAGCTGCGTGTTTCGCGAATTGTATACCATATCGTCGTTTCCTTGTTCGCGATCGTCATGATTTACCCGATTCTATGGATGTTCGCGAGCTCCTTGAAGCCAAATGACGAAATTTTCATGCAGGCTTATACCTTGATTCCGAGCAAGCTGGAGTTTTCCAACTATGTTACCGGCTGGAGCGGCATCGGCGATAATACGTTTGCCACTTATTTTAAAAACTCCGGGATTATCGTTGTGCTGGCTACGATCGGCTCGGTCGTGTCGTCGGCGATGGTAGCGTACGGCTTTGCGAGAATCCCTTTCTATGGAAAAGCGTTTTGGTTTACCTGCGTGATGATGGTCATGATGCTTCCGCATGACGTTACCGTCATTCCTCAGTACATTATGTTTTCCAAGCTGGGCTGGCTGTCCTCCTATAAACCGATCATTGTGCCGTTTTTCTTCGGGGTGCCGTTCTTTATCTTTCTGATCATGCAGTTTATCCGTACGATTCCGCCGGAGCTGGATGAAGCGGCGAAAATCGACGGCTGCAGTAAATACGGTATCTTTTTCCGCATCATTGTGCCGCTCATTGCGCCTGCGCTCGTGACGGCGACAATCTTCTCGTTTTACTGGCGCTGGGAGGATTTCATTAACCCGCTGCTTTATTTGAATAAGCCGGAGCTGTATCCGGTATCGCTGGCACTGAAGCTGTTCCTGGATGCGGAAAGCTTATCTAACTGGGGCGGAATGTTTGCGATGTCGACGCTGTCTCTCGTGCCGGTTATCCTCGTGTTTTTCATTTTCCAAAAATATATTGTCGAAGGCATCAGCACAACCGGTTTGAAATAACCGGAATTATAGAGCTTGAGGGGAGAAATAAATATGCCGCCGTTAGTATTTGATGAAAAAGAAATTCGTGACGTGATCGACCGTGTGGTGCACCGCACGTTTCGTATGGATTTTAATTGGGATTGGCCGGGAGGCGTCGCCTTCTATGGGGTGACGGAAGCGTTCGAGGCCACAGGCCGTGAGGAATACATCGCCCTGCTGAAGGAATGGGTGGACGAAAAGCTGGAGGATGGCCTACCGAAGCTGACGATTAACGGAGCATCCATCGGGCATTCGCTGCTTTCGCTTTACAAAGCGACCGGCGAAGAGCGTTATATGGATGTAGCGATTCAAATGGCGGAGCATTTGAAAAACGATGCGATTCGCTTCGGGGACGGAGTGTTCCAGCATACTGTCAATTCGGAAACGTACAATTTTCCGGAGCAGGCTTGGGTCGATACGATGTTTATGGCCGGTTATTTTCTCGTGCGCATCGGCACGATGCTGGGCAATAAAGAGTATTTGGAGGACGGCTTGAGGCAGTATCACGGGCATGAGGATTTGCTGCAGGACCCGGTGAGCAACCTGTATTACCACGGCTGGGACAATTTGGCGCAAAACCATATGTCCGGCATCTTCTGGGCGCGCGGCAATTCATGGGCGGCGTTCACGATGGCACGGGCGCTCGAGCTTGTGGAAGTAACGCACCCGTCGTTTATGATTATTGAGGGCTCGCTGCGCGATCAGCTTTCGGCGCTTGTACGGCTGCAATCGGAGAACGGGCTTTGGCATACGGTGCTTACCGATCCGGCCTCATACGAGGAAGCGTCCGGTTCTGCCGGTATTGCTGCTGCACTGCTGACCAAAGGATCGATGTACAACAAATATGTGCAAAAGTCGATTCATGGTATTCTCGGCTGCATTACCGAAGACGGTACGGTTTCCCGAGTATCAGCCGGTACCGCGGTCATGAAGGATGCGGAAGGCTACAAGGGCGTGCCTTATAAGCGAATTCAGGGCTGGGGCCAAGGGCTCGCGCTGGCCTTCCTTTCCGGGCTGCTGGAAAGCCGTAAAAACCCGTATTGATGCGCGGCAGTAATTTTGTCCGTTCTTTGCGGCTCCTTTTGTCGAAGAACTAATAAAATGATAATTGTGTTCGGGTTGGGGTTGAGTTATTGTTTAATGAGTAAACTAACTCTTTGGAATTTTCGACACTCGGAAGGAGTATAGAAACTTATGAACAAATCGAACCACTCGAACCAGCCGGCCTGGGTACCTGATTTAGGAAATGGTATGTATAAAAATCCGGTGATTTATGCCGACTATTCGGACCCGGATGTAATCTGTGTCGGCGACGACTTTTTTATGGTATCGTCCAGCTTTTCCCATGTTCCAGCACTGCCTTTGCTTCATTCAAAGGATTTGGTGAACTGGACGATTGTGAATCACGTGGCGGAGCGGCTGCCGATGGAAGGCTACGACCGTCCGCAGCACGGCAAAGGCGTTTGGGCGCCGAGCCTTCGCTACCACGACGGCAAGTTTTGGGTGTACTTTGGAGCGCCGGACGAGGGCATTTATATGAGCACGGCGACCGATCCATTCGGCAAATGGGAGCCGCTTCATCTGGTTAAGGAAGGAAAGGGCTTGATTGATACATGCCCATTCTGGGACGATGACGGCAATGCATACCTCGTGCATGCGTTTGCGCACAGCCGCTGCGGCATTAAGCATAAGCTGAAAATTTGCCGCATGTCGCCGGACGGTAAGAGCCTGCTGGATGACGGTCAAATCGTGTTTGACGGTACGCTGCGTCATCCTACGATGGAAGGGCCGAAGATGCATAAGCGCAACGGCTATTATTACATATTCGCACCGGCCGGCGGCGTGCCGACAGGCTGGCAGACGGTGCTTCGTTCAAAGAACGTATTTGGCCCTTACGAGGACAAAATCGTTCTGAACCAAGGCATTTCGCCGGTTAACGGTCCGCATCAAGGCAGCTGGGTGGAGCTCGAAAACGGCGAGCATTGGTTTATTCATTTCCAGGACCGCGACGCATACGGCCGAATTATCCATGTGCAGCCGATGGAATGGGTGAACGACTGGCCGTTTATCGGACAGGACCGCAACGGCGACATGATCGGTGAGCCGGTACTGGAGTGGCCGAAGCCGAACGCCGGCGTGGAGTCGCCGGTGCTGGTGCCGCAAACCTCCGACGAATTCGAGGAAGCGAAGCTCGGCCTCCAGTGGCAGTGGCAGGCGAACCCGCAGCCGGAATGGCTGTCGCTGACGGATCACCCCGGCCATCTGCGTCTGTTTGCGCATGAACTGCCTGAGGGCAGCAGCACGCTGTTCGATGCGCCGCAGCTGCTGATGCAGAAGCTTCCGGCGCCGGAGTTTACGGCGGAGACGGAGCTTACCTTCCATGGAGCGAATGACGGCGACCGCGCCGGGCTCATTGTGTTCGGCTACTCGTACCGTTACTTGGCGGTAAGCCGCACGTCGTTCGGCTCGTTGAAGCTGTCACTGATGGAAGGCGGTGTTGTCGGTAAATTTGAAGACGGCGTAACCAGCGAACGGGAAATTACAAGCACGTACTTCTCCGGAGGAGCGGTACGGCTGAAGGCGGAAATTTACGGCAATGCGCAGGTGAAGTTTTACTACAGCGCGGATGGCAGCAGCTTTGCGCAGATCGGCGATGTGTTTACGGCCCGCGAGAGCCGCTGGGTTGGCGCGAAGGTTGGCGTCTTCGCCGTGAATTTGGACGGCCGCGCAGCGGGCGCTTCCGATGCAGCTCGCGGTTACGCCGACTTCTCCTACTTCCGCGTTGCGGGTAAACCGGAGCAGCCTCCGGTGAAGCTGTTTATCGCCGGCGATTCGACTTCGGCGCTTTACATTGCGGAAAGCGCGCCAATGGCGGGCTGGGGCCAAATGATCGGCCAATTTTTCACCGACGACGTGATCGTTGTGGATGAGGGACGCAACGGCCGCAGCTCGAAGAGCTTTATCACAGAAGGTCATTTTGACCGGATTAAAAATCATATTGGCAAAAACGACTACCTATTCATCCAATTCGGCCACAACGACGAAAAGGCGGATGAAGAGCGCAGAACCGAGCCGTTTACTACGTATCAGGAAACGTTAACGAAATACGTTGAGCTGGCGCGCGAGGCGGGGGCCAATCCGGTGCTTATTACGCCGGTGCAGCGCCGCAGCTTCTCCGGCGGGCAGTTTACGCAAAGCCACGGCAAGTATCCGATGGCGGTAAAGCAGCTTGCAGAGCGTCTTGGCGTACCGCTTATCGACCTGTGCGCACGCAGCGAGGAGCTGTATTTGTCGCTCGGCGAGGAAGGCTCCAAAAAGCTGTTCGTCCAGTTTGAGCAGGGTGCTCATCCGAATTATCCGAACGGCGTGGAGGACAACACGCACTTCAACGCAGACGGAGCGCGGGAAATCGCGAAGCTGATTTGCGGCGAATTGGCGAAATCCGAGGTAGGATTGAAGGGGTACTTAAAGGAGGAATAATGGCTTGACCATTAAAAACCGCGGCGAGCTTTTGGAACGGGTGTTCCAAAAGCTTGCTTCTTCCGATCGTAACAATTCCAACGACCACATGAATTTTGACAGCTGGGAATGGCCTACCGGAGTGGCGATTTACGGACTGTTCAAGTATTACCGTTTTACCGGGAAAGAGCATTACCTGCAGGTGATGGAGCAGTGGTTCAAGGAACGGCTGGACGAGGGACTTCCGCCGAAAAACGTGAACTCTGTCGCACCGCTGCTAACGTTAATTCATCTCTACGAGCTCAACCGCAGCGAAGCGTATTTGCAGCTCTGCACCGAATGGGCGGAATGGATTATCCATGAGATGCCGCGTACGGAAGAGGACGGCCTGCAGCATATTACGGTGATTGCCGATAATGAAGAGCAGCTGTGGGACGATACGTTATTTATGACCGTGTTATTTTTAGCCAAGATGGGCGAGCTGACGGGGAATGAAGCGTACCGGCAGGAAGCGGTGTACCAATTTTTAATTCATGTGAAATATTTGACCGACCCGTCTACGGGGCTGTGGTACCATGGCTTTTGCTTTGACGGTCGGCATCACTTTGGCGGAACGTTATGGGCAAGAGGCAACTGCTGGTTTACGGCAGGAGTCGTGGAGTTTTTAGAAATCAGCGGCCTAGAAGGGCCGGTCAAGCGTTATCTTGTTGAAGCGCTTCAAGCCCAGGTGCGCGCTTTGCTGCCGCTGCAGCATGAAGGCGGGCTGTGGCACACGGTGCTGAACGATTCGTCTTCCTACGTGGAGGCGTCCGCTACCGCAGGCTTTGCGTACGGAATGATTAAAGCGGTCCGCATGGGCTTGCTGGATGAAAGCTGTCTGCCTGCGGCGCTGCGTGCAGCGGAAGGTGTCATCGCTTGCGTCGAAGAGGACGGTACGGTGGGAAAGGTATCCTATGGTACCGCGATCGGCATGGACGACGAGCATTATAAGCAAATTCCGATCGTCCCGACGGCTTACGGGCAGGCGCTGACGATCATGATGCTGACGGAAGTCATTCGCAAGGACTGAATAAATGAGCCTGATGACTGGGCAGAGGGGCCTCGGAACATGAACAAGTTGAATGTTCCGGGGCTTTTTCTGTCTTTCGTACACGGATAACCTATGTGGATAAGTTTGTTTTGCAGGGAGTGGAGTATCGTGAGCATATCAAAGTCATTCCACCGCTTCGGTTCGAAGAAACGCTGGAGCCCGATACCGAGATAACCGAGGTTTCGACCAATACGGTTTCCCAGTGGTGCTTAAACACGATCGTATGCCTGGAGCTGATCGGCGATATGATGGAAGGCTGACCCTTGCGGTCGGCTTTTTTCAACGATAAAGAATGTATAAGTTTTCAGCGGAGTTGAACACATTCTTTATCACAAGAAAACCTACCTATGAGTTGCGGTCGCTCATCCTTGAAGGGGCCTCGATAGAGGTTTTCTTATAAGATGATGAGTTCAGAACGCTCTGTATAACCTCTGCAAAAGAGTGCAAAGCCCTGAATATCCGGTAGTTTTCAGACGCAAAAATGTGTGATTGTACGCAAAGTCTTTACCTCATAGAGTAGGGCTATGACCAAAGAAACCCACGAGGGGGATAAAACAATGCTGGATCGCAATGAGTTTCTTACGCCTTCGGCTCCTTATCGTATCCATCCGTTTTGGTTTTGGAACGGGGATATGGATGATGAAGAGGTGGCCAGACAAATTGACGAGATGGCGGATAAGGGCATCGGCGGATTTTTTCTATGTGCCCGCCAAGGCTTGACGATTCCTTATTTGTCGAAGGCATGGTTTGAAAAGGTTCGGTATGCCATAACATGCGCGGAGCGTCGCGGTATGAACGTTTGGCTGTACGATGAGTATCCTTATCCGAGCGGAATTGCCGGGGGCGAAGTCATTCTTCACCATCCCGAAGCGAAGCATGTTTCCTTGGAGCACCGCTTCCTTCGTATTCGCGCTGGAGAAAGCGCTTCCGTAGAGCTTCCGTGGGGAAAGGTGCTGTCCGCCAAGGCGGCGCCGATTCGGAACGGAAAGCCCGATTGGGAGCAGGCGCTCGATCTTCAGCACTATATCGGAAACCTGCAGGCGGATCAGGTGTTTCAGAAGACAGGCTTAACGGCATATACGCAAAAGCGATTTTTTACGTACCGGACCGTGCTGCAGCTGGACTGGACAGCACCTACGGGTGGAAACTTGCCCGAAGCTCAGGCTGCGGACGAGTGGGAAATCGCTATTTTTCAAGAGAAGGAAATCGAGGATTTTAAATATTACGGCACGTTCGTTGATCCTTGTAATAAGGCTGCCATGGAAACATTCATCCGGCTTACGCATGACCGTTATGCAGCGGAGGTCGGGGAGTATCTCGGCGGTACGGTGAAGGGGATGTTTACGGATGAAATCGGGCTGCTCGGCCGCATCCCTTGGTCAAAACATTTGGCGCAGGAGTTTAAGCAGCGGAATGGATACGACTTGCTGGACTGTCTTCCGGCTTTACTGGACAGCTCGGTGCGGGACGCCGCGAAAATCCGCTACGACTACTATCAGACGATCCATGTGCTGCTGCGCGAGGCGTTCCATGTGCAGGTGCATGATTGGTGCGAGGGCCGCGAGATTGAATATGTAGCCGAGGTTCCTGCGGTGCGGATGACGACGCAAAAGTTCAGCCATGTGCCCGGAGGGGATTCCGCGCATGAGAAGCTGGGCCGGTCGCTGGAGTGGATTCTGGACAAGTATATTGCGAATATGCGGGCGAATCCGAAGATGGTCAGCTCGCTTGCGCGGCAGCTTGGACGCGAACGCAATTTGATCGAATGCTTTCACAGCGTTGGCTGGTCCATGACGCTGCAGGATGCGCGCTGGATGATTGACCGGATGGCTGCGCTCGGTACGAATTTTTATAACTTCCATGCCTTCTACTATACGATGAACGCTCTTGCCAAGCATGACGCGCCTCCTTCGCAGTTTGATCAAAACCCGTATTGGGAGCATTTTCGCAAGCTGGCCGATTATGCTGGCCGCATCAGCTATGTGATGAGCGAAGGAGCCGCGGACATTCGCATTGCGCTGCTGGACCCGGTAACCTCGCTGTGGACGCAGATGGGCAATCCGTTCCACGGGTTTTCGTCGGGCGGAGGCGACGGTGCGGATAAGAAGCGCTTGGAGAGGCTGAAGCGGGATTGGGCGGAGCTTGGCAAAAAGCTGCTGCAGCATCGCTTCGACTACGATCATCTCGATCCGGAGCTGCTGGCCGAGGCGTCTATCGACGAAGGAGCGCTCGTCATTGGAAAGGCGCGGTACGACGTGCTGCTCGTGCCGCCGATTACGAATATGGAGCGTAATGCTTGGGCGAAGCTGCTGGCGTTTCTGGAAGCGGGCGGCACGGTCGTCAGCATCGGTCTGCTGCCGTACGACGTCATCGAGGATGGAGCGCCGGATGAGCAGGCCGCGATGGAGGCGTTCGGCGTAACGGAGCCGCCGTCGAAGTGGTACTGGCAGGAGGCGGAGGGGGCCGCCTCGGCAGTGCGTCCGGCTCCGGCGAACCGACGCCATGGGCAGCACGGCCGCGCTTACTTCATCCCGGCTGCCGGGGCAAACGGTGCCGGGCTGGCATGGAAGGCGGCCGCAGAGCTGCTGGAGGCGGTCTGCCCGCGTCCGGTTACCCTGCATGCTCCGGGCGAGCCGACCTGCTTCCTGATGCAGACGCGCAAGCTGGGCGGTCATACGGCTGCTGTGTTTATCAGCAACCAAGAAGGATCGGCGCATGAGGCCGTTATCCGCATGATTCCGGAGCTGCTCTATCGGGATCGGGGCGCCAAGCTTTCGGCGTCAGGCACGCTGCGTATCTCCGAGTGGGATTTGGAGACGGGGCAGCTGACCTTCTTGCCGGACGCAGCCGAAGACAGCCTTCCGGGTGCGGGAACCTCCACCGGAGCAGGCTGGTTCATTCCGTTGAAGCTTGAGCCGTATCAAGCGCGGCTGCTGGTCGCGGAGTGGGTCGAAGCTGACGCGGAGGCAAGGGAGGGCTTTGCTGAGGCTGCCAAGGCTCGCTCGGCAATCACTCCAGCCGGAGCGGCTGCGCCTGCTTTATGGCAGCTGGACGCTTCCGGCCCATGGAGCATTCAGCCGCAGCAGCTGAACGCGATTCGCTTTGAGCGTTTTATGCTCTCGCTGGAAGGCTCTGCACAGCAATGGCCGGTTCTCGCGAAAACGATCATCGACCAGTGCTCGGACCTCGCCGAAGAGGCGTCCTTCCCTCTGCGCTTTGAGCAAACGTTCGGCACGCCAATGCGTCTCAGCATTGCATACCCGATTGCCTGCACTTATCATGCGCAGTTCGAGATCGAGAGCGTACCTGAGCGCTGCGAGCTGCTGATGGACGGCGGAGCGATATCCGGGACATGGACGCTGGCGATCAACGGCAAGGAGGTTGATCGGAAAACGTTCCGGCAGGAGCGAGTCTACGACCAATATAACCTCGTTTGCGATATTACCCCGCTGCTGCAGAAAAGCCGTAATGAGCTCACGGTGAAGCTCGAAGCTCGGCACGACGCGGACGGTCTCGTGGATCCGCTGTACATTCGGGGGACGTTCGGCGCAGCAGTGAAGGAGGACGGAACACAGGTCATGACTGCCGTTCCAAAGGAAGCGGAGGCTATTCATGGCGGACCGGCAATAGGATTTCCGTATTATGCCGGAACGTTATCGTATACGAAAGCAGCGACATTGGCTGCTCTGCCTTCAGAGGAAGCGTTCGAGCTTCGCTTCACGAATTGGGATGAGCACTTCCATAACTGTGCGGAGGTGCTCGTCAACGGGCACTCGCTAGGCGTTAGACCGTGGACGCCGTACCGCTGGATTGGCAGGACGGAATGGCTGCGCGAGGGAGACAATACGGTCGAGGTTCGCGTGACGAACACGCTGGCGGGGCTTCTCGACGGGAATGCCTTCGATTACGCTTCGCATACGCTTCGTCCGGCACACCAGCTCATGAGATAAAGCGGCAAATAAGGATAAACCGCGCAGCAGCGGCCGATTGCACGGCTTTCCCACCACCAGATAAAGGGCGCAAAAAAGTGCAATCGGCCCATCCGCTGCGGCATAACGAATCGATTTTGCTTATGTATCCGATTTCCGGCGCTGCTGCAACAATGTCTAATGGCACGCAAATCGGCGTTGGGATAAGGTAACGATAGAAACGCAAGGAAAGGAGTGAGCCGCATGTCGAATGTAAAATACGAGCAAGCAGCATCAGCATCTGCTGCATCACCGGCGCCGGGCGCATCCCCTGCAGATGTGAACCGGAAATCGTTCGAAGAGAAACGAAGGCTGTGGCTGGACATTCGCAGGGATAAATATTTGTACCTCTTGGCACTGCCGGGACTAATCTTTTTCCTCATTTTCAAATATGTACCGATGTGGGGAATTTTGATTTCCTTCCAAAACTACTCCCCGTACGTCGGAATGTTGAAGAGTGAGTGGGTCGGGCTGGAGCATTTTATCCGCTTTTTCTCCAACCCGGAATTTTTGATTTTGTTCCGTAATACGATGGCGATAAACTTTATGAGTCTGTTTCTATTTTTTCCGCTGCCGATCCTGCTCTCTCTGCTGCTTAACGAGCTGCGCAGCGAGACGTATAAGAGAATCGTGCAGTCCATCGTGTATATGCCGCATTTTCTTTCTTGGGTTATTATCGCGGGTCTTACCTTCCTATTGTTCGCAACGGGGGAAGGCCTAGTGAATAAGCTGCTGGCTGCAGCCGGCATGGAGCGGTTCCAGCTGCTCACGGATCCGGATCTGTTCTGGCTCATGCTGACGGCGCAAACCATATGGAAGGAAGCGGGCTGGGGCACGATCATTTTCCTCGCAGCAATTGCCGGGGTTGATCCGCAGCTGTATGAAGCGGCAAAGATGGACGGCGCGAACCGGCTTCGCCAAATGTGGCATGTGACGCTGCCATCCATCCGAAGTGTCATCGTAATTTTGTTAATTCTTCGTCTTGGAGATATGATGGACGTCGGCTTTGAACAGGTGCTGCTCATGTACAACGGGGCGGTTTCCGAGGTCGCCGAGGTATTCGATACGTATGTGTACCGAGTCGGCATCCAGCAGGGGCAGTTCAGCTTCAGCACTGCAGTCGGTTTATTTAAATCGGTCGTCGGCTTGGCGCTTGTCATGGCGGCCAATACATTGGCTAAAAAATTCGGCGAAGAAGGCGTGTACTAAGGAGGTGGCCCTATGAAAGCATCATTTGGAGATCGCTTGTTTACTATTGCAAATGTCGTCGTTCTCGGGATCATTTCGATCGTCACCTTCTTTCCGCTGTATTACGTGTTCGTCGTCTCGTTTACCGACTCCACAGAGTATTTGACGAAGCCATTCGTGCTTTTTCCGGAAAAATGGTCCTTTGATTCGTACCATTACCTTCTGTCTACCGACGCGTTTGTCCGCTCGCTTGGCAACAGCGCGTTTCTTGCAACGGTTGGCACCGGGTGTTCGTTAGCGGTTACGGCTGCTCTTGCTTACGCCTTATCTCGCAAAAGGCTGCGGGGACGCCGCATGATCCTGCTGTTGATTTTGGTAACCATCCTCTTTAATCCCGGGATCATCCCGAATTATATGGTTGTCCGTGAACTGGGGTTAATTAACAGCATGTGGGCTCTTATTATTCCGGCGCTTGCGAGCGGCTGGAATGTTATCCTGATGAAGGGCTTTTTTGACAGCATTCCCGCAGAGCTTGAGGAATCCGCCGCCATTGACGGCTGTAACGATATCTCAACGTGGATCCGCATCATTTTACCGTTATCCCTTCCGGCCATGGCCGCATTCGGCCTGTTTTACGCCGTAGGCTACTGGAATCAATTTTTCAACGCGCTGCTGTACTTGAACGACCCGAATAAGTGGCCGATCCAGGTGCTGCTGCAAAACCTGCTTATTTCGTCCTCCAACAGTGAACTGACATCCGATGCGTTTATGAAGGCGCCGCCGACAGAAACGCTTAAGATGGCCGCGGTCATTATCGCGACCGTGCCGATATTAGCCGTCTATCCGTTCCTGCAAAAGCATTTTGCCAAGGGTGCGATGATCGGCTCTGTAAAGGGGTAGCATCACAAGTCAGACCCACATTTTAAAAAAGGAGAGGGTTTAGATGAGACAGAAGCAGAAAAGGTTTATCGTGTTGTCAAGTGTGTTAACGCTTTCAATGTTGGCGGCTGCCTGTTCAGGAGGCGGAAGCGCGCCGCAGCAGGGAAGCTCCAGCTCAGGCTCCGGAAGCACGGGAGACGGGAAACAGGCACCGACGGATGTATCGGTGATGGTGCATTTCCTGACCCAGCAGCCGGCCGCAGATGATAATCCGGTGAAGAAGCTGATTGAGGAAGCGACGAATACGAAGCTGAACATTCAGTGGGTGTCCTCGAACAACTACACCGATAAATTAAACGTAACGCTCGCTTCCGGCGACATTCCGGATCTTGTATTTATAAACGATCCATTTTCTCCGGTATTCCGAAATATGACGGCCCAGGGCGCGTTCTGGGAGGTAGGACCTTATATTAAGGATTACGCCAATCTTTCCAGCGGCATTTCGAAGACGGCATGGGACTTAACCAAAATGGCTGACGGCAAAAACTATGTCGTTCCGCGTCCGCGTCCATCTGAGGCTGACTCGTTCTTTATCGTACGTAAAGACTGGCTGGATAAGCTGAACCTGAAGGTTCCGACGACAACCGATGAGCTGTACGAAGTTATGAAAGCGTTTGTAGAGAAGGATCCGGATGGAAACGGCAAGGCCGATACGATCGGCTTGGCAGCAAATACGGAGCCGCAAAACACAGCGAGCCCGATCGGCACTCTCGGACATATTGAAAACAGCTTTACCGGCGTCAACGGCAAGTGGAAATGGGTCGACGGCAAGATGGTGCATAACTCGCAGCTTCCGGAAATGAAGCAGGCGCTCGAATATATGGTCAAGGCGTACCAGGAAAAACTGATTCCGGCGGATTTTGCATCGCTGAAAAATACGCAGGTGCTTGATTTATTTAAAGCGAACAAAGCGGGTATCGTCATTGAAAAGGCCGGTTCGATGAAGGTGTATTACGATCCGCTGAAGAAGCTGGTGCCGGAGATAAAGGAAACCGACTTCTACCCGGTTACGAACATTAACGGCTACAATCCGAAGAGTCCGGGCTTTGCCGGCGCACTGGCGATTCCGAAGAAGGTGCCGGAAGAGAAGATGAAGAAAATTCTGCAGATGATCGACACATGGATGAAGCCGGAGGTGTTCCAATTCCAGCAGTACGGCATTGAAGGCGTTCACCACACCGTGAAGGACGGCCAGAAGGTGATTGATACGGAAAAAATGAACGCGGACAGCGTACCGGACTTTAACCAAATCGTGTATGTGGCGGATCCGTATGCAAGCTCCACCAAAATCTTTTTCTCGGAGGAGACCAATAAGCTGTATAAGCAGATTCAAGACGAGCGGGCAAAAACGAGCTCTGCGGACCTGACGGTTGGCTTGTTCTCGCCGACAGCTCAAACCTCGATGGCGGAGATTGAGAAGAAGCTGGCTGATCTTAAGACAAAAATTATTCTCGGCCGCGAACCGATGAGCAAATGGGATGAGATGGTGGAAAGCTTGAAGAACGACGCGACGCTGAAAAAGATCAGCGAGGAATACACGGATGCGTACAAGAAGCGTACAGGACAATAAGAAACGTTTTTAAGGATAATAGGGACTACACTCAGACGAGAGTGACGAAGCTCGGATGAGAACCTACCGGAGACCAGGTGATTCATTTCAACCGGCCTCCGGTTTGGCGTTTTTTGTTTGTATGCGCTTCCGAAAAGAAAAGGAAATTGCCACGTGTAGGCAGAATAGTTATAGCTATACAGAAAGTACCTTTACATAAAGAAAGCTATACGAACGTGGGGGGACGACTATGGCCGAAAAATTGGCGCGGTGGCTGCCGTTCCGAACTGAACCGGGGCACACCCGGAGGTTCTACCGTAAAAGCTTGATTATGCTGCTATTTATCGCAAGCATCCCCGGTCTCGTTACCGGCTTCATTATTTATTGGCTGGCTACCGATCATATGCAAAGCGAGCTGCAGCAGCTTCACCAGAAGCAAATCCAGCAAAGGGCGGAAAATGTGGACGACCAGCTGGCTTATTTGGAGCTAATGTTTTCCCATTGGTCGTTTGATACCCAGTTCGACGCACAGCTGCGCGAGCTTGATTTTGTGTACGATTACGAAAAAATTCATAACTTGTATCGGACGCTGCTCGTCATGGAAGGCTCGCATCCATTGATCGAAAAGGTGGAGTTCTATCTGAATGCGCAGAAGCCATATTTGTTCACGAAGGACATTTACTATACGATTGAGGATTCGCAGAAGGCTGCTTACGAAAAGCTGCTGATGTATCCTCAGTATGAATATTGGACTCATTTGCATGGCACTGGAGAGAATGCGGTTGGTGAACTCGGTGCAGACGCCCCCTTGACGTTAATAAACAAGGTGCCCGGCGGCAGCTCCGGGGCCTTCGGATACATCGCTGCAACCGTTGACAAGGCTCGGCTAGGCAAACTCCTGAAAACGCTAACACCGTACAATGAGGGCACGACCTTTTTGATGTCGAAGTCAAACGGCTGGATGGTTACGGGAAATAATGCGGAACCCGGTTCGTTAGAGCAGGCGCTTAAGCAGCAGTACGAGCAAAAGCAGGGGAAGACCGATTCGTTCGTACTTGAGCATGAAGGGACGACCTATTCCGTATCATTCGGGCAGTTTTCCCGGCTTGGCACCACCTGGGTGTATGTTTCCGCGGCACCGCTTACGGCGATTACGGCTCCTGTGCTCATCGTTTCCAAGCTGATCCTGTGGATTAGCGCCTGCGGCTTTCTTATCGCGCTGACCTTGTCTTTTCTGGCTTCGCGGCGTTTGTACTCGCCGATTGCGCGAGTCGTCGGACTATTGTCTAAGGAGCATGGGCCCGCCAATCATCGGGATGAATTTGAGCTGATTGAGGAGCAGTGGCTGCAGGTGATGAAGGAGCGGCAGACGCTGCGTAACCGGGTCGAGGAGCAGCTGCCGTTTATGCGGGAAGGGTTTCTCCTGCAGCTGGTACAGGGGTATTTGTTCTCCCATACGGAGAAGGAGCTGCGCGAGCGCCTTCGTCATTACGGCTGGGAGCCCGACGGAAAGCAGTATACGGCGGTTTTCGCCGAGCTGAATGGCTTTGCCAATTTGGAAGGGCGGTTTGATGCCGGCGACGAGGATTTGGTCACGTTTGCGGCGGCGAATATTATTGCCGAGCTGTCGGAGGAGCGGCTTCCGCAGGTTCAGCTGCTGAATTTTCACGATCTGACGATCGGGCTGCTGATTGCGACGCCGGAGGGCAAGTCCTCCAAGGCGTTTCGCGCCGAGCTGCAGCAGCTGTGCGGCGATTGGGTTCATGCCGTAGGCCGCGTGCTTCGCATGCGCATGACGATTACGATCGGCAAGCACACCTCGCAGGTGAAGCAGATCCCGTTCCTGTTTGAGGAAGCCCGCCGGGCGCTGAATTACGGGGATTTGGGCGGCGAAAGCCAAATCATCGATTTGGAGCAGCTGGTGACGGACGGAGCGGAACAGGACTTAAGCTATCCTTTTGCCCGGGAAAAGGAAATTATTCACGCGGTGCGCGCCGGATCTGAGGAGGAAGCGCTGGAGCTGATCGAGTTGTTTATCCGGGAGCTGGCCGGGTGCAGCCCGTCAAAAGTGGTCGTTCAGCAGGGGATGCTGCAGCTGCTCGGCAGTCTCCAGCACGCGATGCTGGAGGCGGGGATTAATCCGGTTCAGCTGTTCGAGGGCGCGAACCGTTATGAGGAGCTGGCCGCCGTCAGTGAGCCGGAGGAGCTGCTCAAGTGGTTCCGCATCAAGATCGTCGGGCCTTTCGTGCGGGAGCTGATCAGCAAACAAAACCATCATCTAAAGCAGATGGTGGAAAAGACGCTGATGCTGATCAGCGAAAAATTTATCAGTCCCGACCTTTCGCTGGAGTCCTGCGCCGACCAATTCGGAACGAGCCCTTATACGCTGAGCCGCGCTTTTAAGCAGATGACTGGCGTCAATTTCATCGATTATGTCACCAACCTTCGGATTGAGAGAGCGAAGGAGCTGCTGCGCGAGACGGACAAAAAAATTAACGAAATCGCGGAAAGCGTCAGCTACCAGCATACGTATTTCAACCGGATCTTCAAGAAATATGAAGGCGTCACACCGAGTCAATACCGGGAGATGAGCAGAACGGTATAACGATGTTTGGAACGGAGGGAAGAAGGCATGGCCTATTTTCCGCTGGAAGAAAGTATTCATGTGAAGCTCGGCAATCAAGTGGAAGGGATTTTGCAAACAGTAGCCAACCGTTATGTCGGGAATAACCCGGCATATCCGATGACCTACCGCGTATATTGTGCCGGGGGTATAGAAAGGCAGCATGATTACCGCTACCGGTTCAATATGGCTGACCGATTTCCGAATATGCAGATCGGGCAATTTGTGTATGCCTGGTCGAAGCTTTGGAGTGATGCGGACGCGGAGCTGCGCTTTGCGCTGGAGACGGACTGTCCGGCGCGCCTTTATGTGAATGGCGGGCTTGTTTACCGCACGACGCTGATGGACGAAAATATCCCGGGTTACCGGGCGAATTTAACGATTAAGCTGGCCCGCGGCTGGAACCATTTCGTGCTGCGGTTCATTCACACTTCGGTGGGCTGCGGCGGAACCTTCGGTACCGCAACCTTCAAGAGTGTGCCGCTGCACATGCTTGCTCCGTCGAAAGAGCGCGCGGGCCAGGAGGGATGGATCTACTCGGAGCCGCAGGATGCCGAGTGGGAGGCGCTTCCGGCCGGAGGCGAGGGAGCACAGCCCGTTGCGGAAGCGCAGACGGGGCTCCGCTGGTACCCGGATATGCGGTGGCCCGCGACTTTGGCGAAGGTGCAGCCGCTGCAGCGGATTTACGGCAGCGGCAATTGCGCAGGCCCCCAAGGGGAACGCTCCGCTTCCAGCCATGCTGCTGCCGCTGCAGGAATACCCGAAGAGGCTGCGGGGCCAAATGCAGGAGAAGCTGCTTATGCTTGGACGAAGCTGCGCAATCTTCGCCGCGGTGATGGCGAATTTGTAATTTCGGGCATGGCGCACGGCCCCGTAACGATATATATAAACGGGATAGAAGTTTTCCGCATGGAAGGCGGCGAATTTACCGCGAAGCTGCCTCTTCGGCACGGGGCCAACGACTTCCTTGCGCTGTGCCGACGTTCCGGCGAGGGCTGGGGCTTGAGCCTGCAGCCGCTGCCCGAAGGCTTGTCGCTGCAGGCGGCACATCCGGTGCAGGGGGCGCCGGGCCCTTGGCTATATCTTGGCCCGTTCGCCGAAGGCGGGCAGCCAGACTTGGCGGAACTGAGCGACGCCGAACGGATGTGCAGCGTATTCGCGAATGCTTCAGGCGGCACCTTTTGGCGGGTAGACCTGCCGGATGGCTGGGTGCGTCCTTACGCCGAGAACCCGCTGTTTGGCCGCTGGAACTACCCGCTCGGCGTAACGCTTTACGGCTTGCTTGAGACGGCCGGGGAGCTTTCGCGGCAAGACCTCGCGGAGTATGTGAAGCGTCATATCGAAGCCTGCACGACGCTGTACGAGTACTGCCTGTGGGACCGCGATCAATTCGGTGCATCGGGCGTGCTGCACACGTTGGCAACACTCGATTCGCTGGATGACTGCGGCTCCTTCGGTGCAACGATGCTGCTTGCCCACAGTAAGCTAGGCATACATGGCGCCGAGCCGATCGGCATGCGCATTGCCGAATGGATCCGCAGGGAGCAATCGCGGCGCCCGGACGGTATGCTGTACCGCACGCGGGAGCCGAGCAATTTGCAGTCCGGAACGGCATGGTGCGACGACCTGTACATGAGTGTCCCGTTCCTATGCCGGTATTACCGGCTGACCGGCGATATAAGCTGCTTGCATGATGCGGCCTTACAGTTCAAGCAGTATAAGCAATCGCTGTATATGCCGCAGCAGCAGATCATGTCCCATGTGATCGACTACCGGAAGGGAAAACCGACGGAAATACCGTGGGGACGCGGCAACGGCTGGGTACTGTTTTCGTTATCCGAGCTGCTGGCGGAGCTGCCCCCGGAAGATCCGCACCGTAGAGAGCTGATCGGATTTTTCCGCGAGCTATGCGAGGGCTTTCTGCGGCTGCAGGGGCCCAACGGGCTCTGGCATCAGGTGCTGAATGTGCCGGAATCGTACGAGGAAACGTCCTGTACCTCGATGTTTATTTACGGCTTCGCCAGAGGTGTCCGGTACGGCTGGCTGGAGGAAACGGAGCCTTATGTCGAGGCGGTCGCGAAAGCGTGGGAGGGATTGTCGCGCATCTCGATTGACCGGGCGGGCAACGTATACGGCGTCTGCCGCGGGTCGGGTTATTCTTACACCGCAGCGTACTACAAGGATGATCTGCCTTGGCTGCTTAACGACACGCACGGCATCGGGATCGTGCTGCTGGCGGGCATTGAGGTGCTTCGTTTGGAAAGTTTTTTTCAGGAAGGGCAGACATCGGTGTTGAGAAGTTGAAATAAGAGGAGGAGATCTGGTTATGGTAAAAGGAAGCCGGCAATGGCTCATCCCGGATTGTTACATTCCGGAAATCAGCACAGGTGATCTAATCAGTCACGAATCGATTTGTCTATTAAATATCGGGTACGAGGAAGCTTTAGTTGAAATTAACGTATTTTTCGAGGATCGCGAGCCGATCGAAGGTATTGTCGTCGCTCTTCCGGGCCGCCGCACGAAGCATGTACGCACTTCCACGCTTCACAAAGAGGATGAGCATATTCCAGTGGGCGTGCCGTATGCCGTCGAAGTGAAAAGCGATATCCCGATTTTCGTACAGTACAGCCGCCTAGACAGCACACAGCCGGCGAACGCTCTCATGACGACGATGGCTTATCCGGCAGATTAGTGAAATAAAATAAGCCGAGCGCAGAGACTTCAAAAGAAGCGGCTGCAGCTCGGCTTTTTTCAGCACCGCCGCTTAGACAGACGGGCAGGTACCGTTCTAGGCGGTCTTTTTGCTGTGTATACATAAAATTCCAACCCATAGACAAAATATTCAAAACGAGTGCGGAGAGATTGTTGTGGAAAACTATTCCAACGATAATACAGCAAGACGCTATAAGGCTCATGTGAGTATTCTTGGTACGACACAACTGCATCTGAGAAACCCCTATATCATTGCATGGTGGTCAGCTGCATTCCCAGGCTTTGGGCATTTACTATTATCTAAATATATTCGGGGATATCTGCTGTTTATATGGGAGGTTTTGGTGAATATTCAATCTCAGCTCAACCTTGCCATGGTTTATTCTTTTCAAGGGAAAATCGACATGGCTAAAGAGGTGTTGGATACACGTTGGCTCTTGATCTATATTCCAGTGTACATTTTCGCCATATGGGACAGTTATCGTACGACGGTCGATATGAACAAAGTTTATCTTATGGCTAAACGAGAAAACCACCCATTTAACTCATACTCCATAGGTGCATTGGAAATTAATTATCTGGATAAACGTAATCCAATATTGTCCGTATTTTGGTCTTTAATGATGCCTGGTCTCGGACAACTTTATATTCATCGAATCGCTACTGCAGGATTTGTCATTATATGGTCCGTTGTATTTTTTTATTTTTCTCATGCTCTGGAGGCGATCAGTCTTTTGTTTTTGGGCAGGATTGAAAAAGCGACGTCTGTTTTAAATCCTGAATGGTTATTATTTTTCCCGTCACTGGTGGGGTTCTCGATATATGATGCTTATGTAAATACTGTGGAAAATAATAAGTTGTTTGATCATGAACAAAAGAATTATTTGCAAAAAAATTACCAGCATCTAGCTTTCAAAGTGCTTAAAGGGAAGAAGGTGCAATAAAATGCAAGTATTCTCGACATTTGAGTACAGCCCTTATTTAGAATTAGCTATTTCATTGCTGGAGGAAAAAGGAATCCAGAAAGAAAAAATCTTTGCCGTCCCCCTCGATAACCGATTGGAGCAAAGAAGGTTATTTGATTCACTTCACCGATCAGACGGGGTTTCTCTGATTGATATTGCAATGGCTCTAGCATCGGCTTTTTCTGTAATTGGTGCGAGTGTTGGATTTATCTTAGCCTGGGGACCGATATATTGGGGATTAATTGGGGCGTTTATTGGGTTCTTGCTTGGATTCGTAATAAAGTATATTTATTTGAAAGTAGTCAAAAGAAATCAAAGGTTACTGCGTGGTAAGCATTCGGAGCTGATCCTTATAGTTGAATGCGAAGAAAGCCTGGCCGAAATGGTGGAGTCTCTGTTATGGGATCACCAAGCGTTAGGAGTGGCAAAAATTAAATAAATACAGATGACTATTATTGAACAAAGAGAAAGTGGAAGCCCTGGCATCCATGTTATTTCGCATACTAGTTGGTGTGCTTAATGAGCTAACGACAAACGTTAGTTCACTAAAAAAGCGACAGTCTCGGACCTTCTTTTCTCGTCCATAACTGTCGCATTTTCAGTTTCCTAGCCGCGTGGAACATCGTCATTCAGTCTAATCCATACCCAGATACTCCATTATGATGTTGTTGATTCTTAATCCGCGACGACCGGTTACCCTTGGATATGCTGAAGCACTTCTTCCAGACTTCGTTCGCTCATCGAAGAAAGTCGCAATGAATATTGCTCAAAAGGTAGATGCGACGTAACCTCGTTCGGCACGATCACACAGTGCAATCCCGCTCCCTTTGCGGCCCGCAGGCCGTTTAGCGAATCTTCGAAGGCAACTGCTTCTGACGGATCAATGCCGAGCGCTTCAACCGCTTTGCGGTATAAAGCGGGATCAGGCTTCACCTTTTCCACATCTTCCTTCGTCCTGACGACCTCGAAATAATCAAATATTCCGGTTTGTCGTGCGTATCCTTCCACCCACTCGCGGGAAGAGGAGGATGCCAGCCCAATTCGTAAGCCAAGCTGCTTCGATGCCTGCAGGTAGTCTGCAACCCCATCCCGCAGCACGGGATGGATCATACGCTCTTTGTATTTTAGGCGTGCGCGTTCGCGAATCGCAGTATAATCGGCGGAATCTCCAAGCTCTTTCCGAATATAGTCATTCAGCGCTTCATCGGTAGTGCCGACAATAACGGCAAACTGCTCGATGGGAAGCTCAAGCCCTTCCTCACGAAGCACATCCCGAAACGCATAGTACCAGTACGATTCCGTATCAATGATCAACCCGTCAAAATCAAACACAACCGCTTTAATCGCCATTTTCCGTTACTCCTCCCGAGGTGGGTCTCTAATTATTCTCTCATTATACAAGAAATGAATTGGTCTGGGAGATTTTTGCAACAAAATGAATTCAAGAGCGTCTAATGTTTTACAAATGATGACAAAAAATAGGGGCTGTTTGATTGAAACTAGAGGTGAGGGAGTTAAAGAAAAACAGGAGCTAGCTCCTATGTCAAATGTTTACGAAAGGAGGCGGCGATGCCGTATTTACGCTTAGTTACCTTAGTTTTACTGGTGGAGGTTCTGATCACGGCTTTGGCCGGCCTTGGATTGTATTATGGTTTTTCTATTTTCCCCATTTCACTGCCAACAGCAACGGGGGGAGCTGCAGACTCTCAGGCCGGTGGCATAACCGCGACTCTTCCGATGTATATGCCGTCTCTATCGGATTTGAAGGTTCCTTATACCTTTTTGCCATCCGCTAAGCAGGAATGGGGTGTAGCGGCTTTATTTGTGTCGGCGGCATTGCTGGGACTGCAGAGCTTTGTACGCGGCATGTATCTTGGCGGAATCAAAGGATGGGTGCTTGGGCGTTCTGCGGTCCCATTGATCGCTTGCGGGCGGATGTATTTTCAGGCGATGATGGCGTGGAGTGTATTTCAAGCAGTCACGGGTTTGCTGACCTTAGCTCTGTCCGTTATTTTCATTCCGCTAGGGTTCATTATTATTCTTATTCTGTTCTTGTACTCTCTTACGCCTTACTTGATCGTTCTGCAAGACCTTTCCTTTGGCGAAGCGCTGGCGAAGGCGCCGCGGGTATTTAGACAGAGTTTCCGGAAGCTTCTCCCGCTTGCGCTGCTGGCGATACTTTGCACCTTCATGATCAGCTTCACGAAGCTTTTGCCGTCGGTATTCGGGTACGCTGTCCCCTTGCTAACGTACGCTTTGGTCGGTACGTGGCTGCTAATTGAGCTTATGGGACAATTAAAAACTCATTTGAGGTTGGCACGTGAGGAGGTTCCGAGGCTGCCTCTTAAAGCGATTGATACGAAGCGTGCTGCCGTTTTTTTATGGGTGCTGCTTCTCGCAGGCTCGCCCGTTGCCGGAGGGTTGGCTGCTTTTGGCCAGCATCTGAATGCATTTCATTTGGCTGAAAAAAATCAATATTCCGGTGTATCGTTTTTTAATAGTTTATCGGATGTATTTTACTCGACGGAGCAGCAATATACGACGTACGAGTGGCGGGCAGGAGACTATCACATCAGCATGAACATTCCGGACTTGTCGGGCAAACGAGATGAGCTGCGGGGAACAGCTAATATTCGTTGGCGGGTAAATCAAGAGGTTCGGTCCGTAAACGGGAACATCGCTCACACCAATGTAGAACCGGTTACCATGAACAGCCGTTTGGTGTACCGTCTTGAACGTGAGATTGCAAAGGACGGCAGCGTATATTATTCAAGCTTGAACGGCTTCGCTTCGATCATTCCGGCTGGTGGACATTCCCGAGAACCCCTCTCCGTCCAAATGATGGTGAGTGGGGATGGAAGCAGTATCTATGTACTTCAACATCCTACGCGTTTTGATGCCTCGCGCGTTTTCCGTGTATCGGAAAACGGGAAGTATTTTATCCCTCAAACAAACGAAATGAACCCGATGGACTTTCAGACCTATTGGTTCACCAAAGAACATCGGCCGGAGAACATTTTTGCTATGCTAGCTTCGAAAAATGAAAATATTGATTTCCCTGCTTTTAACGGGGCGTTCGAGGCGCTTGCTGCGGCGATGCAGGAGGCGGATGGAAGAGTGGTCGTCGAAATATTGGAAATGCTGCGGCGAGGCAATGTTCATGTGAAAGCGCCGGATTGGGATGAACAGGAGTGGACGCGATACTTGCGAAACCAGTATGAGGGAGCAGACGTGGAACAGATCATGAAGCTTGTAACTAGGGCGGGTGCGCAGTCCAGTTATATGAGGAGGGAGCTGGCGGACAGGAGCAGCGAGAAGACGGCCGTCTATCAAATCGAGGTGCACTATCCGAAGACGGTATTGAGATTTCACTACGAAGAGTCCAAAGAAGATAGAAAGCCGTTATCTGTTTCCATAGAAATGGAGGACGAGAATCAGTAATTGTTCTCTTTCTATTGACATTAAAGTTACTTCAAGGTGTAAGATGGGACTATTCCAAAGTATTCCAATTGTAGAAGGGAAGCGAAAGAATGGAGCCGAACTTTATTTTTGACGGCGGTTTTATTATGGTCCCGACAGATCGTTTTGAGGAAGGAGTAGAGTGGTACAAGAAGCATATGGGATGGGAGCTTATTGATACTGCTCGCACCCCGGTAGGCATGAAAGCCTTCTTTCGGCTGCCGGCCGGAGGGCAGGTGAATCTCAAGTCCTTCGAGCTGCAGCATGAGCATTTTACACCGGACGACTACGAAGAGGGGAATGTCCGGTTTTGCTTCCGGACAGCGAATCTTGAGCAGGCTATCGCGTATTTTCAGGCGGAAGGTATTGCATGCTCTGAGCCGGTCGAAATGCCGGACGGGGGTAAAAATGTTGATATTACGGCATTCGCCGGTGTCCGCCTTACCCTGAGTGAGGACCGCGAGTTTGAGGGCAAACACCCGGATTCTCGTGTGATTGGATATGCTCCGAGGCCGCTCTGGATTGGGGTAAAGGACCTTGAGGCCGCTGCAGAATGGTACAGCCGGATGGTAGGTTTACAGCGTGTGGATACCAGCTATGACGAGCAGGGATTTGTGCTTTTGGGTGATGGGGAGTGGGACTTTGTTTGGCTGCAGCAGCTGCCCAAAGAGCAGCCGGTTGTGAAAGCCAATCCGGGAGCGCGGCTGTATTTTCTCATTCCGGAACGGCAAGCTTTCCTGGATACGAATCAATGGCTGGCTCAGCAGGGTGTTGAAGTATGCCAGCCGGTCGGAGGGCGGTGGATGGGCTATCACCTTCATGATCCGGATGGCAACCGGTTGAATGTGTGGAGTTATTATTAATATCGAGCAGCCGGGGGGATCGACATGGAACAGGCGATGACGATCCAGCTGTTTTCGGATCGGACAGGCTTGCCTGCCAGTACGCTGCGTTATTACGAAAAGGAAGGGCTCATCAGGCCCCATGTCAGAGGGGAAAACGGCTACCGTCTGTATACGGAAGAGCAAATTCCGATCGCGCTAACCATCCATTCTCTTCGCTTAGCGGACGTGAGTCTCCGTGATATACGCGAGTATTTGGGCAGCAGCAGTGCGGAGCGGAAGGGGTGGCTGATTAAATGGCGGGAGGAAATCGACAGTAAAATAACGTCCCTTCATATTTCGCGGCAGTATTTATACGGTATTGATGCAGCGGATGATCAGGCCGTCCGGCTGGTTAAATGGGAACAGCCTGTTCCATTTCTGTGGTATCCGGTAACGGTAAAACGGCAGCTTCATCCATACAATGAAGCGGTCAGAGCGACTTCCGCAGCGTTCCAAGGCCGTTTCGGTGTACAGCCGAGCGAAGCCTATGTACGCACCGACTCAGCGGATCGGACGACGATGACCGGATGGATCGGATACCGTCTTCCTAAAGGACGAGCAGCCGAATGTCATGGCGAGCAGGTTAGGATGACGGATCATGCTCCTACCCTGTTCGTCACCCTTGACTGCATGGTTTCCGACGAATTCGTATGCTTTAATCTGATGCTGCTGCTCCAAAAGTTTGGCTTTGAGCCAGCTGGACCAAAGCTGGAGCGCTACAGCCTGAAGGATTTGAGTCAGTATCAGTGGATGATTCCGGTGCAGCATATGCAATCGCGAGACGTGTAGAGGATGCAGTTCTTGTAAGGGAAGGCGGTTTGACTCTGTTAAAAGGGGGGCTTATGTGAACGGAAATTCAATGCATTACTTAACGTATGCCGCGGGAGCGGGAGGAATCATTTCGTATGTATGTAATATGACGGTCTTTATCTTTTTGTGCAGGGTAATGTATAAGCAGGACCTTGACATAATGACGATCATTCTCGCTACTCTTATGGCAGCAATCATTTTTATAAGCAGCGGGTCTCTATTTTTAACGATAAAAAGAATGCTGACGATCCGGGAGCTGCAGCTATCGGAAGGGGAAATGGTTGTTGGACGATCTGCAGTTAAAGCTGAGCAGATTGAGATGATCATGAAGATGGGTTATTTTAAGCCATGTATTGGAATCAAGCTGCGTGGGAGAAAATTCGTACCCGGGTCTTTATTTTTTCGTTTTCGTAACGAGGACGAAGGATGGGCTGATTTATGCAGGTGGACTGAGAAGAACAGGGTGTCCATGGCGAATAAACCCTTTTTGATTTTGCTGTAAATTGTCATAATCCTTTTCCTATTGCCAATATCCAAAAATAGGAATATACTTATACCTAGATATACGATGTATCGTAAATCAAGGTGAAGAGGTGATAGGGCTTGAAGGTGAATAAAGAGCTGCTGAAAGGCAGTACGGCGACGATGCTGCTTGCTCTTTTGAAGGAAAAGGATCGCTACGGCTATGAGATTATTAAAGAAATCGAGAAGAAATCGGAGGGGGTCTTTGTGATGAAGGAAGGGACCTTGTACCCGATTTTGCACTTATTGGAGAATGACGGTCTGCTGGCTTCGTTTTGGAGTGAGCAAGAGGGACGGAAACGGAAGTATTATAAAATCACGGATGAGGGCAGAGCTCAGCTAGCGGAAAAACAACGGGAATGGATGCATTTCCGCACAGCGGTCGATAAAGTGCTGGGGGAGGGGGCGCTGTGAGACGGGTAGAGAATTATGTTGAAGTGCAGCATTTTTTAAACCAAGTCTGTGCGCGCATCCAAGCCAAAGAGCTTCATCGAAATGTGAGAGACGAGCTGGCGGGGCATATCGCAGACCGTGCCGAGGCATTGCTTCTGGAGGGGATGGACGAGAAGCAGGCGGTACAAGCCGCAGTAAGCCAAATGGGCAATCCGGATGAAGTCGGCAAAGGCTTGAACAAAGCTCACAAGCCGGCCCATGATTGGCTGTTTATGATCGCCATTATAAGCTTGGCTGGGATCGGTATACTCGCTATGGCGACCGTACAGGAGGCTATGGGGTCCGAGCTCGGGGGATTGCTGTTTCGGAATAAAATCATCTATATGCTACTAGGGACCGCGGTTCTTTTCGGCTGTTATTTTTTAGATTATCGAAAGCTCAAGCCGTTGACGTCCTATTTGTATGGCGGGGCCATTGTAGTCATGGGCTTGACCTTACTACTGGGCACCGAAATAAATGGCACACGATCTTGGCTTGCGATCGGCCCATTGGGGTTTCGTACAGGAGCAGTTGCGGTATTGCTGCTGCTCATCTCGCTTTCCGGAGCAACGCCTGCACGGCAGTGGGGAAAGCGAACCAACCAGCTCTACCAGCTTACGCTGCGGTATTTGCTGCCCGCCGGGCTTTTGGCCGCAACGGCGACACTTCCTTACGTGATGCTCTATACAATCGGGTTTATCGTATTCGTTTGGACCACCAGAACGGATAAAAAGCAGCTTCTTCTGCTAAGCCTGCCCATCCTGTCAGGGGCGGTTATATTCGTAACAAGGGATTCTTCTCTGTTCGATCGCATTAGCGAATTTTTAAGTCGAGATGCTAGGTACAACTATCACAGCGTAGAAATGGTAAAAGCGGTGCAGTCCGCAGGCTGGACGGGGCATGGGTTTGCATCACGGATCGACACCCTGCCTTACATTTATAGTGAATCGATCCTGCCGTATTTCATTTATTGCTTTGGTTGGGCTGCCGGATTGTTCCTGGTTTCAGTTATATTCATTTTTGTTGCCCGGCTATGGCATATGTTGAAGCGGCTGCATGATCATTATGCGACCGTACTCGGGTGCAGTCTTCTTGTTTATTTCGGCTTTCAGTTTATGTGGCCGCTGCTGGCATCTTTCGGAGTGCTGCCGGTCATCTCCATGGAAATTCCTTTTATCGCCTATGGCGGAACCACACAAATATTGCATTTTGCAGCGGCTGGATTATGGATGTCGTTGTATCGCAGAAAAAATAGGATCGCTTCAGCAGGAAATGGGGAATTGGCGTGAGCAGATTTTCTTTTGTCGCTTCCGAGCACTCGATGCCGGAAATTAATTTGGATGGCTTTAAGAGGCTAAAGGTGAAAGACTTAAAGCGGATGAATTATAAAGAGTCAGAAAACGCGATCGTATCGATTTACGATCTGGATGAGGAAACCGAGGTTTTATACGCGGAAAATGAAGCGGATATCGGAGGGCTTGTGATCTCGCCTTGTACAAACCCGCCATGGGGACTGGAGGATTATATTTCGGAACCGCACGTATATTGGTTAAACGGAAAAGGTGACGACAGATGGTATCATCAGGTAAAGGAATACTTGGAAACGAATCTTCCCGAACAAGGCTGCGTTAAGCTGTGGTCGATGTGGTTTGGAGACGGGTACCACAAGCCATCGGTGATCAAAAGAAACTTGTCTCAAATGAGCAAGGAAGATTTTGCATGGCTGAATCGTCAGAACAGCGGATGTATCGAGCTTTATCGAAGTGAGAACGAAATCCGCTGCTAACTTCTTGGGAGGTGGCTGCGCATGCTTTGGATGGGGATTTTTTTGACGGTTTTCGGATTGGTAATGCTTTTAAGGACGGAGCTGTTCTGGAAGCTGACTGCCAGCTGGATGTCGTACGACTTTACGGAGCCTTCCGGGCTTTATCTTTGGAACACCCGCATTGGCGGAGTTATCGTAACGGTAGTTGGCTTAGCAAGCATCGTAGCCGATTTGATGCTTTAAATACATAATGGCGGCAGCTCTGGACAAAAGCTTGTCCGTTGGAAGGAACCCTGGTTCTCGTATACTGTGTAACCCAACATAACGTAGTGAAACGGAATGGCTCTACTAGAAAACGGCAGCCCGTGACTCATTAGTGAGTCCGGCTGCCGTTTTGTATGATTACGACTCCAGCTTTAAACGAACCACATTCCACGAAGCTTTCGGCAGCTTAACCGTTAGTCCGGTTTCGTTTCTCTCCGATTGCCCGCCCGCATGCGGCTTCACGTTATCCGGCTGCGCCTCGGTATTCCTTGCCTTAACATCGTCATGCTCCAGCACCAGATGCTCAAGCACGCGGAATGCTCCGAAGCTCCGCAGATCCAACTCCAGAAGAAGCCCATCCTCCAAATGACGATTCACCGCAAATACGGTAACCTCGTTTTCCTCTTCAAGGTAAACCGCGATGGATTCCACATAAGGCACATCGGAGAAGTCCTTGCTGTCGTATTTCGGCGACTGCACGATCGGCTGCAGCGCTTTGCCTCTTCCATATAACGATGCATGCAGAAACGGATAAAAAATTGTTTGCTTCCAAGCAGGCCCGCCGTTGGCCGTCATAATCGGCGCAATGACGTTCACCAGCTGAGCCAAGCACGCCATTTTCACCCGATCCGCCCGTTTCAGCAGGGAAATGAGCATACAGCCGACCAGCAGCGCGTCCTCATGCGTGTAAATATCCTCAAGCTGCGGCGGAGCGATTTGCCACGGATCGAGCTGCTTATCGGCGTCATGGGAGTGGTACCAGACGTTCCACTCGTCGAAGGAGAGGTTCATTGTTTTTTTGCTGCGGGTCTTCGCCTTAATATAATCGCAGGTGGCGATTACGGTGCCGATAAACGCATCCATATCAAGCGAACGCGCCAAGAAGTTCGGCGTGTTATTTTCACGGTTGCTGTAATACGTATGAAGGGAAATATAGTCCGCTTCTTTGTAGGTATGCTCCAGCACGGTTGCTTCCCACTCCGGGAAGGTCGCCATCTGTGAATTGGAGCTGCCGCACACAACAAGCTCGATGGAGGGATCGACCCACTTCATTGCTTTAGCCGTCTCGCGTGCCAGCACGCCGTAATCATGCGCGGATTTATGCCCGATTTGCCATGGGCCGTCCATTTCGTTGCCGAGGCACCAGGTTTTGATCCGGTGAGGTTCACGGTACCCGTGCTTGATGCGCAAATCACTCCAGTAGGTGCCGGACGGGTGATTACAGTATTCCAGCCAATGTCGCGCATCGTCGATTCCCTGCGTGCCCAAATTAACCGCCATCATCACCTCGCTGCCGGCCGCTTTGGCCCAATCGGCAAACTCGTTCGTGCCTACCAGATTTGGCTCAACGACCCGCCAAGCCAGCTCCAGCCGCTTTTTGCGCTCCTCTTTCGGGCCGACGCCGTCAAGCCAATCGTAGCCGGAAACAAAATTGCCGCCGGGATACCGCACGATCGGGACCTGAAGCTCACGAACAAGTGCCAGCACATCTTGTCGGAAACCGCTTTCATCTGCGGTCGGATGATTAGGCTCATAGATGCCTCCATAAACCGCGCGGCCCAAATGCTCAATAAATGAGCCGAAAATGCGCTTATCTACCTCGGAAATGACAAAATGCTTATCCACGATCATAGTTGCTTTGTTCGTCACGGTGAATCCTCCTCTTTTCTTTGATTTATTATTATGTTAATCAGTTTATGTATTTATGAATTCAATTAAAACATGTTTTTGTAAACGCTGCAAGCCCTATTATGAAAAGAGCGTGTGTTTCAGTTATAATGATTTGGATTACTCTTGACCGATGCGGGTCAATAGAATGGAGGTATAACGATGACGGAAAAACAAAGTGAATTGGCGACGTTTGCCGGGGGCTGCTTCTGGTGTATGGTAAAGCCGTTTGATCAATTCCCCGGTGTACATAAGGTAACTTCAGGCTATACGGGCGGGCATACGGAAAACCCGACTTATAAAGAGGTTTGTTCGGAGACGACCGGACATGCGGAGGCCGTGCAGATCGAATTTGATCCGCAGATTATGCCGTATGAAAAGCTGCTTTCGATTTTTTGGCAGCAAATTGATCCGACCGATCCTAAGGGTCAATTTCATGATAAGGGCCACTCCTATCGGACCGCGATTTTTTACCATAACGAGCGGCAGCGTGAGATGGCCGAAGCCTCCAAGCGGGAGCTGGCGGAAAGCGGCCGGTTCAGCAAGCCGATTGTGACGGAAATCGTGCCGGCCCAAACGTTTTATGAAGCGGAGGAGTACCATCAGGATTACTACAAGAAAGAACCGCTGCGTTATCAAATGTACCGGAAAGGCTCCGGACGCGATGCGTTTATTAAGGAGCATTGGGGCGAAAAGAAAAACAAGGAAGAGCTCAAGCGCCGCTTAACTCCGATGCAGTACGAGGTGACGCAAAACAACGGCACCGAGCCGCCTTTCCGCAATGAATATTGGGATTTCAACGGGGAGGGGCTGTATGTGGATATCGTCTCCGGCGAGCCCTTGTTCAGCTCCTTGGATAAATTCGATTCCCACTGCGGCTGGCCGAGCTTTACAAAGCCGCTTGAGGATTCTGCGGTTAAGGAAGAGATCGATCTGTCGCACGGCATGATCCGCACCGAGGTGCGAAGCGGCGATGCGGATTCGCACTTGGGGCATGTGTTCCACGACGGTCCGGGACCAAGCGGGCTGCGCTACTGCATTAATTCGGCAGCGCTGCGTTTTATTCCGAAGGAGGATTTGGAGAAGGAAGGCTACGGGGAATATCTGAAGCTGTTTTCATAGGAAGTCCACTTTGGGTGTGAATCTGAAGTGTGGGTTCCGGTGAAAGATGCGAAGGGTACACCATGTCAGTCACTAAGGGGGGAAGCCATGCGGTTTACGAAACTAACATTACGAACATCAGCAATGGAACAAATGATCGATTTTTACCGCAGCGTCCTGGAGCTTCCGGTTCGTGAAGAAGACGATTCCGGCTTCTCCGTACAAATCGGGTCTACCTTAGTCCATTTCCAGCGGGTGGCTGGGAATGGGAATCCATTCTATCACTTTGCCATCAATATACCGGAGAATCGCTGGAGTGAGGCTAAGCAGTGGGCCAAAGCAAGAGTGTCGCTGAACAAAGAGCAGGATGATGACGAGGTATTTTTTGTCGATTGGAATGCGCATGCCTTTTATTTCGAGGACCCGGCGGGAAATATCGTGGAGCTGATCGCCCGGCATAACCTTGACAACGCTGTACATCACCCGTTTTCCTCTGGCGATTTGCTGGAGGTCAGTGAAATCGGGATCGTGGCGGAAGAAGTCATTCCCCTTGTGCGCAGGCTGAATGAGCTTGGTATTCCGAATTGGCGGGGGGACAGCGACGGCTTGACGCCTGTAGGGGTTGAAAACGGCTTGTTGATCGTTGTAAAGCAGGGGCGCCGCTGGTTTTTTGCCGATCAAGCCGCCGAGTTTTATCCGGTGGAAGCTGAAGTCGAGGGGCTTGGACGATTATCCTTTGAAGCTCGGGGCTCTATCACGCTAGCACAAGAGTAAAAACAGCAGCACGACCAGCGTAAAATTCGCTAAGGCGATGTCCTTTCGACCCCGTTTCATTGTTATATAAAAAGAGGAGTGGGTAGAGGTGCGCAATGTTTGGGGAGCCGCTGTGCCGCTGGCGCTGGCGATGTTGATCGTCGGGAGCTTTGTTCCGGTAAACAAGGCAATTACCGAGTCGTTTCCGGTTTTTCTCGCCTCGGGCATGAGGCTTGGATTAGGGTTTGTACTGCTGCTTCCGCTGGTGTGGCGCAGGGTTGGCCATTTCCCCCGGCTGGCGCTGAGGGATCACGGAGTGTTGTTCGCTCAGTCTTTCTTCGGAGTGTTTTTATTCAGTATTTTGCTGCTGGTAGGACTGAAGCAAACGTCGGCGCTCGAGGGCTCGATCATTATGGGAACGACGCCGGTCGTGATCGGTTTGCTTTCTGTCATTCTGTTTAAGGAACGCTTTTCGATGCAGCAGGGCTTCGCCGTCGGGACCGCTATTGCGGGTACGCTCTTGATCCAGGTGTTTGGTGCTTCCGGACATGGAGGCGGGGCGAGCGGAACATGGATTGGCAACCTGCTTGTATTCGGCGCAGTGGTCGGCGAAGCGATTTTTATGACGTTCGGGAAGCTGGTCGCCAAGGGCACACCTCCGATGGTGATAGCCCTATTTACAAGTATGTACGGGACGCTGTTGTTTCTGCCGTTCGCGATTTGGGAGGCGATGACCTTCTCCTTCACCAAAGCTAGTACGGTGGATTGGGCTTTAATTTTGTACTCCGGTGCGATCGTGACGGCTCTTGCGGTCGTTCTCATGAATATGGGCACCTCGAAGCTGCCGGCGATGACGGCGGGGGTGTTCTCCGCGTTAATGCCGCTAAGCGCTGTGCTGATTTCTGCGTTGTTTTTGCACGAGCCGCTGCAATTTTATCATATCGGCGGGCTGATGCTGATTATAACGGGTGTTATGCTGACGCTGCGGCAGCCCGCAGTGCCTGTGCCTGCACCTGCTGTTCCAGCGCCAGTTCCGACGCCATCGTCGACAAATCATTGGAAAGGGGGATGAGCTTATGATGGCATCACCATTAGGCCGTTTTCGCGCGGTCGCTCTGGTGGAAGGCATTTCGTACTTGCTGCTGCTGTTTATAGCGATGCCGATGAAATATTGGGCCGGCATTCCGCAGCCGGTTACCGTGGTCGGGGCCGTTCACGGCCTGCTGTTCTCGTTATATATTTTGACGCTGCTGCATGTGTGGATTTCACTAAAATGGCCGATTCTGAAAGTAATGACTGCATTTATTATTTCATTAATACCGTTTGCAAACTTTGTGCTCGAGGCTAGACTGCGGAAAGAGATGTAATCCCAGTCTTGGCTTTGCTTCTGGGCGGGAAGGAGAAGGAATGAAAGCGCCGCAGCTGCCGACAACCTTTACTTGGCTGAATACGGACAAGCCTCTCTCGTGGGAGCTTTTGTCTGGTCGAATCGTGCTGCTTGATTTTTGGACATACGGCTGCATCAACTGCATGCATACCGTGCCGGATTTGGCTTATCTGGAGGAGCGCTTTGCCGAGGAGCCGTTTAAGGTAATCGGGGTTCACACCGGAAACTTCGAGACGGAACGCGATGTACGGCAAATTCAGCTGGCGATCGAGCGGCTGCACATTCGTCACCCGGTCGTGGTCGATGAAGCGGGCGTGATATGGCAGTCGTATGCGGTAAAAGCATGGCCGACGTTTGTCTTGGTCGGGCCGCGCAGGCAGATCCTTGGCACCTGGTCGGGCGAAGGCAACCGTGAGCGGCTTGCGCATGCGGTGAGCGCGGCACTGGCCGATGCTCGGGCGAAGGGGGAGCTTGATCCGTCACGAATCGCACCGAGTGAGGCCGCTGAGCCCTTGGCGATTCAATCGGGAAGGCATAAACCGGGGGCGGTGCGCACCGGCTTGGCATTTCCCGGGAAAGTGGCGGCCGATCCGGAGCGGGGACTGCTATTCGTCGCCGATTCCGGCAACCACAGGGTGGTCGGGCTCGAGCTTCGCGGCCCGGGGATGGCGGCCGTACGGTTTATCGCGGGCGGGACGGAGCCCGGCTTCCGCGACGGTTCGGCGCAGGAAGCGCGCTTCCGCAACCCGCAGGGGCTGCATTATGCGGAGGGGTCGCTGTATATATGCGACCCCGGCAATCACCGGCTGCGGGTGCTGGACTTGGCCAGCGGCGCAGTCGGCACGGCTGCTGGCAGCGGAGAGCAGGGCCGGCCCGGCGGACGGGGCGGCCCTGCTGCGGAAGCTGCGCTGAATTCCCCGTGGGATGTGACGCAGCACGGGGAATCGCTTTATGTGGCGCAGGCCGGCGCCCACCAGATCTGGCGCTGCGAGCTTCGCAGCGGGCTGGTGGAGCCGTTCGCCGGGCGCGGCCAGGAGGCTCTCGCCGACGGCCCTGCCGGCGAGAGCTGCTTTGCGCAGCCGAGCGGCATCGCCGTGCTCGGGGGCAAGCTCTTTGTCGCCGACAGCGAGGCGTCCGCGGTGCGCACGGTGCGTCTCAGCGACGGCGAGGTCTCGACGCTGGCCGGGCCCGACGACGAGGACGCGGGAGCCGGCGACAAGCCGCTGCTGCAGCATCCGCAGGGCGTCGCGGCGGCGGACGGTCGGCTGTTCGTCGCCGATACGTTCCAGCATGCCGTCCATCAATGGAAGCCTTCCGATAAAGGCTCGGCAGCACCTCGTGATGGAGCGGCGGAGCACCCAGAGATGAGCTGGTTTGGCACAAGGGCGCCAACGGGTACGTGGCAAACGCTTATCGGCGGACGACCGGGAGCCGAGCAAAGGGAGACACGTCCTTCCAGTGCGCCGTCTAACCTTGAGCAGAGCGCGCGCACGATCGGCCCAACCCATGAAGAAGAGACGGAGGATATGCTATCTTCCGGGGAGTGTTCCGAGCATATCGATCATCTGCTGAGTCACCTTTCGCATGCGAGCGGAATGTGTGTGCCGGGCAGTTCCAGCTGCGGTGCAGATGTCGATGTTGCTGACTGCATGGACCTGTCGCTTAACGAGCCCGGCGGGCTAACGGTGATCGGTGAATACTTGTACGTCGCCGATACGAATCATCACCGGATTTTGGCGTATCATCTTCCGTCAGGGAAACAAGAAATCGTACATATAACCGATTTATAAAAGCTCTTCCGGTGCTGCCATAGCCGGAGGAGCTTTTCCTAGTACAAAAATGTGAACAAATGATTAACGATCATTCCGAATAGCCCGAAAGAGTCATGTCACCTCGGGCCAAATCCTTTATATTGGGACATGGATATTGAAGGAGGAGTTCGTCATTATCAGCTTTGCCAAACGATATGTTTTGTTCTCGTTATCTGTTCTGCTTGCGGCCATACTCCTGTTTCCCGGGCTTGTCCAAGGACATGCGTCCGTGGTGGAGATGTCGCCGGAAGCGAACAGTCAATTAACAGCAAGCCCGCAGCAGGTTTCGGTTACGTTCAACGAGCGGGTAGAAGCAGCATTGTTCGAAATAAGAGTGCTCGGCAGCGGCGGGAAAGAGGTCAGCTCGGGCAAGCCGGCCATCAGCGAGGACCGCAAGCAAATCAGCGTGCAGACGCCGAATTTGCCGGAGGGACATTACACGGTGAGCTTCCGAGTGATTTCCTCCGATGGGCATCCGATTGGCCAGTCGTATTTGTTTACGGTCGGCGAGCCGGGGACGCTGGCTGTTCAGCCGCCAAACGGTCAAAGCGGGCATGACCATCACCAAGCAGGCGGCGGAAATGATCTGCTGCTGTACGTGCTAAGAACGGCTTATTTATTGTCGTTAACCGCCTTAGCCGGCTGGGTGCTGTGGGGCATTATGTTGCGGCGGCGGGCGGATGAGGCTGTTGCTCCGGGTTACATGAAAGGGTCGCTTATTCTCCGGAGGACATTTTTACCGTTAGCTTGCTTTTGCGCCTTGTTTCAGATGCTCGGGCTTGTCGAAGGAATGGATTATACGGAAGCATGGGCGGTGCTGCTGACCTCCGCGGGCATGGCCTGGATTATCATTATTGTGCTTGCAGTGGCTGCCGCGCCTCTGCTTCATAAAAAGGCATGGTCCGATGTGCTCTGGGTTGGACTTGTGCTTGCTGCAGAAAGCGTTAACGGGCATGCGGCGGCTTATGATCCGGCTTGGGTAACGCTGCTTCTCAACGTTGTGCATTTGGCTGCGGCGGCTTTGTGGGTTGGCGGACTGCTTTATCTGCTAACTGAGTGGAGTCATCCGGAACGCAGAATTCATGCCAAGCTGTTTACCCGAACGTTTTCCGGGACGGCGCTGCTTTCGATCGCGGTACTGGCGGTAAGTGGAACGGCAGCCGCGCTGCTGTACATCACGGATTGGCGCCTGCTTGCAGAGGTTCCATGGGGCCGCTGGCTGCTGGCCAAAACAGCAGTTGTCATCATTGTTGTAATAACTGCTGCGCTGCTTCGATTGGGTTTGAAAAAGCGGCAGGGGGAGCTGGCGAAGCCGCTGCTGTGGCTTGATATTGGTCTTATGGCTGCCATTATCGCTATCAGTGCTGTGTTTACGACGATCAGTCCAAGACCTTCCAACGAACCGGTAAATTGGCATGTGATGGGCGAAACGGTGCATATGACTGCGGAGATTTCGCCGGTTATCCCCGGGAAGAACAATCTATTCACCGTCAAGGTGTGGCTTCCGGAGGGTACGGGAGCACCGAAGCAGGTCGTTATGCTGCTTCGCAATGAGCAGAAGCTTGGCACGGCGCCGATTTCCGTCCCGATCGTTTTGGCGGATCAGCCGGCGGCCGGACTGAATTTGTTTCCGGGCTTCTCGTACTATGAATATCGGGCATCCGGTCCGTATCTTCCTTTTTCCGGGGAATGGGAGCTTGAGGTTCGCGTGATGGACCCGAAGGATGACGAGAAGGTATATAAGAGACAGTTTGTATTTTACTAATGGGATAATGAAAGGTTGGTATTTTCAATGAAAAAGATAGCCGTATTCCTCATGCTTTTGCTCAGCTTCACACTATATGCGGGAATTGCAAGCGCCCACGTTGTCGTTTATCCGAGAGAGGCTACGCAAGGCTCCTATGAAAAATTTGCAGTTCGTGTTCCGACGGAGAAGGAAGTCGCAACGACGAAGGTGGAAGTGAAAATTCCGGCCGAAGTAAATGTCAGCCGTTTTGAGCCAAAGCCGGGCTGGAGCTACACCTTTACAAAGGATGCGAACGGTAAGATCGAAAGCGTAGTATGGACGGCCGAGGGACCGGGCTTATCTGCGACCGAGTTCGGAGAGTTTTACATGTCCGGAAAAGTAGCCGCCGATGCGAAAGCGATTGTGTGGAAAGCTTATCAAACGTATGCTGACGGAAGCGTTGTCGAGTGGATCGGTGCAGAGGGCGCCGATAAGCCGGCTTCCGTAACAGCGGTAAAAGCGAAGGCTGCGGGTACGGACAGCCACGGACATGATACGGGCGCAGCGGAAGCGTCTGAGCCTGCTGCGGCAGGAGGCGTAAATCTGCCGTTAATTTTATCGGCGGCAGCTTTGGTGCTTTCCTTGGTTGCATTAATCGCTGCATTAAGCAAGAGGGCGAAATAAGAGATGTTCGAAAGAGGACAAGGTCCAGATTCCTGGATGCTTGTCTTTTTTTTTAACGATAAAGAATGTATAAGTTTTCAGCGGAGTTGAACACATTCTTTATCACAAGAAAACCTACCTATGAGTTGCGGTCGCTCATCCTTGAAGGGGCATCGATAGAGGTTTTCTTATGGAGTGAAATGTTTTGACAAATGGAGAATGCTTCAGTAATATGTATCTAAAAGATATATAGGTGAAAAAGTGAAACGGAAGAACAATACGCTTTATGCGATCCTTGGAATTTTAAACGGCGGCCCGCATTCGGGCTACGATATCCGCAAACGTTTTGGCGGATCGCTCCAATATTTTTGGAGTGAAAGTTACGGACAAATCTATCCCGTGCTGAAGCAGCTTGTGGAGGATGGATTCGCTGAGTTGATGGAAACGGAGGATCCCCGTGGAAAGAAGGTTTACCGGATCACGGCGCAGGGACGCGATTTATTTCAGCAATGGATTAAAGAGCCGGTAAATCCGATTCAATACCGCGATGAACTGCTGCTCAAGCTGTCGCTTGCAGATCGCAAGGATGATTTCTCTATGATTTTATTACTGCGGAAAGAAGCCATCGAGCTGAAAGCAATGGTAGAGGAGCTGCGCAGGCAAAAGGAAGGACTGCAGAGACCGTTTCAAAGAGAAGAGTTTCCGACCTGGCTGCTAACTTTGGATTACGGGATCGCTTCCGCGGAGGCCAGATTGCAATGGTGTGAACAAGCAATAACAAATCTTGAGGGGAGAAGTGACGGCAATGGAGAGAAAGAGCGAGTTTATTGAGTGGGAAGGGGTCAAGCTTCATGTATCCATCCAGGGGGAAGGGGAGACCGTTCTTTTGCTGCATGGAGGATATTCCAACTTAGCGGTATGGGACGAAGTGGCGGAGCTTCTAGCGCAGCAGTACCGGGTGATTCGCTTCGATCAAAGGGGATACGGTCAAAGCTCGCCTCCTGCCGGTCCATTTTCGTACTATGAGGATATCAAAAAACTGTTGGACTGGTATCAAATTACAGAGACCAGCATCATCGGGTCTTCCTTCGGCGGAGCCGCTGCGATCGATTTCACCTTGCAGTTCCCGCAATATGTGAAGAAGCTGATTCTTGTGGCCCCATCCATTCATGGGCTGAAATATCCGTTCCGCATGACATGGGCGGGCATTCTGGATTACTTGCGGGTAAAGCGGTTTGGAATTGAAAAGGCGTCCGAGGTGTTTATGTCGAAGGCATTTTGGAGCTATTTAATTCCTAAGGATGAACAAAAAAGGCAGCTATTTCGCCGCCTTTATATAAGTAATGAAGTATTTTATACGAGCAGCCCTTCTTTGCAAAAGCCTTTACAGCCTTTCGCGCTCCAACGGCTTGCGGAATTGGAAGCCCCTACGTTGGTCATCGAAGCAGATCGCGATCATCCCTTTAATAAACAGGCATGCGACCTCCTTCACCAGAGGGTCAAGGGGGCTGCCAAATTCGTGATTCCAAACAGCGGCCATTACCCTCATTTGGAGCATCCTTCACAGGTGTCTTCTGTGGCGCTGCAATTTTTGCAGTCGACTTGAGCATGAGGAAGGAAGCTCGAAGGTTTTATTCATAGCTTGTCAGCACTGCATTACTCTAGCTGGGCATCGGCGTTGGAGTCGGCTTGACGCCGTTCTGCCCGTACTTTTGGTCGATCGCATCGCGTATTTGCTTGGCCGATTGTCCTTGCTTGGACATTTTGGCGGCGTCGACGGCGATTTGCAGGCAAATGCCGCAGCGCGTGCCGTGATCGTCCCATACGATGGAGCCGTCCGGCTTGCGCTCGTGAATGAAGCATTCTAGGTTGCTCTTATGCCCGGCCGATTCGCCGCAGCCGCAGTAGCAAGGCACATATTCGAGCACATCCGCATACATCGCCGCAACCTCGTACACCGAGCGGATTTCGCTCCGCTGCGTATCGAGGAAAGCGGGAAGCGTCTTGGCGGAGGCGGTCGTTTCGCGAAGATCGCCGTTTGCGGCATGCTCCGTATGGGAATGGGTCTGCTCATGCTGATGAGCGGCCTGCTTCCCTGTGCCCCCGCTTCCTCCGCCCCCACAGGCGCTTACCAAAACGGTGAGTCCTACCATCGCGGACAGTACCGTAAATCTTTTTCTCATCATCTTCCTCCATTTTATAAAAAAGTAGAAAAGTATATAAACGATTTTACTAGTTTTTTTCCCCGAATGCATGTGGTAAAAAAGAAATACGAGTGAACAAAAAAGGGGACGGGTCAAAATGTGGACAATAAAGCCGATGAATGAGTGTACGATCAAACAATCGCTGCAGGCATGGAACGATGGTTTTCAAGGGTATTACGTACCGATGACGATGTCGGAGCGTACGTTTGTAGACCGGCTTGCCAATGAACAAATGGAAGCCCGGTTGTCTTACGTCGCCTTTGATTCGAGTGGAGAGCCGGTTGGGCTAGTACTAAACGGTATTCGCAGCCAGGGCGGGCGGAAAACCGGCTGGGTAGGCGGAATCGGCGTTGCCCCGCAATATCGTGGACAGGGCGTCGGCAGAATGCTGATGAAAACAAGCTTGGAAGCGTACTCGACGGAAGGAGTGGAGCTTGCGACACTGGAGGCGTTCGTGCAAAACGAGGGCGCAATCCGCCTATATGAATCCTTGGGCTATCGGGTGGTTGATACGTTGGATTTTCGCGGATTGGAGGAGGGCGAGCAGGAAAACCTGTTCAACGTTGGAAGCCGCTCAAACGCCCTAACAATTCGGGAAGCGATGCCGCGTGAGATCGGCGCTCTTGATTTTTATCGCGGGACTGCGAATTGGCAGGTGCAGTGGAGCAGCTTACTGCGGGAAGGGCGAGGCTTAATCGCGTCGGGAAACGGTCGGGATATAGGTTATGCGCTGTACCGTGAGCAATGGGATGAAAACGGCTGCAAGCTCGGGGTAACTGTGCTGCAGTGTGCCGTCTCTCCGGACGCCGAAGCTCCCGATGCCGTATACGCGCAGCTGCTCGAGCAAGTAATGGTGCAAAGACAAGCCAGGTGGACGGATGGAGAGCGCCCTTTCAGCCGGACATTTGCCTATGTGCCGAAATCCAATACAGCACTGGGCAAGCTGCTGGATGAAGCCGGCTTTGGCACGAAGCTATCGCTTGTTTATATGGAAAATGCTCTGATGAACTCTCGTTACCCTGATACTATGTGACAATATTCACATACTTACTGCTCCAATTCCGATAAGATAGAGAAAAAGAAAAAATGCAGCATGCTGTCCGTTTATTAATGGAGCATGACCGCATCATTCGATTGGTTTTCCAACGAAGACAGTCGAGTTCGGAAAAAGGAGTAGTGGAGAAATGCATACGATTGACACGAAGGAGCAGGAAACGTTTGTTCATCATTTGAAAATCGCATTGATTTTGTTTGTCGTTACCGCAAACATGATCGAGCCGCTGATCGGCGAGGGAGAGCTTACGCGGGCGCTGTACCAATGGATTTATACCTTCCACATCCCCGCGTTCGCTTTTGCGGCAGGAGCTTGCTCGCGCAGCTTCCGCTGGAACCTGGCGGGCACGATGACTCTGGCTAACGGTGCTTTTCAGTTCATTTTGTTTCAAACGTTATACGTGCTGGCAGATTCGCAGCTGTTTCATGCACCGGGCGCGATTTATTCGCTTGCAGTACCATACGGATTGCTATGGTTTTTAATGAGCCAGTGGTTTTGGAGAGCTATGCTCCCTCTATTTCGCAAGCTTCGTTACCCCGTAGCTGCTGCCATGCTGCTCGGCTTAGCCGTTGGAGCGATTCCTGCGGAAGGCTTTTGGCTGTCGTTCTCGCGCACTTTTATATACTTCCCGTTTTTCTTGTTAGGGGAACGCTTTTTTACTGCCAATTATGTGAAAATAATCACGAGCAAATATCGTAAATGGGCGGCAGGATTTGTCTGGCTTCTCGTGTTCGCAGCCTTCTTGCAGTATGGTCAGCCGCTTCGCCAAGCGTGGCTGTTAGGCAACGCAACATGGACGGAGCTTGGCGTGACATGGATGGAAGGGCTCTCGATTCGCACCGCGCTATATGGACTTCAATTCGCAATGACCTTCGCCTTGCTGGCTCTGCTTCCGAGAACGACGTACCGCTTTAGCGAAGCAGGTGCAAGGACGGTTTATGTGTATCTACTTCACGGGTTTATTGTGAAGCTGCTCGTTGTTATGGGCTGGTGGAACTGGCCGGGGATCAACGAAGGTGTCGCCTTGGCCGCGGCTCTGTTGTTTACCGCATTCCTTACACTGCTACTCATTCACCCGCGTGTGAAAGCCGCGCTCCATTGGTTCGTTGAGCCGGTGCTGCCCCTCGACAAGCCGCTTTCGAAAGCAGGGAAACGCTTGTTTGCGGGACATAACGGACGGTAGACCAAGCATTTAGGATTGACATTACGGCTGTGCCCTCTACAATGGAGAAATGACCTTTCATCCACCTTCATTCTTTTTAGAGGGAGCGTAAGCATGCATTTTTCTATTCAATATTTATCTTTTTATGTTATTCATGCGGATAAAACGTATAAGCATTACCAAACGATGGACGGTGAATCGTACCAGGACAGCGAGCTGAAATCGTTTCTGGACGAGGAATTCGTTCGAATCTGCAAACGCAAGGTAGAAAAGCATCCGAACACGGAGCAGGCTCCAACGAAGATCGGCAGGTTTATTGTCGAGCCGGGCCATGAGCTGTCAAGCAACCCGAATTACAACTTATTTCAACGGCTGCGCACGGCCGCAAGCTTTAACGATTATCAGACATGGAGCCATGACCTGCTGCTCGCTTATGCCGAGACGAGCTCGGTTCGCAGCGGCGCTCTGATCGTTGCTAGGGCGAAAGTGGACAAATGGTTTGATGAGCCTTTTCTGTTTGTTTTAAAGTGCGATTTCGAGCCGAAAATCGCCCGGATTGCCGATGAGAACAGCTTGATTGCTGCCGTTGATATGGCGATCAGCGCCCGCAGCATCAAATCGATTCAGTACCCGCATATGCCTGAAGAAGGTATGCTGGAGGAAAGCGAGCTAAAAATTCATCAGGCGTCTCACGCCCGTTATTTTGAGGATTTCTTGAAGTTTGTAACGTATGAGAAATCCCTTCCGGAAATGATGAACGAGCAAATGGTTACAAGGGTTCAGCAGTATATTGAAGAAAAATGGCAGGACGATCGTTCTGAGGCACGGGAACGGGAAGAGCAGCATTTGGAGCTGTGGGCAGCGAGCGAGAAACGGGATCTGCAGCCAACCTGGACCCATGAACAGGTGCTGGATGCCGCTGTGGCGGTCACAGAGCATAAGCCGGATCTGGAGCTGAAATTTAAGCTGGGCGATGTGTTCGTGAAGGCGAAGCTGAGTGATTATGGCGTTAATGTTCATTTTGCCCAAGTCGATGGGAAATATGTTGTTTTGCTGGAGGGCGATTCTTTTCTGTTTACACAAGGAATTTCTCCCGTAGAGCTGCTGCACCCGGCACATTTGGACGATGTTGTAGATTATTTGAAAGCGAAACGCGAGGAAGAGACACGGCAGATGAACTCCGGCAGCAGCTTGCCGCCTTATGCGATCGACCCTTCGGGCGAATAAACAGGATTATACAGGTTCATATTACAAATAGCCGGGCGGCAGCCCGGTTTTTTCTTGTCGTTTATTCATATTACTGTTTTGTATCATAGGCTTTCCCTTGCTATAATTGGGAAATAGCGCAGCGTTGACTATCGACCGGAAGGAGCTTCTATGACTGCGATAAACCTGCTATTCATTGGACTGCTGCTGATCGCAACCGCTTTTTTCGTGGCCGCTGAATTCGCTTACGTGAAGGTGCGCACTACCCGGATAGACCAGCTTGCTTTGGAAGGAAACAAGAAAGCCATAGCGGTACAGCGAATAACAAGCAATCTAGACGGTTACTTGTCCGCCTGCCAGCTTGGGATTACGATAACAGCACTGGGACTTGGTTGGCTTGGCGAATCAACCATTGAGAAATTGCTGCATCCGTTGTTTGCTTCGTTGGGTCTACCGGAACAGGTGACAGGCACGATATCTCTTGTGTTTGCATTTTCTCTCGTTACTTTTCTTCATGTCGTTCTCGGTGAGCTTGCTCCTAAAAGCGTGGCGATCCAAAAATCAGAGGCGTTGTCCTTGGCGCTTTCCGGCCCGATGGTCGCTTTTTACCGGATTTTGTATCCGATTATTTGGGTGCTTAACGGCTCAGCTGCCGTTTTTATTAAACTGCTTGGGTTTCGACCGGTCAAGGAGCACGAGGAAGCACATTCGGAGGAAGAGCTGCGCATCATTTTGACGGAAAGCTTCGAAAGCGGGGAAATCAATCAAGCGGAGTACGGCTATGTCAGCCGGATTTTCGATTTTGACGAACTGAAAGCAAGGGAGATTATGGTGCCCCGAACGGATATGGTTTGCTTGTATGCGGACCGGCCGATTGAAGAAAATTTGAAAATTATGCGGGACGAGCAGTATACCCGTTTTCCGGTGGCGAATGAAAATAAAGATAATATTATCGGCATGATTCACACGAAGCAGTTTTTCTTTAACTGCACTGACAATAACGAAGTAAATTTTACCTCACTAATTCGCCCGGTGATGTCGGTTTCCGAATCGATGCCGGTGAAGACGTTGCTGAAAGAAATGCAAAGGCAAAACATGCATATCGCAGTGCTGGTCGATGAATACGGCGGCACAGCAGGCATGGTGACCATTGAAGATATCCTCGAGGAAATTGTCGGGGAAATCCGGGATGAATTTGACGAGGAGGAAGTTCCAGAGCTGGAAAAAATCAATGATCAACGGATTATCGTCGATGGTAAAGCGCATTTATCCGAGGTCGTAGATTTTTTCGGCACCGAGCTGCAGCCTGACGATTTTGACAGCATCGGCGGCTGGCTATATGCTCATAATTCTGCGTTAAAGGAAGGCGAGCCTTGGGCTTACGGCGACTTGATATTCGTCGTTAAGAAGAAGGACCGCCACCGTTATCGGAAAATAGATATCGTTCGCAGCCCTTTAGGCGAGGGTGAGGCAGAACGGGAGGAGAGGGAAACAGATGGGACAAGGTAAAGGATTTCTTGCGGTTGACGTAGGCACAACACATTCGAAGGCGGCATTGTTTGGGGAAGACGGTGCACTCGTACATATTGCCATGTGCCACACGGATACCGTCACCTACCGGGATATGGAAGTATACGACCCGGAAGCGCTGTGGAACGGGATTGCCGGATTAATCCGGGAGGTTGTGTCCGTACCGGGGGCGCCGCAGGTTGCGGGCATCGGGATAACGAGCATGGCGGAAAGCGGGCTGCTGGTGGACCGCGACACGGGAAAAGCGTTATCGCCGTTTATTCCGTGGTTTTCTCCGGTTACACAGCCGCAGGCGGAGCATATTGCCGCGCAGGCAGATCCATTTGACCGGTTTGTCGCTTCAGGACTGAAGCCGAGTCCGAAATACGGACTGCCGAAGCTTCTCTGGATTCAGGAGCATGTCCCAGAAGCATTGAATGGCGGCGGTCGTCCGGTTTGGCTGTCGGCATCGGACTATATTGCCTTTCGTTTGACGGGACAGGCCGCAACGGACTATACGCTGGCGGCAAGAACTTATGCTTACCGCATTGACGAGAAGCGCTGGGATGAGGACTGGATCCGTCATTTTGGACTTGACCCGGCAATATTCCCGGAAGCGCAGCGCAGCGGTGAAATCGTTGGACGCGTATTGAGCGACCGCGCAGGTGCGTTTGGGCTGCCTTCAGAGGTGCCGGTTGTCATCGGCGGTCATGACCATGTGTGCTCTGCGCTTGCAGCCGGAGCCGTCACGCCGGAAACGATGATGGATTCGATGGGCACGGCGGAAACACTGGTCGGCATGATGGGGCAGCGCGCGCTTACCCGCGACGATTACGAGAGCGGCTTTTCATTCGGCGCCCATGTCGTACCGGATGCGATGTTCTGGATGGGCAGCATCACGTTCTCCGGCGGCTCGGTGGAATGGCTGCGCGGACAGCTTAACGATAACGGCCTGTCCTACGAGCAGATTCTTAGTCTTCTCGCCGGCTGCAAGCAGGAGCCGACAGGCGTGCTCTTTTACCCGTACTTGTCCGGCAGCGGCGCGCCGAAGCGGGATGCGAAGGCCAAGGCGGCATTTATCGGCTTGCAGGCGGCGCACACGCGGGCTGAGCTGATCAAAGCGGTGCTGGAAGGTACCGCCTATGAGATGGAGTTTATGCGGGAGGCGGCGGCAAAGCTAACCGGCAAGCGGCATGAGCGTGTAACCGTCGTCGGCGGTGGAACGAAAAACCGTTTCTGGCTGGAAATTAAAGCGAGCGTCTCCGATGTGACGCTGCTTGTTCCAAAACAGCATGAAACGGCGCTGCTTGGAGCGGCTATACTTGCTGCGGCCGCATCAGGTGTGTACGGCACGCTGGACGAAGCCCGTACCAGCATGGCCTCTCAGGAAGGGATTACGCAGTATTCGCCGGATGCCAATCTGCATCAGAAGTATCGGACGCTGTACGAGAACGGCTACCTGGCACTGCAGGAGCCGATCCGCGCATTTTCCAAGCTCAAGCTTTACTAAAAACAAGGGTGCAGCCGCTTTGTTCAAGCGGTCTGCACCCTTTTCATTCTAAAAAACAGCTATATATTTTGCAGTGAATTATCGGAAGCGGCATAGATTTCGGACTCTTTAATTTTTTTTCGCAGCAGCAGCCAGCAGCCCACATAAAGCGTACCCAGCGTACCCTCCAGACAGGACAGGATCAGGAATATGCTCGCGTATCCGTCTACCCCATAAAGATCAACCAGATAATGCTTTACGATGCCCAAAACCGCGTAATTGCAGCCAAACAGCACAGTTAATAATTGAAAATGGATCATCCAATGCTTCGAATAGAACTGAATCATTTCTAAGCGGTCTTTTCCGTTGAAGTACGCCAAATCCGCGGCAAAATATAAGGAAATCGGCTTGCGCGCTGCAACGGTTCCGATAATAAAAGCGGATAGGGCAAATTTGTAATATACATTATTCAGAAGCATAGCCTGCGCTGAGCCGGACAACAAATCGACCGTTGAGCTGGCTGCAGTTGTGCCCAGAAGAAACAGGCCTGTCGTATTCCACTGCCGGTTTCGCACAAATCGATACACAGTGTAAAGAAAGCCGGGGACTGCAGAGATGAGCAGAGCCGTATACCGGCTTAGCCACATTTGACCGATACTCCAGACGGCAAATGGAAGAACGAGGTACGCCAACACGTCCAAAACCGCTCGTTTTGTCCGCATGAAGCTGCAGCCACCTTTCCTTACGCAGAGTACATCGCGTGATGTCGTTTCTTACAATGTTACTCTTTGTTTTTGCCGCAGCGTATTAAGTTTATGCGAAGTTTTTACGATTCCCTGTAAATTTCTTTTTCGACCTCGTCTGTCAGCTGCTCCGGAGGACCGTCAAATACGATCCGGCCGCGATTCATCCCAATAATTCGCGTAGCGTACTGCTTGGCGAGCTCAACGTTGTGAAGGTTGACGACCGTCAACCGCTTTTCGCGGCGATGCAATGCGGTGAGCAGCTCCATAATGCCGCGCGCAGTGGCGGGATCCAAGCTGGCAACGGGCTCGTCGCCAAGAATTAGGAGTGGGCGCTGCATCATCATTTTGGCGATCGCTACCCGCTGCTGCTGACCGCCGCTGAGACGATCCACTCTTCTCCGTTCAAATCCGGCTAATCCCACCTGCTCCAAGGCGTGCCCAGCGCGCTCCCGTTCGCTTCCGTCGAACCAGCCGACAGCATTTTTCCATGCGGGCCGCGAGCCGATAAGGCCTGTTAATACATTGGTCAGCACAGAGCAGCGGGGGACGAGGTGAAATTGCTGGAAAACCATGCCGATCCCGGCCCGATATGGGCGCAGCTGCTTTTCCGTTAGGGCGGTTAATTCATGCGTTCCCCAAAACACTTTGCCGCGGGTTGGCCGCACCAGCTGATTCATACAGCGGATCAAGGTAGATTTGCCGGCTCCGCTTGGTCCAAGGATAACGACAAACTGGCCGTCCTGCAGCGTTAACTGCACATCCTGCAGGGCGGGTGGGGCATATCGATCGTCATATTGCACGGTGATATCCTGAAGTACAAGATCCATGAGGGCTACTCCTTCCCGAGGCTATTCCAAATCCATCAAGGCTGTTAGATAACGAGCTTTCTCAGCTTGGCGCTGATCCAATCGACGCTCACAACGAGCGCCATAATAACGAGCACGTCAACGGCTACCTTTTCATATTCGAAAAGCTTGAAATGCAAAAACAGCTGCTGACCTACGCCGCCAGCCCCAATAAAGCCTAATATTAGCGATGCGCGAATGGCAACCTCGAGCCGGTAAAAAAAGTTAGAAAGAATGTGCGGAATCATGGCTGGGAAAACGGCATACATCGCAATGAATGGTCGCGAAGCTCCAGTTGAACGAAGAGCCTCCTGTGGACCCGGGTCGGACGCCTCGGCTAGCTCAGAGAGCAGCTTGCCGAGCACACCGATGTTATGAAGCATAATGGCAAGGATCGCAGGGAAAGGGCCAAGTCCGACAACGGTCACAAAGATAAGTCCGAATACGATTTCCGGTACCGCGCGTAAGAAGGATAAGGCCCAGCGTACGATGCCGACAAGCCATGCAGGCGCCAAATTGCGTGCAGCCATAAAGGATAGGGGCAAAGACACGCAGAGCGCTGTAAAAGACCCTAGGAAGGCAATTTCGAGAGTCACCAAAGTGGTACGCAGCGTTTCAGGAGCACTGCTCCAATCCGGAGGAAGCCAGCTGTCGCGGATAAAGCGAAACATATTGGAAATGCGAGTGAGTTTGCTTATATCAAGCTCCGTATCGACAGAGCTAATAATGAAAACCGCCGCAATCAATGCGGCGGTGAGCAGAGTTCTTTTGGTTAACCACAGCATAGGACGAACTCCTCCAGACGAATCGTCACTTTACTTCAGCTTGCCTTCTTTTTCCGCAGCCAGGCGAATCGGCTCATAGTCGGCGTTGCTTGCTGCCGCGAAGCCGCTGATGGCAAAGCCTTTTAGAATCGTTTCGTCCGTTATTCCAACGAACGCTTCTTGAAGCTTTTTCACTAATTCTGGGTCCGTTCCTTTTTTCACTGCCCATGGATATTGGAACAGCTTGTCGGACTGCCATAACACCTTGATCTGGGAGCCGTCCACCTTCTTTTGCTCGACAAGGCCCTCGTAAATAGCGCTGTCGATTGCGCCAGCATCCACTTGCTTATTTTGCACGGCAAGAGCGGTAACGTCGTGAGATCCGGTAAATTTGAGATTAGCGAAGCTGTGTTTTTCCGCGGTTTCATAAACCCCGCGATTTTTGAGCTCGATTCCTGGAACCAACGAGCCGGAGGTTGAGTTTGGATCGCCGAATGCAAAGGATAGCTTGGAAGACTCTTTAAGGAGCTCGTCCAACGAGTTCCATGGGCTGTCCTTGTGGGCGATAATATACGAGTGATAATAAGGCTTGCCTTTGACCAGCTGCGTAATAATCGCTTCGGCCCCGCTCTTATGGTGAGCGATGACATAAGTCAGAGGTCCGAAGAATGCCATGTCGACGTGTCCGAAATTCATTGCCTCAACAACACCGTTATAATCAGGATACTCTTTAACCGAAACCGGCATAGCGAGCTTTTCCTGCAGCAATGTCTGAAGCTTGTCCATCGCTTCTTTCATTTGACCCTGAGTTTGAGCAGGGATCACAGCGATTTCAAAAGGCTCAGCCTTTGGTTTATCCGAATCGGAGGTTTGCGTTTGCTCCTTCGTACCACATGCGCTTAACGCTAACAATACAAGACAGGCGGCAATGGTGACTGACAAATACTTTTTGATTTGATGCATGGTTCGTCTCCTTATGATGGTATTTCATGAGCATCATGAAAATAATTCATCAATAAATGTAGCAGAGGCAAACGGTTATGTAAAGCTGTTTCGCAGACGATCGGCTTCCTTAAAAAACAGCTTGATCGCCGGGTCGTGAGCTCTGTTGCGTAAGCATACCGCATAAAATTTCCGGTTAGTCGGCAGCTCATATAAAACCGTAACGGAACGAAGCGCTTCGCTCGACAACGATAAGGCCGATACGGCGGCAAGTCCGAGTCCGGCACGGGCCATAGCTAAGGCGGCCTCACTGCTGCTGACTCTTGCTACAACGTTTGCCTTTGAGAGGGAAAGCTTCTCCGTAGAAAGAGCCTGCTCAAGCGCAGCAAGGGTACCGGAGCCTTGTTCGCGGATAATAAGCGGACTTTCCACAATTTGTGGCAGCGTTGTGATGTTGCGAAAGCTTTCATTACCGATTACAAGCAGCTTGTCTTCTATGAGAGGAAGGAATGAAAACCGATCCTCGTTGGGAGCCATCCCCACAATGATCGCGTCGAGCTCTTGCTGCTCTAGCTGCTCCAGCATCTCTCCTGAGCTCCCGGTTGCCACGGTAAACTCAAGTGCGCTTTGAGCGCTGCGCAGACGCTGCAGAAGCTCGGGAAGAAGCGACGTCGAAGGGACCGTGGAAGCACCGATGCGGAGCAGACCACCGCTGCCGGCGGCAAGTCTGCCGCATTCCAGCATAAGCTGCTCCCAATCGCGCAGCAGCTTATGAGCTTTGCTGTATACGATCCGGCCCGCTGGGGTTAATTCGACGGAAGCGGTCGTGCGGTGCAAAAGGGTGACGCCAAGGTCTTCTTCAAGGGAACGAATTTGCTTGGACATACCGGACTGAGTTAGGCCCACGGCTTGGGCAGCGTCGGAGAAGCTCCTCAGCTCAACGACCTTCACGAACGCCTCCAATTTTTTTGCATTCATAATGCGGTTCACCTACATTTTTAGCATATATGTACTACTCTACAGGGTGAGAACCCATTTGGCTACTTATCCGACTAACATAATTAACAGGAATTGTTTTGACATCGAGCATTGTTCGTAATACCATAAAAAAGCAGACAAATTTCGACAACATGAGGTGTTCTTATGAGTATTTACAATTTTAGTGCGGTTCGAATGAATGGACAGCCCGTTAGCCTCAAGGAATACGAGGGTAAAGTGGTTTTGATTTTTAATGGAGCAAGTCAATGTGGTTTTACATATCAGTATAAGGATCTACAAGCATTGCATGACGAATACAAAGAGCAAGGCCTTGTTCTTCTCGGTTTTCCATGCAATCAATTTGATAATCAAGAGCCGGGAGAAAATGATAAAATTGAAGCCTTTTGTACGATGAACTATGGAGTCACCTTTCCGATGTTTCAAAAGATTCGGGTAAGGGACGAGGAAGCGCATCCGTTATTTGAATATCTAGCCTCGAAGCTGCCATTCGAAGGCTTTAATGAAGAGCATTTTGTAGCTAAAATTTTGCTTCAGTTGCTGCATGAAAAACATCCGCATTATTTACATGGGGATTCTATTAAATGGAACTTTACAAAGTTTTTGATCGATAAAAACGGAAACCCTGTTAAGCGCTTTGAATCCACTTCGGAAGCTAACGAGATGCGTTCCGATATAGAGCGGTTGCTGCAGTCTTAAACCAAAGATGAAAAAAAGCCTATGCCTTCCAAGCGGAAGTGCATAGGCTTTTTTTCATGAAAATCAAGGATCAGCTAACGCTCGTTTCACCCGGTCCGCCTGCGCGATTGACCCAAAAAAGCCGGTGTACGACAATAACTACAATGGAGAGAATAGACGTGATCTGCAGGAAGGTGATAAAGGCTTTACCAAAGCCTTCAATTTGACCGGCAAGAAAAAAAGCGTCCCATAAAAAATGGGTTATGATCAGCGGAAACAAGCTTTTGTATTTAATGAAGAAATAATAAGTTGGGATCGCACCCAATGCGATTGGTAGAACAGCGGCTGCCGCATATTCGAAGCTGTGTATCGCTCCGAATATGAAGGATGCTCCAAGGACGGCCAGAGAGGCCCTTGAAACCGGCGAGAGCCGGCGGAACGTCCAGTATAAGCCTAAAAAAATGAGCACTTTAAAAAACTCTTCAGAAATTGCGACAAAAGGAACGATCGTGATCTGCTGGAGAAAAATATCAACGGAATGGTACTCGTACAAGACGCCCTGCGGATCGGAATTACCCGCCAAGCTCATGGCCAAGAGAACGACGCTGCCAAGCACACCTTTGGTTAACAATAAGTAAAATGCAGCCTTGGCGGTTTGAGACCAGGAACGCTTTACCGGCTTGCAGTAACGAATAATGTCTTTCCGCCCTAAAGCAAGTCCGAAGAGAAGAAGCAGACCATAATAATACCATCCATTAATGAAAGCGTTTTCCGAAAAGGGGATGTGTAACAAAATAATGAGAATTGGAAGCATCAATAAATATTTATATGGTTTTGCTTCACATATGGAAAAGTTGAGCTTCATCATAGGTACCTCCTGCAGCATTTACATTTGATTCACAATATTCGACAATGCCAATCCACATGACGGCTACTGCGGAATCGTAATCAAATTGTAATATTGCTGCAGGAGAGAACCTGATCAGAGAAGGCTAATGCTGGAGTGTCAAAATCAGCGGCCCTTCATTTGTAATTGCGATCGTATGTTCATACTGAGCGGACAAGCTTCCGTCCAACGTACGCGCGGTCCATCCGTCGGGATCAAAGTGCACATAGGGCTGCCCTATATTCAGCATCGGTTCGATTGTAATGACCATTCCTTCCTTTAACAAGGGGCCTTTTCCAGGCTGACCATAGTGAGGGATTTTCGGCTCCTCATGAATGGTTTTCCCAATCCCGTGGCCCACAAATTCTTTCACGACGGAATAGCCCTTCTGTTCCGCATATCGCTGGATGGCGTGCGAAATATCCCCGACCCGATTGCCGGGAACAGCTTGACGGATACCGACATAAAGGGCTTCTTCTGTTGTCTCCAAAAGCGCCGAAGCTTCCTTGGAAACGGTACCTACTCGATAGGACCAGGCGGAATCCGCTAAAAACCCGTTCAAATTCACAACAAAATCAATGGTTACGATATCGCCATTTTTTAGCGGGGTTTCGTTTGGGAACCCATGGCAAATCACATCATTTACCGAGGCACAAGTCGCAAAGGGGAAACCTTTATATCCTTTTTGTTCCGGCTTTGCCCCGTGTCCATAAAGGTGATTTTCTACAAAACGATCAATCTCGATCGTTGAGATTCCGGGCTGAATGATGCTGGACAGCTGCTGATGGCACTGTGCCAGAAGCTTTCCGGATTCATGCATTCCTTTGATCTGTGCGGTTATTTTGCGGGTCATGACATTCATCCTTTCGTATTGACAGGTCTTAACATCATAATATCGGGCTTGCCGAGAAAACATAATGTCGAAACAACAAAACTTTACGACAAAGGAGAATCGCCGTGAAAAAAGTGAGTACATTGATGTTGTCCTGCGTGTTTGCACTGGGTCTTACTGTTTCTTCGGCGCACGCAGCCGGCACTGGAGTTGGCACAACAGGGACGAACGGTACGATGACAGGCACAGCCAACGGTACAGCGGCAGGAACAATGGGTACAGGCACAACGGGCACAACAGGGATGGGCGGCACGACAACTGGTACAAATGCAACAGGTGCTGGAACAACAACAAACAACATGACGAACAATGCAGGCTACACAACTCCATTTGGAGGAACTGCAGTAGATACTGACGACATTGGCGGATATGGCCGTGACACAAACTTTGCTACAGGTTACGAAACAAACAATAACAACAATGGTTTTGGCATTTTTGGTAATGATGATAACAACAATACGCTGTTTGATGGAAATGATGACGACGATACGTTTGGCACAAATGATGCATATGGACCAAATTACGGGACAAACAACTATGCGGCAACTGCCGAAACAGGAGCAAATGATGCTGACTGGAGCTGGTTAGGTATGCTTGGTCTTCTAGGTTTAGCAGGTCTGTTTGGCCGTAACCGTAACGAATCCCAGAACAACTACAAATAATGCTTAACCCCGCCTTTCTCGGCGGGTACATAACATTGTACAGAGGTTGGTTTCAAAAGTGATTACAAACATTAGAAAACATGTCGCCATATTTTTGATTATTATCGTTATTTGGTCAGCGAATATGCCGTCGGCAGCAGCGAAGCCTGAAGAAATGGAAACAAATTCTCCTATCGGGGTACGTAGAACGAATCAGGAGGAACCGACAATGGCAGAGCTGTCTACACTCGGTTATACCGGCGAAAGCAAGTCAAGCTACGCTTCTCTTAAAGATCGTGTGCAGCAATTTCAACTGGATTACGGCCTTCCGCCAACGGGACTGGCCGATCGCATTACACGTGATTACATTAACCGGGCACTCCTGAAAAGGCGGATTGTTTTCGATGCCATGCATTATTTGCGGGTGCCCTATGTTTGGGGTGGCCAGAGCCCGAGCGGCTTCGATTGCTCCGGCTTCGTTTATTATATGCTGAAAAAGCACAATATCCCGGTAAATCGGACCACTTCGCAAATCATGTTTACGTGGGGAGAACCGGTTGAGCGGAGTAAGCTTCAAGAAGGTGATCTCGTGTTCTTCCGGACGACCAAACAAAAACCGGTGTCTCACGTCGGGATTTACCTCGGTGATCACCGGTTTATCTCGGCCACAGCCTCCGAAGGCATAGCCATCGATTCACTGAAAAGCTCATATTGGGGGCAGCGGTATGTCGGAGCGCGGAGAGTATACTAACTTAACGGCCGGAAGCAGCGGCCGCGGCAGGAAGGCACACACATCGGTGTGTTGGAGAGCGGGTCGTTTACAATGGTGCATTCCAGGTCAAACACTTCACGCAGCAGCTCCGAAGTTATAATGTCCTCTGGTTTGCCCTGTGCGACTACGGTTTTGTTTTTAACGGCGACAATATGATGCGCGTATCGGCAAGCCAAGTTGATGTCGTGGAGCACCATAACTATCGTACGCTGCTGCTGCTCGTTCAGATCGTACAGTAAATCAAGCACATCGATTTGATGGGACAAGTCAAGATATGTCGTTGGCTCGTCAAGAAGAACGATCGGGCAATTTTGGGCAAGCGTCATCGCAATCCATGCGCGCTGCCGTTGACCGCCGGATAAGGAATCGACCGGGCGATCCGCAAATTGTGTTAAGCGGGTCGCCTGAAGTGCGTTTTGGACATGCTGCTCGTCTTCCTTCGTCCATATATGAAACATATTTTGATGTGGATAACGTCCCTGCTTGACAAGTGAATATACCGTTAAGCCTTCAGGAGCCGTTGGTGTTTGCGGAAGGATGGCCAATTGTTTGGCGATTTGCTTTGTCGGCAGGTCTCGGATATCCTTGCCGTTCAGCAGAACGCTCCCGCTTATCGGCTTAAGCAGCCGCGCCATGGAGCGCAGCAGGGTAGATTTCCCCGAGCCGTTGCTTCCAATGAATACAGTGATTTGTCCGGTTGGGATGCGTAAATCCAAGTTGTCGATAATCAGCTGCTCACCATATCCGAGTGTAAGCTGTTTGGCTTCTAAGGCTGTCATTTCACCGATACCTCCTATTGGCGTCGTAATAGATAAATAAAAAACGGAGCGCCGACAGCGGCAGTAAAGATGCCGACCGGCAAGTCAAGCGGCGAAAAGGCGGACCGGGCAATGAAGTCGCCCAGCATAACAATGCAGGCGCCAGCCAATGCGGATGCCGGGAGCAGCACGCCGAAGCTTGGCCCAACGAGCTTTCGCGCAATATGCGGGGCAAGCAGGGCTACGAAGCCGACTGCACCGGCAACGGCGACTGCGCTTCCGGCAAGGCCGGCGCTGATTGCAAGCAGCGCGGTACGGCTGTTGGATACCGGTGTACCTGCTCCGGTTGCGACATCGTCTCCTAATTGCAGCAAATTCATGCGCGCGCCGTACAGCAGCGCGAGCAGGAAGAGCAGCAGCGTCCAAGGAAGAATCGTCAGCACCGTGGTCCAGCTGGAGCCGTAGACGCTGCCAGTGAGCCAGATGAACGCTTTTGCAGTTAATTGGGTGGGGCTGCTAACGATAAATAATGTGGTAAAGGCCGTAGTAACGGCATTAATGCCTACGCCGACAAGGACGAGCCGCATTGAGCTGATACCTTTTTTGTAAGCTAGGAAATAAATGAGCCCTGTAACCAAAATTGCACCTGCGAATGCAGCAGGGGGAAGCCATACGATGCTTGCCTGCTGAAATAAGTTAATAAATATAACGGCCGCTACGGAAGCGCCGCCCGTTACCCCGATAATGTCGGGAGAGGCTAGCGGATTGCGGACAATGCCTTGCAGAATGGCTCCGGAAAGCGCAAGTGCTGCGCCGACGAGTGCCGCAGTGGCAATTCTCGGCAGGCGGAACTTCAAAATAATAAGCGAATCCGCTTTATTGCCGCCGCCAAATAAGACCTTCAACACGTCCATTGGCGGAATCATTTTGGTGCCGATTGCGGCACTTAGCACTAATAGAAGAAATGCGGCGATCATCAAGCCTACGATCGCTTTTAAGGCCTTGCGATGCTCGTATCTCATTTCCAAACTCCCTTCCTAGCCGTGTAAATAAAGAAGGGAGCTCCGATAATTGCAGTCATAACGCTGATCGGCATTTCTTTCGGGAAGGCGATAAATCTCGAAGCGGTGTCCGCCGCTACAAGAATGATCGCGCCGACAAATGCGCTGTACGGAACAGCCCAGCGCAAATCGGTTCCGGCAAAATATTTGGCAATATGCGGAACGATAAGTCCGATAAAAGCGATCGGTCCTGCAGCGGCCACCGATCCACCGGCCAGCAGCACGACGATCAGCCCGGCGACGGCTTTGATGAGAACGGTGCGCTGCCCAAGCCCTTTTGCGACATCTTCCCCTAAGGAAAGCACGTTTAGGGCCGGTGCGTAGAAAAGCGAGAGGAGCAGCGCTGCGGACATATAAGGCAGAACTGCGATAAGAATATCGAGCTTTCGGCCGGCAATGGAGCCTGCAATCCAAAATAAAATTTCATCATTAGCCCGCTCGTCCAGCGTAAGAATACCGTGTGTGAGAGATGTAGCAAAGGCCGAAAACGCCGCTCCGGCAAGAGTAAGCGTCATCGGGGTGAGCCCGCTTCGTCCTACCGATCCAAGAGTGTACACGGCGATGCTGCTAAGCGCGGCTCCGGCAAAGGCAATCCAAATAAACTGCGATACCGAGCCTACGCCGAAAAATACGAACGCGACGACAATAAACAATGCGGCGCCGGAATTGACGCCAAGAATTCCCGCATCGGCGAGAGGATTACGTGTCAGCGTTTGCATATAGACGCCGGAAACGCCGAGGCATGCTCCGACAAAAGAGGCGATGATGGCCCGCGGAACCCGTACCTCTTGAATAACGATATGTGAATTGGACCCGTTAAATTGGGTGAACGCCCCGAATACTTCCTCAAGGCTGGTTTGATACACTCCGAATAACACGCTGCAAACCATAAATCCGGCAAGAATGAGTACCGCCGCGCCCATTCCCCAGACTTTACTTGATGCTTTTGCCAACATGAATTTTCCACGCTTTCCCTGCTGTGATGTGCGATTCTGTATTTCTCCTCAAATCCGTAGAGTAGTACATTCAGTAATGTAAGACTAGTGTAAAAAAATAGACGTAGCAAGTCAATGAAGTTGATATTCATTCTCAGCTTTAACGGGGATGTTTTGACTTCTTTTTGCGATTGTAAATAGTAGTTGACTTCAAGCTACAGGGCGTGTATCATTCGATTTGCGGGAATGAGAATCATTATCAAAATCACAAAAAAGGGGAGTTTTACAGGATGACATTCAGCACACCATTTACCCGTAAGAACGTTATGGCTCTCGTAGCGATGCTGCTCATCGTAGCGATGACGGCGGTCGGCTGCGGAGGAAAGACCACTCCGGTTGAACAATCACAAGGTACGGAGGCGCCTAAAGCAGAGGCACCGAAGGATACCTCTTACACGGTTAAGCATGCGATGGGAGAAACGAAGATTCCGGCAGCACCGAAGCGCGTAGTTATTTTAACAAACGAAGGTACGGAAGCGCTTCTCGCGCTTGGAATCACGCCGGTCGGCGCAGTAAAGTCGTGGGTAGGCGACCCTTGGTACCCGCATATTAAAGAAAAAATGAACGGTGTAGTCGAGCTGGGCACGGAATCGCAGCCGAACATCGAGGCGATCGCAGGACTTAACCCTGATTTGATTATCGGCAACAAGCTGCGTCAGGAAAAGGTGTATGAGCAGTTGAGTGCGATTGCTCCAACTGTCTTCTCGGAAACGCTGCGCGGCGAATGGAAGAGCAACTTCAAGCTTTATGCGGAAGCGATTAACAAGAAAGAGGACGGCGACAAAATCGTTGCTGATTTTGACAAGCGCATTGAGGAATTTAAAGCTGCGGCAGGCGACAAACTGAAGCAGAAAGTTTCGGTTGTTCGCTTTATGGCTGGTCAATCCCGCATTTATTATAAGCAAACCTTCTCTGGTGTGATTTTCGAGCAAATCGGCATTGCCCGTCCGGACTCGCAAAATAAAGATGAATTTGCCGCAACCAACGTATCGAAAGAGCGCATCCCGGAAATGGACGGCGACATTTTGTTCTACTTCACTTATGAAACCGGCGACGGCAAAGCGAACCAGGTAGAGCAGGATTGGATCAATGATCCGCTTTGGAACAACCTGAACGTAGTGAAAGCAGGCAATGTGCACAAGGTAAGTGACACCATCTGGAACACCGCAGGCGGCGTATTGGCGGCAAACCTGCTGCTTGACGATCTGCAAAAGTTTTATGGTATTTCGAAGTAAGCAATTGTAGCGTAAACGACTCCGTTCGTTGACTCTGACTCTTATTTATTGCATTATAGATGAAAACGAGCAGCAAAAAAGCGGACGGAGGAGTTACGAATGACCGCCGATGAAATTTTACAAAAGATGGCGAAAGAGGGCCTGCGAATTACAGAGCAGCGGAAAACACTAGCTTCCTTATTTTCTGATGCCGAGGGCTACTTAACGCCGAAGGACGTATACGAATTCATGGGCAAGCGGTACTCCGGTCTGAGCTTTGACACGGTGTACCGCAATTTGCGTTTATTGCACGATATGAACATTTTGGAGCAATTCGTGATGGAGGACGGCGTCAAGTTTCGCGTCCACTGCAGCGAGCATTCCCACCATCACCATTTAATTTGTCTGGGATGTGAACGGACGCTGCCCGTTGCTTTCTGCCCGATGGAAACGGGCTGCGAGGTGCCGGATGATTTTCAAGTGGTGCGGCATAAATTCGAGGTGTACGGCTATTGCGGGGAATGCCGCAGCGGTGCACAGCAGCCGTGATGCGGAAGCTGCTGCAGGCGCCGATTCGGGTGTACCGCAAATGGATTTCACCCTTAAAGCCGCCAACCTGCCGGTTTTATCCAAGCTGCTCGATTTATGCGCTGGAGGCCATTGAACGCCACGGTCCGGCCAAGGGCAGCTGGCTTACCGTGAAGCGAATTTGCAAATGCCATCCGTTTCACCCGGGTGGCGTGGATCATGTGCCTCCTGCTTGACAAGGGGCGGCTGTTTTTCGTATGATTTAATACAAATTGAACCATTTCTTTCCTGTGAACGGATGAGTAGAAATGAACCGACCATACCAGAGAGCCGGGGGGCTGGAAACCGGCATGGAAACGGAATTTCGAAGATGGTCCGGGAGGTACCGGTTTCGAGCGGCTTCGGAATAGCGAGCCATAAGATTCCGGCGCTAGGCCGCGTTAACGGCCGGTCGCAAGACCATAAGCTTCGCGTGCCATGCTTTAAGCCGGTACGGGGAGAAAATTGGGTGGTACCACGTGAGCATACTCTCGTCCCATACGGGCGGGGGTTTTTTTGTGTTTTCAACAATCCATAAGGAGTTGATCGTTTTGACGACGGAACGCAAGTCATTTTACATTACGACACCAATTTATTATCCGAGCGACAAGCTGCATATCGGGCACGCGTATACGACGGTGGCTGGAGATGCTATGGCACGTTATAAGCGGCTTCGCGGCTTCGACGTTCGTTACTTGACAGGAACGGACGAGCACGGCCAAAAAATTGAGCGTAAAGCGAAGGAGAAGGGCGTAACCCCGCAGCAATTCGTTGACGACATTGTGTCGGGTATTCAGCAGCTTTGGAGCAAGCTGGAAATCTCATACGACGATTTTATACGTACTACGGAAGACCGCCACAAGCGCGTTGTAGAGAAGATTTTTAAGCAGCTGCTGGAGCAGGACGACATTTATTTAGGTACCTATGAGGGCTGGTATTGCACGCCTTGCGAATCGTTTTTCTTGGAGCGCCAGCTCGTATCGGGCAATTGCCCTGACTGCAGCCGCGGCGTTGAAAAGGTAAAGGAAGAATGTTATTTCTTCCGTATGAGCAAGTACGCCGACCGCCTGCTGAAGTACTATGAGGAGCATCCGGACTTTATCCAGCCTGAATCCCGCAAGAACGAGATGATTAACAACTTCATCAAGCCGGGCTTGGAGGACTTGGCGGTATCCCGTACGACCTTCGACTGGGGCGTAAAGGTTCCGGGTAACGAAAAGCATGTCATTTACGTTTGGATCGACGCGCTGTCCAACTATATTACGGCGCTTGGATACGGTACGGAGGACGACACCCTCTACCGGAGTTACTGGCCGGCTGACGTGCATTTGGTAGGGAAAGAGATCGTTCGTTTCCATACGATTTACTGGCCGATTATGCTGATGGCCCTTGGGCTTCCGCTGCCGAAGAAGGTGTTCGGGCACGGCTGGCTGCTCATGAAGGACGGCAAAATGTCTAAATCGAAGGGCAATGTTGTCGACCCGGTTGTCTTGATTGAACGTTACGGCCTTGATGCGCTTCGTTATTATTTGCTTCGCGAGGTGCCGTTCGGCTCGGACGGTACATTTACACCGGAAAGCTTTGTGGAGCGGGTTAACTTCGACCTTGCAAACGATCTCGGGAACCTGCTGAACCGTACTGTGGTCATGATCGATAAGTACTTCAACGGCGTCATTCCATCCCGCAGCGAAGGCTCTACGCCGTTTGATGCGCCGATGCGCGAAGCGATCGCCTCGGCTGTGGCCAAGGTAGAGGAAGCGATGGACGAAATGGAGTTTTCGGTTGCGCTGTCGGCGATTTGGAATATGATCAGCCGCACGAACAAATATATTGACGAAACACAGCCGTGGTCGCTGGTGAAAGACGAGGCGAAGCGCGGAGACCTTGGGTCGGTGATGTACCATTTGGCGGAGTCGCTTCGTATCACGTCCATCCTGCTGCAGCCGTTCATGACCCGCACGCCCAAAGCGATTCAGCGTCAGCTGGGCCTGGCGGATGCCGCTGAAGCTGTGTTTGCTTGGGACAGCGCTCGGACATTCGGCATGCTGCCGGAGGGAGTTCGCGTAGAAAAGGCGGAGCCGATGTTCCCGCGTCTCGAGGTGGAGGCGGAAGTTGCCTTTATCACCGAGTCGATGGGTGGAGTAGCAGCGCCTGCCGAGGCCGATCAAGCCCCAGCGGCGGCAGAGGCTGTTTCCGGCGGCAAGAAAGCGGAGACTGCGCCTTCGGGTGAGCAGGGCGCGAATCTAATCGGCATCGACGATTTTGCGAAAGTAGAGCTGCGCGTCGCGCAGGTCATCGCCGCAGAGCCTGTGCCGAAGGCCGACAAGCTGCTTCAGCTCAAGCTGGATCTCGGCTTTGAGCAGCGGCAGGTTGTTTCCGGCATCGCCAAGCATTACAAGCCGGAGGAACTGGTCGGCAAAAAGGTCATCTGCGTCACGAACCTGAAGCCGGTCACGCTGCGCGGCGTGCTGTCGCAGGGCATGATCTTGGCCGCCTCCCAGGGGGATCAGCTGACGCTTGCTACCGTACCGGAGTCCATGCCGAACGGGGCTATCGTAAAATAAGTAAGAATTAGCCTGCCGGGCCATCGGTGGGCTTTTTTTTCGATCCATGCGCATCCTAAAAAAGATTGACACAACCGCATGCCGGGCGTATAATTTGTCCTTGTTATTAATAAGAATAATTACGATTTATATAGATAAAGAATCGGCAGAAAGAAAGGAGCGTGACCGAATGAATCAGCACTGCCATGAACCGGTTTTATCGCTGAGAGGAGTCCGTTACGCATATGAACACAAAACAATACTGGATGGCCTGGATGCCGAGGTGCTGGAGCGTGATTTTGTTGGTATCATAGGCTCCAACGGTGCGGGAAAGACGACATTGCTGAAGCTGATTGTCGGCTTACTCAAGCCAAACGCAGGAGAAATCCGGCTGTTTGGCGAACCGATCCATAAATTTACCCAGTGGCACCGCATCGGCTATGTGCCTCAGAAAAATGCTCTAAATCCGTTGTTTCCTGCAACGGTTCGCGAGGTGGTGCTTTCGGGTCTTTACGGGAAGCGAAACCTATTCCGTAGGCTGACGGACCAGGATAAGAAGAAAGGCGAAGAAGCCCTGCGTGCGCTTCATATCGAAGATCTTGCAGAACGCCGCATCGGCCAGCTTTCCGGGGGCCAGCAGCAGCGTGTGTTTTTGGCGCGTGCGCTGATTAATCAGCCGGACCTGCTTATTCTGGATGAACCGACGGTGGGTGTAGACGCGGAAACGCAGGAAAGCTTCTTTCAGCTCATACGCCATATGCATCAGCATCACCGCATGACGTTTCTTATGGTTTCCCATGATGTTGAAATGATGAAGTCGTATCTCGGCGACAAGCCGAAGCAAAGCTTTGGGAAGCTCAACTTTTATGTACAGCATACGCATGAACCGGAAAATTGCGGCGAAACCGATTTGACGCATTCGCTGCAGGCCGTACCGGCTGCAGGGGTGGGGAGATAATTCATGGATATATTTTTGTACGGCTTTTTTCAATACGCGCTTTTCGGAGGAATGCTGATCGGCTTGGCAGCCCCCATGATTGGAATGTTTTTGGTGCTTCGCCGCATGTCTATGATCGGAGATACCATTTCCCACGTATCCATAGCAGGGGTCGCGCTCGGCTTTTTGATCGGTACTCAGTACCCGATTATGGTAGGATTGCTGTTTGCCGTCATCGCTTCATTTGCCATCGAATGGCTGCGCCGTTCCTATAAAACCTATGCGGAGCTTTCGATTGCCATTATGCTTTCAGGGGGCATTGCGCTGACGAGCTTTTTGTTTACCCTAGGAAGAAGCTTTGATAAAAATGTTACCTCGTACTTGTTCGGCAGTATTTATACGCTGGACCGGCTGGATTTGACGTTAATTGTGGTCATTACGGCAGTGGTTGTGGCGGCTGTACTGATCAACTACAAAGAGCTGTTTTTGATGACCTTTGATGAGGATGCGGCTGCGGTAAACGGATTGCCTTCGCGATTTTACAATGTTATGATTACGGTGCTTACCGCCCTTGTCATCAGTGTCGCCATTAAGGTGGTCGGCGCGCTTCTCGTATCGGCATTGCTGACGATCCCTGTCGCATGCAGCCTGCTTGTTGCCCGCAGCTTTAAGCGTGCGATGTGGCTTTCCGTGTTGTTTTCGGAAATCGCGGTTGCCGTTGGCTTAAGCGTAGCCGGTGTAGCGAGCTGGGCTCCAGGTGGTACGGTCGTGCTGCTGCTCATTGCGATGCTGATCATCGTTATGGTTACGAAACGGCGGGTTCGGATGTAGTAAGGAGGCTCTTGGATGGAGTTAAATCTTTGGATTGCTTTTGGAGCGGGATTTGCGTCGTTTATTTCTCCGTGCTGTTTGCCGCTTTATCCTTCGTACTTATCGTATATTACCGGTTTTTCGGTTTCGAAGCTAAAGGAGGAGAAAACCGCGGAGGTCCGGCTGCGGACGCTGCTGCATACGTTGTTTTTTACTCTTGGCTTTTCGGTAGTCTTTTATTCACTTGGCTTTGGCGCCGGAATCTTGGCGGAATGGTTTACGATGAACCGTGAGCTGATCAGCAAGCTGACAGGCATATTGATCGTTGTGATGGGTTTGTTTTTACTCGGCATTTTTCAGCCGCAATTTTTGATGAAGGAACGCAAGCTTCAGCTTAACGGCAAGCCGGCCGGGTATTTTGGCTCCTTCGTGGTTGGGATCGGCTTTGCCGCAGGCTGGTCGCCGTGTATCGGGCCGATTTTGGCAGCCATTACGGCACTCGCCGCAACCGAGCCCGGCATCTGGCTCGGGCTCATTACGGCGTACACCATCGGTTTCGCGCTGCCGTTCTTACTATTGGCCTTTTTTATAGGCTCGACCAAATGGATTCTTCGTTACAGCTCAACGATCATGAAAATCGGCGGTGCAGTTATGGTCATCATGGGCATTTTGCTCTATACCGGCCAAATGTTCCGTCTGACGATTTGGTTTACGAGTATTACTCCGGATTGGCTTAAATTTTAGCTTTACGTTACGTAAAATAATCAATCGAGGAGCTCGGAAACTTCTCGAAAATTTGCTCCGTTATAAACTCGCGCAGGGCATTTGCCTGTTCATCGGGATATACATATTTGCCCTGCCCGTATTTTCCCCATTTGTATTTCCGCTTTGCTTCATCCATTTCCAGCTTCGTCTTCGGATAGCGCTGTTCAATGACCCGCTTGGCGGTTTTCGTAAAGCGGTGCTGTATCAGCTCAAAGGTCAGCTGCTTCTCCGCATCGGCCGGAAGCTCCGCCTTAAGCCGGCGGAACAGCTCGGCATATCCTTCCTCCCAGCCGTCAAACCAAATAATCGGCGCTACTATAAACCCAACCGGATAACCGGCCCGAGCCATTTTTCCGGCCGCTTCAATACGTTCCGAGAACCCGGAGGTTGCCGGTTCAAAATTTTTAATGACATAATCCGCGTTCACGCTAAACCGCACCCTTGTATGACCGTTATGCGGCAGATCCAGCAGCGGCTCGACATGATGAAACTTCGAAACGAAGCGCAGCCGCCCCAAGGGCTGTTCCGCCATAAAACGGATCAAATCGGACAGCGATCCGGTAATGTGCTCCAGGCCGAGCGGGTCGGAGGTACAAGCCGCTTCGAAGCGCGTGATTTCCGGCTCGCGCTCCTGGATATATTTTTCCGCCGCTCCGGTAATGTCGTCCATGTTAACATAAACGCGAATGTAAGGCTTCGCGCCCAGCGTCGTTTGCAAATAACAGTAGTGGCAGTGTGCCATGCAGCCGGTTGCAATCGGAATGGCGTATTCGGCAGACGGCTTCGATTGCTCGAATTTGAGTGTCTTTTTCACTCCCACTACAAGAGTCCGTTTGGCAATGCGGTATTTTTCAAGCTCGCTGTCTCCCGGCAAATTTGTGATCCGGTTATGCGAGGTCGTCATACGAATCGGAAGATCCTGCGCTTGCGCCCATTCATAAATTTTTTTTCCTTTTGGATAGTCCAAGGAATCCGGTTCAAAATAAACAAGCTCGGGTAAAAATAGGTTTGATTTCCTCGGGGGCGTTAGAAGCTCAGTGGCCATGGGACACCTCCTTTTTTGTTATAGTGTGCTTCAAGCGGGCCGCAATCAAGCCGCCCAATTGCTGGCGTAAAGCTTGCGCTTTTGCCGTTGAACGGGTATCATACTGTATGTACTTGCCATTTTGAGAGGAGGAAAGCCGCATGCCCACGCCGAGTATGGAAGACTACCTAGAGCGAATATATCGGCTCATCGACGAGAAGGGGTATGCACGGGTTTCCGATATCGCGGAAGGACTTGAGGTCCATCCATCATCCGTTACGAAAATGATCCAGAAGCTGGACAAGGATGAATATTTGATTTACGAGAAATACCGTGGACTAATTTTAACTTCCAAAGGCAAAAAGATCGGGAAACGACTGGTGGACAGGCATCATTTGCTGGAGGAGTTTCTTCATGGCATCGGCGTCATGGAGGAGAATATTTATAAGGATGTGGAAGGAATCGAGCACCACTTAAGCTGGGACTCGATTACATGCATCGAAACACTTCTTGAATATTTCCGCAGGCACCCGGAATATCGGGAGGAAATGTTGAAAATCCGCAGTGAAATGGATAATGAATAACCAAGGAAGAGCGTCCAGCAGTGGACGTTTTTTTAATTGGCAAAGGAAGTTCGATAGCCTCATTGTTTTTCGACTTACATGAGTCAAGCCCGGTCCGCATATAAGATCAGTAAATAGAGCTAACAAGCGGTGCGAGCGGGGGGCTTATGTGAAGGTAAATGCTGTTTTTGAAGGCGGAGGCGTAAAGGGAATCGGGCTGGTTGGAGCGGTCAAAGCAGCGGAAAAAGCGGGTTTTACGTTCCATAGTGTGGCGGGAACCTCATCCGGAGCGATTGTAGCCGCATTTTTGGCGGCAGGTTATACCGCGGATGAAATGAAACGGATGATTATTTCTATGCCGTTTGCTAATTTCATTAAACCGACCTGGCTTCATCAATTACGAATTGTAGGTCCTGGGGTACGCCTTTTTCTGAAAAAGGGTCTGCATGCCGGGGATGCGCTGGAGAAGTGGGTGGCGGAGAAGCTTACGGCCAAGGGCGTTCGGACGTTTGGCGATTTGCCGCCGCAGAAGCTTCGGGTCGTCGCTTCGGATATTTCAATGGGCAAAATGCTAGTGCTGCCCAATGCGATTGAGCAGTATGGCTTTGATCCGGCACGACTTCCGATCGCCAAAGCGGTTCGGATGAGCACGAGTATTCCATATTTTTTCGATCCTGTTATTTTACGAATGCCCCTAAGTAGAAAAGGCAAGCAGCCCTCATTTTCCAATCAATTTATTTATATCGTCGATGGCGCCATTTTAAGCAATTTCCCGCTGTGGCTGTTTGATGAATCCGAATATCAGGGGCCTAAGCTGCCTACCCTCGGTTTTATGCTGGTCGGAAAGCAAGGCTCACTGGTTCGGCAAATTAACGGTCCTCTTTCTATGCTTAACGCTTTGTTTTCCACGATGCTGGGTGCCCATGACGAACGGTATATCGAGGACCAGTATCGATATCGAACGATAAAAATACCTACGCTCGGTGTAAGTACGACAGAATTTGATATTAAAGAAGAAAAAAGCCTGGAGCTGTTTGATTCCGGCTTCCAGGCAGGCGAAAAATTTATTGCAAAGCTGCTTAACGATGAACAGATGATAAAAGTGTTTCGGTCAAACGGCAGGTATATGCCTTAATGGTATTTCGGCGGTTCTTCGTCGTCCGGCTTGCGGCCTGGAATGACGCGGAAGGTATTCCGACGCTTCGTTTCGCGCTGCCGGCCGGGCTGAAAGCCGCCCCTGCGACCAAGCTTTGGCGGGTTTTTGTAAAAATAAAACACAAGGCCAAACACGAGAAGGGGGATCAGCATTCCAGAAGGATTGCGCAAGAAAAGCTCCAATACCCCAATTACAATTAATCCTGCAATGATATATCCGGCAACCGAAAACCTTCTTCCTCTCATGCAGTCATCCCTCCCGTTAGTTGTTAGCGTTTGATGAATTGTAACGGCGGTCCGCCTCCAGCATTCTTTGGAAGGAGGCAATAGCAACCTCCACTTGATCGTCGGTCGGTTCCTTGGTCGTCAGCTTCTGCAGCATCAGCCCCGGATAACCGAGCCATCTCAATACAGCGTTGTCCTTCACACTGTTCGTAAACCGGAGCACCTCGTATGAAACACCGACAACCACGGGAAGGAGCGCTATACGCTGCAGCACACGTTCCCAGATGTCATCATAAGAGAATAACGAATAAATAATAACCCCAATTAGCACGGTGAACACCATAAAGCTGCTTCCGCACCGGTAGTGCAGCGTGTTGTATTTCTGCACGTTTGCCACGGTAAGCGGGTCGCCGGCCTCGTAAGCGGTAATTACTTTATGCTCCGCGCCGTGATATTGGAAAAGCCTCTTGATCAACGGCGTTTGTGCAATCAGCTGGATGTATACGACGAGGAGGATGATCTTGATAAAGCCTTCGATAAGGTTATGAATGACATCTTGGTTGACGAAAAATCTTCCGAATAGCAGATCTTCAATAAATACCGGGACGAGCGTAAATATAAATTTGCCAAAAATAAAGGAAAGCACTCCAACGACCGCAACCCCTAAAATCATCGTCAGCTTGGAGTCCATCGTCTCCTTCTTCTGCTCGGCAGGCTCATCACTGTCTTCTGCATAGGCCTCCGCCGAGAAATTAAGATGCTGCGAGCCTTTGGCGCTGGATTCCACCAGTGCGACAAGGCCGCGGATAAATGGGATCTTTTTAAGTGCTGTAAGCCGCTTGGCCGGCTTTTTCGGTACTTCGAAAAAGTCAATCTGCTTGTTTTTACGCCTTACGGCCGTCACATGGACGTGCTGGCCGGCGAACATGACCCCTTCGATCACCGCTTGGCCGCCGTATACGGGAACAGGACATGCTTCTTGTGACAATCGGGCCACCATCCTCGATGAGTAATAGAATTATTGTACCGAAAAATCAAGGCAAATACCACATTTGCCTGACGATTACAGTCAGGTGGTGTTGCACATACTACGAAAAACGTTTGAGAGGATGGTTAAGCTATGAAAAAGCAGACGCAGACGGTGCGCCATACGAATAAGTTCGGCTTCGCGCTGCAGCTCGGAGTATATGCAGGTCTCATTTGGGGTGCGATTAAGATGATTTCTTATTTTCTAAATTTTTCGCAGGTGTTACCGGGCTACATGGCAGAACCGTTTTTCACCCATGATTTTATCGCCGGCTGGGGCGGCCACTTTGTCGGCTGGCTGTTTTTTATTGTGTTTTCGCTGGTGGCGAGCTTCATTTATACTTACGCCCTTTCGAAGCTTAAAGGTCCATGGTTCGGAATCGCTTATGGCGCGGCTTGGTTTTTTCTAATTTATTTGCTCGTCGGTCCGTTAACCGGTATGATGCCGTGGATCGGGAATATGAGCTGGGACACTTATATTGTTGACCTTTGCATTTATTTGCTGTGGGGCATCTTTATCGGTTACACCGCTTCCTTGGAATATACGGATGAGCGGCAGCGCGAGCCGGAATCGGCGTAAGAAACCATTTCCATTGAACGCCCCTATATGGTAAAATGGCAATTGGTGCTTGAAATCGGGTTGTTTCATGGAATTGGAGGCCGCCGCTGTTGAACATTGTTTTATTAAACGGACCGAACCTGAATATGCTCGGCATTCGGGAGCCGGGAGTATACGGCAGCGTTACGTTAGGCTCGATTGAAGCTGAAGTGACGAAGCTTGGCGAACAGCTGGGGGTCACGGTTGAATGTTTTCAGTCGAACCATGAAGGGGCGCTGATTGACCGAATTCATGCGGCATATGGACAAGCTCAAGGGATCATCATCAATCCTGGCGCGTTTACGCATTACAGCTACGCGATTCGTGATGCCCTTAGTGCCGTTGCGCTCCCTGTTGTAGAAGTGCATATTTCGAATATTCACAAGCGTGAGGAGTTCCGTCATACTTCCGTGACAGCGCCTGTTTGTGTTGGGCAAATCTGCGGATTGGGCGCCCACGGCTACGAGCTTGCGCTGCTTGCCCTGCACCGACATCTTACCCGTACGGGGGAGGAATAAGGAATGAGCATTCCTAACCGATTATCGAAACTTCGCAGTGCGATGCGTGACAATGGCCTTCCGGCTTTGCTGATCATGAGCGGCTTTAATCGCAAGTATATGACAGGCTTTACCGGTTCGGCGGGATATGTGCTCGTGACGGAAGACGAAGCGATTTTGTTTACGGATTTCCGCTACATGACTCAAGCCCCGCAGCAGGCAAAACACTTTACGGTTGTGGAGCACGAGCAGGTCAGACCGCTGGGAACGGTAAAGTCTACGTTAAAAAATCTCGGAATCGCTGAGCTTGGCTTCGAACAGAACCATGTCAGCTATGCATCCTATCAATCCCTTGTGCAGGAGCTTGAGGGCATTCGGATCGTTGCTGCGCCGCCGCTCGTTGAAGCGCTGCGGATGGTGAAGGACGAGGAAGAAATTGAAGTGATGCAGGAGGCGGCTGATTTAGCGGACGCTACCTTCTCGCATGTTCTGCAATATCTGAAGCCGGGTGCCAGTGAACGCGACATTGCGCTTGAAATTGAATTTTATATGCGCAAGCGCGGGGCGGTTTCGTCTTCGTTTGATACGATTGTCGCTTCCGGCGAACGTTCGGCGCTTCCTCACGGGGTGGCAAGCGATAAGAAGATCGGTGCAGGCGAGCTGGTCACACTGGATTTTGGTGCGCTCTATAAAGGATATTGCTCCGACATTACACGGACGGTATATGTTGGGGGCAATGGTGCGCCGGACCCGAAGGCAAAGGAAATTTATGATATCGTCCTGGAAGCGCAAATGGCGGTATTAGCCGCACTGAAGCCCGGCATGACCGGCAAGGAAGGCGATACGATCGCGAGAGATATTATCGCGCGTTACGGGTACGCCGAATACTTCGGCCATGGCACCGGACACGGACTGGGCATGGAAGTGCATGAGAGCCCGAGGCTGAACAAGACGGGTGACGTTGTTCTCCAGCCAGGCATGGTAGTAACGGTGGAGCCGGGAATTTATTTGCCGGGATTCGGAGGCGTACGCATCGAAGACGACGTCGTCATGACGGAGGGCGGAATTCGGATTTTAACGCGTTCCAGCAAACAATTTACGGTGCTGGAATAGCGACATACATATGCTTTCAGGAGGGAATTACATTGATTTCAGTTAACGAATTTAAGACAGGCCTTACCATCGAAGTGGAAGGCGATATTTTTACAGTACAGGATTTCCAGCACGTAAAACCGGGTAAGGGCGCGGCATTCGTTCGTTCCCGTCTGAAAAACCTCCGCAACGGCAACATCGTTGAACGTACCTTCCGCGCAGGTGAAAACGTAGCACGTGCTATCGTTGAAAACCGTACGATGCAGTATCTGTACAACAGCGGCGACGAGTACACGTTTATGGATACGGAAACCTTCGACCAAATCGGTCTCAGCCGCAAGCAGCTGGAGTGGGAGCTTAACTTCCTGAAAGAAAACATGAACGTACAGATCTCCAGCTACCAAGGCGAAATTATCGGCATCAGCCTGCCGAACAGCGTTGATTTGAAGGTGATCGAGACCGAGCCGGGCATTAAGGGCAATACGGCGACGGGCGCTACGAAAAACGCTAAGATGGAAACCGGACTGGACGTTCAAGTGCCGCTCTTTATTAACGAAGGCGACGTACTTCTTATTGATACTCGCGAAGGAAAGTACATTTCCCGCGCATAACCCGTTCGATGGATTAGGCTTTTCGGAATTGGATGCATGCAGCATTCAATTCCGAAAAGCCTTTTTCGTCGTTAAAGTTTTCTGAAAAATTAGGCAAACATCCCCACAAGGCGCCGATCGTATGGTATAATGTAACAATGTAATTTTAAAGGCATGGGAGTGAGACGAATTGGCATTAGTGGTCATGAAATTCGGCGGCAGTTCCGTTGGCACACCCGAACGGATGCTCCGCGTAGCGAATCGGATTAAAGAAAAGCAAGCGGAAGGCAACTCCTGTGTCGTTGTCGTTTCCGCAATGGGCGATACGACGGATGATTTGATTGATTTATCCAAACAATTGAACAGCAACCCGCCGGCGCGGGAAATGGATATGCTGCTAACAACGGGAGAGCAGGTGTCTGTAGCTCTGTTGTCGATGACGCTCCACGGACTTGGAGTAGACGCGGTCTCGTATACCGGCTGGCAGGCGGGAATGCTGACGGAGCCGGTTCATGGGAAGGCTCGCATTATGGATATTAAGCCGGAGCGGATTCATGCTTCACTGGATGCCGGTAAAGTTGTCATTGTAGCCGGCTTCCAAGGGATGTCGGAGTCTGGGGAAATTACAACGCTTGGACGCGGCGGCTCCGACACGACGGCTGTGGCCTTAGCGGCAGCTGTCAAAGCGGATCTATGTGAAATCTATACGGACGTCGATGGAATCTATTCGACGGATCCTAGAATTGTAAAGGTTGCGCGCAAGCTGAAGGAAATTTCGTATGACGAAATGCTGGAGCTGGCGAACCTTGGCGCAGCGGTGCTTCACCCTCGTGCGGTTGAGTACGCAAAGCATTATAACGTCAATCTGGTTGTTCGTTCTAGCTTTACTTATAACGAGGGGACATCGGTTAAGGAGGATGCGGTAATGGAGCAGGGAGTAGTAGTCAGCGGAATCGCTTATGATAAAAATGTAGCGCGCATCAGCTTGCTGGGCGTGCAGGACGTACCGGGACAGCTTGCCCAGGTATTCGGCGCACTTTCGAACGAGGGCGTCAACGTAGATATTATCGTGCAAAGCGGCGCACTTCTTAACGGCGAAGCCAATTTCTCTTTCACTGTTGCGCTGTCCGATCTGGACAAAGCGGTGCAAGTGCTTGAGAAGCTGCAGGAAAAGCTGCATTACCGCGGCGTAGAATCCGAGCAGGGTCTTGTAAAAATATCGATCGTCGGTGCCGGCATGGTGAGCAACCCTGGGGTTGCGGCACGGATGTTCCAAATTATTTCGGAGCAAAATGTCAGCATCAAGATGGTCAGCACGTCCGAAATTAAGGTTTCCTGTGTCATTGAACGCGAGCCGCTGCAGGATGTCATTCGTGCACTGCACACCGGCTTCGGTCTCGATTCCGACGAACAGGCTTTTGTCGGTGGACCGTCCGAACGCCGATAATCACAACAGTCGAAAGCCCGACCGAATGCCGGTCGGGCTTTTTTATCGGGCTGTCTGCTTAAACGAAACGATCAAAGATGAAATAAAACACTTTTAATAAGATGACAGTAATCCCGGCGGCCATTAACGGTCCGACCGGGATTCCTTTTAGAAATACAATCCCGAAGATCGATCCGATGACAAGGCCGACAATCAGCTGCGGATCCGCCTTCAGCAGATCAAGCCCTTTTCCATTCAGAAAGGTTGCGAACGCTCCGCCCGTCAGCGCCAATATTCCCGGCCATGTGGTGAATACGGACAAGATGTCTTTTATGGAAATGCGTTCGCTTGCGAAGGGCACGAGCACGCCCATTGTTAAAAACAGCAGGCCGAGCTCTAAACCTCGCCTCTCAATCGTCGGCAAGAAGCGCTCCAAGCTGACAAGCTTTACGACGAGCAGTATGCAGGCCGCTGTTGTAATGATCGGAGAACGCCCGATCATACCGATGAGAATTAAAACGAGCAACAGCACATCTCCGTTCACGTCAAAAACCCCTGTCCATGATAGAGTACAAGTCTAGTCTATGAACAGGGGGGCATTTTAGAACAAGAACGCAGAAATCCTATTGAATCGGCTTAAGAATATGTCCGTGGAGCTTCGGAACGGTGCTGGATACGCTGATTTCCGTGCAGAACCCGACGTCCTGCGAGTAACCCAGCTTCGTTAGACGAATCCCGTTGCTGCAGTTAAGAATAGTATCCGTCAAATTTGCGCGATGCTGCAGGAACGCCGCTTCCATCGCGAGTCCGAAATCGTTTGGAGCGAGTACACCCTTTGCTACCGAACGGATCTCATGCAGCAGTGCTCCGGCGCATAACCCATCCTCTAATGAAAATACGTCCTGAGTTCCCGCGCAGAGAAGTACAATATCTTTGTCTAAAGCAGCCGCTGCCTTGGCGCAGGCAGCCGCATTCCGAAATGAGCCGGCAAGCACACAGCCGGCCTTTTGCGCCTTTTGAATCGCTCTTGTGCCATTTGTCGTTGTCATAATTAGTCTGCGTCCTGCAATGCTGCCGTCTAAAAATTCATAAGGGGAATTCCCGTAATCAAAGCCGGGAATTTTTTTGCAGCCGCGCTCACCGCCGAGCAAATCTCCGGCCTGCTGCAGGCTTCGTGCCTGAGCGACCGTTTCTACAGGCACAATGCCTTCCGCCCCTTGTTCAAGAGCGGTCGTCATGACGGTTGTCGCACGGAGCACATCGATCGCGACGACGGTTTTGTGCAGCAAATCATCAACAATTGCTTCGCCTACGCTCGCAATGACATCCACACGCATACCAAGTGCCTCCTTATTCATATAATATTGGTACGAAACAAGGATGAAGCATTATTTATTGTGGTTTTCTGTTCGCATCCCTAACTTCATCGTATCCGACCTTAGCCCGCGGCGCAATGCCTCGAGCGCGATAACTTCCTCAGGAGCGATGTTGCCAAGATGAATATCCGGCCCGAGCTTCAGGATGAGCTGTGTTTGCTGCGACTTGAGGGGCGCTTCCCACATTAAACAATCTGGACTTGGCACATTTTTAATGACGAGGTCGATCTCATCCTCTTTGCATTCTCCGTTTTCATCAAAAATGCCGACGCCGATCCCGGATTCACGCCCTTCCACGGTAACATGCGCGGCGCCAAGCGAAATATCCGTATGGACCGTCTCCAGAAAGTCCTCGATCTCAATCTGAGAGCCCCACATCTTTTTACCGTATTCCGTGTACACTTCCAGTCCCTCATCCAATCCCCGGATAATAAGCTCACTGCGCAGACGGCGATTCATATCAATCGTACCGTCCGATACCTCGATTGCGGTAAATCCAAGCTTTGTCACCGATTGGAAAAAGCTTGCCACGAGCCCCTTCGTAATCGCCACCTCGAGAAACGTGCCCCCAGGCATGATCGCGATACCGTTTTGCTTTGCAATCGCAATCTTTTCTAGCAGCGCTTTCCGGCTGTAAAGCACGGAGGTGCCGAATCCAAGCTTAATCATGTCAATGTAAGCTCCGGACGTTTCAAGCAGATCCTCGTAAGCACGGATGCCCAGACCTTTATCGATGACCATCGTTTTGCCAGCTGTTCTAGGTTTACCCGCCCGCGAACCGGTCGGGTCCTGCAGCATCGGATGCCACTCCGCATGCGGTTTTGCTTCCATGAACTGAATTCTCCTCGCTGTTTTGGATTTCTCTCGCAAGCAATATATGCATCAGCGGATAGGGGTGTGCCCATTTGGCAGGCATCGGTGTTCGGTGTGACGATTTCTTTTGCAGAAAAAGACGAGCTACATCCTAAACAGAGACAGGCCTGCATACAATGGATTGAATGCGATCGTCGGGGAGGGTTTAAAAGGATATGGTAAACAAAATTGTAATGACAATGGCCATGCTGCGCGTGTTTTCAGGTTTAGTAGAATTGACCGCAGCACTGCTCATGCTTCGCTTTAACTCGGTGGAGAAAGCGCTGCTAGTGAATTCCTCACTGGCGCTGGTCGGTCCTCTCGTCATGCTGACCGTAACGACGGTGGGACTCGTCGGCGTAGCCGATAAGTTTTCCTTCGGGAAGCTGGCTTGGATTCTCGCAGGTGTCGCACTCATTTTTATCGGTATCTTAAAAAAGTAAATCTAGCAATTAGTCATAAATAGACAGGCTGTGCATATAGATGTGGTAAACCTCGGACAACTTGGAGGGCCGCTATGACACAACAAATTGTAACCTTGCTGCCTCCTGATATCGCACAAGCGCTGCGGAAGCTTCCGGAACCGGCTGCTTCCGCACTAATGGAGATCCGAATTCGTGAGGCCAGGCCGCTGGAAATTGTATATGACGGAGGACACGGCTTTCTGCAGTTGGATGGGAGACTGAGAGCCGAGCCTCACGGGGCCTATCTCCCGACGCGATCCGATTGCTTGCGGCTGCTGGATACCTTAACGAATCACTCGGTGTATACGATCGAGGAGCAGCTCAAACGGGGATACATCACGATAGCCGGCGGCCACCGGGTCGGTTTTGCCGGACGAACGATTGTGGATTCCGGCAGGGTGAAGCTAATTAAAGATATTTCCAGCTTTAATATCCGGTTGGCGAGACAAGTCAAAGGCGCAGCTGCACCGATTTTGCCTTACCTGCTTGAGCCGGATGGTTCGACGGTCAAGCACACGCTCATCGTTTCACCGCCGATGGGAGGAAAGACGACGCTCCTGCGTGATTTGGTCCGTTTGATGAGCGGAGGCAGTCCCCCCCGCGTGAAAGCAGGCTGGAAGGTGGGCGTTGTCGATGAACGCTCGGAAATTGCGGCCTGCGTAGAAGGGACGCCGGTGTTCGATCTCGGGCCGCGTACGGACGTGCTGGACGGCTGTCCGAAGGCGGAGGGGATGATGATGCTCATCCGCTCGATGTCGCCGGAGGTTATCGCTGTCGACGAAATCGGCAGGCCTGAGGACGCGGCAGCAATCCACGAGGCGCTGCATGCCGGCATTCGCGTGGTGGCTACGGCGCACGGTCACAGCGTCGAGGACGTCGGCCGCAGACCGGCGCTGCGCGAGCTGATCGGTGAGCGCGTATTTTCCCGGTTTATTGTGATACAAGCGAGGAAGCCGGGGAATCGCAGAGGATTTTCCCTATCTGTATATGATGACTCCGGAAGACAGATCGCCGTCCCGGCACTCTCGGCGGGGAGGGAGGCAGCCGATGCTTAAATTGGTTGGAGCTGTCCTCATCATGTCCGCAGCAACCTTGTACGGCTTTCAGCGCGCTTCGCGGTATGGGAAGCGGCCGGTGCAAATCAGGCAGCTGATTCATGCGCTCCAGCTGCTGGAAACCGAAATTGTGTACGGCTATACGCCGCTGCCGACAGCACTCACGCGCATCGCCGCACAAACTCCAGCGCCGCTGGAGCGGCTGTTCCGGAAAACCGCGGAATTGATGCGGGAGCCCGGCGCCGTCACTGCCGATTGCTGGGAGCAGGCGGTGAAGGAAACGTGGAGCGATACCGCGATGGAAAAGGCGGAGCGGGAAATCGCTCAGCGGCTGGGCGCCAATCTGGGCCTTACCGACAGGCAGGATCAGGTCAAGCATATCCGGCTTGCCTCAAGCCAGCTCCGGTCGGAAGAAGAAACGGCCCGGGAGGATCAGCGGCGATACGAAAAAATGTGGCGTACGCTGGGGGTGTTGATGGGCGCATTGGTCGTAATTCTTATGTATTGACGGGATGTGATCGTTCATGAATATGGATGTCAACGCGATTTTTCAAATCGCCGGCATCGGCATTGTGATCGCCATGATCCATACCGTGCTGAAGCAAATGGGCAAGGAAGATATGGCTCATTGGGCGACGCTTATCGGATTCGTGGTCGTTATGCTGATGGTCATCCGAATGCTAGACGAGCTTTTTAAGGAAATCAAAACGATCTTTCTTTTCCAGTAGGTGGCGCCGATGCAAATCATTGAAATCGTAGGGCTCGCCTTGATTGCAACGGTGCTAACCCTAGTCATTAAGGAACAAAAGCCGATGTTTGCTTTCCTGCTGGCAACCTTTACCGGTATGGTCATCTTCCTCCTGCTGCTCGGGAACATATCCAACATCATGAGGGTGCTGGAGGGGCTGGCCCAAAAATCGGGCGTCAACATGGTGTACTTGAAGACCATTCTGAAAATAATCGGCATCGCATACATCGCCGAATTTGGGGCGCAGATCGTTCGGGATGCCGGACAAGAGTCCATCGCCTCGAAGGTGGAGCTGGCAGGGAAAATATTGATCATGGCTATGGCCCTTCCGATCATAACCGTCATTTTGGAAACGGTGCTGAAGCTTCTGCCTGCGTAAGCAGGAGCACAGCGGAGGAGCTGTAGGGGGGATAAATGATGCACCGTTATCTGATAGCAATCGCCGCCGCACTATTCCTGCTTTTATCCCTATGGCCCTTGCCTGCAGAGGTTATGGCTGCACCGGAAACCCAGAACACGCAAGCTCCGACATCTCAAGCCGATCCGCTAAACGGAGTCGTCCGCCAGCAGGCCGAGGAGGTTCCGTCTGAGCAGGTGGAGCAGTACTGGGACCGGTTAATGGAAAATTACGGTGAGTTTTTGCCGATAGAGCAGACCCCTACCTTGATGGAAATGCTGCTGCCGGGCGGTGAGAAGCTGAATCCGGTTAATGTCATCAAGGGGCTGGCGGGCTACTTTATCCGGGAAATCATTTTAAACGGAAAGCTGCTCGGATCTATTGTAATATTAGCGATTCTTAGCGTGATGCTTGAGACGCTGCAATCGGCTTTCGTTAGGGCTGAAGTGAGCAAAATTGCTTACGGCATCTGTTACATGGTACTGATCATCATCGCGTTTAACAGCTTTCATATCGCCATCACCTACGCCAATGACGCGATTGCCGACATGATTCATTTTATGATCGCTATGATTCCGGTTCTGCTTACGATGCTGGCTTCCATGGGCAATGTGATTTCCGTGACGGTACTGCATCCTTTGATCGTATTTATGATTCATACCGTCGGAACGTTCATTTATGTATTCGTATTTCCGCTCTTGTTCTTCTCCGCTGTCCTTCATATCGTCAGCTCGTTATCGGAGAAGTACAAGGTTACCCAGCTTGCCAATATGCTGCGGACGATCAGCATCGCGGGTTTGACGATTATGCTGACGATCTTTCTTGGAGTGATCTCCGTGCAGGGGGCGGCAGGCGGTGTTGCCGACGGGGTCACGCTCAAGACAGCGAAATATATCACTGGGCAGTTCGTCCCGGTGGTTGGCCGGATGTTTGCAGAAGCGTCGGATACGGTGATCAGCGCCTCCATGCTCATCAAAAACGCAGTAGGGCTAGCCGGGGTTATTATCATTCTTCTGCTTTGCGCATTCCCGGCGATGAAAATTTTGGCCTTGGCCTTTATCTATAACTTATGCGCCGCCGTCATGCAGCCACTCGGCACCAGTCCGATCGGCTCCTGCCTTCAGACCATCGGCAAAAGCTTGATTTATGTGTTTGCCGCTCTGGCGACGGTTGGGCTTATGTTCTTCTTCGCCATAACCGTGATGATTACGGTTGGAAACGTGTCGCTAATGGTGCGATAAGGAGGGAATCCGATGGATTGGCTAGCCGGCTGGCTGAAAGAAATTATCGCCATCATCCTTTTCGCCGCTTTTATCGATCTGATGCTCCCGAATCGCAGCATGGAGCGGTACGTAAAGCTGGTCGTCAGCTTGTTCATTCTGCTGACACTGCTGTCTCCGGTTGTCCGCTTGTTTCACACTGATGTGAACTTAAATGTGCTGGCTTCCTCGGTTTCGATGCAGCCGCGCACCTGGAGCACGGAAGTGGTTCCGCTTGACCAGGTTCTGGCCGAAGGAGAGCGGATGCGCAGCGCATCGAACGAGACGGTGCTGGTGCAGGTCGAGCAGACGCTGGAGAGAATGGTGCGGGAGCATGTGGAAAAACAGACCGGCTATAAGGTGACGGCGGTAGACGCTGTGCTACAAGCCGGAGAGGACGGCCAGCCGAAGGTTGCGAAGCTGTCTGTTTCCGTGGCGAATGAAAGCAGTCCAAAACCGGATGGCGGCTTGTCCGGAGAACCGATCGGCCAAGTGAAGCCGGTCATGATTGATATTTCCATCAATCCTGCGGCCGAAGCCGTATCGGAGGCTGCCGCCGAGCAAACGGTGAATGACATCCGTTCGAAGGTGAGCGAAGTGATTCACAGCGAATGGGGGATTGAACCGGGTGCGCTAAAGATCCACGTTGACGCCGACAGGAAGTCTTCCTGAAGTTTACGCTTGAAGGAGGTGATGCTTTGGGGCCATTTTTCAACTGGTTAACCAATACGCTTGGCGGCAAGGATACCGGACGGAGAAAAACGGTCCAATGGCTGCTGCTGCTCGGCTTGCTCGGCATAGGCTTCATGCTGGTAAGCTCGATGCTTCAGGTAAAGGAAATTGGGCCGCTGCAGACGCCGCTTTCGGGCAGCACCGCGGATCCGCCAAGCAGTAAGCCGGCTTCGTCTGAGGCCGTGATGCAGGATACGAAATTTCAAAGCTACGAGGACCGATACGAAACGGCTCTAAAGGAAATCTTAGAGCAAATCATCGGCGTCGGCGAGGTGGATGTCATGGTCACGCTGGAGTCGACAGAGGAAATCGTAGTGGAGAAGGATCAGAGGGATACCCAGTCGGTAACGCAGGAAAAGGCCGACGGAGGCGGCACCCGCCACATTACGGACGTTGGACGTGAGGGAGAGGTCGTGCTTTACGACGTTTCCGGCCGCGACGGCAGCCAAGTCCCTCTTGTGGTGAAGACGATCAAGCCGAAAATACGCGGCGTTGTCGTCGTGGCGAGGGGCGCAGAAAATATGACGGTCAAAAAGCTGATCGTTGATTCGGTAGAACGCGGTTTAGCGGTGCCGGCGCATCGCATATCGGTTGTGCCGAGAAAACAGCAATAACACCATTCTTAAAATAAATTGATCAATTCATTTCTAGGAGGATGAAAACATGAACTCGAAAAGACAAACTGTATGGCTCGTATCTATGCTTAGCTTGATGGTGGTGCTCTCCGCTTACTACCTGTTTACCGATGATGTGAACGAGCTGCAGGCCGGAACAGAAACGACGAAGACGCAAGAAATCAAGTATGATGCGACAGCGGTAACCGGCCAGGATAAGGTAAAGACCAACGCGCCTGACAATACGGCAAAAACCGACGCAGCTCCGGCGGATAAAGAGACGTCCGCGGCGGAAGCAGCCGGCGAACAAGGCAAGACGGATGAGGAGCTGCTGCAGCAGGTTTCTGCGCAGGCGATGTCTGCTGAAGAGTACTTTATCGACGCAAATCTTCGTAGAGACGAAGAGTTAACGAAAATGAGCGAGAAGCTGATGACGATCATCAACGATTCGAAGCAAAATAACGAGGCGGTAACGAAGGCTTACGAGGATATGTACAAACTGGAGGAGCAGCATGTTAAAATGATTAGCCTGGAAGATCAGCTGGCTACTCAATTCGGTAATGCTGTCGTTGTTCAAGACGGCTCCAAGTATAAAGTGGTCGTAATGGCTGATAAGCTTCAGCGTTCCGAAGCGGTATCCATCATCGACATGACAATGAAAGAGCTCGGCATCGGCGCAGACCGCGTTTCGGTTGAATTTAAAAACTAATTGAACCGAACCTATCGTTATCTCCCGCCGGAATGATCCGGCGGGATTTTTCCACCATTTGGGCGGTAGTTTGGAGGAATCATCTTGAAGTGAAGAAGGTTTGTGTTATAATACTAACGTTGCAAAACTAAGACAGGCTTCCGCTGTTCAGGTGCCTGAAGGAGTGAACGAAACGGGCCATGTTCAAACTGAGCGAAATTAAAGAACTAATAAAATTAGTCGATCAAACATCCGTACAGGAAATTGAAATCGAAAACGAGGGCTCCCGGCTTATGATCCGCAAGCCGAATAAAACGGAAAACGTTCTCGTAACTTCTGCGCCGCAGCAGGTATATGTTCCGACTGCCCCTGCCGCCGCGCCAGCTGCCGTGTCAGCCCCTGCAGCTCCAGAATCGGCGCCTGCGCCTGAAACGGCTGCACCGAAGGCGGACGACGCATCCTTACATAAAATCGTGTCTCCGATGGTCGGTACATTTTACTCTGCACCGTCCCCGGGAGCGGCTCCTTACGTGGAAGTCGGCTCGAAGGTGACGGAGAAATCTGTTGTTTGCATCGTTGAGGCCATGAAGCTGATGAATCCGATCGAGGCGGAGGTCAAGGGGGAAATCGTCGAGGTTCTGGTTGAGAACGGACAGCTTGTCGAATACGGACAACCCCTATTTGTCGTTCGTCGCGGTTAATGGGAGGTAAACACCAGATGACTTTTCACAAGATATTAATAGCGAACCGCGGTGAAATCGCTGTGCGGATCATCCGCGCCTGCCGTGAACTCGGCATAACCAGCGTTGCCGTTTTCTCGGAGGCGGACCGCGATTCGCTTCACGTCCGTATGGCGGACGAAGCGTACTGTATTGGTCCTACGCTGTCCAAGGACAGCTATTTGAATTTTACCAATTTGATGAGTGTAGCGACGCTTACCGGCGCGGATGCCATTCACCCGGGCTACGGCTTTTTGGCGGAAAATGCTGATTTTGCCGAGCTTTGTGAGCAGTGCGGCATCACCTTCATCGGCCCATCCCCGGATGCGATCAGCAAAATGGGGGATAAGTCGACGGCGAAGCAGACGATGCGCGATGCGAATGTTCCGGTTATTCCCGGTTCCGTCGGTTTGGTGGAAACAGTGGAAGACGCCGTAGCCATCGGCCGCGATATCGGGTACCCGATCGTCATTAAAGCGACGGCCGGCGGGGGCGGCAAAGGCATCCGCTTTGCCGACAACGAGGAAGATATGGTGCGCCAGATGACGGAAGCGCAGCAGGAAGCGCAGAAGGCTTTCGGCAACGGCGGCGTATACCTTGAAAAGTTTTTGACCAACATGAAGCACGTTGAAATTCAAGTGCTCGCGGACAAGCACGGCAACGTCATCCATCTTGGCGAGCGCGATTGCTCGGTACAGCGGCGCCGTCAGAAGCTGGTCGAGGAAGCGCCTTGTCCTGTTCTTACGCCGGAAACGCGGAAGGCAATGGGCGAAGCTGCGGTGCGCGCGGCGAAAGCGGTGAATTATTCCGGAGCGGGCACGCTTGAGTTTTTGCTGGGACCGGACGGTCAGTTTTACTTTATGGAAATGAATACGCGAATTCAGGTAGAGCACCCGGTTACGGAAATGGTGACCGGCGTCGACATCGTGAAGGAAATGATTTCAGTGGCGGAAGGTAATCCGCTCAGCATTTCGCAAGAGGATGTGCAGATTAACGGCTGGTCGATCGAATGCCGCGTAAATGCAGAGGATCCAAACCGTAATTTTATGCCGTCGCCGGGTAAAATTTCGTTTTATTTGCCGCCGGGAGGGCTCGGCGTTCGTGTGGACAGCTCGGCATACCCGGGTTATACGATTTCGCCGCACTATGATTCGATGATCGCGAAGCTCATCGTGTGGGGCGCTACGCGCGAAGAGGCGATCAACCGGATGAAGCGGGCCTTAGCGGAATTCGCTATTGAAGGCATACAAACCACCATTCCGTTCCATAGTAAGCTCATGGAACATCCGAAATTTATACGGGGCGACTTTGACATCAAGTTTCTAGAGGATTACGACGTAAACGACCCGCGAGAATAAGCGATGATCCGAAACGCACTCCTCAGATTTTCTACGGTTTGTCATAAAACAGCCAGAATGGTATAGTTATAAATACTAAGACGGACAACACCGTCGATTGCGCGGTAGATGAAAACATAAGGAGGTGCGTCTTTCGGTGAACACGATTGCTCCAGATTTTGTGAAAACAGAGATGGGAAACATTCAAATTGCTCCTGAGGTCATCGAAGTGATAGCCGGCCTGGCTGCCATTGAGGTAGATGGGGTAGCAGGAATGAGCGGAGGTTTTGCAAGCGGCGTTGCAGAACTGCTCGGACGCAAAAACTTGGCGAAGGGCGTTAAGGTGGAAGTCGGCCAACGCGAAGCTGCAGTTGATGTTTCGATCGTAATTGAGTATGGTACACGGATTCCGGAGGTTGCCTCCGCGATTCAAAATAATGTTAAGCATGCCATCGAATCGATGACAGGCCTATTGGTTGTTGAAGTTAATGTACATATTCACGATGTTCATTTTAAAGGAATGGACAATAAACCCGAAGAGGAAGACTTTACGACATTGCGCGTGAAGTAAACGCCGCTCTTTCGGCTCAGCCAAACCCCCTGATCGGTCAGGGGGTTTGCTTCTATTCTAATCTGCTGCAAAGGAGGACAAGCCGGATGATCCGTGTTGCGGATAAATTTTTGCTTTTTGTGTTCAGCCTGCTTGTTATTGTCATTTCATTTGGGACGCTGCTGTTGGTATCCGGGGTGATATCGCCTGAAGCTATGGAACCCGAACCGGTTTGGTTGCTGCCGGCTTTGTATTCCGTATCGGCTATACTCATATTACTGAGCCTGCGTTTTTTATACTTGTCGCTGCGCAGAAGCCGTTCCGGGGCGCCTTCCATCGATCAACGCACGGATTTCGGGGATATTCGCATTTCACTGGAAACCGTTGAAAATCTTTCGCTGAAAGCAGCTTCGAAAGTGCGCGGAGTACGCGACTTGAAAGCTCGGGTGCGTGTCACGGATGCGGGACTTGAAATTTCCATCCGTACGGTTGTAGACGGTGAAACCTCCATTCCGTCGATGACGGAAGAGGTGCAGAGCTCGGTAAAGGGGCTCGTCGAGGATATTACAGGCATTCCGGTATCGTTCGTTTCCGTCTTCGTCGCGAACATCGTGCAATCGCAAACGTTTAAAAGCCGCGTAGAATAGAGGTGATGGATCCCGATGTGGAAGGAATTATGGGAAAGGCACCGGGGGAAGACGACAGGCACGGCCGCGGGAATGTTCTTCGGATTCATTTATTTGATTTGGGGCTTTTGGGACATGCTCGTGTTCGCTTTTCTAATGCTGGTCGGCTATTATTTCGGCGGCAAGGTGGAAAGAGGGGAACCATTAATGGACTGGAGCTTTTTGTCCCGATGGTTTTCCGATAGATGGTTTCGGTAAATCCCATCCTTTTGGGATTTTTTTGTTTGGCTTTCGGCGATAATGTCATATACTAGAAGATATAGTCAAGGAGGAACACTCACCTTTCATGAAACGTAGAACAGGAAGAGAACTAGCAGTGCAAAGCCTTTATCATTTGGAAATGAATAAGGTTCCCGACGATCGGGCGGTCGATGCCATTTTGGAAGAGACCATGAATAAAGAGGAACAGCCCGACCCGGAAAAAATGACGGAGGTTGACGCGGAAACGGCGCGTTACGTCCGTGCTTTGGTGCGCGGCGTAAACGAGAATAGAGAGCTTTTGGATTCCCTGCTCGTTGAATTTTTAAAGGGCTGGAAGATGGACAGGCTGTCCCGCGTAGACCGTCAAATTTTGCGGCTTGCGGCATTTGAGCTCGTGGTGGAAGCCGAAACGCCGCCAAAGGTTGCGGTGAACGAGGCCATTGAGCTGGCAAAGCATTTTGGCACCGATGAATCGGGGAAATTTGTAAACGGCGTGTTGGGTCAAATGATAAAAAAGCTGGACGAGCTGAAAGCGAAGGCGGCACAAGAAAAGGTGTAACGGGAGAGACGGGGGAGAAGAGACATGAGCGCACAAATCATTGACGGGAAAGCGATATCCGAACAACTGAAGGCACAGGTGAAGGAAGAAGCAGCGAGGTTGAGTGCACAAGGAATTCAACCGGGACTTGCCGTGGTGATCGTCGGTGAAAATCCGGCATCGCAGGTGTATGTACGGAACAAAGCGAAAACCTGCGAGCAGCTCGGCATGTATTCCGAGGTGCATCGTCTTCCGGAATCGACAACGGAGGAGGAGCTGCTTGCGCTGATCGGCCAGCTTAACAGCAATGAGCGGATTCACGGCATTCTCGTGCAGCAGCCGCTGCCTTCCCATTTTGACCAGAATAAGATCGACGATGCGATTTTGCCGGAAAAAGATGTCGATGCCTTTCATCCGGTAAACGTAGGCAATCTGACGAGCGGTCACGAAGGGTTTCTGCCCTGCACTCCGGCAGGTGTCATGGAGCTGCTGAAGCGGACTGGCGTTGAGCTGGCTGGAAAGCATGCGGTTGTCGTAGGACGCAGCAACATTGTAGGCAAGCCGATGGCGATGCTGCTGCTTCGGGAGCATGCCACGGTAACGGTTTGCCATTCGCGTTCCGCGAATATGGCTGATATTACGAGACAAGCCGATATTCTTGTTGCGGCTGTCGGTAAACCGGGTCTGATCCGCAAGGAGCATGTAAAGCCGGGTGCGATCGTCATCGACGTTGGCATCAACCGTCTTGATACGGGGAAGCTCGCGGGCGACGTAGCTTTTGAAGAGGTCGCCGAGGTAGCGGGCGCAATCACACCGGTTCCGGGCGGCGTTGGGCCCATGACGATTGCCATGCTTATGTATAATACGCTCGAATCCGCTGAAAGAGCGGCGAAGCGTCAGCAGGTGAAGTAACCGTGCGTAAGGACGAACGCGTACTTTCCGTCCAAGAGCTGAACCGGTATATGAAAATGAAGCTCGAATCCGATTCGCTGCTTCAGGACGTGTGGGTGCGCGGTGAAATATCGAATTTTACGAATCATTCGAGCGGGCATTTGTATTTTACGATGAAGGATGAAGGAGGGCGTATCAAGTGCGTGATGTTTGCACGGCAGCGGCAGTCGCTGCCGTTTATGCCTAAGGAAGGCATGAAGGTGCTGGCCCGGGGCAATATTTCTGTGTTTGAGCGGGACGGGCAGTATCAGCTGTATGTCACTCAAATGCAGCCGGACGGCATCGGCAGCTTGTATTTGGCCTTTGAGCAGCTGAAGAAACGACTCGAGGCCGAAGGGCTGTTCCGTCCTGAGCGCAAGCGTCCGCTTCCGAGGTTTCCCAAGGCGGTCGGCGTCATTACTTCGCCGACCGGGGCAGCTGTGCGCGATATTATGACGACGCTTCAGCGCAGGTATCCGGCCGTTCCGATCATTTTGTTCCCTGTCCTTGTCCAGGGAACGCAGGCTCCGGCCTCGATTGTGCGAGCCATTCGCATCATGAATGAGCTGGCGGAGGCGGAAGTGCTGATCGTCGGAAGAGGCGGCGGCTCCTTGGAGGAGCTGTGGGCCTTCAACGAGGAGGAGGTCGCGCGCGCGATTGCCGCATCGGCGATTCCCGTCATATCCGCGGTCGGCCATGAGACGGATTTTACGATCGCCGACTTTGTCGCCGATCTTCGCGCAGCAACGCCTACAGCGGCCGCTGAGCTGGCCGTGCCGCATTTTCACGAGGTGCGGCAGGGGCTGCGCCATTTGACGGAGCGGCTCCAGCAGGGCTTATACGCGCAGCTCTCGCGGAAGCAGGAGCGCCTGCGGCGGGCGGCGCATTCGCCGATTTTTCGGCAGCCGCACGCGATGCTGCAGCAGCCGGCGCAACGGCTCGACCGGCTGAGCGAGCAACTGCGACTGCGGATGGAAGCGCTTCTGCGGCGGTCGAACGAGCGGTGGATCCGCATCGATCGGCGGCTCGCCGCCCGTGATCCGGGCAGCCAGCTCACTGCTGCGAAGCAGCGCCTCTCGATAGCCCAGCTTCAGCTCGTTAAGAGCGCGAAGCAGTACGCGAAGGATCGGCGGACGCAGCTGGGGAGCACGCTACGCCAGCTTGACGCGCTGAGCCCGTTGAAAATTATGCAGCGGGGATACAGCATTGTATACGATGAAAAAAAATCAAAGCTGATCCGATCGGTTGAAGACGTTCAGCTGGGGGATCTCGTTAAGGTCCAGCTGCGTGACGGTCAGCTGGATTGCCAGGTTTGGTCCATGAAGGGGGAGGAGTAACGTCATGGAAGCGCAGGACAGCAAAGAAACGCTAACCTTTGAAAGCGCCTTGGAACGGCTGGAGTCGATTGTCGAACGGCTGGAAAAAGGAGATGTACCGCTGGAGCAGGCCATCGAGCTGTTCCAGGAAGGGATGACGCTTTCCCAGCTGTGCAACGGCAAGCTGGAACAGGTGGAACGAAAAATTGATATGCTGGTTGAACAAGATGGTGCCATAGAGAAAAAACCGTTCACTGCCGGCTTTGACGAGAAGGGTGAACAAGCTTGACCACGCAAAACAGCATGGATACGGAACAATTAAGCATTACCGAATATATACGCCACTGGGCGTCTGCCGTGGAAGCAGAGCTGGAACAAAGCTTTCCGGGAGCTTGGGGGATACCAAGCGGATTGCTGGAAGCGATGAGATACTCGCTGCTCATGGGCGGAAAACGGCTTCGTCCGGTGCTTTCCTTTGCCGCGGCAGAAGCGGTCGGAGGAAAGCCGCAGCTGGCCATGCCAACGGCTGCCGCCGTCGAAATGATTCATACGTATTCACTTATTCATGACGATTTGCCGGCTATGGACAACGACGACCTGCGCAGGGGCAAGCCGACGAACCATAAGGTGTTCGGCGAAGCTTCCGCGATATTGGCCGGCGATGGGCTACTGACCCACGCGTTCTACTATTTGACGCAAGCCCATTACAGACTGGGAGTTTCGGCTGAGCAGACCCTTGCCATGGTGGCGGAGCTGTCTGAATATGCGGGTCCGCGAGGCATGGTTGGCGGTCAGGCTGCCGATATGGATGCCGAGCAGGGAATGACGGGGCTTTCCCAGCTGGAATATATTCATTTGCATAAAACAAGCGATTTAATCGTATATTCGGTACGAGCCGGCGGAAGATCTGCGGGAGCATCCGATGCTGCTCTGCAGGCCCTTACCATATTCGGCCGCAATATCGGGCTTGCCTTTCAAATCCAGGACGACGTTCTCGATCTGACGGGGGATGAAAGCAAGCTTGGCAAACCGGTTAAGAGCGACGAAAAGCAGCAAAAGGTGACTTATCCATTCTTAATTGGTTTGGACGCCTGCCGCTCGCAAATTGCGATGCTGACCGAAGAGGCAAGAGAGTCGCTTCTGGCTGCAGGCCTTCCGAAGCCGAGAAGGCTGCTGGAAATTGCTGATTACTTGGTAAAGCGCGAGTATTAAAGGGGCGCTTATCCACTTTCGCGTGTTTGCGCGACTATGGTATAATGATTTGCGATTAGGCACTGATGAGTGGTGCAGTATTCTAGTCGGTCCACCATTTTGAGGGCGGGCCTAAAAATCCGCCGAAGGGCACATCGATGAAGTTCCTTGTGTTGGCTCTCGACGCCCAGTCGGGGGTTGATGCTGGGAGTTAAGGTTGCGGGGCGATCCACAATGGCATGTGGGCGATGACCCTGCTTCCGCGGAGGCCCAAGTGCGTGGAGAAGAAGAATGCGGTTACGCATTCGACCCTTGTTTACGGCTTGGGGTATGAACCTGCAATGGCGGGTCCGACGGTTGTGCCGGCTTCGGCTGGCGGTATCCGACGACTTGCGTGCAGCGTAGCCTGCCTTGAGCGAGCCAGTGGGGATTGCAGATGGTAGGCGGATCTTTCTCTCGGCCAAGAGAATGTCTGCTGGATGCTGCATGAAATCTGTCTTGCAAAAGAGGCTAAAAAATGGTCAAGGATTGTCAGAGGAAAACTCCTAGACTGTTCTGCCTAGAGGCTTGCGGAGGATTATAGTGTGGACTGAGTGGTAATCTAGTCTAACGACCGGTGACGGCGTTAAGGCAGTCATAAAGGGAAACTGCCTTCTTGGCGACAAGAGGGTGACTGCTTGGGAAAACCTACTGGACCTAAGCCACAGCGTTTACTTCGCAAGCTGCCACTCTACATATTTATTGGTTGCCGAAAGAAACCGATTGGACGAATCGAATGAAATATTCCTTTAAAAACTCCATCAGATGGAGTGTTTTTATATTTATTTTGACTTTTTTTCTCGCTTCCGTGTTTTCCGTAACCTCCACGACTGTGCTTGCGGGCGTAAGCTGGGGGATCGGTATGATCGTTGTTTTGTTGATTGTACTATGCGGCATCTTTTTCGATATGATCGGCTTGGCCTCAGCTGCAGCGGACGAAATTCCGTTTCATGCGATGGCATCCGAGCGGGTGGACGGTTCCAAGCAGGCCATTCTGATCGTACGAAACGCGGATCGCTTCTCCAACTTTTGTAACGACGTTATTGGAGATATATGCGGGATTATTAGCGGAACGGCGAGCGCGTTGGTTGTGCTGAAGCTGACGTCCTCTGCGGATGGCCCCGTGCAAACCGCAATCAGCGTTGCCGTGGCCGGACTTGTGTCCGGATTAACGGTAGGGGGCAAGGCACTTGGTAAATCATTTGCCATCAGCCACGCGACGCATATCGTTCTTCTGATCGGCAGGCTCTTTTATGTACTGGAGCACCGGCTCGGAATACGTGTTCTGCAGTCAAAGAAGAAAAAATCCAATAACGGAGGAAAGCGAGGGAAACAGCGTGCTGCTCGAACAAATTCAGAAACCTAACGATCTTAAAGCGTTGACATTACCTCAGCTTGAACAGCTGGCTGATGAAATCCGCCAGTTTTTGATTGAACAGCTGTCGGTGACAGGCGGGCATTTGTCGCCAAACCTAGGAGTCGTTGAGCTTACGCTCGTTCTTCATTATTTACTTAACAGTCCGGAGGACAAAATCGTGTTTGACGTAGGGCATCAGTCTTATGTCCACAAAATTTTGACCGGTCGGAAGGATCGTTTTGGAACGCTTCGCAAATATAAAGGGCTCTGTGGATATGTGAAGCGCTCGGAAAGCGAGCACGATGTATGGGAAGCCGGGCACAGCTCGACTTCGCTGTCCGCCGCAATGGGGATGGCGACAGCTCGGGATCTTAAGGGCGAGTCCCATAAAATTGTCGCGGTCATCGGCGATGGCGCTATGACGGGCGGGATGGCGCTGGAAGCGCTCAACCACATTGGTCATGAAAAGAAAAATATGATCGTCGTATTGAATGATAACGAGATGTCGATCGCTCCGAACGTAGGGGCTATACATAACTACTTAACGAAAATCCGCTCGGACCGTACGTATATGAAAGCGAAGGAAGAAGTCGAGCATCTGCTGAAGAAAATTCCTGCGATCGGCGGAACCTTGGCTAAAACGGCGGAAAAGCTGAAGGATAGTTTAAAGTATTTGGTTGTTTCCGGCGTTCTTTTCGAAGAGCTGGGCTTCACTTATCTCGGTCCAGTGGACGGACACAATATTCCGCTTCTGGTGGAAACAATGAAGCAGGCAGAAAAGGTGACGGGACCGGTTCTGATGCACGTCGTTACCGTGAAAGGCAAAGGTTATGCGCCTGCGGAAGCGGATTCCCATGCTTGGCATGGGGCCGGAGCCTACAAAATCGAATCCGGGCAGGTGCTGAAGACGGTTGGTCCTCCTATGTATACGGAGGTATTTGGAAACACTCTAATTGAGTTGGCTGAGCGGGACTCCCGTATCGTTGCAGTCACCCCGGCCATGCCGGGCGGCTCGGGCTTGCTTAAATTTGCCAAGCGGTTCCCGGGTCGCATGATCGACGTTGGGATCGCGGAGCAGCATGCCGCTACCTTTAGCGGAGCGCTGGCAATGGAAGGCATGAAGCCGGTGTTTGCAGTGTATTCGACCTTCCTACAGCGGGCGTATGACCAGGTCGTGCATGATATTTGCCGCCAGCATCTAAACGTCGTGTTTGCAATTGACCGTGCCGGCTTCGTCGGACCGGACGGGGAAACGCATCACGGGGTATACGATATTTCTTATTTAAGGCATATTCCGAATTTGGTCTTGATGATGCCGAAGGACGAAAATGAGCTGCGGCATATGCTGTATACCGCAGTGCAGTATAACGATGGCCCGATTGCTGTTCGTTATCCTCGGATCAACGGCACAGGTGTAGTCTTGGACCCTATTGACGAACTGAAGCCGATTCCAATCGGATCATGGGAAGTCGTTCAAGAAGGGGAAGGTCCGGTCGTCCTCGCGGTAGGCCCGATGGTTCAGGTGGCTTTAGAAGCGGCCGAAGCCTTGGCGAAGGAAGGCATGCGGGTCAAAGTGATCAATACCCGCTTTATCAAGCCTCTTGATGAAGCGATGCTTAAGCAGCTCGCTGACGAGAAGCGCGATATGGTAGTCATTGAGGAGCATGCTGTCCAGGGCGGTACGGGCAGTGCGGTGGCCGAATATTTTGCTACAAACGGAATTAGCGGGATGAATCTGAAGCTTCTCGGCATTCCGGATTATTTTGTCGAGCATGGCAGCATTAAGGAACAGCGCGCAGAGGTCGGTCTTACGGCCGAACGGCTTGCAGCAGAGCTGCGCAGCTTTCAGACAAGATTGCGCCAGCGCGCATAGCGGCTCAAGGAGATACGAATGGCATCGGATAAAGAGCGTGTAGATGTCCTGCTCGTTGAGCAGGGGTATTTTGATAGCAGGGAAAAAGCGAAGGCTGCTATAATGGCGGGCTTGGTCTATATTGACGAAGAACGGGCGGAAAAGGCGGGGACGAAGGTGCCCCGCAGTGCGGCAATTAAGGTGAAGGGAGATCTTCATCCTTACGTTAGCCGCGGAGGTCTTAAGCTTGAAAAAGCGCTCCGTGTATTCGGGATTGATCTCACGGGTGTTATAATGCTGGACATTGGCGCTTCTACGGGCGGCTTTACGGATTGTGCGCTGCAGCATGGCGCGTCCTATGTTTATGCAATTGATGTCGGCTATAACCAGCTGGATTGGTCTCTGCGTAATCACGAGAAGGTGAACGTGATGGAGCGAACCAATTTCAGATACCTGGAGCCGGAGCATTTGAAGGGGCCGAAGCCGACCTTCGCTTCAATCGACGTTTCCTTCATTTCGCTTAAAATCATACTTCCCGTACTGCATAAGCTGCTCGATCCCGGGAGTATTACTGTTGCCTTAATCAAGCCGCAGTTTGAAGCGGGACGTGAGGCTGTGGGCAAGTCTGGGGTTGTTCGTGATCCGGCGGTACATCGCGATGTACTGCGTCGGGTGCTTGCGGATGCGGAGGCCTTCGGATTTCTGCTCGAAGGCTTAACCTTTTCGCCGATTAAGGGCGGAGAAGGGAATGTAGAATTCCTAGCCTGCTGGCGCACGGGAGAGCCTCCGGAAACACCAAACAATAAAGAAGAAATTATTTCCCGTACACTTCAAGAGGTTGCCCAAAGCTTTGGCGGATAGCTCATCTGGTTCAGATGGGCTTTTTTCGCATTTTCGGGACATGCTTACAGGAAAAATAACCGGGATGCTCGAATTATGAGAGGAGCGGGGGGATGGCAATGACAGGCAGCGATATTGCTGTATTTGCGCTGCTGCTTGCAGCGCTGCTTGTTTGGGCATACGTAATGTTTCGGAAGTGGTTGTTTCTGCCTCCTGAGGTTACCATACCGGTATCCGACGAGCCGATTGAAGTCAATGAGGCAGTCCTGCTTCTCGAAGAGGAAGGCTATGAGGTTGTAAATAAGAAGACTCAGGTCAAGGTGCATATCAAAATCGACGGAGCTCCGATTCCGCCTGGCCAGCTTTTTATCGATTATATCGCCAGAAAAGAGAACTCCTATTATCTTGTGAAGATCGCCCGTGCCCGGAAGCCTTTGGAAATGACCGGCGCTGCGATTAGAGAAAGACTGCTGCCCTATGCTTATGTTTATGAAGAGGCTGAAGGGATACTCTATGTCGATGTTCCGCAAAGGTCCATTCGACTGATCCAATTTGAGCTGGAATTATAAAAATTAACGTCCATTTAGAAAAGGTGGTTGCGAGGTTTACATGAAAGGACAACGACACATTAAAATCCGCGAAATCGTGACAAATCATGAGATTGAAACACAGGACGAGCTGGTGGATGCACTTCGCGAAGCTGGTTTTCAAGTCACTCAAGCAACAGTATCTCGGGATATGAAGGAGCTGCATCTCGTTAAGGTGCCGCTAAACGATGGGCGCTACAAATATTCCTTGCCTGCGGACCCGCGCTATAATCCACTGCAGAAGCTTAAGCGTGCTTTAGTGGATTACTTCGTGCAAATTGACCATGCCGACAACTTGGTCGTTATGAAATGCTTGCCAGGCACGGCTAACACCATTACCGAGCTGATCGATAACTTGGATTGGCCGGAGCTGATGGGGACGATTAGCGGAGATAATACGATTTTGCTCATCTGCCGTTCGAAAGAGCAAGGTGAAAAAATTTCCGAGCAAATTTTGGACATGCTCTGATAACAGGCTAACAGGAGGGAAATTATGCTAAGTGAGCTTAGTATCCGCAATTTAGCGGTCATTGAGTCGCTTCAGGTGCAATTCGGCACTGGATTTCATGTGCTGTCCGGTGAAACCGGTGCGGGTAAATCGATTGTTATCGATGCGCTTTCGCTTGTCGCCGGTGGTCGCAGTTCTGCAGATCTTGTGCGATATGGCTGTGACAAGGCTGAAATTGAGGCGTTGTTTGATCTTCCGAAGGAGCATCCGCTTTGGATGGTGCTGGAAGGGCTTGGAATCGCTGCGGAGCGCGAAGATCCGGTCTTGATCCGTAGAGAGGTAACAAGCAGTGGGAAAAGCACCAGCAGAGTGAACGGTCAGCTGGTGAACCTGTCGATGCTGAAGGAAATCGGCGAGCACCTGATCAATATTCACGGCCAGCATGAGCACCAGTCTCTCCTTAAATCAGAGTTCCATTTGGAATGGTTGGATGCTTTCGGGGGAAGCACGGTTGCCAAGGCCAAAGCGAAGTACCAGGAAGAGTATAAGCATTATACTGCTCTAGTAAAAGAGTATGAAGAAGTACAAAAAGCGAACCGAAATGGACTGCAGCTTAGTGACATGTACCGCTTTCAGCTGCAAGAGATCGAAGCGGCCTCTCTTCGCCAAGGAGAAGATGAATTACTTGCGGAAGAAAAACGCAAACTAGCGAATGCAGAGAAGCTGTATTCTGGTGTAGCTGATGCATACGAATCGCTTTACGGGAACAAACAAGGCTTGGAATCCGTAGGAAAGGCGCTACAAAAGCTGCAGGCTGCGGTGGCCTATGATCAAGCTGCTTTAAAGCCGATTTTGGATCAAGTCCAATCGGCGTATTATCAGCTGGAGGATGCGGTTCATGAGCTGCGGGCATATCGCGATCAAATTGAATTCAATCCGGTTCGTCTTGATGAAATTGAAAGCCGGCTAGCTTCGCTTACCGGTTTGAAGCGCAAATACGGCGCGACCGTAGAGGATATTTTGGTCTATGCGGAAAAAATAGGTACGGAGCTCGACTACATCGACCGCAAAGATGAGAAGCTGGAGCAGCTGAGCGCTGCGCTGGAAAAGCAAAGAGCCGTCTTGATGCACTTGGGTGAAAGACTGTCGGAGGTCCGGAAGCAAAGCGCGCTTAAGCTCGCATCGCAAATTGAAACGCATTTGTCGGACCTGCACATGGAGAAAACGAGGTTTCAGGTCCAAATCGAACCGCTTCCGCAAGGAACCTTCGTCAAAACCGGTATCGATCAAGCGGAATTTATGATTTCACCGAACCCGGGCGAGCCTTTGAAGCCAATCGGCAAAATCGCTTCCGGCGGGGAGCTCTCACGGGTGATGCTCGCGATGAAATCGATCTTTGCTGCGATCGATCAAATTCCGGTTTTAGTTTTTGACGAGGTGGATACCGGGGTGAGCGGGCGTGCGGCGCAGGCCATCGCGGAAAAAATGTCACGTCTTTCCGAATACAGCCAGGTGTTCTCCATCACACATCTGCCTCAGGTTGCATGTATGGCTGACAGGCAGTACTTAATTCGTAAGCACACCGAAAATGAACGTACATATACAACGGTACAGCTGCTGGAAAATGAGCAAAGGGCGGAAGAATTGGCACGCATGCTGGGCGGCGTAGAAATAACTGAAACGACGCTTACGCACGCGAAAGAAATGTTAGTTCTGGCGGAAAACATGAAAAACCACTGACTTATAGGAAAGCAAGGAATGATGTTTCAGTAATAAAACATATAGGGCGGGGTACCTTATAGGTACGCAAATGGCGATCACCTTTTTCGTCAAGCGAAAAACAAAAAGCATAGGGAGGGTGATGCAGCTTGAAGTCCAACAACCGGAGGCGTCTTGCCGGACTCCTGCTAGTGTTTTGCGTATGCTTATTATGTACGACCGCCCCTTTCCAGCAGTTTGCTTCATTTCCCCATGAGCTGAGGCTTTTTGACGGCCAAAGCAAGCAGCTTCATTTAAGCATGCCGGTCAGTGCCGACGTATCGGTGGATAACCCGGATTTGCTGCGGGTGAACGGCCATATACAGCACTCCTTCAAAGTTAATTTAAATGAACCGATTTCTTTGGACTCCCGGCATTCGGGTCAAGCACAGATGAAGCTGAAGCTTTTCGGAAAGATTCCGTTAAAAACGTTAACAGTCAACATTGTGCCTGATCTAAAAGTGATTCCGGGCGGCCAAACGATCGGTGTGAAGCTGAAATCGGCCGGAGTGCTCGTTGTAGGGCATCATTTAATACCGGGGAAAGACGGACAAAAGGTTTCACCGGGCGAAAAAGCAAAGCTACAATTAGGTGATCTAATCACCGAAATGAACGGTGTGAAAATTGTTGATGTGACAAAGGTATCCCCCCTTGTGGAGGAAGCTGGAAAATCGGGAAAACCAATCAAGCTGAAGGTTCAGCGAAACGGAAAAACCTTCGATACAGAAATTACTCCAGAGTATGATGAAAATGAAAAAACCTATCGTCTCGGTTTGTACATCCGTGATTCTGCAGCCGGTGTAGGAACCTTGACATTTTATGCCCCGGACCATGGTGTTTATGGTGCCTTGGGTCACGTAATAACTGATATGGACACGCAAACGCCAATCGTTGTCGGCGGCGGTGAAATAGTACCGTCCAACGTGACTTCGATTTCGAAAAGCCAAAACGGCGAGCCTGGCGAAAAACGGGCGCACCTTATTCGGGAAGATCAAGTCATGGGTAACATCGAAAGAAACACGGATTTCGGTATTTTCGGAAGAATGTACAAGGCACCGGAGAAAAATGAATTTAACGAGCCGGTACCGGTCGCTTTTGCCGAAGAAATTACCGAAGGACCTGCTCATATATACACAGTCGTCGAAGGGCAGAAGGTTGAAAAATTCGATATCGAGGTCGTTCATGTTGCCAAGCAGGATGCACCGGCAACAAAAGGAATGGTCATCAAAATTACGGATCCGAAGCTTCTTTCCAAAACTGGAGGAATCGTTCAAGGGATGAGCGGCAGCCCTATCATCCAAAACGGTAAGCTGATCGGGGCAGTAACACATGTTTTTGTCAATGATCCAAGCTCCGGCTACGGCTGCTTTGTAGAGTGGATGCTTCGCGACGCAGGCATAATGATCGGTCCGTCCGCACAAAATCCTAAGGCTAGCTAACAGCGCCTTAGGATTTCTTGATGGTAAAAAAACAAAAAATAAATTTTTCGACAGAAGGAATTTATAATTCGTTGTCGAAAACATAATAATTAGAAGACCATTACTGTTGAGGAGGACGTACGTTTTGCAAAAAATAGAGGTTTTGCTAGCAGATGACAACCGGGAATTCACGAATCTTCTTTCCGAATATATCGCGGATCAGGAAGATATGTCCGTCATTGGAACCGCTTATAACGGTGACGAGGTATTACGTTTGATCGAACAAGAACAGAAGATCCCGGATGTTCTTATTTTAGATATTATTATGCCGCATCTTGACGGCTTAGGTGTACTGGAACGCCTGAAGGACATGAACATACAGCCGCAGCCAAAGATCATTATGCTGACTGCATTTGGTCAAGAAAATATTACCCAGAAGGCTGTGCAATTGGGAGCATCCTACTACATATTGAAGCCATTTGATATGGAGGTGCTCACCAACCGCATTCGCCAGCTCGCTTCGCCAGGCTCTGCTATGAAATCAGCGTCAAGCGCAGTTCGCAGGCCGGTTACTGCAGCTGCTCCTGTACCGAAGGGACGCAATCTGGATGCGAATATTACAAGCATCATCCACGAAATCGGCGTTCCTGCACATATTAAAGGGTACCAGTACCTCCGTGACGCCATCACGATGGTGTACAACAATATTGAGCTGCTGGGCGCCATTACAAAGTCGCTTTATCCGGCGATTGCCGAAAAATACCGCACGACGCCGAGCCGTGTAGAACGCGCCATTCGTCACGCGATTGAAGTCGCTTGGACGCGCGGCAACATCGACAGCATCAGTCACCTGTTTGGTTACACGATCAACATTTCCAAGGCAAAGCCAACCAATAGCGAATTTATCGCGATGGTGGCCGACAAGCTGCGGATTGAGCATAAAGTGAGCTGAACTGCGACACGACCCGATAAACCTTAAAGGTTTATCGGGTTTTATTATTTGCGGCAACAAAATGTCATTCCAGGCCGTTTATGTTGTATGACCTTAGAAAATGAAAGGAACGAACTATGATGAGACGGCTGGTTGTATTGGTTTTCATTGTTGTCATGATTTCAGCGGGGCTGTACTATGATGCAAGCAGCTCGAGGCTTACGGCCCGGTCATCGGGCACTCAGGAATACTTTTCGTTAGAAGATGTTCAACATGCATTTGCTGAAGCTGGATTAAACCTGTCCCCTTTAGAATTGGAAAAGCTGGAGAATGCGGTCCGTTTATTGGAACGCGATTCAAATGAAAAACATGCCGATCCAGCCAAAGTGCCGGTGCCGGAAATTCGATGGAATGATGAAACGATTCCGGTTGTTCGCGGCTCCTATTGCTGGTCGTATAAAAATTCGGGTACTTGCGCTGACACGGCCCCTCCTTACGAATTGGTGAAAAAGAATGTGCCCGTTGCTGCTGCTCCAAATGCGGAATTGACGATCACGTTTGATCGCCCTCCTGTAGAGTTCGGAATCAATTTATGGGTGAATCATCAGCCGAAAACCGCCGATTTAAGGGGAAATAAGCTCACGCTGCCTGCTGAAGAGGGGATCTATATCTATGATGTATATGGACATTGGCCGTCAGGAAGTGCTAGCTATGCTTTTGCAGTGGAAGTCAAAGCTCTGGAAGTCACCGAAGATTATTTGAGGGCTCTGCAGACGGCAAACGGATTTTTAGAGTTGGGTTGCCTTATCCGCACAGGGAAGGGTTGAAGCTGGAAGTAATTAAGGTTGGAACTAACACTTGGGGAGAAGGCGTGTGGAAGGGAAATAACCTACCGTAGCCTATACGCCAATACGTTCTGTGTAGAAGACAACCATTCGGAACCTATTGTCATCTCGATTCAAACACTATATAATAAAACCAATGCTATCTTGCAAAACAAGGTAGCTGTTTTTTCGGCTCACTACCTTGTAATGCATAATACTAAAAGGAATGATGTGATGTCATTACGAAGCCAGCTGTTAAAAGGTGTATTGGAAGGCTGTATTTTGTCTCTTATTGAAAGGGAATCAACGTACGGCTATGAACTGTCTCAAAAGCTGCAGCAATATGGGTTAAACGATGTAAGCGAAGGATCGATTTACCCAATCCTGCTCCGGCTTCAAAAGGAGCTGCTAATTGAAGGAGAGATGAAAGACTCGCCTAACGGGCCGAAGCGCAAATATTACAAGCTGACCGACCGCGGCCGCGATACTTTGCTGGATTTTCAAAAGGAATGGAGCAGTATTGCACGGCCAGTAGAAAAAATGCTCGATGGAAAGGATGGAGGATGAACATATGAATACCAAAGAGCTGATTCGTCTGAATAATGAAAAGCGTAAACAGCTTACCGCTGAAAATGCGGCTTATTACGAAAAGTTGCTTGTTTATGTTCGAGCCGAAATGCTGCTATCCGAGCAGCGTTCGGAGGAGCTTTTGATGGAGCTGCTGGATCATTTGCTCGATGCTCAAGCGGAAGGAAAAAGTGCGAATCAAATTTTTGGCAGCGATCCGCAGCAGTACTGCAGGGATTTAATCGGCAGCTTGCCGAAGGAAAATACGAAAAATGCCGCGGGCTTTGTCATTTTTTTATTGCTTCAATTTGCAGCATGGATGCTGCTTACTTATGGCGGGGTCATGGTCATCCAAAATATGATGGGGCATCCGGTTGAATCCGTATATTTAGGTACGGCTGTGGTACGGTTTTTGATTCAAGCGGTTCTGATCGGATTCATTGTCTTTCTGGTGCTAAAATTGGTGCAGCGCTCGATCTACAGTACCATGGGCAAGTGGAAAGAAAGAATAGTCGTATTTTTATGTTCAACGGCTGCGGTTGCCGCATTCTTTTTGATCCCTCGAATGATCCCAAGCTTTGGTCCCACGATTCATCCCAACGGTTGGAGTTATGTCGCTGTCGGTGCTGTATTGTTGTTTATTACGATATGGGCGAATCGCAAGCTCCATTTTACAAAATAAGGATATGTTTCCTTTGCAACCTCTGCGATTGATCGGGCGTCTATAGCGGTAGACCGAGGATGAACCTCACTGCCAAAGGAGATTAAACAAGAATGAGAAAGCTGCTTTATGTACTTGCACTTATGGGAATGGTCGCTGCAGGCTGCCAAGGGCCACGATCTGCGGAGCCGCAAGCAGAAAAATCGGAGCTGCAGTCATCGCCGGCTGCGGAAACAGAGGTCAATATCCCGTTTGTACCGCAAGACGTTTCTACAGAACAAAAAGTAACGGAAATGAGCGCTTCCGGGTTGGAGCAGCTTATTTTACAAAAGCAGATTGGTCCGGATACATTGTATTTTTACACGAAAAAAGAAGATACTGAACATATATATGCTGCGATGAAACGAAATGAAAAGCTGTTCGGCCTTGGTCCCGTGGCAGGAGCGGCTTACGCCTCCTCCGATCTCCTGGGGTCGGGGGTATGGACCCAATACGGCAAGTCGCTGTTGAAAATAACCGGACCTTACGGTGCGAATTATGCAGAGACGAATTATTTTGAACTTGTGGATGGCAAGGTAAAGCCGTTCTTTAAGGTGGACACAGGAATGGCCGAGGAAACGGATTTGGACCATGACGGGACGGCTGAAATTATTTCGTCTCACGGTTTACCCATGCAGGCCATCATTTATCAATGGCAGGGCGACCATTTTGGGCAAATTAATATCGGGGAGCTGTTGGGGGCCTATTCGGTCTCGGTAGACGTTCGGACGAAAACGATTCAGGCGCAGCAGAAAGAAGGAAGTCCGCAAGAGGTGTATGCCTTCAGGAAAAATGACTTGCTGAAGCTGGCTGGAGAAGCTTCTAAAGCTAATCCGTAAGTTGCGGGAGGAACTATGGGAAAACGCAGCGACAAGCTTGGGGTTTGCGAGCTGTGCGGCCGGGAGAATATCGTAACGACCGTACATCATCTCACGCCGAAGGAACGTGGGGGGACGCTTCTTCCAACGGCAGATTTCTGCATTGCGTGCCATAAGCAGGTGCATGCTTTGTTTACAAATGCCCAGCTGGAGCAAGGTCTTAACACGATCGAAGCGCTTCGTGCAAACGAGCAGCTGTCTGCGTATTTAAAATGGATCGTAAAGCAGCCTTCTTCCGCTGTGCCGCGGGTAAAAAAATCAAAAGCGGTGCGTTCCGGCCGGTAGCCGGGGCGCATTTTTTTGTACAATAGGGCAAGGTTTACACAGCCTGTTCCCATGTGTTATAGTAGCAATTGTTCGTATTTTCGTCGTTATTATCTTCGTAATTTTGTCACAAAACGGTCAATGTTCCGCCAATGTTCCTAAGGACAGCGCATAACCGTTTGATTATACTTAAAGTTATGGATATATGACGTTTAGGGGGACCTGCAATGTACAAATGGATCATGTCGTTATTACTTCTAGTAGGAGCGATGTACGGTCTTTTAGTGACGTTCAATCAACTTCCGAAGGCTCCTTCCAAGGAAGAGCTGGCTGCTGAAGCGAACCGCGTGAAAATTGTTGCGACGAACTGGAAGTTCGATAAGCCGGTTTATGAGGTTGCGAAGGGTTCCAAGATGGAAGTCGTTCTTGAGAACAAGACGGGCGTTCACGGCATCGAAATTAAAGGACTGGATGTACTGCTTGACGGAAACACTCTGTCCAAGGAAGTTACGTTCGACAAAGAAGGCGAATATGAAATCGTATGTATCGTTCTTTGCGGAACCGGACACTTGGAAATGAAGTCGACGCTTGTTGTAAAATAATACGGAAAAGGCAGGGACTGCGGTCCCTGCCTTCTTTTTGCCTTCGTGGGTGCTATTGCTTTGGTCTGCGTGGTTTCTTCTCACGGAAGCGCGGAGCAACATAATTGCGCTTGCGGTCGCGAAAGAAAATCCAGCCCGCGATAAAAGCAACACCGATTGCAAATAAAATAAAGCCGATGATCAGCTTCAGCCAGGGCAATGTATTCGGCCCGAATGAGGCGAAAACGGCATCTTTCATAAGTAAGAAGCCGTATGCGGCCGATAAGCCGGGCAATGCTAACAGTATGACGGCAATAAAACGCTGTAACGTTTGATTCATAGCTTGTCCCTTCTTGTAACGTTTTGACGATTGCGAACTTTCTCTATCATTCTACCGTGCATTACAGATAAAATAAAGAGAAGGAGGGTGTTTGAAATCATGACTCATACATATGATGTAGTAATACTAGGTGGCGGAACCGGCGGGTATATTACCGCAATCCGTGCCGCTCAGCTGGGGAAAACCGTTGCCGTTGTAGAGCGGGACAAGCTGGGGGGAACCTGCCTGCACCGGGGGTGCATTCCAAGTAAAGCGCTGCTGCGCAGTGCCGAGGTGTACAGCACGATGAAGGAAGCGGAAGCCTTCGGGGTTGAAGCATCCGGCTTGTCGCTGAACTTCGGTAAAGTACAGGAGCGTAAAAATAAAACGGTTCAGCAGCTGCATAGCGGCGTTCAAATGCTGATGAAAAAACATAAAATCGATGTGTATTACGGCAACGGCCGGATTGTAGGGCCTTCGATCTTTTCGCCAAAGGCCGGGGCTGTAGCAGTTGAGCAAGAGGATGGGGATGTCATAACGCTTGTCAATTCCCATCTCGTTATCGCAACCGGCTCCAGGCCGCGCATCATCCCCGGACTTGAACCGGACGGGGAGCGGGTTTTTAGCAGCGATGAGGCGCTGGAGCTTGAGGCGCTGCCTCCTTCGATCATTATTGTTGGCGGTGGAGTTATTGGCGTTGAATGGGCCTCGATGCTGAACGACTTCGGCGTTGAAGTGACGATTGTGGAAGCAGAAAGGCGGCTTTTGCCCTTGGAGGATGAGGATGTATCCAAGGAGCTGGCCCGTTTGTTTGCAAAACGAGGCATTCGGATCCTAACGGGTGTTAAGGTTCAAGCGGATACGCTCGAAAAGCATGCGGACGGGGTGACGATTGCAGCTGCGGCGGAGGGGGCCGAATCCAGTGAGGTTTTGACGGCCGGCGCCCTGCTCGTTTCAGTGGGCCGGGCCCCTAACGTAGAGGGGATTGGCCTAGAAAACACCGATGTAAAGCTGGAAAGAGGCTTCATTCGGGTGAACGAATGGCAGCAAACGGCGGAGCCGCACATCTATGCAATCGGCGATTGCACCGGCGGTCCCCAGCTTGCTCACGCTGCTGCGCATATGGGTATCGTTGCGGCGGAACACTTATCTGGGGATGCGCAAACCGCATTCCACGGCGGACATGTTCCCCGCTGCGTGTACACTCGTCCGGAAATCGCATCCGTCGGGTTGACGGAACGCGAAGCCCGTGAGGCCGGAAGGTCGGTGAAAATCGGAAAATTTCCTTATCAGGCGCTTGGAAAGGCGATTGTTCACGGCGAACCGAATGGGTTTGCCAAGGTCGTGACGGATGCGGAAACCGATGATATTTTAGGAGTGCATCTCATCGGCGAACGCGCGACCGATATGATCGGAGAGGCTGCGCTTGCCCAGCTGCTGAATGCTTCCGTTTGGGAAATGGCCCAGCTGATCCGGCCTCATCCGACGCTTGCCGAAGCGCTTGGCGAAGCGGTTCTGGCGGTTGACGGACGGTCGCTCGCCATGTAAGATGAACGTATAGCTCCAAGTCTTATTACCAGGTGATAAATATCACATTAAAGGAGGGGTTTCGCATGGCTTACGAAACTTCTGCCGCGCTAAATGCAAGACATCGCCAGCTAGGTTTGCAGGACGAGGACGTCCGGCAGGCGTACCGGATGATGCTGACGGCACGAAAATACGATGAGCGGTGCTTCCTGCTGCAGCGGGCTGGAAAAATCCAATTTCACGTCCCGGGAATCGGTCAAGAAGCGGCTCAGGTCGGGGCAGCGTTTGCGCTGGACCGCGAGTCCGATTACTTTTTCCCATACTATAGAGATTATGCATTTGTGCTTTCCGCAGGCATGACGGTTAAGGATTTGCTCCTATCCGCGTTTGCCAAGCCGGAGGACCCGAACAGCGGCGGGCGCCAAATGCCGGCGCATTTCAGCTCCCGTCATCTGCGCATCATAACCGGCTCCAGTCCGGTAACGACGCAGCTGCCGCATGCGGTCGGATTCGCACTGGCTGCAAAGATGAAGCGCAAGCCGTTTGTTTCTTTTGTCACTTTTGGCGAAGGCTCCAGCAACCAGGGGGATTTCCATGAGGGCTGCAACTTCGCGGGAGTACATAAGCTTCCTGTCATTTTCATGTGCGAAAATAACCAATACGCCATTTCTGTGCCGCTGGATAAGCAGGTCGCGGGGAATGTGGTTGACCGTGCGATCGGCTACGGGTTTCCAGGCGTGCGTGTCGATGGCAATGATTTCTTCGATGTCTATGAGGCGGTAAAAGCAGCACGGGAGCGCGGTTTGGCCGGTGACGGTCCGACGCTGATTGAAGCGGTCATGTACCGGATTCATCCGCACTCCACTGCAGATGACGATATGCTGTATCGGACGAAGGAAGAGGTTGAAGAAAATAAGAAGCGCGACGGCGTGCTTCGTTTAAAGACGTACATGCTGGAGCAGGGTATTTGGAGCGAGGAAGAGGATACGGCGCTTCATGAGGCGATCACCCGCGAGCTGCAGGAGGCGACGCAGTATGCAGAACGCGCGCCGCAGCCGCAGCCGGAAGACGCTTTGCTGCATGTTTATGCGCTTGACGAGAATGATCGTCCGAACGCGATGAACCCGAATCCTTCCCGGAGAGGAGCGAACGCATAGTGGCGGTTATGAAGTATTTGGAGGCGCTCCGTTCCGCGATGCGGGAAGAGATGGAGCGGGACGAGGACGTGTTTGTCCTCGGCGAGGACGTTGGCCGCAAGGGCGGCGTCAACAATGCAACCAAGGGGCTGTTTGAGCAGTTTGGCGAGTACCGGACACTCGATACGCCGCTGGCGGAATCGGCGATAGCCGGGGTAGCGATCGGCGCGGCGATGTACGGCATGAAGCCGATTGCGGAAATGCAGTTCGCCGATTTTATTTTTCCGGCGACGAATCAGATTCTAAGCGAAGCGGCGTTGATCCGCTATCGCTCGAATAACGATTGGCACTGCCCGATTGTCATCCGTGTGCCTTACGGGGCGACGGGCGGCGGCGCACTGTACCACTCGCAGTGTCCGGAAGGCGTGTTCTTCGGGACGCCGGGACTGAAAATTGTCGCCCCGTCTACGCCTTATGATGCGAAAGGTTTAATGCTGGCAGCGATTCGCGATCCGGATCCGGTGCTGTATTTTGAGCATAAGAAATGCTACTTGCTGATTAGCGGCGAGGTTCCGGAAGGCGACTACACTGTGCCGATCGGCAAAGCGGATGTGAAGCGCGAAGGGACGGACATTACCGTCATTTCTTATGGAATTACGGTGCATTATGCACTGCAGGCGGCAGAGGAATTAGCGCGTGAAGGAATCAGTGCGCACGTGCTCGACCTTCGCACGCTGCAGCCTCTTGATAAGGAAGCGATATTGGCGGCGGCCGCGAAGACGGGCAAAGTGCTGATCGCGCACGAGGACAATAAAACAGGGGGCGTCGGAGCAGAAGTATCTGCGATTATTGCCGAGGAGCTGCTGTTTGATCTGGATGCGCCGATTATGCGCGTTTGCGGGCCCGATGTTCCGGCCGTGCCGATGAATCCGGTGATGGAGAAATTTTTCCTCGTCAACACAGAGAAAATGAAAGCGGCAATGCGTCAGCTGGCGCAGTTTTAAGAGGAAGAGGAGGTGCTGTCTTGTGGCGATGACGGCAGGACAAACGGTTGAAGTTGAAGTGACGATTCCGCATTTGGCGGAGACGCTCGTTTCGGCCGTTGTGGGGAAATGGTTAAAGCAGCCCGGTGATTACATAAGAGAATACGATGTAATTTGCGAGCTGATGACGGATAAAGTGAATACGGAAATGCCTTCGCCTGTGGAAGGAACCTTGGTTAGGCTGCTTGTCGGTGAAGGCCAAGAGGCGGCGGTAGGGCAGGCCATCTGTGTCATTGCCGTGCCTGCGGCTCAAGCGGACGGACAGCCGGCAGGACAGCCGGAAGCGACGGGCGCTAGTAACGGCGGTTTCGGGGCGGGACAGCAGCCGTCGGTACAGGTACAGGTACAGCCTCAGGGGCCGATGGCAAGCCGCTACTCTCCGGCTGTATTGACCCTTGCGCAGCAGCATGGCATTGATCTGTCCCAGCTGCAGGGCACCGGCCTTGGCGGCAGAATTACCCGCAAGGATGTGCTTGCTTACGTGGAAAACGGCGGAGCATCGGCCGCTCTCTCGGCACGAAGCGCAGCTTCCACAGGGAACTCGGCCTCTTTAGCAGGTCAGCCGGCCGCGGCTGCAACCCCTCCGGCTGCCCCGATGAGACCGGCAGTGTCAGCAGCAGAACCGGCATCCGAACGACCTTCGGCTCAACAGGTAAGATCCTCGGGCCTGCACTTGTCGGAAGAGCCGCGTATTCCTGCTATTGAAGTCGAAGGGGAAGGGCGCGGCGGACGCGGGGAATACTTCTTGGATGTAACGCCGATCCGCAATACGATTGCCAGCCGGATGCGGCAGAGCGTAACGGAAATCCCTCATGCATGGACAATGATCGAAGTGGACGTTACCAATTTGGTGACGCTTCGCAATAAGATTAAGGATGATTTCAAACGGCAGGAAGGTGTAAACCTTACTTATTTAGCATTTTTGCTGAAAGCTGTCGTCAATGCCATTAAGGATTATCCGATTATGAATTCCATCTGGGCGGTAGATAAAATTATCGTCAAGCGCGATATTAATATCTCGTTGGCTGTCGGGACGGAGGATTCCGTATTAACGCCAGTCATTAAGCGTGCGGATGAGAAAACAATCGCCGGACTTGCCCGGGACATTGAGGAGCTGGCGCGGAAAACCCGCAACGGAAAGCTCACGCCTTCCGATATGACGGGCGGCACCTTTACCGTCAATAACACCGGGTCGTTCGGATCGATCCTGTCGTATCCGATCATCAATTACCCGCAAGCGGCGATCCTTACTTTTGAGTCTATCGTTAAACGACCAGTGGTTATTAATGACATGATTGCCGTTCGTTCGATGGCTAATATTTGCTTGTCGCTTGACCACCGGATTTTGGATGGAGTCATTTGCGGCCGCTTCCTGCAGCGGGTGAAGGAGAATCTGGAGGCGTTTGGTCCGGATACGAAGCTGTACTAGAGGTGCTTTTCAAGAGGAATATGTATAAGGGCCGGGAGGCCGGCCTTTATACAAGAATGAAATTCAAGGCAAATGCAACGGTCGAGAGCAGCATAGATAAGAGCATGAGCCAAATAACGAGCTTAAACCACCATTTTTTTTGCAGCATGAATGAGTTCACTCCTTGTGTGGGGTTCTAGCTTGTATTGTAACGTATGAGCATAATGGAGGGAAGTGCCATGATTAACCGGGAACGTATCCTGAACGAGTTTTATGAGCTGGTACAGGTAGATAGTGAGACGAAGCATGAGGAAGCGATTTCCGTCGTGCTGAAGCAAAAGTTTGGCGAGCTGGGCCTTCAGGTAGTGGAGGATGACACTCGCGAGGTAACCGGGCACGGCTCGGGCAACTTGATTTGTACGCTCGAAGCGACACCGGGTCATGAGGCTGCACCGGCGGTTTTCTTTACTGGGCATATGGATACGGTCGTGCCGGGGAATGGCATCAAGCCGCGTCTGGACGATGACGGATTTATTCGCAGCGACGGCACGACGATTTTAGGCAGTGACGATAAAGCTGGACTGGCTGCAATGTTCGAAGCGATTCGTGTGCTGAAGGAGCAGAACATTGCGCACGGTAAGCTGCTGTTCGTCATTACCGCAGGCGAGGAATCGCATTTGATCGGCTCGCGGTCGATGAAGCCGGGCACGTTCCAAGCGGATTATGGTTATGCGCTTGACTGTAACGGTTCGATCGGTGAAATGTGCACGCAGGGGCCGACCCATGCGCAAATCAAGATCAAAATTTACGGCAAGGCCGCTCATGCCGGCGTCAGCCCGGAATCGGGAATCAGCGCGATTCAAGTGGCGAGCAAGGCGATTTCCCGCATGCCGCTGGGCCGGGTCGATCATGAAACGACCGCTAACATCGGACGCTTTGAGGGCGGTACGGAAACGAACGTCGTTTGCGATTACGTTTACATTACGGCGGAAGCCCGCAGTTTAAAGGACGACAAGCTGGCGGTGCAGGTGGACAAAATGCGTAAAGCATTTGAGGAAACGGCGGAGGAGTTTGGCGCGCGGGTGGAGTTTGACAGCCATGTCATTTACCCTGCGTACCATTTCGATAATGATTCACAGGTGGTTCGTGTTGCATTCCAAGCGCTGGAGCAGATTGGCTTGAAGGGTTCAACGTTTAAATCTGGCGGCGGCAGCGACGTGAACATGTTCAACGGGCTTGGGATCCCGTCGATTAACTTGTCCGTTGGCTATGAGGATATTCATACGACAAAGGAACGCATTAAGGCGGACGATATTGTTAAGCTGACGGAGTTTGTCGTAGCGATTATTCAGGAGTCGGTTAAGGAAAAGAAGGCGTAAGAAAAAGCTGTGAATTTAGCGTTAGGCCGGATGGTTTGAAGTGAATGCAGAGCCTTGTTTTGACTGTAGAAGTATACAGCAAAGCAGGGCTTTTTGTTTGTTTAGAGGAGTAGGATTCTTACGAACCGATAACTCCCTGTGATCTCAGATATTTGATAATAGTAAATCACCGGTTTATTTACACAATCATGGTTTCAGGAAAGGACAAAAGGGTAAAATGAGGAGCGTCAGGCAAAGGTGAGTTGAGAATTGTCCAAGCCTCGCTAAGTTTTTCTTCCTTCGAAGAGGATTGTATTTTGTGGAGCGCAAATGAAAAGGAGTGAACAAACGATGAGTGTAAGATTGGTACCTTATCTAGTGTTGGACGGACAAGCGAAGGAAGCGATTGCATTTTATGAGAAGGCGCTTGAAGCCAATGTCGTCGGCATCCAAACCTTCGGACAAATGCCGCATAATCCCGAATTTCCACTGCCGGATGAAGCGAAGGACCGGGTATCCCATGCCATGATCACCATTGGAGAAAGCGACATGATGTTTTCCGATACGTTTCCAGGTCAGCCGCTTCAGCAAGGAAACCATGTAACCATCTGTATCATGTCCGAGGATGCAGAGCAATCCCGAACGATGTTCGAAGCGCTAAAGGATGGCGGGCAAGTGCGAATGCCGATGCAGGAAACCTTCTGGAGTCCGGCTTACGGCATCGTTACGGATAAATATGGCGTCACCTTTCACGTATCCACGGAAGCGGAAAGATGAACCGAGCGGAGGCTCTGCACGAAATCTCAGAAGGATCACACACGAGCCGCATAGGTATGAACACTGAGCATCAAGGCTGAATCGGTTCAACCGCTCTCTTTTCCACAGGGGTGATGGTCTGCAAATACATGTGCAGCGTTGCATGCTTAAGAGCGTCCTTCCGCACCAAGCGCTGAAGCTTATGCCGGATCTCCCATGCTTTTCCCGTTAAAAAAATGCTGCTGCCCGTGACGTGCGTTTTCATCTTGGCTCCCCCTCATGGAAATCTATCAAAGTTTGATATAATACAAGCTATGAACAGGAGGGAAAACGTATGACTGAAAATCACAAGCAGGCTGGAAAAAAGTTTGAAGAAAAAACGATTCGCACGGAACCGATCTTTCAAGGCCGCGTCATTTCGCTGCAGGTCGATCATGTTACGCTTCCGAACGGGGAAACGGCAACGAGAGAAGTTGTGAAGCATCCGGGCGCCGTGGCCGTAATCGCGCTGCTGGACGGCAAGCTGCTCGTCGTAGAGCAGTACCGCAAGCCGTTGGAGAAGAGCCAGGTGGAAATTCCGGCAGGCAAGCTGGATCCGGGCGAAGCGCCGCTTTCGGCTGCGGGACGGGAGCTGGAGGAAGAAACCGGCTACCGCTCGGAGGAACTGCAGCATGTGTGCTCGTACTACACCTCGCCGGGCTTTGCCGACGAACTTATCCATATTTATTTTACGGACAAGCTGGTCAAGGGGCAGGAGCAGCTGGATGAGGATGAGTTTTTGGATGTGGAGGCGATTACGCTTGATCAGGCGAAGCAGTACATCGCTGAAGGGCGCATCAGCGACGCCAAAACGATTACCGCGGTATACGCGTGGCAGCAGTATTTGCAAACAGGTAGAATCCAGCCGTGAATGAATATTACGTAGACCTTCATATTCACATCGGGCGTACGGAAAAAGGAAGTCCGGTGAAGATCAGCGGGTCGAAGGATTTAACCTTCTATAACATTGCGCGCGAAGCGTCGGAACGGAAGGGCATTCAAGTGACCGGTATTATCGACTGTCACTCGCCGCAGGTGCAGGAGGAAATCGAGCATTATTTACATAACGGGGAAATGGAAGAGCTTGAGGGCGGGGGAATAAGGTACAAGGGAACGACAGTGCTGCTCGGCAGTGAAATCGAGGTCAGAGACCCGGGGCTCAGGCCAGCGCATCTGCTTGTGTACCTGCCAACCCTTCAAGTCATTAAGGATTTTACAAATTGGCTTGGCAGGCATATGAAAAATGTGAGTCTTAGCTCACAGCGTATTTACGTTCCGGCTCGTACATTGCAGGAGGAAGCGGCTGCGAGGGGCGGCTTTCTTATTCCGGCGCATATATTTACGCCGCACAAAAGCTTGTACGGCAGCAGCGTGGATCGTATGGCAGATTTGCTTGATCCGTCTAAAGTCGCTGCCGTCGAGCTTGGGCTGAGCAGCGACACGTCGATGGCGGACGGCATTTCCGAGCTGGCGCCGTATACCTTCGTCACCAACTCGGACGCGCATTCCCTGGCCAAGATCGGCAGGGAATATAATAAAATGCGGCTGGCCGAGCCAAGCTTCGCCGAGGTTCGAAAGGCGCTGCTGAGGGAGGATGGCCGCTGCGTCACGGCAAATTACGGTCTGAGCCCGCGGCTCGGCAAGTACCATCAAACCTTCTGCACCGGCTGCGGTACGCTGCGAAGCGGCGGCGATGCCGGCAGCGAGGGCGGCTCCGCCGGAGATTACGGCGGCAGCGAAGCCGCGCCTTGCCCGAACTGCGGCAAAACCGGCGTCATCTCCGGCGTAGCATCGCGCATCGCCGAGCTGTCGGACAAGCCGCCCGGCCAGTCGCCGGACCATCGCCCGCCGTATTATATTCAGGTGCCGCTGGAATTTTTGCCGGGCCTCGGGCCAAAGCTGCTGCAGCGGCTGCTGGATCATTTCGGCACCGAAATGAACATCCTGCATCAGGTGCCGCTGGGCGATCTGGAGGAGGTCGCCGGGCCCGATCTCGCGCGCTTGATCGGTGAAGCGCGAGAGGGCACACTTAAGCTGTCCGCCGGCGGCGGCGGACGGTACGGCAAGGTGATCAAGTAAAGGGCCAAGCTGTCATATCCAAGCCTCTGCACTCATAATATGTGAGAGACGCAGAAGAAAGGTAGGGATCGGACATGCTGGCTAATTCGAAGTTTCAGTTGTTCCATAAGGACCAACTGCCGCTCTATATTTTCGTGGGCGTGTTATTTTTGATGGGTGTTGTATTCGGTTCGCTTATGGTGAATGCCATGTCGTTAAGTCAAAAGGAAGAGCTGTCCCTCATGATGAACAGCTTTTTTCATATGTCGATACAAGGAGCAAACGGAGCCGGGAGCGGCGATATTCTCCATTATTTCGGCACCCATGCGAAGTGGATCGGTCTGATTTGGCTGTTCGGACTGTCTGTGGTCGGGCTTCCGCTCATTTTGCTGCTCGATTTCTTAAAGGGTGTATTGATCGGCTTTACGGTTGGATTTATGGCTTCGGAGTTTTCGTGGGACGGCATGGTATTCGCCCTGGCGTCTGTAGCCCCGCAAAACATGCTGCTCATTCCTGCCTTGCTCATTGCCAGTGTAGCGGCCTTGTCCTTTTCGATTCAGCTGGTCAAAGTGAAGTTCATGCAGCAGCGCGGGACCGTCGGAGAGCCATTTGCGGTGTATTCAGCAGTAACGGTGCTCATGATCGTAGTGACGATGGGAGCGGCGCTGATGCAGGCCTACGTATCCCCGGTCATTATCGGGTGGACGGCGCCTATTGTGTCCGCACTCGTATACTAGGACAGTAAAGATTGCTTCTCTGCAAAAGGTTTGACTTTGTCCATATCCTCACCCTATAATGGTACCATATGACCTGTGACGGAAGGTTCGGCGGGAGGGTGAGGACGTTGGAATCACGGATCGAAAAAATTAAACAGCAGCTGCAATCGCAAGGGTACAAGCTCACACCGCAGCGGGAAGCGACAGTACGTGTCCTTCTCGAGAACGAAGAAGATCATCTGAGCGCCGAGGATGTGTTTATGCTCGTCAAGGAGAAGGCGCCGGAAATTGGTCTCGCTACCGTATACCGCACGCTGGAATTGTTAAGCGAGCTTCATGTGGTAGAGAAGATGAATTTCGGGGACGGGGTTGCCCGTTACGATCTTCGCAATGATAATAACCGGCATCATCATCATCATTTGATTTGCGTACAATGCGGTGCGGTGGACGAAATTATGGAAGATTGGCTGACTCCGCTTGAGGTTCGTTTGGAAAAGGAATTTAACTTTAAAGTTTTGGATCACCGGCTTGATTTTCAAGGCATTTGCCACCGGTGCCATAAGCAGGATGAATAACCGCCGCTTTTCTCCCGCCCGGAGACAGCGAGCGGTTTTTTTGTTGCTTATAAAATTTGCCTTGAAACGGCAAGCTATGGAAATAAGAAGCTAGATAGACCTAAGCTTGATGACGGAAGATACGTACTGGTGTAAAATGGATAACATATTATTGAACGTTGGATAATAATGGAGGTGTCCCCATGAAAATCGGAGTGCCCAAGGAAATTAAAAATAATGAAAACCGCGTGGCTTTAACCCCGGCGGGAGCCGGAATGCTAACCGCCGCCGGACATTCGGTGCTTGTGGAGCGTTCTGCAGGCGAAGGCAGCGGCTTCGCCGATGAAGAATATCGCGCTGCCGGGGCGGATATTGCCGGGACGGCCGCAGAGGTGTGGAGCTCGGCCGATATGATTATGAAGGTAAAAGAGCCGCTGCCGGAGGAGTACAGCTTATTCCGCAAAGGGCAGCTGCTGTTCACCTACCTGCATTTAGCGGCTGCGGGCGGGCTGACCGATGCGCTGCTGGAGCGTGAAGTGTCGGGCGTTGCTTACGAAACGATCCAGCTTCCGAACGGGTCACTGCCGCTTTTAACGCCGATGAGCGAGGTGGCCGGGCGCATGTCGGTGCAAATCGGCGCCCACTTCCTGGAGGCGGCATACGGCGGACGCGGCATTTTGCTGGGCGGTGTACCCGGGGTTCCCCCTGCGGATGTTATCATCATGGGGGGCGGCATTGTTGGCACCAACGCGGCAAAAATGGCGCTCGGCCTTGGCGCGAACGTTGTGATTTTGGAGCGGAGCGCCGACCGGATGCGGTATCTTGACGATGTGTTCGGCGGACAAATCCGGACATTGATGTCCAATCCTTATAACATTGCCAGCGCGGTTCAAAAGGCAGACCTGCTTATTGGCGCCGTCCTCATCCCGGGTGCAAAAGCGCCGAAGCTGGTTACGGAAGAGATGGTTAAGCAGATGAAAAAGGGTGCTGTCATCGTCGATGTGGCGGTCGATCAAGGCGGGTCCATCGAAACGATAGACCGGGTGACGACGCACAGTGACCCCACCTATGAAAAGCATGGCGTACTTCACTATGCGGTAGCCAACATGCCGGGTGCAGTTCCGCGTACCTCGACATTGGCTCTTACAAATGTTACGATTTATCACGCGCTGGAGCTGGCGAATAAAGGCTTGGAAGCAGCGGTTCGCGAAAATGCAGCTTTAGCGCTTGGCGTGAATACGTATCGCGGGCATGTCACGCACCGCGCGGTTGCCGAGTCGGTAAATAAACCGTATAAGCCTCTTGCCGAGCTTTTGTAAGGGCAGGTTACTTCAAAGGCCAAGCATAAACAAAACCCGGCCCTCATATGTTTATCCTGAGTAAATAAGGGGGACGGGCATATGATTATTTCGGTATCGAAATGGCTGGAGCGCGCGAAATTTCTAGTGCTGTTTTTACTATTTACGATTTTGTTATATCATGCAATGGATGTGATCTCGACCTGGATCGAGCCTAAGGTGCGCTATGAGGAGCCGGATGGCGCGGCCGTGAAGGTGTTTGGGTATAATGGTAATGAAAACGGCGGGGATTCGAGCATGGTCGACCGTTTGAAGTTGTTCTACTGGTACGGGGAATAGGGCTTCTTAGAAAAGAAGGATTTGCCATCGTTCGAGGAGAATAAAGGAAAGCAACAAGTTCTCTGTAGACGAAAAAAGGGGCGTTTCCGAATGAAGCAGCATTTGCAGCATTATATCCATTTTTTGTCGGTCGAACGCGGGCTTTCGGCAAACACGCTGGAAGCCTATGAACGCGATTTGACCGGCTATTTGGAGTTTTTACGCGAGCGCAATGTGGCTTCCATTGAAGAAACGGGAAAAACGCATGTGCTGCAGTACGTACAGTACTTGAAAAAAAGCGGAAGAGCTTCGGCGACGATCGCACGCTGTCTTGTGGCCATTCGCTCTTTTTATCAATTTTTGCTGCAGGAGAGAGTCTTGAGCAAGGATCCTGTAGCGGATATGGAAGCGCCGAAGCAGCAGCGCCGCTTGCCGAAGGTGCTCGATATCCGAGAGGTCGAGCGTCTGCTGGAAGCGCCGGATACGGAAACGGTATACGGCGTGCGCGATAAGGCGATGCTTGAGCTGCTCTATGCGACCGGTATCCGTGTGTCCGAGCTCGTTTCGCTGGATGAAGGCAGCGTCAATCTAGGGATGGGCTTCGTCCGCTGTATCGGTAAAGGCTCTAAGGAACGGATTGTTCCGCTTGGGCGGATCGCAGCGGGGTGGCTGGACCAATATTTGAATTGGGCCAGACCGAAGCTGGCGCGGCCGGAGAAAACCGACAACGCGCTTTTTTTGAATCCGGCCGGAAGCAGGCTTTCCCGTCAAGGGTTTTGGAAGCTGATTAAGAAGCATGCGGCTGCGGCCCTCATTCAGAAGGAAATTACGCCGCATACACTACGGCATTCCTTTGCTACCCACCTGCTGGAGAATGGGGCGGATTTGCGTGCGGTTCAAGAGATGCTCGGACATTCCGATATCTCCACCACGCAAATTTATACACATGTGACGAAGACGATGCTGAAGGATGTGTACGACCGGACCCATCCTCGGGCAAAGCTGCAGCAAAAGCCGTAGCGGAGACGGGATTTGAGAAAGGCAGAACAGCATATTGCTAGCAGTACATAAGGTTTAATCGGAGATCGGAGGAAAAGCATTTTGAAATACGAACGTATTTGTGTGATCGTGCTTGACAGTGTCGGAATCGGGGAGCTGCCCGACGCAGCGAAATTCGGCGATGCGGGCTCGCACACGTTGGGGCATATCGCAGAGAAAGTGGACGGCTTTGCACTGCCGAATATGCAAGCGCTTGGATTAGGCAGCATCGAGCCGCTTACAGGCATCCCGCCCGAGCAGCCCGCGAAAGGCTACTACGGGAAAATGGCGGAGGTTTCGGTCGGTAAGGATACGATGACCGGTCACTGGGAGCTGATGGGGCTTAATGTAACGATCCCGTTCCAAACGTATCCGAACGGTTTTCCGGCGGCGCTTATTAAGCAGTTCGAGGAGGAAACCGGAAGATCGGTGCTGGGGAATAAGCCGGCTTCGGGCACGGAAATTTTGGACGAGCTTGGCGCGGAGCAAATGAGAAGCGGCGCTTGGATCGTATATACTTCGGCGGACAGCGTGTTTCAGATTGCAGCGCATGAGGAGATTATACCGCTCGAGGAGCTGTACGAGGCGTGCCGGATCGCCCGCCGTCTGACGATGAAGGATGAGTTTGCCGTCGGACGTGTTATTGCGCGGCCATTTGTAGGCAAGCCGGGTGCGTTCGAACGGACGCCGAACCGTCACGATTATGCGCTTAAGCCGCCGGAAGCCACAGTGCTGAATCATTTGAAGACGAGCAAGCACGATGTGATCGCCGTCGGCAAAATCAACGATATTTTTTCCGGGGAAGGCATTACGAAATCGCTCCCGACGAAAAGCAACGCGGATGGAATCCGCAAAACGATTGATACGATGAAGAGCCCGTTCAAGGGGCTCTGCTTTACGAACCTCGTCGATTTTGATTCCCTGTATGGACACCGGCGCGATCCGGAGGGTTATGGACAAGCTCTTATGGAATTTGACCGCGCGCTTCCAGAGCTGATGGAAACGTTCGGGGAGCGGGATTTGCTGATCATTACTGCAGATCACGGCAATGATCCCGTTCACCAAGGGACGGACCATACGCGCGAGTACGTTCCGGTACTGGCGTGGAGCCCGTCGATGCACGGTGCAGGATCGATTGGCGTACGCGAAACATTTGCTGATTTGGCGGCGACGATTGCCGATAATTTCGAGACCAGCGCAACTGGAAACGGAACGTCGTTTTTGCAGCTTCTGAAATAATAGAGATGTGACAGCCGGATGGAGGAATATGAAATGGAACGTAAATCATTTTCGCATGTGGAAGAAGCAGTTCAATTTTTGCAAAGCAAGCTGCCTGCAGCCCCTGAGATCGGTCTTATTTTAGGTTCCGGTCTTGGCGTGCTCGGCGATCAGGTGGAAAATGCGGTGGCGCTTGATTATGGAGCAATCCCGAATTTCCCGGTTTCGACCGTGGAAGGCCATGCGGGCAAGCTGATTTACGGCGAGCTGCAGGGGAAGCGTGTGATCGTTATGCAGGGCCGTTTCCATCTGTATGAAGGCTACGAAGGAGACGCCGTTACGTTCCCGGTTCGCGTCATGCGCGCGCTTGGCGTGAACACTTTGATCGTGACGAATGCCGCTGGCGGCGTTAATTTCGATTATAAGCCTGGCGATCTGATGCTGATCCGAGATCATATCAACTTTATGTTCCGCAATCCGCTGATCGGCCCGAACGATAACAAGCTTGGTGCCCGTTTCCCGGACATGTCCGAAGGGTACAGCAAGCGTCTGCGCGAGCTCGCCAAGGGCGTTGCCTCTGAGCAGGGGCTTCCGCTGCAAGAAGGCGTATACTGCGGCGTGCTGGGACCATCGTATGAGACACCTGCGGAGATTCGAATGATTCGTACCCTTGGCGGTGACGCGGTTGGCATGTCCACGGTTCCTGAGGTCATTGCCGCTCGTCACGCAGGCATTGAGGTGCTGGGCATTTCATGTATTTCCAATGCGGCCGCAGGCATTCTCGATCAGCCGTTATCGCATGACGAGGTAATGGAAACAGCAGAGCGTGTAAAAGAAACATTCTTGACGCTGGTTCGCGGCATCGTAGAGAAACTGTAGGAGGATATCGACAAATGACCTATGTGGATAACATTAATGAAGCAGCGGATTATATTCGCTCAAAGCTTGGCGGCAAAGCTCCCGAGCTTGGCTTGATCTTGGGCTCCGGGCTGGGAGACCTTGCGGACCGGATTGAAGACGGCGTAGCGATCGATTACAGCGATGTGCCGCATTTTCCGGTATCGACGGTGGAAGGCCATGCCGGACGTTTCGTCGTGGGTACGCTGGAAGGGAAAACAGTGATCGCGATGCAGGGCCGTTTTCATTTCTACGAGGGGTACCCGATGCAAAAGGTGGTGTTCCCGGTATACGTGATGAAGGAGCTCGGCATCAAGGCGCTTGTCGTTACGAATGCGGCGGGCGGCATGAACCGCAGCTTCCAGCCGGGCGACCTGATGCTGATCCGCGACCACATTAATTTGACCGGCGCCAACCCGCTGGTTGGACCGAACGATTCGCGGCTCGGACCGCGCTTCCCGGATATGTCCCAAGCTTACAACCGCGAGCTTGGAGAGCTGCTGAAGAAGCTGGCGGAAGACGTGAAGGGGCCGGAAGGCGACGCGCTGCGACTTGTCGAGGGCGTATACTGCGGCATCAGCGGCCCGGCGTACATGACGCCGTCGGAGCTTACGATGCTGGCGCGCATGGGCGGCGACGCGGTGGGCATGTCCACCGTGGCGGAAACGATTGCCGCGGGCCACTGCGGGCTGCGTGTGCTCGGCATTTCGTGCATCACGGACATGGCGATCGGCGAGGAGCTCGAGCCGTTAACGCATGAGCAGGTGATGGCGACGGCGAACCGCACGAAGCCGAAGTTCATTGAGCTCGTCAAGTCGTTCGTGCGTGAGGTAAACCTGTAAGGCGGCAGGGCTGCGGATTTACATGAATGAAGACTAGCATTGGTGGACTGCATACTTCCGGTGAACCTACTGGAGACTGCAGTCCTTTTTATCACAATGTTTGCAATGGACTGGTAAAGGTTTACGGGCCGAGCTCTTGGCGCAAACTGATAACGACCTAACCAAAAGTTGGGAGTAAAATCAGTTTTGTACAAGGGGGATGCTTCTTTTGAACATTCAAGCATCATGGAAATGGTTGAGTATTTTGGCGATTGCCGCAGCAGCGGCAGGATGTGAGGTTCGTCCAACGAATGGCGGGCCGTCGAGCGAGGCCGTATTTGAGCAGTCCGCGCAAAAGCCGGTCAAGGAAATCCGTGTTGAGCTCATCAATCGGGAGGGCAAGCCGGTCGGTAAAGCGAAGCTGGAGCAAACCGGCAAGGGAGTGGCGATCGCACTCGAGGCGTCTGGGCTTCGTCCGGGGCTGCATGCGATCCACATTCATGAAAAAGGCGTTTGCGAGGCGCCGGACTTTACAAGTGCAGGCGGCCATTTTAACCCGGAAGGACATCAGCACGGCTTTGATAATCCGAAGGGCTACCATGCGGGCGATCTGCCGAATATTCGCGTGGAAGAGAACGGATCGGTCCGCACGGAGCTCGTCGCGCCTCATGCAACACTGGAGCAAGGAAAAAGCAATTCACTGCTGAAAGCAGGCGGAACCGCCCTTGTCATTCATGATCAGCCGGACGATTATTATACGGATCCGGCAGGGCGCGCAGGGGATCGGGTTGCCTGCGGGGTGATTCAATAACGTAATAATTAAAGAGATGATAAAGTAGGTGACGGCGTTGAGGACGGTAGATATCATTCAGAAAAAACGCGACGGCGGGGAATTATCGGCAGCTGAAATCCGGTTTTTAATCGACGGCTATGTAAAAGGCGATATTCCGGATTATCAGGTTTCGGCTTGGGCGATGGCGGTGTTTTTCCAAGGCATGAGCCCTCGCGAGACGGCTGAGCTGACGATGGCCATGGCGGAATCGGGGGATATGATCGATTTGAGTCCGATTCATGGCGTGAAGGTCGACAAGCACAGCACGGGCGGGGTTGGCGACAGCGTTACGCTTGCCCTTGCCCCGATGGTGGCTGCGGCAGGCGTGCCGGTGGCCAAGATGTCCGGGCGCGGCCTTGGCCACACCGGCGGCACGATCGACAAGCTGGAGTCGATCCCGGGCTTCCGCGTGGAGCTCAGCCGCGACGATTTTATCCGCCAGGTAAACGAAATCGGACTGGCCGTTATCGGACAGTCCGGAAACATTACTCCGGCGGACAAAAAGCTGTACGGTCTGCGGGATGTAACCGCAACGGTAAATTCCATTCCGCTCATTGCCAGCTCGATTATGAGCAAGAAGCTTGCGTCCGGCGCTGATGCCATCGTGCTGGACGTGAAAACCGGAAACGGCGCGTTTATGAAGTCGCTGGATGATTCGATCCGCCTCGCGCAGGCGATGGTCGATATCGGGACGGAGCTGGGCAGACATACGGTTGCGGTCATCAGCGATATGGATCAGCCTCTTGGTTCCGCGATCGGCAACGCCTTGGAGGTTAAAGAAGCAATCCATGTGCTGAAGGGCGAAGGCACGCCGTCGCTGACGGACATTTGCCTTGCGCTCGGTTCGCATATGCTTGTTCTGGGAGGAAAAGCCGAATCTCCTGCGGAAGGAGAGCGTCTGCTGCGGGAATCGATCGCAAACGGTACCGCCCTTGCGAAGTTCGAGCAGTTTATCAAGGCGCAGGGCGGTGCGGCTGCGGTTGCTCAGGATCCGCAGGGTACTCTGCCGGCAGCAGCCCGTATCGTACCGGTGGAAGCCGGTGCAGCCGGGTATGTCACCAGGATTGTGGCGGAAGAAATCGGCACGGCTGCGATGCTTCTGGGAGCCGGAAGAGCTACGAAGGAATCGCAAATCGACTTGGCCGTTGGCATTATTTTGCGGAAGCGGGTCGGTGAGCGGGTTGAGGCAGGCGAAGCGATCGCGGAGCTGCATGTCAACGGAACGCAGCCGGATGAGCTGGAACGTGTAGCGCAAATGGTCCGCAGCGCGTACGACATTCATTCCCAGCCTACGGAAGCACCGCCATTGCTGTATGCCGTCGTAACGAAGGACGGCGTGCAGCGGCTTGAAGCCAAGGCTTGAGCCGAGGCAAGAAGCGGCGCTCGAACCAATACCTAATGTAAAGCTTACATAAGAAACCGCGAATCAACCGGCTTTGGGGCGCTTCCCAAAGGACCGATGGATCCGCGGTTTCTTTTTCATGATATAGAAGGTTTTCAGTGCTGAACGCGGCCGCGGAGCATGAAAGGGTTCGATCGAATTCGGCTGCTTGATCGATACTACAGCCTCATCAACCCTCTGCGGTCCGCTTTGCTACGGCAATCTTTGCACAGCCCGATTACAGCTCCGGCCTCGTCACTATAGAAGGCGAGCTTGTTGCTCTTTTTACGGCAGTAGGAGCATGGCTGTGAAGATTTCGCCTTTCCCTTGATGTTACCCGCTCTATGGATCGGAATGACGTTCCCGGTCCCGCCTGAGCGCGTTTTTATCGTCTGCCGTTGAAGGAAACCGCGTCCGATCTTATATAGTAGGAGCACTGCCGCTGCTAGTGCGATGAAAACGATCCATTTCCCAATCATTACGATTCCTCCCCATACAAAGCATACCTTTCCAGTGTCCGGTAGTCCAACCTAGAAGCTCGTATTTCACGCGAACGTTATAGTAAAGAATATTCTCTCCTTTTTATTACACCGCAAAGCTTGTCTCACTGCAACCTGATTCAGTTGACATGCGCAGCTTTTTTCCGGTATCGAACATATTTCCACTCCCTCAACAATTCTCCCGCCGATTCTGCTTAAATGAAATATTTTTACAAACCATTCTCTATCGCTGCATTCCGGGAATAAATTCCTCCGATTCGGTCAACAATGGTACAAGAGTTTTCAAGCTTTTTCCAATGCTCAAGGAGGGACACACATTCATGAACTCAAAGCGTTTTACGATTTTGCTCCTGATTTTGTCCTTGGCGGCGTTCATGCTGCCTGCAACGGCGGTTGCCGAAGAGCCAAAGGCGGTTGACCTTGCTCCGAACGCGCGGTCTGCGATTTTGATGGACGCGGATACAGGCACCATAATGTATGACAAAAATTCGAGCGACCGTTTGGCGCCGGCGAGCATTACGAAGGTAATGACGATGCTGCTCATCATGGAAGCACTCGATCAAGGCAAGCTGAAAATGACGGATATGGTTCGTACAAGTGAATATGCGGCATCGATGGGCGGCTCGCAAATCTTTTTGGAGCCGGGTGAAGAAATGTCTGTGCAGGATATGCTGAAGGGCATTGCAATGGCCTCCGGAAACGATGCATCGGTTGCTATGGCGGAGAAGCTCGCGGGCTCGGAGGAAGCGTTTGTCGAATTGATGAATGCAAAGGCCAAGGAGCTGGGCATGACGGATACGCATTTTTCCAATGCGAATGGGCTGCCTGTGGACAACCATTACTCCTCGGCGAAGGATATTGCTCTCATGTCCAGAGAATTATTGAAGCACCCTGAAATTACAAAATTTACGGGTCAATATCAGGATTATTTGCGCCAGGACAGCGAAAAGCCGTTTTGGCTGGTGAATACGAATAAGCTGGTCCGTTTTTACAGCGGTGCAGACGGCTTGAAAACCGGCTATACGAGCGAAGCGAAGTTTTGTTTGACGGCTACAGCGGTTCGTGAAAACTTCAGGATTATTGCGGTGGTGATGGGCGCGCCGGATGCCAAAACCCGCAATGCGGAAGTAACGCGCATGTTCGATTATGCCTTCTCGCAGTATGCGAACTATCCGATTTTGAAGGAAGGCGATCCGATCGGGACGGTTGAGATCCAGAAGGGCCAAGTTCCTACGCTTGAGCTGAAGGCGAAGCATCAATACAGTGTACTGATGAAAAAAGGCGACGCCAACCAGGATATCCGCCACGAGCTGCAGATCGAGCCGTCGCTGAAGGCGCCGATCAAGTACGGTCAGCAAATCGGTAAGCTAGTTGTTTACAGAGGCGATCAGGTCATTAAAGAATTCCCGATTGAATCCCCGGCCGATGTGGAAAAGGCGAGCTGGTGGACGCTGCTGAAGCGCGCAACCGGAAAGCTGTTCTTTGTGGATTGACGAAAAATAGCGTAACCGGACGAAAGTTAGTTGAAGATTGTGTCTATCTATGGCAGCCTTCTTCTAGTTTTGTCGCCGGGCAGGAATCGGCAGGCTGTCCGTAGAAAACGTTGCTCACGAAACATCCCAATTATTAGGAGTGAGCACGCATGAGTCTGCACATTCAACTGGAGCATCACCGTAAGGCGCTCATCGTACGGTTAGCCGGCGAGCTTGACCATCATACTGCGGAAACCGTCCGCAACCAAATTGACGATGCTATCCGCCGGCACGACGCAACCCATATCATTCTGAGCTTGAAGGAGCTCTCCTTTATGGACAGCTCCGGGCTCGGAGTTATTCTCGGAAGGTACAAGGCGATCTCGGCCAAGGGAGGCAAAATGGTCATGTGCGACGTAAGCCCGTCCGTGGCCAGGCTGTTTGAGATGTCCGGCTTGTTCAAAATTCTTTCCGTTGAAAAAAGCGAAAAGGACGCATTGTCCGGATTGGGGGTCGTATCATGAGCCGAAACCAACCGCAATCGTTCCGCAATGAAATGACGCTGCAGTTTGCCAGCATATCTCAGAACGAATCGTTTGCCCGCGTTACCGTAGCGGCCTTCGCTTCGCAGCTTGATCCGACCATGGACGAGCTGACAGACATCAAAACGGTCGTCTCCGAAGCCGTTACGAACGCCATTATCCATGGCTATGAGGGACGTGAGGACGGCGTTGTCACCATACGCGCACGCATCGAAGATGAAATGCTGTATGTCACGGTCGAAGATGAGGGCTGCGGAATTGACGATTTAGATTTGGCCCGCACGCCTTTGTACACCTCGAAGCCGGAGCTGGAGCGTTCCGGAATGGGCTTCACCATTATGGAAAACTTTATGGATAGCGTCCAGATTATCTCCGACCACGGCAAAGGTACAAAAGTGGAGATGGCAAAACGCATCGAATCGAAAAAAGCGCTTTTTAATTAGGGGTTGGCTTATGGATGTCGATTTGAAGAATGCCTCGCACACTTATTTGGATGATACCGAAGTCAAACGCTTAATCGCTCTGAGCCAATCGGGCGATTCTCTGGCCCGCGATACGCTGGTGAACTGCAATATCCGGCTGGTTTGGTCGGTTGTGCAGCGTTTTCTCGGCCGGGGGTATGAGCCGGAGGATTTATTCCAGATCGGCTGCATCGGTTTGCTGAAATCCGTCGATAAGTTCGATTTGTCCTACGACGTTAAATTTTCGACTTATGCGGTTCCGATGATTATCGGAGAAATTCAGCGCTTTCTTCGGGACGACGGCACGTTGAAAATTAGCCGTAGTCTGAAGGAGCTGGCTAACAAGGTTCGAAAAACGAAGGATGAATTATCGTCCCGCTTCGGACGCCTTCCTACGATCAGCGAGGTAGCGGAGGAGCTGGGGATTACGCCGGAGGACGTCGTATTTGCCCAGGAGGCGAATAAACCGCCTTCGTCGATACATGAAACGGTGTTCGAGAATGACGGGGATCCAATCACGTTAATGGATCAAATTGCAGATGATACCCAGGAAAAATGGTTCGATAAGCTTGCCCTCAATGAGGCCATCGGTACGCTTAGCGAGCGTGAACGCTTGATCGTTTACCTGCGTTATTTCCGGGATCAAACCCAGTCGGAGGTAGCCAGCAGACTCGGCATATCGCAGGTGCAGGTGTCGAGGCTGGAAAAGAAAATATTGCAATCGATTAAAGACCAGATCGCACAGTAGCGGCTGGTCTTTTTTCTTTCTTGATGACGCGATGATTACGCGTCTTCTTTTTTTGCCATAATAAGCGCAACGGAGGCTTCGCCGCCCACGTGGACCTGGAATCTCCAAAGGAGGGAAGGCTTTGCGGAACGGAACGAATGCTACGGTGTATTTGCGCCTGCCCAAGCGGGCCACGGTTCCCGCTGGCGAGCCGATCCGGCTTGGGCAGGTGGCGCAGCTGATCGTCGAACCGGAATGGGAGGCAGCTGTGAAAAATATTGTGCTCTACGATCCGGAGGAGCGCGATGGAAATATTGTGCTGATCGATATGATACGGATCGTCGATCGGATGATGGCGCTGATCCCCGACGTGAAGGTAGAGCATTTCGGAGAACCGCATGTATTGGTCGATATTTATGCTGAAAAGCGGCGGCCTGGCTTGTTTCCGATCATTGTCGTGTGGATTTTGCTTTTTCTCGGGTCGGGGCTCGCCATTATGAATTTTCACGAGGATGTAGCCATGGAGGAGGTGCACCGCCGGCTGACGGAGCTTCTTACAGGAGAACGGATCGAGCATCCTTACTGGATGCAAATTCCTTACTCCATTGGAATCGGCCTAGGCATGGTGCTCTTTTTCAACCACGTGTTTAAGAAGAAATTTAATGAGGAGCCTACACCGCTCGAGGTAGAGCTGTTTTTGTACCAGGAAAACATCAACCAATACGTGATCGCAGACGAGTACCGGAGGCTCGCAGAGAGGACGGATCGTTAAGATGGAGGCGCTCTGGCAAAATGCATTATTCGCCGTCGTCGGGCTCTCGAGCGGCTTGGCGGTCGGAAGCGCATTTGTCGCTCTGCTGGTTGTGCTGGATGTTATTCCGAGAATGGCCCAGCTGACCCGCATGTTTCAAAGAGCGCATTGGTTTGAGGGTGCGGTGATTTGTGGAGCGATGTACTGGACATGTGCCGATTTTTTTGAATGGAGGCTGCGGCTTACCGGATTCATTTTGCCCGTTGCGGGTCTTTTCCTCGGTACATTTGTAGGCATGATTGCTGCGGCGTTAACTGAGGTGTTAAACGTATTTCCGATTTTGGCCAAGCGGCTAAAGATGGAAAGCTGTTTAATCGCGCTGCTGCTGGCTATGGTTTTCGGTAAAATTGCCGGGTCTTTATTCGATTGGCTGCTGTTCCGGTTGTTATGGCAATAAGCTTGATCAAGTTCAACGAACTATGGGAAGGTGAGTGGGATGAAGGTAAAAGAGGATTCGAAAGAGATGAAGCAGGGCGGGCAATCGAAAAAGAGCCCTTTTAATATTACGGCGGATTTGGTATTAACCCCGCGTGAGCAGGAGCTGAAGGAAACCGAGAATATTGCAGGAAGCATGGAAGAGGTAAAGCGTACGCTGGAAGAGCAGGTTGGTCTAGGCGTAAGCTTTGATGCGGTCTTACGTGAAATGACGTTTGGCGGCGTTAAATGCGGATTGTTTTACTTTAACGGCTTTGCCAAGGATGAAGTATTGACGCTTGTCATTGACCGTCTCACGTATATTAGCCGCCAAGAGCTGCAGCATGAGGTGATCGAAACGCTGTTTGCCCGGTATATCCCGCATATCCAGGTGGAAAAGGTCGATAACATGAAGGACGCGCTGGATAAAGCGATGGCCGGGGGAAGCGTGCTGTTTATCGAGGGGCAAAAAAGCTGTATCGTGATCGACGCAAAGCAGTTTCCGCAGCGTGGACCGGAGGAGCCGACACTGGAGCGTGTTGTGCGCGGGTCAAGGGACGGATTTATTGAAACCTTAATGACGAACGTAACGCTGCTCCGCCGCAGGCTGCGCGATCCGCGCTTGAAGCTGGAGCTGCAGAAGACGGGTGTGCGTACGAAAAATGACGTATGTATCGCTTATATCAATGATATTGCCGATATGAGTCTCGTGAAGGATGTAAAAAAGAAGCTGGAAAATATAAATTACGAAGGATTTCCGATGGCGGATAAGCAAATTGAAGAGGCGCTTGTCGGCAAAGGCTGGAATCCGTATCCCGTTGTCCGTTATTCGGAACGGCCTGATGTTGTGGCAACACATTTGCTGGAAGGTCATGTAGCAATATTCGTGGACACCTCGCCGAGCGCGATGATCCTGCCGACAACGTTGTTCCACCATGTTCAGCACGCCGAGGAAAACCGCCAGACGCCTTTCTTAGGCACCTATATGCGCTGGGTTCGTTACCTTGGTATTTTTGCTTCCATTTTTCTTTTGCCGCTGTGGTTCTTGTATGTGTACGATCCGGCCCTCAAGCCAACGTTTCTTGATGTGATCGGACCGCAGAAGGATGCAAGACTGCCAATTCTGCTGCAATTTTTCTTGGTTGAAGTTGGGATTGATCTGCTGCGGCTTGCGGCTATTCATACGCCAACCCCGCTGGCAACGGCGCTCGGCTTGATTGCCGCCGTCTTAGTCGGGCAGGTTGCAGTTGAGGCGGGGCTGTTTATCAACGAGGTTATCATTTACATGGCTGTCGCGGGGATCGGCACCTTTGCAACGCCGAGCTATGAGCTGGGGCTGGCCAACCGGGTGGTGCGGCTGTTCCTGCTGGCGTTAGTCGGATTGTTCAAGGTACCGGGGCTTGTGGCGGGAACGACGTTTGTGCTGTTGATGCTTGCCGTACAAAGATCGTACAATTCCCCGTACCTATGGCCGTTTATTCCATTCAACGCCAGGGGGATGCTGGATGTTATCATCCGCAGACCCGTGCTTACGCAAAAGTACCGTCCAACCATTACGAAGCCGTATGACCGGACCCGAATGGGAGAAGGCGGAAAAGAAAACGAATAGTACAAAAATGGCGTATGTTTATACATTGTCATTCGTTTAGTCGTATGATAATTTAATACTAAACCTAGTTAAACAGATATTTGGGAGAGGAAGTATAGACTATGTATTTTCATGGGACAAGCAAGATCAATGACCAGGGGCACTTGGAAATTGGCGGATGCGATACGGTACAATTGACAGAACAATTCGGCACGCCGCTCTATGTGGTGGACGAAGCGCTCGTACGTCAGCGCTGCCGCGAATATATGGAAGCGTTCCGCGCTTCCGGCATGAAGTTTCAGGTTGCTTATGCAAGTAAGGCGTTTTGCGTTATGGCCATGTGCCGAATCGCCGATGAGGAAGGACTTTCCTTGGACGTTGTTTCCGACGGCGAGCTTTACACGGCGCTGCAAGCAGGCTTCCCGGCTTCGCGCATTCATTTCCACGGCAACAACAAGACGCCGGAAGAAATTGAAATGGCGATTGACGCGAAGATCGGCTGCTTCGTAGTCGACAACTTTATCGAGCTGCACATGCTGAACCAGATCGCCGGCGAAAAGGGGACTAAAGTTAAGGTTCTCTTCCGCGTTACACCGGGCGTTGAAGCACACACGCACGAGTACATTTCGACCGGCCAAACCGACTCGAAATTCGGTTTCGACCTGCAGAACGGTTCCGCAATGCGCGTGATGAAGGAAGCGAAGGAGCTCGTGAACATCGAGATCCTCGGTATTCACTCGCACATTGGCTCGCAAATTTTCGAGGTAGAAGGCTTCCGTATGGCTGCGGAAAAGGTTGCCCGCTTTGCGGTGGACGTACGCAGCGAAGCTGGCGTCGTATTCCAAGTAATCAACTTGGGCGGCGGTTTCGGTATCCGTTATGTGGAAGGCGACACGCCGCTTCCGGTTGCGACTTACGTGAAGGCGATCACCGACGCGGTGAAGGAGCAATTCGGCCAAGCGGATTATCCGCAGCCGGAAATTTGGGTAGAGCCGGGCCGCAGCATCGTAGGCGATGCAGGCACCACGCTGTACACTGTGGGCACAACGAAGGACATCCCAGGCGTACGTAAGTACGTTGCGGTTGACGGCGGCATGACGGACAATCCGCGTCCTGCATTATACGAATCCAAGTATGAAGCAATGCTGGCTAACCGTGCAAAAGAAGCAAACGAAGAGGTTGTTTCGATCGCGGGCAAATGCTGTGAGAGCGGCGATATGCTTATCTGGGATCTTGAGCTTCCGGCGGTTAAGCAGGGTGATGTTCTTGCAGTTGCATGTACGGGTGCGTATAACTATGCAATGGCAAGCAATTACAACCGTATTCGCCGTCCGGCAGTCGTATTTGTTCAGGACGGTCAGGCTGATCTGGCGGTTCGCCGTGAATCGTTTGACAACATTGTTGGCAACGATGTGATCCCTGAGCGTATGCAAAAGCCGGCAATGACTCGTTAATATTCACAAAAAATTTACTTCCCCGACCTTGATTACTGGGTTGGGGAAGTTTTTTTTCTTAATATGGTGATTATTTTTCAAGTATCGTTTAAAATGTAAGTAAAACTGACATAGAAAAATGTCGAAAGCTGCATCGAGAGTAGTTAGAAGAAAGAGGGAGAGAAGCATCATGCTGAAGAAGATCAAACTGCAAATGAAGAAATCCAACGTAGACCGGCAACGAATCTCGGGAGGCATACGAAATACTCGGGCTTTTGCAGAAAAGGTACTGAAGCCGATTTCGATGGTGTTAGACCGCTTCAAGTATTGGCAAAAATTCGGATTTGTGACGGTGCTTTTTTTAATCCCTCTTGTGCTGGTAACATCTTTTTTGGTAAATGATTTAAACGGGGTCATCCGTACGACAAAAGCAGAAAAGGAAGGCGTTCAGGCGGTTATTCCGCTCAAAACCTTGCTTACTCACGTGCAGCAGCATCGAGGCTTATTAAGCGGGGTGCTGAATGGAGACAGCAGTTTGCGTGAAGCGGCTCTGAAAAAGCAGGAGGAAATTGACGCGGATCTCGCGGCAGTAGCTGCGGTGCATGATCGCTTCGGCAAACAATGGGGCTCGCAGGAACGGTGGGAGGCCATTAATCGGCAATGGAGCGAGCTGAAGACAACCGCCTTGTCGATGCAGTCATTTCAAAGCTTTGAGGGACACACGAAGCTGATTTCCGATATCTTAAAGCTGATGTCGTTTATCGCTGACAATTCCTCTCTTACTTTGGATCCGCAGGCGGATACGTACAAGCTGATGGACATGACCGTACATACGATTCCGGAGCTGTCGGAAGCGATCGGACAGATTCGCGGAAGAGGCACGGGAGCGGCGGCGACAAAGACGGTTTCTACGGAGGATCGCGAGCAGCTGCTTACGCTGCGCAAGCTTTCGGATGAGAAGCTCAAGGATCTGCAATACGTTTCGGAAATGCTTGGTCAGGAAAATCCGGAGCTTAAGCCGATGCTGCAGGAGCAAATGACGAAAGTGAGCGAAAGCTTTCTGATTTACTTTAGAGAGCTGGAAAATAACTTCCTCGTTTCCTCCTCGGTTTCAACTAAGCCCGATGTGTTTTTCCAAGCAGGCACGAAGCTGCTGGACACGCTTTTTGGAATGCATGATGTTTTGACTCAAGAGCTCAATCATAAGTTGGAGCAGCGGATCTCGAAGGATGCATGGGCGCGCAATCTGATCCTTCTGGTTGTTGTCGTAGTTACGCTGGCCGTATACGTTGTGTTCGCAGCCCTTTATCAATCGATCCGGCAGGCCGTAGGCGAGCTGAACCGGGTGTCGGCTTCCTTAGCAGCGGGAGATTTAACGGCTAGGTACGAACTGACCAGCAAGGATGAAATGAACGATGCGGGATTGTCGTTTAACCGGGTTGCCGATGAATTTCACCGCGTCGTTGCGATGAGCCGGCAGCAGACGGAGGAAATCGCCGAATCGGCGGGCCGCCAGCAGGAAATTTCGTCGGAAGCGTCGCAAGGGGTGGCGGAGGTCGTTCAAGCCGTTCGGCAAATTGCCGCAGGAGCTTCGCAGCAGCTCCGTTCTACGGAAGAGATGTCACGCGCTATGGATGAGATGGCGTCAGGTCTGATGAGAGTGACCGAAAATGCTTCGGTATCGGCCGAAGCGGCTGCCGAGGCGTCGCAGCAGGCGGAAGAGGGCAGCATCAAAGTCCGTACGGCGGTAGGGCAAATGGAAACGATCCGGGCAAAAATGTCCGGAGTCAGCGGCAGCGTGCAGGAGCTTGCCGAGGTCTCGGCTCAGGTCGCGTCCGCCATGGGCGTAATCACGGATATCGCCGCACAAACACAGCTGCTTTCTTTAAATGCCTCGATCGAGGCGGCGCGTGCCGGAGAGCATGGGCGTGGCTTCGCTGTCGTCGCATCGGAGGTGCAGAAGCTGGCCGTAAGCTGCTCCGCTTCCGCGAAATCGATACTGGAGCGTGTCGAGCAGCTTCGCCGGTCCGCTGCATCAGCGATTACGGAAACCGAGCAGGGCAACGCCGAAATCGATAAGGGCAACCGCATGATCCACGAGGCCGGGACCGCATTTGAAAGCATCGTGGCGGCGGTTCAGCGTGTCTCCCAGCAAATGCAGGAGGTATCCGCCGCGTCGGAGGAGATGTCCGCCGGATCGCAGCAGGTATCGGCTTCGGCGGCGGAAACGGTATCCGCGGCGGAAACCGCGGACAAGCTGTCGCAGCGGGCCGCGCAAATTTCTGAGGCGCAGCTTAAAGCGATGAAGGAACTGGCAGAGTCTGGCCAGAGACTCGGCCGTTTGTCCGCCGAAATGGAAGAGGCGGTCAAGCTTTATAAGCTGTAGTCGCGGCTATGATTGCGGCTGTAACTGCGTCACCCTGTAAAGTAACGAGCGCTGCTGCGGTTTGAGCACTGTCTCAATTTGTACATGCGTTCTGCTTGTAGTACAATACAAGCATCTTGTTAAGGTCAGGAGTGGAACCAATTGGCAAAGCAGGCGAACATTAAGATGGAAAACGGTGCAGAAATCGTGATCGACTTGTTTGAAAACGATGCGCCGAATACGGTAGCGAATTTTGAAAAGCTGGCGAATTCCGGTTATTACAACGGTTTGAACTTTCACCGGGTCATTCCAGGCTTCGTTGCACAGGGCGGATGCCCGAACGGCGACGGCCGTGGAGGCCCAGGTTATACCATTAAGTGCGAAATCAACCCGAACAAGCATGAGCGCGGCTCTCTTGCAATGGCGCATGCAGGCCCGAACACTGGCGGAAGCCAGTTTTATGTCTGCTACCAGCCGCAGCCGCATCTTGACGGACTGCACACCGTGTTTGGCAAGGTTGTAAAGGGCATGGAGCATATCGATGCCTTCCGCGGCCATGACAAAATGGAGACGGTAGAAATTAAAGAAGTGTAATAGCGATATAGGGAAGAGCCTTCCTCAACATTGGGGAAGGCTCTTACTTTTTTGAAGCAGCGAACGAACTTCTTGCAATTTCCCCGTTTTGGTGATAATATTCATTTCAATGTAAGTGAATCATTGGGATGGATAACCTCCCGATGCGACAAATTTCATACGATGTGTTTCCTTCGGGGCGGGGTGAAATTCCCCACCGGCGGTGATGAGCCGATATTTTCGCGATTGTAGTTATCGGCGCTTAGTCCGTGACCCGTTTTCGTTCGAGTACTGCTTGCAGTGCTGCTCGAAGCGGTGGACCTGGTGAAATTCCGGGACCGACAGTATAGTCTGGATGGGAGAAGGAAAACGGAACGGTTACATATGTGCGCGGCAGAACGTACCTTTTTTCACAATGAATGAGGGTCAATCTGAAACGTCTATTTCCTGCACCCGATTTGGTGCAATATTGGATGTTCTATGTTTTCTGCGGATTGTACATCGATAAACCCTTCGTTTCCTATGCCCTTGATGCCCTGAAGCGTCAAGGGCTTTTCGGTTTTTTAGGGGGTTGATGGCTTGGATAGCTCGGAATTCATGACTGATGAATTTTATATGAAGCTGGCGCTGCAAATGGCATCCGGAGCGTTAGGACAAACCGGAGTGAACCCGGTCGTCGGCTGTGTTGTTGTAAAAGCTGGCCGGATTGTCGGCATGGGAGCGCATCTTAAGCGCGGTGAAGGCCATGCGGAGGTACACGCGCTCAATATGGCCGGAGCGGAAGCTGAGGGCAGTACCGTGTACGTCACGCTTGAGCCCTGCAGCCACTATGGGAAAACGCCGCCTTGCGCGAGCCGCCTTGTGCAGGAAAAGGTGAAGCGGGTTGTTATCGCTTCGCTGGATCCGAACCCGCTGGTGGCGGGCAAGGGAGCTGCGCTGCTGCGGGAAGCCGGGATTGATGTCAGCACCGGCGTGCTTGCCGAAGAAGCGAGCCGCCTCAATGAGGCGTTCAATAAGTATATTGTGCACCGCCTGCCATTTGTGACGCTGAAGACGGCCAGCACGCTGGATGGAAAAATCGCTTCGCGAACCGGGGACAGCAAGTGGATCACCGGCGAGCAAAGCAGAGCTTTCGTTCACACGCTCCGCCACCGGCATGCCGGGATTATGGTTGGTGCCGGCACCGTTTTGGCCGATGATCCCTCGCTCACCACGAGGTTGACGGTACCGGCGCTCGATCCGGTGCGTATAATTGCCGATTCGCAGCTGCGGATTCCGCTTGGAGCGAAAGTGCTTCAAACGGAAGGAACGCCTGCGATCATTCTGACCACGTCAGCTGCGTCTGACCGCAAGAAAGCTGAGCTTGAGCGTGAGGGGGCTGTCGTGATGGAATGCGGCAGCGGGCCGATGGTTGACCTGAAGCTTGCTATGAAGCTGCTTGGGGAGCGCGAAATTTCCTCTATCCTGTTGGAAGGGGGAGGGACGCTGAACGGCGCAATGCTGCAGCATCGGCTCATCGATAAGATCATGCTGTTCTTCGCACCGAAAATTATCGGAGGCGGGAAGCTGGCACCCGGCACCTTTGACTTCGACGGGGCCGCTCTAATGAGCGAAGCGGTTCCCTTAAAGCGTGTTTCCGTCGAGCAGTTCGGAGACGATGTATGTATAGCGGGTTATCCCGTTTACGATAAAGGCGGTGATGAATAAATGTTTACCGGAATTATTGAAGAAATCGGCCGGTTGAAGCGGATCAGCCGCAAAGGCCAGGCGATGGTGATTACGGTGGAAGCCCGCAAGGTGCTGGAGGATGTGCATTTGGGCGACAGCATTGCTGTCAATGGCGTATGTTTGACGGTTGTCGAATTTGACGCAAGCAGCTTTAGCGTCGATGTGATGCCCGAAACGTTCCGCAAAACGACGCTAAAGGATTTGCAGCCCGGCTCCCCGCTTAATCTGGAACGGGCAATGGCCGCCAATGGCCGTTTCGGCGGACATATTGTGCAGGGTCACGTGGATTCCCAGGGTGTCATCAAGGAGCGTTACGAGGAAGACAATGCCGTCGTATTCCGCATTGAGCCCGTAAAGCAGGAAACGCTAAAGTATATCGTGACCACCGGATCGATTACGCTGGACGGCATCTCACTTACCGTCGTTCTCGCGGGTGACCGTGACTTTACAGTGTCGATTATCCCGCACACGTTAAAGGAGACCGTGCTTCAGCATAAATATGCCGGCGATGCGCTGAATATCGAATGCGACTTTGTCGGCAAGTATATCGAGCGTTTTCTGCAATTCGGCCAAGATCGAGGGGATCAAGGCACTCACAGCAGGAGGTCTAGCGGCAGAATGACGATGGAGTTTTTAGCGGAAAACGGTTTTACATCATAAGAAAGACATTACCTTAACATAACGCTAGACCAGAGAGAAACGGAGGAACGGAGTATGTCGGATACATCCAAGGAGCAATCGGTTAAGCGGCTCGATCCGATTGAAGAAGCCATCTACGATTTAATGATGGGGAAGGTCGTTATCGTCGTCGATGACGAGGATCGGGAAAATGAAGGCGACTTTATCGCTCTGGCAGAGAAGGCGACCCCCGAAGTGATAAACTTTATGATTACCGAGGGCCGCGGTCTTGTCTGCGTGCCGATCGAGGAGAAGCGGGCGCAGCAGCTTGATTTGCCGCTAATGGTGTCCAAAAACACCGATTATCACGGTACGGCCTTTACGGTTTCGGTCGATCATATGGATACGACCACCGGAATTTCCGCGCATGAGCGTTCGCAGACGGTAAAAGCGCTAATCGATTCGTCCACGAAGCCGGAGCACTTCCGCCGGCCGGGGCATATTTTCCCGCTGATCGCGAAGAATGGCGGAGTGCTGCGCAGAGCCGGGCACACGGAAGCGGCGGTTGATCTTGCAAAAATGTGCGGCTCCTATCCCGCGGCCGTTATCTGTGAAATCATCAAAGAGGACGGATCCATGGCCAGATTGCCCGATCTGTTTGAAATCGCCCAAAAGCATCAGCTGAAAATTGTTTCGATTCGCGATCTCATTCACTACCGTAATGAAAAAGATAATTTGGTTCATCGCGAGGTCGAAGTGAAGATGCCAACCGATTTCGGGCAGTTCACCGCGATTGCGTACACGAATGAAGTGGATAACAAGGAGCACGTCGCCTTGGTAAAGGGAACGATTGATCCGGATCAGCCGACCCTTATTCGTGTTCACAGCGAATGCTTGACGGGGGATGTTTTTCATTCCCACCGCTGCGACTGCGGTCCGCAGCTTGCCGCTGCACTGAAGCAGATTGACGACAACGGCTCGGGTGTGCTTCTCTATATGAGGCAGGAGGGCCGCGGAATCGGCCTGATCAATAAGCTGAAGGCGTACGCTCTGCAGGAGCAGGGATTGGATACCGTCGATGCCAATCTGAAGCTGGGCTTTGCACCGGATCTGCGAGATTACGGAATCGGGGCGCAAATCTTAAAGGATTTGGGCGTCAGCCAAATTCGTCTGCTTACAAACAACCCTCGCAAGATCAAGGGGCTTGAGGGGTATGGCCTTAAGGTTGTGGAGCGCGTGCCGCTGCAAATGGACGCCAATGACGATAACACGAACTACCTGCGCACGAAAAAAGCGAAGCTCGGTCATTTATTGCAATTTGCCGAGGAATAGTAACATTTTCCGCCGTATTACAGCAGCGAAAGCAACAACAAAGATTTTACTATTTGATTTTCGTGAAGCACTTTAACTAAAATATAGATCGATTAAGGAGAGAACTGTTATTATGCCGCATATTTTCGAAGGAAACCTAGTATCGCAAGGATTAAAGTATGGAATCGTCGTAGGACGTTTTAACGAATTCATTTCCTCGAAGCTCTTGGGAGGCGCGCTCGACGCTTTAAAGCGTCACGGAGCGGATGATAACGAGGTATCGGTTGCTTGGGTGCCGGGAGCGTTCGAAATTCCTCTAATCGCGCAAAAAATGGCCGAGAGCGGCAAGTACGACGCCGTTATTACCCTGGGAGCGGTTATTCGCGGATCTACACCGCATTTTGATTATGTGTGCAATGAAGCTGCGAAAGGGGTGGCAGCGATCGGCTTGAAAACGGGTGTGCCTACCATCTTCGGCGTATTGACGGTTGATTCGATCGAGCAGGCGATTGAGAGAGCGGGCACAAAAGCAGGAAACAAAGGCTGGGAAGCTGCAGTTACCGCCATTGAAATGGCGAATTTGTCGAAACAGTTCGAAAAATAATTGAACAGGATCATTTTCCAGCAGGACATTTTACGCTCCATGAAGTATATTAAATGGATGCTGTAAAATGTCTTGTTTCTTTTCCCGGAGGAGTTCTATGTCTGTATCGTACAAGCTGAACACATTCGAAGGTCCGCTCGATCTGCTGCTGCATTTGATCGATAAGGCTGAGGTGGATATTTACGATATCCCGATCAGTGACATTACGGATCAATATTTTGCCTTCATGGATACGATGCATGAGCTTCAGCTGGAGCTGGCCAGCGAATTTGTGCTGATGGCGTCCACCTTGCTCGCCATTAAAAGCAAAATGCTGCTGCCAAAGCCTCCCGTGATCGAGCTCGATTACGAGTACGAGGAGGATCTGGAGGATCCCCGGGCGGAGCTTGTTCAAAAATTAATCGAATACCGTAAATATAAAGGCATCGCCGATCATTTGCGCGAACGGGAGCTGGACCGCAGCTTAATCTACTCGAAGGAGCCGGAGGATCTGTCTCCCTTCGTCGTTGAGGTTCAGGAAAACCCGCTGCTTGGCCTGCAGCCGTTTGATTTGCTGCTTGCCTTTCAGAAGGTGCTGCGCAAGTCGCAGCGCAGAGATCGTGTCGCGCATATTCGCCGCGATGAAATTTCGGTCAAGGACCGGATGAAGCAGGTGCTTTCAGCCCTTGTCAGTCAAGGCGGACGCATGCTGTTTTCCCGGATGTTTTCAGAGGACATGACCCGCGAAGACATCGTGGTTTCGTTTTTAGCATTATTGGAGCTGATGAAGATGAAGAAAATTTCCTGCTTCCAGCACCGGTTGTTTGAGGATATCGTCATAACGGCTTCCGGGGAAGGAGGTGCTGTGGACGATGGATTACCGGGAGATGAAATCCGTTATTGAGGGGCTGCTGTTCGCCGCAGGCAATGAAGGCATGGACATTAAGCAGCTGGCCGAAGTATTGGAGATGGATGCAAAAAGCACCTTGGAGCTGGTATCTGAGCTTCAGGACGAATTAAAGCGGCAGCGCCGAGGGATACAAATCATGGAAATCGCCGGTGCGTACCAGCTGACCACCTTAGCGGAGCATGCCCCCTTCTTTAACAGGTTGGCGCAATCCCCGACGCGGGCGACCCTGTCACAGGCCGCTTTGGAAACGTTGGCGATCGTTGCCTATAAGCAGCCGATTACTCGGGTGGAGATCGAAGAAATCCGCGGCGTAAAGTCAGATCGGGCGCTGCAGACGCTTGTGGCGAAGGATCTGATTCGCGAGGTCGGGCGTGCGGAAGCGGTGGGCAGGCCGATTTTATATGGAACGACGAAGCAATTTTTGGATTATTTCGGCTTGAATCACTTGGAAGATATGCCGGATACGAACGCGTTTGAGGATCGGGACCGTTTGGAGGAGGAAACGCGTATGCTGTTCGAGCGTATGGGTGGACGCCAAATGACGATCGAAGAGGTTTCGGAGGGTTCGCCTTCGGCTGCACCTTCACCTGTTTTTCCTGAGGACCCCGATGAGGCGTAAAGGATAAATTCATTCGCATTGGAACATATTTGTTGGTGATAATAAACTTTGTAGCGGCGCCTGCTGGCACTTGCTGCAAAGTTTTTTTGTTAGGGGGAAAACGGTTTGCTGTGGTGGTTTCTCATTTTATTTGCCTTGATTGCCGTATCGGCTCTGCTGCTCAGTATGGTTTCCATCCGTCTCGTCTTCCGCAGAATGGAAGAGGATGACTACGCCAGCGTGGAGGTAAAAGCTGCGTTCGGTCTTGTGAAGTATAAAGTGACGGTACCGACGGTCAAATGGAAGGGAACATCAGTGGCAGTCAAAACACAAACCTCTACCTCAATGGGCGAAGTAGGGATCAACATGGACATGCTGGAAAAGGTAATCGCTCGGCTGCGCAATTTAATCAGCCATGTGGAACATTTTCAAGACTTGATTAAGAAGCTCTTGAAGGTTGTCCATGTAAAAGCGTTTCGCTGGGACACTCAAATTGGCCTAGGTGATGCCGTAAATACAGCGTTATCCACAGGGGTTATCTGGGGAGTAAAGAGCGGTGTGCTCGGCTATATTCATCGCCGGTTTCTTCCGCTTTCCGAACGGACGGTTATTCAAGTGTCCCCCGTGTACAACCATAAATATTTTGCCACCGAGCTGGAATGCAGAATTCAAACCCGCCTCGTCCTTATGGCATATATTGGTTGTCTTCTTATTGCCCGGATTACAAAGACTGACGGCGGGCTTAAGGTATGGTGGAACGAGTTGATCAAAAAACCGGCGCTTACATAACTGCGTCCGACTTGGAGAAACTACAACCGAAATGCTTTTTCATCAACTAAGCAAATCAGAAGGAGGCTTCCCTTATGTCTGATCATCCAATTCAAGGTCTCATGAAAACTGCAATGGAAAACATTAAAGAAATGGTTGATGTCAATACCATTGTAGGCGATCCGGTCGAAACGCCAGACGGCAGCGTAATTATGCCGATTTCCAAGGTTGGCTTTGGCTTTGCAGCAGGCGGCAGCGAGTTTGTCGCAGACCGCGAAGCGGATCAAACTGTATCGTTCCGCAATGACAGCATGAACGCAACGGTTGCTCTGCCATTTGGCGGCGGCAGCGGCGGCGGGGTATCCATCACGCCAATCGCGTTCCTCGTTGTCGGCAAAGAAGGCGTGAAGGTTGTTCCGCTTGACAACCAAACGCATATTGCAGAGAAGCTGATTGACTCCGCTCCTCAAGTTGTAGAGAAGATCCAGAGCATGCTTAAGGGGAAAGGAATGCAGCAGGCTCAGGCAGCGATGGGCATCACAGGTGCGGCTTCCACGACACCAGCTGCTAGCGGTACAAGCAGCACAACTGGCACAAGCAATACGAATAACAGCAACCAGCCGAACTACATGGTCTAATCGACCAAAGTGGCCGCATTCCATTTGGGATGCGGCTTTTTATTTGCATACATATCCCTCGGGGACGGGCATATACTTGTACAAAATCGTTGTGTGACAAAGTCTTTTTGGCAATCGGAGGAGGAAATCATGAAAAAGCTGTGCATTATGCTGTCCTTCTTATCGTTCTTTACTCTCGCTCTGACCGGCGTACCTGTTCGGGCAGAACGAGGCGGACCGGGCCCGGCGATCGGCACCCACGCAGAGGCGCACTCGCTGATTGATGTGAACACAGGCCGTATTCTCACCCATAATAACGGCGATAAACAAATGCGCATCGCCAGCTTGACCAAAATTATGACGGCGATCGTTGCTATTGAGAATGGTGATTTGTCAAGTCTTGTGAAGGTGAGCAAAAATGCGTTCGGCAAAGAAGGCTCTTCGATTTATGTAAAGCTTGGAGAAGAGATGAGTCTGCATAACATGCTGTACGGGCTGATGCTGCGTTCCGGCAATGATGCGGCAACCGCAATTGCAGAGCATATCGGCGGGACCGAAGAGGGCTTCGTACTCATGATGAATGAAAAAGCGAAGCAGCTCGGCCTAGCCAATTCCCAGTTCCGCAACCCGCATGGCTTGGATGCAGACGGGCATTATTCGTCGGCGAACGATTTGGCGAAGCTGACCGCGTATGCGCTGAAAAACCCGGTCTTTAAAGAAATCGTCAAGACGAAGCTCAAGAAAGCTCCGAATCCGAACGAAAGCTGGGATTATGTTTGGCATAACAAAAACAAAATGCTTTCCTTGTACGAAGGAGCAGACGGAGTAAAAACAGGGTACACGAAGCTCGCGCATCGAACCCTGGTTTCGTCGGCGACCCGTGACGGACAGCAGCTGGCTGCCGTTACACTGAATGACGGAAACGATTGGGCGGATCATGCGACGCTGTTTGATTATGGCTTCAAGCATTTTGCCCAGACGACACTTATTCGCAAAAACGATCTCATCGAGGGAACGGATTATTTTGCCGGATCCACGGTCACGTATCCCTTGCTTGAATCGGAAAAGTCGGCTTTGAAGCGGGAGCTGAAGGAAGAGCCGGAAAACAGTGTGGACTATACGTTCGGTCTGCGGGGAAGAGTTCTGTTTAAAGTGAATGGGGAAACCGTTGCTTCGGTGCCGTATTACACGGCGGGCAGTCCACAGCTCATCGCGTCCGAGCGATCGACCTTTCAATTTACGGAGCCGGTGCAGGCGCGCAGCTATCTGGATTGGGTGGCGGAGGTATGGAAGGCGATGGTGAGTGTATGGTAAACCAGATCTGGCTGTTTTTTATTGTGACGGGATTTCTTGTTGCTGCCGCAACTGGAAAGATGGATGCCGTAACAGAAGCAGCCTTTGACGGGGCCAAAACGGGGGTTACGATCTGTTTTGGCCTCATATCCATTCTTGTCTTCTGGCTCGGAATGATGAAGATTGCCGAGGATGCCGGGCTGCTGCAAAAAATTGCAGTGCTGCTGCGCCCGGTCGTACGGTTTCTTTTTCCAGGAATTCCGAAGGATCATCCGGCCATTGGTTACATTATGTCAAACATGAGCGCCAATATATTAGGACTTGGAAATGCGGCTACACCGATGGGCATTAAAGCGATGCAGGAGCTGCAGAAGCTGAACCCCGACAAGGAAAAGGCTACCCCGGAAATGTGTACGCTGCTCGCCATTAATACAGCCAGCATTACGCTGATTCCGACTACGCTGATCGCGATCCGAATGAGCTTCGATTCGCAAAATCCTACGGAAATCGTCGGGCCGACACTCCTTGCAACGGGAATCGCAACGATGGCCGCGATTATACTGGACCGCTGGTACCGGTTCCGCAGCGGTATGGCCGCATCTCGTCCGCCGAAGGGGTGAGTTAGGTTGCTGGAAATCGTTAATATTATATCTGTCTGGTCTATTCCGGTTATTATCGTTTTTATTCCATTATATGCGTTTTTCCGCAAGGTTCCGGTTTACGAGTCGTTTACGGATGGGGCGAAGGACGGCTTTGACACGGCGATCCGGATCATCCCGCATCTTGTCGGCATGATGGTGTCGATTAGTATATTTCGCGCTTCTGGAGCCATGGATTTGTTCATCGGCTGGGTGAAGCCGTTTACGGATTGGATCGGAGTTCCAAGCGAGGTGCTTCCTCTGGCCATTCTCCGCCCGATTACAGGCTCGGGGTCACTTGCCTACACGTCGGAGCTGATTAAGGCGTTCGGTCCGGATTCCATGATCGGGCGGATCGCTTCTACGGTGCAGGGCAGCACCGATACGACCCTGTACGTGCTTACCGTTTATTTCGGCGCGGTTGGGATCCGAAAAGCGGGGTATGCACTGAAGGTCGGTCTGCTTTCGGATTTAGTCGGCTTTATTGCTGCCGTTGCCGTTTGTTATTTCGTTTTCGCTTAAAAAGCTGCACCATCCGTGCCGTCCTCCCATATACTGCATCAGCGCAGTAGAACTGAGGTGAGGACGATGCGGTATCATGGCGTAGTTGTTCATCATTCGGCCTGTCCGAACATTAACGGTAAAGGCTATGATTATTATGTTACAAAGGACGGGGGAATTATCCCGGGCAGCGTGGAAACGGATCCAGATTTTATTCATATATGTATTGAAGGCGATTTTCAAGAAGCTGCGCTGCCGCTTGACGATGCCCTGCGCAATCAGCTGTTCGTCGCTTGCAAGCTGATCGTCCGGCTCAGCCAGACCTATGGATTTTCGGCGCAGGAGCTGTATCCCCATGCGCTGGAATGCCCAGGCCGTTATTTTCCATGGTCGGAGCTTGTTATTTCCATTTCTCCCGATCCGCATCAAAAGCACTAAACAGAAAAACGAGCAAACCCCGTCCCGGGGTTTATTTCTGTTTAAGGGGCAGCTTGTGATTTCCTTCCATGATGGGTATCATTAGTTTGAGGTGAAGGCAGAAATGGAACGACTTCAAAAGGTGCTCGCCCAAGCAGGCGTAGCTTCCCGTAGAAAATGTGAAGAAATGATTGCAGCCGGGAAGGTTCAAGTCAACGACGAAACCGTGACGGAGCTTGGCTTTAAAGTTGATCCCGCTGTAGACAGCATTAAAGTAAACGGACGACCGATTGCCAAAGAGCAGCATGTTTACATTTTGTTAAACAAGCCCAAGGGTGTGATTACAAGCGCAACCGATCCGGGCGGACGGAAAACGGTATTAGATTATTTGCACGGTGTGAAGGAGCGGGTATATCCCGTCGGGCGTCTCGACTATGACACAGAAGGACTCCTGCTGTTAACGAATGACGGCGAATGGGCGTACATGCTAACCCATCCGAAACATCATGTGCCGAAGACGTATCATGCAACGGTAAAAGGAATGCCTCATGGCTCTGTCTTGGAAAAGCTTGCATCTGGCGTAAAGCTTAAGGACGGAATGACGGCTCCTGCTGAGGTTGATTACGTGGACGTTGATCCGGAAAAGAAATCGTCCGTCATATCGATTACGATTCACGAGGGGCGCAACCGCCAAGTACGCCGAATGTTCGAAGCGGTCGGTTATCCGTTGGAGCGGTTAAAGCGGGTTCGCTTTGGTTCCATTACGTTGGACGGGCTGAAACGCGGCAAATTTCGAAATCTTTCGAAAGAAGAAGTGACAGAATTAAGACGGCTCGCAGAGAAATCACATAATGTTCAAAATACAGATTAAAGTTTCTTTCTGTGATTCGCTATAATGATAGACGGAAATGCTGTTAGTAGGCGGTGAAGTCGTGAGCAATCGAAAGTTGCTGCAAATTGTAATATTATTAGCTGTTGTGGCGATTGGTGTTTACACCATCGGCGGCAGTTTATTTATGTCGGACAAGCAGGAGCCTCCGAAAGCGAAAGAGCCGATGCCGAATTTTACGTTAACTGACGCCTCGGGAAAGCAGGTTTCTCTTGAGGATTTTAAAGGAAAGCCGGTTATCGTTAACTTTTGGGGCACCTTCTGTCCGCCTTGTGTCGAGGAGACCCCTGCACTCCAAAGGCAGTATGAGAAGTGGAAGCAGGAAGGTCTTGTTATCATCGGCGTGAATTTGGACGAAGAGCCGATTCGGGTGGAGAGCTTTACCAGGCAGTTCGGCGTCACCTATCCCGTCGTCATAGACAAGGATTTGGAGCTTGCGGAAAGGTTCGGCGTTTTTCAATATCCGACGACCTTTTTTGTGAACCGTGACGGTGTAATTCAAGACATTTTTGTGGGTGGAATGCAGGAGCCGTATATTGAAAATATGGTGGGTGCAATTCGCTGAGACAGGAGGTCGCAGCTGGTTTGATAGAAAATACGAAATGTGAATGCGGCCATCAAAATTCGATCGGAACTGTACTTTGCGAGGCTTGCGGGAAGCCGACCCCAGAGCTTTTGGACAATGAAGGGCCGCTCGAAATGCGCTATGATGGAATGGCGCGGCGCTCGCAGAAGCAGGAAAAAACCGCCATTGACCGGGTTTGGAGCTTTTTCTCCTCCGTGAAGGTGGCGGTCTATTTAATCATTATTACGCTGACTGGCGCATCGCTTGGGACGATTTTCCCTCAGGAGGATACATTTCTCGGGAACCTCGATCCCTCCGTTTATTATGAACAAACCTACGGGACAGCCGGCAAAATTTATTATTTGCTTGGACTGTCCCATACGTATACATCCTGGTGGTTTCTCACCCTGCTTCTGATGATCGGCACATCGCTCGTTGTATGCAGCTTGGACCGCGTGCTTCCATTATATCGGGCGCTCAGCAAGCAGCAGGTTCGTAAACATCAGGATTTCCTGCAGCGCCAGAAGGTCGTTTACTCGGGCGAGGTGCCCGACGGCGATGGAGAAGCGCTTCTGGATAAGCTGGAGCAGTCGCTGAAGCGCAGGCGGTATCGAGTGTACCGTGGAGAATCGGCCCTGCTGGCCGAAAAAAACCGGTTCAGCCGCTGGGGCCCTTACATTAACCACATCGGCCTTATCATTTTCTTGCTGACGCTTGTGTTTCGCTCATTCCCAGGGATGACGATGGATGAATACATCTCCATCTTAGAAGGAGAAACGAAGCAAATACCTGGAACGAATTTATACTTAAAAAATGAGAGGTTTACGCTGGAGGTATACGGTGAGGATGAATTGCGAGGCTCCTTTAAAGAGGATAAAGCAATCATCCCGAAGCTATTTCAGACGGACGCCGTTCTGTATGAGTGTACAGCAAACTGCAGCTCCCCGAATGGGGAGCCGGAGCTGAAGGAGGTTCTCCGACATGCGATCGTGCTGAACGATCCGCTCCATTACAAAGGAATTTCCGCCTATCAGTTCGATTACGACATTACTCCGACGCTGACCAAGGTGAACCTGTATTTAACGCCGAAGACGGAGGGCAGCGAGTCTTATGGTCCGATTGAGCTGCAGACGAAAAATCCGAAGCTGGAATACACAGCGGGGCCTTACAAGTTAACGCTGAAAGATTATTTTCCTGAGTTCGCTTTAAACGAACAGGGAGTACCGATAACGAAATCGCGTGATCCCAAGGCGCCCGCTTTCATCTTTGTCATTCAAGGTCCGGGACTTGCCGCGCAAGGAGAATCGTTTATTTATTTCCCGCGTGAAGTCGATAAAGTTATGTATCAGCAGGACAAGCTGAACGCCTCCATCGCGGCGAAGCTGGAGCTGAAGGCCCGCGGAATGGAGGATGTAGAAATTGCAACCTACACCACGAGCCTGAATCTTCGTAAAGATACGGTCGTACCGTTCTTGTTTATCGGCGGGATTATATTTATGATTGGCGTCGTCATGGGGCTTTACTGGCAGCACCGGCGCATTTGGGTACGGATTGATGAGCGTAATGTGCTGCTTGGCGCCCACACCAACAAAAATTGGTACGGCCTGCGTCACGATACCGCGAAAGCACTGTCTGCCGGGGGAATCACGGTAGAGCCGAAGGAGCTGGAGCGTTTTAAAGAAGAAGGGGTGAAACCGTAGTTTATGTCGTTAACATCGTTAAGCCATGGATCGTTAGTTGTAGCTTTGCTTTTATATACGCTGTCCTTTTTTGGCTTCGTCATTGCTGTGACAAGGGCGAAGTGGAAAGGAAAGGATCAGGAAAAACGCAGTAAAAGGTGGAGCGTTGGCTCGTTTGTGCTTGCCTGCGCCGGCTTGGCAGCCCAGCTTTTGTTTTTCTTCACCCGTTGGGCGGATATCGGACATATTCCTGTATCCAACTTATTTGAATTTATGACCTTCCTTGGCATGATGATTATGGCTGCTTTCGTTGTGCTTTATGCCATTTATCGCGTAACGCTGCTCGGTGTTTTTGCTTTGCCGGTCGGGGTCATCGTGCTTGCTTATGCGTCGGTGTTTCCGTGGGAAGCACAGCCGCTGATTCCGTCCTTAAATTCGTATTGGCTTAAAATCCATGTAACCACAGCCGCCGCCGGAGAAGCATTTTTTGCCGTTGGTTTTGCTGCGGGGCTAATGTATCTGCTTCGTGCGGTGGACTTTAAGGCCACGGACAAAGCATCCGTACGAGAGCAGCGGGGCGTAGAGTTTGTATTGTTCGTATTGCTTATTATCCTTGGTTTTGTCGGTTCCGTATTTGCCTTTCGTGGTGCGGATTATCATGCGCAGTTTTCACAGCAGGTGACGGTAATCGAGCAGGGCAAGGAAGTAGTTAAAACGCAGGTGACGGATTATTCGCTTCCGCCGATTTTCGCTCCGTATGATGCGAAGCTGGAATCAATGAAGCCGTTCCTGGGCATGGAGAAGCCGCTTATGGAAGCTCCGTACTGGATGAAAGGGGTTAATGCGGGGCGGAAGCTAAATACGGTGACATGGGCTGTTCTTTCGGCTCTAGCTGTGTATGCTGTGCTTCGTCTGCTAGTTCGCAAAAAACTGGCTGCGGCGATTTCTCCGATTATGAACGGAATCGATCCGGAGGATTTGGATGAGGTGGGTTACCGCTCGATCGCCATCGGCTTTCCGCTCTTTACGCTGGGCGCGTTAATTTTTGCGATGATTTGGGCTCATATCGCATGGTCCCGTTTCTGGGGCTGGGATCCTAAGGAAGTATGGGCACTTATAACGTGGTTATTTTATAGTGCGTATTTGCATCTGCGGTTATCCCGCGGCTGGCAGGGCCGGCGCTCGGCTTGGCTATCAGTAATCGGCTTTACGATTGTCATGTTTACTCTTGTCGGCGTGAACTTAATCATAGCGGGAATGCACTCTTATGCTGGAGTCTAGTATATAGCTGTTTTTACTTGCCGGATGGACATGAAGGGAGCGGTTTCGGATATGGATAATGATCTTAAGCATATTTTAGTCGTGGATGACGAGGAACGGATTCGCAGGCTTCTGCGGATGTACTTGGAAAAGGAAGGGTATCGCATTGATGAAGCGGAAGAAGGGGAAACCGCGCTTCGGATGGCGCTTTCTTCCGAGTATGATCTAATCATTCTTGATGTGATGATGCCGGGAATGGACGGAATCGAAGTGTGCACAAAGCTCCGGGAAAAGAAGGCGACCCCGGTGCTGATGCTTACGGCGAAAGGGGAAGAGGCGAACCGGGTCAGCGGCTTTGAGGCCGGTGCCGACGATTATGTGGTGAAGCCGTTCTCGCCCCGCGAAATTCTTTACCGAGTCAAAGCGATTTTACGGCGTTCCTCCGCTACCGCTTTCTTGTCTAAAGATACGGATACCCGCAATAACATCGTATTCCCGCATTTGGTCATTGAGCACGACGCTCACCGTGTTACGGCAGGAGGGCAAGAAATCAGTCTCACTCCAAAGGAATACGAGCTGCTCCATTATTTGGCCATGTCGCCGGATAAGGTGTTTTCCCGCGAGGATTTACTGAAGGATGTTTGGAATTATGAGTTCTTCGGCGATCTCCGCACCGTCGATACCCACGTCAAGCGGCTTCGCGAAAAACTGAACAAGGTGTCGCCGGAAGCCGCGTCGATGATTACGACGGTTTGGGGTGTTGGCTACAAGCTAGAGGTGCCGAAATAACGTGAAGGTGTGGAAAAGCGTAGTCGGCAAGCTGTGGATTACGATCATTGCTCTCGTAGCCGTCGTGCTCCTGATTTTAGGCGTTTTTTCGTTGGAATACATCGACATGACGTTTACGAATTCGGATCAGGTCAAGCGGGTATTCATTATTACGTGTATTATCGGCTTTTCAATGACCACGTTTTTTGCGTTCTTCCTTTCGACAAAAATTACGCAGCCGTTATTAGAAATGAAGCGGGCAGCCGACCGGATCTCGCAGGGAGACTATGAGACTCGCTTGGAGGTTCGCTCCAGTGATGAAATCGGCGAGCTGTCTCAAACCTTCAACTTGATGGCTGAAGAGCTGGATGAAACGATACGTGATTTGAATCGGGAGAAGGAGCATCTAACCAGCATTCTGCGCAGTATGGCGGACGCGGTAATTACATTTGACGTTGAGGGGCGCGTGCTTCTGGCCAATCCTCAGGGCGAGAAAATTATTACGGAATGGGGCCGTTTGATGGCCTGGCCGCCGGAAAGCCCCGATACGCTGCGTGTGATTGATCCGCCAGCTGGACAAGCAGGAGGCGGTCTAGCCGCCGGTTCGGTCCTTCCCGAGCCGATTTACGATCTGTTTACAACGGTTCGTGAAACGGAAACGGACGTAACGACGAAGCTGCATGTTCAAAATGAAGTGTGGTCGGTTATTATGGCGCCGCTTTACGAGAGCGGCACGGTCCGCGGAGCAGTAGCCGTTCTCCGCGATGTAACCGAGGAGCACCGCCTGGACAAGCTGCGAAAAGACTTCCTTGCGAATGTTTCACATGAGCTGCGGACGCCGCTTTCGATGGTACAAGGCTACAGTGAAGCGTTAATCGATGAAATCGCCGCTTCTCCGGACGAACGGAGGGAGCTGGCGCAAATTATTCATGACGAGTCGCTTCGCATGGGCCGGCTCGTTCAGGATTTGCTTGATTTAGCGAAGCTGGAAGCGGGCCGGATGGAATTCCAATTCCGTGAAGCGGACGTTTCTGCACTGCTCGCCCGTGTGTACCGTAAGTTTTCCGCCTTAAGCAAGGAGCGCGGCATTACGCTTCATCTGGAAATTGAAGAGGGTGTGGAATTCATCGGTCATGTCGATGATGACCGGCTTGAGCAAGTGCTGACCAATCTGCTGGATAACGCGATTCGCCATACTCCTGCCGGCAATTCGATTTATTTGCGGGCCAAGCCGCTAGAGCTCGTCGATTATACGCATCCGACCGCAGTATCCGGCCGTGCCGTCTTCATCGAGGTTCAGGACGAAGGGCAGGGCATTTCCAGCGAGGATTTGCCTTATGTATTTGAACGGTTCTACAAGGCCGATAAAGCCCGTACGAGAGGTGCGGCTACCGGGACAGGGCTTGGCCTTGCTATCGTGAAAAGCATCGTTGAATCGCATCGTGGAACCATTAAAGTGTCGAGTGCCGTTGGACAAGGTACGACATTTTCTATCACCATCCCTCTATCGCCAATTGGCTGATAGAGGTTTTTTTTGTTGAATTAGCAAAGGAAAAGTTGTTGGTCGTGGAACAATGAGCGAAATGACAGGGAGATCCGACAAGAACATACAACGACAAAAAGAGGTCCGCCGTCGCCGGCGAACCTCTTGAACAATTATAGATTACAGCGTAATGTCTTTGACGCTTTCGATTTCTTCCAGAGCATTCAGCTGCGCTAAAACATTCTTCTCCGCTTGCTTATCGATCGTAAGCACCATGATCGCAGAGCCGCCGATGACTTTACGGCCAACCTGCATCGTAGCGATGTTAACGTCATTGTTGCCGAGAAGCGTGCCGACCTTACCGATGATTCCCGGACGGTCGTTATGCGATACGAGCAGCAAATTGCCTTCCGGCGGAATATCCACTGGATATTGGCCGATCTGTACAATCCGTGCGCCGTAGCCGCTTAAAAGCGTACCGGCAATGACGCTGTCGCCTGCCTTGGACTTTAAGGTCACGGAAACCAGATTCGTAAAGCCTTTTGCAGCCTGCGATTTCAGTACAGTTACATTAAGGTCACGCGTTTTTGCAAGGTGAAGGGAGTTGACGATGTTCACCTGCTCGCGGCCGAGATGATGCGACAGGACGCCCATCACGATGTAACGCGTCAGCGGCATGGTGTCCACTTCGGACAGCTCGCCGGAATAGCTGACGACGATTTCTTGAACCGCGCCTTCGTTCATTTGGGCAACAAAGCGTCCGAGCTTTTCGCCAAGCGTAAAGTATGGCTGCAGCTTCGTCAAAACTGCGGAAGGCACCGGAGGCATGTTGACCGCGTTTTTAAACGGCTCTTCGCGAAGAATATGAAGGACCTGCTCGGAAACGTCGATGGCAACATTCTCTTGTGCTTCAATCGTAGAAGCGCCAAGGTGCGGAGTTACGATAACCTTCGGATTGTTGAGGAAAGGATGATCCTGGCTTGGCGGCTCGGATTCGAATACGTCAAACGCCGCTCCTGCAACAATGCCTTGATCGATCGCTTCAACTAACGCCATTTCATCGATAATTCCGCCGCGTGCACAGTTAACGATGCGACAGCCCGGCTTCATGATTTCAAACTGCGGGCGGGCGATCATATGGCGGGTTTCGTTGGTAAGCGGCGTGTGCACCGTAATGAAGTCAGCGACTTTTACGATGTCGTTAACCGTTCCGACTTTTACGCCGAGCTTTTCCGCGCGGTCTTCCGTCAAGAAAGGATCGAATGCAAAAATTTCCATGCCGAAGGCTTTTGCGCGTTTTGCAACCTCGCTGCCAATCCGGCCCATACCCATAACGCCCAGTGTTTTGCCGTAAAGCTCGACCCCGAGGAAGGACTTGCGGTCCCACTCGCCGGACACAGTTTTACGATATGCTTGAGGAATGTGGCGAGCAAGTGACATCATCATGGCAAAAGTGTGCTCGCAGGTCGTAATCGTGTTGCCGTCTGGAGCGTTAATGACAACTACGCCGCGCTGGGTAGCCGCTTCAAGCTCGATGTTGTCGACGCCGACACCGGCCCGTCCAACAACCTTCAGCTTCGTGCCCGCCTCAAATACTTTGGCGGTTACCTTCGTTGCACTGCGGACAAGCAGTGCGTCATACTCGCCGATGATGGCGGTAAGCTCATCCTCTTTCAGACTGCCTTTCTTTACGACTTCTACGTCTGCTGCATCAGTCAGCTGTTGAATCCCTTGATCGCTGATGCCGTCGGTTACTAACACTTTAAACATGGTTCTCTGTCCCCTCCTTATATTGGTAAACATAACAAAAAAGCCCTAGTCCTCATACGTATGCCTAACGTATAAGGGACGAGGACTCTACTCGCGGTGCCACCCTTGTTCGTGCTTCTGCTCGCACAGAAACACCTTGGCCGGTCGAAGACCGGAAACGATAACGGCATTAAGCCGGCTGCATTTACTGGCCGAAGCGTTCATGCAGCTCCTCTGGAGTGCTACCTAACAACGGGGTACCGCCGGTTTCCACCTGCCACCGGCTCTCTGGGGGTCCGTTCGTCTTCGGTTCTCCTTCAACGGATTGCTATATATTATTGATAATGTATCACGGGAACAAATACCAGTCAATGAGGAAAAACTCCATCGGTGAATCCGGTGTTTCTCCCATTTTTAAGCGGCTTGACTCACAATTTCTATTTTATAGCAAGCACCCTCGAATATGCAATGGTCGAACCTTGAACAATTTTGTAACATCGGATATGCTTGAAAAAAATCGGAGGTGCCCGTCTATGTCGATTACAGCTGTTATCCATCCCGAGCAGTTTATTCGCAAGCTGGAGGCTGGAGAATTGAAGGAAGCCGTCGTTATTGACGTAAGAGAGCAGGTGGAGTGGGATTACTACCATATAGAGCCTGCGACTCTCATTCCGCTTCAGAGCTTGCCGTTTCGATTAAACGAGCTTCCGGAGGAGAAAACCATTTTTTTTATTTGCGCTCACGGAGTGAGAAGCCGCATGGCCTGCGATTATGTGAAAGAACGCGGTTACGATGTCGTCAATGTAGAAGGCGGTATGGCCGCCGTAGCGGCAGTCAAAGGCTTCGCCTACGATTAATCTTACTTTGTAAAGAAGGGAAGCTGCGGCAAAGCGTCTTCTTGGCTGTATTTCGAACGGTTCTCCAAGAAATCGCCGTTACGGATTGCGCCAGTGCTCAGTAAGGTGTCCAGCGCTTTGGAAATGCTGTCGATGCCCAGCTTCTTCGCTTTTCCGGATTGGAAAAAGTCATCGATGCGGGTTACTGCATCCATCGGAATATACGGCCCGAATTGTTTGGCGCTGACAAGAAGCCCGGCGGTAAACTGGTTTTTCAGGTTGAGGTTCAGCTGATTCCATTCCTTAACGGTCAGATCGGGCTTAGTCACCATGGTAAGGCCCTGAAGTCCGGCATTGACGGTCTTATTCCACTCCACGATCGAAGCAAAATACTGCTGCTGTCCGGTTAAGGCGAAGTTTTTCGCTTCTTGGAAATAGACATCCTTTTCCAGCTCGTTAATGAGCTCTGCTCCTTTATAGGAGTTGCTTTTTGACTGCCAGGAGGCTGTTGCGTCCATAAACAATTTTAAGCTCTTAAGGTAGCTGCTCTGTGCTTGTCTCAATAATGGGGAAGCCTCTGGGATTTGGGCCTGCGATGCTTCTTCGTATTTTGCGGCCGCTGTTTTATGGAGCTCTTTCATTACAGAGCCGTTGTCAACCGTGGTGCTGTTGCGGTCCATGTTTTGCAGCTGTTCAAACCATTTATCTTGAAAATTGCGGTATGGCTGGTACACGGTATAGTAAAAGGAAACCAAGTGCTGCTGGTGGTAGGCGATGGAGCCTTGTGTCTTTTCTTCCTGCTCTTTCGCGATCATTTCCTCGTACTTCGTTTGCGCTTCGCTGTAACCTGATTTCCAGCCGTAAAAAAATGCGCCGGCGGCCGCAATCAGCATGAAGACAATAAGTACGGATATGATATAATCATATTTCGTAAGTCTTTTTTCCATGAACAAGCTCCTTATCGAATAATTAAATTCATTTCTGTTTAAAAATAGTCGAATAAAGTCGTTAGATGTCGTTTCTAGTATAGGGGAATTCGTATAAAAAAGGAATAAGCGATGAAAAAATTTGACCCGCGCAAGATTCGTTTCCGTCAGGTCCGGATCGACGAAATTGACGACCGGACGCTCATGCTAAACTTGTATGCGACACAAGCAATTACTTTGGTTTTAGGCGTTGTTCTTATTTTATTTCAAGGGAGAAACCCGGTACAGCTTCTTTTTTTTCCAAGTGGCTGGCATGTTTGGCTTTGGGGTGCATTGTTTGCTGCTGCCGTCATTGTTGTTGATATTCTCATTTCCAAATGGGTTCCGGAGGAAGTGACGGACGATGGCGGAGTGAATGCAAGGCTGTTTCAAAACCGCTCCATATTACATATTGTCGTTATTTCGTTTGTGGTGTCGATTTGTGAGGAAATGCTATTCCGGGGGGCGATTCAGCACGCATTCGGACCGTATTGGACAAGCATTTTGTTTGCAGCTATTCATGTGCGGTATTTGCGCCATTGGCTGCTGACGGGACTCGTCTTCGGAATTTCTTATGGTCTAGGCTGGATTTATGTGCAAACGGAAAGCTTATGGGCACCGATTACCGCGCATTTTGTCATTGATACGATAATGGGCTTAATTATTCGTTACCGAAAGCCGGAAGAGAACATGGGGGAGAAGGAGGAAGAAAGCAGTGGATCCCATCCAGAGCACTAATACGGAAAGCTCCTTGCCGTCACGAAGCGCTAGAATGAGGAAGGAACAGCAGGGAGCCAGTTCTACATTGCCCTCACGCAGAGCTGTATATCCGTCCAACAAGATGAAGCTGGAGAAATGGTTTTTTAATTCACTTATCGCGTTATTTCTTGTGCTGACAGCCGGGCTGATTTTTTGGGGAACGAAGCATATGGAGTAAACCATTTATTTATTTATAAAATGAAACGAGGAGCGAAAAGGGCGAAATCCCCAACGGCTCCTCGTTTTGTGCTGTATCGGTGTTTATTTTACTGTGGTGTCAATCGTATTAGGATCGACGAAGCCATACCCCTTCTCCTTAAGCTGCGTGAGCAGGGAATCGAGTGCTTCGGCTGTCCATGGAAGCTCGTGCATTAAGATGTTGCTGCCCGGTCCAAGCTGCTCCATCACGCTGGCAATTACTTTCTCCGGTTTATCGTAGCCCTTTTCCCAGTCTCTGGAGCCGTTAGACCAATTCATAAACAGCATGCCTTCCTCTTTCGCTTTGTTCTTTACATGTTCGTTGGAGGAGCCGTGAGGCGGACGGAAAAACTTCGGTGCGGTGCCCGTAATTTCCTTGACTGCCTTCTGAACGTCTGCAATTTGTTGATCAATTTTTTCATTCGTCTGCTTCTTTAAATCGATGTGATCCCACGAATGATTGCCAATGACCTGGCCACGTTCATGAATGAGCGTCAGTAAGTCCGGATTGGCCTTCACTCGGTAACCGTTCACGAAAAAGATTGCCTTCGCCTTATGTTTATCTAACGTGTCCAGGATGCTGGTTAGCAGCTCCTTTTCTTTAGGTCCGTCATCAAAGGTCAGCAGCACGACCTTCTTCGGTGCATCCGAGCCTTCCTTTGGTACGATGCTGTATATTTTGTTCATCGTATACAGCACTTGGGGAGCCTCTGCTTGCTGAGGCGCAGGCGAAGCGGGTTGCTCCGCCGGCTTTTCGGGTGCAGTCACTTGACCTGCGGCTTGGTCAGCAGGTTTAGCTGGAGCAGACTGCTCCGGCGTCTGGTCCGGTGTCTTACTTGAGGGGTCCGCGGTTCCCCCTGCCCCGGCTTGAGGCTGGGCTTGCTTTTCGGCGGTCTGCGGGCTCTGCTTGGTTTCCGTGTTCCCGCCGCAGCCTACGGCTAAAGAAAGGATCAGCATGGAGGCAATCAGCTTCATTTTCACGTTGGTACGTCTCCTTTTTTCGATTGAGCTCTCTGTTTTGTACCTATTGTATCACAGACCCATTTTTTAGATTACCCCCTCTTATTTCCTCGCTTTCCCGTGCATCACTTCGGTGTGTGGAGTTCACAATAAAATTGTACCTAACGATACAACGGGAGGGATAACGTTATGCGCATGGGAACATTAATGTTAGGCGGTATTTTGGGCGCGGCTGCAGTGCTTTATTTACAGCGCGGTAACCGTCCGATGATGATGTCGATGGTAAGCAGTGCTGGAAACCAGCTTAATAAAGCATTGGGCGGCGCAAAAAAAATGTCGCAAAATTCTTCGGAGATCAGCTCCAAATACGGCAATGCTCAAACGAAGGAAGCGGAGCAAGCAAGCAGCACGCAAAGCAGCGGCAACACCAGCTTAGTAAATATTGAATCGATCGTGAAGAATGATCCGGCGCTTCAAAAAGAAGTCAGCGAAATTTTGACGGACAGCGAAACGGTATACAAAGTGTAAGCATTTCTTTCACAAACACCCTGCGGGGTGTTTTTTTTTGTTTTTTCTTTCATAGTGCAACAAAAATAAAATAATGTTAACATAGAGCTAATAGAATAGTAGAAGTATCACAGCACCATTGCTTTATCGAATTCATAAACTGTTTACAGCAGATATGCAAGGGAGGGACCCTCCATGAAGATGGAACGTTTAAGCCAGGACAAAATTCGAATTTTTCTTACGTTTGACGATTTGTCGGACCGCGGTATTCAAAAGGATGATATGTGGCGCGAAATTCCTAAGGTTCACGAATTGTTCAGCGATATGATGGAGCAAGCTTATTCGGAGCTCGGCTTCGATGCAACGGGTCCGCTTGCAGTAGAAGTATTTGCCCTTCCTGCTCAGGGAATGGTTGTGATCGTGACACGAGGTAAACCGGAACGAATTCATAATGATGATGATTTTGAGGACGATTTGGATTTGCCGAGCAACGTGTATGAAATGGAATTGACGATTGACCATAATGAAATGATTACGTACCAATTCCGCGATTTTGAAGATACAGTCGCCTGCGCCAAGCTGTTACAGCATCATATCCAAGCGCAGAACACGGCTTTATATTCTTATAAAGAGAAATATTTTTTACTTCTAGACCCTGACGGGCTGGAGGAAAAAGAGGAGCAGAAGCTTGTTGCGATCCTTTCTGAATTTGGTGACGCCTCCTCTGTTACCAAAGCAGTGCTGGAGGAATATGGAAAGGTTGTTGCGGAAACGAAAGCGGTTGAGGTGCTATGCCGCCATTTCTAGATGAGATGACATGACTCAAGGGACATACGCTGAAGAAGCATCTTCAAAAACAGCTGTTTTTGACAGATGCTTTTTGCTCGTAGGCGGATGCCGCGCATAGACCTTCCAATTCGAGATTATGCTACCTATTAGTATCTGTTCAACACTGAAGCGTAAAGGTGGTTGACCTCATAATGGAAGAAAACTTAAACGTACTGGTATCAACGCAGACGATTATTCACGAAGCACTGAACCGTCTCGGGTATCCCGAAGAGATGTTCGAGCTGTTAAAGGAGCCGCTCCGTGTTCTTACGGTGCGGATTCCCGTGCGGATGGACGACGGCAAAGTGAAGGTGTTTACGGGATACCGGGCACAGCATAACGATGCGGTTGGGCCGACGAAAGGCGGCGTCCGCTTTCATCCCGACGTCACCGAGGATGAGGTTAAGGCATTATCGATCTGGATGAGCTTGAAATGCGGGATTGTAGATCTGCCTTACGGCGGGGGAAAGGGCGGAATCATTTGCGATCCTCGTGAAATGTCCTTTCGTGAGCTGGAACGTTTAAGTCGCGGTTACGTGCGGGCCGTCTCCCAGATTGTCGGACCCACAAAGGATATCCCGGCGCCCGACGTCATGACCAACTCCCAAATCATGGCCTGGATGTTGGATGAATACAGCAGCATTCGTGAATTTGAGGCGCCGGGCTTTATTACGGGGAAGCCTCTTGTGCTTGGAGGCTCGCACGGCAGGGAGACCGCCACAGCCAAAGGCGTTACGATTATGATTGGAGAAGCGCTGCGCCGTAAAAATATTGCCTTGAACCAGGCACGTGTCATTATTCAAGGCTTTGGCAATGCGGGAAGCTTTCTTGCGAAGTTTATGCACGAGGCGGGTGCAAAGGTCGTCGGTATTGCCGACGTGCATGGAGCGTTATACGATCCTGAGGGCTTGGATATTGAGCATTTGCTTGACCGCAGGGATTCGTTCGGAACGGTAACAAATTTGTTCAAGAATACACTGCCAAGCAAAGAAATTTTAGAGCAGGAATGCGATATTCTTGTTCCGGCCGCGATCGAAAATCAAATTACACGGGACAATGCGGATCGGATCAAAGCGAGCATCATTGTGGAAGCGGCGAACGGGCCTACTACGATTGAAGCGACGAAAATGCTCACGGATCGTGGAGTACTGCTCGTTCCTGATGTGCTGGCCAGCGCCGGCGGTGTTGTTGTATCGTATTTCGAATGGGTACAAAACAACCAAGGCTATTATTGGTCGGAAGAAGAAGTGCATCGGAAGCTGGAGCAGCTCATGATTAACGGTTTTGAAAATGTGTACCACATTCACAGCACTAGAGGGGTCGATATGCGGCTGGCTGCCTATATGGTCGGTGTACGGAAAATGGCGGAGGCTTCGAGATTCCGGGGCTGGATTTAACCATTTTCGGCCTGCAAGAACAAGCGGAAAGGAGGGGTAGGGATTGGAGTGGCTTTCGTTACTAACTGTTGCGGTAGCTCCCGGCTTAGCTTTGCTTACTTATTTTTATTTAAAGGATCGTTATGTCACGGAGCCGATCCGTGCGGTAGCAAGCGTGTTTTTGCTTGGCATGCTTGTCGTGTTTCCGATTATGATTATTCAGCGGGGCTTTATTCTCGCGTTTGGAGAAAACGAATGGCTGTTTTCCTTTGTTATTTCGGCGGGGATCGAAGAGTTTTTCAAGTGGTTTATCGTGTATTTTTTTGTGTTCCCAAGTGCAAGCTTCGACGAGCCGTATGACGGTATCGTCTATGCCGTAGCTTCCTCGATCGGATTTGCGACAGTGGAAAACCTGCTCCATGTACTCCTAAACCCTTACGACTTGTCTTCGGTGATTATTCGTGCGCTGCTGCCGGTCTCTGCCCACGCTTTATTCGGTGTCGTGATGGGGTATTTCATAGGCAAGGCGAAGTTTTCAGAAACTCGCAAGAAGCTGCTTTTATTGGCTTCATTAGCCGTTCCTATTTTTTGGCACGGATGGTTTGACTGGATCTTACTGACGATGACCACAAGCTGGTATGTATGGATGGCTATTTTGATGGCTGTTTTGTGGGGCGTAGCGATTTGGAAAATGAACCGTGCATTAGCGGTATCGCCTTTTCGCAGTCTTCATCGGGAAGAAGAGGTTAACATCTTCATGAATGGTCAATAATGAGGGTGCGCACTTTTTCTAAGATGGAGGTTGTACATCACGATGACAGATAAACCACGCTTAAAGGTTGTTATTCGCTGCAATCAATGCGGGGAGCGGTTCATATTACGGGGAAAACGCGAGAAGGGCCGCGTGGAAACGGGTTTTAAGCAATGCATTTGCAACAACGCTTCCGATTTCGAAATTCAAGAAAACACATTTTAAAAAAATGGCGCTCAGCAATTGTAAGATGACTGTATAAACCTCCTACTGGTGATAAACACTATCCGTAACATATTGGTTATGGAAGGGAGAACATGCAGCATGTACAAACGGCTGAGCGCCATTTTGTTTCCGATCGTTACCATATTTTTGATCGGAACCGCATTTTGGGGGTATCAAGAGCATCAAGAAAAAAATGCAGTGCTTCTCAAAGCAGAGAATCAGTATCAGAGAGCATTTCATGATTTGTCTTACCATTTGGATCAACTAAACACAGAGCTTGGCAGTGCCGTTGCAGTCGGTGAAGGCGGTGATTGGCATCGCAAATGTCTGCTTAACGTATGGCGTTTGACAAGCGAAGCGCAAAATGAAGTGAACCAGCTGCCACTAACGCTAATGCCTTTCAATAAGACAGAAGAATTTTTGGCGAACATTTCGAATTTTTCATACCGTACGGCAATGCGTGATTTGAAGGCGCAGCCGCTGACGGCGGATGAGAAAAAGACTTTAACGACCTTGTTTGAACGTTCAAAAGAAATTTCCGGCCACCTACGCGATGTGCAGGAATCGGTGCTTGCGGAAAATCTTCGCTGGATGGATGTGGAGGTAGCGCTCGCATCTCAGAACGAAAATATGGACAATACGATTGTCGACGGTTTTATGACCGTGGACAAGCAGGTCAATGCTTATGATGAAGTAAACTGGGGTCCATCGATGGCAAGTCTGTTTGAAAAGCGCAGCTTTTCCGCTTTGGGCGGGCAAGAGGTTAGTCCGGAGCAGGTGAAGCAGGCGGCGGCCAACTTCCTCGGAATGAAAAATCCGACTAACATGGAGGTTGTGGAAAACGGCGCGGGCACGGAATTCAGCTCTTATTCCGTAACGGTGCCGAATGCGCAGCAGGGCCGGGGAATCCAAATGGACTTCACGAAGCAAGGCGGCCGATTAATTTATTTTATGAACCCTCGTCAGGTTGCCGAGAAGAAGCTGACGATTGATCAAGCCTCTGACCGGGCCCACCAGTTCCTCATGGATAAAGGATATGGGGACATGGAGCCGGTCTCGTACGATCAGTACCAAAATGTCGTGAGCTTGACATTTGTGACGGTTCAGGACGGAATCCTTATCATGCCGGAGCGTGTCGTTGTAAAAGTCGCGCTGGATAACGGCGAAGTAACGGCTCTGCATGCAGCAGACTATATTTATGAGCATAAGCAGCGTAATTTACCGAAGCCGGCCATTACAGCGGATGAGGCGCGTAAATCGCTCAATGGCGATTTCAAGGTAACGGAAGAAGAAGTGGCATTAATCAAGAACGATATGAAGGAAGAAACGTTAACGTACGAATTTACTGGTACAATGATGGGCGGGCTGTATAAGGCCTACATTAATGCCGTGACCGGAATCCATGAAAAAGTGGAAAAAATTCGCGAAGAAGATGCGAAGCTGGATGTCCGAGATCCGAACCAGAACAATGGTTAACAGTTTGAAAGAGGCCGGCGAAAGCCGGCCTTTTGCTATGGCGGGACAATTTAAAGCTTCTAAACAGGGTACCGCCATGTTATAATCCAATGGACAAGCATCATAAGCGTGACAGCGGGGGGATCAAGAGAATGCTGCCCAAAATTAACAGCTTGCTGTTTCTCCAGATTGCTTCGTATGACGAAGAAGAGGCGAAGCAGGAATACAAGTCCCGTATCGCGGACGTTGACAGTGAGTATTTCTATATCGAAGTGCCGATTCATGAGAAAACGGGACGTATGAAGCGTTTGGTTCGAGGAGACCAAATTTCCGCTTATTATATGCTTGACGGCGGAGTTAAGCATTATTTTCAAACCGATGTAATCGGGATGAAGGAAGATGCGATCAAGCTTTTTATTATAAGAAAGCCGGATCCCGAATCAATCACAAAGATTCAGCGCCGCAGCTACTTACGGGTGCCGGCGAACCTGGAAATCGCTTTAAATCTTAAGGAACACCTGCAATTTATTGGGGTTACCGAGGATGTTGGCGGCGGCGGTGTTTCATTCGTTTGCGAAGGACACTTGCCGATTAAGGAAGGCGATAAGCTGAGCAGCTGGCTGCTGATTCCGTTTAAAAGCGGAGCAATCGATCATGCCAACTTTGGCTTGGAGGTTGTTCGTTCCAAAAAGCTGGACAACGGCAAGCAGCTTGTCATGTGCCGGTACGGTGAAATTTCCGAAACAGAACGCCAGCGTATTGTTAAGTTTTGTTTTGAACGGCAGATTGATATCCGTAAAAATTGACGGCAGCTTTCGCATAGCATGGTGTCATTCGAGGAAATCTATTCTTGGTGATGCTTATGTCCAAACGAAATCCGGTCAAGCGATATGTGAAATTATTTATACGGCTGTCCAATTCGGTGGAGAAGCGTTTGCTGCAATTGACTTGGGTCTGTTTTTTACTGCTAATCGCGGCTCAAGCGCTTCTTCGATGGCCGGTCGTTCGAAGCTTTTTGAGCGGGATCGAAGGCTTGGAAGGGCTGCCTTATTCACAGGAATAGGGGTAGTGATTTTGCAACACGTTTCTTTCGTATGATATAATAAGAACCGGGTCGGCAGGCTATGCCTGCTTTTTTGCATGCAAAGGCCGATGGTTCGTAAGGAGATATTGCCCGATGTCGATACATAAACTAAACGTAGCAATCGACGGCCCGGCTGGGGCGGGGAAGAGCACCATTTCCCGATTGGTAGCCAATGAACTTGGGTACGTATACGTCGATACAGGAGCAATGTACCGCTCCGTTACCTGGAAGATGCTCCAGCGCGGCCTGCCGCTCAGCGAGCAGGATGCGATTGTTGAGCTTGCTCGGCAATCCGATATCCGGCTGTTCCCGCATCCTTCGGGTCAGCAGGTTTTCGTTGACGGCGAAGACGTGACGGAAGCGATCCGTTCTTCGGAGGTTACCTCATCGGTATCGGATGTAGCGAAAATCGCCGGAGTTCGCGCATTGCTCGTTGAAAAGCAGAAGCTGATGGCTCTAGAGAAAGGCGTTGTCATGGATGGCCGCGATATCGGTACGAATGTACTGCCTCACGCTGAAGTGAAAGTTTTCATGACAGCGGGCGTACGTGTCCGGGCCGAGCGCCGACGCAGAGAGCTGGAGGACAAGGGCAGCAGGATTACGCTTGAGCAGCTGATGGCTGAAATTTCCGAACGCGACCGGATCGATCAGGAAAGGGAGGTTTCACCGCTTGTCATGGCGGATGACGCCATTCTGCTGGATACGACCGAGATGAGCATCGGACAGGTCGTCGAACGGATCATCGATTTGTGCAAAGCTAAGATGGGCGGGGAGAAGCTTAATGAAAACGTATAAGTTTGCCCGTTATTTATTGCGTCAGCTTTTCCGATTTTTATACCGCATTGAGGCCCATGGGACTCAGCATGTCCCGAAAGAGGGCGCCGTTATTATTTGCAGCAATCATATTAGTAATTGGGATCCGCCTGTCGTTGGTACACAGCTAGACCGAATCGTTCGTTTTATGGCGAAGGAAGAGCTTTTTAAACTAAAGCCTTTGGGCTGGTTGTTCCGTGCTTTAGGCGCTTTTCCCGTTAAACGCGGCGGCGTCAGCAAAGAATCCATTAAATACGCCATACAGCTGCTTCGCTCAGGCGAGATGCTCTGCATCTTTCCAGAGGGAACGCGCGGCGGAGGTATGGGGAAGAAGGGCGCGGCAAGTCTTGCCGTGCGATCCGGCGCAACCGTGATTCCAACCGCTGTGGTCGGCTCTTATAAGCCCTTTCGTAAACTGAACATTTATTTTGGAGAACCCGTAGACATGTCGGCCTTCAGCGGCGATACTTCGGACTCGCTGGAACAAGCGACGGAAGAAATTATGCGCCGGATACGGGAGCTGGCGAATCGCGGAACGGCATCGAATTAATTTTCGCGTTCGATTTGATTCCGAAGTATGGAAATGGTATTTTGGAATTATACTATTTGTGGAAAACCTAGACGTCATGAATCCGGCATAGCAAGTTTCCATGCCGGTTTTAAATAAATTCATGGTGAGTAGTGCTTTTCTCGGGTGACCACAAACTTGGGATAAGCGAATGTTGAGGAGGTAATCAAATGTCGGAAGAAACAAAGGTTCAAGATCAGGGTACTGCGGCAGCAGACCAAACGAACGAAATGGCGAACATTTCCACGGTCAAGAAGGGTGACGTGGTAACGGGAACCATCGTTAAAGTGGAAGATAATCAAGCATTCGTAGATATTGGTTATAAATATGACGGCGTAATTCCGATTCGTGAGCTTTCCGCAGTGAATGTGGACAGTGCAGCGCAAATCGTGGAGAAGGGCCAAGAGGTAACCCTTAAGGTTGTCAGCATCAACGATGAGAAGGAAAGCCTCGTGCTCTCCAAGAGAGCGGTTGAAGCAGAGACAGCTTGGGATCGCCTGCAAGAGCAGTTTGACAAAGGCGAGGTATTCGAAGCGAAGGTTGCCGACGTGGTTAAGGGCGGTCTCGTTGTCGATGTTGGCGTACGCGGCTTTGTGCCGGCTTCTATGGTAGAGCGTCATTTCGTTGAAGATTTCAGCGATTACAAAGGACGTTCCCTGCGCCTGAAAGTGAAAGAAATCGATAAAGAAAACAACAAGCTTATCCTTTCGCAGAAGGATGTGCTTGACGATGATTACGAAGCAGAGAAGAAGAAAATCCTGAACAACCTTCAAGCTGATCAAGTCATTGAAGGTACGGTTCAGCGCCTGACTCCGTTCGGCGCTTTCATCGATATCGGCGGAATCGACGGCCTGGTGCACATTTCCGAGATGGCATGGAACCATGTTGAGCAGCCTTCCGATGTTGTCAAAGAAGGCGACAAGGTGAAGGTTAAAATTTTGAAGGTTGATCCTGAGAATGAGCGGATCTCCTTGAGCATGAAGGCGGCTCAACCGGGTCCTTGGGAGAAGGTTGGCAGCGAATTCGCTATCGGCGATATCGTTACCGGCACGGTAAAGCGTCTTGTATCCTTCGGTGCGTTTGTTGAAATCGCTCCGGGCGTAGAGGGTCTTGTTCACATCTCGCAGATCGCGCACCGTCATGTGGCTACTCCGCAAGAGGTGCTGAAGGAAGGCGAAGAGGTGAAGGTAAAAATTCTTGACCTGAATCCTTCGGAAAAGCGTGTCAGCCTCAGCATTAAGGAAACGGAAGAAGCACCTGCGCGTGAACCGCGTCAAGAGCGTCCGAAGCGTGAGCCGAAGCAGCAGGAGCCGATGGGCGATAATGTTCAAGGGTTAACGATGACTCTTGGCGAGCGTTTCGGCGACAAGCTCAGCAAATTTAAATAAGCTGCTGCGGCAGCATGAACGAGGATAAGGGCGTTAAGGCGCCCTTATTTTCTTTTGTCTGGGAGGCGACTGGAACTTTGAGAATGTCTAGAAAAATGGACCACGTCGAGCATGCCCTTGGAATCGGCCAAAGCGGGCGGCATGGCTTCGACGATATCACTTTCGTGCACCAATGTATTATTGATTTATCGATGGACGAGGTTAAGCTGGATACGTCGCTTGGAACTATTGCCATTGAGGCTCCGATTTATATTAATGCGATGACTGGAGGCTCCACAGAGACGGAGCAGATTAACCGTGAGCTGGCGATTGCTGCAGCGCAGGCGCGGATCCCGATGGCGGTCGGTTCCCAAATGTCGGCATTAAAACATGCCGAAGTCGAGCAAAGCTATCGGATCGTCAGGGAGATGAATCCGAACGGAATCGTTCTCGCCAATTTAGGCAGTGAAGCCACCGTAGACCAAGCGCTCCGAGCGATTGATATGCTGGAAGCGAACATGCTGCAAATTCATTTAAACATTATGCAGGAGCTGATCATGCCGGAAGGAGACCGGAATTTTAGCGGAATGCTGGGACGGATCGAAAGCATTGTCAAAGCTTCTCCAGTGCCCGTAATGGTCAAGGAGGTTGGCTTTGGGATCATGCGTGAAGGCGCGCGCAAGCTGCGGGATGCCGGTGTATCGGTGATCGACTGCGGCGGGTCGGGCGGCACGAATTTCGCTGCCATTGAAAATGCCCGGAGAGAACAAGCGATGCCCTGGCTCAATGGTTGGGGACATCCGACGGCGATTGCGCTGCTGGAATCTCTCTCTGTTTACCCGAGAGGCAGTGTTACGGCTACGGGGGGGATTAGCGGCGTGTTAGAGGCCGGAAAGGCGCTTGCTCTTGGCGCTTCCGCCGTCGGCATGGCGGGAGCCTTCCTGCGGGTGCTGCGCAGCGAAGGTCTTGATGCATTAGTCGCTTTAATTGAACAAACCAAGCAGGAGCTGAAGCTGCTGATGACAGCGCTTGGCGCGCGAAGTGTGCCGGAGCTTTGGGATAAGCCGCTTGTCATAACAGGGCCCGTTGAACGGTGGTGCAGGCAGCGGGGGATCAACACCGTGGATTTTGCCCGCCGTGGAGAAGGTTAGAAGCAGTACGATTGTAAAAATGAAACCAATACCTAGGATCCTCTGTCTATTTGGCGGGGGATCTTTTGTTTTGGCGTGTAATTTTGGGAAAACGAGCAAACAATAGGAGTACCAATGACGGTCAGGTGATAAAATGAATCCCGGTATTTTGTCGTTGATCCTCCTGTTTAGCGTATGGATTTTGTGGGCTAGCGGATGGAAGGAAGTATTACTAGGGAGCGTTTCGAACTATGTAATACTTCTTTTTTTTGCAGCATGGATAGGCGGCTTCTTTTTTACCATTCCGATATACGGCGATTTGCAGGCGGTTGGCGTTTACGTCCCGCTCGTGACCATGATTGTCGTCATTTGGATGAAAGGGCCGTTCCTGCAGTCGCTGCATGGTATTTCCTTTGCGCTCTTTCTTGGGGCGATCATTTCTTTAATGGAAAAGCTGCAGCAGGTTGATCCGATGCTTCAGCTGTATCGGCTGTTATTTCAAGCGGATGTCGTTGCCGTACTCATGACGCTTGCATACACGCGCCAGCCGCTCCAGCAAATTGCTGTGATCAGTCTTGCCCTTACCTTCCACGATGCGACCATACAGCTTTTGGAGCCGGAAGGCTCGGCAAGGCTGCTTGGAGGGCCGATGCTGCAGGATCACTTGTGGACGCAGTTGTTGACGGTTCGCCTGCTTAGCGCGGCAGTTGAAACGGCTTGGCAGCGGTCCAGACAATGGGCTGGAAATCGGCTCGGTATAAAGAAAGGGGAAGATGATCCGGATGTTTGACGAAAGATATACGATTGCGATTGTGGTAGGTACAGTCATTGGCTTAATAAGCCGTATTTCAATGCTTCGTACCGATTACAGGCAGTATCCAACGTATCCGCACGGAAAAATCATTCACCTTTCTCTAGGTGTGATCGCCGCCGCGCTGGGAGCCGTGGCCGTTCCCTCGTTATTTGAGCGTGATTACACGGCGGTAACGTTCCTGGCTTTAGCGGCACAGCAGTTTCGCGATGTGCGGAATATGGAACGGGAAACCTTAACGAAGCTGGACAGTATGGAGCTCGTGCAGCGCGGGGCGACCTATATTGAAGGGATCGCTATGGTATTTGAGGGCCGCAATTACCTCGCGATCTTTACGGCTTTCACCAGCTCGCTGTTTACCGTGCTTTTTGCATGGTATTGGGGGGTTGCGGCTGGAGCGGCGGCGCTGCTGATTGCAAATTATTTTAAATCGGGGAAGTCGATTCAAGAAATTGCCGATGTCGAAGCAGCGCCCATCCGGTTTGAAGGTCCGAACGTATTTGTCGGCGACATTCACATTATGAACGTCGGCTTGGAGGAAAGCCGAAAGCTCATCCAAGAACAAGCGCTCGGGCTTATTTTTAATCCGAAAAATGAAAATTGCCGGGTTACGTTATCTAATCTCGGCCAGCGTCAGGCGATTCTCTATGATTTATGTACGATTCTTGGTGTGGTTCGCGATACGGGCGAGCCTTCGCTTATCCCTCTTACGAAGCTCGATCTTCGTGACGGAAGGCTCGGCGTGTTTTTGCTTCCCCGTAAAAACAATCCAAAGCATGCGGTGAAAACTGCGCTTCAGGTGCCTGTATTGGAAAGTGCGGTGCGTATGCCGTCGGAAGCGTGAAGGACAGTAACCGTCCGCATGGTGTACAATGGGCGGCTCCAGGTCAGAGAATTGCTTTGAAAAGCGGACCGGTAGATCCGTGCCGATTGCATTTCACAGTAAGGTTGAGAGGGGATAGGGAGGTGAGGCTTTCGTGGCAGGGATTCGGGCCATTGTTACGGTTCATGAGGATAAGGCGGCTGGGGATACCCCCATCTTTTTTGCCGGAAACGGCGAAGAGCTGCAATCCTTAAGCCGAAGGCTGGAAAAAATTTTAGATGCGACGGCGCATGAGCTTATTGAAGGAACCATTATACTTGTCGATCATCGTTCTCAGGATTAGGCGGGTTAACGCATGATTCCAATCCATAAATACTTGTGTATTGCATGAAACGGATTCGCAAAACGTTTTGTTTTTTGCTATGATGAAGTGTATGGATATTTTAGGTAAGCAACAGTTTGGAAGCTTGTAGGGGAGTGAACGTATGTCAAGGCCGATTATTGCGATCGTGGGCCGTCCCAACGTTGGGAAATCGACGATCTTTAACCGAGTAATAGGAGACCGCCTAGCGATTGTCGAAGACAAGCCGGGGGTCACACGCGACCGAATTTACGGAACAGCGGAATGGAATGGAAAAGCCTTTAGTATTATAGATACGGGCGGTATTGAAATTGAAGGCGAGGATGAGATTCTGCGGCTGGTCCGCGCTCAAGCCGAGCTGGCGATTGAAGAAGCTGATGCGATTATTTTTATGGTGGACGCAAAGGCGGGCGTGACATCGGCCGACGAGGAAGTCGCTTCGATGCTGTACCGCTCTGGCAAGCCGGTTGTGATCGCTGTCAATAAGGTCGACAACATCCGCCGTCAGGAGGACATCTACGAATTTTATACGCTCGGGTTTGGCGATCCGATCGGAATTTCGGGGGCACACGGTATCGGCATCGGCGACCTGCTCGAGCGCGTTATGGAAATCGTTCCCGAAAAAGAGGACGACGAATACGATGAGGATGTTATTCGTGTCTCATTGATCGGACGGCCGAATGTAGGCAAATCGTCGCTGGTTAACGCGATTCTTGGGGAAGACCGCGTAATTGTCAGCAACATTGCCGGAACGACGCGGGATGCGATCGATACGCCGTTTGAACGGGATGACCGAAGATACGTGCTGATTGATACCGCGGGTATGCGCAAGCGCGGCAAAGTGTTCGAGACCACGGAAAAGTACAGTGTGATGCGGGCGATGAAAGCGATCGAACGCTCTGATGTGGTGCTGATTGTCATCAATGCCGAGGAAGGCATCATCGAGCAGGACAAACATATTGCAGGGTATGCTCATGAAGCGGGTAAAGCATCGATTTTCGTCGTAAACAAATGGGACGTCGTAGAAAAGGATGACAAGACGCTTCATCATTTTGAACAGAAGATCCGCGAGCACTTCTTGTTCATGACTTACGCACCGGTGCTGTTTGTTTCCGCGATGACGAAGCAGCGGCTGCACAAGCTTCTTCCGCTCATTAATTATGTCGCCGAGCAGCACAGCATGCGGATCCAAACGCATGTGCTGAACGATGTAATTGCTGATGCGGTTTCCATCAATCTGCCGCCGTCGGACAAAGGCCGCCGCCTGCGCATCAATTATGCAACACAGGTTTCGGTTAAGCCGCCGAGCATTGTGCTCTTTGTCAACGATCCGGAGCTTATGCATTTTTCGTACGAGCGGTATTTGGAAAATAAAATTAGAGCAGCATTCGATTTCGAAGGGACGCCGGTCCGGTTGTTTACAAGAAAGAAATCGGATGACGAATAGGGGAGAGACTCGTGACGTTTATCGTAACGGCCGCTGCGGTTGTCGCCGGGTACTTGCTGGGATCGATTAATTTTAGCTACTTGTATGGCAAATGGTTTAAAAATATTGATATCCGCAAGCACGGCAGCGGAAACGCCGGTGCAACGAATACGCTTCGTGTTCTGGGGAAAGGGCCGGCTATCGGCGTGCTGGCTTTGGATGTAGGTAAAGGAATTGCCGCGGTATGGATCGGCAGATGGCTGGGCGCTGAAGGAGAAGAGCTGCTGCCGATCTTAGCTGGACTTGGCGCGATTATCGGACATAATTGGCCGGTATTCTTTTCGTTCCGCGGGGGGAAAGGTATTGCAACAACGATCGGCGTAGTGGCGACGCTTTGCTTTCTGCCTGCGCTGATTGCCGGAATTATTGCGATTTTATCGATCGTTATTACTCGTTATGTTTCGCTCGGCTCACTCATTTTTACAGCTCTGCTGCCTTTTTCGATTTGGCTGATGGATCGCCCGGATTCTATCCTGGTTGCGAGCATCATCATCGCGGTTTTCGCATTTGTGCGCCATCGCACCAATATTGTGAAGCTGGCACAAGGAAAAGAAAATAAATTAGGAAAACGCGCCTAATTTGTCTGGGGGGAATTGACGTGACTGAACGCAAAGCGGCTGTGCTTGTGGCCGGCAGCTGGGGAACCGCGCTTGCTTCCGTTCTCGCCGACAACGGGCTGAACGTTTTCTTGTGGTCGCGCAACAAGGAACAGGTCGCGGAAATAAACGAGAAACGGGTAAACGGGCGTTTTTTACCGGAAACCCGTCTCCCTGAAGGCATTTACGCAACGAATGATATGCAGGAAGCGCTTGAGGGGGCCGAGGCGGTAGTGATTGCGGCAACCTCGGCGTCGATGAGGGAGGTGGCACGAAACGCCTCTCCGTACATTTCGCAAGAAACGCTGGTCATCCACGCTACCAAAGGCTTTGAGGCCGAAACGCTGCTGCCGATGACCGCGGTCCTTGCTTCCGAGCTGCCCCAGGTGGAGCCTGGGCGCATCGTTGTGCTTTCCGGGCCGAGCCATGCGGAGGAAGTGGCCGCTCGCAGCCCAACGACCGTCGTTGTCGCTGCGGATGATACCGGCAGCCGTGAGCATGCCCAAGATTTATTTATCAATTCCTATTTCCGCGTATATACGAATCCGGATGTCGTCGGTGTGGAAATCGGCGGTGCGCTGAAAAATATTATTGCGCTTGGCGCCGGCTTATCCGATGGACTGGGCTTCGGCGACAACGCCAAGGCAGCGCTTCTGACGCGCGGACTTGCGGAAATTGCAAGGCTGGGCACAGAGCTCGGCGCCGATCCGCTTACTTTTGCGGGCTTATCGGGCGTCGGGGATTTGGTGGTAACGTGTACAAGTAAGCACAGCCGTAACTGGCGCGCGGGGTATCAGCTGGCACAGGGACAGTCCCCCGAAGAGGTACAGCGCAGCATGGGGATGGTCGTGGAAGGAATACGAACGACCAAGGCGGCACATTTGCTGGCCCAAAAGCACGGGGTGGAAATGCCGATCACACGTGAGCTTCATGCTGTATTATTCGAAGGAAAATCGCCTCGGGCTGCGGTTGAGGATTTAATGGGACGGGGCCGTACGCACGAAATCGAAGAGGTTGCACGCACGCCGATAGGGCCGCTGCAGCGGAAAAAGGTCTAGCGCCTACACCAACAGGGTTGCCCCTTCATACAATGATGAAGAAACCGGTTCAATCCGCTTGGGTTGATCTGTCATGTGTGAAGGAGGTAGACCATGTCTAAAAATATATCCAAAGACGTGCTGAACGTAGTGAAGAAAAAAACAGGAAAAGCGGTAACGGAGCGCGATATCAAGAAGCTGGCTGGCGCTGTTAAGCCCTCTACGATGCAAAGCGAAGCCGAGCTCCGGAAGCTGATCAAGCAGGTATCCTCTATGGTGGGAGTGCCTGTACCGGAATCCACTGCGAACGAAATCGTCTCAGCGATCAAAAAGTCGGGCGGCACGGGCAACCTGGAGCAGGTAATGAAAATGATGATGAAGAAGTAAGAACGCATCTTCATAAATGGCGCAGGCTCATCTCCGGATGAAGCCTGCGCTTTTGTTTTTGGGTATGGTATAATAAGAGGTATGATTTTTTCGGTAAGGTGGGAAGAAAAATGAGCTCAATGGATAAGATGTGGGCCTCTTTTATCGCGATGGGGTTAATGCTGGTGGCGGTGCTGCTCGTAACCTTCGCACGGAGTAAGACCAAAGGGGCTGTTCGGTTTATATTATCCTTCCTCGCATTTTTGCTGTTGATTCCAGCGCTGCTGTATGGATTAATTTCAATGTTTTAACATTATTCTGGAAGTATAAGAGAGAATGCAAAGAAAGCGAGGGAGCACATGATTACGCTTCGTGGGAAGACCGTGGAAAAAACGATTGACGAAGGAGTCGGGATGTCCCTTCTTGATCTTGCCTTGAAGCACGGCATCGATTTTCAATTTTCCTGTACGCGAGGAACCTGTGCAAGATGCCGCTGTTATGTTGACGAAGGCAAAGAGCTGCTGAACGAGCCGACAGATGAAGAGTGGGACCGTTTGGATGAAGACGAGATCGAAGAGGGCTACCGGCTTGGCTGTCAGGCGGTTGTGAAGCAGGCTGGGGTCATCCGCGCGACAAACAAAACGTATTTTTAGACATCGAGAGTGGTAGAAAATGAGGTGGACAGCATGTTGTCGGAACCGCTCCATCAGGTAATGAACGAGATTGCCGGTAGGCTCTATCGTGAGGATGGCCATGGTGGACAAGGCCCTTTTGCAGGGAAGCTGCTGGTCGGAGGAAGCTGTGGTCTTGCGCTGCAAGGGGTTACGCTTGAGGCTGAGCCTCGGGACATCGATATTTATGTTGACCGCGAGTCGGTTCATGCAGTTTATGAGCGTTTCCAGGATTGCTGTTACGATCAACCGCGTGAGGACGAGACGCCTATTTATCGATCCGTGTTAAGCCATTATGAGCTGCAAGGGGTTAAAATTGAGCTCGTAGGTGACTTTCGAGTTCGTACCGAGCAAGCCAGCTACCGTGTTGAGGTGGAAGAGCTGCTGTGGAGCTATGCTTCTTTGTCATCTTATCAGGACGGGAAGCTGCGGCTTATGCCTCTTGAGCATGAGCTAGTCTTTAATGTGCTGCGCGGCCGGCCGGATCGTTATCAAGCGATTGCTGAGGTGCTTGCGCGGCGTACACACAACGGGAATACAAATCCGCTACTGGCTGAAATAGCGAGCCGAAATCGATTTTCTGACCTATTTCAAGGTCAGCTGGATACATTGCTCCAAAAGCTGGGCGAGGGGGCTAAGGGATGAAGAGCGGCACGGTGAAGGTGACTTTTTTGCCGGAGGGGAAAACGTCCGAGGTGCGGCCTGGAACGACGCTGCTGGAAGCGGCAAGGCGCGCCGGAATCGTGCTGCGTACCCGCTGCGGAGGCAAGGCAGGCTGCTTGATGTGCAAGGTTCATGCCGCCGATGTAAGCAGCCTGGAAAAGCCCGCACACAATGAGCTGCTTAAGCTTGGAGCAGCCGTCAACGAAGGGGTGCGCTTGGCTTGTCAGGCCAAGGTAGCACGCGATACGGAGGTACATGTGCCGGAGGACCCTCTTCGAGCGGCAATCCGAAAACAGCTGGAACAGCAGAAGGAGGATGATTCTTTGTGGTGAACCAACCAACAGAAGGACGTTGGAACCGGTACAAACGCATAAATGTAATGCTATTGGCAGCAGTCTCTATGCTGCTTGTTCTTATACTCGGCGGCTGCGGCGGCGGAAGGCCTGCCACGGCTGCAGATGGTGCTGCGCTGAACCCGGCCGCAGTGAAAGAGGCTATTCTCATTGTTCAAAACGGAGTTGAAGAATATCAAAAGAAAACTGGCGTGCCTCCAATCAAGAACAGCACGGAGGACACTCCCATCTATGAAAAATATGTGATTGATATGCGCAAGCTGGTTGAACGGCATATGATCAGTCAAATTCCAACGATTGCGTTTGAGAACGGCGGAACGTATCAATTTGTGCTTGTACATCCGGAGACAAATCCCGAGGTCAAGCTGCTGGACGTGGCGGCTTTCCAGAAAACGTCCGATTTGCAAAAAAAGATCGCACAATATGCTGCCTCCAACGGAGGGCAGCTGCCTCAAGGGGACCCGGTTGCTCCCGGCTATTCCCGTATCGATTTTACAAAACTGGGCGTGAAGGAGGAGCAAATCCGCAGTCCGTATTCCAATCAATTTATCACATTTGTTTTGTCGGACAAGGGTGAGGTCGGGATTGATTACGCGCTCGACATCGCTATGCTCGTTCAGAAAAAATCGATACTACCCGGAGAGCAGGATGACCTCCGCGAGCTTCTGGTAAAGGAATTCCCTTTCATTCCTGTGCGTTCGTTTCCATATCGCTGGATCAATCAAGAGCCCGTTGTCCAATAGGACCGGGCTCTTTTCCATCGCTTTTAAGAATAAGATGGTTCTTCTGTTCATATATCATATCGGAGTCACTTTTCGGCCGACCCTCACGTCTTGGGCCCAGGACGTAATATAAAGCGGAGGGAAAAGGTTGTCATATTCGTGGCCGACGTACATATATTGATACTAGTCCAAATGAATGTACGAGTAAGTCGCTTTACGCATCCGTGGTCACATTGGCTTGAGGAAGGTAGTACGGCGACAGGCGGCATCATTACACTACCTTTTGGGAGGGAATCTCATTGGAAAAAGTAGATATTTTCAAGGACATCGCAGAACGAACCGGCGGAGATATTTACCTGGGGGTCGTTGGTGCGGTCCGCACGGGCAAATCTACCTTTATCAAGCGTTTTATGGAAACTTTAGTTTTGCCTAGCATGGAAAGTGAGTCGGAGCGCGCAAGAGCGACCGATGAACTGCCGCAAAGTGCGGCCGGACGCACCATCATGACGACAGAGCCTAAATTTGTACCGAATCACGCGGTTCAGCTGAATGTCGCTGACGGCTTGAATGTCAATGTTCGTCTTGTCGATTGCGTTGGCTATGCCGTGGAAGGTGCAAAAGGGTACGAGGACGAAAACGGACCGCGTATGATTAGCACTCCGTGGTTTGAAGAGCCGATCCCGTTCCAAGAAGCAGCGGAAATCGGCACACGCAAGGTCATTCAAGAGCATTCCACACTGGGTGTTGTGGTAACGACAGACGGCTCCATCGCTGAAATTCCGCGTTCGTCTTATGTAGATGCGGAAGAGCGCGTCATTAATGAGCTGAAGGAAGTCGGCAAGCCGTTCATCCTCATCATCAACTCGACGAAGCCGCAAAGCCCGGAAGCACAGGCGCTCCGTGCGGAGCTTTCCGAGAAATATGATATTCCAGCGATGACAATGAGCGTTGCCAACATGGGTGAGCAGGAAGTGCTCGGCGTGCTCCGTGAGGTGCTGTACGAATTCCCTGTTCACGAAGTGAACGTGAACCTGCCGAGCTGGGTTATGGTGCTGGAAGAAAAGCACTGGCTGCGTGCCAGCTTTGAGAATTCCGTTCGCGATACGGTGAAGGACATCCGCCGTCTGCGCGATGTGGACCGTGTGGTGAGCCAGTTTACCGAATACGAGTTTATCGATAATGCCGGTTTGGCGGGAATGAATATGGGTCAAGGCGTTGCGGAAATCGACCTGTATGCCCCGGATGAGCTCTACGACCGCATCTTGATGGAAGTGGTCGGGGTAGAAATTCGCGGGAAGGATCACCTGCTGCAGCTGATGCAGGAATTTACCCACGCGAAGCGCGAGTACGACCAAGTGGCGGAAGCGCTCGACATGGTGAAGACGACCGGCTACGGCATTGCAGCACCGACGCTTGCGGAAATGGCGCTCGATGAGCCGGAGCTGATCCGTCAAGGCTCGAGATTCGGCGTTCGCCTGAAGGCAACGGCGCCGTCGATCCATATGATCCGCGTCGACGTCGAGTCTGAATTCGCGCCGATTATCGGTACGGAGAAGCAGTCCGAGGAGCTGGTGCGTTACTTAATGCAGGATTTCGAGGACAACCCGACGAAGATTTGGGAATCCGATATTTTTGGCCGCTCGCTCCACTCCATTGTACGCGAGGGGATCCAGGGCAAGCTGGCGATGATGCCGGACAACGCCCGCTACAAGCTGCAGGAAACACTGGGCCGCATTATTAACGAAGGCTCCGGCGGTTTGATTGCCATCATCCTGTAAATCGATCATAAGTGAAATAGTACTCTAAATAAACAGCAAAAGGTAACGTATCGGTCGGAATTTCGGCATAGGTGCGTTACCTTTTTTGTGCTGGTGAATAAAAATTTGGAGAGTAGAGGCATGTACTTCAAATGGGTAAAGCTGCATGTGCGGGATCGCATTTTCTACCGCAATTAAGGTAAAAATGTTCACGAAAAAGATCTCAACAAAAGGAGCAGATCAAGATTAACAACATGTTCTCAGCGCAGCTCTACCATTGGTTTGTTCGACCCAAATGGGTGACAAAGAAATATATACATGACCATATTCAAAGCAGCTTTCAGTTTAATGATCACGTTGTGTTAGATTTCGGATCCGGAACAGGTGCGAACTGCTCCATGTTCACTCCAGGCCTCTATATCGGGGTAGACCCGGATGAAAAGAGAATCGACTACGCACGAAGATTGTACCCGGAGCATTCGTTTCAGGTTCTACAGAATAACCGGCTGCCGATCGACGACCGGAAGGTGGACTACATTCTCATTGTTGCTGTGCTGCATCACATTTCCTCGGAGGAAATTTCTCTTTACATGGATGAGTTTCGCCGTATTCTGAAGCCTTCGGGAACGATTATTGTGATGGAGCCGTGCTTATGCAGCCGTACACCGATATGTAACCGTTTTATGAAGTGGTATGATAAGGGGGACTATATCCGAGAAGAGGAGGATTATATCCATTTGTTTGCCTCTCATGATTACGAATGCACCGTATTAAAAAGATTTCGTAAATGCTTCCTCTACAATGAGTTGTTTTTCTCTGCAGCACCAAAATTAGCGCAAACAATGGATTAATTTCCTGCATATCACATAATAAAGAGTCCCCCCGGAAGCGTCGGCGGGGACTGTTTTTTTGAAATTTGAACAAGGTTTCAAAACTTAGGACTTGCAAAGCATCGTACCGCTGTATTACTATGGATTTGTCGCTTTTGCCTTGCGGAATCACGTTTTTTTGAACGGATATGTATATTTTTCATTAGAACGGTGAAGACAAGTAGTATCAAGGATAATGCGTCATGACTTCTCTCTTGGGGGGAGGTGAAAGGCATGAATAAAACTGATCTCATCAATAAAGTAGCGGAATCTACGGACTTGGCGAAGAAGGACGTTACCAAGGTGGTAGACGCTGTTTTCGAATCCATCTCCGAGGCGCTCCAGTCTGGAGACAAGGTACAGCTCGTGGGCTTTGGCAACTTCGAAGTCCGTGAACGCTCCGCACGTAAAGGCCGTAACCCGCAAACCGGAGAAGAAATCGAAATTCCGGCGAGCAAGGTTCCTGCTTTCAAGCCTGGCAAAGCGCTGAAAGACGGAATCCAATAGTCATTACATAAGTGCGTACGACAAACCGCGAACGGTTCCGTTCGCGGTTTTCTTTTTAGGAAAAAATACCAAGCTTGACGGGTTCTGCTGGCTGTGTTAGGTTAAGAATATTTGAGGCAATTAGGAAACTATGTGATTGGTCGATTTGGAAAGGGGCACCTATGGAGGAAGTAAAACAAGTAAAGCAGGCTGCAAGCGGGAATGCACTTTCAGCATTTTTCCGATGCTTGCGCCCAAAGCAGTGGACAAAGAACGTTCTCGTATTTGGCGCATTTTTATTTTCGGTGACAGAGGTTGGGGTGTCTGCCTTTGTGAATTCGCTGTTCGGCTTCCTGCTGTTTTGCTGCGTGGCCGGTGTCGTATATATTATTAACGATTATATGGATGTCGAGCAGGATCGTGTACACCCGGAAAAAAGGTTTCGTCCGATGGCTTCCGGAGCGATTCGACCCAATACGGCTTTAACACTTGGAATTGTTCTATTGATCGCGGCCTTATCTTTATCGCTGATGCTTAACGTGCCTTTTACGATTTTGCTTGTCGCTTATTTTATTATGAATATTGCCTACTCGGTTCGGTTGAAGCATGTCGTCATCATTGACGTGATGATCGTTGCTGCGGGCTTTGTAATGCGCGCGGTTGGCGGAGCTATGGTTATTGAGCGTCCGTTTACGCCTTGGTTTTTGGTATGTACCATGCTGCTGGCTTTGTTTCTTGCGATCAGCAAACGCCGCCACGAGCTGATCCTGTTTCAGGAAAAGAAAGGCTCGCACCGCAAGGTGCTGCAGTTTTATTCTCCACAGCTGCTTGACCAGATGATCAGCATTGTCACAACTGCAACCATTATGAGCTATGGATTATATACGTTTACGTCCGGCGTGACCGTTCACTTGATGTGGACGCTGCCATTTGTGATTTACGGTATTTTCCGCTATTTATATTTGATCTACATGGAAGAGAAGGGCGGGAGCCCGGAAAAGGTGCTGCTTCAGGATAAGCATATTTTGACGACAGTGCTGCTGTACGGTGTCACTGTATTTATTATCCTTTACTTTTACGGCGGTTAGGGGAACGAAAATATGCTGAAGTATGTATTGGCTTTTATCAGTATTTTGCTTGGAGCCAGCGCGCAAATTATGCTGAAAAAGGGCTCGGGGGCTTTGAACGGCGTTAAGGGCAGCCTGGTTGACACCGTCATGAAGGTGGCGCTGAATCCATTTATTATCGGCGGTTTTGTGCTCTACGGACTAAGCGCGGTGACATGGGTTGCAGTGCTTTCCAAAATGAAATTAAGCGTGGCGTATCCGCTTGTTAGCTTAAGCTACGTCATCGTTGTCATTGCCTCGTATTTTATTTTTAAAGAAACGATTGTATGGACGCAGATCGTTGCACTGGCGTTTATCGTCATCGGTGTGCTGCTGTTAGTACGTTAAACCGCACGTTCGGCTAAGTTGAACGCTGCGTTAACGCCGGAGGGATCGAATCATGCTTATGTTTTTGGTTATCAATGCAGTTGTGCTGTTTTCCGCTGTGCTTGTCACTAGAAAGCTGCGGCTGTCCGGATTGGATGCACTGCTCGCGTGCGCGGTCATCTGGATTTCACAAATTTTGCTTTCTCTAACGATAGCCGGTGGGCTGCTGAAGCAATTTAACGGAATGGGCGCTGCCCTTGTAAATCTCGCGATTTCCGCATGCAGCGTGGCTGCCGTTCGGTTGGCCTCAGGGCGGCCGAAGCTTAGTGAGCTGTCTTATCCGAGCTCGTCCGGGCTTGGCTTTGAGCCGGCGCCGACAAGAAGGGAAAGCTTGTGGAGCCAGCCTTGGGTGCTGATTCTTGGGGCGATTGCTGCGGCGGAAATATTGCTTGCTGTATTTTTGGCCTATTTGCTTCCTTCCTCTGATTGGGATAGTTTGTACTATCATCTCGTTTCGATTGCCGCATGGATGCAAAATGGTGAAATCGGCATCGTCCCATATGCGTTGTGGTCGAATGTGTATCCGATTAATTCGGAGCTGTACTATTCCTGGTATGTCATTTTCTTCGGACATGATCGTTACGTGAACGCGGGACAAATCGCACTTGCCTTGTTGGGCGCAGGGGCAACGTCGGGCATTGCCCGGGCGGCAGGAATTGGCCGATATGCTTCAGCTGCGGCCGGTTTTATCTGGCTGCTGACGCCGATCGTTGTGTCGCAGCTGCGCACGAATTACGTCGATGTCGCTTTTGCAGCTGTGTTCCTGGCATCGTTTTACTTTACTGTGCAGTATGTAAAACAGCCATCCATGGTTTATGCCGTATTGGCCGGACTTGCCGGGGGTACGGCACTAGGGATGAAGTCGTCGGGAGTCGCTTACATCGGCTTGCTGGCATTGTTGTTGTTTATACACAGCATTGTGCTCGGTTTAGCCGGACGCCGGCAAAGAGAAGGACTTCGCAATTCACTGCTGTACCTGATCCCACTCGCTGTGCTGGGCGGAATCTGGTATATCCGCACTTGGGTTGTTTATGGGAACCCGATTTACCCGTTTGAAGTTAAGATTCTTGGCCATGTGCTGTTCGCCGGGACAGGCTCCGTTCACGATCTGATTATGGTGGCCAATACTCCGGAACAGTTTCTCGGAAAGCCGGCATGGAAGCAGCTGCTGATGTCCTGGCGCGCTGAACCTTCTCCTGCCTATTACGACCAGCGCATCGGGGGCTTCGGACTGCAGTGGCTGTATACATTGCTGCCTGCTGCGATTGGGTACACCGCATACATGGCCTGGAAAAACCGTTTTGTGTTTGTCACGGTTTGCTTGCCCTTCCTGCTTATTTTCGCGGTTCAGCCTGCTTCCTGGTGGGCGCGTTACACGATTTTCTTTGTCGCCTTTGGTGCAATTGCAGCAGCATTTTTGGTGGAAAAGGTTCGATTCGTGCTGTTAAAGTGGCCGCTGCAGCTTGCTATCTCGGCATTGATCGTCATTTCCTTGGCTGCGCACCATAAGGTTACCTTGAATATGGATAAAATTCGGTTAGCTTTATCGCTTCCGGCAAATGAGCGCACGATCGGAAATGTATATTTCCCGGAATATAAATTTGTGGACAAGCTGCCGCAAGGAACATCCATTGCCGTTTGGTACGACCGGTTCTTATATCCGTTCTTTGGGCCAAGCTTCAGCAATCAAGTCGTGATGCTGAATGGGACGGCGGAAGAAGGTAAGCAGCTGGCCGCAGCGATGCTGGAAGGAAAGTCGGATTATTTATTTACAGTGCAAAACGCATTTGTAGATAAAATGGCCGCTCAGCATCCGGATGCATTCCAGCTTGTTGAGACGTTCGAGGACCGGTACCGGGTGTATAAAATTGAAGCTGCTGCGTTAACGAAACTGGCCGGCGGAGGATCGGGCTTATGATGTATGTATTGGCACCTTTTATCGGCTGGCTGGTGGCCGGCACGATGAAATTTATAGTGAACTATATCCGCTTTGGCGGAGAAGCGAAGGCCCGGATCGGCAATGGAGGCTTTCCGAGCAACCACACCACGATAATGACTACGACTGTTGCCTTGATTGGCTTTAAGCATGGCTTCCTGACTCCGGAGTTTGGACTTGGCGTCGCTATTACGTATATCGTGATCATTGACGCTCTTGGATTGCGCCGACATGTCGGATATCATGCAGAGCACTTAAATCAGCTGACGGCGAAGGATACCGAGCTTTCCCGCAAGCTGAAGAAGCTGCGTGAATCGATGGGTCATACGCGAATCGAAGTCGCCGGAGGTCTTGTGCTTGGGGCGCTTCTCGGTTTTGTTCTAGATCTGCTGTCGTCTCTTCTCGGCTGGTAAGGTTGAGATTCGGGGCATTGACATCCGATTATAAATGAGATAACATACTTTTGCCGATTTTTTCGTCGGCAATGTCGGGTATTGGCGCAGCTTGGTAGCGCGCACCCTTGGGGTGGGTGAGGTCGTGGGTTCAACTCCCGCATACCCGACCATTATTTATATGTTTGATTTTCGCATACATAATCATCGCCCTTACTGATCGACTTTGGATGAGTGTGGGCGATTTTTTATGTCCTAAACTGAGGGTAAGCGATTTCATTTTACATTCATTTAACACTTTACAATCCGTTAACATTATCATATAGTTGATTACGGTTTGATTAATGTCGTGAAGGGGAAACATATGACAAGAAAATGGTTAGCAGCCCTTAAAGGTATAGACTGGTCCATGATTGGTATTTTAGCCTCCATCTTTTTAATTTGGCAGATCGGTTTATCGTTTCATTGGGACAAAAAGGCTTGGCTGCTTTTACTGGTTTGCTTAATCGGAGTGCGTAAGTATGCCAATAAACAAATGAGTCCGTATTTTTTTGCCGTGGTTGTGCCGACACTTGTCGTATTTTATTTCGTGAGTAAGTCCGGGCCCGGTTTTTGGTGGGGAATTGCGGACAGCTTATTTAAAAACAGCAAGCATATTTGGGTATGGGACGATTTTATGCGCTCCATTCCGCTCAACGACGCGGCTTGGGCCCGTTTCTTTCACTGGGATACCCTTGATTACTATATGAGATGGATTTACAATTTGGGCTTCGTATTGCCTCTATGGCTGGGGATTATTTACTGTGTGTTTTCGGGCAGATTAGCCGATATGTTCCGTTTCGTTTTGTCCGGCCATATCATGCAACTGCCGCTCATTTTGCCGTTTTATAATTTGATTTTACTTCGTGAGGTTTGGTGGGTGAAAGGTCAGCCGGACCTGCTGCTTCGTGAGTTTGCCGATGAAAATGCGAAGCTTGTAACGGTTATGAACTGCTTTCCGAGCATGCATACATCCATTGCGTTTGCGATGATGCTGCTTGCCCTGCGCCAGAAGGATCCGGTCTTCAAATGGGTGATGGCTGTGTACTGCGGCTCGATCATATGGTCGACGCTTTACCTACAAATTCACTGGGTGCTTGATTTGTTTGCGGGAATGCTCTTTGCGTATGGCGTCGTCAAGCTGGCGGACGGAATCGTATACTTGGTCAAAGAAAAGCTGATGCCGGCTCGTGTAAAGCAGGCTTGGCAGGCGCCGCAGCCGAAACCGGAATTAGGTGCCGCAACAACAACAGTATAATGTAAATGAAGGCGTTCCCTGCGACAAGGGAATGCCTTTTTTGCCTTCGTTGCTTTCATCAGAAAAGTCCGTTATATTGTAACAAGAGCAATGCAGGCGGGAAATTGAAGACAGAGGAGGAGGGGACGTAAATGGAAGGCGGAACAAATGATTATTTTGTTATTAAGGCAAAAGAGAACGGGGTCCATGTCATCGGGCTGACGCGCGGACAGGATACCCGCTTTCATCATACGGAAAAGCTGGATAAAGGTGAGGTCATGATCGCGCAGTTCACGGAGCACACATCGGCTGTGAAAATCCGGGGCAAGGCGACGATTATGACGAAATACGGGAATATTCAAACCGACGAGTAGTCCTAAATGTTCCCCGGCGGTGAAAGGGCAGGCATAGCCTGCCCTTTTGCATTGTAAAATGAGATAAGGGACGTTGTGAGGAGGAATCGGGAAATGGCGTGGTTCGTTCGTCTAGCAGCCGCATCGATCATATCGATCGGAATCGCGTTTTCTTTATCTTTATTGCCGCAATTGGAGGACAAGGGAAGGATGCTCCAGGAGGACCGGTCAGTGTTTCAGCCGCAGCCGACCATGCCGATGACCTCGGAAACCGCGGTGAATGAGCTGGCGAAGCTGCCGCTTCATTCCGAAATCCGCCGGGTGGATTGGAGCTCAAGTATTTTATCCGTCGATCTGTTAACTAAAGAAGAGAGGATGACGGAAGAGCTGTACGAGGACCTAGGGAAGCTCGCACAGCTGGGAATTATGGAAAAGCAGAACGTAAAGGGTGTACTCGTCCGGGTGCTCGAGGATCCAAGCCAAGGAGGAAGCAATCAGCTGCTTGTTGCGATGGAAGCGAGCCGGAGTCATCTAAGCGAAGAAACGTTGACACAGCTTCGAGAAAAAAAACTGAAATTCCGCGAATTGCTTGGAAAAGAAATTCCGTTGAACTGGGGTCCGAAGTGGCGGCCAGAAACATGACCGATGCGTGTGCGTCTTGATTCGTATTGTGTTATAATAGTAAGGATTCTCAGCAGGTTTTTGCTCTTAGTACAGTATTGGAGGCTGCTTCATGTATCAAGTCTCGGAAATAGCCAAAAAATATACCGAATATGATATGATTCAGAAAAATACGGATTTGCCTGAATTTCCGGAATTTCGTACCCGCCTGTTGTATTCGTTTTTGCAGGCCGGTCGGCCGAATGAAAACAGCGGTGAAGTGAACTCGCTGGCCGTTTCCCTCGTTCAATTAGGACTCGATACGCACGAGCTGGTGGACACCGAGGAGCAGGTTTCTTCGAAGAAGGCGTTTTTAGCCCGGCAGATGCGTGTGCTGGCGGGGGATTATTTCAGCAGCAGATTCTATCATTTGCTCTCTAAAGCGGGACATGTGGACGTTGTACAGCAGGTTTCACAGGCCATTTGCGAGGTCAATCGCCTGAAAATGAACTTATATGCAAAGATGAATCAAAGTAAACTGACTGCCGATGAATATATCGAGCACCATGTCGATATACGTTCCGGCTTGTTTTTATCACTGGCGCAAAAGATGGTGGAGCCGTACAGATCCTTATGGCCCGATATTTTATGCGGCTTTACACGCTGCGAGGTGCTGCTGAAGGAGCTGACTTGCAGCGAATCGGCAGAGAGCTTCCGCGGCAGCTGGGCCTATTGGCATCTGCTTGGTCATGCGCAGAAGGATGAACAAAAAGCAATTGCAGCAGAGGATTTGGATGTGCAGAAGGTGAAGGGCCTGCTGCTGAAGTATAATATTCGGACACAGCTGCTTTCGATGCTTCGCGAGCAATGGGATGCTGTACAGATAGCGATAGGGCGAGTGGATTCAGAGGTCTTACATAAGGAATTGTTTGCGATTGGAGAGCCGTTTATTAGACATACTGCCGCTCCAAAGTGTCTCGAAGAAATTTAAGGTGGAATGCAGCTTGGAAGGAAAAGCAAAAGAAAAATTCGTACATGCGGTTTTTGAAAAAATCGCCCCTAAATATGACTTGATGAACGACGTTTTAAGCTTCGGACGACATAAAGCTTGGCGTCGTTTTACCATGCGCAAAATGGACATGCAGCCGGGGCAAACGGCAGTTGATTTATGCTGCGGCACCTGTGATTGGACGGTCGCTATGGCTCAGGCAAGCGGAACCGGCTCTGTTGTGGGTCTTGACTTCAGCCAAAATATGCTTAGCTTTGGAGATAAGAAAATTAAAGCGCTTGGATTGGACAAGCAAATTACGCTCGTGCATGGGAATGCGATGGAGCTTCCTTTTGCGGATAACTCCTTTGATTTTGCGACAATTGGCTTCGGCCTTCGCAATGTTCCGGATTTTGAGCAGGTACTGAGCGAAATGAAGCGGGTTGTCAAGCCGGGAGGAAGCGTTGTATGTTTAGAGCTTTCCAAACCTGTGTGGGAGCCGTTTAAATCTCTTTATTATTTTTACTTCCAGCGAATATTGCCGCAGATCGCCAAACTGACAGTGAAGAGCTATGAACAGTACAAGTGGCTTCCTGAATCGCTGGCGAAATTTCCGGATCATAAGCAGCTTGCCGCCTTATTTTCAAAGGTAGGGCTTCAGCATGTTGAGGTTTACCCGTTAACTGGAGGAATTGCGGCATTACATATCGGCAAGAAGGGTACTGAGCTATGATAAGCAAAATTAAAATTTTTCTAGAAATGATAAAGTTCGAGCATACGATTTTTGCCCTGCCGTTTGCTTTCATGGGAGCGATACTTGGCGCGGTAACTACGTTTGGCCAGCTTCCAACCTGGCCGCAAATCGGCTGGATTACGCTTGCGATGGTTGGAGCCAGATCGGCGGCGATGGGCCTCAATCGTGTAGTCGATAAAGCGATTGACGCTAAAAATCCAAGGACGGCCATGCGCGCGATTCCGGCAGGACTGCTGTCCTCGAAAGAAGTATTGTTTTTTATCGCGGCTTCTTTCCTGCTGCTCTACATCGCGGCATCGCAGTTAAGCGCTTTGTGCGTCAAATTAATGCCGATCGCGGTCTTCTTTTTAGTGTTCTACTCCTATACAAAACGGTTTACATGGCTTTGTCATCTCGTGCTTGGTTTGGCCATCGGTTTGGCTCCATTGGGAGGCTGGGTGGCCGTTACGGGCAGCATCAACGCGACCGCTCTTGTACTTTATGTATCTGTCGTATTTTGGATTGCCGGCTTTGACTTGATTTATTCCTGTCAGGACATCGATTATGACCGTAAGGAAGGGCTGTTTTCCATTCCAAGCCGATTTGGATTAAAAGCTGCGCTCATGACGGGCAGAGTGTTTCACGCTATTACCGCAGCGGGCTTTGGGCTGTTGTTTTTGCTGGCGGATTTAAACTGGCTGTACTTATTGGGTACTGTCGTTTCGTATTTACTGCTCATTTACGAGCACCGGCTGGTAAATCCAAATGATCTGTCGAAAGTGAACTTATCGTTCTTTACGATGAACGGTGTGCTTAGCATGGTGATGTTTGTATTTACATTTATGGATGTGGTGGTGCTTCATTCATGAGCGAAGCAGCGAGCAGGCCGTGGATTGTCGGGATCAGCGGAGCTAGCGGGGCTGTATATGGGATTCGGCTTTGTGAGGCGCTGCTGTCGCTTGGTGAAGAGGTGCGTCTGGTGATTACCGATGCAGGCTGGCGGGTGCTGAAGGACGAGCATGGCTGGCAGGTAACGAACCGGCTGGAAACACTACAGGCAAAGTTCGACGGGTTGCCCGGCAGCTGGAGGTATTACCCGATCCAGGATATTGGGGCGGGTATTGCCAGCGGCTCCTATCGAACGAAAGGAATGGTCGTTATTCCGTGTTCGATGGGGACCCTTGGGGCAATTGCCGGCGGTTTGTCCGACAATTTACTGGAAAGAGCGGCGGATGTCATGCTGAAGGAAGGGCGTAAGCTCATTCTAGTTCCCAGAGAAACGCCGGTCCATGCCATTCACCTACAGAACATGCTGACCTTGGCGCAAATGGGCGCAACCATCGTGCCGGCCATGCCCGGCTTTTATCACCAGCCGACATCGATTGAGCAGATGATAGATTTTATGGTGGGAAAAGTACTGGATTGCATGGACATCGATCATGATTTATACAAAAGATGGGGAGATCGCTCGTGAGCGAAAATGGTCGGCCGCTGCAAATCGGCCAAATTAACTACACGAATGCTTGGCCTTTGTTTTACGATTTTCCGGGTGCAGCGTTGGAGGGGCGCGTGGAAATGATCCGCAGAGTGCCCTCGGAGCTGAATCGCGGACTTGCCGAAGGCAATATCGATTTGAGCGCGGTTTCATCTTTTGCTTATGCGGAGCATGCGGACAAGCTCCTGCTCCTGCCGGATCTTTCGGTCAGCTCCGATGGAAAGGTCGGTTCCATATTGTTGTTCCACCGGGTACCGGTGAGGCAGCTGGACGGCCGTTCGATTGCAGTGACTACAACGTCGGCTACCTCGGTCAATCTGCTGAAAATATTAATGCACAAATATTACGAGGTAAGTCCTGTTTATGAGCCCTCGACGCCGAATCTCGATGCCATGATGGAGTGCTGCGAAGCAGCATTGCTGATCGGGGATGATGCCATTCGTGCGGAATGGGCGAACAAGGGGCGGTATCTTGTTACGGATCTTGGGGAACAATGGAAACAATTCTCAGGATATGGTATGACCTATGCAGTCTGGGCGCTTCGCCGGGATGCGGCGGACCGCTATCCTCGGCTTATTGCGGATATCGTCCAGGAATTTCAGCGGTGCAAGCAAATGGGGCTAACCTTGCCTCAGGATATGATCCATCGTGCAATGCTTCAAATCGGAGGCAGTGAACGATTTTGGAAGCAGTATTTTTCGGGTCTCCGTTACGATTTCGGAGCGGCCGAAAAAGCAGGATTAACGTTGTATTTCCGGCTTGCTTACGAGCTTGGGCTGCTTCCCCGGCTTGTGGAACCTGTCCTTTGGCAGGAGAGCCAAGACTCTTGGTAATGCAGGTGAATGAATGAAACTTTTGCAGATTTATACCCATTTTAAAAAAGATATGGATTATATCGAAAAGCAGCTCGAAGCGGCGGTGCGAACCGATCACGCGATGCTGAACCAATCCTCACTGCACCTGCTGAAAGCGGGAGGAAAGCGCCTTCGGCCGGTGTTTGTTTTAATGGCAGGCCGTTTTGGGAATTATGATATCGAGCGGTTAAAATTGGTAGCCGTCGCGTTGGAGCTCATCCATATGGCGACACTGGTACACGACGATGTCATTGACGATGCGGAGACTCGGCGCGGTCAGCTAACGGTAAAGTCGAAGTGGGACAACCGGATTGCGATGTATACGGGCGATTATATTTTAGGCAAGGCGTTAAACGTCATAACAGAGCTGGATGATCCGCGAATACATACGATTTTGTCTAAAGCTATGGTAGAAATGTGCATCGGTGAAATGGAGCAGATCCGTTATTTTTACCGGCACGAGCAGTCGGTCCGGGATTATTTGCTGCGCATCCGCCGCAAAACGGCACTTTTGGTTGCGATTTCCTGTCAATTGGGAGCGATCGCAGCCGGAGCTCCGGAGTCGGTATGCCGAACGCTATATTCATTTGGCTATAACGTAGGGATGACGTTTCAAATCCGTGACGATGTGCTTGATTTAACGAGTACCGAGGACGCGATCGGCAAGCCGCCGGGCAGCGACTTAAGGCAGGGCAACGTTACGCTGCCGGTCATTTACGCGCTGCGCGATCAGCAGTTACGGCCAGATATTATCCGCGTTCTCGACCAAATTGCAGAGGGCGGGGAAAGGGCGTACGCCGAAGTGCCGGGTCTTATCGAGAAAATCCGTCGCAGCAGCGGCATTAAAGAAGCTGAGCACTTGTCCCAAAAATATATCGATAAAGCGATTGCGGCTCTGGATGATCTCCCGGACCACAAAAGCAAAGAGTACATGCGCGAAATTGCTCTATTCGTCGGGAACCGCTCTTATTAATCGATTATAATCGAGAGGAGTTTTGGAAGATGGAAAGAACATTTCTGATGGTAAAACCGGATGGCGTGCAGCGTGGATTAGTTGGAGAGATTGTGAGCAGATTCGAACGCAAAGGGTTTCAATTGGTCGGCGGAAAGCTGATGAACATCACCAGAGAGCAGGCGGAAAAGCACTACGCGGAGCATCTGGGCAAGCCTTTTTTTGAGGACCTCGTCTCTTTTATTACTTCGGGACCTGTTTTTGGCATGGTATGGGAAGGCGACGATGTAATTACCATATCCCGTATGATGATGGGCAAAACGAATGTATTGGATTCCATGCCGGGAACGATTCGCGGCGATTACGCGGCACATACGAACCGCAATTTAATTCATGGGTCGGACTCTCCGGAAAGCGCAGAACGGGAAATTTCCAACTTCTTTAAACCAGATGAGCTTCTTACCTATACCCGCGCAGTTCAGAAGTGGCTGTAAGCCTCTGTACTCGCATACATCCCGGTCATGCTTCGGCGGTCCGGGATGTTTTTTTGTGAAGAGAGAAATGTTTACAAGCAGGAACTTTCACCGGGTACGTGGAATAGTTATCGGATACTTCGTATAAAGGGGATCATCATGGAAGACAAAGACTTTCTCCTATTTATCCAAAAAGTGAATCAGCACCTAAACATTGACCTAGCCCAATACAAGGAAGCGCAGATGAAGCGGAGGCTGACGACACTTCGCCAGCGCCGCGGTCATGACACCTTCGCATCATTTTTTGACGCGATGATTAAAGACAAGGAAGTGCTTCACGAGTTCTTGGACCGCATGACAATTAACGTTTCTGAATTTTGGCGCAATCCGAACAGGTGGGAAATTGTAGAGAAAAAGATCGTCCCGGAGCTTCTTCGCACCGGCCGTAAGGTCAAGCTGTGGAGCGCTGCCTGCTCGACAGGGGAAGAGCCGTATACGATCGCAATGATTGCCGCAGAGCAAAAAGGCTTTCCGCAGGTGCAGATTACAGCTACGGATTTAGACACCGGCGCGCTTGAAAAAGCGAAGCGCGGCGTGTACATTGATCGCTCTTTGAAGGATGTTCCTCCTTTATATGTGAATAAATATTTTTCCAAGCAAGGTGAGCTTTTCGCAGTTTCCGACGAGTTAAAGAAAAATATTAAGTTTGAAAAAGGCAATCTGCTAACCGATGCGTTTGATACAAATATTGATTTGATCGTTTGCCGGAATGTGATGATTTACTTTACAGAGGAAGCCAAGCATAAGCTGTATTTCAAGTTCAGCCGGGCGCTTCGCACCGGAGGCATTTTGTTTGTCGGCAGCACCGAGCAAATTTTTTCACCGGGACAATACGGTCTGGAGCCGATGGATACGTTCTTTTACCGGAAGGTCGCCGACGTATAACTGAAAACGTTCGTATATGTTTTTCCATATCTTCCAATACTATGAGTGAACCTGAAATTACTCGGAGGATGTTATGGACAAAAGTAAAGTGATCAACGCCTATCGCCGGGGTTTTATTACCATTCAGGAATGTGCGCAAATTTTAGGCATTGATTCCCTAAAGCTTATGGGAATGGTAAACGAGCCGGAATGGGCCGACCATCCAAGCGTACGACGTCAGCAGCCTACAGGAACACTGGTCAATCAATGAGCAGCGGAAAGCACTTCACGCCGCATTTGGCGGGATGAAGTGCTTTTTTTTCTGTGCAGGCTCCCTTCTTTTGGTTGTCAAGGATGGAAGGGTGTACTATAATAAACGACAAGACATTTACCGCATAAAAGCGCTAAAGCGCCAAGGGAACGGAAGCGTTCCGGGAGAGGGAGGAAGCAACATGAGATTTTTAACGGCTGGGGAAACCCACGGGCCCCAATTAACAACGATAATCGAAGGTTTGCCGAGCAATCTGCCGATTGCTGCGGAAGCTATTAATGAACAATTGGCAAGAAGACAGAAAGGGCACGGCCGCGGTCGCCGGATGCAGATCGAGAAGGATACGGTGCAAATCGTTGGCGGCGTGCGTCATGGCAAAACAACAGGAGCGCCGGTCGCGCTCGTGGTGTCGAATAATGACTGGAAAAATTGGACACAAATTATGGGTGCGGATCCGGTGCCGGACGATTCCGAAGCAAAGCGCCGTGTCAATCGCCCGCGTCCAGGCCATGCCGATTTGAACGGCGGATTGAAATACAATCAACGAGATATGCGCAATATTCTCGAGCGCTCGAGCGCCAGAGAAACGACGGCGAGAGTGGCAGTCGGCGCGGTTGCCCGCGAACTGCTTGCCCAATTCGGGATTCGTACGGTCAGCCATGTCATCCGGATCGGTGACATTGAAGTAAATCGCATGGATGTATCGGTTGACGAGCTTCGCGAAATTACGGAGGAATCTCCGGTGCGCGTTGCCGACAAGGAAGCGGAAGCGAAAATGATCGAAGCGATCGATGCGGCGAAAGCGGACGGAGATACACTGGGTGGAATTGTTGAGGTAATTATTGAAGGCTTGCCGGTTGGTCTTGGCAGCCATGTGCAGTGGGACCGCAAGCTGGACGGACGTATCGCACAGGCGGTGGTGTCGATCCAGGCGTTCAAGGGCGTGGAATTTGGCATCGGCTTTGAAGCGGCAAAGCTTCGCGGGTCCAAGGTGCATGATGAGATTGTGTATTCCCAGGACGGCGGTTTTAAGCGGGCCTCCAACCGCGCTGGCGGCTTTGAGGGCGGCATGACTTCGGGAATGCCTCTTGTCGTTCGCGGCGTCATGAAGCCGATTTCGACCCTGTACAAGCCGCTGCAAAGCGTCGACATTGACACGAAGGAAGTGTTCACGGCGCAGGTGGAGCGTTCCGATACATGTGCGGTGCCGGCGGCGGGTGTTATTATGGAAAACGTAATCGCATGGGAAGTGGCGAACGCCTTTATGGAGAAATTCGGGGGCGATTCCCTTGAAGAAATCCGTGCGAATTACGAGAACTACCTGGAGCAAATCGAACAATATTAATATACGGAGGGTTCGGCGTGAGAGAACTAAAAGTAGAGCTGGGCAGCCGTTCCTATCCGATTTATATCGGCAGCGGTCTTCTGAATGATGTCGCTGAATACTTTCGCAAGCAGCATTTGCCGGACAAATCGCCACACTTGATCGTCACAGACTCTTCCATAGAAGCGCTTCACTTGGATCGGGTTGTTGCAAGACTGCAGGATGGTGGATACCGGGTCACTCCGTTCATCGTGCCTTCGGGGGAAAAGTCCAAGTCGCTGGAAATGCTGAATGACATCGTCACGGCAGCACTCGAAGCGGGGCTCGACCGGCATTCCGCTATTATCGCCTTTGGCGGCGGCGTTGTCGGTGATTTGGCCGGCTTTGCGGCGGCCAGCTTTATGCGGGGGGTTCGCTTTGTGCAAATCCCGACAACAATTTTGGCGCATGACAGCAGCGTCGGCGGGAAGGTGGCCGTTAACCACCACATGGCCAAGAACATTATCGGCGCGTTTCATCAGCCGCAGATGGTGCTTTACGATACGGATACGCTGCTCACGCTTCCTCCTCGGGAGGTTCGCTCGGGACTTGCGGAGGTTGTCAAGCACGGTCTCATTTGGGACGAAGCTTTCGCCGAATGGTGCGGAGAACATGCGAAGGACCTGCTGCAGCTGGAGCCCGAAGCGCTCCAGCATGCTTTATATCATGGCTGCCGGGTGAAATCGATTGTGGTCTCCCGCGACGAAAGAGAGAACGATCTTCGAGCGATTCTCAATTTAGGCCATACGATCGGGCATGCGCTCGAGGCCGTTGCAGGTTATGGGGAGCTGCTGCACGGAGAGGCGATTTCTATCGGCATGGTCGGCGCTGCGAAGCTGGCGGTTCGGTTTGGCCATCCGGCGTCGATTTATGAAACGACAAAACGGCTTTTAAAGAGCGTTGAGCTTCCGGTCCGTCTGCCGCCTCATCTTGATACAGATGAGATCATGAAGGCGATGATGCATGACAAGAAATTCAAGCATGGAAATATGGTGTTTATTATTCCGACAGCCATCGGACAAGTGGAAATCAATCCGGATGTGCCGACGGAATGGGTGAGAGAAACGGTAGAGGAATTGAAACGGGAGGCGTAGAGCATGATGGTAAGGGGAATTCGCGGGGCAATTACGGTGGAGCGCAATGCAGAGGAGGACATTTTACAGGCGACCTCACAGCTGCTTGACGAAATCGTGCAGGCCAACGGAGTCGTGCCTGATGAGATCGCTTCCGTTTTTATTACGGTAACCCACGATTTGGATGCGGCGTTTCCGGCAGGTGCAATCCGTAAACTAAGCGGTTGGGAGCTTGTTCCGCTGATGTGTTCGATGGAAATTCCGGTGCAAAACAGCCTGCCAATGTGTATAAGGTTTATGGTAATGGTGAATACAACCAAAGGACAGGATGAAATCAAGCATATTTATATGAACCGGGCCAAGGCGCTTCGGCCTGATTTATCCAAAGAGGCAAAATAAGGTTGACGCGTTACCGCAGCTTTTGTATAGTGATATAAGAATAGTTGAGTGAAGAGCAGAGCAGAGTTGAGAGAGTTTTGGAAGTGAGCCGAGTAGAGTTCTTATGATGCGAAAGCCTATGTTTCGCAAATCCATTGGTGAATGACGTGAAGCTGCATGTGTTTCCATGCTTATTTGCGTATTTGTCAATTTCTTATTCGGACTGGACTTATCCGCCTCTACGCCCTGCGTAGGGGCTTTTTCGTTTTCTGCAGCTGCTGCGATGCTCGTTCAGTATAAGAATGTTTCAGGACCTAAGGAGGCCGTTTCGTATGTATACGCCCGATTTGAACGAAGTAAAGCGATTGTCGGATCACTATAATCTCATTCCGGTCGTCCGCAGCGTGCTCGCGGACACGGAGACGCCAATACGCGTGTTCCAGCATTTTCACGAGGAGTCGCATGCCTTTCTGCTCGAGAGTGTAGAGGGCGGTGCGAAATGGGCGCGTTATTCGTTCATCGGCTTTGATCCGTTCATGAGTTTGCGCGGGAAGCAGGGTACGATCGAGGTGGAGAGGGACGGCCGCAAGCAGCTGCTGAAGGATCAGCCTTTGGAAGGGCTTAAGCAGCTGCTGTCAGAATACCGCAGTCCGGCACTTCCGAATCTCCCGCGGTTTACCGGAGGGGCGGTTGGTTTCTTCGGATACGATCTGCTTCGCTATTACGAGCGGCTGCCTTCCCATCCGGCCGACGATATGAATATGGACGATTTGAATTTTATGTTTTGCGATCAGGTGATCGTATTCGACCATCTGAAGCAGCAGATGCTTGTGGTAGCGAATGCGCACATCCCGGAAGGAGCCGGAGCCGAGCAGACGGAGGAAGCGTATGCGGAAGCGTGCGCCAAAATCGACCGCACGATCGAGAGGCTTCAGGCGCCCGTAGCTCCGGCAATTCCGTCGCGGGCCGTTCCGGCAGATGCAGACATCCACTTGGATGATATGCGTTCCAACTTGACTAAAGAGCGCTTCCTGTCAAACGTGGATCAAGCCAAGGAATATATTCGCGCCGGCGATATTTTTCAAGTGGTGCTGTCCCAGCGTTTTGAGCTGGATACGACCGTGTCTCCGCTGCATGTGTATCGGGTGCTGCGCACGGTGAATCCTTCCCCTTACATGTATTATTTGAAAATGGGGGAGGAGGTTATCGTAGGCGCCTCGCCGGAGCTGCTTGTCCGTGTCGAAGAGGGCCGCGTGCATACGCGACCAATCGCCGGTACAAGGCCGCGCGGAGCAACGCCGGAGAAGGATGCTGAGCTTGAGCGGGAGCTTCTGGCCGATGAGAAGGAACGCGCGGAACATCTGATGCTGGTCGATTTGGGGCGGAACGATATCGGGCGGGTTTCGGTTCCGGGCTCTGTTCGCTGTGACACCTTTATGGAAATTGAGCGTTACTCGCATGTAATGCACATTGTTTCGCATGTATCCGGCGAGCTGCGTGAGGATCGTGATTTCTTTGATGCGTTTCTCTCCTGTCTTCCGGCTGGAACGGTATCGGGTGCACCAAAGCTGAGAGCGATGGAGATCATTGCCGAGCTTGAAAAGGAGGCAAGAGGCGCCTATGCCGGAGCAATCGGTTACTTGGGCTTTTCGGGCAATCTCGATACATGCATTACGATTCGCACGATAATTTTTAAAGAAGGAAAAGCTTATGTACAGGCGGGTGCCGGCATTGTATGGGATTCCGTGCCCGAGAATGAATATATGGAAACCGTGAACAAAGCAAAAGGAATGCTCAAGTCGATTCGCGCGGCGGAAATGATGTTTACGAGGGATTCGCAGTCCGCGGGCAAGGTGAATCAGGATTATTATTAAACTTGGGGATAGATCGGAGGGAAACGTATGGCAACGAAAACGCTGACCCAGCAGGCGATTAACGCGATTGTGGAAGGATCGGATTTGGAGCGGGACATGTCTCGTCAGGTCATGACGGAAATAATGGATGGAGTCGCAACACCGGCACAGATCGGGAGCCTGCTGACAGCACTCCGGATGAAGGGGGAGACGATCGACGAAATTACCGGCTTTGCCGAAGCGATGCGTCTGAAAGCTCCCAGAGTACAAACGGTCCGGGATGATTTGCTCGATACCTGCGGAACGGGCGGCGACGGGGCGGGGACCTTTAATATTTCAACGGCTTCGGCCATCGTCGCGGCGGCAGGAGGCATTCGCGTAGCCAAGCACGGCAACCGCGCGATGTCGAGCCGCAGCGGCAGCGCCGATGTGCTGGAGGCGCTCGGTGTTAACGTCGGTCTCGGACCGGAGCAGGCGGCTCACTGCTTGGAAAAGCTTGGTCTTTGCTTTATGTTCGCTCAGGTGTATCATCAATCCATGAAGCATGCCGCGGGTCCTCGCCGGGAACTGGGCATCCGAACGGCGTTTAATTTACTTGGTCCGCTTACGAATCCGGCCGGCGCCGACCGCCAGCTGATGGGCGTATTCGATCAGAAAAAGACGGAGCTTGTCGCTCATGTCATGCGCGAGCTCGGCGTCCGCAGAGCTATGGTCGTTGCCAGCGATGACGGCATGGATGAAATCAGCATTTCGGCACCGACAGTGGTAACGGAGCTGAAGGAAGGGGCGATTCGCACCTATAAGCTGACTCCGGATGACCTTGGACTCCGCCAGTATCCGGTGGAGGAGATTGCCGGAGGCGATGCGGAGGATAACGCCGAGATTATTCGCGCCGTGCTGCAGGGAGAACGTAATGCCTGCCGTGAGGTGGTTCTGGCGAATGCAGGCGCCTGCTTCTTTGTAACAGGAGCGGCGGGGACGCTGCAGCAGGGGGTTAAGCTTGCAGCCGAAGCCATCGATTCGGGGAACGCGATGCGCAAGCTGGAGGACCTTATTCAGTTGACGGGGGAAATGGCTCATGTATCTTGATCGAATTGTTGCCGATAAGCAGGAAGAGGTTAAGGAATTAAAGGAAAGGGTCACCTCGGCGGAGCTGGAGCGCCGAATTGCCGGGCTGCCGGCATGCCGGGGCTTTGAGCGGGCGCTGCATGATCGGAAGCGCGGAATGGGGCTGATCGCTGAGGTGAAGAAAGCATCCCCCTCAAAGGGATTGATTCGCGCAGATTTCGATCCGGTGACCCTTGCTCAAGCTTACGAGAGGGCCGGAACGGATTGCATATCCGTGCTTACCGACGTAAAGCATTTTCAAGGCGCGGCGGACTACTTAACATTGGTAAGAGAGGCGGTTAAGGTACCGCTTTTGCGCAAGGATTTCACCATTGATGAAATGCAGGTGCTGGAGGCGAGAGTGATCGGTGCTGACGCGATCCTGCTCATTGCCGCAATTCTTACGGATGCACAGCTTAAGTCGCTCCACAGACTGGCGAAAGACATCGGCATGGATGTGCTGGTCGAAGTGCATGACCGCGAAGAGCTGGAGCGCGTTTTGGAGCAGGATGTATCGCTCGTTGGAATTAATAACCGCAATTTAAAAACCTTCGTTACGGATTTGGCGGTAACGGAACAGCTCATTCCGATCATCCCGAAAGGGAAAATGGTCGTCAGCGAAAGCGGGATTTCAGCTCCTGCGGAAATAAACCGGCTTTATGACGCGGGCTCGCGCGCCGTGCTGATCGGCGAGCATTTTATGCGCCAGCCGAATGTAGAAGAAGCGGTGTTTTCGCTGATGGGGCCGCTTGCTTCAGAGCGGAGTGGAAGCTGATATGCCGAAGGTGAAAGAGGCTTCGGATTCAGCGCGGCCGACGGTGAAAATATGCGGCATCCGTCATCCCGAGATTCTCGAGACACTGACGGAGCTGCCGGTTGACTATATTGGCTTTGTTTTTGCGGAAAGCAAGCGAAGGGTGACGGCCGAGCAGGCCGGAGAGCTCACGCGGCTGCTTCGTTCGGCAGGAAAGGCTGCCGGGGAGGAGCAGGCGTCGGTCAAGGCTCACGGGGCGGATGAGGCTTCCGGGTCACGTGTGCCGAAAACCGTGGGCGTGTTCGTCAATCCGGCGTACGAGGAGCTGCTTCACGTGATCGACACGGCGGGCCTCGATATTGCACAGCTCCACGGAAGCGAGCCGCCGGAATTTTGCAGCAGGGTAAAGCAGGCACGGCCATCTGTGCGGCTTGTAAAGGTGCTGCCTGTACAGCTTGGGGATACCGAACTCCTTACGGAGGAAGCGGTGGAGGCACAGCTGGCTCCTTATGCAGCGGAAGTGGACGGATTTATGCTGGACACCCATGATCCAGTGACGCACGGAGGAACCGGACAGGCTTTTTCCTGGGATAAAATCCCTCCCTATTTACATTGGTGCCGAAGCAGGGGCATCCCGCTATGGGTAGCCGGAGGACTGCATGCAGACAATGTCGCCGGGCTGATTGAAGCCTACGGCCCCGATGGGGTCGATGTGTCAAGCGGTGTGGAAACGGACGGCGTGAAGGATAAAAGCAAGGTCAAACAATTTGTTGAAAGGGTGAAGCGGGCGTGAGTCTAATGAATGTGCCGGACGAGCAAGGACGATTTGGTAAATTTGGCGGTAAATATGTGCCGGAAACGTTGATGAATGCTCTGGAGGAGCTGGAGCAGGCGTTTCGCCATTATATGAAGGATGAGTCCTTCCTGAACGAAATCCAAGAGCTGCAGCAGCAGTTTTCCGGGCGGCCGACACCGCTTTATTATGCAGAGCGGCTTAGCGAGCATTTGGGCGGCGCGAAAATTTATTTAAAGCGCGAGGATCTGAACCATACCGGCGCGCACAAAATCAACAATACGATCGGCCAAGGCGTTCTTGCCAAGCGTATGGGCAAGAAGAAGGTCATCGCGGAAACCGGCGCGGGACAGCACGGGGTAGCGACGGCGACAATCGCTGCGCTGCTTGGCCTCGAATGCAAGGTGTTTATGGGCGAGGAGGATACGAAGCGCCAGCAGCTTAACGTATTCCGTATGAACCTGCTTGGTTCTGAAGTTGTTCCGGTAACGAGCGGGACGCGGACGCTGAAGGATGCCGGCAATGAGGCGCTGCGTTATTGGGTGGCCAACGTGCACGACACCTTCTACATTCTTGGCTCGGTTGTCGGCCCGCATCCTTATCCGATGATGGTCCGCGACTTTCAGCGTGTAATCGGTGATGAAGCGCGCAAGCAGTCGCTTGCGCAGTGCGGTCGTCTTCCGGACGCCGTAGTCGCCTGTGTTGGCGGCGGAAGCAACGCGATCGGCATCTTTTATCCGTTCGTCGGAGACGAGAGCGTCCGATTAATTGGCGTTGAAGCTGCCGGCAAGGGCGTGGACACGGAGCAGCATGCGGCAACGATGTCAAAAGGACGGCCGGGCGTGTTCCAAGGCTCGATGAGCTACCTGCTGCAGGATGAGTACGGCCAAGTGCAGGAAGCGCACTCGATTTCAGCCGGACTCGATTACCCGGGCATCGGGCCTGAGCACTCGTATTTGAAGGATACCGGCCGGGCCGACTATGTGCCGGTTACGGATTCCGAGGCGCTGGAGGCTTTGCAGCTGCTTAGCCGCAAGGAAGGCATTATTCCTGCGCTGGAAAGCGCGCATGCGATTGCGCATGTGCTGAAGCTGGCCCCAACGATGAGCCGCGATGAGATGATCGTGGTAAACTTGTCCGGACGCGGCGACAAGGACGTCGAATCGATTATGAGGTATTTGGGAGGGAACGCAGGTGTCTGAGAATCGTATTGATCAGGCGTTTGAGCGGCTTCGGGCCGAGAATGGCACGGCGCTCATTCCGTTTTTGACGGTCGGCGACCCCGACGTGGATACGACCGTAGAAATTTTGCAGGAGCTGCAAAAAGCCGGCGCCGATATGATCGAGCTGGGCGTCCCTTATTCCGATCCTCTGGCGGACGGTCCGGTGATTCAGCGCGCTTCGCTGCGTGCGTTACAGCATCGGATTCACGTGGTCGACTGTATTGGTGTTGCCAGCAAGGCACGCCAAGCAGGGGTAAGCTTGCCGTTTATCCTATTCACTTATTACAACCCGCTGCTTCAAGTAGGCTTGGAGCGGGTGTTCGATCTCCTTGTTGAAAATGACATCTCCGGCTTAATCATCCCGGATCTGCCAATCGAGGAGGATGCGCCGGTGCGAGAGCTTGCTCAGCGGCACAACATACATTTGATTCCGCTCGTGGCGCCGACATCCAATACGCGAATTTCCAAAATTGCTTCCCAGGCGGCTGGTTTCGTATATTGTGTATCCTCACTCGGGGTAACGGGCGTTCGTTCGCAGTTTTACGAAGGTATCCAGGAGTTTATCGCCTCGGTGAAGGCGGCTACGCATTTGCCTGTCGGCATCGGCTTCGGTATTTCCAGCCGTGAGCAGGCACAGCAAATGAGCGAAATCGGCGACGGAGTTATTGTGGGCAGCGCGATCGTGCGCCAAATTGAAGAGGTGCTGCCGCTTCTGGAAAACCCGCAAACGAAGCAAGAAGGCCTTCGCCAAATTTACGAATTCGTTAAGCAGTTTAAAGTGTAAAAGCTTCCTATCTGTCCTAATATGAGTTCACTAACCATCGTATTACCTATTCGTAGTAAACGTAAAGCGCATTCCTCTAAGGGGTGCGCTTTTTATGTCTGTAAAGCACCACAGCGAATCGTTAGGGAATAAGTATATTTAGGAATATTTGTCAAGAAGATTATAATTGTTTTTAATGATAATGCAGACGCAACCTATTATGTTTATACTTTTTTTAATATAGGAAATCAGAACCAGATTTATTATTTTATACAAGGCAGGAAGGGTGGGGCGAAGATGAACTTTCCTAGGCTAAGCGACAACCAGCTGTGCCAAGTGTACTTTGATGCTACCTTCGTCGGATGTGAACCTGATTTTATCGACCTCCTTGTTTCCGAACTTCTCCGGCGAGGACAAATGGAGGGGAAATTATGTCCTCTGCTTGTGGAAACTCTTACCAAAACAATGCCGGATGGCCGTTGTACGGATTCCAAAACGCGTTAAAGAAAGGTAAGCCGAAGGTCTCGGAGCCTCGCCTACTTTCTACCATTGCTCACTCTGCTGTAACCACTATTCAAACTCTAAAAGGGCATCCATGTCTTCCGCATGGGTGTCTTCTTGTTTATATCGGCGTATTTCGCAGTGACAAAGCTAACAGAAGAAGAAATTATGTTCGCATATCCTTTACAAGTAGCTGTAAAAAAAACATCAGAGGGATGTGCATACGATGAAACAGAGACTATGGCCATTACATATGCGGGGAAAGCTGACGCTGTTATTTGTCGGTGCGATTTTGTCGTTAATTGTGATCGTTAGCTTTGTAGCCTATCAGCAAATAACCAAAGGGATGAAGCAAATATATGAAGAGCGAGTTAAAGCGGTTTCGCAGCTGGGCTATAATTGGCTCGACCGACAATATCCGGGCAACTGGAGTGTAAGGGATGGAAAGCTGTTTAAAGGTGATTTTGAAATGAATGGAAATGATGATTTTGTTGATTCGATGTCGAGCATTACCGGGGGAACTGTGACGATTTTTCTTGGGGATACACGAATATCGACAAATGTGAAACTCAATGGGGAGCGTGCGGTTGGGACCCAAGCTGATTCGAAGATTACAGATGTTGTATTGAAAACAGGGGAGTCCTTCCTTGGTGAAGCAGATATCCTTGGGAAAAAGCATCTAACCTTGTATCGGCCGATTAAGGATGGAACGGGTACCATTATTGGCATGTGGCTTGTCGGCCCGACAATAGATGCGATTCAAAGCCACGTCCGAGTCATTTTAATAGAAATTGTGCTTGCCATGCTTTTAACTGGGCTACTGTTTATCGCTGCTATTGTGCTTCTTGTGCGCAGAGTGATTCGCCCGCTTCTGCTGGTGAATGCTCAAATGGCCGAAATTGCTGACGGTGAAGGGGATTTAACGAAAGAGATTCATATCCGCAGCAAGGATGAAGCGGGAATGCTTGCTCTTACCTTCAACCGCATGCTCGGCAGCCTGCAGCTAATGATTCGGCAGGTAGACATTACTGCAAAGCAGGTGGCCGCTTCTTCTGAACAGCTGCATGCCGGCGCGGAGCAAACAAGCCAAGCGACAGAGCATATCGCCGGGGCGGTTCATGAGGTGGCGAACGGCGCGGAGCAGCAGGTGCGAAGTATTGAAGAAAGCGCGGCCGCAATGAAACGCATGGCGGAGGATGTAATACAAGTAACCGGCCGTTCGGAGGAGGTAAGCGTCAACGCTGAAGAAGCAATGAAGCGGGCAGGAGCGGGGGTTACTTCTTTAGAGGCAATGAATGAACATATGCGGTTCATTGAAGCGAAAATCAGCGGTTTATCTTCATCCATAGAGAAACTGACGGAACGCTCCGCGGCCATTGGGCGAATCGTTGATGTGATTTCGTCCATTTCACAAGAAACCAATTTGCTGGCTTTAAACGCTGCGATAGAATCGGCGAGAGCGGGGGAGCACGGCTTAGGCTTTGCCGTTGTTGCCGGCGAAGTCAGGAAGCTGGCGGAGCAGTCGGCCAAATCCGCTAGAGAGATTTCGGAGCTTATTTCTTCAACCCAAGAAGACACGCAGCAGGTTTCCGCTTCTATGCTGGAGGCGGCAAATGAAATCCAGGGCGGGTCCCATTACGTTCAGCAGGCGAATGAATCCTTCCAAGCGATACAGAGCAGTGTTCATAAAGTCGCTGATCAGCTTTCAGATATTCGTACATTTATGAAACAAATGACGGACCAGACAGGACAGGTAAACCGTTCTATAGAGCTTATAGCTGGTACTGCATTATCGGCTGCGGAAAGTTCGCAGCAGGCTTCAGCGGCAACGCAGGAGCAGCTGGCGGCCATGGAAGAGGTATCGGCTTCATCGGCTTCGCTTGCGGATTTGGCCGGTGAGCTGCAAAGGCTAACCGCACGGTTTAAGGTATAGCCGCCAGAATGGAGTCAGAGGTACCGTCGCTGCGCAAAAATATGTCTTAACATTCAACGTGAAGTATGAGACAATGGACCATAGCGCTTTAACGCGACAAATTAGAAGAGGGGATCGCCATGCAGCCAAAATCGAATATCGTCCATTTGCCGGTGTATCAGCCGGGAAAACCGATCCATGAGGTGAAACAGGAGCTCGGATTAACGGAGGTTATAAAGCTTGCCTCGAATGAAAATCCGTTCGGCTGTTCGCCGAAGGCGAAGGAGGCGATCGTCAAGCATGTCGACCAGGCCCATGTTTATCCGGACGGAGCAAGCGTTGAGCTAACGAAGGCGCTGGCGCAGCATCTTGGCGTACAAACGAATCAAATTATTTTCGGGGCCGGCTCCGATGAGGTCATTCTGATGATTGCCCGCGCTTACTTTGTGCAGGGCGATGAAACGATCATGGCGGACCGGACGTTCCCTCAATATAAGCATAATGCTGAAATTGAAAATGCTTCGGTTATCGAGGTTCCTTTGAAAGATGGCGTACATGATCTGCCTGCGATGCTTTCTCGCGTAACGCCAAAAACGAAAGTGGTTTGGATTTGCAATCCGAACAACCCGACCGGCACGATCGTGTCTCATGAAGAGGTTGTTGATTTCCTTAACAAAGTGCCTTCCCATGTGCTTGTTGTGCTGGATGAGGCTTATTACGAGTATATCGTTTCCGCAGAGTACCCGCGCAGTCTAGAGCTGGCGGAGAAATATAAAAACGTAATCGTGCTCCGCACATTCTCGAAATGCTACGGTCTGGCCTCGCTCCGTATTGGCTATGGCATCGGTCATCCCGATGTGATTCATACGATTAATCAAGTGCGCGAGCCGTTTAATACGACCGGCTTTGCACAGGCTGCCGCATTGGCTGCTGTTCAGGATCAAGCATTTGTCGAAGATTGCCGTAGAAAAAATCATGAAGGTCTGCTCTATTTAACCGAGCAGTTCTCGCGCTTGGGCCTTGCTTATTATCCTGCGCATGGCAATTTTATTTTGGTAGATGCGAAGCGTGACGCAAAACTGGTCTATGAAGGATTATTGCGTAAGGGGATTATCGTGCGTGGAGGACATACGGCCTCGATCGGTTTCCCAACATGTTTCCGTGTGACGATCGGCAGCAAGGAAGAAAACGAGAAATTTATTAGTGCGTTGGAACAAGTGCTTGAGGATGTGGCAGAGCAGGTATGACCAAAATTACAATCTACGGAGTAGGGCTGATCGGCGGCTCGCTCGCCCTTTGCTTTAAGGGCAAGCCTGGTTTTCATGTTGTCGGTCATTCGTCCAACCCAGCTTCCGTAGAAAAATATGTCAAACGGGAGGTTGTTGACGAAGCGACAACCTCGTTCGAGGCAGCGGCGGAAGGCGCGGATTTTATTTTCCTTTGCGTTCCGGTCGGCTTGCTTGAATCGTACCTGCAGCGTTTGGCGGAGCTGCCGCTTCGCCCTGGCTGCATCATTACCGATGTCGGCAGTACAAAGGCGAATATCGCGCATTGTGCTCAACAAATTCAGCTTCCTGAAGGTGTGTGCTTTATCGGCGGCCATCCGATGGCTGGTAAAGAGCAGTCGGGGGTGGAAGCAGCTACTTCACTGCTATATGAAAACGCCTATTATGTGCTGACTCCGGATCAAGCAACACCACCGGATGCAATCCAGCGTCTTCAAGGTCTGCTTGCTCATACAAGGGCAAATCTGGTGACGATGGATCCGCAGAAGCATGACGATATCGTAGGGGCAATCAGCCATTTGCCGCATATTATCGCGGTGGCGTTAGTAGGACTGGTAGCGCGGTATAACGGAGAAAATGGGCTTCATGAGCAGCTGGCAGCAGGCGGCTTCCGCGATATCACGAGAATCGCCTCGAGCGATCCGATCGTATGGCGTGATATCCTCTTGAGCAATCGGGATGTCATGCTCAGGCTGCTTCAGGATTGGAATCGTGAAATTGCCGATTTCGTCCGTGTATTGGAGCAGGGGGATGGCGAGGAGATTATCCGTAAGTTTACGGAATCGGGCGACTTCAGGCGGAAGCTTCCGGAACGCCGGAAGGGCATCATCACCGCCCAGTATGACCTCTATGTAGACATCCCCGATCATCCGGGGGTCATTGGAAGGATTGCGTCGATTCTTGGCGAGCATAAGATTAATTTGCGCAATATTCATATCATGGAGAGCAGGCTCGATGTGCCGGGGGTATTGCGTTTATCTTTTGCGGATGCGGAGGACCAGGAACGGGCGGTGCCGCTGCTGAAGCAGCTTGGCTACGAAGTCAATCTTTAACGAATATGAACCTGACGCCGTACTACTCGATAAGGTAGTACGGCTTTTTGATTTTCCTCCCCCTTAAATCACTCGAGCCTGTTTCGTATCCAGACTGCAACATCACCACACCACATTGCGTTAGTTAGTGGAGAAGGCAGCGAGAGTGAAGGAGGAATGTGTTCATGAGACCTTGGTTAATGTTATTAGTGGTCATCTGCTTGGCGCTGGGAGGCTGTAGCGGTTTACAGCCTGCTTCAACTGTGAATGATCCGGCTTCGTTTGAAAGAGAAGAGGATGCCAAACAGGTAATTCAGGACACGGTGTCCAAGGCGATCGCGGCCTTACGGGACCAGGATGAGCAAGCGCTGGCCTCGCTGACGCATCCGAAGGAAGGCGTCCTTTTTTCCCCGTATGCCTACGTAGAGCCGAAGAAACAGATTACGTTCCAATCTGAGGATTGGGCTGGGGCTTTTACGGATCAAACCAGGAAAGCTTGGGGGCATTACGCCGGAAGCGGCGAACCGATTGAGCTGACGTTTGCCGAGTATTACAACAAGTTTGTTTACGATCATCCCTACTCAGAAGCAGAGCATATTAGCTACAATCGGACGATGGGCAAGGGGACGACCACCAACAACCTGTTCGAGCTCTATCCTCCTGAACAACACATTACGGTCGAATACCATTTTCCCGGCTTTCAAAAAGAGCTAGAGGGCATGGATTGGGCAAGTCTGAGGCTGGTCTTTTCGGAAGTTGAGGGGAGCTGGTACCTCACTGCCATTTGCCATGATCAGTGGACGATTTGAAGAATACGGATGATGAGCCATATAAACCGCGTTCAGCTTAGAACACAACAACAGGGTGAGAAGCTGAACGCGGCCTCCATGAACGTTTCGAAACATTTAAGAAAGCGCTTAAAAATTTTTGTTGACATTTTGAAAACGGATACATATAATAAAAGTACAGTATGGTTTCTCTCCACTCCTATCCGAAACTTGCACTAAATCAGTGCAGCCTGCCATTTTTAATGGCGGGCTTTTTTTTTGGTTTTTTAGCATCTTTTTGTTGGATGGCCATACAATGAATGTTGGTGAATTCCAATTTTTTGAAGTGGGTCGAATAAAGAAGGATTTTGACGATTCATAAAGAATGTTTATAGACGATTTCTCGTAGGAGAAAACATTTTTTCCGCCGTGAGCGCAACTTTTTCATCCCAGTTCGGTACTTATTACTAGAACGGCTGGGAACACCTGCTGCGGCAAGGAGGGTCGTGTAGATGACCGATTCCCAGTTGATCCGTGAAATTAAAGACGGCAATGTCCAGATGTATAAAGAGCTGGTCAAACGGTATGAACGCAAAATTTTAGCGTTTATTTTCCATATGCTCAAAAGCGCACATATGGAAATGATGGCGGAGGATTTGTGCCAGGAAACCTTTTATAAGGCGTATCGAAGCTTAACAACCTTCCGGGAAGTCGAGGCTTCTTTCTCTACCTGGCTGTACACGATCGCCAGAAATACCGTGCTCAGTGAGCTTCGCAAACAGAAGGCGACGAGTGTCTCCCTTGAAGAGGGCGTTCCAGTTCCACAGACGGAAATCGGAGCGCTGCCGGAGCAGGCGGCGCTGCGGGGCGAGAAGGTTGGGATGGTTCGGGCGGCGATTAACAATTTGCCGGAGAAGCAGCGTTCAGCCCTTATTCTGCGAGAATACGATCAGCTTGACTACCAAGAAATTGCGGATATTCTCGGACAAACGGTAAGCAGTGTGAAGTCTCTACTGTTTCGGGCGCGTGCCAGCGTGAAATCTCAGCTGGAGCCGTATTTCTCCGAGCCGGTGTTCGAGGAATTCGAGTACTCGAGAAGCACGAAGGGATGAATGATAATGAAATGCAGCGATGTGACGGAACTGTTCGGCGATTATTGGGATTTGCCGCGCGATGATTTTCGCAGGCAGGCGGTCGACGAACACGTAAAGCGCTGCGCTTCTTGCGCGGAAGAATTTGAAATATGGCGGGAGAGCAATGAACTGATCCGCTCAACGGGCGGTTTCGAGCTGCCGCTTGAGCAAACCGGAGCTTCTGTTTCAATGGGAGTTATGGATCGGATCTATGCCGATGAGGGATGGCGTGTTCCGGTACAGGAGCGGGTGTTCGCCATTCCGCGGAAGCTGCGGCTGCGCATCATGGGTGTGGTTGCATTTAGTTTGGCGTTGTTTTTGTTCAGCTTTATTTATTCGTTTACGTTCCAAGAGCCTGTCGATGAGTTTCATATTTTTAGCGCGGATACGTCGGGTTTGATGCCGGTAGCCAATGCACTTGGCGAAGCCAAGGTAAACCAACTGGCCGCCTCGGGAATGAAGGGTGTGCCTGTCGCTTCGCTTAGCGATCCTTTTATTCTAAAAATGGGTTCGGTTACTTATCATCCGAATTACGTGCTGGCTTGTTCCTTCCTCGGTTTAGTAGGGGCACTGCTTATCCTGAACTGGTTTGCCAGAACGAGAAGCTAGGATGAATAAGCAGGAAATGACTCGGATCGGCTTTGTCAGGCACGGACATACCGATTGGAACGGAGCCGGACGGCTTCAGGGTCATCGGGATATTCCATTGAACGAGAACGGTAAGAAGCAGGCGCAAGCGATTGCCGCAAGATTTACTGCTGGTGATTGGGATCTAATCGTCTCCAGCGACTTATCCCGGGCAAAGGAAACCGCAGCGAAAATTGCGGAGCGGCTTGGCATCTCAGTGGTATATGAAGATGAGAGGTTGAGGGAGCGGCATTACGGTCCGTTGGAAGGAACCACAGCGGAGGAGCGGTTGGAACGCTGGGGCATCACCGGATTTCCGGAGGACCCGGCATACGGGGTAGAATCCAATGAATCGCTTGGCGAACGAGGCTGGGCATGCGTAAACGACTGGAGCCGGAATCATCCGGGAAAATCGATCCTATTCGTATCACACGGCGGAACGATCCGGATGATGTTTTCCATCCTGATGGGCGACCCGGAATTGAGAGGGCCTGACAACACATCGTTAAGCGTGATCAAGCGCGGGCCGAAGGGTGATGTAATCCTTTTATACAATTGTATCTCGCATTTAGACTAGAGCTTTCCAATTTGGAAGGCTCTTTTTGCTGTACATAGGAATAAATTTCCTCTAACTCTCCCATAATGGTTACTAGCTTACAAAAAAGACGTTACCATTTTTGTGGCAAGGGGGGCTTTACCATGAACCTGGCCGATATGCTGAGTTTTGCGGATATTCACCAGTTAAGCCGAATTGCGGATCATTACGAGTGCGAGTGCAGTTCTCATTCGAAAAACGAACTGATTCAAAACATTTTGAGCAGGATGAGCCGTAAGGAAGTGTTTGAGCAAAATCTATTGAACCTCACGATCGAGGACATACGCTTCTTAAATTCGCTGTTATTTGATCCGCGGCAGTCGTTCAGCTTGGAAGAATTAACCGCACGCGCATCGCAAAGCCGGTTCGACAAGGAAAAAGACGAGAAATGGAATCCAAGAGAGGTTATTACGAAGTTTCGCCATTATGGTTGGCTGTTTAACGGGCATTCCCATCACACCAAGTATTTGTTTCAGCTGCCGGAAGATTTAAAGCAGCGATTCGAAGGAACGCTGGCCCGCCATTTTGAGCAAAAAATTCATTTGCTGGACGGGGAACCGGGGGCTTACCGGGATGAACAGGGACTTCTTGCTGAAGACATCTATCAATTTTTACACTATTTATATCAGCAGGAAGTCGATGTTACCGCGGAAGGAACGATGTACAAGCGCTCGCAGCAGCACATCATGGACAGGTTTGCTGTGCGGGAGGAATTGGTCGGCAGAGTCGGCGTACGATTTGGTTATGGACGAAAATTTAAGGATTATCCGAACCGGTTTTCTTTTATCTACGACTACTGCTACTACAACCACTTGATTCAGGAGAACGGCCTGAAGCTCACGCTCACTGAACTTGGAGCCGAACGCATACAGAGCGGGCGCAAAGAGGATGTTCTGGACATTTACAAGTTTTGGCTGCGCCTTTACAAGGGGCCGGTTCCCAATATCGCATCGATTGTCCATTGGGTAAATCGGCTGTCCACATCGTCGTGGATTGCGCTTTCTTCCATCATGGAGGTGCTGCTTCCGCTAGTGAAGCCGTTCTATTACGATACCCAAGAATCGGTATTTCAACTCCGGATTTTGCAAATGATGATGCATCTTGGATTACTGCGCATCGGTGAGGATGAGTCGTCCGGCACGGTGATTAAGATGACGAAGCTGGGAAGCAGCATTGTACGCGGCGTGTATGTAGCTGACGAAGAACGAATTGAAATACCAGTTGACAACGGATAGAAGCTTTTGTAAAATCACTCCAATTTCCGTGAGCGTCAAGTCGATTAAAGGAATTGGCGCAACGAATAGAGGAGCGGTTGAAATATGGAATATCCGTTTCAAGGCACGTACCCTAAGATTCATCCGAGCGTATACAACGCGCCGGGATCGCGGATCGCGGGCGATGTAACGGTCGGCGAGCTTTCATCCATCTGGTTTAACGCTGTACTGCGGGGAGATTTGGCGCCGATTGTAATCGGCAGCCGCGTGAACATTCAGGACTTGGCGGTTGGACATGTGAACACGGATCAGCCGCTTATCGTTGAGGATGATGTATCCGTTGGCCATAGCGCCATTATTCACGGCTGCACGATAGGCAGAGGTACATTAATTGGGATGGGGGCGATTGTCCTTAACGGAGCGGCAATCGGCGAATATGCTTTAATAGGAGCAGGTTCGCTCATCCCGGAAAATAAAACGATCCCTCCCTATACCCTTAGTCTAGGTAGTCCGGCCAAAGTGGTCCGGGAATTAACGGAAGAAGATTTGCAGCGGATGAAGCGGACGACAGCCAATTACGTAGAAAAGGGCAGGCAGTTTCAGTCGGAATTCCGGATGGGTCAATGAACTTTCTAAATCGCTGATCAACGGGAGAGAGTGCTTCTCTCGAAGATTTGGAGGTAGATCCCATGGAACGCAAAATCATAGTTAATGAGGCTGTGAACAGTCTAATGGCGGAAATGGTGCTGGACGAAGCGATTCGCCAATACAAGCAGCGGCAGCTGTACCGGGAAATCGACGCGGCACTCTCCAATAAGGACAAAGCGGCGTTTCTAACATTAACTTCAGAATTGAAGAGCTTAATGTCCACTGCATAATGCTTCGAGGCGATCGAAATGCATAAAGTAAGGTTCGGCCTGTTCCCAAAATGAAGAGTTCTAAAACCGGAGCCTGTCAGAGGAAATCTTTGATCTACGGCTCCGGTTTTTTTATTTCGTGCTCCCTTTCAAGCCAGTGCGGTTGCGTTTCAAAGCGGGCAATTGTAAAATTGAGCACAGATTGTTGGTATGATTTTGTTGAGGAGTACAAAGAATGAAATTTAGCGACATTTCACAAGAGCAATGGGACGAGCTTCAGCCTTATCTGGATACTTGCGTGCTGCCTGTAACAGCGCTGCGGGGGAATGAAGCTCCATACGAAACAACGGCCGCATTAGAGCGGCTGAGAGACCTTCTTGATACGCTGGAAATCCCGTATAAAGGCAGAGTCGTTACATATCCGGCGTTTCATTATGCCGATTCGGTACAGGCCGACATCGAAGCACTTTCACGTACGGCCCTGCGATTAAAGGAAGAACAATTCCGTTATGTGATTGTGGCGTGCTTGGATGAAAGCTTCAAGAATTATGAGCTTGATGGGGTTGATTTGATTCTGATTCCGGGGGATCCGACACGGGAGACCGTTGAAGCGCTGTGGCGTTCACAGTTGTGACAAAATCGTAACATTTTTCGGCATCCCTGCGGAGAGGCGAGTTTGAGCTCCTGCTTCTTTCTTGACGCTATATGAGGCGTAAGCTATTATAAGTAATGTCCTAGTATGTCGAAAACGTGTTCTCCTTGAGAACGTAAGCATATCAGCAAGAAAAGGGGGTAACAGAATGAGCGACAATCACCGCGAACATGGATCGGAAGAACGTAAGCCGCTTAAGAAGGAAATGTCCAGACGTCAATTCCTCTCTTATACGCTCGGCGGGGCGAGTGCCTTTATGGCTGCCGGCGTTACGATTCCGATGCTGCGTTTCGCAGTCGATCCAATTTTGCAGCCGAAAGCGGAAACTGACTTTGTAAAAGTAATCGAAGAAAACAAGATCACGAATGAACCAAAATCGTTCACGTTCCAAATCCATCAGGTTGATGGATGGTACGAGAGCGATCCGGAAGTATCGGCATGGATCGCAAGAGGAGATGACGGTAAAGTCTTCGCACTGTCTCCAGTTTGTAAGCATCTTGGATGCACAATCAACTGGAACACCGATCCTGCGGCCTCCCAGCAGTATTTTTGCCCTTGCCACGGCGCGCACTATTCCAAGGACGGTAAAAACCTTAACGTTGCGCCGGCGCCGCTTGACGAATACACAGTCAAGATTGAGAACGGTTTTGTGTATCTCGGCGGGCTGACTAAAAATACAAGATTATAAGGGGGGCGTAAAAACAGATGTTAAAGAGTGTATACAACTGGATCGACGAACGTCTGGACATTACGCCGATGTGGCGGGACGTTGCCGACCATGAGGTTCCGGAGCACGTCAACCCTGCGCATCACTTCTCGGCGTTTGTATACTGCTTCGGCGGTTTGACGTTTTTTATCACGGTCATTCAAGTGCTGTCCGGCATGTTTTTGACGATGTATTACGCGCCGGATATCGTAAATGCTTATGCCAGCGTTGACTACCTGCAGCATAAAGTAGCGTTTGGCGTTATCGTGCGCGGCATGCACCACTGGGGCGCAAGCCTAGTTATCGTAATGATGTTCTTGCATACGCTTCGCGTATTTTTCACCGGTTCTTATAAAGCGCCTCGTGAAATGAACTGGGTTGTCGGCATGCTGATCTTTATGGTCATGATGGGTCTTGGCTTTACAGGATACCTTCTGCCATGGGACAACAAAGCATATTTCGCAACGAAGGTTGGTATCGAAATTGCCGCTTCCGCACCTTTCATTGGTGAATACGTCAAGACGTTCCTGCAGGGGGGTTCTATCGTCGGCACACAGACGCTTACTCGTTTCTTCGCGCTGCACGTGTTTTTCCTACCTGCCGTACTGCTCGGTCTCCTGGCGGCTCACTTCTTTATGATCCGCAAACAGGGCATTTCGGGACCGCTATGATTCTAATTTAAGGAGGGCGGCTTCGTGGCACACGGTCATGGACATGATCCTAACGAAAAAATTGTTTACGTAGGCGACTCACGTGTACGTAAAAATACGAAAGTGCTTCTTCCGGCGGACTATACCTCCTTCCCGGGCAAATCGGAAGCCTTTATCCCGAATTTCTTGCTGAAGGAATGGATGGTCGGCTGCGTTGTGTTAGTCGGCATTCTTGCGCTCGTTATCTCTGAACCGGCTCCGCTTGGTTATCCGGCGAACCCGACGAATACAGCGTTTATTCCGATGCCGGACTGGTATTTCTTATTTATGTACCAGCTGTTGAAGTACCCGTATACATCCGATGCATTCGTTGTACTCGGAACGCTAGGTATTCCAGGATTGATGTTCGGTGCTTTGACACTGGCTCCATTCTTGGATACAGGCAAAGAACGCCGTTTCTATCGCCGTCCAATTGCTTCCTCTCTTATGTTCTTGACGCTTGTAGCGGTCATTTACTTAACACGCGTTTCCTGGGCTCACTACCAGGAAGAGCTGAAAATTAACGGAATCGTTCCGGAACATATTGAGCGTGAACAAAAGATGGAAGAAGCCCGCAAGAACGGTGAGGAATTTGAATCGCCGAAGCCGGCTGGAGCGGCGAAAGAACAAGCGGTAGCCATCGTGGATGAAAGTAATCCGGCAATGGAGATTTACAAAAAATCCACTTGCGTACAATGTCACTCGCCAGATCTTAAGGGTATGGCAAATGCTGGAATCCCTGCGCTTCGCGGTGTTGGCGATAAGTTCTCAAAGGACGAACTTGTTACACTGATGAAGGATGGCATTGGCAAGATGCCTGGAAAGCAGTGGGAAGAAAGCCTCAAGAAAGGCTTGACTGATGCCGACATGGATGCTTTGGCAACCTGGCTGGCAGCACAAAAAGCCGAGAAATAAAATATTACAATCCAAAGGAGAACCTTGAAGGTTCTCCTTTTTTACAAGGTGAATGTTGTGAAGACGATGATATCATATTTGTTTAGCCGTTCTTTTCTACTGCATCCTGCTTTTCTGTGGGCCATGTTTGTGAGTAATGCTTTAGGTACCTGGTACGGATATGAATGGTACCGGCTCCAGCTCATCGATACGTGGCAGCATTATGCGAAATGGCTTGTCTGGTTTGTGCCGGATAGTCCGACAGCGAGCCTTTTCTTTACGCTATCACTCGTTTATTTGCTGATCGAGCAGCACCGCAAAACTCCACTGCAGCATGGACCCGCAGGACGGGTAATCAGAGGGTTGATTGAGGCGCTGGCGATCGTTACCTCAGTGAAATATGGGATTTGGGCGGTTGCGATGATTGTCGCTTCTGCAGCACAGGGTGAGCCTTTAGTATGGGAGCATTACATGCTGATTGCATCCCATTTAGCGATGGCTGTCGAGGTGCTTTTGTATGGAAGATTCTACTCCTTTACCCTGCCGACGGTAGCAGTGGCAGCGGTGTGGACAATCACGAATGACTGGATCGATTACACCTTCGGTGTGTTTCCTTGGCTTTCTTCTGTCCTGCATGACGACCTAGGTGTGGTCTCGCTGTTCACGGTTTCCCTAGGGATACTCGGAGTGGCCTGTGCAGTCGTTCTTTATTGGACAAAATCAAAAAACAGCTTCTAAAAACGGACATCCCTCCATAAGATGCTTTCTAGGGGGGATGTCCGAATGTTTTCCGCTATGAAACGGTCATTGGCATGTTCGACATTGGTTGTGATCGTATCGCTTTCTATCCTGTTATCCGGCTGTACCACGGTAAAGGAACCGCCGGATCCTCGGCAAAATCCTGCTGATCAAATCGATCAGGAGCAGGCTGCCGCTGTAAATTGGCTGGACCGAACGGCGCAGTCCTTTTACCGGACAGCCTCTGACGGGAATGCACAAGAGGCTAGAGAGCAGCTGCAGCTGCTGGAATCGGGTATTCGCAAGCTCCGCTTCGAAGGGGTGACTTCCGTGGAAGGAATGCAGGCGTTAACAACCGTAGTGTCCGATGCGAAACGGACGTTTAATTCGGCGGATTTTAATGTCGATGAAGGCTTTGTACGGGCCGCACAGGTTCGATTAGCGGTTGATGCTTTGACTCATAAAAGTCAACCAATGTGGCATCAATACTACAAAGTAATGAAGGACGATGTGAGGGGATTGGAGAAAGCGTTGGAGACGCCGGAAGCTGTGCAGCTTCGGGAGCTGATTGTGAACGCCGACAATCACTATAGGATCATACGTCCTTCTGTTCTGATTAGTAAAAGCCCGACGGAAGCGGAGACGATGGATTCGCTCTTTAAAGCTCTACATACGTTCAGCACGCAAGAGAACTCCAAACCGGAGCAGCTAAAGCCAATTGTCGGCCAATTATCATCTGAAATTGACCGACTGTTTGGCAAAGGGACTTCCGACAAGGATGCTTTTGCACCGGTAAATCCGCCTGCGAGCCCGTTCATGCTGATTTCTATCATTGGATCGATTATCGTTTCGGTGCTTACTTATGTCGGCTATCGCCGTTATCAGGTGGAGCGGGATTTTGTTCAGGTCAAAACGGGGCGAGGCCGGCAGAACCCGTGGATGTAGCAGAAATCTTGCGATATCTTAAGTATCCGGCCGGAAGCCCTCGCCAAGTACGTCATGAACCTCAGAAATAATAATAAACGCTTTGGGATCAACACGCCGGATCAAGCCTTGCAGACGGCGTGTTTCTTGTCTCTGTACGACGCAATACACAACGTTCTTTTCATTCCCGGAAAAGGCGCCCTTCGCCGGAAACAGTGTGACACCACGGTCCAGCTCTTGCATGATTTCATGCGAGAGCTTTTCAGCATGCTCGGAAATAACAGTAAAAGCCCTGGCAGCATAAACCCCGTCCTGGACGATATCAATCAGCTTGGAGGCGATAAAAGCGGCAACCAGCGTATACAGCACACGTTCTTGCGAGATGTAGAGCAGTGATGCGGCGAGCACTAGGATATCAAACATTAATATGATTTGTCCGAAGCTCCAGCCTTTCTTTTTATGTAATATTCTCGCAATAATGTCGACACCGCCCGTAGTGCCCCCGAAGCGAAGCACAACTCCGATTCCAATCCCGATCGTTACGCCTGCATAGAGCGTAGCGAGAAATAAATCCTGCTCAGATTGAAACGGAACCATCCATCCACTTGCCGTAAGAAGCTCCATAATCCAAAGGAAGAACGCTAGGGAAACCGTACCCACAATCGTATAGATCATGTTTTTCCCCCCAAGCACTCTCCAACCCCATATAAATAACGGGACGTTGAGAACAAGTGTGGAGATGGAAAGAGGGATCGAAAAGGCGTAATTCAGCAGGATGGTTATCCCTGTGACTCCGCCTTCCGTTAAGGCGTTAGGCAAAATAAAATAATGAATTCCGAATGCGTAAATGGCAGTACCGAGCATGATCGGAAGCAAACGGGATAAAATCGGATTTCTTGTGAGCAGGTTCAGAAAGGTTCCTCCTTCGCGGTTTGTACTTTTCGTAGTATTCCACGAAAAAAGCATTTGTTTTCATAGTTCCTTTACGCTAACATGTTATCATAGAAAGAGGGGATTGCATGAGTACCGAACAAGTAAAAAGAAAATCACTTCACGAGATTCAACATGAAGTCGATGCATACATATCGCAGTTTAAAGAAGGATATTTCGAGCCGATGGCGCTTATGGCCAGAATGAGCGAGGAAGTCGGGGAGCTGGCACGGGAAGTTAACCACCAATTCGGTCCTAAAAAGAAGAAAGCGGATGAAGCGGAAAACTCAATCGAAATGGAGCTTGGCGATATATTGTATGTCACCATATGCTTTGCCAATTCTTTGGGGATCGATTTGACGGAAGCTTACGAGAAGGTTATGCATAAATTTTCGACAAGAGATGCCAACCGATGGACGAAAATTAACACCGATCCGGAATCCTGAACATATGCTGTACCATCACCTTTTTTTAGAAAGGCGGGGGGGACAGCGTGAATGGGGATCATCAAATTCAAAAGGCTTACGAATCCATTTTGCAAAACGATTTTGAAGAGGCGATCCGGCACTTCGAAGAAGCGATTGCGCTCGATCCGGACAACGCCAGTTATCATTATAAAATTTCCGTGACGTATGCGCGGAGCAACAAGTTATCCAAAGCCATCGAGCATGCCGAGCAGGCCGGGCGCTTAATGCCGTCCTCCGAGCAGTATCGATATCATTTACAGACCTTGCAGGCCAAACAAATGGTGCATGATGTCGAAAGGTATTACGGCGGCTCTGCGGAAAATTTGTATATGGCCGTTGCAACGCTTCAGCAGGCTATTGCGCTTGATCCGTTGCTCACGGAAGCGTACTTGCTGCAAGCGCTGGCGCATCGTCAGTTAGGAAATTACGCAGAAGCGGTGTCTACATTGAAAGAGCTTTTAAAGTTTGATCCTCAGCATGCGGAAGCGAAGTCGCTGCTGAGCGAATGCGAATCGCAATTTAAGCAATGGATTCATTCTACAAAGAGAAGGGACTAATACACATGAACCAACCGATTCGAGTGGCTGTGGCAGGCGCCAGCGGCCGTATGGGAATAGAAGTCGTACGCATGGTGCTTTCTGACTCCGAGCTGTCGCTTGCTGCAGCGGTAAGTCCATCCAAAGCCGGCCAAGATGCCGGTCAAATGGCGGGACGAGAGGCTTGCGGAGTTATCGTACAAGCGTCGTTAGAAGATGCGCTGAATGAGAGTCCATGCGATGTTCTTGTCGATTTTACGACACCAAAGGTCGTTCTGCAGCATGCCAAGCTGGCGATCTCACACGGCGTACGACCGATTATGGGGACGACGGGCTTTACCCCTAAGGATATTGAAGACTTGGATTTGATGTGCCGCGATGCGGGCATCGGCGGATTGATTGCACCGAACTTTTCGATCGGTGCGATCCTAATGATGAAGTTTGCCGCCCAAGCTGCTAAATATTTCCCTCATCTTGAAATTATTGAATACCATGGTGACCAAAAGCTGGATGCGCCTTCGGGTACCTCGGTGAAGACGGCCGAGCTCATTTCTGAGGTTCGCCGAGAAATGAAGCAGGGCAACCCGAATGAGCACGAAACGATTGAAGGGGCCCGCGGCGGCTATTACGACGGCTTCCGGATCCACAGCGTACGCTTGCCAGGCATTTTTGCCCAGCAGGAGGTTATTTTCGGGGCGTTTGGCCAATCGCTTAAAATTCGCCACGATTCATACGAGCGTGCAGGCTACATGCCGGGTGTCGCGATGGCTGTGAAGAAAGTAATGGGTGTTACCGGCATGGTTTACGGCTTTGAACATTTTCTGGACTAGGGGATGATCACCATGAATATCACATTAATTGCCCACGATCGAAAGAAAGACGAGATTGTTAATTTTGCTGTCGCATATGAGCATGTTTTTGAAAAGCACAAGCTGTATGCAACCGGCACGACCGGAGCCCGCATTATGGAGCAGACAAGTCTGCAGGTGCATCGATTCTTGTCCGGTCCGCTGGGCGGTGACCAGCAAATCGGCGCATTAGTGGCACAAGATGAGATGGATCTCATCATCTTCTTGCGCGACCCGCTGATGGCACAGCCGCATGAGCCGGATATTATTGCGCTGCTTCGCCTCTGCGATGTGCATGGCATTCCGGTAGCGACGAACGTAGCGACAGCCGAACTTCTTGTCCGTGCACTCGATCGCGGCGATTTTGCATGGCGTGAGCTTGTACATAAATATAAGCCGGGAGCTGCCGAAGCATGACTCCGGTCGATATTCTCGTATTCGGAGCGCATCCGGACGATGCGGAAATCGGAATGGGCGGGACGATTGCCAAAGCGGCCAAGGCCGGGCGGCGGATTGCGATTTGCGACTTGACGCAGGCTGAATTATCGTCCAACGGGACGGTCGAGCTGCGTCAGCAGGAGGCGGCTGAAGCCTCGCAGGTGCTGCAGCTTGCCGAACGAAGCAATTTGAAGCTGCCTGACCGCGGCTTGTATATGACGAAGGATATTATTGATGCGGTGACGCGGGAAATTCGCAGGCTGCGCCCATCGATTGTATTTGCGCCGTATTGGCAGGATCGGCATCCGGATCATGTCGCCTGCTCGTCCATTGTGGATCAAGCGGTGTTTAATGCTAAGCTGCGTAATTACATGCCGGAGCATGAACCGGTTACGGTATCATGGTGTTATTATTATTTTATTAACGATACTTACGAGCCGAATTCTGCGGTAGATGTTTCCGAGGTATATGAATTGAAAACCGCCGCATTGTCCGCCTATCGGTCGCAATTTGAGAAATTGGACAGCTCCTATGTCGATACGCCTTTGAATCAAGCTTATGTATCCAGGGTTGAAGCAAGGGATCATCTCATGGGGCAAAAAATCGGTGTGCGCTACGCAGAAGGATTTGTTAGCAAGCTGCCGCTCAAAATCGACGTATTTTAATGGATTCCTTACAATACGATAGTAAAAATGGTTCCGGGGAGGGCAGAACATGCCGAACAAGCTTAAAATCGGGATTACGTGTTACCCGACGCTGGGGGGATCTGGCGTTGTAGCTACGGAGTTGGGGAAGCTTTTAGCCGAGCAGGGGCATCAAGTCCATTTTATTTCGCACAGCCTGCCGTTCCGGCTGGGATCTTATCATAAAAATATTTTTTATCATGAAGTGGAAGTCAACGATTACTATGTATTCCGTTATCCGCCCTACGATTTATCGCTTGCAAGCAAAATGGCGCAGGTGGCGAAAATGCAAAACTTGGACATTTTACATGTCCATTATGCTGTACCGCATGCGATTTGTGCTTACTTGGCGAAGCAGATGGTCGGCGACCATTTGAAGGTGGTTACGACGCTGCATGGAACCGACATCACCGTGCTGGCGCAGGATGAGACGCTTAAAGAGATCATTCGCCTCGGCATTAACCAAAGCGATGCGGTTACGGCCGTGTCTCAGGATTTAATCCGCGAAACGGTCGAACTGCTGGACATTCGAAAGCCGATCGACCTTACCTATAATTTTGTAGATAAGCGCGTCTATTATCCTCGCGACTGCTCGGAATACCGCTGTGATTTCGCAGAGCAGGGTGAAAAAATATTAATGCATATTTCGAACTTCAGACCGGTGAAAAGAGTCATGGACGTCGTCGATATATTCCATAGAGTCAACGAGCAGGTGAAGAGCAAGCTGGTTTTTGTCGGCGAAGGACCGGATTTGCCGAGAGTCAACCAGAAAGTGCAGGAGCTTGGTCTGCAGGATCGCGTAGTCTTCTTAGGCAAACAGGAAGAGGTTGCGGATGTCATTTCGTTAGCCGATGTTCTTCTCCTTCCTTCGGAAAAAGAAAGCTTTGGTCTCGTCGCCTTGGAATCGATGGCATGCGGCGTGCCGACTGTCGCCTCGGAGGCCGGCGGAATTCCGGAGCTGATTACGCATGGCGAGACCGGTTATCTTGCGCCGATCGGGGACACTGCTTCCATGGCGGAATATGCCATCCGGCTGCTTTCCGATGACGCTCTCTACGAAAAGGTGAGCAACGCTTGTTTAACGCGGGCTAGAACCGTATTTTGCAATGATTTAATTCGTTATCGTTATGAGGATATCTATTACAGGGTGTTGAACCGTGAACCGCAAAGGGAAGAGCTCGTATGCAGATGATAGAAGCGGCACGTGAAGTGCTGCGTCAATTAAGCTTGAAAGGGTTCCAAGCGTACTTTGTCGGGGGCTTTGTCCGTGATCGGCTGTTAGGCCGAAATATAAAAGATATCGACATCGCCACCTCAGCCACTCCGGCTGAGGTGATGTCTGTTTTTCCGAAGTTTGTGCCTACTGGACTGCAGCATGGCACTGTAACGGTTATACAGGACGGCCATCCCTTTGAGGTAACCACGTATCGCTCCGAGGCGGAATACACCGATTATCGCCGTCCGTCTTCCGTTTCCTTTGTGCAGGATGTGACGGAAGATTTGAAGCGGCGTGATTTTACGATCAATGCAATGGCAATGACAAGCGATTTTGAGCTTGTTGATCCGTTCGGCGGGCAGGCCGACCTGCGGGACAAGCTGCTGCGCTGCGTCGGAGATCCGGGCGAGCGCTTCCGCGAGGATGCGCTGCGCATGCTCCGCTGCATCCGGTTCAGCGCAGAATACGGCCTGCGGGTTCACACCGACACGTGGAAGGCGCTGCGGGATCAGGCCAGTCTGCTGCAGCATATCGCATTGGAGCGTGTACGCGCAGAGCTTGAACGAATGATCGGCGGAGCAAAGCCTTCGCAGGCGCTGCGGCTGCTGTATGAAAGCAATCTGCTTCATTTTGCGAAGAAGCCGGTAGCTATCCCGCTCTCACGAGCGGAAAAACTGTTCGCGGAAGAGTCCGCCTACTCCATTGATCGAATGGATGATCCTCTTTTGCGCTGGGCCTGGTTGTTTGTACATTCCGGGGTACGGACGGAACAGCTCCGTTCGCTCCTTCTGCGCCTAACGTTTTCAAAAGCTGTAACGAAGTCAATTGTCGAGCGGGTAGATCTAATCGATACTGTGGACAGCTGGGAAGATCAACAGTTGACAGCCGCACAGCTGAGCGAACGCTTTAAGGAGACATCGCTTCGGTTCGGTCTTGAAACGACGGAGGCGATCCTTAAGCTGGCTTTTACTTATGAAGCCTGTCTGACCGGAAAGGTTTGGGAGCAGCTGCGAATACAGGGCCAAAGCTGGATCGCCGAAATCCCTGTTTGGGGCTTAAAGGATCTCGACATTAAAGGAAATGATTTGCAAGAGCTATTGCCTAATAAACAAGCAGGTCCTTTTATCGGCTTGCTGCTTGACCGGCTGCTGGCCGATACGGCGGCCGGGCGTGTGCCGAATGAACGCGACACGCTGCTGGAAAGGGCACGGGATGCGGTAGAGCAGCTCGTAGAGAGGGGAACGCAGGGATGAATACTATCGAGACCTTAACACAGCTGTTCCGGGAGCATTCGGGCCGATTTTTATCGGGAGAAACGATCAGCAAGCATTTGCAGTGCTCTCGGACAGCGGTATGGAAGCATATCCGCAAAATGAAGGAAGACGGGTATAAGTTCGAGGCGATCTCACGACTAGGCTATAAGCTGATTGAGGAGCCGAATCGGATCGATCCGGTGAAGCTCACTTCGCTGTTGACCACTAAAGTTTTCGGACGGCGCCTGTATGTCCATGATTCTCTTGATTCCACGCAAATTGCCGCGCACCAGTGGGTCGCCATGGGTGCACCGGAAGGGACGCTTGTGATCGCCGAGGAGCAAACGAAAGGCAAGGGCCGGATGGGCCGCCATTGGCACTCCCCCAAAGGAAAGGGGATTTGGATGAGCTTTGTGCTGACGCCGCCGATTCCGGTGCATTATGTGCCGCAGCTAACAATCGTTGTCGCTGTTGCGTTGTACCGCACGATCCGCCAAATATTCCCTGAGCTGTCAGCCGGTATTAAGTGGCCGAACGATCTGCTGATAGACGGGAAGAAGGTTAGCGGTATTCTGCTGGAATCCTCTGCGGAGGATGAACGGCTCAGCCATGTCATCGTCGGCGTTGGGATTAGCGCGAATTTGGATGTCGAGGATTACCCTGAGGAGCTTCTGGACAAGGCAGTCTCTTTAAAAATCGCTTCCGGCCGCGCAGTAGATCGGGAGGAGTTCATTGCCCGGTTTTTTGCAGAATGGGAGCAGCTTTACGAGCACTATCTTGTATCCGGCTTCGGAGCCGTCCAGGCTTTGTGGGAAGCGCATAGCGTGACGCTGCAAAAGCAGGTGAGCATCAGCACACACGGCGGCTTCGTTGAGGGTACGGCGATCGGTTTGGATGAGCTGGGCGGGCTCATTGTGGCTGTGCCAAACGGAGCGGGAAGCACGAAGCCGGTTACCGTTTATACCGGGGATATGCGAACGCGATAACACTAAATTGAGAAAAAATCCAGCACTTTTTAATCGTGCGAAACGACTTCCTTATATACTAGGAAATGTAAAGATTTTATGGAATAATAAATTTGTAATCTTTTATGTTTATTATTCATACGGAGGTGAGCTCAATGAAAGCAACCGGTATCGTGCGTAATGTTGATGAGTTGGGTCGGATCGTTATTCCCATTGAACTTCGCCGGACTCTGGGTATAGATATTCGTGACGGATTGGAAATTTTCGTAGACGAGCATCGCATTATTTTGAAGAAATACATGCCAGCCTGCCTGTTCTGTGGAAATGCGGAGGACATTACTTATTTTAAAGGCAAAATGATCTGCTCCGCATGTGTCGGCGAAATGCATACGGCATAGACCAGCTTTGAGAATACGTCCATTGTGGCGTATTTTTTTTGTCTTTTCCGACACCTATGAATAAAACTGTGCAAGCATAGCATAAAGTTTTTTGTTTTGCAGGCAAACTGTATTGAAAATAATACAGATTCTGCTATACTACGTTCAAGGCGGTATCACGAAAGTGAACTGCACTATACATGCAATGGACCGGCCTTTCGATTAGGATTGCGAAGTGCCGGGGATGAAGGAACTCAAACATCTTCATACTATAATAGTGTAATGTCGGATTCTGCTCTGAGCCGTAAGGACCGAGACAGAAGGATCATGCATGTCGATTCCTTATGCGCGGAACACCCTTTTGGTTCAGACCAGAGGGTTTTTTTAATTTTCCGGAAAGCAGGGAATGCCATGGAATCCAGAAAACCGGTCACTACGGCCAAGCTTAGAAGCATGAAACAAAAAGGAACGCCAATCGCAATGATCACTGCGTATGATTATCCTACCGCACAGCTAGCGGAACAGGCGGGAGCGGATGTGATCCTAGTCGGTGACTCACTCGGTAATGTTGTGCTCGGATATGATTCCACACTGCCCGTTACGATTGACGATATGATATATCATTCCCGTGCGGTGGCCCGCGGCGTTCGCAACACGTTCGTCGTTGCGGATATGCCATTTCTAACGTATCACGGAAGCTTGGACAGCACGCTTGCACAGGTCGGCCGCTTAATGCGCGAGGGCGGGTGCAAGGCGGTTAAGCTGGAAGGCGGCGAGGAAATCGCCGACACCGTAAAGGCGGTTGTCGCGGCAGGAGTGCCGGTGCTTGGACATATCGGCTTTACCCCGCAGGCTGTTCACCAGATCGGCGGGTACAAAATTCAAGGGAAAAGCACCGAGCAGGCCGATCGGATGCTGAAGGATGCGAAGGCGCTCGAAGCTGCCGGTGCGTTCGCGATTGTTTTGGAGATGGTAACGGAGGAGCTAGCCGCTCTCATTACGAAAGAGTTGTCGATCCCTACGATCGGGATTGGTGCCGGAAGAGGCTGCGATGGTCAAGTACTCGTGTTTCATGACGTCGTACAATATACGGCCGAGCCGCATCCGAAGAAATTTGTGAAAACATACGTCGATGTCGGCTCGCAGATCCGCACGGCGATATCCCAGTATGTCAGCGAGGTCAAGAGCCGCGCATTCCCGGATGAATCGCATACCTTTGCGCTCGATGACGAAGTCGTTCAATACTTATATGGCTCCAAGAAGGGTGACGAGTAGATGAAGATCATACGTGAAATCGCGGAGCTGCGCAAATACCGAGCGGAGCAGCAAAGCGGGGGCCGGACCGTTGGCTTTGTGCCGACAATGGGCTATTTACACGACGGCCATTTAAGCTTGGTGAACCGTGCAAAGCAAGAAACCGGCTGCGTGATCATGAGCATTTTCGTCAATCCGCTGCAGTTTGGGCCGAATGAAGACTTTGAACGGTATCCGCGCAATGAGGAGCGGGATTTGGACCTTGCCCGCAGCGCGGGGGTGGACGCAGTATTTTTACCAACGGTGGAAGAAATGTATCCATCTCCCATCCGTACGAAGGTCATCGTGTCCGATGTGACTGAGCGTCTGTGCGGGGCTTCAAGGCCGGGACATTTTGACGGCGTGGCGACGGTTGTGATGAAGCTCTTTCAGATGGTGCAGCCGGATAAGGCGTTCTTCGGCATGAAGGATGCGCAGCAGGTGGCGGTCATCTCTCAAATGGTAAATGATTTAAATCTACCTGTTGAGGTTGTGCCTTGTCCAACGCTCCGCGAGCAGGATGGATTGGCCATGAGCTCACGCAATGTGTACTTAAATGAAGAGGAGCGCGCACAGGCGGTTGTGCTGAGCCGGACGCTGGATCAGCTGGAGCTTTGGGCCCGGGAGCCTGGCATGACGGCCGAGCTGCTAGAGGGGAAGATGCGCAGCAGCATTGAAGCGATGCCGCTGGCCCGGATCGATTACGCGGAGGTTCTCTCTTTCCCTGCACTGCAGCAGATACAGGGCCCTATTGCGGCTGTGTCCGCTTCCCAAGAAAGCTTGCCGGCGGCTCAATGGATTGCCGCTTTGGCCGTTCGGTTCGGCAGCACAAGATTGATTGACAACCGCATTTTTCAAGGAGGGGTTCGGCTTGTTTAGAACAATGATGAAATCCAAAATTCACCGCGCTACGGTAACGGAAGCGAACCTGAACTATGTTGGCAGTATTACGATCGACGAGGATATCCTGGATGCGGTTGATATTATTGCCAATGAAAAAGTGCAGATCGTCAATAACAACAATGGAGCGCGTTTGGAAACTTATGTTATTGCCGGACCTCGCGGATCGGGAGTCATTTGTTTGAACGGCGCCGCGGCGCGTCTCGTGCATATCGGTGACATTGTCATCATTATTGCGTACGGCATGATGACAAATGAAGAGGCGCTGAGCTTCCAGCCGAAGGTTGCGATTATGGATTCCAACAATCGTGTCATCGACACAGTAAAGGAAGAAATTCACGGTACAGTCATATAAAAGCTGCGAAACCCTCGTATGAAAAAACCTCCCGAAACAAAAAATGAGCATAAACCGGCGACATTGTCTGCAGCGGATGCGTCCGAAGCCAATTTAGCTGAGGAGGTGGTGCGGGGTGATCAAACAGCTTTTTGCCACTATGCATGACGCACTGGATCAAATCATCGAGGAATACCCGAAAGCCGACGGAGAGAAGAAGCAGGAGCTCGAGGATCAGCTTGACGTGTTGAAATCGATGAGCGACACCTTTATTGAACAGTGGTTATTATTCGAAGAGAAAATGGGGCAATTGCATCAAGGAACCCATCACGCACAGTCTGCCGCCGGTTTGAAGGAAGTTTCGGTTGAAGGTCAGGATGGAGCCGATCATTATCAAAAAGGTCAAGGCTATTTTAAGCTGCTTATGTTTGAACAAGCGGTTAAGGAGTTTGAACAGGTAGTTGCTGGACAGCCCGAGTTTTTGCCCGCTCGATTATATTTAGCACTGGGGTATATGAAGCTTAGCGAATACGCCGAAGCCTCACGTCATCTTCAATTTATTATACCGATGTCTGAAGACAAGCGTCTTAAGGCTGTAGCCTTTAACGCCATGGGCTGTATTCATTTTGTACAGCGGAATTTAGAGCAGGCTACCGAATATTTTGAAAATGCGCGTTCCCTCGACCCGACGTTTCAAGACCCGATCCGAAATTTAGAGCTGTGCACGCAAATGGCAGCTGGAATTCCGGAGGGGGAGCTAGGCATCGGGTTAATTCCTTAAGGGAGGGTTCCCTTTTGTCCCGCTCTTTTGGTATGCTAGGGAGTGGACACAACCCTGAGGAAGGAAGTAACGCGATGAAATTCGCAGTACTCGATTTTGAAACGACTGGAGATCAGCCTGGGGACGAAGCGATCCAGGTTGGTCTCGTTATTATAGAGGATCGAAAAATTACGACGCAGTTCAGCTCGTACATAAAGCCAAGCATCGCGATTCCTCCTTTTATAACCGGTTTAACCGGAATAACGGAAGAGGATGTAGCGGACGCCCCTTCCTTAGAAGACGTGCTGATCGATATGGTTCCGCTGATTTCCGGCAGTACCCTTGTTGCGCACCACGCTTCTTTCGACCTGTCTTTTTTGCAGCGCTCACTTCAATCCTGCGGTTACATGCCTTTTGACGGGAGAGTACTGGATACTGTCGATTGGCTGCGACTGTTGTACCCCACCCTAAGCAGCCTTCAGCTTTCCTTTGTCAGCAAAGCATTCGACATTACGCATGATCGTCCTCATCAAGCTGACAGCGATGCTGAAGCGACCGCACATATTTGGCTTAAATGCTTGGAAAAGCTTGACGATCTGCCGCTGGTCACGCTGCAGCGCGTCGTTTATTTGTTTGAGGGAAGCCTTCATCCGACGACCGAGGATCTTCTTTGGTTCCTGCATACCAACTTGGAGGAACGGGAGCGGGAAGGTTTTGTTGATAACCCGAAATATCGATATTACCGTCAATTTGCCCTTTCGGGACAAGAGTGGACCGACGATGATAAAACCGAATTTACCGAAGAGCAGGAGCAGCTGTTGGAAGAAGGCTTTGACGCGTTTGCCGACCGGATCCGGGAAGCGCTTAAGGAGCGTCTGCAGTCGTTCGAGGACAGGCCTGCCCAGGATCAGATGATGGGCGAGGTTCATGCAGCGTTTGACGCAGACAAGCACCTGCTTGTTGAGGCGGGCACCGGTACCGGTAAATCGCTCGGCTATCTTGTCCCGAGCATTTACTACAGCCTGACCACAGAGAACAAAGTGGTTGTCAGCACGCATACGATTACGCTGCAGGAGCAGCTGTTCGATCGTGATATCCCGCTGCTCCACGAGCTGTTTCCGGTTCCGTTCCGCTCTGCGCTGCTCAAAGGCCGGCATCATTACTTGTGCTTGCGTAAATTTGAGCAGCGCGTAAATACGCTTGATCCTGCCGCTTCGAAGGAAGAACGGCTGGCTGCGGCAATGATGGTCGTATGGCTCGCCGATACGCTGCGGGGCGATGATGACGAAATTCAGCTAGGCCTGCGCGGGTCGGATATTTGGTCAAGCGTCGCCAGCGATACAGATTCCTGCTTGAACCGTGCATGTCCGTGGTTTCGCAGCTGTTTTTATCACCGTGCACGACATGAGGCATCACAGGCCGATGTCGTCATTACGAACCATTCCTTGTTGTTCTCCGACATGAAGGCGGATCATCGTCTGCTTCCATCGTACCGCCACCTGATTCTCGACGAGGCCCATCAAGTAGAGGAAGTCGCGAGCAATCACCTTGGGATGGATGTGCATTACTTCGGTCTGGTAAATCCGTTGCTGCGGATGATGCGCGACAGTAAAACGGGACAGCTTCCGGCGCTGATTATGAAGCTTGAGAATGCAGAGCAGGAGCAGGAACGCGCCGAGGCGTGGGCCTCTTCTTTAGGGCAAATGCTCGGCAGCGTGCAAACGATTAAGGAGCAGTGGGATCTGCTTTATGAATCGCTGTATACGTTTGCCTCCAATTCTGCAGCAGCTGACTCGCTGCCTGAGGGCGGCGCGATCGTGTTCCGCTTAAAGCAAAGCGAGCCTCCAATCGGATGGGACAAAATGAAGGAAACAGAAGAGAACCTCTATACGGGGCTTTCCGATACGCTGCGTAAGCTGGAGAAGGTTCTTAATGAGCTCAAGGAATATAAAGACGAGCTTGATGTACAGAGCTACTTGACAGATTTGAACGGTACGGTTAAAGATTTATACAGAGTGCGCGATGCTACAAGGTTTTTCGTGCAAATGGCGGATAAAAACTATGTGTACTGGATGGAAATGAATCCGGCTTACAAGAGCAAATCGCTGCAGCTTTCAGCGGTGCCGATTGATGTAAGCGACTTGCTGCGCGAGCAGTTTTTCGGAACGAAGGAAAGTGTCGTGCTGACTTCGGCGACGCTGTCCATTGAAAACTCGTTCCAGTATGTATGTGAACAGCTTGGCCTGGATGCGGCGCTGGAATCCGGAAAGGCGAAAGCGGTGAAGCTGCCTTCTCCATTCCGATACCGTGAGCAGGCGCTTGTCGTCATTCCCCGCGATTTCCCAATCGTCAAGGGGCAGGCGGGAGAAGCCGAGTTTGTCAGCCGCCTCATTCCATCCTTAGCGGAAGCTGCCAAGGTAACCGGCGGCCGCATGCTGGTGCTGTTTACTTCCTATAAAATGCTGAAGCAGATTTACGAGCCGCTGAAGGAAGCGCTGCGCGGAGAAGGTATCGGCGTTCTAGGCCAGGGCCAGGAAGGGGCAGGACGCAATAAGCTTGTGCGCATGTTCCAGCAAAATTCGAAAACGGTGCTGCTTGGCACAAGCAGCTTTTGGGAAGGCGTCGATATTCCCGGGGACGCGCTTACCTGCTTAGCGATTGTGCGGCTTCCGTTCTCTCCGCCGAACCATCCGCTGGTTGAGGCACGTTCCGAATTTTTAAAGAAGCAAAATAAAAATCCGTTTATGAAGCTGTCGGTTCCGCAGGCCGTTATTAAATTTAAGCAGGGCTTCGGCCGACTGGTGCGGACAGCGAATGATCACGGCATCGTCATCATTTATGATACGAGGGTGCTGCATACACAGTATGGAAAGCATTTTTTATACTCGCTGCCGGGTCCAAAAATTGAACATATGTCCGCCGACCAAATGATCGTGCGGATGGACCAGTGGTTGAAGGAAAAGGAACAGGTGGAGATGGTATGAAACCCCCAAAAATATCCGAAGCCGTCGTCCGCAGACTGCCGATTTATTTGCGGTATTTAAACGAGCTGCGGCTGCGCGGCGTCCAAACGGTATCTTCTCAGGAGCTGGGACAGCGCCTTGATTTGAATCCTGCACAAATTCGTAAGGATCTTGCTTATTTTGGTGACTTCGGCAAAAAGGGCATCGGCTACGATGTCGGTTATTTGATCGAGAAAATCCGGCAAATTTTAAAGCTCGACAAGCTGATTCACGTTGCCCTGGTCGGAGCCGGCAATTTAGGTCAGGCTCTGTGCAATTATAATGCGTACTTGAAGGATAATATGAAAATCGTCGCTGTGTTTGACGCCTCGGAAGGAAAGGTTGGCAGCTCGATTAATCAGCTGGCTGTGCAGCCGATGAATGAGCTGATCGACACGGTCAAGAGGCTTGGTGTACGGATCGGTATCATTACCGTACCTGCGGCTGAGGCGCAAAATGTGGCGAATTTATTTGTGGAAGCAGGGGTCGAGGCGATCTTGTCCTTCGCCCCGATCATTCTGCGTGTGCCCAACGAGCTGCGCGTGCATTACGCCGATTTTACGACAGAGTTGCAAAGCCTTGCGTTTTATTTAGAGGAGGAAGCCAAGTGAGCAACGGGATCATGAATAAGACCTGGATTAAAAACGGTACCTTCATTACGATGGACGAATCGCGTCCAGTCATTGAAGGACATCTCGTTATGGATGGCAGCAAAATATCGTACATAGGCACGGAAGCCCCGGCACAAACGGAAGGCATGGAAGTCGTCGACGGACGCAATAAGCTGTATATGCCCGGTCTTGTCAATACGCATGGCCATGCTGCAATGTCTTTGCTGCGCGGCTACGCGGACGATTTGAACCTGCAGGTATGGCTGCAGGAAAAAATTTGGCCGATGGAAGGCAAAATCGATGCGCCGAAGGCTCGCGCAGGCGTCATGCTGTCCATCGTGGAAATGATCAAGAGCGGCACGACAACCTTTGTCGATATGTACGACAACATGGATGAGACCGCAAAAGCGGTCGAGGAAACGGGCGTTCGCGCCCGCCTTTGCCGCGGAGTGATCGGCTTATGTCCTCCGGATGTACAAACGGCCAAGCTGGAGGAAGCGGTCCGGTTTGCAAAGGATTGGCACGGTAAAGCAGAAGGACGCATTACAACGATGATGGCTCCTCATGCGCCTTATACTTGCCCGCCGGACTATATCGAGCGGATCGTGCAGGCGGCACATGACCTGCAGCTTCCGATTCATACCCATATGTCCGAAACGGCGAGAGAAGTTCAGGACAACGTCGATCAATACGGTGCGCGCCCGGTTGCTCACTTGGAGAAGCTTGGCGTCTTTACAAGGCCGACGCTTGTTGCGCATGGCGTTCATTTAACGGATGAGGAAATTGAAATTCTTGCCCGCCATGATGTTCGCGTATCCCATAATCCGGGCAGCAATTTGAAGCTGGCCAGCGGGGTAGCGAGACTGATTGAGCTCACGAAAGCGGGTGTGCTTGTTTCCCTTGGAACAGACGGGGCGGCAAGCAACAATAACCTCGATATGTTCGAGGAGGTTCGATTGGCCGCGCTTATTCATAAAGGTGTCAGCGGCGACCCTACGGCCATTCCGGCGGCGCAAGCGCTGAGGATGGGAACACTTGACGGAGCCCGGTCGATTTGGCTTGAGGACACCGGGGCGCTCAAAGAAGGATACGCTGCGGATATTATCTCGCTGAAGCTCGATCAGCCGCATTTGGCCCCGAAAACCGACTTGATTTCGCATGTCGTTTATTCCGCTGCCGGTCAAGACACCTGCGATATGTGGGTGAATGGACGCCAGCTGCTCAAAAATCGGGTATGCCTCACCGTGGATGAAGAAAAGGTGATGGCGGAAGCCGCCCGCGCTTACGGAGAACTGCTTGCTTAGCCGCAGCGAATCCAGGCGGGGAACGCCGATCAGCTTAGGGGCCAAAATCGGCTTCGGCGCTTTATTTTTGGTCATGGTATCGATAATTTTCGTCACTTACTTCTATCGGACTGCCTCAACGCCGCAATGGCAGGACGAGAAGCAGACGATGGAGCAAACGCTTCGCGATACCCCGATCATCGAAATTACCGATATCGAACGCTTTGTCGGACAGAAGGAATTCCATATCGTGAGCGGCAAGGATGCGGCAGGTAATGCACGAATGGTTTGGATAACGGAAGGCGAGGCTCCGGTTGTGGTGGATCCGTCCAGCGGCGTTTCGCGGGAGCGAATGCTGGAAATGGCGGAACGCGATGCGGAAAAGCATATCATACGGATTTCTCCGGCCAAATGGCATAATGATTTGGCCTGGGAGCTGTTTTATTATCGCGAAGAAGACGGGGGCAGACGGTATTACTACGATTTTTATTCGTTTGCTTCCGGACAGTGGCTTGAAACCTATAAGTTGAGCAAACGGCCAAATTAAGCTGTATACAATTGCAATATTGGATCGAAGACGCAGGCTTCCACACATTACATCCCCTAATCGGCAAATGATATGCTATACTCTGATATGTACTCAGATATATCAAAAACCGATAGATTAGAAAGGGGGACGTAAGAAATGAAACTGCGTCTTCTTCCTATTTTAACAAGTGTAATCGTGTCTTCCGTCGTGCTTTTCGGTGGGTGGTTCGTTTATCATAGTGTTGCAAAAGAAAATCCGCTTCTTGAAACGGTACAGGCGATTGAGGGTGTGGAGAAAGCAGAAATGCAGTACGGCCGCACGTCGGTGGAGCTTGAGCTCACGCTTGCTCCGGATGTCGACCTGAGCAAGGTCATTAAGGAAATCCGTTCAAAGGGAGCTTCTTATCTTGATAATAGAAGCTTGGAGGTCGACGTAGCCGAATCGGCATCAGAAGAGCTCGAGAAGCTATGGTCGAAGGCATTGTTTGATGTGGCCGAGGCAATGGAAACGAAGCAGTACAGCCGCATTCCTGATGCGCTGCAAAAGCAGGCCGAAGGATTGGGGGTTGTGGTTGACACCCGCATGGACGAACTCAACGTCTATATTACGATGAAGGATGGCACCGGCGCTACGAAGCATGTCATTATGCCTCGTAAACCTGCGACATTGGGGGTGTGGGCGAATGAGTAAGTACGGTAAAGAAATTATGATCGGACTTGTTCCTGTTGTCATTGCATTTTTAGTGTTTATGGGTGTAAATGTTGTTCCTATTGTACTGATGGGCGTAATTCTCGGTTCATTGTTCTATATGACCCGTATGCGTGCCGGTGTCGGCGGCGTAGGCGGGGATCGCGGAAAAACGAAATCGAAGCCTCCTGCTTACTTGACCTTCGAGGATATCGGCGGCCAAGAGAGAGCGAAGGGAGAGCTGAAGGAAGCTCTTGACTTTTTGATCAAGCATGAAGAAATTAAGAAGTTCGGGATCCGTCCGTTAAAAGGCATTTTGATGGAAGGTCCTCCGGGCACGGGCAAAACCTTGCTCGCGAAAGCGGCTGCACATTATACGAACTCGATTTATGTTGCTGCGTCCGGTTCGGAATTTGTGGAAATGTACGTCGGCGTCGGCGCTGGGCGCATCCGTGACTTGTTCAAGGAAGCACGTCAGCGCGCGGTTAAAGAAAATAAAGAAAGTGCGATCATTTTTATTGATGAAATTGACGTGATCGGCGGCAAGCGTGACGGCGGCCAGCATAAGGAATACGACCAGACGCTGAACCAGCTTCTGACGGAAATGGACGGCATTCATACTACGGATGCGCCGCGTATTTTGCTGATTGCAGCGACGAACCGGAAAGAAACGCTGGATAGCGCGCTTTTGCGTCCGGGACGTTTTGACCGTCATATCAATGTCGATCTTCCGGATAAAAAAGGCCGTCTGCATATCCTGAACATTCATATGCGCAACAAACCGATTGCCGATGATGTTTCGATGGATAAGGTCGCCGAGGAAACGTACGGCTTCTCGGGTGCGCAGCTTGAAAGCGTCATGAACGAAGCGGCGATCTATGCCATGCGTGAGCAGTCGGAGCTGATCAGTCAGGGTCACTTGTCCAAGGCGGTCGATAAGGTCATGATGGGCGAAAAAACAGACCGTGAAACAACGAGTGATGAGCGGAAGCGTGTAGCAATCCATGAACTGGGACATGCTATTGTTGCTGAACATGTGCGCCCGGGCTCGGTCGCGCAGGTAGCGCTAAGTCCGCGCGGTAAGGCGCTCGGTTATGTGCGTCATCAGCCGCAGCAGGACCAGTATCTATACACGAAGCCTTTTATTGAAAATCAAATTATGGTCGCTTTAGGCGGAGCAGTTTCCGAAGAAATTTTTTACGGCCACCGCAGCACGGGCTCCAAAGGCGACTTCGACCAAGCGCTGCAGCTGGTGCAGACGATGATCGACTCGGGCTTGACCGAGCTTGGTATCGTAAACCTGCAGATGGTGACGAAGGAAGAGTATACGAAGGAAAACGGAGCAATCCTTGACCGTTTAATTGCAACAACACATGAGGTATTGGCAAATTACCGCCCGGTGTTTGAGCAATCCCTTGAGATTTTGATTAAAGAAGAAACCTTATCGGGCGACCGTTTCAGAGAACTGATGAAGCAGTTTTCCACGGCCGCTTAACCGAATCCGGCACTTCCTGTAATTTTTTGCGGGATGTGTCGGTATTTGTACATAATTGATGTGATAAATGTCCTAGAGAGTTTTGAACGGAAATGATATACTCAACGCTGGATAGGCTGAGAACCATTCTTAGTCATAGAGAAAAAGATGAGGTGGAACAAAATATGGATATTCGCAAAGTCGCTGTAATCGGCGCCGGTACGATGGGCCAAGGTATTGCCCAAATGCTTGCGGTGAAAGGGCTCGACGTGTTTCTGGTCGAAAAAACGGAGGAGCAGTTGGATCGCGGATACAAGATGATCTCACTGCACTTGGACAAAGAAATTGAACGCTGGGCAATTACGAACTCGGAGAAAAAAATCATTTTATCGCGGATACATAAAATTTCGGAATTTAAACGGGTTTCGGAATGCGATTTGGTTATCGAAACCGTAACGGAAGATTTAGATGTGAAGAAAAAGGTCTTTCGCAAATTGGATCAAGTATGCGGCAAGGATACGATTCTGGCGAGCAATACTTCAACTCTTAGCTTAACGGAGTTGGCTGAGGAAACTACGAAGCCGGAACGTGTGATCGGCATGCACTTTATTCACCCTGTCGAAAAGATCGATATGGTAGAAATCATTCGTGGTTTGAAAACTTCCACTTCAACGTTTGAAACGGTGAAAAAGTTCGTCGAGGAATTTATTCAAAAAGAGCCGATTGCAGTGTATGAATCCCCGGGATTCGTAACTACGCGGCTTATTTGTACGCTCATTAACGAGGCTGTTCATACTCTCGTAGAAGGTGTAACGACGGCTGAGGATATCGATAAAGCGATGCGGATCGGCTACGATTTCCGTTATGGCCCGCTTGAAATGGCGGACCGCTTTGGTCTTGATTCTGTACTGTATGCGCTTGAACGCCTCTTTAGGGAATTCGGCGACATTAAATACAGACCTTCTACGCTGCTCCGCAAGATGGTGCGCGCTGGGCAGCTCGGAACGAAAACAGGCAGCGGATTTTTCCGATATGATGAGGACGGTGACCGGATCAAATGAACATTTTAGTCATTAATGCGGGAAGTTCTTCCCTAAAATATCAGTTGTACAATATGACCGATGAGTCGGTTTTGGCCAAGGGAAAGGTTGAGCGTATCGGCATGGATACAGCCATGCTTACTCATGAGCCTACCGACGCTCCCGAGGTTCGTGAGGTAAGTGAGATTCTTGATCATACGACGGCGATCCGTAAGGTTATGGATAAGCTCGTTCATCCGGAGTGCGGCGTCTTGAAATCGGTGGATGAAATTCAAGCCGTAGGTCACCGCGTTGTACACGGAGGCGAATCGTTCTCCTCTTCCGTTATCGTTACACAGGAAGTAAAGCAAGAAATTAAGAGATTGTTTGACCTTGCGCCGCTGCACAATCCGGCTCATATGATGGGCATTAACGCGGTTGATCAGGTATTGCCTGGAGTGCCTCAGGTTGCGGTATTCGATACGGCGTTCCATCAAACGATGCCGCAGCATGCTTACTTATATGCGATTCCAAAAATTCTTTATCGGAAATACAAGATTCGCCGCTACGGATTCCACGGGACTTCGCATGCGTATGTCAGTGCGCAAGCAGCAAAGTTTCTCGGACGTCCGATCGAGGATCTTAAGATTATTACGTGCCATATCGGGAATGGCGCCAGCTTGTCTGCGGTTAAGGACGGAAAATCGGTGGATACGTCGATGGGGATGACACCGCTTGAGGGCTTGATGATGGGCACGCGCAGCGGTGACTTGGATCCGGCGATTGTGCCGTTTACGATGGCGAAGCAGGACCTCGCGATTCACGAGGTAAACTCCATGCTGAACAAGCACAGCGGTTTGCTCGCGATTTCCAATATTAGCAGCGACATGCGTGAAATTGAAGAGGCAATGGCGGAGGGCGACAAGAACGCCGAGCTTGCCTTCGAGATGTACACGTACCGCTTGCGGAAGTACATCGGTTCTTACGCTGCGGCGTTGAACGGTTTAGATGTTATGGTATTTACAGCGGGTGTTGGAGAAAATTCCGCTACTCTGCGTGCTCACGTGTGCGAAGGCTTGTCGTTCTTAGGAGTAAAGCTGGATTTGGAAGCGAACAAGATTCGTTCCGGTGAGGTTAGACGCATTTCTTCTGCGGATTCGAAGGTGGAAGTGCTCGTTGTTCCAACGAATGAGGAGCTCGTCATTGCCCGGGATACTTTCAATTTGGTACAATCGGGAAATCAAGGATAATTACAGTGGTCGATTAATGGGTTCACCCAGAGGCGCTTTATGCTGGTTTTCGCATGATACAATCATTTGCGGTGCAGCATGGGCGCTTTCCTGGGTGGATAAGCTGTAGTTTTCCTGATCATCACGAAACAAGGTGGTATCAAGATGGCGGTCAAAGCGTTAATTTCAAATGTAAACCGGCATGTGGGCGAAGAGGTCCGAATCGGATGCTGGGTACATAATAAACGATCGAGCGGTAAAATTCAGTTTTTGCAGCTGCGTGACGGGACTGGCTTTATTCAAGGCGTTCTCGTTAAGAACGAGGTAGGCGAGCAGGTTTGGGAGAAAGCTGGGCAGCTGACGCAGGAAAGCTCGCTCTGGGTGACAGGGATTGTACGTGAGGAGCCGCGTTCCCCTAGCGGGTATGAGCTGACGCTGACGAATGTAGAGCCGATTCATATTACACAGGACTATCCGATTACTCCGAAAGAGCATGGCGTCGACTTCTTAATGGATCATCGCCATCTATGGATTCGCTCGCCGCGTCAGCGTGCGATCCTGACGGTTCGCTCGGAAATTATTCGCGCGATTCAGCAGTTTTTTGACGAGCGCGATTTCAAGCTGGTCGATCCTCCGATATTGACGCCTTCCTCTTGTGAAGGCACAACGAATTTATTTCATACGAAATATTTTGACGAGGATGCGTTCTTGACGCAATCGGGTCAGCTGTATATGGAAGCGGCGGCTATGGCGTTAGGCCGTGTGTATTCGTTCGGGCCGACGTTCCGTGCCGAAAAATCGAAGACGCGTCGTCACTTGATTGAGTTCTGGATGATTGAGCCGGAAATGGCGTTTGTGGAGCACGAAGAGAATCTTGAGATTCAGGAGCAGTTTGTATCGCACATCGTGCAGTCTGTGCTGCGCAACTGTGAGAAGGAGCTCAAGGTGCTGGAGCGGGATACAAGCAAGCTGGAGAAAATCGTCGGTCCATTCCCGCGGATAACGTACGATGAAGCGGTCGAGTTCTTGAACAAGAACGGCTTTGAGTTCCCGTGGGGCGAGGACTTTGGTGCGCCGCATGAAACGGCGATTGCCGAAGCTTACGATAAGCCGGTATTTATTACACATTATCCGACGACGATTAAGGCGTTTTATATGAAGCCGGATCCGAACCGGCTGGAGGTTGTGCTCTGCGCCGATATGATCGCGCCGGAGGGTTATGGGGAAATTATCGGCGGGTCGCAGCGTATTGACGACCCGGCGCTTCTGGAAGCGCGCTTCGACGAGCACGAGCTCTCCCGTGAAGCTTACCAATGGTATTTGGATCTGCGCAAATATGGCTCGGTGCCGCATTCCGGCTTTGGCTTGGGGCTAGAGCGCACGGTTGCATGGATTTGCGGATTGGATCATGTGCGGGAGACGATTCCGTTCCCGCGTCTGCTGTATCGTTTATACCCGTAAGGGGTCCTTTGCAGCAGCAGGGAGAATATTGTTTTGAGGATTTTGGAGCAGGAACCGGGAGGTTGACGCATGAACGGGTTGAATTCTTGGGAACAGGGCGCTCTTGCCGCTGTCCGGACAGGCTCAGCTTCCATACCGCTGATGTTTCTGCAGGTGTATGCTAAGCTTGGCCTCACCGATACGGAAGCGATGCTGGTCATTCAGCTGCATGCGTTTATGGAAAATGAGAGGGTGGATTTCCCGACCCATGAGCAGCTGCAGGAGCGAATGAGCGCGACGCCGAACGCAGTGATCGAAGCGCTGGAGAAGCTTGTCAGCGGCGGGTTTGTCGAGCTGGAGGAGGACTATGATTCGTTCTCCGGCGTGCATTTTGACCGGTTTAACCTTGGACCGCTGTGGGAACGGACGATCAAGCTGTGGGCTGCCGAGCAGCGTCAGAAGACCGAAGCCGCATCGGATTCGGAGCACGCCGAGCCGGGGCATCCTACCGGCGGTTGGTCGGCTGATTCCGGCCGGCGTTCTTCTGCCGGCGACTTCGGAGGGCAGCAGGCTGGGGGGCGGCAGAATCCGGCTGGTCTTGCTGCTACTCAGGGCGCGGCAGGGCTGGAGGCGACGACGTCTCCGGGTCAAGCAGGCTCAGGCGGAGCGCCGCGTTCTTCCGCAGCTGGAGGGGGACCCCAAAGCGGCAAGGCGGTGGAACAGGTCGATGTCTTTACCATGTTCGAAAAGGAATTTGGCCGTCCGCTTTCTCCCATGGAGTGCGAAACGATTGTCAAATGGATCGACTTTGACCGTTATGCCGAGCCGCTGATCGCCGCTGCGCTGAAAGAAGCCGTGTTTGCGGGAAAACTGCGCTTCAACTACATTGACCGGATTCTGCTCGAATGGAGCCGTAACCAAGTGCGTACGGTTGAGCAGGCCAAGGAGTACACTCAGCGCTTCCGCGCCCGGTGATCGTTCATTTTCAGTGAACACAATTTCGGTGGAATTCTAACATACCGATGCATATGTAAACCAGGCTGTCCGAATGGGCGGCCTGGTTTTTTTTCTGGTGCGCCGACAATTCTGTATGTAATCATTACTTCCCGATCCTACGTCAGCTTGGACAGGCAGGCCAAAATTATTGCTGATTTTACGCAAGAAGTAAAAATAATTGCATGACACAAAAGGAAAACATTGGTATTTTAAATGTAAGCGCTATCTTTAGTGTGATTTGTTCTACTACCAACCGTTATTTCTCCTTAAGCAATAGGAATCAGTCGTCGTATGTCCTATAAGCTTTCGCCTCTCTTTCCGCTATAAAAACATCCAGCAGCAGCCAACCGCAACAACAGTGCCATCAGCAAGAAGAGCAAGGCAAGAAGAGCAAGCTAGTAAAAAAGAACAGGAAGCAAGAACAACTCCACTTTGTGAAATGGGTTTCATGAAACCCGTTTCATCTGATTTCAAACGAACGGAGGAAACGCATGAAAGCAAACACTGAGACGCTGCAGCCCATCCAGCTGTCTTCGAACGCAATTGAAATTTTAGGAAGCTCGGACATTTTGCTATGCGCATCGCTTTTTTACTTTCGAATTCCACAAGCTCTTTGGCGTGAAAGAATGGAGCAGTTAAAGCAATTCGGCTATAACTGCATCGACGTCTATTTCCCATGGAATTACCATGAGCCGAAGGAGGGCCAGTGGGATTTCAGCGGAGAGAAAGACGTTGAAGCCTTCCTCCAAGAGGCGGCGGAGTCCGGTCTATGGGTAGTTGCCAGACCGGGGCCTTATATTTGCTCGGAATGGGATGGGGGAGCGCTCCCTGCTTACCTGAACGTAATCGAAGGGATCAAGCTGCGCGATCATAATCCGGTATTTTTGAACTATGTGTCCAAATGGTTTGACCGGATTCTTCCTGTACTTCGCAGGTATCAAGTTGGTGCAGGAGGCACCGTGATCTGCGTGCAGCTTGAGAACGAGCTGGACTTCTATGGATGCAGCGACCCGAATGGGTATATCTCCTCTTTGCGGGATATGGCGGCATCGCATGGGATCACGGTTCCGCTCATCGCTTGCGCCGGGCAGGGCGGATTGCGGGAGGCTTCAGGATTGGCCGAAGGGGTTGTGCCGACGTGTAATTTCTATCCGAACGACCTGGACCCAAGCTTCGAGGAAAAGGTGATCCACTATCAAGAGCTTCTTGCAAGCATGGGACTGCCGCTCCTCGTTACGGAGACGAATCGTTCCCACTTTCTGCTGAGGCGGCTGCTCTCCTGCGGCGTAAAGCTGCTCGGTCCGTACCTGCAAGTATCGGGGACGGATTTTGGATTTACGAACGGCACGAATAATTGGGGCGAGCCGCTTTCCTTTATGACCTCGGATTATGACTTCGGCGGCATGATTTCACCGGAAGGTCACGTGCGCCCGGAAGCATACGAGGGAAAAATGCTGCGGCGACTCATCGAAACGTACGGCCCTTCCCTAACCGAAGCGGAGCCTTCAGGGAAGGAATTCGTTGTCAGCGCCGCGGCAGCCAGCGGCAGACAAATTGTATCTAACGCCCTGCGTTTAAAAGACGGCGGCGAGCTGCTCTTCCTTTCAAACGTAGGTGAGCAGGCGGAGGAAGTGAGGATTCAATGCGGCCGCTCCCAAGTTCCACAGCTCACTTCGCTTCAGCTTGAACGGGGGCGTTCCGTAGCATTGCCCTGTGATGTTCCTATGGAGTGTTGGGGCATAGAAGGAACACTCCTCTATGCGACGGCGGAGCTGTTTCTCGTGAAAAGGGAGGAAGCGCTAACGACTCTCTTATTTCACACGGATCATGAGGGTGAAATCTCTTTACGGCTGCCACAGCCTTCCGTACTGGATACGACCCATATATCCGTGCAAGAGCAAAACGATACGGTGACATTGACGTTCCATGCGAACGAAACCGCAGCCTGCACATTGCAGCTGTCCGGTGGCCGCCGGTTAAAACTGATTACGATGAACCGCTCTGCGGCTTTAATGCTGGAGGAAGTTCAAGATGACGGCACTGTCCGGTTCGAGCAGAAGAAAAATTACCGTACGGAAGCTGTAGATGCTTCCATCCAATGGTCATTAGGCAGCGTTCCGCCGGAGCAATCCATGGCTGTCGATCGCGTAACGGTTGCGGGGAAAGTCGACCATTTGGAACACTTCAGCATTTACCGAGGCTTTGCATGGTATGAGGCAGTGGTCGACGAGTCGGCAAACTCGGGCCGTTTAGGGATTTTTATGCAAGAGGCAAGCGATGTCATTTCCTTGTACTCGGGCAACGAGTACGTGACGACTGTCGCACCGGGCGGAAGCAGCTGCTACATCCCGCTGGAAGAGAATAATAGCGCAGAAACATTAACCGTTCGAGCTGAAATTTGGGGACATACCAATTTTGACGATCTGCGGCTTCCGGGACTGCGGCTCCATGCTTTGAAAGGGATTGGAGGCCTTGTCTCGGTGAACAGCATCAAGGAATTATCGCAAAATTGGCGTGTACAATCTTCGGGCGGCCCTACGCATCCTGAGGATTTTACAGCCGTGACAACGGAAGATCCTATGTGGCCGGTCGTAAGCTTCGGGGGATGGCTGTCGTCGGATCGTCCAGCGAACGAATACTACCATCAAAGCTTTACGGCTTCACGAAATGCGGACTCTTGGATTCTCCATTTCAAAGGAATACAGGCGGAAGCAGCCCTGATGGTCAATGGAAAGGAAGCGGGAAGGATTGATCCGTCAAATCCATTCGCTGTCATTACGCCATTCGTTCGGCCGGGGGAGAGGGTGCACATCACGTTATATGTGAAGAAGTCGCCTGGAGCGGCGGCGGGGAAGGTGATGCTGTTCGAAGGAACAGCTGTAACGGATTGGACACTTTCTTCGTGCCAAGAGGAACAGCTGTGGGCACACGCGGGTTCCATCCCCAACGCTTTACCGGTGAAGCTTCCGATGGAGTTAAAGCGAGGAGATATGGCTTGGCTGCTGGGAGAGCTCCAGGACAGCAATGAAGGGAAGGGATGGAGAGTAAAAGCAGCGGGGGCCAACCTAAAGCTGTCGGTACTGTTCAATGAACAGCTGGTTGGACGCCTTTGGCTGCCCGGCAGCCCAGAACGCCCGAGAATCACTGGGGGAAGTGCGGATTCCTTTTATTTGCCCGGACCTTGGTTCAAGGAAAGGCAAAATAAACTCGCCATCTTACTGGAAGCCGTGCAGGGGGAGGGGGACTGCAGGTTGGAGGGCCTCTCGTTCTTACCCGTGTAGCTGCAATTTTTCGAAAAGGAGAGTTTCATATGCATCCGACCACTGAACCGACGGTACCGCATAGAAAGACGGTGCCCAGCAGGGCGTCTCGATTCCGGAAATTTTGGAATAACAGAACGCTGCTCCTCATGTCTCTTCCGGCGATCGTATTTTTTATCGTATTTGCGTACCTGCCGATGCCGGGGCTCTATCTTGCGTTCATTAAATACAATTACTCGGACGGCATTTTTCGCAGCCCGTTTGTGGGGTTCGATAACTTTAGATTCCTCGTCATGAACGGGGACCTGTGGCGTCTTACCATCAATACGATCGCTTACAATTTAGCCTTTATTGTGCTTGGGAACGTGCTGCAAATTTTAGTTGCCGTGCTGCTTAACGAGCTTCGGAGAAAATGGTTCAAAAAAATAGCCCAGACCTTCATGTTTTTGCCGCACTTTATTTCTGCCGTGCTGATCGGGCTGATCGCCTACAATATTCTGAACTATGAGTACGGGCTGCTGAACGGAATGCTTCAAGCCTTTGGCTTTGAAAAGATGAAGACGTACTCGAATCCGGACATTTGGCCGTTTATCATTGTGCTCACTTATTTGTGGCAGTCAACGGGGTACGGTTCCATTGTTTATTTTGCGGCCATTATGGGATTGGATAACGAGATTGTGGAGGCTTCGGAAATCGACGGCGCCAATGCATTCCAACGCATTCGCTACATCGTACTGCCTTGGCTTAAGCCGACGTTCATTATTTTGCTGTTGTTTTCGCTCGGAGGAATTCTTAAAGGGAACTTCGGCTTATTTTACAATCTGGTCGGGGCCAATAATACAAGTCTTTACGCAACAACGGATATTATTGAAACCTATGTCTTTCGTTCGCTTATGAATAACTTCAATTTCTCGATCGGCAGTGCGGTCAGCTTATACCAGTCGGTTTTCGGTTTTTTTGTTGTCATTACCGCGAACTGGCTGGTAAGAAGGCTCTCGCCGGAAAACTCGCTGTTCTAAGGGGGAACGCTGCGTGGATATCCAAGAAGAGAAATCATACAGCAGCATTCGCACAGACCTTAGCGGAACACTGATCAAGCTGTTCGGTTATGTTTTTATTTCCGTCTTTGCGCTGTGCTGCCTTCTGCCTTTCTTGCTCGTGCTTGGAACGTCTTTTACGTCGGAAATGTCGATAAAAAAACACGGCTTCAATTTTTGGCCGCGGGAATTCAGCACGTTCGCCTACAAAATCGTGTTTGAAAATCCGGATCTCATTGTGGGGTCATACCTCGTAACGATGGGGATCACTGTTGTCGGAACAGCGGTTGGCTTGTTTCTCGTCGCAATGACCGGGTATGTGCTGCAGCGTCCTGACTTCCAATATCGTAATGGAATTTCCTTTTTCATCTACTTTACGACCTTGTTTTCAGGCGGTCTTGTCCCGTTCTATCTGCTGATGACGCAATATTTGGGCTTGAAGGACAATTATTTGGCAGTGCTGCTTCCGGGACTGATGAGCCCGTTTCTCATTATTATGATGAGGGCCTTTATCAAATCAATCCCTCATGCCATTACGGAATCGGCGAAAATGGACGGTGCAGGCGACTTCACGATATTCATCCGGCTGATTTTGCCGATGTCGACTCCGGCGCTCGCCACGATCGGTTTATTTATCGCGCTGGGGTATTGGAATGAATGGTATCATGCCATGCTGTTTCTCTCGGCGGATATGAAATACCGGCCGCTTCAGCTGTTTCTGTATAACGTCATTACCAGTGCCGACTTTATTCGAAATTCGGCTGCCGCCTCTAATGTTGAACTGCGCGACGTGCCGCTCGAATCGATGAAAATGGCGACGGCGGTCGTGGCAACGGGGCCGGTTATTTTGTTTTACCCGTTTGTGCAGCGGTTCTTTATTAAGGGGATTACGGTTGGAGCGGTGAAAGGCTGAAGCTGGTTTCAAGGTTAAAGCGGAATAAGGGGAGCTTCCACCGATTGTAGTAAGCGTTTACAAAGCTTGGCCATTGAGATAAAGGGAGGAAGAAGTATGGTGAAGATAAAAAAGCTGTTTGTTTTGCTGCTGGCGTTCGTATTCGCATTTAGTCTTACGGCTTGCACCGGCGGAGGAAATGAGGGCGGAGGCAGCTCGAACCCGGGAGGCTCTAAGGAGGAAGCGAAAGGCAATGGAGAGGCCGGCGCTGATACCTCCAAATTCGTAACGATCAGCTATGTCGTCCTTGGCAATAAACCGACGAATGGCCAGTTTGAGAAGGTTTTGCAGAAAATCAATGAAAAGATGAAGGAGAAAATTAACGTCAAGCTGGAGTGGAAGTGGGTTGAGTGGGCCGATTGGCAGACCAAATACAACCTGCTGCTCGCATCCGGCGAGCCGATTGATTTAATTACGGTCGGCACAGACTGGCTGGATACCTGGGGGAACGCGCAGAGAGGGGCTTTCATGAGCCTTGACGACTTACTGCCTAAATATGCACCGAAAACTTGGTCGGAGATCCCGCCGGAGCATTGGGCTGAAAGCAAATATAACGGAAAGATTGTCCTCATTCCGGAAAACAGCTACACCCAATGGGTGAATCATGGCTTTTTCTACCGAGGGGATTGGGCCAAGGAAGCGGGGATTACGGAACCGATCGATAGCTTCGAGGGCATCGGAAACTATCTTCAATGGATAAAGGATCATAAGGCGGAGGTCATTCCATGGGACGCAACAGGAGCGACCGGCCTATGGGACGGCTGGGCGACTTCCCATACGGACGCGCTAGGACTGCCGATCTCCACCGGTTATATGCCGATTTACTTTACGAAATCTTACGATGAACGGTATACCGTCGTTAGCCCAGTGTTTGAGGAAACGTTCGTTGATTTTGCGAAAATGATGAAGGACTGGGGGGATCGGGGCTTCTGGCGTGAGGACGTGCTGAACAATAAAAACGACAATCGTGCTTCGCTGAAGGCGGGGCTATCCGGTCTTGATCAGCATCATACGCAAACATTCTCTGGATTGCGCGTAGAAATGGATACACAGCAGCCGGGCTCTGAGCTGCAAATGTTCCCGTTTTCGAGAACGCGGCAAAATCTGCTGGAGCTTACGATTACGCATGGGGGCACGTCGGTCGGCGCACACAGCAAAAACCCGGAGCGCGCATTAATGGCATACGACTTGCTGCGCAACGACGAGGAAATTTATCGCCTGCTCAACTACGGCATTGAGGGTGTACATTACGAAATCAAGGACGGAAAACGCGTGCGTCCGGAAGGCTATGACCAGACAAGAGACAACTATTATTCGAACTTCTGGGGCGGACGCGTTGATAAATTCGAAATCCCCAGCGCAACCACTTGGGATCAAATTGAAGAAACCTATTATGCGGAGTACGACAAGTACAAGAAGCCGTATCCGTACGGCCAATTCGTCTTTGACAAAACCCCGGTTGAGGCAGAAATTACGGCGATTTCCCAAGTAACGGGAGAGATGGGAGCAGCGATTTCGTATGGCAAAGCGGGGGACCCTGTTCAAGCTGTGGAACAATTCCGCCAGAAGCTGAAGACCGCAGGCTATGATAAAGTACTTGCCGAGCTTCAGCGGCAAATGGACGAATATAAGAAATTTATGGAGAAATAGTCCTTATTCATAGCAGTTCACATGAAGGTGAGCAGGTCCTCATTGCGGATCTGGCTTGCCTTCATCCTTGTTATTTACATTTTTTTCTTAAGCACTTATTGTTATATTTGACGAACGATGGATGCTGAGAGGATAGTCCAATGAAAACGATTACCGTATACGATATTGCAAAAGAAGCGAATGTTTCTGTGGCGACGGTCTCGAGAGTGCTCAACGACACTGCACCGGTTAAGCATAGTACGCGGGAAAAAGTGAATGCCGTTATTAAAAAGTATCAGTTTCAGCCGAACGCGCTTGCAAGAAGCTTGATCAGCAAAGCTACCGGGATGATCGGAATGATTTTGCCGGATATAACGAATCCGTTTTTTCCTGAGGTGTTTAAGGGAGCGGAGAATGAGGCCAGGGCCAACGGCTACACCATTTTTTTGTGCAACTCAGGGGGCGATTATCGTAGGGAATCCGACTACCTTTCCGTGTTAAAGGAAAAACGGGTGGACGGCATTCTTTTTCTCGGGGGGAGAATTAATTTATCCCGCTGCAGCCCTGAGATGGTGAACGAGGTGGTCGAGCTGTCGCAGCAAATCCCTATGATTCTTATAAACGGCAGCCTTCCCAAGAGCGGTCTTCACCGCGTGATGGCTGATGAAGCAGCAGGTGCGGAAATGGCCGTGCAGCATCTGATTGAATTGGGGCATCAAGAGATTGCCTTTATCGGCGGGGTCGATTATATGACGCCAACCATTCATAAAGTAAAGGCCTTTAAGAAGAAAATGTTGGAGAACCGTCTTCGGATTCGCGAGGAATGGATTTTGCATCAAGATTTTTCGGTTAAGAGCGGCAAAGAGCTGATGACAAGGCTGCTGCAGGGTCATGAACGGCCTAGCGCGGTATTTTGTGTGAACGATTTCAATGCGGTGGGCGCCGTTAAAGCGGCGATCGAGCATGGCCTCACTATTCCTGGGGAAATGTCGATTGTAGGGTACGATGATACCCCGTTATCTACGACGTTGATTCCCGAATTAACGACGGTTACACAGCAGACGTACGAGCTTGGAAGGCAGTCCGTTCAGCTTCTGCACCAAATGATTCACGGCGAAAAAATCAAAAAAATAACGGCGCTGCAGCCGCAGCTTGTCGTTCGGCAAAGCACCGCACCGTATCGAAAAAGGTAGCTGACGCCCAGCTGGAAGACTGTGCCGGCGGTTCCACTGCAACCTTTTGAAAGCGTGCTTCGTTAAATGAGAAATGGAAGACGAGAAGGCGGGGGGAGCCGGCTTGAAACCGATCAAACGTTCAAAAATACGACTAGCCGCAGGGAAGCTGTATTTTACATGGAAGCGATATGTTCAGTGGATGAAAAGGCGCGGCACGTTTGCTCGCACGTACTCCGAGGATTGGCTGCCTTACGTAGCAGCAAGCCATCAAACGCCGACGCTTCGCAAGCTAAAGGACGTAGAGATGTGGTATCAGCACAATAAAGTGATTAATCTTCGGATCGCGCTTAAGCAGCTTAACGGTCTTCTGCTGCAGCCGGGAGAAACATTTTCGTATTGGAAAACGATTGGGAAGCCGAATCGAAGAAAAGGGTATGTAGAGGGGATGGTGCTGTTTTACGGTACGTTTAAGCCCGGTATTGGCGGGGGGCTGTGCCAGCTTTCCAATTTATTGTACTGGATTACTCTGCATACCCCGCTTACGGTGACGGAGCGCCACCGCCACAGCTACGACGTGTTTCCGGATTCAAACCGGACCCAGCCTTTTGGAAGCGGAGCGACCTGTGCTTATAATTACTTGGATTTGCAAATTCGCAACGATACGTCAGAGCCTTATCAGCTGCATGTGTATTTGTCGGATGACCAGCTGATCGGAGAATGGCGCGCAGCCACTCGCCCGCTGTACCGTTATGAGGTGTTTGAAAAGGATCATCGCTTCACCCAAGAGTACTGGGGCGGGTATGTGCGCCATAACACAATTTATCGCCGGGTGCTGAATCGGGATGGCGAGTGTATCGATGAGGAGTATGTTACGGAAAATCACGCCTTAACGATGTATTCCCCGTTGCTCGAGGCAGGCGGCGATCGGTGAAATGGACGGACGCAAGGACGTTGTTTTTACATCAGTAATCGTTTCCAAAGGGACGAAGGATGAATAGAGTGCTGCTGCAAGGCTTTCACCGATAATACGCTAGATTCGAGCAAGTATAGAAGCTTGTCGCGTTGAGGGGCAAGGAGCTGCTCTAAGGTTTTACGGCCGCAATGCGCAAGCGTTTATAATCGATGTTCCACACGCCGTCTTGAAAAAGACGGTTTTTCGTCTTTTGGGCGATGCGCTCGTAAGCGGCTTGTTTTTCGTGATCGGACAGGCCTAAAAAGAAGCAATCGGCATACCCTTTTAACCAATGATAGATTCCTTCCTCGCCATCCTCCATCGGACTTGGCCGGTCAAAATGCACGGCGTATACAACCCGGAACCCTTTCTTTTCAAGCAGTGTACTGTATTCTCCGATACTGGGAAAATACCAAGGATTACGCTGTGTGGCCTCAATTCCGTAATCATCCGATAATACCTGCACGATGGCTGACACAACCGTTTCCACATTTCCTTTTCCGCCGAACTCAGCGACATACCGACCGCCGCTCTTAAGGCTGTTCCAAACCCCTTCAATCACGAGCTCGGGCTGTTTCATCCAATGGAGCGCGGCGTTGGAAAATACAGCGTCGAACGTTTCATGAAAATCCAAATGATGCGCGTCCATGACATGGAACGGAGTCGTTGCATATTTAGAGCGGGCCTTCTTAATCATTTCAGGGGATTGATCCACACCGGTAACAACAGCTCCGTTTTGCGCGATCTCGTGAGCTAAATCCCCTGTACCGCAGCCGACATCCAAAATCGCTTCTCCGGCTTTCGCATCGAGCAGCTGAACGACCTCTTTGCCATAAGCGGAAACAAATCCAAGCTTCTCATCATAATGCGCGGGTTTCCAGGTTTGAGCGGGTTTCATAGGACAGCAGCTCCAATCTGTTGGTTTAGGTATCCATTTCCTTCCTATGGACATTGTTGCACAAGAGCATAAAGAATAGAAATATATAAAAATGATTCAGGTAATAGGTATTATCTATTAGCTGGTTATGTTGAGTATAATCGGAACAAAGAAAGGAGCAGATGCTTGGCAGCAAATGCTCCTTGCCGGTTTACCGTACAGCGGGTTCGCTTGTATACCAGAATAAGGCGTATTCTGTCATCGTCGAGGCATGACCCATCTGACGCAGCATCGCTGAAACATTCCCTCTGTGATAGGTTCCATGATTTACGACCTGCTGCACTATCTCGGCCAGGCTGGTTTCTCTGACAAATGTGTAGGGGTTATCTAACAGGAGCAAGCGCTCCAAGTCCGTCTCCCGGCGGAAGAAGTCTTGATACCGTTTGGATAGATGGTTGAATCGCTCGGTGAGCTCTTGAAGGCTCAGACGCCCGGCTTCCTCCTCAAGACTGCGGCCGTGAACCAAAGCCTCCGGCATCGGTACGCCTTCCATGATCTCTAACCAAGTCGAATCAGTTGCATACATATGAGAGATCACGGTAGCGACGGTGGGGAAGATGCTCTTCACCTCTTGGGTATAAACGTCCGCAGGAAGCTCCCTGATCCGGCCGAGCAGGGTTTGATTTGCCCAAGCATGGTACTCATACATCGTTACGGGACTTGGCATAGGAACATCTCCTTCGAATATCGGATTTACTATTCAAAGTATACAGGGCGGCATTGACAGCTGTGTGTCAGCATTCTAATGCAATGACGTAAAAAATTCGAATAAAGTAGGGAGAATTTCCCCATGGAAAAAGGCCCTCGGTATCGAAGGCCTTGAGGTGGTTCGTATTATTTAATGATCGGTTTCTTCGTAGTTGTCGATTTGCTTTTCGGTTTGGCCGCCGTTTTCGGCTTTAGCTGTTCCATCCGGTACACGTATTCGAATAAAAATTCAAACGCCTCCAAATGACGCTTCGCTTCAAACGCGTTCGCTCCCCAAGCATAAATGCCGTGCTTGCGCAGTAAAATGCCAGGCACCCGCGGGTCCAGCTTTCCGGGGACAAGCTCGGCGATGCGCGGAATTTCCGCATAGTTCGGTAGAAGAGGAATGTCGATCACCGCATCCTCTTCCCAAATGTTAAACGCTTTAATCAGTTCAACACCCTCGACCGGCACTGAGCCGCGCTCCCAAAACAGCTCCGACACAATATTGTTAAATACCGTATGTACATGGAAAATGGCGCCGCAGCCCGTTTTCTTATAAATTTCGCAATGGATCAGCGTTTCTGCGGAAGGGCGGAGGTGGGTTGCTTCAATCGGCTGACCATCCTGGTTCACAAGCAAATAATCCTCAGGCGTATTTACCGATTTGTCCTTGCCGCTGGCCGTAATTGCAAAGTTGAATTGCTCTGGAATAAAGTCGCCGATCCGGATCGACAGGTTTCCGCTCGTGGCGGGGAACCAGCCGCGGCCAGCAAAAATCGTTTTTGCTTCACAAAGCTCGTTGAAGACGCGCTGCTTCATTTCAAGCGTGATTGGAATCATGAGAGACTTCGTTCCTTTCTAACCGTTGTTGTAGCCCGCTGATAACGTCGAAGAACGTTTCATAAGCGGTATACTCATATCCTAACTCCCGGCAGCGCTCAGCAAGATGAGAACGGGCAAAAATATGGTCGGCCAGCTTCGCCGCTTCAAAATCCGTCAGGCTGTCACCGATCAGGAACCGCACATGCTGGTCCGGCGGGAAACGGCGCATGACTCTCGGCTTGCACATGCCGCAATCGCTGCTGCAGTGTTCGTCGCATGTATGCGGCCAAACAATTTCAATCGTTTCGCCGGAAAAATCGCTCTCGTTGCAGTAAATATGATCGTGAGGAATCTGAAACGGCTCAAGCAGCGGGTAAAGGAAAAAATCAACGCCGCCGCTCGTTACGTAGAACGGAATTTCATGCTCGCGGCAGTATGTAAGCAGCTCGGAGAATCCGGCGCGAATTCCGGCCGTATCCTGCACGTAGCGGGCAATGTCGTCTTTTAACGTCGAAGGGAGCAAGCGAAATAATTGGCCGACCCCTTCCTGCACGCTGAGCTCCCGGGAAAGGATACGTTTAACAATAGCTTGCCACCCCGGCGGGTTAAAATGCTCCATAATCGCAACGATATTATCTTTTAGTGTGATCGTTCCGTCAAAATCGCAAAATATGACCGGCTGCTTGCCCTGCAGCGTCCAAGCGGAGGCGCTCATTCCTTCACGCCCCAAGCATCGATGGCCGCCTGCAGCTCAGGCTGCCTAGCAGCTGCCTCACGCAATGAAATTCCCTGCTGGGCGGCGTTAATCGCTTGTCGGAAGGCTTTGCCCCCGGCCGCAGTACCCATCGGATGGCCGTGAATGCCGCCCCCCGCGTTCACGATGACCTCGCTGCCGAAGTCACGCAGAATGAGCGGAACGAGGCCCGGGTGGATGCCGGCGGAAGGGACCGGCATACTTGCTTTTAAGGTGAAGTCTGACGGAAGGTTCGCAGCAGAGTGGTCCGCAGCAGCTGAGCCTGCCGCCGAGATGTCGGGAGCAGCATAGTCTTCCTTGAGATGGTCCGTCAGCAGTACATGCTTAATCGCTAAGTTTTCCTCCCGCGGCATGACAACGGAGCCGTACGGGGAAGGGAAGAGCACGAGGTCAGCGCCTGCCAGTCTCAGCAGCTTGCCAAGCAGAACCGGAGCAGCGATTCCGTAGGTTGGCGACGGGTACATTGCTCCGGCCATGGCCGGATGCGCCATAATCGGCACCGAGATGTCCGGATCGGCCGCAAGCTCCGATAAGGCGTCGTATCCGTAAGCGAGCACATTAAACAGAAACGCGTTCGCCCCGGCGTCGATGGCCCTCAAAGCCTGCTCGCGCAGCTTTGACGTCTTGCCGGTCAAATTCACCGCGTACAGCAGCTTCTGACCTGTGATCCGTTCCGCTTCACGCGCTGCCTGCATGCATGCCTCAACACGACGTTCAATTGGAGTCAGCGGATTTTCGAATAAGATTTCATCATCCTTGATCAGATCGACGCCGCCGAGTGCCTGTCCGGAAAACTGCTCGCGCAAGCCATCCATATCGTAGCCGATTACCGATTTAAAAATGCTCATTAACAGCGGCCGGTCGTGTACGCCGAGCAAGTCCCGGACGCCGGCTGCACCGAACTTCGGTCCGGGCATGGCCTGCAGGAACGAATCGGAGAAGCGGAGGTCGATCAGCTTAATTTTACCGTCCATAGAAAGCTTCCCGAACACAGTTACGAGCAGGGCCGGGATATCCCTGCTGAAATTCACATCGGGATAGGCGATTTCAATATCCGCGTAACGGCCCAGCTCCGGGGAAACACCTTCCTTCACGGAGAGCACTTTGCCGAGATGCTTTTCCATCTCGGCTTTTTTCGCTTCCGGAAGCTCGGTCCAGCTGCCTACAGTCAAGCCGACAGCGATGCCGGTTGCTTTTTTGTGAAAGTCCGCTTTGTCATCGAATAGGCGGTATGTTGCAACACAATAGTTACTCATTATAATTACAGCCTCCTGTTACTGGTGCTAGGTCGCCAACACAGCAGCGGCCGAGCCGTCGATTGACGTTAACCCGAAAAACCTCGAGCTTACTGCTCCTGCATGCGGCGAGCCGCGGCATCGGCAATTTCGCCGCCCATTTCGCGGGCGCGATCCGATGCGCGCATAACGGCGGAAACCATGCCGGGCAGGAAGTTATGCTGCGCCAAAACCTCAAGCGCAGCGTAGGTGGTGCCGTTCGGCGACGTTACACCTTTGCGCAGGGCCGCCGGGTCCTCGCCGGTGGTTTTCACCATTTCGGCGGCGCCGAGCACCGTCTGAACGACAAGCTGCTTCGACTGCTCCTCAGTTAATCCGCCGGAAATGCCGGCAGCGACCATTGCTTCTATTAAGTAGTATACATAAGCAGGGCCGCTTCCGGAAACGCCGGTTACCGTATTGATGAGATGCTCCTCTACAGGGCATACGATACTCATCGATTCAAAGATTTCGATAGCGATTTCCCGCTGCCATTCCGACACAGAAGCGGAGAAACAAATCCCCGTTGCGCCAAGCCCGATCGTGCTGGACGTGTTGGGCATCGTCCGGACGACCGCTTGCTCGCGTCCAAGGAGCTGCTGCATCGTTTCGATGGATAATCCGGCTACGACCGATACAATCAGCTGCTCCGGACGAAGGAGAGGACGCAGTCCGTCCATGGCGGATACGACATCCTTCGGCTTCATGCATAAGAATACGATATCCGCGGAAGCGATTAGCGATTCGCTCGTGGTACTGCCGTCCTCTTGAGGAACGCGTACGCCGTAACGCATACGCAAATCGTGCAGCCTTTCCGCATTGGAGCGATTGGTCATGGAAATATAGCCGGGCAGCGATTTTTTCTTTTCGATCAACCCGCGGACAAGCGCCTCCGCCATTGAGCCGGCGCCTACAAAGCAAAGCTGCAAATCCTGCAGCGAAGTCATGGAATTCATTCGGTTTCCCCTCCCAAGGTTTATTTTATTCTCGAATTTGTCCTTCGCCGGTAATCTTATACTTGGTCGAGGTTAATGCAGGCAGGCCCATCGGACCGCGGGCATGCAGCTTCTGGGTGCTGATGCCGATTTCCGCTCCGTAGCCGAATTCAAAGCCGTCCGTAAAACGTGTGGAGGCGTTGTGATAGACGGCAGCAGCGTCCACTTCGTTGAGGAACCGCTGTGCATTGCCTTCGCTGCGGGTCACGATGCATTCCGAGTGCATTGTACCGAATTGGCGAATATGCTCAAGCGCTTCATCAAGACCGTTCACAATTTTGATATTTAAAATGTAATCGTTATACTCGGTGGCGTAATCGGCGTCCCCGGCTTGGTTCGCCCAAGGCACGATCGCTTTCGTACGGCTGCAGCCGCGAAGCTCGACATTACGCTCGCGGAAGGCTTCGGCCAACGCGGCTAGATGCTGGGCGGCGTACGCTTCATGCACGAGCAGCGTCTCCATGGAATTGCAGACCGACGGCCGCTGCACTTTGGCGTTCAACGCAATGCGTGTCGCCATCTCAGCCTCCGCATCCGCATCGATGAACGTGTGGCAGATGCCGGCGCCGGTTTCGATGACTGGAACGGTGGCGTTTTGCACGACGTTCTGGATGAGCGAAGCGCCGCCGCGCGGGATGACCACGTCGAGGAGGCCGTTCAGCTTGAGCATCTCGTCGACGGTTGCCCGGCTTGGATCATTGACGATTTGCACGGCATCGGCTGGCAGTGCGGTGCCTGCAAGCGTTTCGTGAATGACTTCGACGATGCGCGCATTCGAGGACAGCGCCGCCGAACCGCCGCGCAGCAGCACGGCGTTGCCGGTTTTCAGGCTGAGCCCTGCGGCGTCTACGGTAACGTTTGGCCGCGCTTCGTAAATGATGCCGATGAGGCCAATCGGTACGCGCTGCTTCACGATAGTGAGCCCGTTCGGGCGCTCGAGACGCTCCAGCTGTTCGCCGACCGGATCGGGAAGCGCTGCGATTTGTCGCAGCCCCTCGGCGATCCCCTCAATGCGCGCTTCGTTAAGCGCAAGCCGGTCGAGCAGGGAAGGGGAGGTGCCGTTGTCGCGGCCCCGCGCCAGATCCTCTTCATTGGCGGCAATAATGGATGCCGCCTCGCGTACAAGGGCGTCGGCGATCTTCAGCAGCGCCTCATTTTTTTGTTCGGTTGTGCAGATGGCCATTTGCCGCGAAGCGGCCTTGGCAATGCCAGCTTTTTGCTTTACTTCACTCATGGTTATCACTCCTAAAGAAAAATAGGTCTATGGTTTCGATGAAGTTTTCACATATTCCATCCATACATGTTACAGAGCAAACCACTCATCGCGGTGGATGACTTCGATCCGTGCGATCTCAATGCGCTGCAGCACTTCCTCCGAAGTGAGTCCCGCTGCGGCCCGAACCTGCCAGGAGGCGTAGTTTACGACACCTCGGCCGACAAGACGGCCGGAGTCGGTGACTACTTCCACGACATCGCCGGGGTGAAAATCCCCCGCGACGCCGGTAATCCCGGCCGGCAGAAGGCTTTTGCCGCCCTCGACAAGGGCGCGCTCCGCTCCCGCATCTACCGATATTCGGCCCTGCGGAAGCGAATGAAAGCCGACCCACTGCTTCTTCATCGGCAGCGAGGCGAGGGCCGTCTCGAAATAGGTGCCCTTGCCGGAGGACTCGGCCGCCTGCACCAGGTCGCCGGGCTCGCTGGCCCGCCCGACGAACACGCGGATGCCGCCGCGCATAGCAATGCGCGCCGCCTCAATCTTCGAGCGCATGCCGCCGGTGCCGACATTGCTGCCCGAACCGCCGGCAATGGCCAGCAGCTCGTCACCGATCGTATCGACACGGTCGATACGCTTGGCGGCGCTGTCTTTGCGCGGATCGGCCGTGTACAGGCCGTCCGTATCCGTAATAATAACGAGCTGCTGTGCGCGTACAAGATTGCCGACGAGGGCGGACAGCGTATCGTTATCCCCGAATTTCAGCTCGTCGACGGAGACCGTATCGTTCTCGTTAATAATCGGTATGACTCCCCGTTTGAGCAGCTCGTCAATGGTCATCATCGCATTGTTGATCCGCTTCCGGTTGGAGAAATCAGAGCGGGTCAGCAGCAGCTGCGCCGCCGCGTACCCTCTTTCGGCGAAGGCCGCTTGGTACGCCTGCATCAGCAGCGCTTGACCGACTGCGGCGGCCGCTTGCTTTTCGTGAAGCAGCTTGGGCCGCTGCTCGTAACCGATCCGCGTGTAGCCTGCGGCGACAGCCCCGGAGGTAACCAGCAGCACCTGCCAGCCCTTCTCCCGCAAGGCAACCAGCTCCCCGGCAAAATAATCGATCCGGTCGCGGTTCAGCCCGCCTTCCGGAATCGTTAACGAGCTGCTGCCGATTTTTACGACAATGCGCTGCTCCTTCATTGTTGCTTCCCCCCATGATCGTCTAGCCCGAATAATAATATGTAGGAGACCGTTTCGGTCTCAAAGATAGTGTGACTCCAGCATTCAGCAGTACAGGATCAACGTTCGTTGGACTGCCCCTATAGCCGAGATTTGCACTGGGGGCCGCTTGCCGCCCTAGCTTGTGGAAATAAAAAAAGCTTTCGTCCTTATTCCAAGGACGAAAGCTTTGGCTTCCGCGGTACCACCTTTGTTGGCAAACGGATCCCGTTCGCCCGACTTACTGTCCCTGGTAACAGCAGGGTCCGTCCGGCTCGTCGCCGGCAGCTCAAGGGTGGGATTGGGAGAGCGTCACGGTAAATTTTCGCAGCGGAACAAATTTACTCTCTGAACGTGCCAGGCCTCTCTTACTGGTCCTATCATCGCGTTTATGGTATTGCGTTTCCACTAGGATAGCATGGCACGAAAAGGATGTAAAGGGATTATCCCTGCGGAAATTTGCATTCCGCGCGCCCTTCGTTCACGTAGCTGCGGATCGCTTCCGGTACCTCCAGCAGCTCATTTAACGTCAAATACGCGCCCTTCGGATCCGAGTCCAGCTCCACATTATCATAATGCCACGGATTCAGCGCAGGCAGGAAGATTGCGTTGATGCCCGCATGAAGGGCAGGGCGGATATCGGAACGCAGCGAATTTCCGATCATCCACGTCGTGGCCCGGTTAAACTGCTCACGCTGGAGGAGCGATTCGAGAAACGGCAGTCCTTTGTGCTGTGCAACAAATACACGGCTGCCAAAATACGATTCCAGACCGACGACCTTCAGCTTCGTGCGCTGGATCACCTCGTCACCGCCTGTATATACACAGAGCGTGTGACCCTCCGCCTGCAGCTTTTCGAGGGTTTCCACCATATTCGGGTACGGCTCAAAATCAACCTTGTACACCGATTCGCCGATATCGTACAAGGTCTGCTTTTCTTCCTCGGATGCTGTACGTCCTGTATAGCTGCTGAAATAGTCGTAGGTTTCAACAAATGATTTCGGGAAACGATCGGCTTTAAAGCCATGAATGGCAATGCCGGCCGTGTCGATTTCCGCCTGCTTTTCAACAAACGTCTGGGTGGAAATGCCGTAAGAGCCGAAATATACTTTCATCTGCTCCGCAAACTGCTCAATAACCATATCAAAATATTTATTGCAGTGGATGAGCGTGTCGTCCAGATCGAACAGTAACGTTTGGTTCATACGATCTCTCTCCTTTTATCTGAATAGTCCAAGTCTTCCGATCCGCTGCGCGGCTTCGCGAAGCCGCTCCTCGCCGGTCAGCAGCCCGAGCCGCACATAGCCTTCGCCGTGCGTACCGAACCCGATGCCTGGGGCAACAACGATATACGCTTCCTCCAAAAGCAGGTCGGCAAATGACGAGGAGGTATGTCCTTTAGGCACAGGGAGCCAGCAGAAGAAGGAGCCCTGCGGTGGCTTTACGTCCTGCCATCCGATCTCTTCGAACGCGGCGTACAGCGCATCTCTGCGGCTGCGGTAACGGGCCACTAATTCATCAACACAGTCCTGCGGGCCGGTCAATGCGGTCGCCGCCGCCTCCTGAATGCCGCCAAACAGGCTGCAATAATAATGATCTTGAATGGTATTAATAAGGGAAATGACATGCTCATTGCCAAGCGCAAAGCCGACACGCCAGCCGGCCATGTTGTAGGTTTTGGATAACGTGTAGAATTCAACGCCGACATCCTTTGCGCCGGGGGTCTGCAGGAAGCTGACCGGCTTTTCTTCACCGAAGCCAATCGCGCCATAGGCAAAATCACTTGCTACAACGATTCCGTGTTTTGCCGCAAATGCTACGGTTTCTTCATAGAATGCTTTATCGGCAACAGCCGACGTCGGATTGTTCGGGTAGTTCAAAAACATCAGCTTTGCCTTGTCCAGATCACTGCCGGCGATCGCGCCGTAATCCGGTAAGAAGCCGTTGGACTCGGCCAAAGGCATCATGGCCATGCGGGCTCCGGCCAAGGCAACACCAGACCAATAGTCGGGGTATCCCGGATCCGGCACTAGGCACACATCCCCCGGATTAAGCAGGCATTGGCTGATTTCGACAAGGCCGGTTTTGCCGCCGAACAAGATCGCAACCTCGCGTTCCGGGTCCAATTCAACGCCGTAATCAAGCTTGTAACGCGTTGCGATCGCTTCCTTTAAGAAACCGTAGCCGCTGAAGGGCGGGTAACGGTGATACATTGGATTGTCTGCTGCCTCTTGCAGCTTTCGTACGATATGCTCAGGCGTCGGACTGTCCGGGTTTCCTTGCCCCAGATTAATAATGTCAAAGCCCTGCGCCGCTTTCGCATTCGCTTTTTTGACCAGCCCGGCAAAAAATTGGGCGGGAAGACCCTTCATCCGATCTGCTGGCTCAATGGAAAAAGGCAGTGTGTGTGAATGATTGTCCATAGGTTTCCACTCTTTCTTTGTTTCATCCATAAAAAGGGCATTCGCAAAAGGGATGCGCTTATGGACGTATTGTAATACAGCTTGCCGGTTTTTCCAATCCGAATGGTTCTTGACTTCCTCACTTCATCCAGTATGATTAGAAAAAACAAATAAGGCAGGTCGATGGTTATGGCGATTTTAAACATCGCAGTAATTCAATTTGATATTAAAGCAGGCCATCCCGATCACAACTTCGCGGAAGTGGAACGCCAGCTGGAGCGGGCGGCGGCGTTAACTCCGAAGCCGGATGTAATCGTGCTTCCGGAAATGTGGAACACCGGATACGCGCTGGAACAGATCGGCGAGCTTGCCGACCCGAACGGGGAACGTACAAAGCGGGTAATTTCCGCATTCAGTGCGAAGCATGGGATTCATGTAGTCGCAGGCTCGGTCGCTTCCGGCGCTGCGGACGGCGTACGCAACACGATTTACGCCTTTGGCCGCGATGGCGGGCTTTCTTCCGAATATGCAAAGCTTCATTTGTTCCGCCTTATGAATGAAGAAAAGCATCTGCTCGAAGGCGACCGGGTCGGCGAATTGTCGATCGACGGCCAGCAGGCGGGCATGATGATTTGTTACGATATCCGCTTTCCGGAGCTTTCCCGCCGGCTGGCACTTCAAGGCGCGAAGCTGCTGTTCGTTCCGGCGGAATGGCCGCATCCAAGGCTTCACCACTGGAGAACGCTGCTGCAGGCGCGCGCGATCGAAAATCAAATGTATGTCATTGCCTGCAACCGTGTCGGCACTGACCATGGAGCAGACGGCAAAACAACCTCATTCTTCGGCCACTCCATGATTATCGACCCGTGGGGCGAAGTGCTGGTAGAGGGCGGGGAAGAAGAAGCGATCCTTGCCGCTTCGATCGATTTGGATAAAGTCGACACTGTACGCCGCACGATCCCGGTGTTCGAGGACCGCAGACCATCCCATTACTAATGGGATGTTAGCCGGCTTCCATAAGGCTTGGAACGAAGTACTTCCAAGCCTTATGGAGCTGCCAGCAGTTCTGTTTACGTCCCCAGACCGTCGCTGACAACGGATTTTACCGTATCGATAAATGCCTCGGCGGCTTTCGACAAGTAACGGCCCTTGCGGTAGGCAAGCACAATGGTTCGCGTCGGGCGCGGTTCGGCAAACGATAAGATGACAGGCGTATACCGGTTCCAGCCGGAGCGGGCGATCATTTGCGGCACGAAGGCGATGCCCATGCCTGAAGCGACCAGCGACTGGACGGTTTCGATGTTGCTGCTTTCAAAAACAATATTCGGCTCAAAACCGGCTTCCTGGCATAAATCGATGGCGATTTGCCGGAAGCCTTGTCCTTTTTTCAGAACAATGAACGGCTCATTACGCAAATCCTGCACATACAGGGGACCGCCATCCATGCCTGCGAGCCGATGATCAGGCGGCACGGCAAGACAAATTTCTTCTTCAATCAGCTCTTCATAGGCGATGGAGGCCTCTCCAATCGGTAGCGTCAAGAGAGAAATGTCGGCCTGACCGCTAGACGTCAAATGCTCCAAATGAGCGGTCGTATCCTCGACCAGCGAGATTTCAATTTGCGGATAAGCCGCACGAAAGGCAGGCAGCACTAGCGGCAGCATGTGAGCGCCGGTAATCGGCAGCGAGCCGATGACCAATTTGCCCTTCCGCATATGCGTTAAGTCGTCCATTTCCTGCTTCAGCTGCTCTACCATGTCGATGATCGACTGCGCTTTGCCGATAAAAACGGATCCGGCATGCGTCAGCTCAACCGATCCGGTATTGCGGTGAAACAGCAGGGTGCCGATTTCACGTTCCAGCTTAGCTAGCTGCTGGCTAAGTGACGGCTGGGCGATGTGCAGCTTCTCGGCGGCGCGGGAAAAATTTTTTTCTGCGGCGATTTGCAGTGCGTATTGCAGCTGTCTTAGCTCCATAGCAAAACCCCCTATAAAAATAACCTATAGCAATTATAGATATTATATCTTGGAACTATCGAAATGAACATGCTAAGATGTTGCATGAGAGGAAAGTGAGAGGGTGAACGACATGTCGAGCAAAAAGACAATGTATGAAAAGATTTGGGATCGCCACGTAATTTCGCAAGAAGAGGGAAAACCGGCAATCATTTATATCGATCTTCATTTGGTGCATGAGGTAACTTCCCCGCAGGCATTTGAAGGGCTTCGCCTTTCCGGCCGCAAGGTTCGCCGTCCGGACCTGACATTCGCGACGATGGACCATAACGTTCCGACGAAGGACCGTTTCAACATTACCGACCCGATTTCCAAGCAGCAGGTGGACACGCTGTCCCAAAACTGCGCGAACTTCGGCGTTACTCTTTTTGACCTGAACAGTATTGACCAGGGTGTTGTTCACGTTATGGGACCGGAGCTTGGACTTACGTATCCGGGCAAAACGATCGTTTGCGGCGACAGCCACACTTCGACGCACGGCGCATTCGGCGCGCTTGCGTTCGGGATCGGCACCAGTGAAGTTGAGCACGTGCTCGCGACACAGTGCTTGCAGCAGGCGAAATCGAAAACAATGGAAGTGCGCATTAAAGGCAGCCTGAAGCCGGGCCTTACGGCGAAGGACATCATTCTTGGCGTCATCGCAAAATACGGCACGGACTTCGCTACAGGTTATGTCGTTGAATATACAGGCGACGCGATCAAGGCGCTTACGATGGAAGAACGCATGACGATCTGTAACATGTCCATCGAAGCAGGCGCGCGCGCCGGCATGATTGCTCCGGACGAAACGACGTTCGAATACCTGCGCGGCCGTGAGTACGCACCGCAGGGTGCTGCGTTCGACAACTATGTTGAGGACTGGAAGCAGCTCGTAACCGACGAAGGCGCTGAGTACGATGCTTATGTCGATCTCGATGCAGACACGCTTATTCCGCAGGTAACTTGGGGCACGAGCCCTGGTATGGGTACGGACATCACATCTGCTGTTCCGAATCCTGCTGACTTTACTACAGAAAACGAACGCAAAGCGGCTGAAAAGGCGCTTGAATATATGGACTTGAAGCCGGGCACACCGATGAGCGAAATCGCTATCGATTATGTCTTCATCGGCTCCTGTACGAATGGCCGCATCAGCGACCTTCGCGCAGCGGCTGAAGTCGTTCGCGGCTACAAGGTAGCTCCGAACGTAACGGCGATCGTCGTTCCTGGCTCCGGACGAGTAAAGATCCAAGCTGAAAAAGAAGGCTTAGACAAAATTTTTGTCGAAGCGGGCTTTGAATGGCGCGATGCAGGCTGCTCGATGTGCCTTGCGATGAATCCGGACGTTTTGTCCCCGGGTCAGCGCTGCGCGTCGACCTCCAACCGTAACTTTGAAGGCCGTCAAGGCCGCGGCGGACGCACGCACCTTGTTTCTCCGGCAATGGCTGCAGCGGCTGCGGTTACAGGTCGTTTCACAGATGTACGCGATTGGAAATTCAAATCGGAAGTCAGCGTCGGCTGATTTTACGGAACCAGTAGGAGGCTGAACGGCGATGGAAGCATTTAAACAACTGACTGGACTTGTGGCGCCGGTTGACCGCGTAAACGTGGACACCGACGCGATTATCCCGAAGCAATTTTTGAAGCGGATCGAGCGTACCGGCTTTGGTCAATTCCTGTTCTTTGAATGGCGTTTTGACGAGCAGGGGAACGTGAATCCAAACTTTGAAATGAATAAGGACCGCTACCAAGGTGCGTCTGTTCTCATTTCGCGCGCGAACTTTGGCTGCGGCTCCTCCCGCGAGCATGCGCCTTGGGCGATTTTGGACTACGGATTCCGCGTTGTTATTGCACCTTCCTTCGCGGATATTTTCTACAACAACTGCTTTAAGAACGGCATTCTGCCGATCAAGCTGAGCGAGGAGCAGGTGGAAGAGCTGTTCCAGCGTACGGCTAAGCAGGAAGGCTATCAGCTTTCGGTTGACCTCGAGAAGAAGCAGATTACGGATGAGCAAGGCCTGTCGATTTCGTTCGATCTTGACGAGCACCGCCGCCAATTCCTGCTGCAGGGTCTTGACGATATCGGCTTGACGCTTCAGCATGAAGACAAAATTGCTGCTTACGAAGAAAAGCGCAATCAGCAGGCTGCTGTCCTTAACGGCTAATATCCGGATTCGGCAGTACGCAACGAACTTTTACTAAAATTATGACCCGTATAAAAGGCTGCGCACCGGCGTAACCTTTTGGCGGGTCATTTTTTATGCGAAACCAAAATGATATTCGGGCGTACGAAATAGAAATCCGTTTAAAGGGAGGCTTTATAGAATGAGTTTTTTTGGTAGAATGCTAGCAAGCATCGGAATTGGTTCCGCCGAGGTGGATACGCTGCTCGAGAAAAGCTCCTACGCCGTTGGCGAAGAGGTTCGCGGAGCGGTACGCATGCGCGGCGGCCAAGTTGATCAGAGCATTAATGCAATCTATATGACGGTCATGACCGAGTTTCTTCGCGAAACGGATAACGGAACTCATCGCGAAACGGCTGAAGTTGCCCGTTACCTTGTCAGCGATCCGTTTACGCTAAAGGCCGGAGATGAGCTGGAGCTTCCGTTCTCATTCCCTCTTCCGGATGCAACACCGGTATCCGTTGGACGCATCCCGGTTTGGATTCGTACAAATTTAGATATCAGCTCCGCCGTAGATCCGACGGACAACGACCGGATCGAGGTGACCCCGCACCCGGCGATGAGAGCCGTTCTGGATGCGGTGGACAGTCTCGGTTTCCGCTTATACAAAACAGATTGTGAGTATGCGCCGCGTCTTGGAGGCGGGCTCCCGTTCGTACAAGAATTCGAGTATAAGCCGTCCGGCCGTTACGCAGGCCGTTTGGATGAGCTGGAGGTTGTATTGCGGCTGAACGGCAGCAGGATCGATGTTTATCTTCAAGTCGATCGCCGCGCCCGCGGTCTTTCCGGCTTGTTTGCAGAAGCAATGAATATGGATGAGAGCGTGGTTCGACTTTCGTTTGAAGAGTCCGAGTGGCGCGCCGGCTCCAGCTTGATCGCAGGACAAATTGAGCAGGTGCTGCAGCGTTACTCTTAATTGGCCTAGGAATACAGAAACGTCTGGGGACGGAATCCTCAGGCGTTTTTTTTTGTTTTTTCTATGAAAATAGCAACTTTTTCCGGCTTTATGCGTCTAATAGATTGGCGAAACCCGTCGACTGTCCGCTGAATTGCGAAAATAATGTCGGGATCAAAGACGGGGACGCGAGGAAGCTATTTTCTTCGATACGAGGTGCTGCATGAGAAGAAAGACAAGGGCGCTCACAGCAGCGGGAGCCGCACTATTGGCCTTCGCACTGGGAGCGGGTACAGTTGAGGCGCAGGCAGAGCACACCCAATTTGCGTTGTATGTTGATGGTACGAAGCTTTCAGGCGGAGCTTCCGCCGTTATGTCCGGCAATACGCTTTATGTTCCACAGAATGTGCTGGAAAAGCAGTGGAATTTGAAGGCCTCCACGGATTCGAAAACCAATCAGATCACGGTGCGTACACCGGAATCGGGCACATCCGTTTCCATGACTCCGCTTTTGAAGGATGGACAAAATTGGCTTCCCCTGCAGCAGTCCGCGCAGCTTGTTAATGTAAAGCTGATTAAGGATGAGCTCACTGGAGCTGTCTTTATGTTTAATTCTTCAGGTAAATCAGGCGGCGTCGGAGGCCAGATGGTCCAAGAAGAAGCGGCTGTGATCCATGCGGTAGAGCCGCTCGGCGATTCGATTCGGATCAGCTCCGATCGGAAGCCGTCCGAACCTGTGATTCAATTGGAGTCGCAGCCGGATCGGCTCATTATTGATATACCGAATGCCAAGCCGTCCACACAAGCCGTAACCAAGAAGGTTAATGAGGTTGTAGCTGCTTCGGCGCAGCAGGTTTTAGGACTTGCCGTTACAGAACTACCGGCAGCCGACGGAAAACCGGCGGGAGTTCGAATTGTTGCGCAGGTAAACGGGCCGGTCGCATATAAAATTTCGCAATCGAGCAACGGAATGGAAACGACCATTAAGCTGAAGCCGGCGGAAACCCGTTTTAAAATTGTGATTGACCCCGGCCATGGCGGGAATGATTCCGGCGCGGTTGCTTCTTCTGGAAATTATGAGAAGGATTTTAACCTAACTTTGTCGAACAAAGTAAAACAGCTATTGGATCAGGACCCTGCAGTCCAGGCCGAAATCACTCGTTCTACCGATGTTTATATTCCGTTGGATGACCGTGTCGCTGCGGCGAATGGCATGGATGCGGATCTATACGTGTCGATACACGCCAATGCGAACGATAACAAAAGCATTTCCGGTACGGAAACGTATTACAATCGCGAGGAAAGCAAGGCACTGGCGGAAGCAATCCATACTCCGTTGGTACAAGCGACAGGATTCAAAGACCGCGGGGTGCGCTTCGGAAACTTCAAGGTTATCCGTGAGACGACAATGCCGGCTGTGCTCCTGGAAGTAGGATATATGTCCAATGCGAGTGAAAATGCGGTGCTTCGTACAGAAGCGCTTCAGAACAGAGTGGCAGAGGCGATCGCAAAAGCTATTGCAGATTACATAAAGAAGAACCACTGAACCGAGAGGAGAAATTCCATTGAAACGTAAAAAGGCCCCAGCTGCTGCAAAAGCTATGCTTGCGGCGGCAGTGCTGTCCACTACCATTATTCCATCGGCGCTTGCTGTTGAAACTTCAACCTCCGGATCGTCTACGACTACATCCGGTTCGACTACTACTTCTACTAGTACCTCATCCGTGAACGGCGCACTTCAGTTGACCCGGTTTACCGATGTGGATGCTACCCATTGGGCTTATCGCCATGTGGCGAAGCTGAATCTATTAAATATTGTAAAGGGCGTTTCCGCTGACCGTTTTCAGCCGGATACCAACGTTACGCAGCAGGATGCCGTGATCATCGCAATCCGAATGATGGGTCTTGAGGATGATGCGGAAAAGTATATCGATTCCAACTATGTGACCGGTCTGGACGTTGATTACGGCAGCCATTACGTGCTGATGGCACGGGAAAAAGGGCTGATTAATCTTCAAGAAGAGCAGGCGGCAATGGCTGCCAGCAAGGATAACAAAGCTTCATGGGGCGGAAGAGAAGCTTCCCGCGAATGGATTGCCAAGCTTCTCGTTCGTGCAGCAGGCAAGGAAGAGGATGCTGAGCGTCTTGAGAATGCAGCGTCGACCTTCACGGACAGCAGCGAAATTAACAGCAGCCTGAAGGGCTATGTTAACGCAGCCGTGGAAGCGAAGCTCATTACGGGCTTTGAAGATAATACCTTCAAGCCGCAGGGCAAGGTTACCCGTGCTCAGATCGTCACGATGTTTAGCCGCGCACAGCCTTACTTGGACAGCGCATCCGAGCTTTCGAGCACTGGAGTTGTGCTGGAGATCAGCAATCAAAGCATGAAGGTCATGGGCGACGATGGAAAGGTTCAGCAATTCTCGTTCAGTCTTGATGCATTAATTTACAGCAAAACTGGCCAGCTTTCCCCAAGTCCAACTTCACACATTCAGCCGTTTTACCGAGTGTTTACGATTGGCCGTTCCGGTGTTGCCTCTTATGTGGAGGTGCTGGACGACGAGCCTCAGCTGGAAGTCATTGAAGGAAAGCTGGTTGAGATTAGCGCAGTAGACATGCAGGCGACGCTTGATGTAAACGGCCAGCTGGAAACCTATGAATTGCTATCCACCGTATCCGTGGAAGACAAGGAGGGCAGCGGCTTGAGCTTAGCTGACTTAACTCTGGGGAGCCAGCTGCAGCTGAAGCGTTTGCCGGGTTCGGCGGATGGCGCAATTGTTAAAATTGTGGCTACGAAGCTTGCGTTTAACAAGGTTTCCTCCGGCGTAATTATGAAAGTCGACCGGACGTTGAATAAAATTTCCTTAACTGCACGGGATACGGAGAAGGTAGAAACGTACAGTGTATCTCCTTCGATCGTCGTAACAAGCGTAGATCCTACCGTTACGGATATTAAGGACTTAAATAGCGACGACGTTGTCGATTTTGAAGTTGTGGATAGTTTATTGACCAAAATTCATGTTTCCAGCCCGCGTTATATGAAGCTGGAGGGAACGCTTGCCCAGGAGCTGGCGGCCAATGCGGAAATTATTAACGTTGCGGATAGCACAGGCCAGCTTGTCGCTAAGTTCTTGGAGCCGAATGTGCAGGTGGAAGTTGATGGGCTCGGCATTATTGGATTGACTGAGCTGCAAAAAGGCGATTTTATGAAAATGCTTGTCAACGGCACAACAGGTAAAATTGAAAAAATCGTCATTACGAACCGTAATGTTGCGAAGGTTGAAAAAGCGACGATTGTCTCCTACGATGCAGCTAGAAAAATGCTGGTGCTTATGGACCAGAAGAGCAATCCGTATGTTTTCGTCCTTACCTCGAAGGTGTCCATTAAGCATGATGGCAGTCCGATTGCACTGGATAATTTCCAGTCTGTATTCAATACCGGGCTTAAAGTTGATTTGACGGTTTCCAATAACAATTTAATTTCGATTGAGCTTGCCGGCAAAATTACGGGTACGATTACGAACATTAATAAAACGTATAACTCGATCACGCTTAAAACCGGAAATAACGAAACGGTAACGTATAACTATACGTCGGGGTATATCGTTGATCACTACACGAAATCTTCAGCGACGATTGATGATTTGGCAATAGGTGATACCGTTACAGTGACGCTGAACACCACGCAGGATTCGATAACGAAGATAGCGATGTCGGGAACGTACTTAGTGCGCACGGTAAGTGTTATACCGAATGCCTCAAAAATTTATGTTCAAGACGACTTATATGGAAGTGTGCAGGGCGTTGATGTAACGAATGCTGTTACTGTAAAATTCGCTGATGGATCAAGAGCGACGATTAACGATATTCAGGCGTATGAACCGCTTCTCATTGCAAGCGAAGGAAGAACGGTAACGACAATTACGATCCCGGATACCATTCGCGGTAAAATAATTTCCACGGACAGCGCGAAGAACGAATTTATCGTTCAGGATTCCTCCGGCAGAAACCATAACCTGACGGCAATGGCGGGGGTTAAGGTGAATATTGGTACGACTTCTTCTTCCTCGCTGTCAACGTTAAAGGCTAACGACCGGGTGCTTGTGGTTAAAGATTCGAGCGGAAAATACACGTTCTATGTCGCTTCGTTTATGGAACGTAATTTCTGGAGCTACAGCTCGACATCGAACGATGTGAAATTTAAGCTGCAGACGATTAATTCCACATCAACCTACACGCTTCATCCGAAGGTGTACATTCATAAAGGGGCGGATTCGATATCGCTTAGCAGCTTTAACGAAGACGAGAAGGTAAATGTTTGGACGATCGACAATATTGTCGTAGAAATTGAAAAATTACAATAAAATCCTGGAACCTTTTGCGTCGCTAAAGCGTCTTATTGGGTAGAGGTTTAACCCGGTAAGGCGCTTTTTATTTCAAAAAATGTTCGCATTTGCCCCGGTGAATCCATTGCACATGCTTGTCGAATCCGCTACACTTTTTGTACATCGGACAAGCTGGCAAAGGAGCTGTAGCATGCTGACGAAAGTCCAATCGAAACAAGTGCTCGAAACGCTGGGGGCAATGTATCCCGACGCATATTGCGAGCTGAATCACGAAAACCCGTTTGAGCTGACGATTGCAGTACTGCTTTCTGCACAATGTACAGACGAAACGGTGAATAAGGTGACAGCGAGCCTGTTTCAGAAATATAAAAAACCCGAGGATTACTTATCCGTTCCGTTAGAAGAGCTTGAGCAGGATATTCGCCGAATTGGCTTATTTCGGACAAAAGCAAAAAATATTCAGGCGTTATGCCGGATTTTGTTGGAAAAGTATGGCGGGGAGCTGCCGCAGAAGCACGAGCAGCTGGTGGAGCTGCCTGGGGTCGGACGCAAGACGGCCAATGTCGTGGTCTCCAATGCCTTCGGGGTTCCGGCTATTGCGGTCGATACGCATGTAGAGCGTGTATCCAAGCGGCTTGGTTTTGCGAAGGAAACCGATACGGTGCTGGAAGTGGAAAAAAGGCTGATGAAGGCGGTGCCCAAGGAGGATTGGACGCAAACGCATCACAGACTTATCTTCTTCGGCCGGTATCACTGCAAAGCGCAAAACCCGAATTGTACGGTTTGTCCGTTGACGGAAGTGTGCAGGGAATATAAGAGACGTATGAAACCGCCGCGAAAAAGGAAAGATAAGGTATAGGGAACTAATTCGGAGGAGTGAAATAGGATGACTATGAAATGCATTTCTGTGTACACAAACAATTTTGAGGTGTTTTCTGATCTTTACGAGCAAATTATCGCCACACCGCTTTCGGAAAACGAGGAAAAGGTGTTGGAAGGAATTACGATCAGTGAATCCGGAGATGTTCCTGCACAATATATTGAGCGTATGCGCCAAAAGCCCGGCGTTGTTGTTATGAAGGTGAAGGACCAGGACATTACAATTCTCCAGCATGGGGAATTGTTTGAAATTTTACTGCCGCAGGAAACGGGCGTGCTGAACTAAGCCGTTGGCTAAGTAGAACGGTAATGCGGGATAAGCTCATCATCGAGCGATCGAGCTGAAATCAACTTCTGCTTGAACGCATAGATTGGGCCTGCCGACCGCAGCAAACAATTTCATCGCAGAACACAGACTTGCGGGATTCTCCCGCAGGTCTTTTTTTTGTACAAATGTAACGACATCTAAGCGGAAATCAGGTAAACTAGTACGCAGAGTTTCGGAGTAAATGAATGCTGGGGGAAGCACGATGGCCAGACAGGCTCATGATACAAGCAAACTAGAAGAGTTGACGGAAAATCGCGCTGAGGCGAGTGGAACTATGGGACAGCAGGTAACTTCTGATCCAAAGATTGGTAACCAAGATCGTAAAGGCAGCGCTGCGGAAGAGATGGAACGGTTAGAGCGCGCTGCAGAGGAAATGGAGAACAAAGGAAACGGCGAAGCTGCGGACAAAATCCGCGAGCTCGCAGATAAGCGCAAAGGCAATCAGCTGTATATCGCGCTGTGCGGCCATTTTTCCGCAGGGAAATCGAGTTTGGTTAACCGCTTATGTGAAGCGGAGCTGCTGCCTTCCAGTCCAGTACCGACAAGCGCGAACATCATCTCGATTCAGTACGGGGATTCAAGGGCACTAGTGTTCCACCACGGCAGGAGCGAGCCGGTGGAGGTTCCGGTATCGGAGCTGGGGGCGTACGCGCGAAATGGCGCTGAAATCGAGCGGGTTAAGCTGTACCATTCGGCGCAGGCGCTGCAGGACGGCATCGTGCTGCTTGACACGCCAGGTGTCGATTCGACGGACGACGCGCACCGGATGTCGACGGAATCGGCGCTGCATTTGGCCGACGTCGTGTTTTATGTGACGGACTACAACTACGTCCAGTCCGAAATGAACGCCTCCTTCATGAAGCAGCTGCATGAATGGGGGAAGCCATTATACTTAATCGTGAATATGATCGATAAGCATCGGGAAAATGAGGTGCCGTTCGCCCAGTTCCGCGAGGGCATCGATCGTGCATTCCGCGACCGGGGCATTGCGCCGGCGGGAATTCTATATGTGTCGGTCAAGCACCCGCAGCATCCGCTCAATGAGTGGAGCCGGCTGCAGTGGCTGATGCGGGAACTGGCGGGCCGCAAGGATGCGCTATCCGCGCTTAGCGTCCGGCAGTCGGCCCTGTACGTGGCCGAACGGCACGCCGACCGCATGGCGGAAGCGAACGATGACCGCAAGGAGCAGCTTCGCGAGGCGATTGCGGAGGATGGCGGGGCAGAGGAGGCGGCGCAGCGGGACCGCTCGTTGGAGGAGCGGATCACGGAGCTGCGCGGTTCTGCGGATCGGCGATTGGATCGACTGAAGAAGGAGATAGAAGCGATCGCCGCCAACGCGAACCTAACTCCGGCGCAGACGCGGGATTTGGGCGCCGCGTATTTGGAAAGCCGCAAACCCGGTTTTAAGGTTGGGTTGTTCTTCACCGCCGGAAAAACGGCGGCCGAGCGGGAAAGCCGCTTGAACGCCTTCGCGGCAAATTTGCAGGAGCAGGCGAACACGCAGCTGCTGTGGCATTTGCAGGCGCTGCTGAAGGCGGAGCTGGAGCAGGCCGGTCTTGCCGGTGATGAGGAGCTGCTTGCGCGTATGAACGCGCTGGAGCTGCCTGTGAAGCCGGAGTGGCTCTCCGGCAAGGTGAAGGAGGGCGCCTCGTTTACCGGCGAGTACGTGCTTAATTTTTCGCGCGAGCTGAGCGACGACTTGAAGTCGGCGGGACGCCGCGCCGCGCTGGACGCCGCGGAGGCGCTGGCCGGAGCGGCAGGGCGTGCGGCGCAGGCCGAGGCGGCGCAGCTGGAGCGGGAGCGCGGCGGGCTCGCCGAGCGGC
>NZ_WTLI01000030.1 GCF_011421635.1 Paenibacillus turpanensis
GCAGCCGCTCGATGTGCTGAAGAGCAAGCCGGGCGGCTTCTTCAACGGAGGCGGGCGGCTCGGCCCTGCCGTTCACCCGGTAAGGATGAGAGCCGATCCTCATGGCTACAGCCGAATACGAGAATTTGCTTTGTAAGCCGGCATTCCGTTTATTCGTAGAGTTCTTCATCCGGCTCCAGCTCCTCACAATCCTCCAGCAGCTCTTTGCTGAGCTCAATCGTCCGCACTAATATTTTTTGTTTTTCGGCAAGGGCCTCCAATATTCGAGCGACTTGGGTTTGAAATTCGTTAATTTGTTTGTTGGACGGGGCCGTGGGGAAGCCGCCGTAGTGCCCGGTAAAGGCTTGGATTTTTTCCGCTTCCGCATTAATCAGATGGGCGATCGCCAGTTCTTCCAATGCAACGGACTCTAATATATCTTTTACGATTTCTTGATAGGAACGCATTTTCCGCTCTTCAGGGTATTTTGGCATGGACACGTGGGGTCAACTCCCTTGTACACGTTTGGTTCCTCACCATTGTATTCAAGTAGGTGGGACTGAAGAACGGGGAGGGGTTAAAAAGAGAACAGCCTGCAGGCTGTCCTCTCCGTACGATCTGATAACCCCAGCGGTGCGGTGTTTTGATGGTCTAACGAAGTTAGTTATTGGAAGGAGTTAGCATCTGCCTTTACGCGGATCGTAGCTGTCGTAAGCCTCAATCGCTTCGGATAACTTCATATCGAGCAGCATTTCTTTTTTGAGCGTGGTCTTGAGAGTATCGTTTACACTTTCGTTGACAGTAACCAGTTCGTCAACGGAGTGGGCCAGTGACACCGCTTTTTGGATTTTTTCGCCTTCCGCGTTAATGATGTGGGATAATCCGATTTCTTCTAGTGCGATCGATACGATAACAAGAGAAAGCGCAGTCTCTTTGGAAATTTGCGGGGGTGGAGTGATAGGAGGAATGGTCGGTAAAGACATGTTGATCAGCTCCAGACGTAGTTATTTTTGCTTACAAAAGCAGTATACGCTCCGAGCATTCGACAGGTGCTGCGACAGCCGCACAGCTTTCTCGCTGTTTTTCAACAATATTCCACCAATTTATACAATAGTTAATAAGTTACAAATGTGGGCGTTATTAAAATATGACTTTGTATATGACTGCAGTTACTACCCGTTCGGTTAAAGAATGACTAGGATAAGAGAATGAACGTTATGGAGGAAACTATGAAGGCGATCAATGAGGGAAATGCAGCGGAGCGGGCAGAGCAATTACGTGCATATGAGACATTTTGTTACCGTATTTGCTTTTACTTATTGGGGACTCATGAGCAGGCGGAAGAGGCGGCTCTCCTTTGTCTGGACCAGACGGCAAGGGAGGAAAGCTTTTTTCGTATGGAGCCCTCGGAGAGGGAGCAGCGGATCAAGCGCAATGCGGTGTCCTGCAGCCTCCGGCTTAAGGGGGAGCAGAGCCGAAGAGCGGCAAGGCACCGTTCTACCTGTACTGAGACGGGTTAACGCCGATTCCTTTTTTAAACTGCTTGCTGAAAAAAAACACATCTTTATACCCGAGTGCCTCGGCAGCTTCGGATACATTCATGCCTTCATACCGGAGCAGATGAGCCGCACGCTCCAGCCTGGCCGTGATGACATACTGCTGAACGGACAACCCGGTGATTTCCTTGAATTTCATGGAAAACGAACGGGGCGACATTCGCGCTCTCTTCGCAAGCTCTTCGGCCGAATGCCATATCCCCGGACGTTCGCGGATATACCTTACTGCGTCGCGAACAGCATCCTCATTATCAAGCGCCGTCCGATCCTTTCCGTGCTCAGCGCGGTCCTCCCGCATAAATAAGATCATAAGCTGCTTGAGCAGCAGCTTCGCCTCCAGCTCCGCTCCAAACTCGCCGCGGTGCAAAGTACGCACATAACGGGAAAGCATGCTTTCCACATCCATCGGATCGCCGAATACCCGAACTCGTTCCGGCAAGCTTGCGGGCTCGATCGCAACCCGGAAATGAATATACGTAATGGTCAGAGGCTGTGCCGGATCATGTGATGCGCCAGGGCAGTCACCAGGTCGAAAGAGGAAAGCCGTTCCTTTGGAAACAGGGTAGGTTGTGCCTGCTACCGTTACTTCACCCTGGCCGCTCCATACATAAAACAAGTCGTACGTTTCGAGCGGCTTTTCGCGGATCGGCCATTTCCATAAAGGCTCGCAGTGAATCTTGGCAAAGGCAGTAGTTAGTTCGTAAGCTTCGACGGGCACTTCATGCATGCTTAAGACCTCCGCGGATAAAGTAAATTATAATAATTCTATTTTATACGATGGAGGACGGGCTTACCACATATTTAAGCATAAAAAAGAAGCTCCGAGGGCAAATCACCCCGGAACTTACAGGATACCCGATAAAGCTAGGCCATTCGCAGCAAGCAGGCAGCTGGAAAGGCTTCGCTAAACCTTCGCTAAACCTAACTTTAACGCACTGATCGATTTTACTTGCTGGGCGAGCTGTACCGATTTATTTTATAAGTGCTGCCTCTTTATTTTTCGCCCGCTTTTTCCCCTTTGGCCGTACCGAAGACGCCCTTTTGAGTTTCCCCTTTTTGTGCGTCATCCAGCTCATAGCTAACCATTTTCCATTCCGTTTCGCCAAGCGCTAAATCAACCGGAAAACGGTCGCCGCGCTTCAGCTGCTCTTCCCGTCCCCATTCCGTTTCGTAGGTTCCGGTGACTTCGACTTTTTCGCCGGTCATTGGGTCCATCCGTTTATCCTCAGACATCGCAGACTCTCCCTTCAAAAAGTCGGTACAATATCAAGGATTCCCTCAATGGTCCCGGAGCTTGCGCCAACGGCGTTAGTATCATTTTCTAGTGCGTTTAGCCGGTGCTGCACGAGGCTTTTCATCGGCGAAAATATCAAGCAAAATCGATTCGGCCTCCGGCTGATCGGTCTGCAGCGCCTGCGCGAACCGCAGCCGGTGCGAGACGCCGATCAGCTCGTAGCGGTGCGCCAGATGCTGGCGCGCGTCGCCGACGACAAGCGTATGCAGCCGCAGCAAATGCGCTTGTGCTTCGCCGAGCAGCTGCGACTTCGCCTCCTCGGACAGCCGGCCGACGCCGTCGGTGATCATGACGAAGTCGGCGTGCTTCATGCGCCCGGAGCGGCGAAGGATATCGAGCCCCCGCAGGATGGGCGCGTCAAAGTCGGTGCCGCCGCCGAAGGCGAGCTGCGAGAGCGCGTAGAACGCCGGCCAATCCGGCCGGCCGTGACGCAGCTGCCGCTCCAGCACCTCGCCCTTGGCGCCGAACAGCACCAAGGCAAAATCGCGCCGCTGCAGCAGGCAGAGCGATGCCAGCGTCGCGGCAAAAATTTGCGCCAGCCGCAGCTTGCCGCCGCGCATCGAATTAGACGTGTCGAGCATGCAGATGACCGGCCCGCCGCCTTGATCCTCTTGACGTACACCGGTGTGGTACGTCATCAGCTTTTGCTCGAGCCATTTCATCGTGAACAATGGCTCAAATTCCGGGTCGGCGAGCAGCGTCGCCTCGCTCGGCAGCATATGCGCGATATCGCCGGATTGGATGAAGTCGTCGTACGCATCCGGCCTCTGGCGCTGCTGGCGCTCCTGCTGCTTGCTGCGGATCCGCTTTACGCTGCGGCCGACCTCATCGAGGAAGGCGATCAGGTCGGGATGCTGCCTGAGCTTCTCGACCCACGCCGTGTATTGGTCGAACGCCTGCCGGCGAAGCCGTCCCAGCTCGCTGCCCCATTTGCGGTTGGCGAGGCGCGTGCTGCCCTTAATCAGCTCCTCGAGATCGAGCGTCTCGTCATGCTGCTTTTGCAGCGACTGCTTCAGCGCCTCGTTCAGCCATTCGCCCATCTCGCGTTCCAGCTCGGCAGCGAGCTCCTGCTCCTGCTTGCGCAGCTTCTCGCGCTCGCGCTCCGCGCGCTTGAGCTGTTCCTCCAGCTTGCCAAGCTTCTTCTTCAGCTTGTCGCGCTTCATAAACTGGGTGCGCATGTCCTCCTGCACCTGTTTAATAGACGCCTTCAGCTCCTCCAGCTCCGCTTCGGTCAGCGGCAAGCTCTCCTGAGCAGCCTGCTGCTGCTCCGCCGCGCGTTTGCCCTCCTGCAGCGTGAAGCCGACCAGCTTCAGCTTCTCCAGCTGCTCTTTACTGAGGTGCTCGCTCAGGGAGGACTGCTCCTGCGCTTGGCTGCCTTTGGACCGCTCCGCCGAGGATTGCTTCAGGCCTCGGCCTTCTTGTTGGGACTGCGAGGCGGGGGAGGGCTTGTCATAGCGATCCGATTCGTCCTCCCGGTTCGGCTTGCCGCTCTGCTGCTTACGTTCGAAGGCCAGCAGCATCTCCATCGTCATCGGGCCTTCCTCCTCGTCTTCGAGGGACTCCTTCTCTTTGGTAGAGACAGAGGAGGATCCCTGCGTGCCGAGGTCGCCGGTGCCCGCTTTGCCCGGCTTGCCCTTCGTTTCACCCGCGCCTTTCGCCGGGACGGGGGCGCTGCCTTTCTTTTGCTGCTCCCTGCGTTTGCGCTTTTGCTCTTCTTCGGCATAGGTCTGCGTCAGCCATAGGATCGCCTTGATCGCGGTGTGAAACGACGCATTAACCTGTCCGATCGTGCGAGGATGGAGCAGCCGGTATAGAAACTGCTTTTGCATCGTATCCAGAAACCAGCGGTGGAACGGAGGGGCGGGGTACGCGGTAACGAACTCCGGCCGCTCCAAATAAAAGCAGAAAAACACATCGCGCATCAGCTCGTCGGTAAACCAGTCGGCGCGTTTCTTAGCCTCCTGAATCCAGTGTCTTGCCGTATCGGAGGACTGCACGTAAGAATCGTATAAATAGAGGGCAACGCTACTCGGTGTAGTCATATTCGGCTCCCGGCAGGTCGCGGTCGAACAAAGCGCGGTACAGAGCGTGCATGCGCTGCAGCAGCTTTTCGCCGTCCAGCCTTACAAACGCCAGCTTCACGGCATATTGGCCCGGATCGAGCACCAAAAAGTTCGTCTCGCCGATCTCCTTGGCCGCCGCCGCTTCTTTCTCCCGCCAGCGCAGCAGACCGGCGCGCAGCTGCTTTGCGCTGTCCTCGAGCTCGGCGCGGCAAGCTTCCAGGTCGGCTGCCAGCTTCTCCGCGCGTTCGGGAGTCAGGCGGCCGCCGACCTCCTTTTTGAACTGGTAGCCATGCAGCTCCTCCTTCCGCGCTTCCCAGCGAGTGAGAGTGTCCTCGTGGCGGCTGAGCGCAAGCTCTTTGCCAAGCACGCTGCGCAGTGCTTCGTCGAAGCATTCGGCGAACAGCTCGCGTACGTCCTCGAGCTGCTCCGGGTACTCCCACAGCATGTGCGGTGTGAGCACCGTGTCCCAAAGAGATACCTCATCGCGTCCGTTAAGGTAGGCGGATACGCGCCAAATTCGCCCGATTTTGCTCCAGCGGCGGTCGGACAAACGGATTTGCTGCTGCTCGGTTTTCTCCTTGAGTCGGAACAGCAGCACGATCATCGGCTCGGGAATACGAATGTCCGCCGATTGCTCCCGCACCTGACGGATATGGTCTGTCTCCAGCACGCGCGGAAGCGGCCCGGTTTCAAGCTGGAACAGCTTTTCGTAGCTGGCGATATGCTTCAAGTATCCAACCTCATACCGGATTAGAAAACGATCATACAGCGCGGCGAGCTCGTAATCCGACTCGTCGGGCAGTTCATTAGAGGCGCCGATGAGAAACTCAAGCGGCGATTTTTGCCGTTCCCGGCCGTTAAAGTACATCCGCTCGTTCAATATGGAAAGCAGCGCATTTAAGATGGCGCTGTTTGCTTTGAAAATCTCGTCAAGAAAGGCAAAACGGGCCTGCGGCAAATACCCATCCGTCTGCCGGATATATTCATCCTGCTTAAGCTTCTGGAGGGAGACCGGGCCGAACAGCTCGTCCGGCGTTGTGAAGCGGGTGAGCAGATAGTCGAACGACCGATCCTCCCCGAACAGCTGGGCTAGCGCCCGCGCCAGCTGCGATTTGGCCGTTCCCGGCGGGCCGACCAGCAGCACATTTTCCCCGGCCATTGCGCCGAGCAAAAGCAGCCGAATCAGCTCCTCTCGTTCCAGAAACCTGCGCTCCAGCAGGTCCATCGATTCTCTAATGCGGTTGCGTACGGTTACTACCGGTTTCATCGTCTGCATCCTTTCCGTAGCGGCATTTCCCCTTATTGTACCAAAGCTGGCCCCAAAAAAACGAATCTGGGCTGGTGGGATATGGTAAAATGCGGGGTGAGGACGTTTATTTGCAAGGGACATTTCGTTGCGGTTGGTATTCTTATCGGTAGGAATGTGGCTTTTAACGAACCCGGATTCGCCCCTTAAGCTGGCGTGAGACGTAATAAATGGACACGGTTCCGGGGCGCTTGATTGGATAATAAAAGGAGGCTGTCACGTGGAGCGAGTAAGGTGGGGCATTATTGGTTGCGGTGAGGTAACTGAAGTGAAAAGCGGTCCGGGATTTCAAAAGGCTTCCGGCTCGGAGCTCGTAGCGGTCATGCGGCGCAATGCGGGGCTCGCGGAAGATTACGCGCGTAGGCATCAGGTTTCCACATGGTATTCGGAAGCAGAAAAGCTGATCGCGGACCCGAATGTGGACGCCATTTATGTAGCGACACCCCCGGGGAGTCACAAGGAATATACGGAGCTTGCCGCGAAGGCCGGTAAACCGGTTTATGTGGAGAAGCCGATGGCACGGACGTATGAAGAATGCCAGGATATGATCGAAGTGTGTGAAGGGGCGGGCGTTCCGCTGTTTGTGGCGTATTACCGCCGGGCACAGCCGCGTTTCCTCAAAGTGAAAGAGCTGCTTGAGGGAGGTGCCGTCGGCCGGGTTTGTGCGGTGGCGACAACCCATTGGAAGAAGCCGGTGCAGCTTTCGGACACAGAACCGCTCCCTTGGCGTTATCAGAAGGAGCTGGCCGGCGGGGGGCTGTTTTTTGACGTGGGCAGTCACACGCTTGATCTGCTCGATTTCTTGCTGGGCCCGATTGCCCAGGTGCAGGGGCATGCATCCAATCAAGCGGGACCGGGCGATGTGGAGGACACGGTCAGTGCGGCGTATCGGTTTGAATCAGGTGTACACGGCACCGGCCTATGGTGCTTTTCCGCCGATCGGAATGAGGATCGAAATGTAATTATCGGCGATCGCGGACGGCTGATCTTTTCTACCTTTGACAATGTGCCGATTCGGCTTGAAACGGCCGATGGCGTGCAGGAGTGGAGCATCGAGCAGCCGCAGCATGTCCAGCAGCCGATGATTCAGCGCATCGTCGATGAGCTGCTTGGCAAGACTGGCGCTCAAGCGCCAAGCACAGGCAGGACGGCGGCGCGGACGGCCCGGGTAATGGACGAAATCGTGAAAAGCTATTACGGCGGCGGCGAATAGCATTTTCAGCTTGAGAGAAGCTACAAGCGGGAGGTGATGGACGTGGCGAGAAGAAGACGCAGTCCCGCTTATTTAGAAGCGTTCAAGGCGGAAGTGATGCGCAAGGAAGGTTATGCGGTGGATGTAAATCGTCCCGAGACGGTGAAATATTCGGTGGCGGACGCCCGTGGCATTCCACTGCGCGAAAATGGCCGCAACGGCCAGTTGACCACGGAAAATGCCGGCAAAGTCGGCGGCCCGATCGGCGGAGCAATGGTCCGCGAAATGATCCGCATGGCCCAAGAGAAGCTGGCATCGACTCCCCCGACTCGTTAAGAGCCGTTAAAGCGGATGCCATGTTTTGGAAGATAAGTGCGGGCGCCGGACGGATTGGATGCTTGACGACAACAGCTGCATGCGTACAAGAAGGCTTGGCTTCCAGACATAGGCTGCAAAGCGGCGCATCACTGTAACACTACAAGACGTGAAGGGGCGAGTACCACCCTGGTCACGTCTTATTTGCATGCCAAAAGCTTGCGGTACGGCATAAAATCACTAGCGCAATGGGCAATGCCTTGAGCGGCAGGCGTCAGAAGGCGGTCGGGAGATGCTGCCTTCCCGATGCTGGAACAAGCACCAAAATTCCTATTTTTGAAACATATTTCACCAAATTGCCGTACTACATATATACCTATCGGTGCTGCAATGGAAAGGAGGGAAAACGTGTCCGATATCTACACCGGTTGTTTAGTGTTTGGTATCTTGTTCGCGGTTGTGTCCGTGCTGCTTGGAGATGTTCTCAGCAGTGCATTAGACGGGGCGCTCGATTTTCTATCCGCGGAATGGTTTCACCCGATGTCGCTGGCCACTGCGATTACGATATTGGGCGGCTGCGGCCTGCTGCTGGAGAAATACTCCGCCATGGCTTGGGGAGCGGTACTCGTCCTCTCCATATTGGCGGCGCTGGGCGGCGCGGTGCTGATCCACTTGTTTTACGTGAGGCCGGTGCAGAATAGCGAAACCTCAAGCGGCTTCTCGGTAAGCGAGCTTGCAGGCTCCCTAGCCGAGGTGCTGACACCGATTCCCGCTGAGGGCTACGGTGAAGTGATGGTTCGCGTCGGCGCGGCCGGTCGGACGAATCAAATTGCGGCAAGCTTCGACCGGGAGGCGATTGAAGAAGGCGCCATGGTCGTGGTCGTTGAAGTGAAGGAGCATACGCTGTATGTTTCGAGGTTTCAATCCAATTGAGAAGGAGTCGATTGACGAATGCCTGATTTTTTAATTATTCCCGCTGTTGTGGTCGGGGTCATTATCGTATTCGGTTTAGCGTTCTGGGCGCGTTACAAAACGGTAGGTCCGGATGAAGCAATGATCGTAACAGGGTCATTTTTGGGCAGCAAAAATGTATTGTCCGACGAATCCGGCCGCAGTGTGAAAATTGTGCGTGGCGGCGGCGCTTTTATTTGGCCGGTCTTCCAGCAGTCCGAGTTCTTATCCTTGTTATCCCATAAATTAGATGTTTCCACCCCCGAGGTTTATACGGAACAGGGCGTTCCGGTAATGGCCGACGGCGTAGCGATTATTAAGATCGGCGGAGCGGTCGAAGACGTAGCGACGGCGGCGGAGCAGTTTATGGGCAAGCCGATCGAGGCGCTCAAATCGGAGGCGCAGGAGGTGCTGGAAGGGCATCTGCGCGCGATTCTCGGCTCGATGACGGTAGAAGAGGTATACCGGAACCGCGATAAGTTTGCGCAAGAGGTGCAGGGTGTCGCGGCCAAGGATCTAAAGAAAATGGGGCTGCAAATTGTCTCGTTTACGATTAAAGACGTGCGTGATAAGCACGGATACTTAGAAGCGCTCGGCAAGCCGCGTATTGCGGCGGTAAAGCGCGATGCGGAAATCGCTGAAGCGCAGGCTGTCAGAGACTCGCGGATTCAAAAAGCGCAAGCCGAAGAAGAAGGGCAGAAGGCGGAGCTTCTGCGCGATACGAACATTGCGGAGGCGGCGAAAGCCAAGGAGCTGAAGGTCGCTTCGTTTAAAAAGGAGCAGGACCAAGCGCGCGCCGAGGCCGACCAAGCGTACGATATTCAAGAGGCACGCTCGAAGCAAAGCGTGGTCGAAGAGCAAATGAAGGTTGAGCTCGTGCGGAAAGAGCGCGAGATCGATCTGGAGGGTAAGGAAATTCTTCGCCGCGAAAAGCAGTACGACGCCGAGGTGAAGAAAAAGGCGGATGCCGAGCGTTATGCGGTCGAGCAGGCGGCGGAAGCGGAAAAGGCGAAGCGGATGAGAGAAGCGGATGCCCAGCAGTATCGCATCGAAGCGGAAGCAAAGGCAAATGCCGAGCAGAAGCGGCTTGACGGTTTGGCGGTTGCGGAAGCGGAACGGGCCAAAGGTACAGCTGAAGCGGAAGTCATCCGGCTGCGCGGTCTGGCGGAAGCCGAAGCCAAGGAGAAGCTTGCAGAGGCGTTCGAGAAATTCGGCGAAGCGGCCGTGCTGGACATCATCGTCAAGATGCTTCCTGAGCTTGCAGGTAAAGTGGCGGCGCCAATTTCTTCGATCGATAAGCTGACCGTTGTGGATACGGGGAACGGCGAGGGCGCAGCACGGGTCAGCAACTATGTGACGAAGCTGATGGCCACCGCACCGGAAATGCTGAAGCAGGTATCCGGAATCGACGTAGAACAGCTGATCCACGGATTAACGGCGAAAGTAGGAGCAGGTGCGTCATCCGTACCTTCCGCCCCGTCCGGTTCTCAGCAGTCGATTCCATCGGTCCAGGCGGTACAGCCAGCCCAAGCTCCGAAGCAGCCTGAGTAAAAGCAAGATCGCGGTATTATTGGATTAAGGTTCAACTCAAAAACCAACCAGTTGTATGCACGGAAGCGAAAAGGTGCAGACTGGTTGGTTTTTTTTGCATGTTTGGAGTGATACTAACATTTAAAAAATGACGAAAAAAACGAACAGATAGGAGCGATGTTTGCACATGAGGGTAACAACAGAGCCTCGTTTAACGTCGGCCGAGATTGGCATGATGTGGAACATGTATATGAATGATTCGGTCGGGCGCTGCATACTGCGGTATTTTCTTGAAACGTCGGAAAGCGACGCGGTGAAGGCGTTACTAAATGACGCGCTTGGTTTGGCAAACCGCCAAGTTGAATTCATCACGACCCTTTTTCACAAAGAGGGGATTGCGGTTCCCCAAGGGTTTGGCGACAGCGATGTACATTTGTCTTCTCCCAAGCTGTTTTCCGACCAATTTATGATCCGTTATCTTAAAAATGTGTCCCGGCAAGCGATGGCGGCCTATTCCGTTTCCAATGGGGTTGCGCAGCGGCAGGATATTACGGCATTTTTTACCGAGGCGCTTTTGGAAACGACGGAGCTGTTCAACCGAATTACCAGCTATATGCTTGAAACGGGAACCATCGTTAGGTTTCCGATCATCGAATATCCAAAGCAGGTCATTTTTGGGCATGACGAAAGCTATTTATCTTCAGGCTGGTTTGAAAAGCCCCGTACGTTGAATGTAAACGAAATTACGCATATCGCGTTAAACCTTCAGGTGAATCAAATGATCCAGCACCTTTTGACCGGCTTCAGCCAAACGGCGCAAACAAAGGAGATCAAGCAATTTTTTGCTCGTGGAAAGCAAATTGCGTTCAAGCATGTGCAGCTGTTTGAGGGCTTCCTGCGCGAGGAGGAGATCCAAGTGCCGGGTTATTCTGATTCTGAGGTGACAACCTCGACAATAGCGCCTTTTTCCGAAAAGCTGATGCTGTCTGTCATTATGAGTGTCGTCTTGCTTGGGATAACGAATTACGGCGGCTCCTTGGCCACAGCGCAGCGTCGGGATATCGGCACTGCATATCTCCGGCTTATTGCTGAGGTAGCGCAATATGGGGAGGACGGTGCGGAAATCGGCCTGCGCAACGGATGGCTGGAGCTGCCTCCTCAGGCCCCGGACCGGAGTGCTCTCGTGAAATAACTTCGTCTAGTACGACCCTTTCTCCGAATATAGTAGGTAATGATTTCGGAAGAAAGGGAGGCAAAGGATGAATATTCCTGAGCAAGTGAAGAAAAATGCAGAGCTGGCAAGCATGTTTTTTGTGTTGGCGAAGTATTACGAATACAAGGATCCGCAAACTCACTATTTGTATTACACGCAGCATTTGAAGTACGCAAAGCTCGTAGCGGAGTATTTTGAAAAGGCAGGCATGCCGCGCGAGGAAGAGCAGGAGGAGGGCAGCCGTGCAACCGTAGGCGCGCCGGTGCTGCCGGGAATTCCGGTTCCGGGCTTTCCGTACGGGTCGTATCCGGCGCCGGGGATGTATCCGGGTGTAGGTACATATCCGCCGTATCAGCCTTATGCTCCAGCGCCGATTCATTCGGCGGGGCAGCCGAATGCTTATGTCCGGTTCATTCATGCGATCCCTGACGCACCGGCGGTTGACATTAGTATTGACGGGCGGCGCCTGCTGAGCAACGTTTCCTTTACAAGAGCATCCGGCTTTATCAAGGTGCCGGCCGGAGCATACCGGCTCGAGCTGTTCCGTGCTGGGACGACAAACCGGTTGTTTGAGGAAACGCTTCGCCTGCCTGCAGGTGGATTTGTTACCGCCGCGGCGGTAGGTACAGCGTCTGCGCCGAAGTTGGCTCTTTATCCGGAGCAGCCGGCGCCGGAAGCGGGTATGGCACGAGTGCGCTTCCTGCATTTGTCGCCGAACGCGCCCGGAGTGGATGTGCGCATTCGGGGCGGACGCACGATTGCAGCCGGATCGGAATTTACGGATGGGTCCTCATACATTACGGTAACGCCGGGAGCGGTTACGGTAGATGTTGTCCGCGCCGGTACGACTCAGCCCGTGTTCGATATTCCGAATTTGCGGCTGGAAGCCGGGCAGACGTATACGATTGCCGCAGTCGGCCTAGCGGGCGGGCAGCCGGCGCTGCAGCCGCTCGTACTGCGCGATTTCTAAATAACAAGGGCAGGCTCCCTGACGGGGAAGCCTGCCCTTTATTGCAAACGCAGCCCGCACGAAGGGCAGACCTCGTCATGCTGCGTAACTATGGCCTTACAAGCTGGACAGCTTTCCTCGAAGCTGTGCTCATCCGCCTCCGAGTCTGGCGCTTTTCCCTGCCCATTTCGATCGTTTGCATCGGGTGCGTGGTCGCCGCCGGGAGCAGGCTCTTCTTGCGCCAGCTCGACTTTTGGCCCGCCTGTGACAATAGATAGCAGGTCCTTCACGAATCCGCTTTGCTCTTCGTCCCGGGTGGCGGCCCGCATGACCCAAACCATGCCGCCGAGCATTAGAAGTGCTAAGCTGATGGTGATCGTCGTCATGATCAAGCCGAGCATATCAATTCGGCTCCATCTGCTTGGTTACCGGGTAAGCAAAATAAAATACGCCGATTGCCGCAAATATCGCAGCACTGATCATCACGGTTGATTGCATGCTTAGGCTGTCCGCCAAATACCCGCCGATAATCGGCCCGAGCATTACGCCTATGCCTTCAATCGTCGAGAAAATCCCCCAGCCGACCCCTTGCTGCGCAGGGGGCACATAAGCCGCCAGCAGCGCATTCCAGGCGGGTAAGACCGCGGCGTAAGAAACGCCGATAATGACGGCCCAAATAAACAGGATGACGATGCTTTCCGTAACCGTTAACGAATACAGTCCGAAAGCAAACATCGAAAAGCCGATGACTAAAAACCATTTCTTCCCCCAGGCGTCGCTCAGCTTTCCCATCGGGACAAGACCGATCGCAGCAAAGGCTCCGCCGAAAAGCAGGAAGAAGGAATATTGCGAATTCGTTAAATGCAGGTTCTCCGAGGCAAAGCTCGGGAGAATCGGGACAAGCATGCTTGCCGCCAGTGTTTGCAGGATCATGCCGGGCAGCAGCGGCTTAATCAGCTTCATTCGGTCATACAGCATGCGGAATTGCGTGCTGAGGGGAAGCTGATTTGGAGGCTGAACCTTCTCCGATAAGCCAATTGACAGCAGCCAGCTTAAAACCGCCATAACAAGCAGGGTGTAAAAGGATGCCGTATAGCTGACATCGATGATGAAGTTCAGCAGCACGGGACCGAGCCCAAGGCCGATCAGCCATAAGGTGTAGAGGAGGCCCATTTCCTTGCCGCGCTCATCCTTGGAAACTTTGCTGAGCGCAACGATCCACACGGGGGAGACGCCTACACCGTAAATTGCCGCACCGGCGATGAGCAGCGCAGGATGCGCCGCTCCCTGCAGCATGAGCAGCCCAACGACGGAGAGCGCCAGCCCGCCGCGAACGATCCATCGTACGGATAATCGATCCAACAAGTATCCGATCACGATCTTTACCGCGGTATCGGCTACGTAATGCGCCGATACGGCAATTCCGACCGCTGCCTTGCTTAACCCAAGCATGACGATGCCGTAATTGGGCAAATAGGTAATCAAAATTGCTCCGCGCACGAACTCGATCAAAAAAATAATGACGGCCAAACGCAGCAATTCGGTAGAGTAAGGGAGCTTGCCAAGAAGCTTAGGAAATGAAATCACGCAGAAAACTCCTTTTGCTGGATGTGACCGGAATTTCTTGACTAAAAGAGGCGACATCGTCGAGGATGTCGGCGACGATCGTTTCCGATGAATTTCCTTTTTGCAGTGCGCGGCTTGCTTCCCGCATTTGCTGTAAGCGTTCGGGATTGGCAAGCAGCGTCTGAATTTGCTCATTCAGCTGCTGCGGATGGTTCGCAATTACCGCTGCGCCTTTGTGCTGTAAATAAATAGCATTATCCCGTTCCTGTCCCGGAACGGGGCGAAAAAGCACGATCGGCAGATGGAACGTCAGCGCTTCGGAAAGGGTAATTCCGCCGGGCTTCGTTACAATCAGCGAGGATACGGCCATCAGCTCATGGATTTCCTGCACGAAGCCGAAGATGCGGAAGTGAGGCAGGTCGCCAAACGAGCGGTTCATATCCTCGAACAGCATTTGATTTCTGCCGCAGACGACAAGCACCTGCACATCCAATCCGCTTAAGCTTCGGCATACCGCCTTTAAGCCTTGAAGCACCCCGTAGGAGCCGGCCATCAGCAGCACGGTCGGCCGATCGGTGCGAAGCCGGTACTTCTGCAGGACAGCGCTGACCGTCGGCGGTTGGCCGAAGGCCGCTTTCAGCGGAATGCCGCTTACGCGAATACGATCCTCCGGGATGCCGGTTTGCGCGACTTGATCGCGGAGATCCTCTGTGGCGACATAGTATTTGTCGACATTCGGATGAAGCCAGCGATGGTGCAGGGCAAAATCCGTTAATACATGGTATGTCGGGAGCACGACGCCCGTTTTTTTTCGGAATTCCGGCATGACAAGCATCGGAAACGTGTTAATGACAAGATCCGGCTGCACCTTACGGATGATTTCCTTCAGCTTTCGTAAACCAAAAGAATGAAACCAGCTGGAAACCAAGGTGTCGTTTCGCATGTAACGTGTGCTGTAATAAGCCCACCCGTAAAGCCGCGGGAACACCGTGTAGCTTTTAATATAAATAAACTTGGTCAGCGCATTGATAAACGGGTACGCTTCCGCAAACAAGTCGATCATGACAACTTCGTGGACTCCTGCACGTTCAAAGCTTTCCTTCAGCGCCTTGGAGGCCTGGAAATGGCCGTCGCCGTAGCTGGCATACAATATAAGAACCTTCGGTCGATCTGCTGTCTTGGTAGACATCGTTAAACACCGCCTCCGACCAGAATTAATTCGGCGGCCGGCTGAATTGGCCTGTTGCCGCTCGTATGTATTATTGTATCCAGTGCCCGCTCGGCAGCATGCAGACCGCTGAAGTCTTTGGATTTTTCACGCATAATTTCCAAACGGCGTGGAAATAGTAAGAGCTGCTGAAGCTCGCGGAATAAATGGCCGTGACGAGCATGAACGGCTGCGCCCGATCCGCATAAGATGCGCGCATTATCTTCTTCTTGCCCAGGCAGTGCATGATACAGCAGCATCGGCACTCCAAGCGCTAACGCTTCCGAAGTGGTTAAGCCGCCCGGCTTTGTAATAATGAGATTGGACAAGGCCATCAGCTCATGGATTTCGTCGACAAAGCCAAACACCTTCACTGGGTGAGGAGCGTGTAAGGCGCTCTCTGTGAGCGACTCCTGCAGCTTCCGGTTATGGCCGCAAACCGCGATGAACTGAACGGGGCGCGGAAACAGGCGGGAGCTGATCATTTCGACCGCATCTTCGCCAATGATCCCGCAGCCGCCGCCCATGACAAGGACGGCCGGCGTATGCGGGTCGAGCCCGTATTTGAGCCGCAGCTTATGCATGTCATATCGGCCGTAAAACTGCGGGCGGACAGGAATGCCGGTGACTTCGATATGCCCCGGCAGAACCCCGCGCCGCCGCAGCGCCTGCTTCACAGGATCGGATCCGACTAAATACTTATCGGTCATCGGATGAATCCAATAGCTGTGATCGGTATGATCGGTGATGACCGTAACCGTAGGAACATCGGTCAAGCCCTCCTGCTTGAGGATGGACATTGCGGCCGCTGCAGACGGAAATGTGCTCACGACAACAGACGGGTTCGTCTCCCGAATCAGCTGCATCATCCGGTTCAGCCCGAACAGGCGAATTTTTTTAAACATCGAGGAGAGCGAATTGTCGTCCCTCGTTTTTTGATATAAAAAGCCGTATACGCTTGGGAAGGCCTTCACGCCTTGAATAAACAAGTATCGGCTTACTTCGTGCAAATACGGATGGGTCCATTCCATGAAATCGCGAAGCTCCGTTTCCATGTCAGGACGGTGCTGCTTTGCGGTTTCTGCCAGAGCAAGAGCAGCCTGCTTATGTCCGTCTCCCAAACGGCCGGATAAAAGCAGCATCTTTTGCTTTCCTGTTGAAGGCATGTTCATCCCCCTTCTTCCGATTCAGCGAATGAACGTGAACGCTGGACAATTCGGAAAAACAACTCTCTCTATTTCATTTTACCAAATAATGACTACCCTTAACCACTATGAGATACGGACCGGCTTCTGCGAAGCGCTTGTTCTCCAAATGGCATGTAAGCGGAAAGCGCAAAAACGAGCTCCGCTACGATAATTCCCGAAAGAGCATCCAAGATTACATGCTGCTTCACAAACAATGTCGATGCGATTATGAGCATTGCAGTAGAGCCGATAAGGAGCGTGTTCAAGCGATTGCGCACCTTGCTCCGCAAGATCCCGGAAAGCATCAAAAAGCTGGAGAAGCAGTGAATGCTCGGAAATGCGTTAAAGGGCTGATCGGAGCCATATATTTTCGAGACCATCCATGTAAAAATGTCATCCCCCACCAAGACCGGACGGGGAACCGTCGTTTGGAAAAAGTAGTAAAACATGTAGCAAATGAAAACGCCGGCTGCATACGAAAATAACATCCGGTAGTACATTGTACGATCGCGAAAGCAAAAATAGATAAGGCAAATGTACAAAAATACGATCCAAAACAAATACGGTACCGCAAAATATTTTACAAAAGGAATCGCATAATCTACCTGGGTGTACAAAATACGAAAGCCTCGATCTGCGTTATTCAAATAAACATAGCCGGATCCGGCGATAGGCAGAACGAGCAGGAGCAGCAATGCTTTCATGTGATCCCAAATATGCTGCGGAAGGATGCGGTTCATGTTGTGATCCCCTCATTTCTATCTGATTCTATAATAAAAGTTTAGGCATGGCTGGAAAATAGACTAACGATGGTTTTCAAGCTGGACCAAGGTCTGGGAATGATAAGATATCGTCTTATAGACGGTATAAAGATCATTTTAGTTTGTCAAAATTGTGAACAAATTGTTAACGAAGCGCAAATGCACATAAAAAAAGCTTCCGTACTCTGCGAAAGCTTTGTACTGCCATATTAAGATTTTATGGAGCAAATAGCAATGGCAACATCTCACTTGTGAAACGGAGGGATTTCGGGTGGCGTCTGTTCTTGTCGTGGACGACGATCCGCACATGCGGGAGCTGATGCGGATTTTTTTGCGCAGGGAAGGCTATGCCGTGCGGGAAGCGGCCAACGGCGTCGAAGCACTGGCGGAGATGGAAAAGGCGCCTGCGGACATCGTCGTTTTGGATATCATGATGCCGGATATGGATGGCTGGGAGCTGTGCCGGGAGCTTCGCGGAATATACTCTGAGCTTCCGCTGCTTATGGTGACGGCGAAAAATGAAATGAGCCAAAAGGTGAAGGGCTTCAATTTGGGTACCGACGATTATTTGACGAAGCCCTTCGAACCGCAGGAGCTCGTGATTCGGGTGAAGGCGCTGCTGCGGCGTTACCGGATCGCCTCGGAGCGCACGGTTCGGGTGGGTGCGGTAAAGCTCGATCAGACGAAGCGTGCAGTTATGGCGGGCGGTGAGACGTTTCATCTGCCGCTGAAGGAGTTTGATTTGCTGTACCAGCTCGCGAGCTATCCCGGTCAAATTTTTTCGAGAGAGCAGCTGATTGAGTCCGTATGGGGCATCGATCACGAGGGAGATGAACGTACCGTAGACGTACATATTAAGAGGCTGAGAGAACGTTTCGAGCGGTTCGAGAACGATTTTCGCATTGTGACCGTCCGGGGACTCGGGTACCGGTTGGAGGCACGGGAGCATGATTAGAACGACGCTTTATGTAAAGGTTGTGCTGACGTTTATCGCAGTCGTGCTGCTCGGCTTGGTCAGCTCCTTCTTCATTACTTCCTCTTTGTACCGGGAATATGCGATGGAAATATTCCAAGCTCGCATCCATGAGGAGGTTAAAATCGTTTCCGAGCTGTTTGACCGGATGGAAATAGAGGAACGAGAGCAATATTTGAGGGATCGTGCCAAAAGAGATGCTCTTTCGCTTTATCTTTACGGCCCAAACGCGGATGAAATCGGGCGGTATGGTGTTGTTAAGCCGCATTCGATGACGAAGGACGATATTGAACGTGTGCTGAAGGGGAAAGTGGTTATCCGCAAGGAAAGCTGGTTTTTGGAATTCAGCAAAATCAGCTTTGGCGTTCCTTTGAGCTGGGGCGGGGAAACCTATGCGTTAGTCGTCAGTCCGCATGATTTGCCGGAGGTGCAAAATCTTGACAGGGCGTTTCAAACGCTGATCCTCCTGGCGCTTGGAATCGGCAGCGTACTCATTGCGGTAGCCGCCTCCTATTTGGTAAAGCCGCTGAGAGAGATTACCCAGGCGACGAAGCAGATAGCGAAAGGGAATTATGACATTCGCCTGAGCGCAGCCCGCAAGGATGAGCTGGGCGTGCTGTCGGCCAGCTTTCAGGAAATGGCCGGTGACTTGAAAAAAATCGAGACGATGCGTCAGGAGTTTGTGTCCGACGTTTCGCATGAGATTCAGTCGCCGCTGGCTTCGATCTCCGGCTTTGTTTCTTTGCTGCGCTCCCCGGAGCTGTCGGAGGAGGAGCGGCATCATTATTTGGATGTTATCGATCGGGAAAGCAAGAGGCTGTCGCGGCTGAGCGATAATTTGCTGAAGCTCGCATCCCTTGATTCCGAGCATCATCCGTTTCAAGCAGCAGCGTTTTCGTTGGACCGGCAAATCCGTAACGCAGTCATTGCCGCCGAGCCGCAGTGGTCGGCGAAATCGCTCGACATCCAGCTGGAGCTGCCGAAGCTGATCGTTCAGGGCGATGAGGATCAGCTGAATCAAGTGTGGCAAAACTTGCTCAGCAACAGCATTAAATTTACAAATGCGGAAGGTACGATCCGCATTTCGGCCGAAGCGCACATTGACGGAATCGTCGTGCGTGTTTCCGATACAGGAGTCGGCATGTCGGAGGAAAATCGGAAAAGGGCGCTGGAGCGCTTTTATAAAGGGGACAAGTCCCGTACAAGGGAGCAGCCCGGCAACGGGCTAGGTTTGGCGATTGTGAAACGGATTGTCGAGCTGCACGGCGGCGAAATCTCCATCGACAGTTCGCCGGGGCATGGGACAACTGTTACGGTGAAAATTCCGTCGCGTTAATACATTTTAATACATTAGCCGTACTATGAAATATTAAAAGAAAAACTGACAGTGAAATGTATCACAAACCGCAATTTATATTTCTGTGGTATTCTATCTTTAAGAATAATCTTGGGAGGGCCTAATGATGACAGAGAAGAACAAACCGGCAGAACAGGAAATCAAGACGGACAAAGAAATTGAGCTTTCGGATCTTTCTCAGGAATTATCGAATGAAGAGATGGAGAATGTAGAAGGCGGCGGAAGATCAAGCCCAATTAATAAAAGAACAACTAGCGGCCGCGGACGCCGATACGCTTAATCTATAGGTAGCCGAAAGACTACGAGCGGCGGGCTAAGACTTTATTCGAGTCTTGGTCCGCTGCTTTTTTATTTTGGCTCTTTTCTAAAAAAGAGCTGCTTTACTTATAGTCCTGTAAAAACAACCCCACCGTTCTTTGGTGGGGTAGATCTGTTATTGAAACTTTAAGCAACCGATGGCCTTGAATTTTCTATTAATTTGGTAATCACTTTAGAGATAAGTATGAAAATAATAAACCCAATATATCCACCGATCGAATTCAATATGAGGTCATCAACATCGAATTGTCCGAACCGTGTGGTCAATTGAAGAATCTCAATCACTAAACTAAAAGTAAGTGAGAGGCAAATAATCCTTATTGCGGTTCTAGTTTTAGAAAACAAAACTGGCAACAAAAAACCGAAAGGCAAGAAGAGTAAGACATTCCCAAACGTATTGAAAAACCAAGTATCAAAATTATAATCATGAAAATTCATGAGATAGGTACTAATACTTTCGAACGGCACCAAATTATAACGTAGATAATTAATTTCTTGGTTAACTTCACGGATGTGCATTCTAATTTCATCAAAAATCAGGAGTTTTAGCACAACTGCTATATACATTAACAGTCCAAACCAAGCAATTTTATTCAACCAATGCTTATTAGGAAACATAACTTCTTCCATATTCTTAGCAACTTCTTTAGAATCACCGAAAGTAGTAATCGCCAACTGAACGGATTCAATTTCCGAATATCCTTTTGATATGTACTCCACTTTTAGATGATATAGATGATCCGAAAATTCAGTGTACAGTTGTTGTTTCTCTTCTTCCGAAGCGTTGATTTCTGTAAGTATTTTTTGGAGGTACGAATCAAATGGATTCATGCGAGACCCGCCTTTCTGCAAGCTTGAATAAGAAAATGAATCTGATCCCATGACTGTAATTTTTCACGTAATTCCGATTTTCCTTCATTTGTAAGCGAATAAAATTTTCGTCGCCCATTTACTTCATTCTCCACCCAATAAGCGCTCAATAAGCCTTTGTTCTCCAGCCTCTTGAGCGCAGGATAAAGAGTACCCTGACTCATTAAATACACACCGTTACTGTGGTCTTTTAATTGCTGGATAATATCGTAGCCATATGTATCCTGCCGACCAATAATTGATAGAAGTAAGATGTCTATACTTCCCTTCATTATCTCTTTATCCATGCTTTACACCTCTTATAGATATTGTATAACAACATATGTCGTTATACAAGGGTCATCGCGTCGATCTCAGTGGCTGCTTCCCCCTAGATACGATACACAAATCTCCCCGATTAAATTTTAAGCCCTCGTTCCGGTCTTTTTGGTTTCCACCTGTTATTACCATTTGGTTCATACTGTGTTCATATTGGGTTCCTAGAATAGGTGGTATGAAGCAGAGAGACTGGAGGGAACCTTTTGAACCGATTAACCGATTTTTCAATGAAAAATGTAGCCGCCTTGTTCATTATTATGGCGCTGCTTTTTGGAGGCGGGCTTTACTCTGCCTCGACTTTAAAGGTGGAAAACTTTCCGGACATTTCGTTTCCAGTCGTATCGGTGACCACGATTTATCAAGGTTCGCCGGAAGACGTTATGGAGGATGTGACCAAACCTCTTGAGGAGGCGGTGTCCAATCTAGAGGATGTTAAAAATGTGACATCGACTTCAACGGATCAGTATTCGTCCATCATTATTGAGTTTACGCAGGGCGTCGATACGGACAAAAAGAAGGCCGACGTCGAGGACGCCATTTCCAATGTTCGGCTTCCATCGGGGGCAGAGGAGCCTACAGCGGCTACGTTCGGCATGGCTTCCATCCCTTCGTATTATTTAACGCTGCAGGGAAAGGATGGCATGTCGCAGGCCGAGCTTGACCGGATTTACGAAGATGTGCTGGAAAATGAGCTCGAATCGCTGGATGGCCTCGATCATTTTGATGTGATCGGCAACCGTACAACGAGCATGGATATAAGACTGAACGCCGATGCGATCAATGTTTACGGCTTTACTCCAGGACAGGTGGCGCAGCTGATCCAGGCCAACCTTTCCAACGGACCGGCGGGCTCGGTGAAGGTGCACGGAACCTCGAAGGTGATGCGGGTGACGGGCAATATCGATTCTTTATATGCGCTGCAGAGCATGGAACTCCCTTCACCGATTGGCGGCATGCTGACGCTTAGTCAAATTGCCGAGGTTGAAGCGATTTCCGAATCAAAATATATCTCGCGTTTGAATGATGATCCGGCTATTGCCCTTATTCTTTACAAAAGCTCAAACGCGAATGCGGTTGAATTTTCCGACGGCATCAAGAATCGGATCGAGATGTGGAAGGCGGATTATCCGCAGATCGAGTACCACACGCTGTACGATGCAGCGGTAGAGGTGAAAAAGTCGATCAACGGGATGCTCAAGGAAGGTGTGGTCGGCGCATTGCTGGCGTCGCTTATGATCTTGGTCTTCCTGCGCAACATCAGAATGACGCTGATCGTGCTAGTATCTATTCCGCTGTCGATATTGATCACGCTTCTAATGATGTCGTATTTCAACATCACGCTTAACATTATGACGCTCGGCGGTATGTTTATTGCAATCGGACGGGTCGTCGACGACAGTATTGTCGTTATTGAAAATATTTATTCGAGATTGGCGAAGGCGATCGAAGACGGCGAGTCTGCGATTAAGCTGGCTACCAAAGAGGTTGGATCGGCGATTACGTCCTCTACGCTGGCGACGGTAGGCGTATTTGCCCCGATGGGGATGGTTACCGGGATTGCCGGGGAGATTTTCCGTCCGTTTGCGTTAACACTGGCGTGCGCATTGATGGCGTCGCTGCTCGTTGCGCTGACGGTTATCCCGATGCTGGCCAAGCTGCTGGTGGCGAACCAAGCGAACCTTGGAAATCATGAGGGAGACCAGAAGGAAGGCAAGGTCCTAGCGTTTTACCGCAAGTGTCTGGAGTGGGCGCTGAATAACGGCAAAAAGACAATGGCGGGCTCTGCGCTGCTGCTTGTTGTGTCGGTCGCTGCGATCGTGCCGAACTTGTCGATGGCCTTTATTCCGGAAAGCGGAAGCGACCGGACGGTTTATTTCACGATTAAGCTTCCGAATGAGTATTCACTTGAAGCGACAGATACGGAAGTGAAGGAGCTTGAAGCGCTGCTGTCTGAAGCGAAGACGGAGAAGGGAGAGCCGCTGTTCCGCTACGTTGAATCCTTGATCGGCTACGATGGCGCACAAGGAGTCAATGTTGGAGTGAACGAGGCGGTGTCATACCGGGCGCAAATTTTTGTGGAGGTTCTGGGCGAGGAAAATGTAAAGACGGTGAAAGACGAATACACCGCGCTGATGCTTGAAACGCTGCCGCAGGGTGCGGAGGTGCGGCCGTTCGGACTGGCGGGCGATCCGGCTACGGCGACGACGGATTTCAGATATATGGTCAAAGGCGATGATCAGCAGAAGCTGCGTGAAGCGGCGCAGCTGATTCGTGAAGAGCTTGAGCAGTATCCGGAATTGAGTGAAATTCAGGACAGCTTGAGCGATGCGAAGACTGAAATTAAGGTGGAGGTCGATCAAGGGAAGGCACGGCTGTACGGTTTAAATGCGGCAATGGTGCGCGAAACGGCAGCTGCCTGGATCGGAGAGTCCTCGATCGGCGAAGTGAAGCTTAACGGTGAAATGTACGATACCGTTGTGAAGGTGAATGAACGCGATATCGAAACGCCGGAGCAAATCGGACGGATTGCACTGCGTACATCCACGGGGGCGCTTGTTTACTTGAATGAGATCGCCACGGTGACGGAGATCGAATCTCCGGTGAACATCTCGCGTGAGAAGCAGCAGCAGGTGCTTAGTATTTCGGCCAGCATAGAGTCCGACAACAAGGGCGGAGTCAGCGCGGCGATCGCTGCCGAACTGGATAAAATCGAGCTGCCTGAGGGAGTTTCCCGGGAAGTGGCAGGCGTAAGCCAGGATATCGAAGAGAGCTTCTCGCAGCTGTTTGTTGCGATGGGGGCAGCCGTGTTTGTCGTGTACTTGATCATGGTACTGGCGTTCGGTAACGCAGGCGCGCCGTTTGCGATCTTGTTCTCGCTGCCGCTGGCGGCGATCGGCGGGCTGCTCGGTCTGTTCTTGACGCGGCAATCGCTCGATGTTACGTCAATGATCGGTTTTATGATGCTGATCGGTATCGTAGTTACAAATGCGATCGTTCTGATCGACCGTGCGCAGCAGCTGCGCGAAAGCGGCTATACGGTGCGGCACGCGCTTATTGAAGCGGGGCTGGAGCGCTTCCGTCCGATCATTATGACGGCGGTGGCGACGATTGCGGCTTTGCTGCCGCTCGCACTGGGCTTTTCCGAAGGCACGCTGATTTCCAAAGGCTTATCGGTCGTTGTCATCGGCGGCTTAACGACCTCGACCGTGCTGACGCTTGTCGTCGTGCCGGTTGCTTATGAGATGATCGAAGCGTCCAAGCGGCGTATGTCCGGATGGTTTGGCAGAGGAAAGCGGAAGCCGGCAGCGGTTCGCCAGGAGCGCGGCTCGTCTTCCGTGTAAGGCTAGAGGAAGCTTGCGGGAGAGCTGCAGGCTTCCATTCTAGAAGTGAAAGCAGCGCTGCGGAAATTAGATAAAGGAGAGGACAAACGTATGGGAAAATCGAACGCTTCTACGTTTCAAATACGCCGCAAACCGGCGGCTGTACTGCTTGCCGCATTTGTATTCGCTGCGGCTTTGGCGGGCTGTGGTAAAGCATCTGAAACGACGGCGCTGAACGGGGCCGAATCGAAAAGCACAATACAGACGGAAGCCGTAAGCGCACAAATGATGGGCTCGGCGGAGGAGCAGGTGGCTGAGGTGGCCGCTTCGCTTGAAATGGATATCGTCGTTAAGGCTAGCGGCGATGTCACGGAAAAGCTGCGTACGAAAGGTGATACCGTAAAGCAGGGAGAGGTGTTGTTCCGCATCGACAACGCGGATATTCTTTCGGAAAAACGCAGAACCGAAATTTCGTTAAACAACTTGCAGGAGACGCTGGCCAAAACAAGAATCGATTCCACCAATTCCAAGCTGCAGCTAAGCAATGCGGTTCTGCGCAGCCGTACGCAGCTGCAAAGGCAGCGCGAGGAATACAACAAGCTGCGCAACGACTATGACGCAGGTCTCGTGACGCAGCGCCAAGTGGATCAAGCGGCGGAAATGCTGGAGCATGCTCAGCGGGATTTGGAGCTAGCCGAGAAGCAGCTGGCGGCACTGGATCAAACCAATCCGCTGGCTTCGCTTGAATCGCAAATTGCAACTGCGCGGGTATCTTTAGCCGATTTGAACCGACGGCTTGAATATTACGCCGTGAAGGCGCCTACTGACGGCGTGCTGGCAGATCTCAGCGTGGAGGCGGGAATGATGGTCTCGCAGGGGATTCGCGTCGGACAAATTTTGCGGATGGATCCGGTCGTGATTAAAGCGGCAATTCCGGAGGCGCTGCTGAAGAAGGTAGAAGGGAAAGAAAGCCTCGCTTTCTATTTGCCTTCTGATCCGGAGCGCCGGTATGAGGGCAAGGTCACGTTTGTCGGCCAGAGTGTAAACGAACAAACGAAGTCGTATGCGCTCGAGATCGAAGCATCCAATCCGGACAAGCAGCTGAAGCCGGGCATGCGCGTGCAAGTCGTGCTGTCGGATGAAGCGGAGCAGAAGGCGCTGGCGGTTCCGTCGGCAGCGATTAGTAGAGAAGGCTCGGATACGTTCGTTTACGTGATAAAGGAAGGGAAAGTCGAGAAACGTGTCATTACGGTAGGACGAGTAAAGGATCAGTATCAGGAGGTTACCGCCGGCCTGCAGGAGGGCGAGCAGGTGGTGACGAGAGGTCAAGCGCGCTTGAAGGACGGACAGAGTATAGAGGAACAAAGTGTGAAAGTAGATCAAAGCGTGAAAACGGGACAGGTAAACGGAGCGGGAGAGGAGAAAACGCAATGAGAGAATGGACGAAGGGTTTAAAAATGACAACGGCCGCTGTGATTGGGATGTCGATGCTGGCGTCCCTCCCTGCGCATACGTATGCCTCAGCGGGCTTTACGGCTTCGGCGCCGGCTGTGACCGCCGCCGCTAAGGTGGATGCGGCCGCAGGGCTGAAAGCGGAGCTGAAGCATGTGCTGGCGGAGCGGAATGAAGCGGGGACGGGCACAAACCTCGGTGCTTCCCTTCGTTTTTATAACACGAATGGACGGCTGACGCGTATGCCGGAAGGACATTTGCGGCTTCGGACGGCTGACGGCGCTTCCTATATCCTGCAGCCGAGCGCAGCGAACCCGAGAGCGGCATCGCCTTACGAGATGGTGGAGCTGAGCTTTTATGCCGGACTGGAGGCGGCTGTTTCTACTGTAGGTGCAGAGCTGCAGTGGGTGGACGTAAATGAGTATGTATATCCAAAGACGGAAACGGTGAAATGGTCCATTCCGCTGACGGAAGACATGGTATGGACAGGCGCTCTTGATACGTTCGCCGATTCTGCTTCCCAAATCGCTTGGGGAACCGCATTCCGGATTCCATTCGCAGGCTCTCAAATTTCATTGAAGCCTGAGGGAATTCGCATTGAACAGACGGCGCAGGGCGGACAGTCATATATCGTTACGTTTACCGCAGTGAATGAAGGCAACGCCAAAGAGAAGCTTCCCGACTTTCAGCTTCGCGGTCGAAGCGGCGGCCAAACGTTCGTCGGAACACTGGCGGAGCAGACGGGGGTAATGCTGGAGCCGGGGGAAAGCAAAGCGGTGCATGTCGTGATCCCGGTGAATGAGGGCTCGGCAGTATTGAGCGGGATTACGGTAGAAACCGTTGAGTCGTTCGTACCTGCAGCAGCCTCCGCCCAACAAGCGGTTCGTTACGCGGTGGGACGCATGAGTATGGCGCTTCCGCCCGCAGCGGCAGAGCTTTGGAGCAGCTTTGCTCCTTACGAAATGAGACAGCCGATGAAGCTGACTTCGTGGAATAAGGCAGTGGCGGATTCGACGGAAGTGGCGCTGATGGAGCTGACCTTGAGCGAAAATGAGGGCTCGGGTTATCAAACGGCCGTCGCCAAGTTTAAGCTGACCAATACGAGCGGAACGGATAAACCGATGCCGCAGTTCGGGGCGGAATTGACCGGAACGGACGGACATCGTTATACCGGCTCGAGACAGACGGCCTCCTACGCATCGATGGCGCCGGGACTCAGCTACGTCATCAGCTATTCCTTCCTGCTGCCGGAGTCAGAAACCGGTGAAGCGCTCGGCTTAGCCTTGCTGGAGCCGGTAGGTACCGGAGCCGCAGCATCGTCGCGGATTGCTGCGGTGCGGACCGCTGCCCAGCCGCTTTCCGATTCGAAGCGGGTATCGATGTACCCGTTCGACATCGAATTCCGCGACTGGACGACGCAGTACGCCGTTACGCAAGGACCCGGCAGCTTTACGTACACGTATATGCTTAAAGTGAACGCACAAATTACGCATCAAGACGATGTGGTGGCCGATCAGCAGTCCTCGATGCTCAAATTCGAGCTGTATGACTCGCTGGGACGCGTGTTTGCTTCCAAAACGATGCCTCTTGTCGGTGAGCAAAGGATCGTCAGCGGCACGCAAACGCTGCGGTTCAGCAACGTGCAGACGGAGCAGCTGGAATACCCATACACGGTGAAGGTGTATGAGACGTTCCAGACACCGGCCGGAGAAGCGAAGCGATTACTGGCGGAGTGGAAGTAGAATTAGCGTTTAGCTGGCACTGGGCTGTTCATGGGGACGTTGAGGGGCGTCCCCGTGCGGCGCAGATCGGTGGCGGGCCAAGAACAGCACGACTCCCAGCATAAGCAATACGCATGCGGCTCCGGTGAGCGGTGAGACCGCTTCGCCGAGCATCAGCCAAGCGAGCAGGGTGGCGCCAACCGGCTCGCCGATGACGGCCATAGAAATGACGGTCGCGCCGACATCGCGCATCAGCCAGTTAAACAGCAGATGGCCGAATACGGTAGGGACGATCGCCATCAAAAGAAAAAGGCCCCATTCCTTGGCAGGATAAGCAATCAGCTCGTGTCCAATGACGATATTATAGACGAGGAAAAATAAACCTGCGGTCAAAAATACAAAAAAACTATAGACCATCGCTCCCATTCTCGAGCGCAGGTCTTGTCCGATCAGCATGTGGCCGACAACGGCCACCGTGCCAAGCACCGACAGCAGATCGCCCAGCAGGGCGCTGCCGGAAACGGCAAAATCGCCAATGCCGATCAGTATGGCTCCGGCAATGGCAAGAGCGGCTCCCGCGATCGCGCTGGGCGTCGTGCGTTCGCGGTACAAAAAATAGGCGCCGGCCATAACAAGCACCGGCTCCAGCGTCATCAGCACGGTGGAGCTGGCCACCGTTGTAAAGCGAAGCGACCCCATCCACAGCAGGAAGTGGAGTCCCAGCGCACTGCCGGAAAGCAGCAGGCCGACCCAGTCGCGGCGGGAGATCCGCCGGATTTCTTCCCGCGCGCGCCATACGAACGGCAGCATCAGCACAATCGTGATGAGCAGCCGCTGCATGGCGATGACGGATACGGGCGCTTCGCTAAATTTTACAAATATAGCGGAAAAGGAGATCGCAATAATGCCGACTCCCAATAGGGCATATGTAGATAGGGGAAAACGGTTTGCCTTCATCTGGTTTCACGCTCCGGGGCGGTATAATTGCAATGCCTCACAAAACGTATCACACAGGCGAAGGCCGGTCAACTGGCATTCGCTTTTTCTTTTTCTCCTTCGGCCTTAACCGGCTTTGAGGAACGGTTGCCCTTCACGGGCTTCAGGCTTTCGGATTCCACCTGCCGTGTTTGCTCCGGCGTCATCCGGCTTGCGCCCTGTAGAATGCCGCCCTCCGCGATTTGCAGCAGGCCGACGTCGATTTCCCCGGACACCCGGCCTTTATTCGTAATCGTCAGCTTGCCTTTTGTCGTTACGCTGCCGACAATAATGCCGGCATTAATGACATTGCGCGCCTGCAGATTCGAATGGACCTCGCCTTTTTCCCCGATCATGACGTCCCCGCAGCATTCGATGTCGCCGATCACCTTTCCTTCAATGCGCAGACTTGCTTCGGAAAGCATTTTTCCCTCGACAATGGTTCCCTCGCCGATTAAGGTATCGGTCGAATTTGGATTGACTGGGTTCTTTTTCTTGCCAAACACGTTACTCCACTTCCTTTCGATCCTGAATTAAGTATGGCTTTGGATTCACCTTTTCGCCGCCTTTGATCACTTCGTAGTGGAGATGCGGCCCTGTACTGCGCCCTGTGGAGCCGACAAGCCCGATTTTTTCGCCTTTGGAAACGGCCTGCCCTTCTTCCACGAGAATTTTGCTTAGATGTGCATACTGGGTTTGCAGCCCGTTCCCGTGATTGATCACGATATGGTAGCCGTAGTCTGACGCCCAACCGGCCTCGGAGACCTTTCCCTCGGCTGTGGCATACACACTGTCACCGGTGCTTCCGTCAAAATCGTACCCGCTGTGAAAGCTCGGGCGATTTGTAAACGGATCGCGGCGGTAGCCGAAGCCGCTGGTCAAGGTGCGCGAGTCGGTAGGCCAGATCGTGGGTGTTCTGCGTTCTCTCGCTCGTTTTGCCTCCAAATCGGCTTGCAGGGCCGCTAAGTCGCTTTTTACACTCTCGATTTGGGTACTCAGCTGCTCGTAGGTTTTCGCCGTGCTGTCCATGAACTGCTGCATGTCTTCATCAGTCGCGGGGATCAGCTCACCTCCAACGGCTGTGGAATCGGCATCGGAGGCGCTCTCTGTGGAAGCAACGGAAACGTTCGTTTTGCTCGAGGTCAACGACCCCATTTTGGATAAGGAACGAATTTGGGTTTCCAGCTCTTTCAGCTCTTCAAGCTTTTGCTGCAGCTGATCCGCAGTTTCGGATAGCGTTATGACGCTGTTTTGCAGCTCTTGAATCGTTTGCTCCTTCGTAATCAAGTCGGATTCCAGCTGACTTTTTTCCTCAATCAACTGGGTGGTTTCGGACTGATGCTGCTCGGAGAGCACGGAAACGGCATAGTCGGCATTCCATTTGCTGTAACGGAAGAACAGGACGCCAGAAATCAGCAGCACAAAAAATACCCCTGGCAGTATAAAAAGGAGCATTCTCGGCAGACGGAAGCGGCGGACGGACCGGTGGGCTTCAGGTATGTACAAAAAGGTGAATTTCCGGAGTTCCCGCATAGCATCAAGACCCTTCTCGGAAAAGTCATCTGTTAGTCTATGTGTATGACGGAAACTCCGGGGATATACAAGTTTTTAAGAACGAGGCTTAAGAGGGGGCAGGCCTTGCTTTAACCGAACGTAGCATTTGCGGCAAACCGGAAGATAGCTTTCATTGCCGCCGATTTGGATTTGCTCGCCTTCAAAAACCGGCGTGTTGTCTTTTAATCTCATATTCATAAGAGCCTTTTTCTCGCAGTACCAGCAGATCGTCTTAATCTCTTCAATTTTGTCCGCCCACGAAAATAAAGCGAGGCTTCCCTCAAAGAGATTGCCGACAAAGTCGGTGCGAAGGCCGTAACAAAGCACGGGGATGTTGAGCTCATCCACGATACGGGTTAAATTGAGCACCTGCTCGCGGTTTAGAAATTGTGCTTCATCGACGATGACGCAGCTTGGAGAGTGCGCGGCGGTAATCGCCAGCATATCGGTATCAGCGTCGACCTTGATGGCCTCGCGCTGGATGCCGACCCGGGAAGCGACGGTTCCTACGCCGTACCGGTCATCGATTGCGGGTGTAAAAAGCAATACTTTCTTGCCTTGTTCCTCGTAATTGTGGGCAACGCGCAGCACCTCTATAGACTTGCCGCTGTTCATTGTTCCGTAACGGAAATACAGTTGAGCCATGTTGACGTCCTTTCCGTAGTTGGTATTCCGTTATTATACCTGCTTTACTTTTCCTCTGCCATAAAAAGAGCGAATCCTGCCGAAATTTGGGCGATGAAGTGAAGAATGCGGATGAACAGCCAGATGCAGAAAAGACCGATGGCTACATAGATCAGAGACTGCTGGGTATACGATAATCCAAACGGAAGGAGATTGAGCAGGCTGGACTCGTAGATGTCGATCCCGATCTCGTTGATTAAAATGATCTGTACGAGCGGTGCGGCCAAGAAAGCGGCACTCGTTGCGATCGCGGTGATGCACACGGTGAAGGAAATGATGCCGAGGGGCAGCTTTAGGATCATAAACAGCAGCCCTTTGTAGGAGCGAAAATCCGTTGCGTAGTAGCTAAGCTTGCTCCAAAAGCCTGGAGGAGAAGGCTCGCGCTGGCCCCATTCCGGTACGGGCTGGTGAAGAAGCTGTCCGGCCAGCGTCGATTCCCAGCGAAGCACGCCCTTGCTGAGCTGCAGCATGCCGATGGCCAAGGGGAAGCCGACGAATATCGGTGTAAGGCCGATGGAAAGTGTAAAGCCGGTCACGGCGATTGTGAAATAAAGGATGCCTACGGGAAGTGACAGCAGCAAATATAAGATTTTGGCGTAGGTTTTCGGATCGGTAATTAAGGAGATCGTCGATTCGGTTTGCATGGTCAAGGCTTCCTTTCTAACTATGGTAAATGGTAGTTATTTGTTACTCCATTTCTATAGATTTACTATAGCCAACTGGGGGGAGCTGTTCATAGTGCCTGACGTCATATGACCGGTCACGAAAGAGTTAAATGATTTTTTCCTTTTTGTTAGGAAGGGCGGGTATGGTACATTTTGGGGAGTAGTTGGAGGCGCGGCGGGTGGGGTGGGTTGGACTGGACGGGGCAGGGCTGGACTGGGCTGGACAAAATGACAGTTGGACAGGACGGGTCAGGACAATATGACAGATGAATAGGACGAGTCAGGATAATATGACAGATGGATAAGACAGGAGACTATGACAGATGGACAGGACCGGAAAATATGACAGGTGGACAAGACAGAATAATATGACAGGTGGACAGGACAGGACAATATTACAATTGAACAAGACCGGACCGGACAGGTTAGGGCAATTTTGGCACAAGTAACAAGCATCAGGATCCTGTTCGTTTCCGATTAGAATGTGCGGATAGGAGTTAGGAATAGAAGAACAGTTTTAAAAGACAATGTTAGAGATGTTTGAATTTGTGAATTGGAATTTATGAAATCAATCTTGAGCGATCACGGGTGAGGGGATAGCAAATGCCGTTGAAAGAAATTATTGAACAGACAAAAGGCCTGCCAGCGACGGTCGGTTCCATAGAAGAAGAACTGAGGGAGCTGGGCGTGCAGGAGGGGATGAGCTTGCTGGTGCACTCCTCCTTGAGCCGAATCGGCTGGGTGAACGGGGGAGCACAGGCCGTGATCCTAGGACTTATGCGAGCGGTTGGCGATGCCGGAACGCTTATTATGCCTGCCCATACCTCGGGGTACTCCGATCCGGCAGAGTGGGGAAACCCGCCCATTCCTAAGGAATGGTGGGCGCATGTTAGGGAGACGATGCCGGCCTACGATCCGGCATTAACACCCTGCGATTGGATGGGGATGATCGCAGAGACGTTCCGCAAAGCGGATGGAGTGCGCCGCAGTGCGCATCCGCATCACTCCTTTGCGGCATGGGGAAGCGTGAGGGACCGAGTCGTGGACGGGCATCGGCTGGAGTTTTCTTTGGGCGAGGGCTCGCCGCTCGCGAGGGTTTACGATGCAGCGGGCTGGGTGCTGCTGCTTGGCGTCGGGCACGACAGCAATACATCGCTGCATTTGTCTGAGCATCGGGCGAATTATGCTTCCAAGCGCGTGAAACAGGCCGGTGCTCCAGTAATGCAGGATGGGGCGCGCGTTTGGGCTGAATTTGCGCAGCTCGAGTATGAAACCGACGATTTTCCGGTGGTTGGGGAAGCCTTTGCGAAGCAAAGCAGCCTTGTTCGCCAAGGGCGCGTCGGGCAGGCAGATGCGCTGCTCATGCCGCAGCGCGAGTTAGTTGATTTTGGTGTAACGTGGATGGAGGCGAATCGGAAGTGACAGAAAAGCCGACAATGGAACAGGCTGACTCGCAGAATTCGGCGACCATAGAGGATTTTGCGAAGCTGGATATACGGGTTGGTACGGTTATTCGTGCAGAGCCGTTTCCGGAGGCAAGGAAGCCGGCGATAAAGCTGCACATTGATTTTGGGCCGCTTGGGGTGAAACGTTCGAGTGCGCAAATTACGAAGCGATATACTCCGGAGCAGATCGTCGGCAGGCAGGTCGCGGCGGTTGTGAATTTCCCTGCAAGGAGAATTGCCGGATTTTCTTCGGAGGTGCTAGTCCTCGGCGGAGTGCATGAAGAAGGGGACGTTGTGCTGCTCCAGCCGGACACTGCTGTGCCAAACGGTACACCGATCGCGTAATGAAAAGGTTGAAAGGCAGGAGTGGGTTCCCGGGCAGGGAGTGCGCTTCCTGCCTTTTTTTGTTGCTTTGGTTGGCTGCTTGGGGCTAGCTTATAGGATGGGTACTAACTAATAGATAGTAGGTAAGGCAGTGATTTATAGCTGCAGATAGGCAGCTAGGTATGGAGCAAGGCTGCTATTGGAAAAGAGAAGCGCCGTGCCAGGTTATCATGCAGGAACCCGAGCGGTTCAGATAGGGAGGAGGAAGTGACAAGTAATTGAGCTTTAGGCCTAGGAAGGTCGGACAAGATTAATTGGTTACGAGCGGACCGATTAGGGAGGAGGAAATGACAAGTATACGGGGGTTAGGCCAAGAAAGGCGGACGAGATTAGTTGGGTACGAGCGGATCAGATAGGGAAGAGGAAGTGACAAGTAAACGGGGGTTAGGCCAAGAAAGGCGCGATGAGATTAGTTGGGTACGAGCGGGGTCAGATAGGGAGGAGGAATGACAAGTAAACGGGGGTTAGGGCCAAGAAAGGCGGACAAGATTAGTTGGTTTCGAGCGGGATCAGTTAGGGAGGCGGAATGGACAAGTAGATAGGTAGAAAGGGTGGTTGACTATATAGAAACGCAAAAGGACAGGGATTTATTCTCCCTGTCCTTTTGAATGTTTGTAATTTGCTAAGTGAGCCCCTGTCAGTGACTAATCGGGCGCTTTCAGCCTTGGACGCACGAGAGATAATACAAGTAATTTGTATTATCTCCTGACGGAAGTCAGTTTTGGAGCGAAATAATACAAATAACTGGTACTATTTCGAAATATCCTTGGGCAAACCTGCCGAAGAGAGGCGGATAACTCATAGGCCCCCTAATTAAACTGGAGTCCTCC
>NZ_WTLI01000031.1 GCF_011421635.1 Paenibacillus turpanensis
CGTGGCTCAATATAAGCCTCTTAAAGCCGCTTCAAATGAAGCAGCAACGGCGAATGTGTTGGACCGTGAGTTCAAGCAGGAGGAAGCCCAGCGCTTTATTGTCAGCGATCTGACCTATGTGAAGGTTCAGAATCGGTGGCATTACATTTGCGTGCTCCTTGATTTGTTCAATCGAGAAATCATTGGTCATAGTGCAGGTCCAAATAAGGACGCTGCTCTGATTTCCCGTGCGTTTGCAAACGTAGTGGGCGATTTGCGTCAAGTTCAGTGGTTTCATACCGACCGTGGTCGCGAGTTTAAAAATCAAAAGNCTGTCTGATTTAATGTTGACTATCCAGTTTTAAAAAAGAAAATTTTAAGTGATCTTAATGTTTCAATTAAGGGATGCGATTTCCCACTCTTGATTAACATATTTGATAGATAAAATGAGCCCTGCAATTACCCAAAAATAATTGCAGGGCTCATAATCTAAGTTGTATTATCCATGTTGGATTTCAGATCCCTTTTCAAACAACTTGTTCGAAGAAAATAAAGAAATAGACTTGATGACTTGATTCCATGCGCCTTTTAGAACTGCCATGCTAGCACAAAAGAAGGCAGCCGTTATTCAATTAACTCACTTGATCATTAACCGTTTCAAAATTAATAGCCCTCCACTTATACTTCGGTTACTCCTTTATTCTCTCCACCACCTAATCCTAACTTTATGAGACTTCGATTCAACTTTATCCTCATAATATATGATTTCGTTGTCGATTGGGGGCTCCGAATACTTCGTAATGGCTACAGGAAACCCAATGAATTTAATTCCTAGAAATAGAGCAAACCCGACAATAATAAAACCGAGTATTCTAATGGTTACTCGTTTCAATGATATTCCCTCCGCAAAAACCCCAAATTTACCAAAGATATTACCACTCCCAATAATATCATAAATTTCAATTAAATTGCCAAATAGTTGAGCGCGGCAGCACGGAATGCAGAAAAGCGGTGGAACGGCTCCATCGCTAAGCTCTTTTCCCGGTTAGTTGAATGCCTATCTACTTTAGAAAAAAAAGCGGCCCTCAAGGTAAGAAGGGACCGCTTTCTTGTAGACACTCTATATTAGGCGTATCGGCGTGCGCCAGCGCCCTTTGTTTTTGGTGAAATTCGATTTGGTCTTGCGCCGCCTTCCACTTCTTCCATTTCTTCATCCGACAATTCCTGCGAGAGATCTGTAAGCTCAACCTGCTTATCTGTCTTGATTTCCTGTTCTGCTGGTTTGTTATTCTCCGTCACTGTAAAGCCATCCTTTAAATCCACTATAAGGACATTATACCATGGGAATAAAAACAATTAATCTGTGTTACATTTCCATCACAGGCACCCCGGGTAATATGTATCCCTCATATTGAACCCATGAAGACCCTCCACACTTCGCTCTTCTGCCCGATAGTTTTTAATACGGATTCATTTTGAATTTCCCCCTAAATAAAATAAGGGACCACCTAGTAAAAGGTAGCCCCTAAATTAATGTCTTTTCATGATGTCATTCTAGTTGTGTCCTGGTTACCCTGCTAACAACATGGTCGGAAATCATAAGTCTAATACCTTATTTTCTTCAGACAGCTTTTGTCAGGTGACAATAAAGTATGGAACTAATTTCGTTGATTTTTTTGGCTTTGTAGTGACATGTGATGATTGCAAAAAAAAGAAAGTATGGAACCACCTAAAATTACCATAGAAAAAAAGTTGGAACCCGACTGCGCCTGTCCAGTGGAAGGATGTATACTTATTTCAATAAGCTTAGCAGGAAGGAACGCAACAGTTCAATTTCTTTAGTTTGAGGGTCATTCCTTTTTTCAGTGTTAAGAAGCATTGAATAGCTTTCATCAATTAATTTAAAAGCGCCAGGGGCATCACCAGTTTTTAACAAAGCGCCTCCGTACTCCGTCATTACGTACGCTTTTCGGTAATCATCACCAGGGAAGGCTTCTTCAAGAATTTCTAATGCTTCTATATAATACGGAATAGCATCTTTGGCCTTTCCCATTTTAAAAAGTGTGCCCCCATAATTACTTAACCGAGTTGCTAAATTGGGATTTAATGACCCTGTTTCTTTAGCAATGCTCCTTTCAATATTTATTGTTATTTCATGCTGCACCTTAGCTTCCGGGTATCTGCCTAATTTCGCCAAACATTCAGCAATATTATTTCTAGTAACTGCTGTATCAGCATTATCGGACTGATAAATTAAATGTTCTATACGTAATGCCTCAATAAATAATCTTAACGCCTCTTCATAATTCTTCTCCACGTTCATTTTCTGTACCGCTAAGTTACTGAGGATAGTTGCCCTTTTTTTATCAATCTCTGTTGTTAAGCTTAGAGCTGTTTGTATATACTCTATAGCTTCCTCAGGCTTATTCCGGTTTAAGGATATTACAGACAAAGCATTTAAAATAGAGGATTTCCAATTTGTATTTACCGGAACCATTGATTCGCAAATATCTTTTGCTGCCAACAAGTAATCCTGTGCTGTTGAATATTTCGAGTAATGATTAAAAAACAAGCCCAAGTTCAATAATATGCTAATAGCATTACCGTTTTTCACTCTCAGGTCTAATATGTGTTTTGCAACGTTAATAGCATGCGATAGTATTTTTCCACACTTTACCCAAGAATCATAGTTGTACTGGTCAAAACTAAAATCTTTTGAAACAACATGAACCGACCGTTGTAAAACTTCGTCTGCGTATTCCCCAATTTTGTTTCGTATAACTTCTTGAACTAAGCGGTGCATTGATGCATGATGCTCATCCACATTAATATTCACCAAAGAGTACTTACTTAGAACTTCAATAGCTTTGTCCTTTTCTAGGATGTCTACACTATCTTCAATATCGTAAAACCAAGAATATGGGATCTGGTCCGCTCCTAAGTATGCAAACAGATCCAACCATTTTTCTGCAAGAGAAGATTCTTGTTTTATTGATTCAATCGAGATATTCCATGTGGTTAAAATAGTTGAATGATACGAATCTGGGATTCCCTCAACCGCAAGTAATTCGACTTTTTTACTTGTGTATAAGTCTAAATATTCCTTAAAAGACTTACGTTTTCTCCTTATATAAGCTCCTGCATGTTCTAACGCTAAGGGTAAAAAACCTAGTTCAGCCGCTAAATCACTCGCATCTTGTTCTTGTGTTGCATCCGAACAATTAGTACGTCTCATTAAAAACTCGATAGACTGTCTCCGGTTAAATTCTGATAATACAAGTGGATGAATTGGCCAATCCTGATTACGTGATGTAATAAGAATGTGGCCTTCTTGTGGACTTGGTAAATAGCTTTCAATTTCTTTATAATCAATGGCATTGTCAAATAACAAAAGCCACTTATCATTTCTAGAAAGCCACTCTCTAACAAATTCAACTTCATCACTTTCAATATCTTTATCATCACTTAATTTTTTTGCTAGTTGTGAAAAGTCTGCCCTTATCGATTCTTCATGCTCTGCATCGATCCACCATATGATATTATATTCTTTCCTATATTTATAAGCATATTGAACTGCCATTTGGGTTTTTCCTATCCCACCTAACCCCGCTAGTGTCTGTGTAACGGCAGTTAATTGTCCACTATTCAACTTTTCTCGCAACATTTCTAAGTCATTGCCACGTTCAATAAAGTGAGGGTTAGCTCGATGAGGTACGTTCCATATAAGCTTTCCTACTGCAGTCTGACTAACCTTCTCTTCTATTGCTGAAATACGAGATTCATGCTGTTGGATTAAAATTTCAATAAATTGAAGTATTGATTTTTCAACATCATTAATCTCAAATTCACTAAGAACCTCATATAAATCATCTTTGCACAGTGTTTTGAGTCCCCGACCAGACAGTAAGCGAAAAATATAACAGAATAAACTTTCAGAGAAGTTTTTTGCACCACTGGTATCCGACACATACCCTTGCTCCACCAATTTCTTCTCAATAGTAATTTTAAGATCTTCAGGTTCAGGGTTATGTACCCCCCACTCAAAACTGCATATAAAATGGTGCAATTCATTATCGTTTGATTTCTTCAAGTACTCCTTCCATTGTTTCCAAGTCTCTACGTTAAATTTTTTTGGACGTTCTATCCCTAATAAGAATTGGCGGATTTTGGTTATAGAACTCCATAATTCCTCCTCATTAAGTTTCTTTTGTCTAATATTATTCCAAACAACAATGGCCTTCTCTTCCATACTCCATGGGAATTTTTCTTTGCCAACGAGAGCATTAGTTACAAACCGAAACACTAATTTTTGAGTAGGGTTCGCTACTCGGTGTTCATAAAATGAAGCCATAGCTTCATTAGCCTCTTTTGAACGTAAAGTAATTTTGTTCTCTCTTACTTTGATCTGTTCGAGGGATCTAAATTCCCCGCCTACAAAATCAATATCCTCACCTCGTTCGAGTTCAAGCTTTTCATCCGCATCTAAGTCTAACCATCTTATAATGGTCATATCCACTTGGTAAACAAACCCTCTAATTGTTGCCCATGCATCTCTATCCCTTACAGTAACAAATGCCATACTTCATCATCCTTCTACACGGAAGTGCAATCTATTGTGATTCAACACATCTATGGCTTATTCGACATACTCTACATTTACATTCGACAAAAACCACATATTTCCTAGAAACTATTTACGGTTTTTATACATTTATTCATCAACGTTAAACACCTTGATAAGTGCGAGAATAGCTCCAGAGAAGGATTATTATTCTGTTCTAGCTTACTTAGAGTTCCGAGACACAATAATATGAAAACCTCAGTTTTGTTTACTGATTTTCTTTCCAATCTAATTGGCTACATCCCCTTAATCATAAAGAAGTCCCGATGACCCAACAAAGCATCATCGAGACTCCCACCTCCTAGCTTTACAACCTTAGGACACCATCGTAGGTAAAGTATTTAAAATTAGGAACCATGGCTTCAATCTCTTTACCATAGTAGTTTGGTCGTGCTGTTACAAGATAAGTCACAACTCTATACTCATTACCCTTTAATTCCCAGGCCTTTATTACATCTCTAATGTTCTCCTCGACCCATGCAGCCCTAACTTTTATTTTATCAATATCCTCAAAAATCTTCCTATCCTTATTTATAGCATCGCCTAAATCGTTTGCGGGTTTATAATATTTTATCTCAAACAAGATAATTTCCCTATTGATCTCATCAATAACTACCGCGTCAATATCGCCAATATCTTGATTTTGTTTATTTCTTAAATGTAGACGAACACCGTTCCCCTTTATGAATTTAATATTGGTATATGGTATTTTCCCTTCTAACATCGGAACTTTATATCCGTTCTTTGACAAGTAATGAGCTGCAATTTTCAACCCCATTAGGTTTGCAATATTTTCCTGTGCTTTTTTAAAAGGTCGTGTTGCATTATCTCCAAATATATCTCTTATAAAGTGGTCTGTAGTAACCAGATTTTCAAATATCGTAATACTATTTCCCGAGTCAAGTTGTCCAAATGCAAGAATATTCTCATATTCAAAAATAAATTTATAATCCATATGTGGGTCAGATAATTTATCAAGGGTTTTGTATTCATCAAATGATGGATGATACTTCATTTTCCCTACTATAGCCTCTACTTTATTAACAGATAAACCCAACTCATTTATCTGGCCTTTAAAGACAAAGTAAACAGTCATAACATGCCCATCTACTTTAGGAGATATTTCAAATAGCTGTTTATTCCTTTTGGATATTTCAACTATACCTTCTATAAAGTCATTTAAATCCTTAATATTAAAGCCGAACAACTCGGCAACTTCCTGTTGCACTTTGTTTTTTATTTGTTCAACTGTCATTTCGCGTTTATATAAATATTCATTAATTTCCGGCTCAGCAAATTCAATTTCTTCTGGTTTCGTAATGTCTCTATATTCAAAGTATTGATGAAACCATTCAAGTTTTTCATTGGCTAATCTAACTTTAACAATTTCGTCCAGACCTGGTTCCCATTGAAATTGTTCAGTCTGTGTAATATTATTAGTTAACTTATCAATCTCCTCTGCTAAAACAAATAGACTAATAAAGTCTTCCTGATGAACTATCCCCTCAATCCCAAAAACATCGTCTTTATAGAGGGCTATTAAATTTGTAAAAACGTGAGCTATATTACGTTGGTGTGTAGAGGACCAAACGTCTTGATCAAATACCTTCCATGTTGCGAACTCCCTTAATGCAAGAGCCATAAATAGTAAATCTTCCTTCGGATATCCCGATATATTTATTTTAAACTGTTGCAATAAAAAGTTGCGCATGTATTGCGCTCCTTCAATTGCCGGCGTATCACTATTTACAATTAGAAATGGCTCATAAATTCGTTGATGTACATTTTTGAAATATTTGTCTTCGTTAACATCAATGTCTATTGCAGAGTAAGTTGCTATCCGTAATACATGCTGAATATAGAGGTAGAATCCACAATGGTCGCAGTCATGACCCTGGACTTCCATCTCATTTAAAAGAATAGTTCCATTGCATTTGGGACATCTCACACATATTACCTCCTAAAGGTGCAAGACTGAGCTTTATCCATAATGATTACCTATTAGAGGGTCTCAAACGGGATATTCACATTTCAGTAGACAAAACTCTTCGACAAACTTCTTTCAGAACTATTCAGACTGGCGCATCGACAACTAACCTTGTGAATTAAGTTAGAGATAATTTTTTGAGTTCATTTTTATATTCATCAAGCAATGTTTGATTTAATTCCGCAAATGCTTCGAGTTTAGAAATATACAATGATATCTTTTCACGTTTGATTTCCTGTGACTCCATATCATCTCCCCAAACATCGATATCACTATGTAATTCCCTAAATAACACTGAAAAATTGTCGCGTTCCTGTAGTGCCGCGGAGTTCTCCAACCATTCTATTGAAGCTTCGTCTGTGGCAACTATTGCAGCTTGTTTGAATACATATTTCAGCCAAACACGTGCGGCATCGTCAATTCCTTTAGCTATTTCTATCCACTTACTAAGTTCATCGGGGAGACTCTCAGGTATTTCATCTGGCTCCCTGAAGAAAAAATGATGCTCATCTTTAGGATCAAGGCGTTTCAGAGTTCGAAGTATCGGCTCAAAGTTTACAAACGGTCTTGCTTTTCCAGGGAAAGATGCTCTGTGACTCCATATCTTTAGTATTGTATCAACACAACGTGCCTCTGCCACATTCTTTTCGGCCCCTATGCTATGTTCAGCGTTCTCAATTTGTTCTGCAATGTAATGCGCCATCCAACGTGCGAGAGTATCAACACCGGGATCCAAATTAAGCTCTTTGACTAGCGTCTTACCTAAGTTCATAGTACGTCTCTGTATCTCTGAGCCTTCCATCTGCTGAGAAGATAAATACTTTGCTAAACGGTGGCTTATATCCATCCGACTCTTCCCTTCTCAAATATGATTTCTCTCTAAACCTTCTTCTAATTTGAATTTCAATAATTAATTCACTTTGGAACTCTAGACAGAGTTTTCTCAGGAAAGAAACCGACGCAGTTAGTCGATTCCCATGGCGTATCAGCTCATCTTCATGACCGTCATAAATGGGCGCCCAGATATCGCAAATCATTGATGCTCTACTCTCATCAGCCAAAGTCCATTCCCGCTTCTCATAATCAGCAGATATCATCATTTTCTCAACGATTAAATCCCCTAATTTGTAAGGCGGGTAATCAACTTCAGAAGAGTGAGGATCAAACTCATCAAGACGCTTATATGCTTCTTCTTGATATACCCAACCTTTAAGTTTAAATGGATCAAAGTCTATTTCCATTCTATCCTCTTCATAAGAAGGTAACTTAAAATCATGAGGGTCTGAACATGTACTCAATGCATGCAAGAGCGATTGAGCGGTCGCTGTTGATACGAGAGAGCTTGTAATATAGAAACTTTCAGCTCTTTCACTATCACCATCATCCCAAGACCCGAACACGTTGAACCATATCTCCCCGTCCCGTTCACTAATAATTCCGTCTAAGAAATCATCATTTGTTATGCACTCACGCCACTGTGGACTTTTTGTTTCATAAATCCAATCCCGTCTATGCAAAGGAAACGGATCTCTGCGGTCATATAACCAATATCCATCACTACGAGTCAATAAATGTCTTTGCAACCACTCATGCCACTCATCCTCATACCAATCTGAGCTGTGAACGGTGGCCATTTTCTCCAGCAACCTTGAAGCCACAACAAGCATGGCATGATATGAGAGATAAAAATTATAATCGTCTATACGCGGGTAACTCCCGTGGCTATGATATGTTCTTTGTTGATCACTCGACGATCTCCATATTGAATGCCGCGGGTCATTTTTATATCCACCATCATGTTCTATATTCCATTCATTAATAACAACATCCGTAGCAAGATCCTCTACTTGCTCACTTGAAATACCGAATACCCGTCCTAATGGTTCAAACCAATACCTATCAAAATCGTACCCATGATGAAAGCTTAAACTAGTATTAATCGTTTCGTTAGCATGCCAATAACTATCTTTTGTGTCCCACCGGTTCTCTAATTCAACCTTATCAAATTGACTTTTTCCCACTTTTTGAAGCGAATCAACTACTTCTTCCGAGTAAGTCCCTGGATAAGTTTTTTCAATATTGAGTGCAATATCAGCTGCATATTTTTGAATAAGTATATGAAGTGAAGATTGCTCGGCATGCTTGTAGAAAACATTCCTATGACGTACTAAAATGTGCGGATTATCGATAGATACTCGAGCAAGTGAAATTAATAAATACAATCTTGCATGTAAGTTGCAGAACGGAAATTTATTAGCCCCAAATGCATCAACAGTATCCCTTTCCATCCAATCAATTAAAGCATCAATCTCATCCCTGCATTGAGCTTCTGCTAGTCTACGAACACAGTGAACGGCACACCAGCGTGTTGAAGATCTCGGAGAACCTAAAGCAGACCAAACAAAACCTGTAAAAGCACTATCCATGTGATCCGACGGTAATAACAATTGAGACCACGGCCCATCAGCGTACTCAGAATCAATATGTAGTTCGAATCTCGATAATGCGAAGTCAAGTAAATCAGTTGCTTCCTGTGTTGAGATATGTTTCGAAGCAACAGTTACAAAGCCAAAAAATGTAGTTGCATGAACCAAATCTCCATGGGTTGCTAATCCTTCGATTATTCCTTTCTGAATAAAAGGTATATTTTCCGCCCCTAAATGAAGTCTCCTAGTGAAAAAAGAGATTAATCCCCTTTCCAGCAGAAACGTAGCAAATCGTTTCCCTACAAATTGCATGATTTGGGGCCACTCAATTTTAATGCTCATTTTGCGATGCCATTCTTCCGGCACTAACAAAAGCGCATTCTGTATATCATAAAAATCGGCTTCATCTACTTTAATAAGCTCATACAAAAATTTCTTCGCTTCACTATCGGAAATTCGATTGTAGACTTCACGCCAAAAGGACTCGCTGTTTCGCACAGTCTGAGGAAGTCCATCATAGCGTTGGATAGCTTGTCTTAATCCATTAGATGAAACCAAGTCCAAATCATGCAGCAGACCGTTCCAATCAATCGCACTCTCTTCCGACTGTACACGAAGCGAGGAAGTGCTTTTTTGGTTAATAGTATTCCCTTTTTCATCAATAATTTCGCGATTATAAGCAATAACTTCATCCAATAGATTACTTTGTAAAGAATACTTTTTAGCTGTTTCACCAATCCTTTCCCAAACTTCCCCTCCAACTCCATTTATCCTAAGTTCCTTAATGACTGAATCAAAAATATACTTCCGACGATCATCCGATGTTTCCTTCTCTATACATAGTAATGAAAAATCAGCTATTTCATACTCCGTCATAAACGCAGAAAGAGACCATGCTACCGTTGGTACAACGTAGCCGCTTCTTACAATTTCCTCGGACAAAGCAATCAATTGACGATTAAATCGACCAATTTCCCGGTCCCGCCATCTGCTTAGTGCAGCGATTCCAGTTACCGGGGACAATCGAATACAAGTCCTAACAGCCTCGTCCCTGTCCCAATACTTTTCGCGAGCTACATTTTCTCCGATAAGTTCTGCACAACGTATAAATCTGTAAGCTAAATCGTAAGGTGCAAATTCATCTACTTTTCTTTGGTTAGCTAGGGAAACAACTGCTTCCCATCTCTCGACGATCTCATCGCCAAATTTCGAAACGGCATCGATGGCAAAATTGAAGTAAACCGCGGCATCATCACGATTTACATTAATCAATGCTCGTGCAAGATTAATGTAACCGTTTGCCCTTTCCTCTGGGCCAATGTCTGTAGCAGAACGGATTACGTCATAAGCATATTGTTCAAAATCGCGCCTCTGTTCAGCTAAGTGGCTTAATCGGAGAGCAGAACGAACTAATTTTAGATGATCAGGAAGAAACATCCTGTTACTCTTTATATAATTTTCATAAAAAGTTTTGGCTGACATCTGTCTGGAAAATTTATGAAACATCAAAACGTCGCAACATATTCTAGCTATTTCCGTTGGTAAACTATCAAAGTCTCTATATCGACTCGCTGTTGCTGATCCTGACTTCTTTTTCACTTCCGCTACTTCATTATCAAAATCAAGAATATCCCCTGCTAAACAGCGTATCCGCAGCATATACCAAGGTAACAGTCCGCTAATTACCTCTTTTATTTCTCTTACCTCTTGTTCATCCTTATATTTTCTATTCTGTTGTAGATCCTTTGGAAGCAATTCATTAATATCGAATTCGAGATCTGCAAGTAATACTTTTTTTAATGCCTGGGCACGCATAAAAATTGCACGATCTTTATTATCGTAATCGCTTGTAATAGACCGTGAAGCATTTTGAGGGAAATAATGATTTAGAACCCGGATGATTTTCTCCTTCGGTAACTTGTTTGCTGCGCAAGATTCAAGAAAACAGATAAGAGATTGAAGTGTTGTGTCTTGAAAGGTGTCTTGTATTTTTGAAATTCTAGCTCGCTTTGCAGTTAGTAAATCAAGGCAAGTGCAGAGAATATCCGAATTAGGAATATACCCGATATCTAAGGACTCATGTGCAAAAGCAATTATTAAATACTGATTACGCAAACCAAGTTTTGCAAACTGCATTGCAGCAGATAATTCCCCTAGGTCCATAAGTCGTTTAAATAGTTGCCTAGAAATATGATAGATAACCTTCTTCGGTCGCCAACTCATAAGAAATTTGAAGGCCCTCTCTACCCCATGTAAAATAAAATGTGTGTATACGAGTTCCATAATTTCTTCATTTTTTAGTTGTTCACGATGAAATGGAATATCTTCTTCTTTTTTCTTATCTCTATCCTGGAAGTATAGACTTAACCAGTTCTCAGCAGCCCTAAGAAAGCTTCTGGCTTCCCCTCTAAAATTCTTGACTGTTGATAACAACGCTGCTGAGTAAACATTCTCTGATCCTCTCCAAGAACCGCTAAATAAACGACGAAAAGCAAACTCCTGTACACGTTGTTCATCTTGTAAAGGCGCAATCAGATCAATATTGCTTGCAAGAAGTTCGAACTGTCGTTTATCACCGGCTACTTCTTCACCTGCTCGTAAAGCTAATTTTATTGCCTCAACAAAGCTTTCTTGCTTCAACGAAGCCTTAAATGCAAATTGAAGACGAAATACTCGAACATTTCGCTTATCAATGGGATTATCGGGGAGATAATTATCGGATAAAGCTAATTCAACAAGATCGGTGTTCTTCCCTGCTTGTAATAACAAAGCAGGCATAGCAGAGGCGACATATGAATACTCGTTAGCTAATGGTTTGATTTGTTCAATAAAAAACTCTATTTGTTCCTTCGATGCTGCATAAGTTTCCCTAAACCAAGTTTCCGTAGGCTCATCTCTAAATTGAACTGAGGAGTCAGAAAGCCATAAGGGACGTCCTATATCTGCAACAAAACTTCTTATAGCAGACTCCTCAACATCAGCTGCCCTAGATAGTATCTTCAGTGGAATAAAGGGAGGTAATGTAGCAAGACCTGCACAGATAGAGTCGATTTGTTTTCTGTAATCATCATGAAGTTTATCTCTTATTGAATCAATTGCTGACATTAATTGTCCTTCTATTTGTTCATCGACAGTGGTTCCAATACTACCAAGTCTGGAGAATACTTCATCAATCATACTACCATTTAAACTTAAAGCATTTGACTGTACACGTGGATTGCCGCTAGTAAGCCTATGAAATTCCACTCCATCCTCTATAGATGCTTGGGGATGATAGGACCTTAAATAATCAAAAGACTCTTTCTCCGAAAATGGCTTTAGCTCAAGACGTATGATGTTACTAGGCGGCTGGAGTAAATGTATACGCTCAGTTCTACAAAGGGCAACTATTTTAACTCCTTCTATTATACGTTCACGGAGAAGTTCATGAGCAAAGCAGTTATCATTGAATTCTGCCGCGGCCATTTCAGCATTATCGGCTGCATCTAATAGGAACACCAGTACTGCCTTGCTATCTGATTTCTTCATAGCAATAACTGCACTTTCAATTCTATCGAGGAACTTTCTTAATATATCTGTTTCAGATGCACCGGAATTCACTATAAGTGGGTCGCAAAGGCCTTGTACAGCCAATTCATTAACAATTTGAACAAATGCTTGGCGATGGTGATGCCTCACTTCGCTCCGATTACGATAACGTCCACCACCAAAGCAATCATATACAACACCGAAAGATCCAACAGGTAATGATTGGGCAATTTGACGAGCAAAAACCGTTTTTCCTACTCCTCCTGGAGCATGTATGATCAACGGGGCTGCTGATGCTAAAATGGTTTTCAACAAGTCATTATGCTGCTCTCTATGTACAAGAGTTTCAAGTTTTTCAAACTCAGGTGGAGCAGGAAAGAGATCTCGTTCGGACGTAACCTTAAATTTCTCAAGTATTTCTTCACGAACAATTACACCATTGGAATCAGGTAAAGCCTTGTCGCGAACTAGTCCAGTAATGCTTTCTATTTCAGGGTTATCGATGCTTCCGGCAACCAACTGAGATATTTCTACATGAAGCCTATACTTCTGTGCATTATAGTCCCCTTCACCGTCTGCGAATCTTATACAAGAACAAAACTTTTTTAGATCTTCATCAGATAACTGTGTATATTTTGAAAGTGTATTTCTATACTGTGAATTAATTTGTTCACCTGCAGATAATTTCTCTATGCTATCTTTAAGGTTTTGATTAATCGGCCGATTGGTGACAATAGTAAAATTCATTTTACCTTTTGTAGTTGTTGTTTCACTAATAAGTTCTTTATATCTTGCTGAAAAACCCTCAAATGTTTCTTTGAGATCGCTAAGGTTAAATGGATTTTTTTTATGCACAGTAGTGTGCTTCAACTGATAATAGTCGATATCCTGACATCCTTGAATTAAGGAATCCAAATACTCAGCTACATCAATTACGTATTCTCCAGCCAGCTTACTTTCCCTCGATCCCTCGATTACGATATATTTAATTCGAGATTTAGGGTGTATTAAACGCAGGCAACGCCGAGCAGCCCACCGATAGTGAAAAATGTCGCCGGCCCTTGAATATCTAACAAGTTCGTTTTCCAAAGTACCCACCTCTACTTACCATTAATAGATGTACAGTTGTTTGAGTTTATGAGCATCCTCAATGAGTTCGAAACTTATGTGGAATCCCTTTTTGCTGCTTCACTTTCCATAGAAAATCGCCATCAACAAACACTCTACATTGGCGTATTGTGGCGGAATATTTTTTATGCCGCGCATCCATAAGTAGTAGTTCAAAATCATATTTTTCATCACACAATCCGTGTTCATCAATATTAAGCCTTAAGGGTTGAGATGAACTAAACCCAACAAACAGGTGTCCTACAACTTCTGACTTGGGTGGTAAGGCTATTTTAAAATCAGCATCCTCAATTCGATTATTCAGACCGTAAATAGGATGATGGGTTAGTTCTTCTCCGTGCTTATCGCGTATGAATAGCTCTCCAGCAATAATCGTAGTCGGTAAATCCGTTGTATTCGAAAACGCTACCTCTATAGACGCACACCCATCCGCATCATATATTGCATGTAAAGATTGTTCCAGAAATCTTATTTCGAATTGACCTTTATTAAGGTACATATTATCAAAGTCACTACGCTTTGCTAGGGCATTTATGCTACCTTTCCTGATTAAGCAGTACCCTTCATTTAGTCGCTCATATTTCTTTTTCAGCATATACGGTTTATTTTCTGTTCCGTGAATTCTAAAAACTCCTAACACTGCCCCCTTGTATTCATACTTAAAATAATCAAACTGTATCTCGGGTTCAGTGTTATTTAGAATTACTTGTTTGTAGTTTTGTCAACATCATCTGAAAAATCCCCAAAAACAGCAATTGAAAATTCCCTACTTTGAGCAGCGTCAGTTTTCTTCTGCTGCTTGATCGGGTTTAAAGAAGCCTGCTTTTTTCTTCTCTTTGATGCGATAACTTTCACCTTTTATGTTGATGGTTACAGAGTGATGCAGTAGCCGGTCCAGAATAGCTGTGGCCAACACCGTATCTCCAAATATCTCTCCCCAAGACCCGAACGACTTGTTTGATGTGAGAATGATGGATCCCTTTTCATAGCGTTCCGAAATGATTTGGAAGAAGAAGTGAGCAGCTTCCTCTTCCATTTTTCGATAACCAATCTCGTCAATGATGAGCAGATCCGACTTAAGCAAATTGCGGATTTTTTGCTGCAATGTATTGGTTTTATACGCCTGCTGCAGGGCCTGAACCAGGTCGTGAGCTGTGATGAAATAAACCGTGTATCGCTTGGTGATAGCCTCGAGAGCTAAAGCAACTGCAAGATGGGTCTTACCCACTCCAGGTGGCCCTAATAGAACAAGATTCTCTTGATGCTCCATGAATCGCAGCGTAGCTAAATCTCGAATCCGTCTTTCGTCCACGGACGGCTGAAACTCAAAGTCGAACTGCGCCAGTGTTTTATGGTAGGGCAACCTTGCCAACCTTGTACGGGTCTTGAGATACCGGTCATGTTTGGCACTCAATTCCTCTTGCAAAAGCTTGTCTAGAAATTCGAGATACGATATATTGTCTCTAGCGGCTTCCTCCGCATGTTGATGAAGGATCTCGGGTATTCGTACCCATCCCAACTGCTGGAAGATTTCTTGAAGACGTTCGGTGAGGATCATTGCAAGCGCACCTCCTCATCCGTAAGTTCTTCGTAAACTGCTAAAGAGCGTTCGGCCACTTCGAGGGATGTTTTAGGGACAAGCTTAGGCATGGGTTGGGGAACCTGTTTGGCGCCTATTGTCCGGATTCCTTCGAAGTGTTTTTTATTTGTAATGACTTGATGCACACCCGTTGATTTAAGATGCTGGGCGATCTGGATCCCTTCTTGAGTAAAGAAGCGCAGCAGCCCGTTCTTGTCATCTTGGACTTGAATGAGTTGGCCTACGTAGGCATACGGCATGGAATAGCGGTTGTTTTGATAAGAGACCAAGGTGTCACTGGATACTTTTCGAATGTGGCGTACGGCAGCATAAAACGGAATAGGGTTAGCTGCTTTCAGGTTTTCCTGCTTCCAGCGCTGCATGGGAATTTCGTGTGTTGTTCCATGTATGCGTACATTGGCGACTGTATCGAGCCATAGACGGGCCTGAGCATTCAGATCACTAAGCCCTGTAAACGACTGAATCCGCGGCCAGAAGTTTTTCCTCACATAACCTACGCCATTCTCTACCTTACCTTTTGTACGTGGGCGGTACGGCTTGCAGCGGCGAAGGATGAACCCGTGATAGGCTGCAAACTGGGCAAACTGCTCATTCCAAATGACTTCGCCTTGTTCATCTTGACCTGCAACAACGGTTTTCATGTTGTCGTATAAACACGTATCCGTGATGCCGCCAAAGTAATCCATAGCTCGTTCATGGCAGCCCATAAGCGTCTCTAGCTTTTCATCTTCTGTAGATTCCAGATACATCATCCGCGAGTAACCGAGCACCATCACGAAGGCATGAAGCTGCTTCTTGGTATGATTCCAATCCACTCGGAAATGCCCCCAGTCGACTTGAGCTTGCTCACCGGGCTTTGTTTCAAAACGTTCGGTTGCCTTGGAGGCAACGATGGGGCGTAAGGGCCTCATGAAATACCGAAGTGTTGTAACACTTCCAGAGTAACCTTGGGCTTTAATATCGTCGAAAAGAACCATAGCATTGGTACAGCCTTCTTCCATGCGTTTTTGTACATATTCCTTAAAAGCTTCAATTTTTGACGGCCTTGTCACCTGTCTTTGATAGGTCCTCGGTGTCTCTTGTTCTAGCATCTTACGAATTGTCTTAGGATCGCGGCCGAGTTCGCGAGCAATATGAGTGATGTACATTCCTCGCTGGCGCATTTCCTTGATCACAAAAAACTCCCCATTCTTGACCAAATTTCTCTCCTCCCGGAGAGATTGTCTGCTGATCGTGGGGAATTTTCAACCGCTGATATTTGGTATTTTACAATTGATGTTCACAGTTTGACGAATCAATAAATTCTTCTGGGTTTATTCCCTTGATTTCTTTTCCTTCAGGCCGATCCTTTACTCCCACTATGATAAATTTATCTCCGTCATAACGAGAGTTTGCCATAGCCATAATGTCCACAATCAAGTCGGCAGTTTTTTCTTTGGAATATTGTTTTCCTTTAAAGTCTAAGTAGTCGCTTTCGTATCCGTATTCTACTAATTCTTTTATCCTATCCATATGGATCTCACCCTAAAATCATAGTTGGTTTGCACGCAATATGAACCATTCCTATTATTAATTCGACTTTTTATACCAATGTCCTACTATTCCCAAATCGGCAAAGAAAAATGCTACTGATGAGCTCAGTAGCAAAAGCTGTCTATATTGACTTGAGTCGTTCCTTTAGAACTTCTTTCATTTTACCTGGGATACTGGAAATTCCATGAAGGGAAACCTGGACCACTGGTATTACAATGGCCATCTCAAAACAAAAGTTGATCTTATGTGACTCTATACTCACATCAATTCTTGTCGTTTTCCAATAATCCCGTTCTATTGTTTTGCTTTGGTCGGTCAACCTGCTCTAATAACCAAATAACGTGCCACATCCCAGGAAATAAGAGAGCCGTAGCCCATTCTTTGTAGATAACGTCTGTAAAGAATAGAATTATTACCGATAAGACTAAGAGCAGGAGATGAGCAACTAACTTACTCAGTTCTAATTTAAAAATAGAAGGGCGATAGCGATTTGCTATTGATTTCCCTAAAAAATACAAACAAGCCATTAGCAAATATAGAATTACAAACGAAGCATGTGCTCGTGTAATGTCAGAACCATATAAACTTACATAACTTTCATAAAAGCTCGAGAGCACACGGGATAAAAGACCTGACATCACAAAAATGACCCATCCAACTGCTAAAAATAAAGCTATTGTAAGTCTAACCCCAAAGTGTCGCTTATTCCGAGCTTGCTCAAACTCTATACATAAGTTTTTAAAGCCTGTGTAAACAGAGTCACTAACCTGATTCAATGTCCGTCGAATTGAATTTGGTATATTGCGTACTCTATCTATCCTTTTTCTACACAGCGATATAATTGATGCACGTTTTTTTTGCAGCCAACTCTTGCGACGAATTCGGTACACGCTCAATAACGGCACATATAAGTGCAGGACATAGTGACCATGAATCATTCCACGGATCGAGCCTCCTCCAAAATAGATCGCCTTACGTAACAAGTGCATCATTTCAGAGGTGGGGATGTTGGTGTTGCTGCATGCGTTATCAAATACTTTTTGTCCTTTACTCTTACTAGCCGCTTCTCTATATTTGAATATAAGGATTGGAAATGTTGTACCTAATGAAAAGGGCAAGATCACATATTTCAATGTTTGCTCATAAAACAATCTAAACCCAGTTTCGTCTTTCAACTCAAAATAAGAAAGCATTTCTTTGTTAGTCTGCAAATAATCGAATAATATTTGTGAAATAGGCTGCGCCATAAGAAGTCCGAGAACCGATACTGCTCCGAAAAGGAAGGCCACTGTCTCTAGGGCCAGCCTACTTTTTTCTAATTTATACACGGGTTGAATGATGACATATAATAGTTGAAATGCGAACGAATACATAAAATTATAAAAGGCAAATCCTTTGTCTGTTCCAGATTGAACAAACATATAAACATAGCTATCAAAAAAATTCTTAATTGGTATCGAATATGGAATGCCTGTAATATGGGATAAGATTTGGTTAATTTCATTTAATACACTTAGGAAAAACGATAAGGAAATAAATGGGCTGGTTAAAGAAATCAATGGTATAAGCCAACGTCGGCGCGTAATGGATAAAAAGCAAAAGGCATAAAAGATTAATCCAAGCCATCCTGCAAAGACAAAATCATTAAACACCCACCTATCTATTGAAAAAGCGAAAGGTCCCCACATCCAACTTATAATAACGCCAAAAGACAAAAAATAAGAAAATAGCAGCGAGATGCCCTTTCTGAACAATCTCAATCTAGCCTTTAAATCCTCAGCTGTATTATCAATACCAATATAGTTACACATTCTAATTCTATGCCACAGACGACTAGTTAGCCTGGTCTTAGATGTGGTTATTCCCAAGTATGGAATGAACCATAATGCTGCTAATAATACTTTTAAGTACCATGGCAATAAAGAGGAGAAATAAATCAAAAGAATAAGAACATCAACAATAATAAAGCGATTTATTATCCCTAATTTTCGGCTACGGCGCAATACTTTGAAAATAATTTTATTGTTGTAATTCTTATAGATTCTTATAAAAATATATAACTTGGCCAATATATAGACCCCCGTTAGGAACCAAGTAAGCTGCAGCGTTTTGATGCGGCCCATTATACTTTGTGAAGCGGGCATCTCGATGCCGAAAATAATTAGGGCTCCTGCGTGTCCCAACGTTCTTTACAAATATTCTCGGCTTCCTTAAGAGACAATTGTTCAAGAAGTTGCTCAAACTCAAGAATGATCGTAGCTGCATCCATCGCTTCCAAATAGCCTATTTTATTCAAAGAAGCGACTAACGTACCTACTGCCCTTTTGGTAGTAATCCGGTTACTTAGGTGGTAGGCAAGATTATCTATGAATAATTCACTATTAGAGATTGCCGCCTTTTGATTGATTGAATCTTTTGTACTTAAGAAGATTCAGATTGATTCAAGGATAATTAGCAAAGGTATCTTCACTAGGAAGTTGTTTAATATCACGATCCAAAATACTAATCAACAATTCAACTTTCTCTGTATCGTTTAGTAAAGTCAAGTTTTTCCACCCCCTTGTTTATTCGAAAATACTGCCGCGGGAAATGCATGTACGAAATTAGGACAACGCTTATTGCTATTCATGAAAACACTTGCTAATACACTGGTTTCACATACACTAGAACCCTTAATTTCCAATAAGCTCCCCAACCTTTTCAACAAGCTTTTGCCAATCAGTAAGTAATGCAGTTGTTCCAGCAACTCCCTTTGAAGCTGATGCCATATAGCTTTTTATGTTTTCCATCGCCTTCCTTAATCTAGGCAACTTGGGATTAGGTGATTCCACCTGCTCTTGAATAGTCTCCAAATCGTCAGTCAAACTTTCTTTTTCATCTACTGACAGTTCACTTTCCTGAATAGCAGGCAGCAATTTTTCAATCAGTGCCTTAATCTCGCTTACATCGTTATTGCTTATATTGCCCGTGTAAGTGACATCCCTTCCGGCTGCGTTGACGTTCCCGTAGTTATTGCCGATGTTCTGATATATATTGCCCATTACCTTATCCCCTTCCAGAAGCATCATTTTTTTAGCCAATGCATCAACAACAAAATCAACCAAGGACTTGAAAGCACTGTCCAAAAAGTCCCTGACTATGTTATCCCAACTTCCTTTGCCATGAATAAAGCTGTGTGCAACCCCTTTAACATCTTTATTTTCTGAACATAAATACGACATATAATCATATTGGGCTTTCAAATGACTAGCCTCATCAACAGGAGGTTCAATATAGTTCCATCCGGAACCTTCTATTAGATAACACTGCTTATAGTCGAACTCCACTCCTCTTATTCGATCCTGAATAATGCTGCTTATAACCGGACTTGAGTCGATATAGTTTTTAAAGCGTTTTAATTGGACCGTTGCAGTATCCGCATCACACATAAGCATGTTACTTGAAACTCTTCTAAACTCTAAACTCAAGAGTCTGTACTCTTTGTACTCCGTTGTATTCACTACATATCCACCCCACAATAAGGACAGTAAACTTTCGAAACACCAGCACAATAAAGAACTTTCACATGCTGTTCACAACAGCTGCAGGCAAAAATCTCTTCGGTTGTATCACGATCCTTCAGTTCCCTAACATTAACCGTCTTAAGAGGCTTGAAATCCATTTTTATGACCCCTTTGCTCGTCCTATTAATGTTACGAGCCATTTTACCAAAGGTCTTATTTAGTTGTTCAATAGCATAATTCATGGCTAATGCCTCTATCTTCTCGACAGTTTCTTTGGTGTAAAAGTTATTCTTGTCGCTCGTTAGCCCGCAATATGGGCAAAACAGATCCATAACTGGCTTATCGTCGTGTTGTAATTCATCTGCTCTCACCTTAAATTCCGAACTGCAGAACGGACATTCAAAAGTCACAAACCCTTCACTATCGCCCTGGATTGTAAATGATAGAGTCACCTGGCTCACCCATATCCCCTCCCGAGTATCTTAGCCTACTAATGCTTTATACCTATTATCCCGTGCCACTTGTGTCATCCTCTCAAACCGACCTTTCTTCTAGTTTACTAGATTTGGTTTTGAGAGTTTACACAAAATATTTTACAGTCTCCTCAAGCACTAACATTATAGTGATCTTAGTTTTATTTTCACTCGTATAATCTCAATTATTTCATTCTTGTCAAAATCATCAAGATTTCTAAAAACTTCAATCAGCCTTTTCTCAAACTCATCTTCATAAGTCATCCCATCGTCTACAGCGACACCGGTTAATAACCAATTTAAGTTCACATTATATTGTGCTCGAATAGATATTAATGTTTCCGCAGAAGGATTACTATTTCCCATTTCAATTTCGCTCAGATTCCCTTGAGAAATTCCTATACTCTTTGCAAACTGAATTTGGTTTAGATTATTCTCTTTTCGGATACATTTGATTCTATAGCCAATGCCACTCAACAGTTTCACCACCGTAATGAAGTCGTATGTGAATATTAACTTCTACACAAATTAAAGGGAGCGCCGAATTAATCCCCTCGGGCTCCCTTCTAGATGTCCAATCATCTTGCTTATCGGTTCCACACATCTTTTACTGGTTCCATAGATCTTTTTCTAGTTCCAAACATCTTTTACTGGTTCCAGACATCTTTATCACCGAACATATACCATTTCAATTATTGTATAAATATAATAATTCCTTATTCCACCGTAACCGACTTCGCAAGGTTACGCGGCTTATCAACGTCGTTGCCGCGGGCAAGCGATGCGTAGTAGCTGAGCAGCTGCAGCGGAATCACCGACAGAGCCGGTGCCAGCAGCGGCAGCGTGCGCGGAATCGCGAACACATGGTTCACCGACTTCGCCATTTCGCCTTCGTCACCCTCAAAAACAAAACCATAAACATAACCGCCCCGAGCGGTAACCTCTTTAATGTTGCTCACGGTCTTCTCAATCAGCTCGCCTTGCGTCGCAAGTGCGATAACCGGAATATCATCCTCGATTAGCGCCAAGGTGCCGTGCTTCAGCTCGCCTGCCGCATACGCTTCGGAATGGATGTAGCTGATTTCCTTCAGCTTCAGCGAGCCTTCCAGCGCAACCGCGTAATCAAGGCCGCGGCCGATGAAGAACAAGCTGTTATGCTTCGCCACCTGCTCCGCATACACCTTCATATCCTCCGCGCGCTCCAGGATCGCCTGCACCTGCTCCGGAAGCTGCTCCAGCGCGGCGATCACTTCCGCGATATAAGCGGAATCGCGAATGCCGAGCTCCTGCGCCATGTATAGACCGAACAGATAGAACGCGATCAGCTGCGACGTATAAGCCTTCGTGGACGCGACGGCGATTTCCGGGCCGGCCCACGTCGTGATCACATCGTCCGCTTCGCGCGCAACCGAGCTGCCGACCACATTCGTGATCGCAAGCACACGTGCGCCGCAGCGCTTCGCTTCACGCAGAGCCGCCAGCGTATCCGCGGTCTCGCCGGATTGGCTGACCACGATAACTAGCGTGTTCGGCGTAATGATCGGATCGCGATAGCGGTACTCGGACGCAACGTCCGTTTCAACCGGAATGCGTACCAGCTTCTCGATGACCGACTTGCCAACCAAGCCCGCATGGTAAGCCGTTCCGCATGCCACGATGTGAACCCGCTCCACCTGCTTCAGCTGATCAGCACTCAGGCCGATTTCCTTCAACACCACACGTCCGTCCGCAATGCGGCTTCCCATCGTGTCACGGTACGCCTTCGGCTGCTCATGAATTTCCTTCAGCATGAAGGAATCAAAGCCCGCCTTTTCCGCCGTCACCAAGTCCCAATCCACATGGAACATTTCCCGGGAAATAACATTTCCTTCCATCGTCATCAGCGTCACGTCGTTTTTTGTCAAAACGGCCATTTCGCCATCATTCAAAATATACACATTGCGCGTATACTCCAAAATCGCCGGAATATCCGAGCCGATAAAGTTTTCGCCTTCGCCAACGCCAATAATGAGCGGGCTCGCCAGTCGAACCGCAACCAGCTTCTCCGGTTCATGCTCCGTCAGTACGCCAAGTGCGAACGCCCCGCGCATCCGTTTTACCGCTTTCTGCACGGCCTTCACAATATCGCCTTCATAAAGGCTGGCGATCAAATGCGAGATAACCTCCGTATCGGTTTCGGATACGAACTTCGCACCCGCAGCTGCCAGCTCTTCCTTGAGCTCAAGGTAATTCTCGATAATCCCGTTATGCACAACGGAAAACTTGCTCGACGTATCCGTATGCGGATGGGAGTTCACATCGGACGGCTTCCCGTGCGTCGCCCAGCGCGTATGCCCGATCCCGATTCCGCCATTCAACGGACGCTCCTCCAGATGCGATTCCAATACCGCAAGGCGTCCCTTCGCCTTCTTCACTTCCAACCCTGCATTTGTAAAAACGGCAACGCCAGCCGAGTCGTACCCCCGGTACTCCAGCTTTCTTAAGCCGGAAATCAAAATATCCTGCGAGTTCCGATAACCTACATAACCTACTATTCCGCACATGGTGTACGTCCTCCATTCGATGTTAAAGTTTTAGTTGTCAAAGTACACGTCCCGTTGGAATCTTGTCTGCCCGGTCGCCCTAAGCGATTTGCCTTCCAACTTGCGGCCTGGATCATTGCCGGGAGGTCCCCGCCGAACATTCCGAACACCTCCACCTCGTCAACTCGTCGAAGGCAAGCGGTCTGCAGGCGCAATGCGCGGCTTCCGCCCTTCCGTGCCCTTCCCGAGTTCTGGCGCTTTAGAATTAACCCCTACCCTCACCTTCTGCTTTAGAGTAAACATGAAATTATTCTATTCGTTTTCCCTTTCACTAGCAACAACTATTTTTCCTGTTTTTCATAGTCACAAGCCTAATGTTTTCTTACAGCATATGCGTTTTGCCCGTTCCACGTGAACAGGAATCCATTTCCACCTCCCCGCCGCCTGCAAAAGCAAACCCGCTTATGCCCAAAATGATTCGCAGCCCCTGCCTGAATTCCGTGGGCACCCAAGCCAACCGAATCCAACCCTCTAAGCCTTCCAACTAAAAAAGGAGCCCACGGCTAAGCTACTGCTTCCAGCCGCAAGCTCCCTACACTATTCACACTTAAACAAGCTGTTCCTTTACAACCTCTGCGATCCGGTTCACGTACTGCTCCACCTGATCTTTATCCGGCCCTTCCGCCATAACGCGCACGAGCGACTCCGTCCCGGATGGACGAACAAGCACACGGCCGTTGTCGCCCAGCTCCGCTTCGACCTGACGGATCGCTTCGGCTACCGCCTCGTTGCCGTTCAGCTTCGATTTATCGGCCACACGCACATTCACAAGCACCTGCGGGAATTTCCGCATGAGCGTCTTCAGCTCGCTCAGCTTGCGTCCTTCCGCTACGACAGTATCGACCAACTGGAGCGCAGTCAGCATACCGTCACCGGTCGTATTGTAGTCCAGGAAAATGACATGTCCAGACTGCTCGCCGCCCAGATTATAACCGCCCTTACGCATTTCTTCCATCACATAACGGTCACCGACAGCCGTCTTCGCCGTACGAATGCCTAAGCCTTCTACCGCCTTAAAGAAGCCGATATTGCTCATCACCGTCGTCACGACTGTATCGCCGGCCAGACGTCCAGCTTTCTTCATCGCATTGCCGCAAATGCATAAAATAAAGTCGCCGTCCACCTCGGCTCCGGTATCGTCAATCGCGATCAGTCGGTCCGCATCGCCGTCAAACGACAGTCCAAGATCCGCGCCATGGTTCACGACCTCAGCCTGCAGATGCTCCGGATGCGTCGAACCGCAGCCCTCGTTAATGTTCAAGCCGTCCGGCTCCGCACCGATCGCAATCACTTCCGCACCAAGCTCGCGGAACAGCTTCGGAGCAAGCTCATAGGCTGCGCCGTTTGCGCAATCCAAAACAATTTTCAAGCCCGCAAACGAATGCTTCACCGTCGACTTCAAATACTCGATATACTCGTATTTCGCGGTATCGTTCACGGTTACCCGGCCAAGGCCGCCGGCAACCGGACGAGGAAGCTCATCGATCTCTGCATCCATCAGACGCTCAATTTCAAGCTCCGTCTCATCATTCAGCTTAAAGCCGTCACCGCCGAAAAACTTAATCCCGTTATCCTCAACCGGATTATGCGAAGCCGAAATCATAACTCCTGCATCTGCTCCGAGCTTGCGGATTAAGTAAGCAACGCCAGGAGTGGATACAACACCCAAGCGGATAATGTCCGCCCCGATTGAGAGTAGACCGGCAACCAGCGACGCCTCCAGCATTTCACCGGAAATTCGCGTATCCATACCGATGACAATTTTCGGCTTTTCAGCCTGTTTGGTAAGTACATAACCGCCGCAGCGGCCAATCTTAAACGCCAGCTCCGGCGTCAATTCCTTATTGGCTACCCCCCGAACTCCGTCGGTACCAAAATATTTCCCCATTCGTATTCTGTCTCCTTTTCCCTCTGTCTAGCTTCTCTATTCTTTACAGTTAACGCGAGTTTCACGGTTGAGGTGCATGTCCCGCTCCATTACGGAGCTATGGAAGGTCGATCTTCGACCGTAGTACCGGCCTCGGCAGCCTGTCCTTCACCGCCCGCAGCCGCCCCAGGCTGAGCAGCAGCAGGTTCCTGCTGCGGAGCCTCCGCCTGCGGCTGCTCAATCGGAATCGCTTCACCCGGCGTTCCGTTGGAGGCAGGCGTTTGCGCCGGTGCCGTGGTGTTTTTCTCTTTCGCCGTAATATCGATGACAACCCTCGGCACCCCGGCACGAACCGCCTTCACGTATGTCGGTAAATTAAAGTCCAGCATCACTTCATGCCGGCCCGGCGGGAGATTGCTTACATCGGCGATTGCCTGAACATTCGCCGCCTTGACCGTTTCCAAAATATCCGGCGCCCCCTCGATGGTGACGGGCAGCTTCCCGGTATCCGGAGAAACGACTTTCACCGTATATGCGTCGTTCTGACCCGAAATCGTAATCGGTACCGATTCCAGCACCTTCGTTGCCGCCGGAACAATTACAAGCTCCACCTCGACCTGCGCCGGTTCCAGCTTCTGTATCGATTGCTGCACGGGAATATCAAGCTTCAGATTAACGGACCCTGTGATTTGGCTTAAATCAATTTCAGGTCCCGGATAAAACTCAAATTTATCTAGAATCGATTGTTTTCCGTAAACGGTGACTTTGTCAACATTTTGCCGGTATCCTCCAATCGCAAGGCCCGGAGGCAGTGTGCCCTTCAGCTTCACCTGCAGCGGCACCGTCTCGAACGGACTCGTAATCGGCACCTCGACATCGGCCACAGCCGGCATGATGGCAACGTCCATTTCCTTCCCGTTCTTATCCAAAGCGGCCAGCTTCACCTGCTTCACCACAGCAGTTGACGCGCCTTCTACGTCGACCTTGCCTACCACAGCCGCGACCTGGTCCGCCAGACTGGAAGGAACTGTTACATTCACACGGTTCGGCTTAATTATCGCTTGTCCCGCTTTATGCCCTTCGGACGGTGTTCCCGTAACCTCCAGCGTTATCGGAATTTCCTTGATTACCTTCTCTTCGATCTGGACCGTTACAGTCGGCGGGTCGATCTCCACATCTACTCCGGCCGGAAACCCGAATGCCTTTAGCGCCAGCGTGTGCTCGCCCTTACCGACATTGCTTAAATCCAGCTGGATTTGATAATTTTTCGGATTAATTCGGTTAAGTGAAGATTCCCTGCCGATCACACGAATCCGAACCTTTTCAGGCTGGATCGATTGAATCGCAAATTGCGCGCTATTCAGGCCGATCGTCGTAATACTCACGTTCGTGAATTCCTGCGTTCGGATTAACGATTCGGTTGATGCGGTGCCCGCCGGTCCTGTTATACGAACAACCGCCCAGAGCAAAATGCCAAGAAGTACGGCAATGATCCGGACGGACGTTTTATTCTCGAGCAGTCTATCCATTGTTCGCACCCTTTCTCTTGAAGAACGACGTCTTCTCCTTCGGTTGCGGCTTAAGCTCCTCAAACAGCTTTGATATGAGTGACTCCTCTTTTATATCTCTTACGATTTGTCCATTCAACACAAGCGAAACTTGTCCGGTTTCCTCAGAAACGACCACACATATCGCATCTGACGCCTCGCTCATCCCGATGGCAGCCCGGTGTCTCGTGCCCAGCTCTTTACTGATAAAAGGATTTTCGGACAGCGGCAAATAACAGCCGGCAGCCATGATCAAATTTCTCCGGATAATGACCGCTCCATCATGCAGCGGCGTATTCGGAATAAAGATATTGATAATGAGCTCGGATGTAATTTTCGATTCCAGCGGAATGCCCGTTTCCATATAGTCGCCCAGCCCGGTATCCCGTTCAAATACAATCAGGGCTCCGATTTTTCGCTTCGCCAAATAATTGACCGCTTTAATGATGCTGGACAGTCTTGCATTCACTTCCTGGTATTCTTCATGCGAATTGCGTGCAAACAGCTTCCCGCGGCCAAGCTGCTCCAGTGCACGCCGTAGCTCCGGCTGAAAAATGATGAGCACACCGACCAAGCCGAAGGTAAAGGTCTGATTCATGAGCCACTTTAACGTATTCAAGTTAAAATAGTAGCTGAGCGCCCACACCGCAAGCAGCACGACAATTCCGCGAACGAGCTGCACCGCGCGCGTACCGCGTACCAGGATAATTAACTTGTATATAATGTAGCTGACAATCGCAATGTCCACTACGTCTTTGATAAAGCTCTGCCAATTCATTTCTGTAAAATACGCCATCTTTGATCCCCCGGACGCATCTGTCTGTATCTTAGTATGATACCACAAGTTAGGGGTCCAAGCCTAATCTTAAATCGGTCAGCCGCACTGTCCAATAAAAGGAAAAAAGGCTGGTCCCCTGAGGGGCTCCAGCCATCGCTCTTGCATTCATTATTTCCGTTCCGGATCTTGAAACTGAAACCAGCTGCCTACCTTGTACCACAGCCAATCAATGGCCATGTTGACGCTTTTCACATTTCCCGTCACCTGCGCGGTAGAAGCCATAGCAACACTGCCGTCAATGACGACAAGATTGCCATCGAGCTGTCCGTCCACGTGCACGGTGCCATTTTCCACAACAATATCGCCCTTAATAACTTCGCCGGCCGGTACCGTTACGGTGCTTCCGCTGAACACCAGCTTCTCTAATTCCTTCCCGCTGACGGTCAACTGCGAACCTTGATTCCATAGGCTTGTAATGCTTGTAAACATCACGACAAGGAATACAGCCGCGACGGATGCCGCCGGGTGGTTTCTCACCCATTTCAGCCAAGACGGAGGTGCAGCTTTCCGTTTCATCGGAATCGCACTCATGATCTGCTCCGTTGACAAAGTCGTAGATGGCTCGTTGGAAGCCATGCGGAATAGCATCGCGTCCGTCTGTTCCAGCCTGTTGAGATGGCTTCTGCAGGATTCACATTGATCGAGGTGTAGGCGAAGCTTCATTCGTCCATCTGAGTTCAGGTCCCCGTCCAAATAATCGTGAATATAAGGGATGGCTTCTTTGCAGTTCATGGATTAGCCACTCCTCCTTGATTCGCATGTGTAGTCGTATTTAGTTATACGGATCATTCCGTAAATCGTTTCAAGAATTGAGCAAAAGATCTTGATCCAAAATCTTACGCAAATATTCCCTGCCGCGATGTACCCTTGTTTTGACTGTCGTAACCGGCATGTTTAATACATCGCCAATTTCTTGCAGAGATAGATCATGCAAATAACGCAAAATTACGACTGACTTATATTTTTCAGGAAGCTCGCGAATTGCGTTATGGATTTTTTGTTTGGTCTCCGAAAGCAAAAGCACATCCTCGGGGGTCGGGTCCTCGCTTCTCAGCATCGAGTAAAAATCTTGTCCCTCGCCATCACTTATTTCTGCATCCAAGGAATAGCTTGCCTTTCGTTTACGCAGCCGGTCAATACAAAGATTTGTTGCAATCCGGTAAATCCACGTCGAGAACTTTTGATTTTCGTCATACCGATCCAAGTTCATGTACACTCGTAAAAATGTTTCCTGTACGATGTCCTCCGCCTCTTGCCGATTGGAAAGCATCCGTAGTCCCAAATGAAACATTTTATCTTTGTACAGCTCAACCAGATCAGCAAACGCACGGCGGTTCCCCTCGCGCGCCAGCTTCGCCAGTCTTGTTTCTATGTCCTGCACGCTCATTCCTCCACAGTTCCATTTTCCCCTGAATGCTGCGTTTTAGGCTCCTTCGTTGTTCTATATTCCGCTAAGGCCATCCCCGCAATGATGAGGGCCACGCCTCCCCATTGTCCGGTACGGACCGTTTCCCCCGCAATCAGCAGCGCCGCCGTAACCGATACCGGCAATTCCACGGAGCCGAGCACCGCAGCGAGTGTACTCCCGATCACCGGGATCCCTACCGTAAAACAAATCGTAGGCAGCACCTGGCCCAAAAATCCGAGCAGTGCCCCCCAGCCGAGCAGAGGCCACGCGTCGGCACTCCATAATGGAGCCGGCGGGTACACCAAATAAATAAAAGGCAGCGAAGCGGTCAGCATCACAGCGGAAGTTTGGACGGATGACATGGATGTTTTAACTCTTCCGGCAAAGGTTAAAAATATGCTGTATGTAATAGCCGACCCAAGCCCTACGAATAATCCGACGATGCTTAGCCCTTTAAGCTCATCCAGTGAAAGTCCGACCGCAAAGATCGTCCCCACCCAAATGACCAAAGCGGCCGCCCATTGTCTGCCCGAAGGCATTTTTCGGGTAATCAGCGCTTCCATAATCATTGTAATCCACGTAAATTGAAACAGCAGTACAATGGTCAACGTTGCGCTCAGCAATGTTAATACATAGTTCAACAGTACATTCGTTAACGCGAGTCCAAAAATCCCGATCAAGGACAGCTTTATCCATGGCTCGCGAAACGGATTTTTTAAAGCCCTGGGATTTAATAACGCCAACAACCATAGAACAAGTGTTCCGTATGTCATTTGGCTCGCTGTAATTTGCTGGTCATTCCAGCCTTGTTGATAGGCTACTTTCACAATTGGCGAAAGGAGCCCGTAGCTTGCAGCTCCAATAAGGATTAATACTACGGCAACCCAATGCTTATGTATGAGTTTGTTCGGTGTCGCACTCTGCATCACGAGCTTTTATACTCCTTTGGTCTTGGCAAAAATACGTGGAAAAAGCGCCCGATCCCCACAGGTGCAGATTCAGGCGCTCTCCGATATTTTTGTCCGTATTAGCCCGTATTCCGAAGTCCGGCTGCGATTCCATTAATGGTAAGCAGTACTTCACGTAACAGCTCGGAATCGTCCTCTTCTCTTTCGCGCAAGGAGCGAAGCTCAGACAACAGATTGACCTGCATGTAGCTCAGCGGATCAACATACGGATTGCGAAGTCGGATGGATTCCTGGATGACCGGCACATTATCCAGAATATCTTCTTGACCTGTTATCTCTAATATAAGTTTCGAGGTCAATTCGTATTCTCGCTTAATCAATCCATAAATCCGATCCGCGCTACTCCGCTCGCTTACTAGTCCCGCATATTGCTCGGCGATCAACAAATCGGCTTTGGCGAGTGCCATTTGCAGGTTGTCGATCAGACCTTTGAAGAAAGACCAGTTATCGTACATCGAGCGTAAGATTTGCAGGTTTTCCGGCTTGCTATCGTAGAAACGGTTAAGTCCCGTACCGGCCGCGTACCACGCTGGCAGCAAATAGCGGCTTTGCGTCCACGAGAATACCCATGGAATCGCTCGTAGGTCCTCAAAGCGATCGCTGTTTTTCCGCTTCGACGGGCGTGAGCCAATGTTCAGCTCTCCAATTTCGGATAGCGGAGTCGTTTCCTTGAAGAAGCTTAAGAAGTCCGGATCCCGGAAAATCAAATCCTGATATTTCGTAAAGGAGGTTTCCGAAATGCTTGCTACAATTTCTTCCCACTGCGGCTCTTCCGCCTGTGTTTGCGGGTTTCTGCGCAGGGAAGCGGCTGTAACGAGGGCTGACGTTGCCTGCTCCAAGCTGCGGTAAGCAATGCCCTGCAGCGAGTAGCGGGAGGAGAGAACCTCGCCCTGTTCGGTAATTTTGATGCCTGCACCGATCGTATGCGGCGGCTGCGCCAAAATACTGCGGTTCAGAGGCATTCCTCCGCGGCCCAAGGCCCCGCCTCTGCCGTGGAAGAACTTCAGCTTCACGCCGTACTCATCGGCCGCTGCAGTGATCGATTTGAGCGCCACACGCAGCTCCCAGTTCGCCGTAACAACGCCGCCATCTTTATTACTGTCAGAATAACCGAGCATAATTTCATGCTGATTGCCGAACGACTTCACGCTTTCCAAGTAAACTGGAAGCTCGAATAGAGTCTTCATAATACCTGGAGCTGCATGCAAATCCTCAATCGTTTCAAACAACGGAACCGATTGAAGCGTAATATGCACGCTTCCGTCTGCTTCGCGGCGGAAGAGGCCGGCCTCTTTTGCTAGTACCATAACCTCCAGCATATCGCTTGCGCCCTGGGTCATACTGATCAAATAGCTGGTAATGCAGTTCGTACCCATCGACTGTTGTGCCTTCTGAATGGTACGGAATACGTTCAAGCATTCTTCCGTCGATTCCGTATAATTCAAATGCGACGATGTTAATGGACGTGGATCGTTCAGCAAATTGTGCAGCAGCTCGATCTTCTCTTCTTCAGAAAGAGAGGAATAGTTCTGCGTAATACTCATCTTCGCCAAAATTTCCGTCATAGCCGCTTCATGCTCTTTACTGTGCTGGCGAACATCCAGCGTCATCAAGTGGAAGCCGAACAGTTCGATTTGGCGAATCAGCTTCGATACGTAGGTGTCAGCGCTATAATCCGCATAGTGGCTGCGGAGGCTGCGATCAATAATCAGCAGCTCGTCACGGAATTGCTCCGCGGAGTTGTATTTGACTTTATCATTATTAAGACGCGTATTTTGGAGCTTCTCCATCATGTAGGTCAGCTTGATACGATAAGGCTCCTTCTCATTGCGCCAAATATCCTCTGTTTTTAATTCCGCTGCGGCACGATCCGCTTCAATGGAATTAAGCAGTTCCTTTGTAACGTTGACGATTGAGGTGCTGAAGCTCAGTTGGCCCTTCAGCTCCTTCAGAGAAGCTTCATATTTGCGAAGCACTAGCTGACGATGCATCATAAGTGCTTCCCAAGTTACGGATGAAGTTACGGAAGGATTCCCGTCGCGATCTCCGCCGATCCATGAGCCGAATTTCAAGTACGTCGGCACATGCCATTTCGTCTCCGGGTAGTACTTCGACAGACAGCGTTCCAGCTCCTGATATACCTCAGGCAGTACATCAAACAAGGTCTCGTCAAAATAGTAAAGACCATTCTTTACTTCATCAATAACGGTCGGCTTGCGATCTCTTAGCTCATCAGTTTGCCAAAGCGTAAGTACTTCGCTTAAGAGACGCGTACGCAGCAGCTCGCGTTCTCTATACGTTAAGGTCGGATTGTCTAGCTCCACCATGTCCTGAGCTATCCGCTTATGAATATCTAGGATTACCCGGCGTGTTGCTTCCGTCGGATGAGCCGTCATAACGAGTTCTAGAGAGATGCCTTGTATGATGTCCTGCACTTCATCAGAACTTAAGCCCTGATCCTTCAAGTCTTGAATCGTGCTTTCAATAGATCCAGGCTGTACGGTTTCACCCGCTGAACGCTCATAATCCCGCTTTCTGCGAATACGGTGATTTTGTTCCGCAATATTAACCAATTGGAAGTAAATCGCAAACGCGCGAATAACCTGATGTCTTAAATTTGGCTCCAATGAGTTAATCTGATCTTGAAGTTCAGTAAATTGCCCTTCATCAAATTCTGCGCGAAGGGATTTCGTCGTTTCACGAATATGTTCGACAACTTCCAAAAGCTCTTTGCCGCTTTGATGAACTAACACTTCACCCAGTATATTACCGAGGAAGCGAATGTCCCGGCGAAGCAGCGAGTTGGGAGATGCAGAGCCTAAGAATGTGTTGTTGTTCGCTGCAGTAAATTCCGTCATAGTAGTTTCCTCTCTTTCTCTCCAGCTTTTCTTTCCGAACCATTTCATTTCATTGTACACAAAAAACATCAGAAAATCTGCAATTATTTCGATTTTTTTTGAAAATACTATGCTTCAATATCTCTAAATAAGAAGGATATCCACATGTATCGATTATTGATTTTTAGACAATAACCGAATTTAATATTCAAGAAGAAACAGGTCTAACCCACATTTCATAAATCTAGTAAACCGTGCTCCGTGAAGAAACTCTGTAGAGTAAAATATATATAAAAAAGCCTGTTATCGTTAAGATAACAGGCTGTTTATTGTATGTATGGAGCGGGTGATGGGAATCGAACCCACGCTACCAGCTTGGAAGGCTGGAGTTCTACCATTGAACTACACCCGCATACATAATATCGGGACGACACGATTTGAACATGCGACCCCCTGGTCCCAAACCAGGTGCTCTACCAAGCTGAGCTACGTCCCGATGTATTATGGCGTGCCCTGAGAGATTCGAACTCCCGACCTTTTGATTCGTAGTCAAATGCTCTATCCAGCTGAGCTAAGGGCACATAAATTATGGAGCGGAAGACGGGATTCGAACCCGCGACCCTCGCCTTGGCAAGGCGATGCTCTACCTCTGAGCCACTTCCGCATCTTTTAAAGCAATCTCTCAAGAGAGACAAGATCTATCTTACCATCTTGCAAACTCTTTGTCAACTCTTTTTTTTTGAGAGTTTTTAAAGAGTGGTGCGCGTAGAGGGACTTGAACCCCCACGGTTTCCCGCCAGATCCTAAGTCTGGTGCGTCTGCCAATTCCGCCATACGCGCACATTTGTAAAATGGTGAGCCATGTAGGACTCGAACCTACGACACCC
>NZ_WTLI01000032.1 GCF_011421635.1 Paenibacillus turpanensis
CCCGGCTTGCTCTTCAGCACATCGAGCGGCTGCAAAGCGTCTGCGCAATGCTTCATCCCTCGCTGCTTCCATCCGTCGACCGGCTTTACAGCCAGACCGTAAAGCTTGCCTCCTGCGGCACTTCGGCAGGCTGGGGGCACAGGTCGGCACCGTTCCTGCTCCCAAAGAACGATGACACTATTGTTGAACGTGAGCCTGCGAACGAAAAGGACGAGCATGAGCGGGAAAAAAGTACGAATCGGGAAGAATCCGCATCCTCGCACCATAAAGAAGCTCGCGCAAAGGACGAATCGCCGCAGCATTCCACTGTGAAGCAGGTTGGCGGGACGGTTCCCCCTCGTTCCAAAAAACGCCGCGGGAAGACGCCTCCACCACCGATCGTTCTACAAAAATCGCCAAAACACGAGCCCCGCTCGAAATAACTCGAATACTAGACACGGGTTACCCATACGTATAAGTTACCGAATCTAGTAAGGGGTGATCCATCATGTCTTTACCGAATGTTCCCGATATTACACCCGACATTCAGCTGACCCGCAAGGAAGCGGTCAACCTGCTGCTTACCTCCATCGCCATGGAGGAAATCGGCATGTCCCATCTGCTTAATGCCGAGGGAGAAAAAATTCAGCATGTGCTGGCCCAGCAGCCGACGGCCCGCAAGCTGCTGCAGTTCAACCGCGGAACGGAGCGGCTGCTCCGCAATTTAGTCAAAAAAGAAATGCTGCTTCAATACAAAATGGAAAATGTGCTTGACTTGGAACGATTGGCTGAAGAGAAGGAAGAGGAATACGAGGAATTTGAGTAAGGACCGGTAGACCACGCTTAGAATGGGCTTGACTGAAGAAAAACGCAAAATTTCAATAGGATGACGAAATCTTGCTAATGCCCCCTACTCCCCGGCATGGTAATGTATCTGCATCACGATGAAAAGTGTGGTGCATCTGCTGCAATGTCCAACCGGAAGAAAGAGTTTTGGGGGCTTGTCTGGCCCCTATGGATTGAAATGGTGCTTATGCTGCTTATGGGCAGCAGCGACCTTTGGATGCTCAGCTTCGTCTCCGACGAAGCGGTAGCCGCTACGGCTCCCGCCAACCAATATATTATGCTCGCGCTGCTTGTGCTTCGCGTCGTTACCGTCGGCACGCAGGTCATCCTAGCTCAGTACCTCGGAGCCAAGCAGGAGGACAATGCTACCCGCGTAGCCGTCAGCTCCGTCACGTTCAATCTGCTGATTGGAGCCGTCCTCAGCATCGTGCTGGTCGTATTCGCCGAGCCGCTGCTGGCCATTCTCCATACGGATGCGCTCATCATGAACGACGCGATGGCTTATTTGCAAATTGTCGGCGGCTTCCTATTTGTACAAGCCTGTGTAAACGGCTTAACCGGGGTGCTCCGCGTTTACGGTTATGCGAAGGAAACGATGTGGGCTTCCATCGGCATGAATGCGCTGAACGCAGCCGGCAACGGCCTGCTGATCTTCGGCTGGGGCATTCTGCCAGAGCTCGGCGTAACCGGAGCGGCGATTTCGACATCGGCAAGCCGAATTGCCGCAGCGGGATACTTGCTGGTGCTCCTTGCGAGACTGACACCCGTACGTTTAACGCTTCGTTCCATGCTAACCTTTAACAAGCAGGATATGAAAAATATGATTAACATCGGCATGCCCGCGGCCTTGGAAACGACGACTTACCATGTCGTGCAGACGATCTTCCTTGGCTGGATCAGCACGATGGGTTTAGAGGCGGTGGCCGCGCGCCAATACGTATTAAATATCGCCTCGTTTACGCTGACCTTCGGAGCGGCACTCAGCTCCGCCAACAGCATCGTTGTCGGCAAGCTGGCCGGCGCGGGTGATTATGACGAAGCCTATCGCCAAACCTACCGGAGTGTGAGCTGGGGCTTCTCCGTCGGCTTTGTCGTCAACATGGCAGCATGGCTGTGCGCCGAGCCGCTGCTGCGCTTTTTTACCGACGACCCGGCTATACTTGAATGGGGAAAGCAGCTCCTGTTATTTAACCTTCTGCTGGAATCCGGTAAAATTTTAAATTTCAACGCGGTTAGCGCGCTGCGCTCTGTCGGCGATTCGCGGTTTACGCTTTGGATGGCCTGGGCGACCATGGTTGGAGTCAGCCTGCCGGTCGGCTACTGGCTTTGCGTGAAGCTGAATTGGGGGCTTGCCGGGATATGGCTTGCGACCAGCCTTGATGAATGGCTGAGAGCGGTGGCCATGTTCCTCCGCTGGAAAAGCCGAAAATGGCAGCGATTTGTCCTCGTCCAGGGGAAAACCGCTGCCTCCTAAGCAAAGCTGCTTTTTAGTTAGGAAAAACGGCCTATGCCACAATTTTTCATTGTGGCCAGGCCGTTTTTGGGTTTCACACATGTATGCGAAACCAGATAAGTATGGTTATTCGATGTCCGCTTTAAAACGCTTAATATGTGTTTGCAGCTCATGAACGGAAACGTTCAAGTCATCGGCTGAGCTTGCGATTTCCATAACCGCTTTCAGCTGATCCTGTGACGCATGAGTCATTTCTTCACACTGCTCAGAAGCGCCCTTCGCGATCGATGCCAATTGATTCACAGTTGCACTGATCTCTTCGGAGCTTGCTGTCATTTCTTCCGTTGCGGCGGAAATTTCCTGGATCTGTAGGGAGATATCGACGGTAGCGGTCGTAATCTTTTCAAAGGCTTCGCTTGCGGATCGAATCGTTTGCATGCCTGCTTCCGTCTCGGCCGCACCGGATTCCACCGTTGCCACTGCAGAACGCGTGTCCTCTTGAATCAAACTAATAATTTGATAAATATGTTCGGAGGAAGAATTGGTTTGCTCCGAAAGCTTACGAATTTCGCTGGCAACTACGGCAAACCCTTTCCCGTGCTCGCCCGCCCTAGCAGCCTCTATGCCGGCATTCAGGGAAAGCAAATTGGTTTGTGATGAAATCGATTTGATGACATCCATGATTTGGTTAATCGCTCTGGAATGCTCATCCAGCTTGCTTACCGTAGTATAAAATTGATGAACAACACCGTTTAGGTTGTCCATCGTTTTGACGGCTGTGGACAGTAATTGATTTCCCTGTGCGGCTTCCTGCTCAGACTTAAGCGACACCTCTGCGACTTGATTCGTCAGCTCGGCAATTCGGAAGACGCCCTTGCTCATCTCTTCCATCGCCCGCGCTGTTTCTACCGTGCTTTGCATTTGTTCGTTAGAGCCTCGGGCAATGGCATGAAGTTTTTCCGTCATGCCCCTAATCGAATCGGAGGCTTCCGACGAATTCCCTTTAAGCTGCTCCGTCGAAGCGGCGACATGGTATGCCGTATTCTGTGAGCTGCGAATAAATTGGGCAAGGCTCTGTCTCATCGCCTCAAAATTACGAGCCAACTCGCCAATCTCATCCTTTGACTTTGCGGTAATGGGATTCGTTAAATCGCCGCTTGCAATGATGGAAGAAGCGCCGATTAACCGTCTGATCGGTTTGACGATGGCAATCGTAAACAGGAAGGAAAACAGAAGGCTGAGCAAGAGAACCAGGAGCCCCAGACTGTTTAAAAGAATGTTCGAATCATGGTTGCTTTTCATGGCCCCGGCAAGCGAGCTTTGAATTCGCTGCACATTATCCTGGTTCAGTTGTTTTACATCCTTATTCAGGTTAGCGACAATTTGGATCGTTTCGGGACCCTTGCCCGTCAAAAACTTCTCGAAATTGCTGCGAATAACTTCTACGTGCTGTGAATCCTCCGGATTAAGCTTCGCATAGTTCTCTAACGTAACCTTAAAATCATCTTCACGCTGCTTGATTGCTTAAGCATTCTCGGCGGGGCTCGCAATTCCGACCGCGCCACGTAACCGTTCCACTTGGAGAAACGCCAGAGCGAGCTCCATATCTTTCGCATACAGAGCAGAAAGAAGGGTTTTCTCATTTATCGAACGGAGAAGACTTGCTTCTTTGCTGGAGGTGTAACTGTTGTAAGCAAATACAGTGCCCAGTAACAGAAATAAACCTCCAAAGATCAACCAGATTTTCGTTCTCAGCTTCAATGTAAAGCCCCCCAATTTATTTTTGACAAAATACGACGCTGTTCGACATTTACTCTACTTCATTATATATCCATACCATTGGGATCAACAATCGGGATAAATTGGGATTACAAGCAAAAGACCCCTCCCAAAGGGAAGGGTCGATATCGACCATATTGTTTGAAATCGACGTGCTCTTACGCGGATCTGAAACGGATGATGCTTACGGCTAGTACCCATTTCGCCCTCTCGGGCCTTATCATTCCGCTTGAATCGTGTTAAACGTCTTCGCGGCAACGAGCGCGCGGTACAGCTCGTCTTCTGTGCAGACGATCTTCACTTCGCCGTCTTGCCCTTCAATCACGGCTGCATGGCCTCGAATCGTTTGCAAAACGGATTTCGACAGCTGAGTCGCCCCCGCAAAGCGGAACGCAATACGGAGCGGCTTCATGAAGAAAAAGCTTGGCAGCGTCTGCTCAATCTTTGCGAGTGTATCGGCATCCGGTTCGCCGCCAAATGAATAAACGATCCAGCCCTCTACGTTACCCATTTCGAACACCGGCGTTTCCTTTGCAATAGTAGAGGCTTCAGCCGGGACGCTTGCTTCCGTTACAGTCTCCGCTTCGGTTCCGGCTTCGCCTTTGAGCTCACTCAGCACTTGATTTACCGTCTGCACGATTTTTTCATCCGTCACCGGTTTGATGATGTAATGCTTGGCCCCTGCGCGGACCGCTTCCATAACCATGTTTTTCTGGTCGAGAGCGCTGATCATCACGATGTTGGCCTGAGGATCAAACTCTAAAATCTTCTTAACCGCTTCGATCCCATTCATATTGGGCATCGTAATATCCATCGTGACGAGATCCGGCTTCAGCTTCGTGTATTGGCGGTATGCCTCCGCTCCGTCCGACGCTTCGCCGATCACCTCGTGTCCCGCGTTGCCAAGCAGATATTTTAAATTTCTGCGCATCAAGTTTGAATCGTCTACAATCAAAATGTTAGCCATAGGATGAATCCTCCTCGTTTTCCTCGTTTGACGGGGTGTAGCTGCTGCTCTTTGCGACGAAACGGATGCTGACCCGCGGCTTTCTCTCATCATTTGTCGAGCATGTCCAAATGTCCGACTCCAAATACGTGAAGGACGCCTTCTCCGTGCGTACCGTTACGGGCTGTTCCATGATCAAATGGCGCCCATAGACACTTATACGGTCAAGAGTATTGCCGAGAATAACATTGCCGGCCTCAGCAACAGCGTCTTCCAAATCCGACGGCTCCGGCTCCTCGCCGGGGGCGAGACCAAGGGCAATCGCGCGGAACAACCGCTTCGCCGCCTCTTCGTCCGCTGTCAGTACGAAGAGACTTTCGAACGCACCCTTAAGCCCAATAAACACTGACACCTGCTGAAGCTCCAGCTTGCGGTTCGGGACTTGGCGGAATGAGCCTTCAAACGTAATCGTCTCGCCGAATACGTCGCTCAGATACGCTTCCGCCCGGTCGATCATCGGCTGAAGCGTATCCGGGAACGACGGCGCCTCGAGCGAGTCGGTTTCCGGATACGGGAACCGGATGTCGAAAGCAGTGCCGCGGCCCCGCTCGGAGCGGACGGTAATCGTTCCTCCGAGCTTCTCTACCTCCGCTTTTAAGGCGGAGAGTCCCACCCCGCGACCGGACAGCTCCGTTACGGCGTCTCGCGTCGACAGCTCTGGATGGAAGACGAGCTCCGCGATCTCATCCACAGATAATATGAACGCCTCCGCCTCCGTAACGATGCCCTGGGCAACGGCTTTACGGCTTACTGCTTCCGAATCAATGCCGGCCCCGTCATCCTCAAGCACAATCATAAGCAGGCCCTGCTCACGGGTTATCCGAACCGAAATCGCGCCGTCCGCCGGCTTACCGATTGCCAAACGGGTGTCCGGCATTTCGATTCCGTGGTCGATCATATTTCGAAACACATGCGTAAGAGCTCGGGTGAACGCATGGAACATCTCATGCTCTACGTAAAAATCTCCTCCGGTAATTTCGAAGCGCCTCAGCTTCTTATCATTCTGCTCGGCGAGTTGTGCCACGTAACCCGGATACGATTCCAGGAGCTGAGTGAACGGCACCAATCGAAGCTTGCGAACCTCGGGCAGCAGCAGACGGTACTCGACGGGTGAAAGCAATGACGCCATTTTGTCTTCAATGGCCAGCAAATGCTCCTTCTCTACCAGCAAAATGCTTCGATCCTGCCCAACCTCGCTGCCAAGCAGTCCCCTTACCGTTGCTAAATCCTCCTCCACCCAGGATTCAGCATCCCAGCTTCGGACTCGTTCTGCAATCTGCTCAGGCGACAGCCCCGGCGTCTTCATCCACTCCGAAAGCTGCGCTTCCGCCCGATGCAAGTGGTCTACCGTACACTGCATACGGAAGATCGCAAAGTTCCCCTTAAACGTATGAAGCTCGCGATACCATTCCGCTAATGCCGACATGGCAGTATCCGCCTGCAGCGCGGAGCCGAGCGAATCGCGGCAGAATGCCCGATATTCGGTCATACATTCCGAAAAATCCTGATGATGGCTCACGATCCGCACGATCATTTCAAGCTGCTGCCGTTCCGCCTCCATCTGCCGTTCGAGCTTTCTATGCTCAGTAATATCGGTTGCGATGACGAGCAAGCCGAGCAGGTCCACACCTCGGTCTTCGTGCGTGATTTGACGATATTCCAGCTTGACCGTACGCTGCAAAAGCTGAAGCTCTTGTGTTAAGAGCGGCATGTACACATGTCGGCGTGACGCTTTCGGTTCCTCGAAAATATTCGTTAAAAGCGACTCGAGAAAGCGCTGCTGTTCCTCACTTCCAAGCGAGATCAGTTCGGGGAAGGATTTGCCCTCAACGTCCTCACCGAAGAGGACGCGGCACTCCCGGCTTGAGCCCGGCTGCACGCACAAATCGGGCATGACCGCGAAAAAGCCTTGTCCCGCGTTATCAAGCAAGAGTCTCATCGCGAAGGCGCTCTCCATGAGCTCCTGACGTGAAGCTTCGATGACAGCCCTCGACTCCGTCAACTCCGCGTTGAGCGCTTCAAGCTCATCCCGTTGTGCCTCAAGCTCCTCGTTTTGCGCCTCCAATTCTTCATTTTGCTGCTGCAGCTTCTCCGCATAGTTCGAGATATTACCGACGATACGATTTGCTTCCAGCGTAATATCGTCAATTTCCCGGTATGAACGATCGATCCGCATGCCGTTCGCGACGAGATCGCTCGTTTGACCGTTAGCCAGCTCCCCAAAGCGTTCGCGAAGCTGGAGCAGCGGACGAATCATCGTAGCCGTAACCCCGCGGATTAGGAAGCGGTTGAACAGAAATGCGAATATCGCAAGCAACAGGACTAGACCCGAGATAATGCCTACAATGGAAGCGAGGAGAGGGGGGTACATTCTAGCCGTGATTAATCCGACCTGCGTACCGTCGGCCAGCTTCACCGGCGCTTCGTAAGGACGGCTAAAGTAAGCTAAAATCCAGCTTGACTCCTGCATCGGCGGACCTACCGCCGGATTGCGCAAATAGTCGCTCCGATAAAGGTCCCGGCCGTCCAATTCAACCATCAAATCGACCGCGTGAATATGCCTCGGCATTTCTTTTCCTTCGTTATATTCACCGGGCTTTTCGTCGATCAGAGGAATGTAAAAGGCGATTTCTTCTTGCCGTTTCATCGCCTTCTCCCAAACCTGCCCGCCCGTCGTTTCGAGTGTAAGATCAACAAGGCGTTCGATTCCGTGCTCGGCGGGAAAAGAAGCCGATGTCATCTCGCGCATAACCGAATGCGCAACCATTTGGGCGCCCAGCTGTGCCAGCGGACGCAAGGCAAAGGAGAACAGGGCGATAACCATGCTTCCGAAGATCAGCACGGTAAATAAGGTGGACTTGTTTAACACGTTTCGAACGAGCCGGCGCAGGCTTCGTCTTCCATCCGCTTTTGTCAAAGGGGAGCCTCCTCATGCTGCTAAGTTCATAGCGGAAATATTTTTTATGGATACAACATTCGCGAAGCAAAGGAAAAAACCTGCCGACCAACACGAAAAATGTAGAAGAATGTCGAATAATCATATCTTTACCTTGGTTGAAGTAAACGGAAAGCGATTGCTTTCCGCAATACTGCTGCATTTTTCTTACTCCATAAAAAACCCCCGTTCACCTATTGGCGGAACGCAATCCATAAATGGCTGCATTCCGCCGGTGACGAGGGATTCTTTTTTTACTCTTCTCCCGCTTCCGTTATAATAACTCTCTCTTCCGCCGCTTCATCCAACCAGAAATAGAAGGTCGGGTTCAGCATCAGCTCGCCCTCCGGCAAGTTTGGATATCGTTCAATCCTCTTCACGTTCCGGCTGCTCGGCGGCATTGGTGTAACCTCCGCATACCGGCGTTTTCCGTTCACTTCAATGGAGGTTTGCACGATTCCGCCAAAATCCGGGGCCTTCGATTCCGACTCCACAACGAGAGCGTCTCCCTCTTTATAATAAGTAAAGGTAACAGGATATTGCTTAATATCGACGGTAAACGATTGCTTTTGCCCGCTCGGCTGCTCCAGCGGATACTTCAGATCCAGCGGGGCTCTTGCATGCACAAGCTTCTTCCGCATGGATAGCGTCATCGGAACATCCGACCAATCCTCGTACCATTTTGGCAGATCAAATTTCAAATACTTATTATCCTCGCTGTCAATCCAAAGCCCGCCTTCGAGCTCATGCTCCCCTACCTGCAGCGTATATTGTTCATAAGATACTACGGATTTTCCCGACTCCGGCATGCGCTGCTTCTCATCGAACAAGAGACGAATTTGCAGCGGGGTAACCACAAGATCCGTAAACTGCATTATGGTACTGTTTAACGTCTTTTCCGGCGGCAAATGCTTTCGATACATGGCTTGCTGCGCCTTCCGCCCGTCGGCGTCAAACGTAAACGACCAGCTTCCCTTTACGGTCTGCCCGACCTCAAGCGCTGCAAAGCGGAATTCCGCTTGATCCATTTCGCCTTCCGGAACGGCAAATGTCGTTTGGGCCGTAAGGGAGTCCGCGCGTTCAGGAGGCAGAATGGTGTGATTCATAGAATCGGCTTGTTTTCCATCCGTTAGCAGAAGAAGCTTAGGATTCATCGATATGGGTTCAGTCAACGTCGTTTGGATATGATATCGGACCGTCAGCTTTCCTGCTTCCGGGATCAGGGAAACAATTTCAACCGATGGATACCGCGCGTCTCCCGTGCTGGCGGTTTGCTTTTGCTCTCCCTGCGGATCAAGAGACACTGCCCTTTCCCGCGTTTGATATACCAGCAGGTTGTTAGCCGTCAGCGATATTCGTTCCCTGCCATTCTCCAGGAAGTTTTCCGTATCGAACATTCCGACCACATGCCCGGTCTTTTCATCAAGTCTCAGTCCTTCCTCAACAGGGAACTCCGTGCCTTCGCGATCCGTTAGACGCAGCTCCTCAAATTCTAGGGCGGTATAGTCCTGTGCTACTTGAGGGGCATTCATCGTAAATAAAATGTTCATGTTCCTATCATCCGTCACTACACCATGAAGGGTCATCGAAACCCCTTTGCTCATTTCCGTCAATTGCAGCCGTTCTCCGAACCCAACCTCAATCGCTTGAAGCACGTTTCGTCCACCCCAGAGCCGGTCCCAGCCGTATTGAACGCCCGCTACGACAGGAAGCGCCATCGTTAAGCAGCAGATCGCGGCAATGACAGCCACCCGGCGCTTACGAACGATCCGCTTCCGCCTCCCTGCTTTACCAATCGGAGCTTGCATATTGTCAGCCACGCGCTTCCGAATCGACACCAGCATCGCATCGTAATCCGGCTCCTCCTCTTGCCCTGAGGCTGCCCATCTCTTCAATTCCTGCTCGGCCGCATTACTCATAGCATTCATCCCCCTTTAAATGTCGGTTTTTCGGCGAGTCCAGCTCTTGCCTAAGCTGCGACAGCCCGCGATGCAAACGGGACTTCACCGTCCCTAACGGCACGTCCAGAACCTCGGCCGCCTCTTGCAGGCTCAGCTCATTAATGTAACAAAGCGTCATGACCGAACGTATTTTTTCAGGAAGCTTACTGTAGAGCTTGCCAAACTCGACGGCCGTTTCCTTACGTAAGAACGTTTCTTCCACCTGCTCTCCGCGATTGGTTCGGGATAGTAAGTAAGAAAGCCACTCCTTGGCCGCCCCTCTCTTCCGCCGGGCAAAATAGTTTCGGCACTGATTCAGCGCAAGCCGCATTAACCACGCTTTCGGACGCTCAATCCGATGCAGCTCCTGCTGCAAAGCCGTGACAAACACTTCCTGGCACAGGTCCTCGGCATCCTGCTTGTTCTGCGTCATATAAAGGCAGTAACGGTAAACGTCGCGGCTGTACGTCTTAAAAAACAATTCATCGTCCATATCCACCCTCCTTACTTCGATTTGTACTATTGACAAATGAAGCGGCCTTTCGGTTCCATTCATTTCATACGAAAAAAGACCGCCAAGCACCGGGCAGCCTTCTATTAAATCATTTCGATGCACTCTAGCCTGTAAAAATGAAGTTCAATGCCGCCCCCATCTTCCCCTCCTTCTGCACAGGACAATTTTCAATTCTTCATTTACCCAGCCGGTACGATCCCCTACTCTCTTACCTAAAAAGGCAGCAAAAAAAACCGGGCGTCCGATGCCCGGTTTTCTCTTAGCCTATATTTAAGCGCTGTTTCATTCATTCACCGTGCATACCGCTCCTACAGCGGCAGCAGCGGAATACCTGTATTGCCCCGCGCGCGCAGGCCTTCCACCATCTCTAGCCACGCTTGCGGCTTTTGGTCAAGCACCGCATAATAACGCGTTAAGAAGTCGGCGACCAGCGAAGCCGGCACCTCTTCCACGCCGTCTTCGTAAGCGAGATAGGAAAGGTCGAGCTCGCCCACCGCTTCCCCGTCGTTTTCCCACGAAGGATGCACGTACGGGAAGTCCAAGCGGCGGTATCCGAGATGGCTCAGCACCTCGCGGCGTACGAACGGGTTCATCGGCCATACTCCGCCGAAGGAAAGCTCACCAACCAGCATCGGGTTGTAAATTTCCGCAAACATCCCTTTCAGCCGCTTGCCTTCCTTGCCCGCCAGCGCCAATAAATCCGCTTCGCGCTGCTTTACCAGGAACGGTCCGATGCCGAGACCTTCGCGTCCGATAATGGTAAAGTCGGTCATCGCCACTTCCCAATCGCTGTAATAGCGGTATTCCGTTACCCCGACGACTTCCCCGTCCAAAACGGCGGCAAAAACGCGGATTCCCGGGTCGCGCAGCGGCTCCTCCCATAATTCGAAGGCCAGCACCTCTTCCGGCGGAAACACCTTTTTCAGTAGATCATGAATTTGCCGGAACAGCGGATCGCCGATGTCGTTTACCCGTATGTACTGCATTTGCACGTTTTGCGCCAATATCCTCTACCTCCTAAACGGATTTTTCCATTCCATAAGGACTCCATAATTGCGCGATTCCTCATCATCCAAATAGTTTTCCACCAGCATAACCGGAGTCCGCCCGCAGCGGAGAAGGAACGAAATGACCGGGTCGGACAGCTCGCCGCGCAGGACCGTGTCCAAGTATTGCTGCGCCGTCAACCGCTCCGCTTCCCGGTGATACCCGGACATCCGGCCTCCGCCCAGCAGGCGCTCCATGCCCAGCTGCACGACAGTCTCGTACATCGCGTGCATGAGCCAGCGCCCGAGACCATATCCGCGGAATGCGGGCGATACGCTGATATCTACGATATACAGCGTTTCGCCCTGCGGGTCGTGATTGCGGATGTAGCCGTTATCCGTCGCCTCCGCCCAGCTGTGGCCGGGCTGCGCCGGGTCAAAATGCATCCGAAGTCCGGTCATCGAACCGGCCAGCCGTCCTCCCGCTTCGATGCACAGCGCTCCCTCGGGAAAACGCGTCACATGCGAGTGAAGCTGCTCTTTATTCCACCACAACTCCGAGGGGAACGGCGGCGGAAAGCATTCCGATTGAATGCGAATTAATTCGTCAAAATCATGCTCCGTATAATTGCGAAGGACTGCTTGAAGGGTTGTTCCTTTCCGGTCCTGAACATACAGCTGCTTATAATAGGCCATTGTCCATTCCCCTTTCCCTCAGCATTTTACCAATCTGTATAAAGATCAGTTCTGCGGTCGCGCCACGTGGTGACGCTGCCTTTTTCTCGAACCTTGTAAAGCAGCTCCAAATCCAGGTCGGCCACGATCACCATGTCTGCGTTAATTTCTCCTTCAGCAAGAATGCCTCTTGGAGGGAACGGCACATCATTTGGCGTAATAACCGCTGCTTGGCCGTAGTTGCCTCTCATAAAGTCTACCGTCGGCAGCGAGCCGACCGTTCCGGTCAGGACAACATAAATTTGATTTTCCACAGCCCGCGCATGGCTCGTGTACCGCACGCGATAGAAGCCATGCCGGTCATCCGTGCAGGACGGGCAAAACACAACGTCGGCCCCTTTGGCCTTGGCCATCCGCACGATTTCCGGGAACTCGATATCGTAGCAGGTCAGCAGTGCGATGCGTCCGAATGCGGTGTCGAACACCTCGAACGATTCCCCCGCCTGCATATTCCATTCCTTCACTTCCGTCGGGGTAATATGCAGCTTCGGCTGCTGTGCTACTCTTCCGTCCGGGTAAAACAGAAACGCTGTATTGTAAAATTTCCCTCCGCGCTCGATGACATGCGTCCCGCCGATAATATGCGCGCCGCTTTCCTTCGCGAGTCTCGTAAATAATTCCGTATATTGTTCGGTATAAGAAGGGAGATGCGAAATCGGCTGTCCGCCGGTTACCTTCCCGTTAGACCCAATCGATAGCAGCTGCGTCGTGAAAAATTCCGGGAACAAAATGAAATCCGCTTCAAACTCTGCCGCTGTACGGACGTAATGCTCAGACTGCGCCGCAAATTGCTCAAAGCTGTCAATCGTCTTCAGTTCGTACTGGACAGCTGCCGTTCTAAATTTCAATACCCTCTACCCCTCTCCATAAATCGTGACTTTGTTGCGGGTTGTTTTGGAGCGATACAGCGCTTCATCCGCCTGCTGAAACAGCTGCCTCCGAGCCTGCTCGGCGACGTCAGGCGTCACGGCCAGCCCGGGAAATGTCGAGGCTACGCCTGCGCTGATCGTTACCACATTGGTAGACGCCTTCGTGAATTCATGGGGAATTTTTAAAGATACGATCCGGCTGCGAATCCGCTCCGCAAGCTCCGCCGTAAAGTCCCAGGACTGTCCCGGTGCGAGCACCACGAACTCTTCCCCACCGTACCGCGCAACCAGACAGTCCTTCCGCCCACGAAACAATTGCTGCAGCACGTCCGCAACATGTTTCAGACACTCGTCGCCTTTTAGATGCCCATACGTGTCATTGTATATTTTAAAAGAATCGATATCAAATACGATCAATGATAGAGGCTTGCCCTCACGGCCGCATTCTTCCCAAGCCTGTTCGTACGCCTCGTCAAACAGCCGACGGTTCGACAGACCTGTAAGACCGTCGCTGCCGGACATCCTTCTGAGAATCAGATTCGTTTCCAAAAGCGCCCGTTCGGATTGTTTTTGTTCGGTCACATCCTTCATCAGACCATAAGTGCCAACGACCTTCCCATCAACAAAGATCGGCACGACCGAAACGATCGCATCCATCTGAGTGCTGTCCCTGCGGGTAATCATTAATTCCTGCTGCGTCGGCTGCCCGCCTTTTACTTGATGATATACGTCGATCAGTCTTTCATGCTCCTTCGCGTCAATGAACACAAGGAATGACTGCCCGATCAGCTCCTCCATCTTAAGTCCGAAATGAGTGGAGGCCGCTCGGTTTGCCGAGACAAACCTCCCATCCATATCTAGCGAAAAAACCGCATCGATATTGTAATCGAATAGAGACCGATACCGCTGCTCACTAATATAAATTTGCTGCATATTGTGGTGAATCGTCGAAGACATTTCGTTAAATGCCCTGCATATTTCAATAAGCTCTATCGATGTGCCGGCAAAAGCTGCGTCGTCAATTCTATAGTTATAGTTACCTTGACGCAGCAGGTGAACGCCGCGGAGCAGCTCCGTTACCGGACGCTCGATTCGAGAGGCGAATTTATGCACGAAAACTACCATTAAGCTTAGTACTAAAAGAACGAATAAAGACAGCCACACCACATTATTGAACAAGTGAAGAAGCGCTGCATCCTTATCGGTTTCTCCTATTACGTACCATAAGCCGCCGCGGATCGGTTCCACGGCCGCATACACTTTCTTATCCTCAAAGTTGCGGTATTCATAATTGACTGGATTTCCGATTAATCCAGTTGTATCCGGCAAAAGCCCTGTATTATAAAATAAAGCTAGACGAGCACGGTCATCGGCATTGGCAGGAGGAACGATTAATCTACCCCCATTATCAACGACAAACGTCGTCGCTGCCGTAGCAGTGTGAGGACGTTCAAGCAAAGAGTCCATCCTCTCAACGGCCACAACCCCAGTAACAACACCTGTAAAACGCCGGTCATAGTCATACACGGGAGAGGAGAATACAATCACTGGAACTTCACCCGTTTGGGTAACCTTCGCATTGCTGACATAGACGCGTCCGTTCAAGCCCTCTTGATAAAACTCTGTCATCTGCACATCTTGCCCGATCGCTGCTGACGTCGTGCTAAACTCGATCATTCCCCGATTGTTGACGAAGGAAACCGACATGAAATCAGCCCTCGTATTTTTGACGGTAAACAGCGCTTCTTCGATAAACGCTTTACTTTCGCTGCGCAAGGTAGGGAAAACCGACAAGCCTTCTATATCTCCGAGCCTGTCCTCCATCCACTTATCCAAATAGGCCGCTTCCGCTGTCACCGCTTCATCCAGACGATTAAAGGCAGCAAGCTTGACGGACCGATATTCAAATAAAGAATAAACAACCATAATAAACAAAGCCATGCCGATCAGCATCAGGCATCCCCAGAGCATGAGCCGGCTTCGCAGATGGGCCGGTCCGAAACGTAGCTTTTTTGTCAGTTGAAACCTCTTTTCCATAGTTTCCGCCTTTTATTCCTCAAGCTGCCACCGAATTGGCGTGAATCCATGCTGTTCAAGGAATGCATTAGTTGTTGAGTAAGGTTTGCTGCCGAAAAATCCGCGGTAGGCCGATAATGGACTTGGATGCGGTGCCGTAAGAATCAGGTGTCTTTGAGAGGTGATAAACGATGCTTTGGTTTGAGCGTGGCTTCCCCATAAAATAAACACGACTGGAGTCGTTTTTTCGTTAAGAAGGGCGATCATTTTATCTGTAAACCGCTCCCAGCCCTTGCCGCGATGCGATCCGGCCTGTCCTTCTCTAACCGTTAATACGGTGTTTAGGAGCAGCACCCCCTGCCGGGCCCAGGCCTCCAAGCACCCGTTGCGAGGAATTGCGCAGCCTAGATCGTCCGCCAGCTCCTTCAGCATGTTACGAAGTGAAGGCGGGAGAGGTACTTCCTTTCGCACGGAAAAGCTGAGCCCATGCGCTTGTCCAGGTCCATGATATGGATCCTGTCCGAGCAGGACCACCTTCGTATCCGCGAAGGATGTATATTGAAGAGAATTAAAAATGTCGTGCATACCCGGATACACGACGTTATGGTTATATTCATGCTCAATGAATTCGAGTAACTGGGCAAAATAAGGCTTTTGCAGCTCTTCCTGCAGCAGCGGTCCCCAATCGTTCTCCAACCTCATCATAGGGAGAGGCCCCTTTCCATGCAAAGCTGCATGATTCCATTGTACCATGCCATTTTACCCGGTGTCATTCATAAACGACATATTTCGCGGAAAATGGTGGTAAATGTTCTTATGGGAAGGGTTGCTGAATTAATACAGGGAAAAAGAAAAACCGCCGCTTCTGTGAACACCACCCATTCGGAAGATTGTATCTATCACATGGGGGGGCAGTTCACCGCCGAAGCGCGGTCCCTGTCGGTTATGTATTATAGGCGGAGCCTAGTAAGGACCGGATAATGATCGGAAGGGTAAAACCAGCCGAAGCGGGTCCGATCGACCTCCACGTGTTCCACCATTATATCGTCCGATATGAAAATAAAATCGATGGGCCAGCCGTTCACGCCGCCTCGGTAACCGTGAAAGGTTCTCCCCGGCTCTTCCGCGGTCGGCATCTCCAACGCCGAGCCTCCCGCAAGGCTGTACACATCGCGAACCCGCAGGCCGGTTTGCTCTTCCATCGTGACGGTAATGTAGTCGATCGGCCGGCTCCCAAAGGTAGCGTTAAAATCACCTGTCCATACAAAAGGAAGCGGCTCTTCTTTATGATGCCGAGCGATTTGCTCCCCGATGACTGCAGCGCCGTGAAGCCTCGCTTCAGGACCGGCATGGTCCAGATGCGTATTATAGAGGCGGAGCCGCTTGGAGCCGCCGTCCGGCAAAGACGCCTCCAGCTCACACCAAGAGCAGATCCGCGGGTAAGCGGCGTCCCAGCTTTTGCTTCCCGGCTGCTCCGGCGTTTCCGACAACCAGAATGTGCCGGTTTTGCGCCGGCGCCAGCCCATTTTGCGGTAAAGGATCGGGCAGCTTTCGTCCCGGCCGCCGCCGTCTCTTGCCTCACCGATGCAGGTGTAGCTCTTCAGCGATCGTTCCAAATCGGCCCGCATCGAGGGGAGCAGCTCTTGAACGCCGACAAGGTCCGGCTCATTCGCTCGAAACCATTCGAGCACCCGCTTCCTCCGCAACGGCCACATATTCCAGCCGTCAAACCATACATTTCGTCTCAGGTTAAAGCTGGCCACCTTCAGCTCTAGGGATGCGGCTTCTGCGGTGACTTGCTTGATGTTGACTCTGCTCGCATCCGGCTGAAGGGTTTGCTCGGCTTTACGCTGAGTTTCAAGCCCGCTCAATAGCCTTTGGCCGGATCGTACACATTCATATCCGGTGCCCCGCGGTCTAGATAAGCAAGCAAATTACGCTTAAAAATATCGATCACCCGTTCATGGTAATATTCCGTCGTACCGGAATTATGCGGGGTGATGATCACATTCGGCATCGTCCATAGCGGATGCTCCTCTGGCAGAGGCTCTGGTGCGACGACATCTAATCCCGCGCCTGCGAGTCGTCCGTCCTGCAGCGCCTCCATCAGCGCATCGGTGTCTACCGTCGTACCTCTTCCGACATTAATGAAATAGGCTCCCGGCTTAATCGCTTGAAGCTGCTCACGTCCAATCAGACCCGTCGTTCCGGATGTTCCCGGAAGACAGTTGACGATATAGTCGCTTCTCCCAAGCACTTCATTGAGCTGGTCTACATTGTACGTTTCGTCGGCAGCCGGAGAGGCAGCCCCCGACCTGCGTACCCCCAACACTCTCATGCGAAACGCCCGCGCAATATGGGCGATTTCCTCTCCGATGGCACCGAGCCCGAGAATACCGATAGTTTTGCCATGCAGCTCACCGAGCATGCCTGTATGCTTCCAGCTGCGCTGAAGCTGGTTTTGCATCGAAAGGTGAAGCTTTCTTGTCAGCGAAAGCATCATGCCGAAAGCATGCTCCGCAATCGGATAAGGATGCACGCCGCTTGCTGTGGTTACCGTGATCCCTTTGTCCGCCAGCTCGCGAACCGGCAGCTTATCGACACCCGCACTCCAGCTTTGCAGCCAGCGCAGCTTCGTCCCGGGCTGCAGCACCCGCTCTTGAACCTGCTTATTCCAGCCCACTACGATTTCGGCATCTCCCAAATGCCCCAGCCAGTTTTCCGGGTCCTTGCCATAGTAGAATTGGCAGCTTGGAGCCGCTTGCTTGAGAGCTGCCGCCAGCCGTTCTTCGATGGAATGCACAATAATAATCGTCGTCACCAACCAACCGCCTCCCGTTACTATTTTCCTTAGTATAAAACTTTTTGGAAGTATAGGGATATTCTTTTTATAAAACGATCATTCTAAGAATAAACACACTAGGAAAAACAACTTGGAAAGGGGATGCGTTATGGCAAATATGATTTGGAAAGCGGTCGCCTGTCCCGTCCTGATCGCCCTTTCCGCGCTCCTGCTGCCGAATGTCGGGTACGGAGCCTGGTACCAGCCAATTCTTGTCGGCTTATGTGCCGCAGCTGCCGGACGCCTGATGGAGCTGCTGATTTTGCGGCCCGGAACACTGTGGCTGAGCACTGCCGCTGACTTTGCCGTTTCATTCCTCATCGTTTATACGCTTTCCAATGCCTTTATCGGCGCGGCCGTCACCGTTACCGGGGCGCTCCTCACCGCGCTTATGCTCACAGCAACAGAGCCTGTCATCCATTATTTTATTTTAGAAACCATTCCGATCCGCGGTCAAAATCCACCTAAATCCAAATCGTAAAGTTCTCCCCGCTTCTTCCATGCCTCCCCACCCTGTTTTCGATATAATAAAAGCAGGACGATGGAGGATAACCATAACTGGGGAGGAAAGACAATGAGAGAACACGTAAAGAGCCCTTGGCAGGAGGCGCTGCCGGAACTTCTGGAGCAAAGCAGAGCTCTCAGCGCTCAAGGAAAGGTGGCCGATTATATCCCGCAGCTGGCCCTTGCTCCACAACACGCGCTGGGGATCAGCATCATCGATAAAGACGGACGGGTAACCAGCGCCGGGGATGCCGGACTCTCCTTTACGATGCAAAGCATTTCCAAGGTTTTCACCCTTATTCTCGCCCTCATGGATCATGGGGAACGCATTTTTGATAAGGTGGGGATGGAGCCGACCGGAGACAACTTCAAATCCATGCTCAAGCTGGAGCTGGTTGAGCCGGGAAAACCGTTTAACCCGATGATTAATGCCGGAGCAATTGTCATTTCTTCTCTCATCCGCGGTGATACTCCCGAATTGAAATTTGAGCGGATCTTACAATTTATCCGCAGGCTCGCCGGCGATCCGTCGATCACATACAACCATGACGTATTCCTCTCGGAATCGGAAACGGCGAACCGCAACCGTTCGCTCGCTTATTTTCTTAAAGACAACCGCATTCTTGAGGGTGATGTCGAGCAGCATCTTGAGGTTTACTTCAAGCATTGTGCAATTGAAGTCAATTGCGAGCATGTCGCCCGAATGGCGCTCATTATGGCCTGCGACGGCGTCGATCCGGCTACAGGGGAGCAGCTCATTCCCCGATTATACGTGCAAATCGCCAAAACCTTTATGGTTACGTGCGGCATGTATAATGCTTCCGGGGAGTTTGCCATAAAGGTCGGACTGCCTGCCAAGAGCGGCGTTTCCGGCAGCATTATGGCGATCCGCCCAGGCGTCGCCGGGATTTGCGTGGTCGGTCCTGCGCTTAACGAGAAAGGAAACAGCCTCGCCGGCGTTCATCTGCTGGAGCGGCTGTCGCAAACGTACGATTGGAGCATGTTTTAAAGCGGGCGGGGCCCGACGCGCGGCGCGGGCGCCTTGGCGACGGCGGGCATCCCGCGCGGCGTAGGGGCGCCTCGGCGGCGGCGGATTCGCGTGCGGCGGGGGCGCGGCGGCGTAGGGGCGCCTTGGCGGCAGGCCACGACGCGGCGTAGGGGGCGCCTTGGCCCTTCCCTCCCTATCCCTATACAAATTATTTGTATTATCGGCTTCGACATTGAAAATTTCGCCCAAATAATACAAATTTTTTGTATAGTTTCGCATCCTTTTGCCCTAAAAGGGTTACCTGGAGCGAATCTATACAAGTTTTTTGTATTATTGGCGCCGGATCTTGTCTCGAAAATAAAACAATACAAATTTTTTGTATAAGCAGAAATCGATACAACGGGGCGAGGGTACATTTTCACATTTAGTAGTTACTATGGACAGAGGTTTCTTTTTGCATAACACTTGTTAGTTGGAGGAAATTCGCAGCTTGGCTTTGAGTATAATGAAGGCAAGGGAGGGATCGGTCATGCATTTTGTCAGTCCGACCTGGGGCACGATGACTGTTGAAAATGTCGTTCGCAGTGTAATGTCGTTCGTCCAAGAAGACCCGAAAGCCGGATATAAGCTTGTGATCGGCACCGATTCACAAACCTCGAAGCATGGAACGACGATGGTGACGGCGCTGATTGTACACCGTGTCGGAAAGGGCGCGCGCTTCTTTTTCCGGCGTATCCGCAGCAAGCCGCTGCATGATCTGCGGTTTCGCATTTATAAAGAAACGGAGCTGAGCCTGGAAACTGTTGATGTGTTAAACAGCCAAGGCATGGCGGAGCTCCTTAGCAAGTACCCGTTTGAAATTCATATCGACATCGGGCAGCAGGGAGATACGAAGGTACTCATTCAAGAAATCAAAGGCTGGGTGACCTCGGTCGGATACGAGGCACGAATTAAGCCGTTTTCGTTTGGGGCCAGCTCCGTCGCCGATCGTTTTACGCATGGATGAATATTTTATCCGAACCTATCCATACTATGACAGGGCCATAACAGGTACCTATAATATCCAGTGGAGGGTTCGATCTCATGTACCAACAAACACAAGCAATCACTGCACAAATTCAGCAATGCGAGCAAATGATGCAGCAAGTCATCCAACAAACACAGCAGCACACTCAGCTGTACGCGCAAATGGCTCAGCTTGAGCAGCAAAACGCGCAAAACCTGCAATACATGATCCAAGAGCACAACAAAGCGGTTCAAACGCTTCAGCAAGCAACTCAAGTTTGCCGCCAGCTTGAGAACAACATCCGCTCTGTCATCAACACTGCGGCTGTTCAATCCCAATCCTCTTACTACCAACAGCAATATCAATAAGATAGTACTCCTTCGCATTTTGCGATGGGATGGGAAAAACGGGGCTGCCTTCCGAGGCAGCACCGTTTTGTGTTTATGTGTTGTGGTATCTTTGCTTTGTGTCTTTGGTTTGTGCCTTTGGTTTGTGTCTTTGGTTTGTGCCTTTGGTTTGGGCCTTTGGTTTATGCCTTTGGTTTATGTCTTCGCTTTTGTAGATGCCGGAAACACAAAGCTGCGCTCACACGTTTTCGCAATACTTCCTCAGCTGGAACTCCAGTAACGGCATACTTCCCGCTCTAAACGTTTCTCTCTTCCGCTATGGCGTCGTATCGATCTCCACCTTATACTCCGCTGCATTCCAGGTCACCTTGCCCCCAAACGCTTCACCGACAAAACGCACCGGCGCCATCGTACGGTTGTCGATCAGCTCCGGCGGCTGCTCCAGTGTAACCTCCTGCCCGTTGACCGCCGCGCGCGAATCACCGATCCGCATCGTTACGACCGTAGCGCCCTTCGTGCCGGTCACCGTTTGTGTCGAAGCGTCGTAGGTCACCTTCGCCCCCAACGCTTCAAAAATCGACCGCACGGGCGCCAGCGTCCGCCCGTTCACGACCGCCGGCGGCTGCGCATACTGCTGCGCCGCGCCGTCGATGTCCACCCGGATTTCCGGAGACACCCGGAAATCGCGGGCAATGGCTAAAGCGCCTGCGCGGTTGTACACGCGCAGCGAAAGCGTCGAGCCCGGCGGCACCTCGGCCGCCTCGAGCTCGAAAACGAACGGCACGCGGTCGAGCGTCCGCACCGTCGCGCCGTTCAGCGCAACCTCGATTTCCCCGATGTACACCTCGGGGATTCGCACATAAGGCACAAAGGCGGTGCGCCCATGAAGGGTTGCACCTCGATCGCCTAACGCCTGAAACGCGACAGGCGTCTCCGGCTTCGCTCCGGTTCGAACCTCCGTCAGCACATAGGGACTCGCCAATATGCCGCGAACGGTGCTCTGCACCGCTTCCGAATCATTAATCAAGTAGTTGCTGCGCGACACTACCGGGTTGTCCACCGCGGGAATATTCGCATTAAAATACGTTACCGCCTTCAGCCTCGGGTATTGATACGGCAGCACCTGCAGCAGCCGCTGCAGGTTTAGCTGCGCCCATTCCGTAAAGTCCTCGTTCTTCGTATTGTCATGGTGGGCCACGCCGCCTTCGCTGATCATAATCGGCTTGCTTGACGCATATTTGCGGTAAATCGCGTCAAAATATTCCACCGGCGAGGACTGCAGGCTGCTCTTCATCGCCCCATCGTCACCCACGGTGTACGGGGAGTTGTACAAGCTCACCCCGACCCAATCTACGACTTCGTCACCCGGATAATACGAATCGATGTTTCCATGAGGGAGGTCGTTCGGACTCCACACCATGGCGATGTTGTCCGCTCCTTCTTCCTTGATCACATCCGCAACAAGTCTGAACTTCTCCTTATACTGCTCAGGGTTTCCGTGCCAGGCCACCCAAGGGCCGTTCATTTCCGAAGCAAAACGCAAAAAAATCGGCAGTCCCGCCGCTTTTGCGTCACGTACAAAATTCCGCAAATACGGACCGTCCGTCACCTCGTCCAGCCCGCCGTTCGGCTCGAAAGCGATCTGTACTGCCGAGCCTGCTTCCTTGGCCCGGCTGATATAGCTTTGCGGGAATTCCAAGCCCCACGACCAGTAAAAAAGCGAAATCCCCGGCTTTTTCCCGTACTCATCCTTGTTCTTGATAAAATAATTGCCCACCTTTGGGTCGAGCTCCGAATAAATGCCGAAGTACATCCCGTATTCCGGCTCAAACTTCGCAAGCCTTCCTTTGTACGGAGCAATCGTTTCCGTAATGCGCGCCTCGCTCCCGCTGGATACAAACAGCTCGAGCTCGCTGCGCAGCTGGGCGGCCCGCATTTTTTTCGGGTAACCCCAGTCATTTCCGGTCCGATCCCAATACGAGGCTTCCAGCTCGTAATAATGAGCCGCTTTCACGTATTGGTGGGTTTCATCGAAGTATCGGCTCAGCTTGCCGGCAAAGATTGCCGCGTTATTCCATTCCTCACGCTGCGCGAGCACCTCGGTGACGTACTCCCAATGCGGCACCGCCGCCTCATGATTCCCCGCCGCAGCGGCTTTGTCGCCTGCCTGCCAGCGCGACCATAGGTCATCTGCCTGCACCGATACAGGAGCTGCCTGAAGCAATATTCCGCTCAGCAGCACCACAGCCGCTGCCGCTTTCATTGATGTCCATTTCATATACGTCACCCTCCGCAGGTTGTTGTCGATTTCAAGGTTGTCTCCATTATTATACATAGTAATTCTTTCTTTTGGATACGCTATGGACAGTACAACCTAGAGGAGGATATTTCCATGCAAAATCAACCTGTTCAAGGAAGCTCTTATCAGCAATTTATGCAGCAAGTGCAAAACCGCCGTGAAATCGAAATGCAGCAGGCCCAGCAGGCGATTCTTCAAGCCGGAGCGGATAACGCCTCTCAGCAAATGCGCAACATCGTACAGATGCTCTCGCAGATCGGCCAAGAAATTGCACAGGCACAAAAACAGCTGCACGAGCAAATGCAAGCGCAGCAGCGCCAGCTTCAACAGCTGGAGCAGCGCGTTACCTCCGCCTGCCAGCAGCTGGCTGATGTCGCTCAAATCCCGATGCCGCAGGCTGCGCCGATGTCATCCGATGCGCGACAAAGCGGCTATAGCGCCCAAGCGCAAGCCGGTTACGCTAGCAGCGAGCAGCCGACATCCAGCTATACAAGCAGCGTCCCTTCCCAAGCCGCATACAGCGGCGGCTCTCCAGTGCAGTCCAGCTACACCGGCGGCTCCCCGGTACAGTCCACCTACACTGGAAACCGTCCCGTACAGCAGCAGGGCTACATGCAGTAACGATCCCAAGGCCCGCCGTATCCATTCGACGGGCCTTTTTGCAACGCCACCCCTCTCGTATCCCGGCACTTCACTTCCTTAACAGCAAATAATAATGTTCGTAATCCTGCTTCCCTTCCTTAACAACCTGAAAGCCAACCGACTGAACGATATTTCTTACTTCTTCTTGCGGAATTCTATGTACCAGCGGAGGACCGATCAGGCCTTCACATTCCGAATCAAATTCCGCTATCAAAACATAACCGCTCTCATCGATATGCTGGTAGGCATTTTGAATAATAGCGGCGGGAGTATCGGCATGATGAAGCACATCGGTTAACATCACAATTTCAACGGTTCCGATCCCATCCAATGCATCTTCTGCATTTTTACAGAAAGGAACGATGTTGTTCAGCTTCCCTTCTACTCCGTCTAAAAGTGATAAGAGCGCCTCCTTGGATTGATCTACGGCATAAATCACACCCTCGTCCCCTACAACCTGGGCATAAAGCAGCGTAAATACGCCCGGACCAGTCCCAATATCCAGCACCGTGGATCCTCGTCTCATCTGCACAAGTTGAATCCATTCATCAGCTAAAGATGCGCGCTGCAGCTGTTTGCGCTTTACCTCGCCCCATCCGAGATGGGATAAGTCTTTCCGAAAATCCATAGAAAGTCCCCCCTACCAACCGAATACAACAAGAGTGTTTACCAAAAAATAAATAGAGAGCAGCACGGATAGTGCCGTAAGCGAAATCATCCATACTGTTTTGCAGCGATGCTTGAACAAACGATAAACAGAGAAAGCAGCAGTGATCAACGTCATCAAGATCATAAATCTACGGATCCAAATAACCCCGGACATCGAGGCCATCATATTTGTACTGCCGCCCATCAGCATGAGCAAGCCCATGTGCAGCCAGTGATGAGAGGAAGCAATAATTGAGAATACGATTGAAAGCAGCGAGGTGGACGCTTGCTTCGCTTTGAAATTCATTTCATCCGCCCCTTTTGATCAGACAAGGCATTGGTAAACAGCTTAAAGCCCTGCAAAATTTGATATTGGTCATCATCCGGCACATCACTCAAAATAGAACGAAAATACTGAAGCGACTGCTCTCTCACCTGCTGCAAGGAACGTCTGCCTTTGTCCGTTATAGATACCAACACTTCACGGCGGTTGTGTTCATTTAAAACCCGATTTACAAAGCCCTTTTTAACCAGTGTGTCCACTAATCGACTGACGGTGCTTCCCTCTAGTGACAATCGCTCCGCCAACTCGCCGATGGTCAAAACGTGTTCCTCCAGCTCTTGTAACGAAAATACCTGAGAAGGCGATAGCTGGTACCCGCAGGGGGTAACGTTTTGATCGAGCAGTCCGAATAAACGAACAAATTTTTGCACCGTATTGCGCAGCTCTAATAGCTCCTCTTGATTCATTTTTTCAACACCGTTCTTATGTAAAATAATTTCGCAAGTTAATAGATGTATAATACATATAATGTATTATACATATTAAGACGAGTCAAGTTCACTTCCATTCACAGGAAACTGGGCCTGCCGGCTTTGCTGCTCGGATCACCAAACCGCTGACGGTAAGGCTTGCGATAGTCGTGATAAAAAAGCGGAGATATCTTGATGGTTACCCCATCCAAGACGTCCCCGCTGACTAAGTAAGGCTAATCTATTTACGAATCGAGCGCTGCCCGGCCTCTTTTGCATTTCAATCTGATATCCAATGACCTGTATGCATTACCCTTCTGTACACCCTTGCAGGCTGCTAACCAGCGCATGCGGCTTATCCGCCTTCAAGTATACCCGATCCGTTACCCGCTTCACGCCAAAAGGAAGAATAACCTCGACCGGAGAAGTCAGCTGCAGCAGCACATTCGGCGTTTCAAACACCGGATAAGCCGACTTCTTGCTTTCTTCCTTCGTTAATTCATACTCCGGCACTGTCTCCGCTTTCGCAATCCAAGCCGCATCGATATCCGCATGCATGCGAAGTCCGTAACGTACCTTCAATCGTCCTTCCTCGAATTTCAGCGGGTTCAATCTCATCGCCCGGTAATCGGCCCAAAGAAACAGCAGGACATACACATCCCCCACAGTCAGCACCCAAGCCGCAATATGCGACCACTGCGCGACCAGAAGATGCATCGCAAACGCTTCAAAAATAATGATTTTGCTTATCATCATGACCATAATCAGCCAGTTCGATTCCTGATGGTAAGTGAAAGCCAGACTATCGCCGCCAGCTTCCCGTTTCTGCCCTTGCCGAGCTTTCCCCCAAGAAAAGAACGCGTAGTAAAACAATGAAATATCATGCATCAGCAGACGGGCCAGCAGCCCATCCCCTAAAGAACTCTGAACCGCCGTCCGTATCGCCTCCAAGGCGTTCACTGCTGTTTGCCGAACCTTGCGGTATGCGCGAATAAACTGGGTGAGCTTTGTAAGTTCGTACACGATAAAGCCAATCTCCAGCGGTATAAGCAGGTAATATACGATCCGTGCCGTCCACGTTTCGCCGGAAGGAACAAGCAGCAGGGTGACCCAGCAGCCCAGCAGCAAAGTGATGAGGACAGGAGCAACCGAGCGAACTCGTCTACGGCTATAGAAGTACAAAGCAAACGGGACGGCGATCAGCCAATCTGACGCTACCGCAATCGCCAGCAGCTCTGGAGCGTTCTGTAAAGAGCTCGAGCGAATGACATACAGATCACATACAAGTACAGCCAATACGAATGAAAGCAAAAGAAGGAGACGGCGGTTTTGCAGTACTGCCATATAATTACCTCCCTAATACGGCTTGAAAGCCGCTTTCTTTATATCAATTCCGTATTACTTCTTATCCATACTTAGTATATCACCGAACCCGTCCTAACGGTTGCCTTCAGCCGATTATTCATGACGTTGTCACAATGATGGAAACGATAAGCTCGACATCCATTTCTTTCGCTGCAGTCCCTCGGTGACCTTTTTCACAAAATAAAGCTCATGACAACCGCCATCACCAGCAGCGAAGGCAGCAGATTGGCTACATGGATCTTCTTGATCTCCAAAATGTTCAGCCCGACGCCGATAATAAGCACCCCGCCGACTGCCGAAACCTCCAGCGTTACCGCCTGTAAAAAGTCCGGGCTGTACGCCGAAGCCACAAAAGCCGCCGCCAGCGCAATGCTCCCTTGATAAATCAGCACGGGCGCCGCCGAAAACAGCACGCCAATCCCAAGCATCGAGCTGAACACGACCGCCAAAAAGCCGTCCATCAGCGATTTTGTATACAACACATCGTGATTAAGCCGTATCCCGCTGTCGATCGGCCCCAAAATCGCCATTGCGCCGATACAGAAGATTAGCGTCGTCGTCACGAAGCCTTGCCCGACCGACCCTTCACCGGTTCCTTTTACCTTGCTTTCCAGCCAGCGGCCAAGCTGATCAAAGCGTTTCTCCACGCCGATCCATTCTCCCAGCACCCCTCCGGCCACTAAACTAATGACCATCCAAAAATACTGGGTCGTCTTCATTGCCATCATAATTCCAAGCACACATAGCGCGATGCCCATACCTTGAATCACCGTTCTCCGCAGCTGTTCATTCAGCGACGGAATGAGCAGCCCAATCACTCCGCCAGCGATGATTGCCAGTGCATTGACAATACTCCCCCACAAAACCATCCTGCTTCTCCCTCTTTCTACATCTATAACCTATCGGACCTAGCGATTTATCAGTTCTCTTAGCTGCACCGTCCATGTGGGTCAAACCCGAACCAACCTAAGGTCAATAAAGCCCTGAGTGAACCCGACACCTCATTGTAGGCCATCCTCCCAATCCAGGCAATGCACCTTTTTTCCGGCAATAATTGTGAGTTCATTCATCTTAAGAAATTTTTATATTGAATAATCGTAAGCTTTTGGAAAATAAGTTATAAACTGAACATTAAAAAGAGACAGTGGCGGACCAAGACTGAAAAATAAAGTCTTAGACTACCGCTGTCTCATTCAACTAACGTTACCCGTTAGTTAAGGATCAGCAACATCTGCTGTTGTTCAACGTGGTTAGGGGGATTGTCACTTGCGCCGGCGTAGACGTACAACACACCGACGGCATGACCCGGTCTTCGGCTGCTTCAAACACACTGTCCGCACGTGTATAGAACACTTCCCACGGATTACCTTCAGGATCCGTAACCCAAATTTTGTCCTGTACGGCATAACAGCAAGTGGTGTCCATTTCGTCAAACGAAATAAGGCCCGCCTGCTCCAGACGCACTTTCGCTGCGAGCACCTCTTCGGTAGTTTTCACTTGAAAGCCGAAGTGGTTAAGGACACCTTTGTTACTAAAATCCCGAACGTTGAGGGAAAAATGCAATGCTGGGTCATCTAGCTCAAATTTCGCATAATTGTCTTTTACCTTCGTCGGCTCTGCGTTAAACAGCTTTTTGTAAAACTCCAAAGATTGCTCGAGGTTCCTTACATTGATGGCTACGTGCATCTTCATATTTAATACACTCCTTAGTTATATTTGGCCTTACACTGCGCAGCACACATTAGGAGGACAGCAGATATTCAAAGGAACTTGCACAGATTCCTTAAAGAACAAGCTAAGTACTACACGCTCGAATTTCCAAGCATGTTTGGCGATATTTTCAATCTCCATCTGTTTCTGACTAGCGAGCATTTCCGTTTCGTAATAATTCAAGGTCTCACCTCCATTTATTTGCATAATGCAAGTATATAAGAATTAAAATGGGATGGTTATTATCCCAAGGGTCTACAGCACATCTTCGATTTTGCCATACTTTCGTTTTACAATTTGATTGAACGGACCACCATATCTTGCTCGAATTCCGTCATGTTTGAAAAGACTTCGCTCAGATATTCTTTCATCTGCTGATCAATCATGGTTTTCGAAAGTCTTCCATTTGTTTAACCTCTAAATTAGTTATACAGTATTTATTTGCAATTTGCAAGTTTATATTCCATATTTATTTCCCCGTCTCCACAAACTGCCCGGACAGGATCGCCGAACCCCAGTACCATTTCACTCACGTTATTAATTGAAAATAACGGCATTAAGAAAAAGTAGGAGGCAACAAAATGGAGGAAAACTACAACGCATTAGTGCCAGACCATATTTTTATGGGTGGTTCATCCGATGTGGAGCACATGGTAAAAAATGAACACATTGATGTTGTCGTCGATCTACGCGAGGAAGCAACCCAATGCGCATATCCCGACCCCAAAATTCAACGGATCCAAGTACCGATAGGAGACAACGCAGAACCCCCTCAGGAAGAGCTGTTTAAACAAGCCATCCAACACGTGATGGAAACGTACAAGTCGGGCAAAAAAATCGGATTCCACTGTGGTGGAGGCAAAGGCTGAACAGGCGCTGTGGTCATCGAAACACTCATCTCGCTTGGACTTGCCAACACGATCGATGATGCTGAGCAAAAAGCGAAAGAGATCCGCCCCATCATCAAGATCCGTGAACCGCAGCGGGATGCTCACTATTTTTGTTCCGCTAAACTGCCCAGTTCGCGTAACGCCGCTGCTGCCAGTTCAGATCTTTATTTTCACGGTCTAACACTTTAAGTTTCCTTGGTATTTTTTTATGCAAAGGGTTACAATATTTTACACTCCGATAATAATGCCCCTGTACAATCATGAAAAAAGAAAGGGGAGTGTTCTATGCATACGAATAAAATTAGCCTGAATATCGAAGATATTATTGAAAGCCTCGGCTTACCGGATTTCGAACTTTGTCCCTCGCCTCCTGCCACGACCCCCGTCTCTATCGAAGTCGGCCTCAGCATCCCCAGCGGCTCCGTCAAACACCCTGCGCTTCAGCTTTGCTCGTAGAAACTTCCCGTTTCATTTCTTTTAATCTCATCCCATGCACAGGAAAAGGCGCGGGCTCCAAAACCGGAAAACCCGCGCCATGATTAGC
>NZ_WTLI01000033.1 GCF_011421635.1 Paenibacillus turpanensis
TTATCTGTAGGAAGAAAGCTGCAATCACTTCCAAGGAGGTGCTTTGCAGTCTCGAAGGCTTACAGTAATTGCATTTTTTAAACATTTAATGTAAAATACCCAATAGGAAAGCGTGGAAGAGGTGGGGGTATGAGGTGGAAGCGGAAGGCTTATATTCAGTCCATTTGCGTAATTTCATATTTCCATTCCATTAGGACACTAAAGCATTTATTGCTTTAGTGTTTTTTATTTTATGGGGGTGTAATAATTGTCAAGGTACAAAAGGATTCTCGTTAAGCTAAGTGGTGGAGCAGTCGCAGGCAACTCAGAATTTGGTTTTGAGCCAGAGAGGTTAGACCTTATCGCGAATGAAATTATGTCAGTAGTTAACTTAGGCATTGAAGTATCGTTGGTTATAGGTGGGGGTAATATTTTCAGAGGTAATATGGCGGAAAGCTGGGGGATAGAAAGGGCAGAAGCTGATAACATTGGAACGCTTGCGACTGTAGTAAATAGTTTAATGCTTCGCGGAGTTCTTAAATCCAAGACCAAAAAGGAAGTACGGGTAATGACGGCAATACCTATTACTTCAGTTGCAGAACCATACATCCGTCTAAGAGCAATCCACCACCTAGAAAAAGGCTATATTGTCATTTTTGCAGGGGGGAACGGTCAACCTTACGTTACAACAGACTATCCTTCAGTACAAAGAGCCATAGAAGTTAATTGTGACGCCTTATTAGTTGCAAAGCAAGGTGTTGATGGTGTCCTTAATGCAGACCCTAAACTTGAAAAAGATGCAAGGAAATTTCGTTCGCTTCATTACAACGACGTTTTAAAACACAACTTAAAGGTAATGGACCAATCAGCTTTCATTTTAGCCAGAGACTACAATCTGCCAATGCATGTGTTTAACTTCGATAAACCAGGCTCGATGAAAGAAATTTGTGAAGGGAAGAATAACGGTACGATAATTAGTGGCGAATCAGTTTTAGAGTTGGAATAAAACATGTTAGAAATACTACTCCCCCTTGATTTAGCGGAAGAAAAGTTCCATAAAAGAGAAGTTCTATCCAAAGAAACCACTCCATGGTTAAGAGTGGTTTTTGTCGTATATGCTGATGTATATATTTTGGTCGAACTGTACTATGTGTTTAGATACATTGCGGTGAAACGTACCATAAATGACGCAAAGCAATTTACCTTAGTTGTTTAATTTGAGGCGTACGTTATTTCAAAGCTTTCGAACAGTACGACATCGATACGTTGGTCGCATTATTCCATGAAAACGGAAGCTTGTCGATGCCGCATTTATGATCTGGGTTCGTGACAGTTCAAATCTATCTTCATTTTACAATACAACACGCAACCCTCCGATTTAGTTGTGCGATTTGGATTGCCGACAGGTTTGGATGCGAAATAGATTTTTTCGATATACCGATGATTTTACGGTGGCCGGATCGTCTATACTTATGAATCACAATCGAATCAAAACTCGAGGAGGAAAAATTTTATGACGATTAAACTCACCCCTTATATTACTTTGGAGGGACGTGTAAAGGAAGCAATTCAGTTTTATGAACAAGCCGTCGGTGCAGAAATTCTCTCCATTGTTACTTACGGTGAAATGCCGGACATGCCCAATACTTTCAATGACGAGCTGGGGAGTCTTGTAGCGCACGCCAAGTTAAAAGTAGGTTTAACTGAACTAATGCTCTCGGATGCGCCAGGTGGCTCGCCTATTGAAAACGGAAAACGGGTAACTATTTGCATTACAACGAATGATGTAGAAAAATCAAAACGAATTTATGAAGCCTTGCGGCAAGAAGGGCAAGTCAATTTGCCATTTAAAGAAGAACCTTTTAGCCCGGGATTTGGTGATGTAACGGATAAATTCGGCGTGACCTTTCAAATTTATACGGAAGTTGAACACTAATTGCGGACAAAGAGTTGCCCAAATGATATACAAATCAATATCCTGCTCAAACATAAACCACATCTTTTGTTCTAAGTTTACTTGTTCTATTGGTCGATATCCTTCAGCGGCCGTATCACAAGCGACGCAAATTATCTGTAGGAAGAAAGCTGCAATCACTTCCACGGGAGTGCTTTGCAGTCTCGAAGGCTTCAGCCTTTGAGCTGAAATTGGTACAAGCGCTGTGCCTGGTTGTGTGAGATCCACTTAGGGACATGCTTCATAAGTTGATTTCTGACACTCGTGAATAGGAAGCTTTCCGATTGTGCTATTTTGCCCATCATCAAGGATTGATTAGAAATTTGTTTGATTCTCTTTCTGCGTCTGGCATCGTAATCTACGAATGCTCCCTGATAAGTGCGCTGTATGCGAAGGCATTCGGCCAAAATACGAGCATCCTCAATCGCTTGGCAGGCTCCCTGTCCCATATTGGGGGTAATCGCATGAGCAGCATCGCCGATAAAAACAACCCGATCCGAGTAGAAGCGTTCCATGGGTATGATATCCACGATATCCCGATGGATCATGTCTTGAGAGGTCGTTTTCAACAACAGATTCGGTATGGGGTCATGATAGTTCCGGAACAGGCGATGCAGGTCTGTCGTCGAGTAGTTTGCAATGCCGAGATCACCTTGGCGGGCGTTGATAAGCGCATACCAATACACGTCGTTTTTGGGCAGCGGGATGATGCCGAAACGGCCCTTCGTTCCCCACGTCTCGATAAAACGAGGGGATACGCCGGGAAGATCGTCAACCGAAACAATACCGCGCCAGCAGGTATAACCGGCATAGCGATAGGTATCTTTTTGAATAATCTGTTTGCGAATGTTGGAGTGGATGCCATCCGCAGCGACGACCAAGTCGCCGACCGCCTGACTGCCGTCACGGAACGAAACCCGCACTTCGTTATCCTTTTGCTCAAGCCGTGAAAATGATTTCCCCCATGCTACCGTGCCAGGAGGGAGTGCAGACAAAAGAATCTGATGCAGATCTTTGCGATGGATGGCATGTATGCGGCCATAGCTGGAAGGGACTTTAAGTTGAGTGATCGGTCGGCCTCGATCCGATACGATATGGAAGCCATCGCTTGAATAACTTTGATGGATGATTTCTTCGGAAACGCGGTATGGTGTTAGCGCTTGAAGAGCGTTCGGGGCGATAAGGATACCCGCACCGGCTGTAGTTGGCTCGGTATTTCTTTCGTATACTTTTACCTTCATTCCAATTTGCTGCAAGGTGATGGCAGCGCATAGACCCGCGATTCCGCCACCAATGATCAGGATTGTCTGTGACATCGGTATCTCCACCTCCTAGATACAATCAATACCTTCCCATACGACCTCTAACTGTTTTCTAAATGATTCGCTTAGGGTTGTATATTGGACTTCCAGCAGCGTCCATGACAGGACCGTGTGAAAATAAACACCAACAATCGCTCTGGCGATGACATCCGTTTCCCAACGGCTATGCAGTTTACCGTTTTGTTTTGCACGGTCGATCATGGATGCCAGCTGTAGATGCAGTTGTTGAACTCTTGTTGATTCTTTTCCCGCTAGGGAGGCTGATTTGATGATTTCCAATGTAGCCAGTTTCATGAGTTCACTATGTGATGAAAAGTGAAGAAGCAGATCGTCTAACACAAGCATAATTTGTTCTTTGGGTTCGTCGATATTCCGATGCTTCTCTATGCTTTGCTGTAACAAATCGATCTGGGATTCTCCGAGATATAGCAAGATGTCTTCTTTTTTAGCGAAATAATTAAAAAAAGTTCCTTTCCCAATGCCGCACTTGGCTGTAATCTCCTGAACCGTGACCTGCTCAAACCCCTTTTCCTGAAAAAGCTGAAGAGCTTGTAAAAAAATTTGTTCCTTTAATTCCTTTTTACGTGATTCCCTGAGCATCCGCATACCCCTTTTTGACATGACTAAGGTCATTTGGTGACTACGGTCATAATAGTACTGTTTTATTTGCTTGTCAAACGAGCGCCAAAGCCCAAACCCTGGGTGCCTTATTTTCTGTACTAAACGGTGCGTTTATTGTGAGATCGGGGATAACATTATACTCTAGTAGTAGGGGTGAATGTAATGGATAGTGCAAAGGTAGGGCGATTAATACAAAGCCTTCGAAAAGAAAAAAATATGACCCAACGAGATTTAGCCCTTCTTATGGATGTGAGCGAGCAAGCGATTTCCAAGTGGGAACGTGGTATCGGGTGTCCGGATATTTCACTGCTGAGTCGCTTATCCGAGATACTAGGGGTCAATATTGAGAAAATACTGTCGGGGGAATTACGACCGAATGATCAAGATAGTGGAAGGTTGGGGCAAATGAATTGGTTTTCATGTAAGGGCTGCGGTAATGTGATAACAAGTACAGGGGGGATCAGTCTTTCCTGCTGCGGTAGAATACTAGAACCGCTTCAACCAAATCCGATAAACGAAGAACATAGTATAACGGTTGAGGAAGTAGAGGATGATTATTACGTTACTCTGAAGCATGAGATGAGCAGAGATCACTATATCTCTTTTTTGGCTTATGTTTCACTTGACAGAGTTCTTATCGTCAAACTATATCCGGAACAAGATGCCGAGGCACGGTTCCCTAAGATGTATGGGGGAACCCTATATTTCCACTGCAAACAGCATGGGTTGTTTCAGTACGATTTGAGGAGATATAGGGGAAGGAGGGGACCAAAAGGTGAAGAAAGCATTACTGATCATTGACATGCAAACCATGCCTTTTGTCTGGAAAGATTACGGAGGCAAGGCCCTTTATCATGAGGAAAAACTAATTATGAATACAAGGCTTTTGATTGACAGGGCTAGGGAAGCTCAATCGCCCATATTTTATGTTTTATACACGGAGACGACAGGGCCGCGATCGGTTGAACAACCATTATGGAAAATAGTAGATCCCCTTGCACCTGCGCCAGAGGATTTCCTTATTATCAAGTATCATGCAGACTCCTTTCATGAAACGGATCTTCACATGTTGCTGTGTAACAATGGAGTCGAGGGGTTGGTGATATGCGGTATTCAAACCGAATACTGCGTAGATACAACGGTGAAAAGGGCTTATTCCTACGGGTATAAAATTGAGTTGGCTAGCGATTGTACTAGCACCTTCGATTCCGATGAGTTAACAGCCGAACAGATCATACGTCATCATAATCACTTGCTGCAGCAGTTCGCTACAATTTTGCCATCAGATCAGGTGCTGTTTTAGAGTTTAGCTCCCAAAACGTAGGGTCATCCGCATAGGATGGCCCTTTAAAACTTGCCCAGACAGCGCGGTGAACCGTATCATAAATAAGGGCAAGTTCTTTAAGCAACTTTTTGAGGCACAAATGGTTGCGACGTTATCTTCAGTCCCACCTATACTTAATTTTGAAAGGAGGGAATGAGATGGAGTGGCTGGAGAGAATGAATCGGGCGATTGACTATATTGAGGCGAATCTGACGGAAGAGGTTGAATTAGGGGAGGTGGCCCGCATGGCTTGCTGCTCGTCGTATCAGTTCCAACGGATGTTCTCGTTCATTACGGACGTGACGCTTGCGGAGTACATTCGCCGGAGACGACTGACGCTTGCCGCGCTGGAGCTACAGCATGGAGGGGCGGAGAAGGTGGTCGATGTTGCACTGAAGTACGGCTACGAATCACCAGTCTCGTTCGCGCGGGCGTTCAATGCGCTGCACGGGATCACGCCAGCCATGGCCCGTCAGGAGGGGATTGCTCTCAAAGCCTACCCCCGTCTGTCCTTCCTTATCACAATCAAAGGGGCAGAGGCAATGAATTATCGAATCGAAACGAAGGAAAGTTTTGAAGTGTTCGGAATAGAAGGTGTATTCCGCGTCGATGGGGGCGGGGAGGCGCCGCAGACACCGGCGAAGCTGTGGGAGAAGAGCCATGCGAACGGCGACGTGAAGCGCCTTGAAGCGTGTGCGGGTGAGTCGCCAGCGTTCGTCAGCCGGGATTTGCATCACGTCCATGCCGTATGCAGCTACCGGAAGACCGGAACGGACACATTCCCATATATGCTGTGCGCTTTTAAAGGCGAAGACAGCAAAACGGACGGGTATACCACGGTGAGTATCCCTGCGCACAGATGGGCGATTTTCCCGTCAAATCCGCATCCATGGGATCAATTCGGAACAACGATCGAAACGCTATACAAACGTTTTTACACCGAATGGCTCCCCACGTCCGGTTATCAACAGGTGGATGGGTTAGAATTGGAACTAACCGGCGATAAAGACGGCCTCAACTATATCGAACTCTGGTTTGCGGTTCGTAAAGCGTAGTAGGTTCTTAGAGTTTTAAATCCATGTTCTCGTTCAATAACTGGTGGCCAGACTGGATATCACTTCCGACAAGATGTTGTGCGAATTCTCAATCGAAATCCGTATCGCTCGACAGGTCAAGGGAATCGTTCGTGTCGAGAAGCGCCAACCGTATGCCTCGCTCTGCCGCACTTACGTGAAGCCGATCCTGTAGATTAGGCGTTTCACAGTATAGGGGTGGCTGGTGAATCGTTCGGTAATGAATCGGCAGAAGCGTCTTAGCCCCCAATACATAGGCTGCTGCGATGGCTTGCTCAGGTCCAAGCGTGATGGGTTGCCCGCTTGGAGGGTCGCCGCGGAACTCGACAATGGCGGCATTAACAGGCATACAGGCGATGTCGAACGGACCGTTGGTGCTCTTAATATTCCACCAGTGGCCATGCCATAGCGTATCGCCGCCATGAATCAGCCTTTTTCCACCGCCCTCCACGACCCAACTGACTTGTGGGTCTCCGAATCCATCCATGGCGAAAACCGCGATAGCTTTCGCTGAACCGATTCGTATGGATTGGCCGGTCTCCACACCGTAAAGTTGTTTCAGCGGTGTATCCCCAAACAATTGAAGTGAATCTACCGGCAGATAGACGGGTATCTCTTCACCGTAGAATCGGGCAATGGCTTCGGGATCAAAGTGATCGGGATGATGGTGGGTAATCAGGACAGCATCAACCTTTCCGAACACATCGAGGGGATAGAGTGTTTCATGAGAACGTTCATATTTTGGTGGGAAATTGTACAACGGATCGATGGCGATGCGTGTCGTTCCGATCTCTACTTTAACTCCAGCCCAGGGCAATTTCGTAACGATCATTGCACTCATCCTTTCTGAGAATATTCCCTCAAGAAAAGTGTAATGGAAAGAGTTAATTTTGTACAATTGAACAAAGTGAATAGTTAGTTCATAATAAATGAATTATGAGCGAGGTGAGATCGTGGATATCAATGCCTTTAGAACCTTCCAATGGATCGTAAAGCATGGAAGCTTTAATCGGGCCGCCGAGGAAATGAACTATGCACAATCAACGGTGACTACGCAAATTCAGAAGCTCGAAGCAGACTTGGGCATCCAGTTGATCCAAAGGGGAAAGAAAATCCGGTTGACAGAAGCGGGGAGGGAGTTCTACGAACAAAGCCAAGAGATCTTGCAACGGATGGAGCAATTACGAACGAGCCTGACGGATCTGCACACCGGGGAGTCAGGAGTAGTTAGAATCGGTGTGATGGAGCCGACTGCGAGTTTCAGAATGCCTACTTTGTTGAAGCCATTTACGGTCAAATATCCGAAGGTGAAAATTTCACAAATGATCGCGGGCACTTCTGTCTTATTGGAGTCTTTGCTGCAAGAAAAGATTGATTTTGCAATTTGTTCCTCCCCGAATGTGGGATCCGAGCTTTATTTTCAGCCGCTCTTTCATGAAAAGTTTATCGTCCTTATGCCCGATGATCACCCGCTTTCCGGGTTTGCGGAGCTTGAGCCAGCGCTTCTACAAGGTTATCGACTATTGGTCACGTCCGCTTCCTGCGCCTATCGCAGAAAGGTTGAAATGGTTTTACGCGAGTCAGGTGTCCTAGCCATGGACACTATGGAGGTTGGCAGCATGACTGCGATGAAACCGTTTGTGCAAAACCGGTTCGGTATCGCTCTAGTTCCTTCGTTCATCGTGGACCCGGTTCCAGAAGGACTGACTGTACGTCCGCTGCGTGGCGCTTCCGTCGATATGCTTATCGGACTGGTCTGCAGAGCTTCTTCTCTAACCCCGACCGGGGCTAATCTATATAACTGGTTGAAGCAAGAATTGCATGCCTTATAGGCAATGACCCAAGAATTCGCCAATAGACCCGATACGGGGAACCGTATCCTAAATAAGGGCAAGTATTTAGCTATTACCCACCGATCCATGTAAAAATGGCTGCGACCAATAAACCCACCCACCCGAGGTGTCTACCTTTTGTACCGATAAAAACTAAAGCTGAGCCCGCGAGCATGGAGGTAGCTACTATATTTGCAACATATGAGAATGTAGGATCGTGCGAGGAGTGAGATGCAAGCCACAATAGGAGGAAAGCCATTCCCCACCCAAAGACCGAAAGCGCATGCCAGGTAGCCCAAATAATGCGCACATTACATTCCCTTATGACCTACCTCCCTCAGTCGGTATGAAGCCACCTCGCTTCATCTTGCAGAATATCAAGAGCTCACCCAGCACACTGTGAATCAAGCCAACCACAAAGGTAATGATTGAAGCACTAAACATGAACCAATTCATATTTAAGTCTCCCGGAGTGGAAATTAGGTTTCAATTACAGCTTAGCATACTTTTATAACAAAGGACCTCAAAGGATCAACGACAAATTGCCGTTACAGATAGGCATGATGATACTACATTGTTATCTACGAATTTTCCAAATCCAGTTGCCTTGATTCCCGGTGTCTCCGACTCATGAATATCAAGGACAATGAAAGTACCGTGAGGATCATTCCCAGCAATCGAAATCCCTCGAAGCTAAACTTACCTCCCATGACGATGCTTATCAATAACGAAGAGAGAATGGTCCCCAGATATCTTGATGTTTGAAATAGTCCGGATGCTACGCCGATGATTTCTTTGGGAGAACATTTGAACAAGGCCGCTTGCATACCGACATTGTTCAACCCATTGCTAATTCCGAATGCAGCCAAAGCCAAGCATATAAAGATAACTGGAGAAGTTTGATTCAACGTCACGATCCACAATGACCCCAATGTCATTAGAATTGCGGATACGAGTAATGCAGGACGAGGTCCTGATTTATCGATCCATTGTCCTGCTATTGGAGAAGTAACCAGGGAGCACAAGCCCAGGCTTAGCATGAGAATCCCCGTGTGGAACTCACTGACATGACGTACCATTTGCAAGTAGGACGGAAGCCCAAAAAAGATGGAGTAAAAAAGTACGTTAACGAGCATGAATTCGACATTAACCAAAGTCATCGCAGGATATTTGGCGAAGGTGCGCAAAGGGATAAAGGGGGATGTCGATTTTAACTCGTGTCGTACGAAAGCCCCCAGTGTAAAGAGGCCGATCAGCCCGATAATGATATGTCCCAATGAGACATTTCCAAATGAATTTGCTGACAGTAATCCAATAAGCAAGGCAATTAGACCTAAAGTGAAGAGAAGGATCCCTGACGCATCAATCCAATCAAACCATGTGCGTAAGGGCATGTTGCGCGCAACGGCTGTTGACGTTTCGTCCTTAGGAATCGTCCTCCAAGCTATTAAAAAGCTTGCCGCCACGAACGGAATATTGACGAAGAAGATCGAAGGCCAATCCCACCAGTGAATCAAGACCCCGCCAATAAAGGGTCCAATGGCTGCCGCGCCTGATAGAAATATGGATAATACCGACAGTGCAGTCGCTTGTTTCTCCGTAATATGAATTCGTACAATAGCTATTCCAACCGCAACCATCATGCTTGTTCCGATGGATTGCAAAATACGGAACACGATAAGCCATCCAAAGCTGGATGATAGTGGAGCTAGTAAAGAGGCCACGAAGGCTACAACAAGTCCGGTAAGAAAGATCCTCCTGCGACCGAATAAATCACTGGCCTTTCCCATGACAGGTTGAGCGACAGCACTCGCAATGTAGAAGGAAGAAATAATCCAGGAAACAGCGGTAAAGTCAAGTTGGTGTACATTTTGCAGCCTTGTAATAGCGACTGAAATCATCGAAGAATTTAATGGGTTCAATAATACCCCCATTCCAACGGAAACTAATAACCACCTACTGCGAACATCCATAATTCGGTCCCCCTTCAAAGCATCTCAATGTCATCGTACTTGAAGAGGGGTATAAACTCCAACGCATTCTGTGCTATGATTTCATTGATTTGAAGGAATGAATGGAGGGCGTGAAATGGAACTTCTTCAACTGCAATATTTTCTCGCGGTAGCCCGCTTGGAACATGTGACTGAAGCTGCAAGAAGTCTGCACGTTACACAATCGTCTCTAAGCAAAACGATTCAACGCTTGGAGGAGGATTTAGGGGTGCCTCTGTTCGATCGAACAGGAAGAGGACTGCAATTAAATGAGTTTGGAAGCAGTTTCCTTCACCGTGTGGAAAGAGCATTATTCGAATTGGAACAAGGGAAGCAGGAGATTAGTGATTTATCCAGCCCGGAACATGGCACAATCGAATTGGCGGTGACCAATGCAAGCACGCTGCCAGATATTCTTCGAAGGTTTCGGAATAAGCGCCCCAATATCCAATTTCATGTGCAAATGCTGACCACGCAGGAGATGGTTACGCTTCTTCATCGAGGAGAGGTCGATTTCTGTTTGTCCTCACCTCCGATACAAGGGGGTGGGATTGGATCTCAAGTCGTGTATAAAGACCCCATCCTTATCGCAGTCCCAAAGGTCCACCGGCTGGCAGATCGAAGCAGCGCATCCTTGGCAGAGCTGCGGGATGAATACTTTGTCGGTGTAAAGAGGGGCTATCATACTCGGGATTTAGTAGACTCCGTATGCAGATCGGCTGGATTTACACTTAAATATGTGTATGAGGGAAATGAGCCTACCAGGTTAAGCGCTATGGTGGAAGCCGGAATTGGTATTGCCTTCATTCCAAGCACGGCAATAAATCCAAGAGAAAACATCCATTACCTTCAAGTAGAGGGACATGAATTGGTACGGGAGATTGCTTTATTATGGAACAGGAGTCGGTACATATCACGGGCTGCTCTGGAATTCCGTGACGTAGTTGTAGAATATTTCGAGATGCTTTCCAAACGGTAACATGCCGCATCTTGCCGTTACAGACATCACGGAAGATGCAGCGGCTGTTGATCGAATATCGAAGCCGGCATTCATAGCCGCTTGAATCTTCTGAAAGAGTTTAATATGGAGGCGAACAGAAAATTTTTTAGACATGAATCAAGGCACCCAAGCGGGTGCCTTTTGATTTCGCTCTATAGGTGATAAGGGAACCGTATCACTTATAAGGGCAAGTTTTTACCGGAAGGTGCTTGAGCGGATTAGGCTATCTAGGTATGACTCCGCAATAGCAGGAGATTGCGGCCATTCAAGCTCATCCGGTTGCCTTCTCCCAAAAATCGCCTAAATTAACCGTTACAACCTCGATAATCTCTTCTACCATCGATTCTGAAGTGCCCCCCGTCAAGTAGACAAGGAATAAAATTAAATGATTAAGCGGCCTTAGCTCGAGCTTCCATCGGGCTAAGGCTGTTTAGTTTTTTCTGTAACTGTTCGTAATTATAGAAGTGAACATGTTATTGGAGTTTAATCGCTAGTAGCTTAAGATCCGTCGAGAGATTCAAGGCCTTCAACTCCATACAGTTCCGAGCTGGGCCTTATCAGAAATAGCTTGCTACCATTTGAGATAAATAATTTCGAAAGTCTTCAACATAGGTTTTGGGTTCTACAACGATTAGATGAGTGCCGAAGCTTGCTAAAAATTGAAACCCCGTACGATTTTGAGGGACATGAATGGTTGCTACTAATAATCCAGAAGGATGGTCTTCAATACTCTTTCGACCATACCTTTCGATGATTTGATCTTTGATGCTAGGCGATATCCTTGCCTTAATCGTGACGAGCTGCGGTAGATAACTTGCAACGCGCCCTTGCTCTGACCAATCGTCTCTAGGATGAAACGCGCGTTCCTCCACAGTAATATGATCGATCCGAGATAATTTGAATGTTCGATATCCCTGCCGATGCAAACAGAATCCCTTCAAGTACCAGCTCGATTCGCTAAAATGCAGCTCATAGGGCTCGACCATTCGATTCGTTACAGCCCCGTCTTTATCCGTATAATCAAACGAAATCAGTCTTTTCTTTAAAATGGATTCTTGACATATCTTTAAGGTTTCAAGAATCTCCGACCGACCATCCCAATCATAAAATGAAAGTTGAATGGAACGATTCAGAGACAATGGGCTGACCATTGCCTCTATTTTTTTTATCGTTCGTTCAACGTCCTCAGTAAGGAGGATTTGTTCCAATCCGCCGAGCGCAGTTAAGATGTTTTCTAAATCGGAGCTGCTTAACAGGCGTTTATCAACCTTGTATTCATCCATGATGCCGTAGCCGCCATTTACCCCGTGGATAGAGTAGATCGGGATGTTCGATAAGCTTAATGTTTCCATATCGCGCAGGATCGTTCTTTTGGAGACATGGAATAGTTCTGAGAACTCCGTCGTAGAAACAACCTCTTTTTTCAGCAAGATCATGATAATCGAAATGAGTCTCTCCACTTTGTCCATAACTGCCCTCTTTTTTCCACATGATTTCAGAATGGTGACACTAAGATGTCACCTATTATCCATTATACTACAGGTATCACAAGAAGGAGGTTATGTTAGATGTCTGCTATTGCGTATTTGAACTTTGATGGGGTTGCCGAACAAGCGATTGAATTTTATTCGGAGGCTCTACAGGCAATTGAGGTAAAAAAGGTTACTTATAAGGATTTTCCGCAAGATCCAAGTTACCCGCTGCCCGAAAATGAGTTGAACATGATTATGGAGTCTTCGATCGAATTCGCGGGCGGGAAAATCATGATGTCGGATTTGCTGCCTTCCATGAAGGGAGTGACGGGTGAGTTAATGAAAGGAAACAACGTATGGATCAGTTTAGTCTATGCGGATAAACAAAAACTGGAGAGATACTTTAAAGGTTTGTCGGTTGACGGTCATGTCATCATGCCATTATCCAACACTCCGTGGTCATCCTGCTTCGGTATGCTAGTGGATAAATTTGGGTTTTGCTGGAAATTTAATAGCGATGCGGATCAGTTTCTGGACAACGTAATATCCAACAAACAGTAACTCATTCTGAAAAAATGGCCTTGCAATTGAAGGCCATTTTTTTATACCGATGGAGGCATGATTTATGCAAAACAGCCATTCTTCACTTATCTTTTTTTTGGCATTAGGTATATTCGGCATCATCACAACGGAAATGGGAATGATCGGCGTTCTCCCGCAAGTCGCTCAAAAATTTCACATCGCCCCTGCTGAGGCTGGATACCTTGTAAGTGTATTTGCACTAATCGTTGCGATTTCAGGGCCATTCCTAACAGTACTTGCTTCCGGCATGAATCGAAAGGCGGTCTTACTATCGGCGATCCTGATGTTTGCCGTCTCAAATGTGGTATATGCATATACGAGCAGTTTCGAAGTGATGCTGGCCTTCCGGATTGTTCCCGCATTATTTCACCCTGTCTTTTTTTCGATTGCGCTTGTGACCGCTGCCAGCCTTGTTCCTCCCGAGAAGAGCGGCAATGCGGTCACTTGGGTGATGGCCGGAATCACCGTTGGATTTGCTTTTGGCGTGCCGATTACATCCTATTTCTCCACAACGATTTCGCTGGAAGCTGCCTTCTTGTTTGGAGCCATCGTGAGCGTAATTGCCTTTATAGGCATACTGCTCTGGCTGCCCTCAACGCCTGTTAAGGTGAGAATGTCTTTCGGCAAACAGCTCAACATATTACGCAAGCCTCAATTGTGGTTAACGATCTTGATCGTGGTGATGATCTTTACAGCGATGAGTTCGGTTTACAGCTATTTTGCTGAATATCTTGGAGAAGTCACCCAGATGAACGGTACCTGGATCAGCGTGATGCTAATGATCTTTGGCGTCACCATGATTGCAGGAAACTTCTTGTTCGGGTACTTGCTAAACAAAAGCATGAAAGTAACGGTTATCCTGTTTCCTCTCATTTATGCGGTCGTATACTTTTTTGTTTACTATTGGGGCTCTCATGTATGGCCGATGGCGGTCATCGTCTTCGTGTGGGGTGCTGTACATTCCGGAGGCCTTATTTTAAGTCAAGCCTTATTGATGACGGATGCGAAAGAAGCCCCGGAATTTGGTAACAGCTTATTCGTTTCCTTTTCGAATGTGGGCATTACGGTAGGGACATGGATCGGAGGCTTGTTTATTTCCCAGTTGGGCGCGCATCAGCTTATCTGGAGCGGTATCATGCTATTGTTGATTGCCTTTATCCTGATCATGATAAAAGCGGCAGTTATAAAACCACAGGTTGAAAAAGCAAGCATGAATTAATGGATATTTATGAAATGAAGATAGGAGATTCGTCTACAGCTATGGAAATGGAAAAATTAATTGCCGTGCGAACGAGAGAAGAACTTCGGGTTTGGTTGCAGGAAAATGGTAAGGCTGAAAAGTCATGCTGGGTCTTGGTTAGTTTGACGCCAAAAAAGGATACGGTCTTATATTTGGACGCGGTCGAGGAAGCGCTGTGCTTTGGATGGATCGATGGCTTCAAAAAGAAAATTTCCGAAACAGAGTTGGCTCAAAGGCTTTCTCCTAGGAGCAAAAAGAGCTCATGGACGGAATTGAACAAAGAACGTGTGCGCCGCCTCGAAAAGTTAGGGTTCATGACAGACGAAGGAAGGAGGGTTTTGCCTGATTTGGATCCTCAATCATTTCGAATAGATGAAGTGATTGAGCTGCGGATCAAAGAGGATCAGCAGGTATATGACCATTTCAGAGCATTTCCAGAGCTTTATCGAAGGATTCGGATCGATACGATACAAAGCGTGATGCATCAACCGGAATTGTTTAGGAGTAGACTACACAAATTCATAACGAACACGAGAGCAAACAAAATGTACGGTCAATGGAATGATTTTGGACGTTTGCTCCATGATTAAGGTTTGACGGCCATGGGGCCGTTTTTGTTTTCGCTGATAGCCCCGTTACGGTGAACTCACAAGTGATGGGAGATGTCGAGATGAATTATCGAATTATACAAAAAGGACCCTTTGAAATGTTTGGTGTGTATGGTCTTATCAATCAGGACATGCAGACAGCATTTACTGAAACAACACTTTCTGTCCCTTCCTTAACGTGGGCTATCTTCCCAGAACCGCGGTGTGAATTACCAAAACTGTGGGAACGAATATATTCTGAATGGTTTCCTACATCTGATTATGAACAGGTGGAAGGTCTAGTTTCGAAATGTATTACGGAATGGCTGGTCACGAAGTTGAAACTGCCGAGATTTGGATACCAATTAGGAAGAAATAATTATGCTCGATCTTAATTATGAGCACTGCCAAGTGAGATATAGCGAATTTATAAGCAGGGCCATCCCGCAAAGGATCAAGGTATCATTTCTAATATCGTTGTATATACTTGTATATACACGTTATTGGAGGTGTGATAAAATGAGAGAAAGGAATCGAAAAGAGGGGGGAGTTTCCATGTCGACCACCGTACAAAAGTGGGGAAACAGTCTGGGTATTCGTATTCCCAGCCAAATAGCCGAAAGAATTGCAGTTAGCCAAGGATCGGAAGTTGACTTAATTGTGGGTGATGATCACTCGCTCATTATAATTCCCAAAAAGAAAAAGCCGACATTGGAAGAATTGTTGGCCCAATGCAGACCGGAAAATCGCCACGATGAAATTGATTTCGGTGTAGAAGGGAAGGAATTGCTTTAGATGAGTGCAGATCGAGGAGATCTAGTATGGATAAACTTTACTCCCCAAGCAGGTCACAAGCAAGCCGGTAGAAGATCTGCAATTGTGCTCTCACCAAGAGCGTTTAATGCAACGACGGGATTTGTTTCTGTTTGCCCAATCACTCATACGGTCCGAGGCTGGGGGTATGAAGTATTGCTCCCCGATGGGTTGGTGTTTAACGGGGTCATTTTAACGGATCAGATCAAAAATCTTGATTGGCAAGCTAGACGCATTGATATCGTCGGAAAAGCTCCGGATGAAGTAGTCAATGAGTGTTTAAACAAAATTCACACATTTTTGTAGCGGGTCCCAATATAGGGGCTGGCTTTTTTATTTCGAACAGACAATGGCGGGGAAGTTATATTCTCCTATGCGATGATACGCAGAACCGTATCATAAGTAATGGCAAGTAGTTCGGATTTCCTTGCGGGGTGTTGGCTTGTATATATGTGTTTAGGCCCAGGTTTAAGGGGACGCTGTTTCGAAGGATTAACGGATACTCTACAAAAGAAAGGGTCATCCTGCAAAAGATGGCCCTTAAACTTGCCGTTACAATGCAATGTATATAACTGAAGAGAGCAGGATCGGTGAAATGACAGGTAATCATAGACAACGCTACCGTTTTAGTGAAGCACCAATATGGAATATTCAGAAAAAGTATTACGAAGAAGAAGGAATGGAGGCTTGGAACAAGGGGCAAGTTCCTCAATATATCACGAGTAATCCGATGATCGCTACGGCATATGCAGAGATGATCTTTGCGTTCCTTCAAGACAGGGCAAATAAGGAATGTTCTTCAGAGCCTGTTTACATCGTGGAGCTTGGAGCGGGAGCGGGGCGTCTTGCGTATCATGTGTTGCATGAGCTGAGCCAGTTAATACAATATGCGGGGATCCTGCTGCCTCCATTTCGCTATATCATGACGGATTTGGCGATGAGCAACATCGAGGCGTGGCAGGAGCATCCCGCGCTACAATCCTTTATTGCCCAGGGATTACTAGATGTTGCGCAGTTCGATGCTGTGCATGATACCGTAATAAACCTCATTGGCTCAGGCGTAACCATTAGCGAAGGAGAGCTAACGCAACCGTTAGTCATCGTGGCCAATTACTTCTTTGACAGCATTCCGCAAGAGTTGATTTATGTTGGCGATGGACAAATGTACGAAGCAGATGTTGAAATCGAATATCCCGAACATCATGATTCCCTTCAACATTCGGAATGGTTAGAGCAAATCGCGTTACACTATGAGTATCGAAGGGCGCAAGAGTACGAAAAAGAAACCTATCCATACCGCGACGTCATTTCTCTGTATCAGGAACAACTAGAAGACTCGCATATTTTATTTCCTAGCGTTGGAATCACTTGTTTGGAGAGATTGAATCGATTATCTCAGGCGGGATTTTTGTTGATTACCGCAGACAAGGGAGATCACTTACTGGACAGCTGGAGATTCGCGGAACCACCGGAGTTGGTTCTGCATGGCAGCTTTTCTTTAACGGCAAATTACCATGCGATTCGGCATGTCTTTGAACAAAGAGGAGCCGCGGCTTTATTTCCCCCGCATCATTATAAAAATATTAATGTCGGATGTATTCTCCATCTGGATCAACCGAGGGACTATCCGAATACGAGGTTAGCTTATCGGCGGTGTATCGAACGCTTTGGTCCGGACGATTTTTTTAGTATGAAGGAATGGGTAGACAGCAATCAAGATCGTATGGGAGTACCGCAATTTTTAAGCTTTTGGCGTCTGGGGGGTTACGATGCAGAATTTCTCATTCAGCACGCAAAGCGGCTCACCAGTATGCTGCCGGATGCCGGCGATGAAGAAAAACAGGACATGGTAAGAGGCATACAGCGGATGTGGTCGTCATACTACGCGATGGGGCAGCGGCATGATTTGGCGCTTACTGCTGGTTTGATCCTGTTTGAGATGGGTATGTACGAACACGCCAAACCATTCTTGGAGATGGCGGCAAATCAAGTCCAAGAGGAGGACTTATTCCTCGTATATTATGGCCTTGCCATCTGTTGTTTCGAATTAGAGTTGGTCGAGGATGCCTTAAGGTACGCAAGAGAAATAATAGAGATTAAGCCTGATCATGAAGAGGCATTGATGTGGATCAGCCGTTACTTGTAGCGGGAATCAAATACAACCCGGAATGAAATAGACTGGGATGCTCCACAATATGGTATATACTTACGTCATACGTTGTTTAAACAAAGGGGTCTACTTATGGATGAAGGAAGCTTTAAGGATTATAAATTAAGCGAGGAAATTCTCCGTGCGCTGGATAGTATGGGATATCGACAGCCCACGGAAGTTCAAAGCAGCGTAATCCCCTCTGCGCTCGAGAAGAAGGATATGACCGTGAAATCCCGCACAGGAAGCGGTAAAACCGCGGCTTACGGGATTCCGATCTGCGAAATGGTGGAATGGGAAGAAAATCGGCCGCAAGCTTTAATTTTGACGCCAACGCGCGAGCTTGCCGATCAGGTGAAACAGGACATCATGAATATTGGCAAGTATAAACGAATCAAGGCAATTGCCATTTACGGGAAGCAGCCTTTTGCTAGACAGAAGACGCAATTGACCTACAGAAATCACGTTGTCGTCGGTACGCCGGGTCGGGTGATGGATCATATCGTGAAACAAACCATCGACTTGGAGCAAGTGAGGTTTCTCGTCATTGACGAAGCCGATGAGATGTTGAACATGGGGTTTATTGAGCAGGTAGAGAAAATCATCCGCGAACTGCCCAAGGATCGTATGACCATGCTGTTCTCCGCGACGCTGCCCAAAGATGTTGAGACTTTATGCCATCGGTATATGAATCATCCGTTGGATATCGAGATTAAGACGGCAGGGAAAGCGGTAAGCCAAATCGAGCATTCGCTTTACCTGGTGAAGGAAGAGAACAAGCTTCAATTACTGCGGGCCATCACCGTGGTCGAGAATCCAGACAGCTGTATTATTTTTTGCCGAACGCAGTCTAGGGTCGAGGCTGTGTTTCAAGAATTAGAGAAGCTGGGATACCCCTGTAACAGAATCCATGGGGGAATGGAGCAGGACGATCGCACTCGAGTGATGGATGAGTTCAAGCAGGGGGAATTCCGCTATTTGATTGCGACGGATGTAGCCGCCAGAGGGATTGATATCGAAAGCATCAGTCACGTGATCAACTACGATCTTCCATTAGAGAATGAAAGCTATGTACATCGGACGGGTCGAACGGGAAGGGCCGGCCATTCCGGGAAAGCAATCTCCTTTGCAACGCAGAATGAGGAGAAATTCGTTCTCAATATTGAAAAATATATCGGGTTCGAGATTCCCAGGAAAACAAGTCCTTCAAAAGAGGCAGTAACTCAGAGGAAGGCTGCGTTCGAAGCGAAGCTCATGAAGCAGACAGCCATCAAAAAGGACAGGGGCTCCCGTCAAGATGTCATGAAACTGTATTTTAACGGCGGGAAGAAAAAGAAGATCAGAGCGGTAGACTTTGTCGGCACTATTGCCAAAATCGAAGGCGTATCGGCCGAAGACATCGGGATTATCACGGTAGAGGATAATGCCTCCTATGTGGATATACTCAACGGCAAAGGCCGCCTAGTCCTTCATATGATGCAGGATACAACGATCAAAGGAAAACTGCTCAAGGTGCAAGAAGCCAACAGAAAATAGATGCACAGCTCCCCACGCCGTCCCATTATGAGGTAGACAGAGATGTGAGCTGCGGGAACTAAGTGTAAATAGATCGATTTTACATAACTCGCCCGATAGGGAACGAGATAAAGAAAGGACAGAAGTGCCGCCCTGTCCTTTCTTACGAATACACCTGCAGAGTTTGCATTTCGACCAAGGTTATAGATCGACTCTCCAATTGCCCATCATCTTGGCGACCTCCGGATCTCGGTACGATAAGAAGAGGCTTTCCTGTGTATCGAGGGTTGAAATTTGTTCCATATCATCCGCGCTTAGCTCAAAATCGAAAATGTCGAAGTTTTCGACGATCCGTCCCTTGCGTACGGATTTTGGAATGACAACAATTTCTCGTTGAACAAGCCAGCGCAATACGATCTGGGCAACGGATTTGTTGTGTTTTTCCGCGATCGACTTTAGAACTGCGTTGCTAAACAGGTTATTGCGTCCTTCTGCGAACGGCGCCCACGATTGGTGCTGCACGCCCTGCTCTTTTAAGAAAGCAGCGCTCTCTGTCTGCTGGTAAAACGGGTGCGTTTCAATCTGGTTGACGGCGGGCACGATTTCGCTATGCACAATCAGGTCCATCAGACGGTCGGGCAGGAAGTTGCTGACCCCGATCGCTTTGATTTTTCCTTCGCGATACAATTCTTCCATCGCGCGCCAAGTGCCGTAGTAATCGCCGAACGGCTGGTGAATTAGATACAGATCGATATAGTCGAGCTGCAGCTTCTTCAGGGATTTTGCAAATGCAAGCTTGGCACTCTCGTATCCGGCATCCTGAACCCAAATCTTGGTCGTGATGAACAGCTCCTCACGCGGTACACCGCTGCGCTTGATCGCGCGTCCGACCGCTTCCTCGTTAAGGTAACCGGCGGCGGTGTCGATCAAGCGGTAACCGGCCGACAGCGCTTCGTACACCGCGTTCTCGCACTCTTCAGCATCGGGAATCTGGTAGACACCGAAGCCTAAGATCGGCATTTTCACACCATTGTTCAACGTTACAGTTTGCATTACGATTCCTCCTATGGTTCAAAAAGTATATCAGCAACCGGTGCGTATCCCGGAAATCGGGGACTGAAGCGGGATTTCCGATTACGGTTCAGTTGCATTACAATAAGCTTAATACCTTCGTGTTACACGAAGGCAAGAGGCTGTTATACTTTTTTTTCCAAGGGGGAATTCACATGTATACGGTCAAAGAAGCCGCTCAGATTACGGGACTGACCGAGCACGCCGTGCGCTTTTACACGGATAAAGGTCTGGTGCCCAGCGTACAGCGCAATGAGAATAATATTCGAATATTCGACGGAGAATCGATCAACTGGCTGCATGGCGTCAAATGCCTCAAGCAATCCGGGATGCCGATTGATGTTATTAAAATGTATATCGATTTATGTATCGAAGGGGATTCGACCATTCCGCAACGCTATACGCTCATGATGGAGCACAAAGAAGCGGCGCTCGCTAAGCTCGAAGAGGCCAAACTGCACGTGGCTCATTTGGAAGAGAAGACAGCCCTGTATCAAGCCATACTGGAGCACCGCATCCTAGACACAACCAATCCCGCCAATTGGGACAGAATTCAGCATATGCATGGTGACGTATTTTATAAGGCTTCACGAAGAGTCTGAATGTCGAAGCCGTAAAACAGTATACGCTAATGCCCTTATGTGAACTAGCAGTAACAAGAATATGTAAGGAGGTTGTCTATCGTGTTTGCCTTACATAAGAGGGGTCATCACGTTGCAAGAGCAGCTGTCTTCCAGAAACCAGAGGACGATGAATATGAAAAATAAATTCTCAGTAGGGGAAATGGCGAAGCTTCACAATACTTCCATTAAAACTTTACGATATTATGATGAAGTCGGTTTATTAAAACCGATGGAAGTCGATACCTCCAACGGATATCGGTACTATTCAACCGAACAGTTCGAGCAGTTGAACACCATCCATTACTTAAAGGAATTAGGGTTTTCGCTAAAAGAAATTAAGAGACATCTGGATCACCGGGATCTTGACGGTTATTTGCACTTATTAGAGAAACAAAAACAATTAACGGAAAATAAGATAAGAGATTTGGAACGGATGAGACAAAGATTCCAGAATAGAATCCAGGACATTAAGCAGGCCCGACAAGTAACGAACATAGGAGAGCCTTCCATCGTGGATATGGAGGAAAGAGTAATCGTAAGGCTAATGGAGAAGATTAGCTCCGATCCGGAGCTGGAGGTTTCTCTGCGAAACCTAGAGAACCTATCGAATCGCAAATCCTCGATATATATTGGTGGCGTCGGGCTGACGATCAGTATGGAACAATTGAAAATCCATAAATTCGATCAGTATAATTCCATATTTATCTTGACGGAAGAGGAAGATATTCAAGGTCCTTTCGTTGACACTTTTCCGAAGGGGCGATATGCCAGCATCTCTTTTAGGGCAAGTCATCATAACTCAGCCCCATACTATGGAATCTTGCTCGAATATATGAAAGCGAATGGTTTTGAAATGAAAGGAGACGCGATTGAAAGAACGATAATCGACCATTATATTTCCAATCGACCGGAAGACTACCTCACTGAAATTCAAATCCCTGTTACGTGTTGACCCTCCCCCTACGGGAGGGTTTATTGTTTGTATTGATTCTAAAAGGAGCTGATAAAGGATGGTACAACTCCATCAAAAGATGTGGTCCATGTCGTTCATTTTTGTGCTGGTTTCCAATGCGTTAGTGTTTATGATTTTCGAAATGCTGATGCCGACCCTCCCCTTATATGTCACGGCTCTTGGAGGAGGGGCAAGTCAGGTTGGCCTCGTTACGGGGATATTTATGTTGTCTGCCATTATCGTTCGCCCATTTGCGGGATTTTTGGTAACAAAATTTGAAAAAAAGCAGCTTTTAATTACGGGTATTTTGCTCATGGCCCTATCGACTGGCGCTTACTATTTCGCAAATCATTTCGTAACGTTACTTGTGATTCGCTTGTTTCATGGGGCCGGTTTCGGACTAGCCACGACTTACTTTGCCACACTTGCTGCAGAGGTTATTCCGAAGGAGCGACGGGGGGAAGGGATCGGGTATTTCGGGGTTGGCGAAACGGTAGCTATTTCGGTAGGTCCTATGATTGGAATTATGGCCAAGGAGTTATATGGCTTCCAAGGATTGTTTTTCGGAGGGATGGCCGTCTTATTCCTGGCGGTTCTTATGGCGGTTTTTATCCAGAGAGTCCCCAAAGAGAAAAAGTTGGATCAGCAAATGATTGTAAAAGTAAAACTGCTGGAAAAACGGGTGCTGTTTCCTTCCTTGCTCATCTTTTTAATCGGAATTGCGGCAGGAGGCGTGATGTCATACTTTACTTTATACGCAATAGAAAAAAGGATTTTACACATGTAGGCGCATTTTTCTTGCTGATCGCGGCAGCAAGCTTTGTGATTCGTCTGGGATCCGGGAAGGTGTTTGATCGATACGGACCTGCTATGATCTTAATCCCAGGCTCCATCTTATCGATTGCGGGTTTAATTATGTTATATGCGGCAGTCAGCGACAGCATGTTTTTCTTGGCGGCTCTTTTATATGGATTTGGATTCGGGGCTATATTCCCGGCGCTTCAAACCTGGTGCATGAACGCAGTTGGGGAACACGAACATGAGGATGCGATGGCTTCGTTTTTCAACTCTTTTGATCTAGGGATTGGCGGAGGCTCACTTATACTAGGAATCATTGCTGACGTTTTTTCCTCCTATCAAACCGTCTACATGGTCGCTTCCATGATGTATGCGGGATGTTTAGTTCTCTACATCGGCCGTCTGTGGGCGAAGAAAAAATCCTTTAATAGAGCGTCTGATTTCGGATCAGAATAAATGGCCTTCTGGATGACGGGTTAAGCATATATGGGTTTCCTATTTTCTTAATCGTTCTTTATTTAAAATATCATCTACAACATCTCTGATTGTTCTGTGTTCCAACTCTTTTTCCAAAGCCCGTTGAGCGGCCGAAAATGAAATTTCAACGGAATCCTGGATGTTCCGACCTACGAGACAATCCGGATTAGGTTTGTCATGTACGGAAAATAGTTCATCTTCCTGTACTGCATTTACCGCCCGATAGACATCTAACAAGGTTATGTCCGAAATGTCCTTAGCTAGGGTTGCACCAGCAATTCCAGGTTGTACATACACCAGTCCAGCCTTTTTTAACATTCCTGTTATTTTTCTTATAACGGCAGGATTGGTATTTACGCTCATTGCAATATTTTCAGAAGTGTTCAACTCCGTCTTATCGATTTCCAGCAAGGCGAGGATATGGATTCCGACGGAAAATCGACTGCTAATGCTCATTATTTATTCACCACTTTTTCATCACGAAATGTTGTATATAACGTCGTTGGAATTAGTGCGAAACTCACTACATGCAACTATGTTAGATATTTGTTTAGTATCTGTCAAACCTAATTTCAGTATTAAACCTATCATAAATGACAAGCGATTTTATACTGTGTTGACAGGCAACCAAAATGTAACTACAATGATTACATGTAACCACGATGAATACATGTGGGGTTTGCCAAAATACTAGGAGGGACTAAAACATGAATATTGGAGTTATTGGAGCAAGTGGTAAAGCAGGGAATCTGATTCTTCATGAAGCGATTGAACGAGGTCACATCGTTACAGCAATCGTTCGTGATGCAGGGAAGGTTAACAATCAAAGTGTACCTGTTTTAGAAAAGAATATCTTTGACTTAAAGGCAGAAGATGTGAAAAATTTTGATGTCATCGTCAATGCATTTAATGCCCCATCTGGAGAAGAACATCTTCACGTCGAAGCAGGAAGGGTGTTAATCGAAGCTCTTCAAGGTGTTCCATCGACAAGACTAGTTGTTGTTGGCGGGGCGGGAAGCTTATTTGTAGATGAAGCGAAAACAGTAAGAAACTTTGATACTCCTGAATTTCCCGAAGCCTATCTTGCAACTGCCAAAAATATGGGAAAAAATCTTGAAGAACTACAACATACAAATGGAATCGTATGGACCTATATTAGTCCAGCGGCTTATTTCGATGATGAAGGTAAACGTACTGGAACTTATCAAAAAGGTGAAGACCAATTACTGTTCAATTCAAAAGGTCAAAGCTATATCAGCTATGCCGATTACGCAATCGCTGTGTTGGATGAAATCGAAAATCCTCAGCACATAAACGCTCGCTTTACCGTTGTTGCTGAAGCGGAGTGATGATAAAACGGTCACGCTCAGACCAAGACCAATGTGGTTAGTTGGAAAAGAATAATTACCTTGTTAAGGAAGATTGTCCCGGAGGTCCAATAGATCTGGGGATGGTCTTCCTTTTTTGTGTTTTCGATATAGGGAGCAGGGACATTTTTATAGTATACAGCTGGAAAATGGAGCTCATCATGATGCCGGGGGAAGAGGTCCACATCGGCTTCAAGATGAGCTCCATTTCATAATCGCAAGTTCGGATATCGAAGGACATTACTTCGCCGGCTGGAGCTGTG
>NZ_WTLI01000034.1 GCF_011421635.1 Paenibacillus turpanensis
CGTAATCATTTCTCGTCTGTTTGTGTAACGAGAGTAGTGAAACGAAAATATTGATTTAAAAATATAGGGAGGTATGTATTCATGGCAGCAGCAGGTTATGGTGTAGGTGCAGGCGTAGGCTTCACAAGCACAGGTGCGATTCTGGTTCTGTTTATTCTTTTGGTCATCATCAGCCGTACGGTAGCGTTCGGCCTTTAATATAAGGATTTGTCTCTATCGACAGTTAAAAAAACAGTAGGAGGTATGCAAACATGGCAGCAGCAGGTTATGGTNGATTCTGGTTCTGTTTATTCTTTTGGTCATCATCAGCCGTACGGTAGCGTTCGGCCTTTAATATAAGGATTTGTCTCTATCGACAGTTAAAAAAACAGTAGGAGGTATGCAAACATGGCAGCAGCAGGTTATGGTGTAGGTGCAGGTTTTACGAACACAGGTACAATTCTCGTATTGTTCATTCTCTTAGTCATCATCAGCCGCACTGTATTGTTTGGCTACTAAAATCAGGCGTAAACGAAATGCCGTGGCGAAAGCCGCGGCATTTTTGTTCGCAAAAGCATTGCTCGATAAATCATACAGCTCAGGACTGGGTCGCACCATGAGATGAAAAAAGTAAACAAAAATCGTAAAAAAATGCAATGAGTTTCTTTTATCTAATGAAACGGCACTAAAATCTTACAAGAAACGGTGAATAAATTACATGTATGGTAAAAAGAAAGCGCTTTATAATGAAATGACTCTCGATTTGCATTCATCTTAGAACCGCCCGCTGTACGAGAGACTGAAGGGGGGATCAAGGATTTCAGATGCAAGTCCGATAAGCGGCACGGCACAAATTCAGTAAGGAGGCGGACCATGAGAAAGCTGGTAGTCAAAAGTGTGTTAACGGCCATGCTCGCGGCATCCTTTTCATCCGTCGCACATGCCGACAATCCGGTCATCCGCGACGTGTTTACGGCGGACCCGGCGGCGCTGGTGCACCGGGACAGGGTGTACCTTTATACGGGACATGACGAGGCATCGCCAAACGGCAATTTTTTTGTCATGAAGGATTGGCTTATTTTTTCCTCGGAAGATATGGTTCAGTGGACGAAGGAAGGCAGCTTGAGTGTTACAGAAACCTTTTCGTGGGCGCAGCCGAATTCGGCTTGGGCCAGCCAGGTGGCGGAACGGGATGGAAAGTTTTATTGGTATGTAACGGCTTTGAATAAGGACGGCTCCGGGTATGCCATCGGTGTCGCCGTATCCGACCATCCGACGCAAGGGTTTACGGATGCCCTTGGCAAACCGCTGATCAGCAGCGAAATGACGAGGGCGCCGGAATCCATGGGCTCCGTCCCGTGGGATGACATCGATCCATCCGTTTTCATCGACGATGACGGGCAGGCGTACTTGTATTGGGGCAATACGATTTGCCGCTACGCCAAGCTGAAGGACAATATGACGGAGCTGGACGGAGACATTCATACGATTACGATCAACAATATGCCGACGACGTTTACGGAAGCGCCATGGGTACATAAGCATAACGGCCATTATTATTTATCTTTTGCACAAGGGTACCCGGAGCAACTCGCCTACGCGATGAGCGACAGCCCGGAAGGGCCTTGGGAGTATAAGGGAGTGCTGCTCGATCCGTTAGCTGCTGACGCAAATGATACAGCGGCAAGCAACACAAGCCACCAATCGATCATTGATTTTAAAGGACGTTCTTATTTTATTTATCATACCAGTGCGCTGCCCACCGGAGGACAGTATCGCCGTTCGGTCTCCATGGAGCAGCTGTTCTATAATCCGGACGGCACGATTCGTAAGTTAGCGCCGACATCGACCGGGATCGATGGAGTAAGCCACAGGCTGCAAGCCTATGGCAGCCAAGACCGCTACATCCGTCACTATAACGGCGATGTACGGGTTGATCCGGCCGAAGGATTTCGCAGCGATTCGCGCTGGCAGCTTGTTCCCGGACTTGCAGAATCGGGCGAGGGAATCGTTTCGTTTCAGGCGATGGATCGACCGGGATATTATTTGCTGAGCCGGGGCAGTGATGTGGTGCTTGCGAAGCATGACGGAACGGAGGCATTTAAAAATTATGCTACGTTCCGCTCCGTCGCAGGACTTGCCGATTCGAGCTGGGCATCGTATCGAGCGTACAGCAATCCGGATGCTTATCTTATCTCAAAGGACTTTGCGCTGAGCCTAGGAGCGGCGGGAACCGATGCGGACAAGCAAAATGCCACCTTCCGCCCGTTACAGGCCGACGCAGAGGGGGTTGCCTTGGATCTGGACAGCGTGTCGCTGCAAACGGGTGCCGATACGACGCTGACTGCTTCCGTTATTCCTTTGAGCGCCGTCAACCGTGATGTGACATTTACGGTCAGCAATCCGCAGGTAGCCGCTTTGTCCACGCCTGTTTACGATGCTGCATCCGGTACCGTTTCGGTAACGGTTACAGGAAAGGCGGAGGGAACGGCCGAAATTATCGGCTGGACGGCAGAAGGGCAGTTTACCGATGCCGCAGTGGTTACCGTAGTAAATGCAAGCACGGACCCTGGAGCGATTCAGGGTGTGTCTGCCGGGATTCATAACGGTACACGGGAGGTCACCCTTGCGGGAACCCTTCACTCCGACGGGCAGCAGGAGGTCGCCGTTCGTGTAACGGCGCCGAACGGTGAAGTCGATTATGTGGATCAGGTGACGGCCGGAGCTGAAGGTGAGTTTTCTTTGCGTTTTCGCTTACAGCATTCGCAGCCGGGTTCCTATATGGTGCAGTTGGGAGCGGCGGATGTAGAGGAGCCCGTGCAAACAAGCTTTATTTACCGTCCGGCGGACAATGACGATGACGATGACAACGATGATGGCGGAAATGGTGGAGGAAGCTCCGGCGGGACGAGCGGCCCGGGCGGAGGCGGCTCTGGAACAGCAGCTCCGTCCCCGGCTCCATCACAGACTCCAGCTGCTCCATCTGCACCGCAGCCGTCCCCGGCTCAGCATGACTCTCCCAAGCCCGAAGCATTCAGCGATATTGGAAAGGACTTTGCGTGGGCTTCGGAAGCCATTCAAGCACTTGCTGCAGAAGGCTTCATCAAGGGATCGCCGGATGGAACCTTTAACCCGGCAGGAGAGATTACAAGAGCGGATTTCGTCGTGCTGCTCGTTCGCTTACTCGGCTTGAAGTCAGACTCCCCGGGAAGCTTCACTGACGTTCCGAAGGATGCTTATTACTATGAAGCTGTTGGAACCTTGAAGGCGCTTGGCATTACAAATGGAATTGGAGAAGGCAGGTTTGATCCTTCCGGCAAAATTACGAGACAGGATTTGATGGTGCTGCTTGCCCGGGCACTGACGGTCACGGATAAAATGCAGCTTGATGTGGGCTCCTCGCAAGCGCTCCAGTCCTTTACCGATGCGAATCAGGTCGCGGACTATGCGGCTGATAGCGTTTCTGCATTCGTGGAGCATGGCTTGGTCCAAGGCAGCGGCGAAGAAATTCAGCCGAGGTCTTCGGCGACGAGAGCGGAAACGGCCGTCCTGCTGCACCGTATTTGGCTCAAGCTGCAGGCCGGAAATTAAGGGGGGAATGGTATGCGAAATGTACGAAAGCTAGCATCGTTAGCCGTATCGATTACGCTGGTATCGAGCTTGGCGGCAGGGACCTATGCAGCCAATCCGGCGGAAGGAGAAGGGGAAGCCTTGAACAGCATGGCGGCTGTCGGCTCTGAAAGCGGAGCCGCAGGCCCGTCTTCGTCGGCTTCGGTAGGGGGCGGCATCGTTTCGAGCAGTTCACCAGAGACTGCGGAAGCGGGCCAGCTTCCCGCAGGAAATATCCTTTCCGCCAGCGGCGAAGGCAGCGCCGTGAAAGCGGAGCGGGAGGCTGCCCGGCTGCAGCCGGTTTACGTATCGACGGCGGCAGGGACCGCGCCGGAGCTGCCGTCCGTTGTGACGGCCGTATACGACGGCGGCTCCTCCGAGTCGATTCCAGTAAGCTGGGAGCCTGTTGCTCCGGAACAATACGCCGTGCCAGGGGCAAGCTTTACCGTGCAGGGCAGTGTTTACGGAACCGATTCGAAGGCATCGGCATCCGTTTATGTGACCTCGGAGCTTAAGGAACGCTTGGTCACTTGGTATCCGCTCGACTCACTTGACGGCACAAGGGTGCCCGAGGTGTCGGGCCGGGGCAGCGCGGCAGCAGCAATGAACGGCGCTTCGGTAATCGAGGTCAGCTCCAAGAAGGCTGTCGATCTCGACCATACGAAGGACCAGTACATCCAGCTGCCGACGGGAGTTATGAGCGAATTGGACGATTTTACGCTAACGACGTGGGTCTATTTGGATTCCAAAACCGGAGACTGGGCGCGTATCTTTGATTTCGGCACTGGGGTAAGCGCAGGTAAAATGTTTATGACCCAAAACCTTTACTTCGATATGACCGGAAGAATCGCCGACCCCAGCCCGAACGTTCCGGGGTTCGGCGAATGGACGCATGTGGCCATTACGAAATCAGGTAACGAGTTCACCATCTACAAAAATGGCCTGAAAGCAGCGACGGGAACGTCGAGCAAGAAGCCGTCTGATTATGGAGCAACCCAGTATAACTACATCGGCAAATCGAACTGGACGGCGGACCCGTATCTCGACGGTAAAATCCGCGATTTCCGCTTGTACGATAGGGGGCTGACGTCTGCAGAAGTGCAGTCCGTCTTGAACGAATCCGTGTCGGACGAAGAGGTGGTGGCCGCAGCGAAGGCAGCGCTGGAGCTTGGCGACACGTCCCGCGTGGTTGCCGATCTGGAGCTGCCTGTGGCCGGCGCTAACGGGGTCGCCATCTCGTGGCATTCCGATCGTCCGGAATTCCTTTCCGACGCCGGGAAGGTGACGCGTCCTTCGAAGGAGCAGCCTGACGCTGCCGTGCAGCTGACGGCGACGCTGTCCCGCAATGGACATTCGGAAAGCAAAACGTTCCCGGTAACCGTACTGGCCGACAGCATTGTATCGATCGACGAGGTACAGGCGCTTACCATGATCAATTTCCCGCCGAAATTGCCGAAGCAGGTGAGTGTGCGCCATTATGACGGGCGTACGGAGATGGCAGACGTAACATGGGCTGCTATTCCGGAGGAGCAGCTATCGCAAACGGGTGTAGTGGAAGCACGCGGGACGCTGCGGGATACGTCGATACAGGCCGTCGCCAAGGTAACGGTGAGCGAGCTGGTCAGCGTCGATGAGGTGAAGGTGACGACGAGCGCAGGAGAGGCGCCGCAGCTGCCTTCCACGGTGACAGCCCATTACGCGAACGGTGAAACCGCCGAGCTGCCGGTAACATGGGGCAGCCTTGCGAAAGAAGCGTATTCCCAAGCGGGCACTGTTGAAATTACGGGTCAAGCCGCGGCATACCAGTACGAAAATCCGCTGATTGAACAGCGGGCGGACCCGCATATTTACAAGCATACGGACGGCTATTATTATTTCACCGCCTCGGTACCGGAGTACGACCGAATCATTTTACGTAGAGCAAAGACGATCCAAGGCCTCGCGCAGGCAGAAGAGATCGTGATCTGGAACAAGCACGCCTCGGGGGAAATGTCGAAGCATATTTGGGCGCCGGAAATCCATTTTATAGATGGAAAATGGTACATCTACTTTGCGGCAGGGAAAGAGGAGGACATTTGGGCGATTCGTCCTTATGTACTGGAATGCGCCGACGCAAATCCGCTGACCGGAACATGGGTGGAGAAAGGCATCATGCAAAAGCCGGAATCCAACAAGGTGTCCTTCACCGACTTTTCGCTGGACGCGACGACCTTCGAGCATAACGGAACCCGTTACCTCGTGTGGGCGCAAAAGCTGAACGGCATTTCCAATTTGTATTTGGCGGAAATGGAAAACGCATGGACGATCAAGGGGGATCAGGTGCTGCTTGCCACGCCGGACTACTCCTGGGAGCGGATCGGCTTCTGGGTAAACGAGGGGGCGAGCGTGCTGAAGCGAAACGGGAAAATCTTTATTTCCTTCTCGGCCAGCGCGACGGATTCCAACTATGCCATGGGCCTGTTGACCGCTTCGGATACAAGCGATTTGCTGGATCCGAAGTCTTGGGTGAAATCGCCGCTGCCGCTTATGGCCAGCGACGTCGAGGCCAGCCAGTACGGGCCGGGACATAACTCGTTCACCGTGGCGGAAGACGGCATAACGGATATTCTTGTGTACCACGCGCGCTCCTACAAAAATATCGTCGGCGATCCGCTGTACGATCCGAACCGCCATACCCGCGTACAGCGCATCACGTGGAATAAGGATGGCACGCCGAATTTCGGCCGTCCGGAGCCGAACGGGCTGACGGCGGGACCGGCGGTTCCGGTGAAGGCAGTAATTACGGTGCTGGGCGATACGAAGTATGCCGTGGAGACGAGCTTTAACCTGACGGAGCTTAAAGCGAATGAAAAGCTTGAGGCGAAGGTGGGCGTTACGAACCGTAAAGGACCGGAGGGGCCTGTCACTGCAGTGCTGGCGCTCTACGATAAGAGCAATACGCTGGTTCAGCTGCAAAGCGCCTCGAAGAACGCAGAGCAGGGGGCAGCAATCGAGCTGGATGTAGCGATGCAGCTTCCTGGCGATGTGGAGGGTTACCGGGCGAAGGTTTTCGTCTGGGAGGGAAGCGATGTGCAATCCTCTGCGCTGAAGCCTGCTTCCAAGCCATTCGTACTGGAATAAGTCACGAATTCACAAAAATAAAACTCCGTGTCCTGTCCGTAACTCCATACGGCGGGAGCGGAGTTTTTATTTTCCAGCGGTTTCCACTAGAATAGATCGTAAGGTTTGCACCATTTACAGGCCAATAATCGTATTTGATGTAAATCCAATGGAAGGGGCTGCATGAACGATGGGACGACATATCATTTTGGGTGAAACGGATCTAACACTACAGTTGACGGGAATGACTGCTTTTTTCGCGCTGACGAGGAAAGTAACGATTCCATACATGAAGATCCAAAGTGTGTTTGTAGAAGAGTTTGAAGTTCCGAAATGGATGCTGCGAATGCCCGGAACCTCCATATCCTTCCTTAACATTTATGAAGGAAGCTTCAAGTATGCAAATGAATGGTATTTCCTATCGTTTCATAAAAAAATGCCCTTGCTCCAATTGGAGCTGAATGGGCATGAGAAATACCGTTATGTCATTGTTCAACTAGACGATCCGACAAGCATGGCAGCAGAAATCCGCAGAAGGGTACGGGGCGCGCTATAAACGATCTGAGAAAAGCTTCACTCCCCGATACGGGAAAACAAATCGACATTATCCTTCGTAACGACATGCGTGTACGTTTCGGTAAACGCAGGAGCCGGTTTGCCTTCGGCTAGAAGGAGCAGGCTTTCGATAATCCAGCGCCCCCAGTTTTGTTCATTACGTGACAGCACGGCGGTAAACTGCCCATTGCGAATCGCTTCCTTACTGTCGGGCATCATGCCGAAAGCGGCGGCATCGCGGTTCAGCCCCATCGCCTTCCAGACAAGAATCGCTGCCGAGCTGGAGACCACATCCAGCGTGACCAGCGCGTCAAAATGCGGATGTTCATCAATCATCTGCTCTAGATCGGCAAGGGCATGTTCGCCGCTGCCGTTATTTCGCCGGACATCAAGCACCTGAATGTCCGTATTTTCCACTAAATATTCGAGCATCCCCTCAAGCCTGCTGCGATGCGCAGGCGATTCCTCTAATCCTGCCTGCACCAAAATCATGCCTCGCCCCTTAAGCAGCCGATCGACGACCTCTCCCATCCGGGCACCGGCGGCTTCATCGTCTGTACCGATAAACGCTTTGCGCAGGCTTCCGGGTGAATCGGCCTCGAAGCAGACGACCGGAATCCCGGCCTTTGCTGCGCGGTCAATCACGGGCCTAAGGGCGACCGGGTCGATGGGGGCGATCGCGATTCCGTCAACCTTTTGCTTAATCATCGTTTCCATCATACGGATTTGCTGCTCCAAGCTGATTTCATCAGGGGCTTTGACAAGCAGCCTCACTGATAACGGCCCGGCGGCTTGCTCGGCAAGGCTGGTTATCATCTCGTAAAAAGGATGGGCCATCGGGTAGATGATGCCAAAGGTGTATGCTGGCGATTGCTCCTCCAGCGGCTCTTTATTCGGCAACGGTGCGGATTCGCCGGCAGCAGACCAGCAGCCCGAGAGCATCAGCAAGGCCAATGCAGCGGTGAAGAGCCCGGTTAATTTGCTCTGCGATCTATTCATTTCCGGCTTCAAGCGGCTTCCCCTCCGGAGCAGCCGGCTCCTGAAAAGAAGATGCGGTCTGCCCTTTTTTGCGAAACTCCTTGGTTGTCATTCCGGTCACCCGCTTAAATAAATTCGAAAAATAATGAGCGTCGTTATACCCGACCTGATAGGCGATCTCATACGACTTCGCATGCGTCGTGTGAAGCAGCTCCATCGCTTTACGGATGCGCGTCTGGGTTACATATTCGATAAAGGTTTGCCCCGTTTCCTGGCTGAATACTTTGCTGAGATGTCCGGGGCTCAGACTAACATGCTCGGCGGCATCCTGCAGCGACAAATGCTCCTTGTCGTAATGCAGCTGAATATATTCCTTCACACGGATCAGGATATCGCCGTACTTATCCAGCGCACCGCTGCGCCACTGCCAATATTGTGCGGCAAGCCGATTGAGGTAGGCGCAGGCTTCGTTCCACGAACGAACCTTGACAATGAGCTGCTGCAGCGAAGCAAGCGTTTCGTCCAAGGAATCGAGGCTTCGGTACGTGTCTTTCGCCGAACGGAACAACTCCAGAGTGAGGTCGTTTAAAATATAATAGCCGATTGGCGAAGCTTCCCAATCGACGCTCCTCAAGCCATCCGCAAACTTTCGGATAAAGGAATCCGCATCGGCGGGAGAGCCGATTTTGAGAAACTCGATAAACCTGGCGCGATCGAGAAAAAGTGATGGATCGAGCGCACCGCTGGTCGACTCCCATAAGGCGGAGCGATTTAGCTTCGTCAGCTTGCGCCAATGCATATCTTCCTGCGCTTCCAGGAAAGAGATATGGATGCCCTGCAGGCGATCCTGGATGGTTCCGACGCCGACCGTTACTTGCGATGGGACGGGCGTCGATTGTAACGCCTGGAACATCTGGAGCACCTTCTGCAGATTTTCAAGGGAGTCCCCTTTGAAAATCCATACGGTTTCCGTCCGGCTGCGCCGAAAGACAAAGAAATCGCCTGTGTCGTCTTCTTCTTGGAGGAGCGCTGGCGGCAGGGGAGAAGCCGAGCCGTCCGCCGCTTCACAACGCATATCAGCAGCAGCGACCACATAATATTTTGCGGTGACCGGGAGGGAAAGCTGGGAGCTGAGCCGGATCGCCTCCGCTGCGGTAATAAAGCCGCTGCATAAATCGTTAAGCAGCTTCTCCTTCGAAAGCGCTCTTTGCTCCGTTTCCATCAGCGCCAGCTTTTCCATACGCTCCTGCTCCTCGCGCTCCTTATCGATTTTTGCGGAGACGTTGTGCAGCAAGCGAACGATGTCAGACGCGCTTACCGGTTTAAGGCAGTAGTCAACCACACCGAGCTGTAAAGCTGCTTTGGCATATTCAAACTCCCCGTGGCCGCTTAAAATGATGACCTTTGCCTGAGGCATCCGCTTTTGCAGGATCGCACAAAGCTCCAGTCCGTCCATAAACGGCATTTTGATATCCGTGATAATGATGTCGGGCTTTTGCTCTTCAATGAGCGGGAGCGCCATTTCTCCGTCCGAAGCGTCTCCGCAAAGCAGGAAGCCCTCCTTTTCCCATTGAATGCAGTCGCGAATCGTTTCCCGCACCAGTATTTCATCATCGACTAAAAATACTTTTTTCACCAGAGCTTTCCTCCTCTCGTCGGGATGCGGATCGTAACCGTCGTTCCCTGCTGCAGCGTGCTTTCGATATGGACGCCGTACCACTCACCATAGAAAAGCCGGATGCGCTGCTGCACATTATGCAGGCCAAAGCCGCCGGAGACCTCCTTCCCGGTTTCCTCCGGAAGCTCTCCCTTCTCCAAGTCGGCGCGGAGCCGCTCAAGCACCTCTTGCGGGATGCCGATCCCGTTATCCTCCACGGTCAGCACGAACGTTTGGCTTGATTCAGGCTTGCCGCCGATTCGGATAAGTCCTTTGCCGCGCTTATTTTTAATGCCGTGGTAAATCGCGTTTTCGACAATCGGCTGCAGCGTCATTTTCAGCATCGGGCAGCCGTACAGCGAAGCGTCAACGTTAATTTCGTAATCGAGAATATCGCGGTAACGAAGCTGTTGAATAACAAGGTAGCTGTGGACATGCTCAAGCTCTTTTTCCAGCGTGATCCAATCGCGCCCCTTGCTTAAGCTGATGCGGAACAGCCGGGAAAGCGATTTGACCAGCTCAATGACCCGGTCGTTTTTGCCGGCCTCAGCCATCCACACGATCGAATCGAGCGTGTTATATAGGAAGTGCGGGTTAATTTGCGCCTGCAGCGCGCGCAGCTCGGATTTCTTCTTCTCCTCCTGCTCCTTGATGCTTTGCTCGAGCAAGGTTTTGATTTTATCAATCATAAGGTTAAAGCTCCTGCCAAGGTCAGCGATTTCATCCTGGCCGGCCGGAATCACCTTACTTTCTAAATAACCGGAAGCAGCGAGCTGCATTTTGTTTTTGAGCGATTGAACCGGTCTTGTGAGACGTTTCGAAATATAAAAGTGGAGCGAGACGGCAAAGACGATGCTCAGCGTGACGCTGATAATAATGAGCTGGCGGATGGCGTTCGCCTCCTGCACGATTTCCTGCAGCGGCACCTGGCCGATGATGCTCCAGCCGGTCGTCTTGGATGAAGCGGCGAACACAAATTTCGGCTTCCCCTCTGTCCGATCGATAAAATGATACCCGGGCTGTTCCAGCAAGTCATCCATCCGATCCGGGTCAAAGAACGGCTGCTTCGCAGACAGGAAGGAGGGAGTGAAAATCGCCGTTCCGAACGGATCGACGACATGAAAGAAGCCGGTCTCCCCAATCTTGACCGTATCGCAAAAGCGTTTGACAACGCTGTTATCTACATCAATGACGATAAAGCCAATCACTTCGTGCGTGCTCCGCTGCTTGACCGCAGCCATTATTGAAATAATGCCTTGCTCGCCGTAGTCGAAGCCGTCGAGCCGATCCAGCGGCGAGGCTTCGGCGGGCGAGATGTTCAGCACCGCATCGGGATGCTTGACAAGCTCCTCGAAATGCGGGTTGCGCAGCGGATTGCGCGCGAGCTGAAACACCCCTTTGCGCTCGCTGATGCCTCTCCCATATAAGTTAATCATCGTTATATTGAGAACGCTTTCGTATTTGTACGTTTGACGATAGGAGGAAATCGTCCGCAAAATCTCCTTGGCATCGTCATAAGCGTCATTTTGCGAAAATAAAAAATGCAGTACATGCGGGTTTTTTCCAAGCTCCAGCAATTTACTTGTATCGGTGAACAAATTGTCAATGTCGTGGGCCAGCTGCTCCGCCGTCAGCATCGTGGAGGATTTGCTGTTGTCGAATACGGTGTTGTACGACTTCTGGTAGGAGATGAGGCCGACAGCGATTAAAGGCACGCAGGTAAGAATGACGAACATCGTCATCAGCTTGGCGCGAAGACTGGACGAAACCCATCCGATCAGCTTCATGGTGTGGCCGACCTTTCCAATAAAATAGGGCATACCTAGCTTTTACTATAGCAAATCCAAGAAAATTCATCTATGAAAACGCAATCTTTATCAAAAAACTGCAATAATCGGATAAAAAAACAACAAAAGCAGAGCTTGGATGCTGTGAAATGCTTAAAATATTGCAACGAACGATCATGAAACTCCGTATCCCCGCCAATTGTAAGCGTTTTATAATCGGGGTACGCCAACAGAATTGGTGAACGTAATGGGAGGAATGAGGGCATGAAAGCAACTAAAAAAATGGGGTTTGCAGTAGCCGCTTCACTGATGATGTTATTTTCGGCGGCCTGCGGCGGTAACACAACGAACACTCCGGCACCGGAGCAAGGAGCGGGGGAGAAGCCGGCAGCGGCCGCTCCAGCTCCGGCGTCCAAGGACAAAAAAATTACACTAGGCTTTTCGCAGGTTGGTGCAGAAAGCGGATGGCGTACTGCGAACACGAAGTCGATTCAGGATTCTGCGAAGGAAGCCGGCTTCGAGCTGAAATTCTCGGACGCGCAGCAAAAGCAGGAAAACCAAATTAAAGCGATCCGCTCCTTTATTCAGCAAAAGGTCGACGTGATCGCATTTTCCCCGGTTGTTGAATCGGGCTGGGACACGGTATTAAAGGAAGCGAAGGACGCGAAAATCCCGGTTATTTTAACGGACCGCGCTGTTGATTCCAAAGATACGTCCTTGTACGTGACGTTCATTGGTTCCGACTTCGTGGAAGAAGGACGCCGCGCAGGTAAATGGCTGGTTGAGAAGTTTAAGGATGAAAAGGGCGATGTTAACATTGTCGAGCTTCAAGGCACAACAGGCTCTGCTCCGGCCAATGACCGCAAGGCAGGCTTTGACGAAATGATTAAAGCGCAGCCGAACTTGAAGGTAATCGCATCGCAAACCGGCGACTTTACACGTGCCAAGGGCAAGGAAGTTATGCAGGCGTTCCTGAAAGCGCACAAGGATATTGACGTATTGTACGCGCACAACGACGACATGGCGCTCGGCGCGATCCAAGCGATTGAAGCGGCAGGCCTGAAGCCGGGTCAAGACATTATCATTATTTCTGTTGATGGTGTGAAGGACGGGATGACCGCGGCAGCGGAAGGCAAAATCAACTTCATCGTCGAGTGCAACCCGCTGCTTGGACCGCAGCTGATGGAAGCTGTGAAGAACGTTGTGGAAGGCAAGCAAGTCGACAAGCGCATCGTAACGAAGGAAGGCACATTTACTTCTGAAGAAGCGAAGAAGGCGCTGCCGAGCCGTCAGTACTAAAGCAAACGCGTAAAGAAGTCGGGAGAAGCCGCTTCAGCAGGGTTCCTTGCCGGAGCGGCGCTTTCCTTTAGAAGGAGAGGAGAACGAATGAGAGAAAAACAGCCCATACTACAAATGTCGGGTATTTATAAAGAATTCCCCGGGGTAAAAGCATTGTCGGGCGTCAACTTCCGGCTGTTTCCCGGCGAAGTCCATGCGCTTATGGGAGAAAACGGCGCAGGCAAGTCCACGTTAATTAAAGTGCTGACCGGAGTTTATTCCATCGATCAAGGCACGGTTGAGCTGGATCAGCGGAAGATTACCGTGCACAGTCCTCTGGAAGCGCAGCAGGCCGGAATCAGCACGGTGTATCAGGAGGTCAATCTTTGTCCGAATTTGACGGTGGCGGAAAATATTTATATTGGCCGTGAGCCGCGGCGTTTCGGACGAATTTTGTGGAAGGAAATGAACCGCGGGGCGGAGCATTTGCTGCGGGAGCGTTTGAATTTGGACATCGACGTGACCCAGCCGCTGCAGTACTATTCGGTAGCGGTACAGCAGCTGATTGCGATTGCCCGCGCATTGAACATCTCGGCCAAGGTGCTGATTTTGGATGAGCCGACGTCCAGCTTGGACCAGGGCGAGGTACGCCAGCTCTTCACGATTATGAACAAGCTGAAGAATGAGGGCTTGGCCATCTTATTCGTGACGCACTTTTTGGACCAGGTGTATGAAATTTCAGATCGAATAACCATTCTCCGCAGCGGGGAATTTGTCGGGGAGTATTTGGCTTCAGAGCTTTCCCGGATAGATTTGGTTTCGAAAATGATCGGCAAGGAGCTGCATTTGCTGGAGGAAATGCCGAAGGGAACAGATGCGGATGCTTTGAAGGCAGGCGGTGAAAAGGTGCTGAATGCCGCTGGTCTTGGACGCAGGGGTGCGATTGAGCCGTTTGATCTCGATATCCGCGAGGGGGAGATTGTCGGGCTGGCCGGGCTGCTGGGTTCCGGACGGACCGAAATGGCGCGGCTCGTCTTCGGCGCCGACCGAGCCGATCAAGGCAAGCTCAGCTTCGCCGGCATCAACGGGGTCGTGCAATCCCCGCGTCAGGCGATCGACAACGGTATTGCCTTCTGCTCGGAAAACCGCAAAACCGAAGGCATTATTGACGATCTGTCGATCCGCGAAAATATGATTTTGGCGCTGCAGGCTACGCAGGGCTGGTTTAAGACGATTTCCCGCAAGCGTCAGGATGAAATCGCCGAGGAATATATTAAGGCTTTGAACATTAATCCGCCGAACCCGGACCAGCTGATCCGCAATTTAAGCGGCGGAAATCAGCAGAAGGTGCTGTTGGCGCGCTGGCTGCTAACCGAGCCGCGCCTGCTGATCCTCGATGAGCCAACTCGCGGTATCGACATCGGGGCGAAGGCGGAAATCCAGAAGCTCGTTCTGACCTTGGCTCAGAAAGGGATGTCCGTGCTGTTCATCTCCTCGGAGCTGGAGGAAGTGCTGCGGGTCAGCAACCGGATTGCGGTGCTGCGCGACCGCCACAAGGTGAAGGAAATGTCCGGTGAGGAAATGAGCCAGCAAAATGTGATGCAGGCGATTGCGGGGGGATGAGAACATGGTAAAGCATCATTTGTTTTGGCCGTTAATGGTGTTGGCCGCGCTGCTGCTGTTTAATTTGATTTACTCGCCGGGCTTTCTTTCGATCCGGCTGCAGGATGGGCATTTGTACGGCAGCTTAATTGATATTTTAAATTTTGGTTCGCCGTTAATTTTAGTTTCGATCGGGATGACGCTGGTCATTGCGACCAAGGGAATCGACCTGTCGGTCGGCTCGGTGGTGGCGATTGCCGGAGCGGTAGCGTGCATGACGCTGAGCAAAAGCGGCGATGAAAATGCGCTCGGCGTTGTATTGCTCGGTGTGGCGATCTCACTCGCGCTTGCACTTGTGCTGGGCTTCTGGAACGGGCTGCTCGTATCCGGCGCCGGCATTCAGCCGATTATCGCGACGCTGATCCTCATGGTTGCGGGCAGAGGCATCGCCCAGCTCATTACAGGCGGGCAGATCATCACCGTTTCCAGCGAGAAGTACAATTATATCGGCGCCGGATTTTTGGCGACGCTGCCGTTCTCGATCTTTATCGTCGCGGCTGTGTTTTTGGCCGCTTCACTGCTCACGCGCAAGACGGCGCTGGGCCTGTTTATCGAATCGGTCGGCTGCAATCCGACGGCAAGCCGCTTGGCAGGCATACGTTCGCGCACAGTGCTGATCGCCGTGTACGTGTTCTGCGGACTGTGTGCTGGCATCGCGGGACTAATCCTCAGCTCGAACGTATCGAGCGCGGACGGCAATAACGCCGGCTTATGGTACGAGCTGGACGCGATTTTGGCCGTTGTCATCGGGGGCACCTCGCTGAATGGCGGACGATTTTACTTGAGCGGCACGCTGGTCGGAGCTCTTATTATTCAAACGCTCACGACGACGATCTACATGATCGGGGTACCGTCGGAAATAACGCTTGTCGTGAAGGCATTCGTCGTGCTCGTCGTCTGCTTAATTCAATCCGAAGCGTTTCGCAAGGCGCTGGTACGCCGCTGGAAAACGCGGAATTATCCTGCTGAACGCGAGGTGACGCGCCATGCTTAAGAGACAATACTTTCCGATCCTAGTCACCGTCGGACTGTTCGCTCTGATGTTTGCGGCGGGCTCGTTCCGCTATACTGGCTTCTTTTCGCTTCAGGTGCTGCTGAACCTGATGATTGATAACTCCTTCCTGCTCATCGCAACGGTGGGGATGACCTTCGTAATATTGAGCGGCGGGATCGATCTATCGGTTGGGTCCGTGATCGCCATGACGACGATGATCTCGGCGAGTCTTCTGCAAGCCGGCTGGTCACCGGCGGTTGTGATCCCGCTGGTGCTGGCGATTGGCGCATTGTTCGGCTGGGGCATGGGGGCCATCATCCATTACTTTAAGATTCAGCCGTTCATTGTGACGTTAGCGGGCATGTTTCTTGCCCGGGGTCTATGCTACATCATCAGCATCAATACGATTACGATCGATAATCCGTTCTACACGAGCGTTGCACAAACGAAAATTATGCTGCCTGGCGGCAATTTCATTTCCGTCAGCGTCATCATTGCGCTGCTCGTCATCGCTTTCGGCATTTACCTCGCCCATTACACCCGGTTCGGGCGCAATATTTACGCCGTCGGGGGCAGCGAGCAGTCGGCGGTCCTGATGGGGCTGCCGATCGCAATGACCAAAATGTCGGTGTACGCCTTCAGCGGCTTATGCTCGGCGCTCGCCGGGGTCGTATTCACCTTCTACATGCTGTCCGGGTACGGTCTGCATGCGCTCGGCATGGAGTTGGACGCGATTGCGGCTGTCGTCATCGGCGGTACGCTGCTGACGGGCGGAGTCGGTTATATCGCGGGTACGTTCTTCGGCGTCATGATCCAAGGGGTCATTCAGACGATTATCAGCTTCGAAGGAACGCTAAGCTCCTGGTGGACGAAAATTGTAATCGGCCTGCTGCTGTTTGTGTTTATTTTGCTGCAGCGGGTGTTAAGCGAACGCAGCTTGGCGCAGAAGCATTAAGCTGCCGCAGAGAGGGAAGGGGTGTTCAAGTGGAGCAAGCTTCGTGCCGCCCACTGAACAGGCTCCTTCCTTTTTTATGTGGGCTATCCCGGAAAGGCAGCGGTTCATGTATAATGTAATGAAAGTGCTATCATTACCAAATGATGAGGTGCAGCTGTGGAAAGAAGTGTTGTGTATGTAATTCCAATACGGTCCATCCTCTATAAACTAGGCCTGCCGTTTTTTGGCCTGCTGCTCATGCTATTCTTGGTAACCGGCTGCGAGCAGGGAGAAGCGGGAACCGGTGTGCAGACAGGGGGACAAGTAGGGACTCCCCAAATGGAGAAAGCGGCTCCGGCTGTTGACGGCCGTTTCACTGCCGATGAGGGGGAGAGTCCCGAGTCTCGCCGCATTGTGCTAGGCTTTTCCCAGCTTGGCTCAGAAAGCGACTGGCGCAGGGCGAATTCGCTTTCGATTCAGGAAGCGGCGGCCGAAGCGGATATTGAGCTCCTTTTCGAAAATGCCGAACAGTCGCAGGAAAAGCAGTTCGAAGCGATTCGGTCGTTTATTCGCCATAAAGTAGACGTCATCGCCATCGCCCCTGTTGTTCAATCCGGGTGGGAGCCGATTTTGCTGGAAATTCAGCAGGCGGGCATTCCCGTGCTGATCATGGATCGGATGGTCGAAATCGGCGATCCGTCGTTATACGTGACCTTTATCGGCTCTGACTTTGAGGAGGAGGGGCGGAAGGCGGGCAAGTATGTGCTGGATAAGCTTCGTAATGTGCCGGGTCCGGTTGCGGTTGCAGAGCTGCGGGGAACCGAGGGCTCCACACCCTCGATTGGCCGGGGGTTAGGATTCCGCGAGGAAGTGAAGGCACGGGAGGATTTGCACATTGTTCTAAGCGAGCAGGCGAACTTTACTTATGAGGAAGGAAAAGCTGCGATGAAGTCGTTTTTGGAGCAAAAGGGCCGTGAGATCCGGGTACTGTTTGCTCATAATGACGATATGGCGTTAGGAGCGATTGAAGCGATTGAAAATTTCGGACTGCGACCCGGGAAAGACATATACATTGTGTCGGTGGACGGAACACGTAAAGCGTTCGAAAAAATGGTCGAGGGGAAAATTAACAGTGTTGTGGAGTGCAATCCACTGCTTGGCCCCATCTTGATGCAGGCGGTTAAAGAGTTAATGGCTGGCCGGACGCTGCCAAAGCGTATTGTTACTCCGGAGAGTGTGTATACGGAGGTTACTGCGGAGCGGGAGGTAGCGAACCGGAAATATTAATTTGGGTCTTCAGCATTGCTGGAGGCTCTTTTTTCATGAAAAATGAACTTTAGCGATGTGCGGGTCGTTCTTATATATAAATGCGCAAGGAGATGGAGGTGAGCCTTTGACGGAAAGGGAGTTGTTTGACAGCTATAAATCAGATATTTACCGCTTTTGTTATTACTATTTGCGAAATACGGAGGATGCGGAGGACGCCTGTCAGGACACGTTTATGAAGGCATTCCGGCAGGAATGGCGGGGAATCGCCAATGTAAAAGCATGGCTTCTGCGCATCGCGTTAAACACCTGCCGCGATCTCGGAAAACGAAGGACGCTTCGGATGATGAAGGAACGCTTATTTTTTACAGCAAGCCTGGAGCAGCAAGCCTACGTATCTTCGCCTGTACCGGGTGAGCAGCAGGAAAGCGCAGAGGAGCTGCGAGGGCTGCTGCAGCAGCTGCCTGAGAAGCTGCGAGTGACGCTGACGCTGAAATATGTGCAGGACTTAACCAATGAAGAAATTGCCGGCGTGCTGCGGATTCCGACGGGTACGGTAAAATCGCGGCTTCACGCCGGACTGGCTCGTTTGAAAACGATTTTACAGCAGGACAGGGAAGGAGCGGGAGAACGTGGACGCAGATCAGCATGTCAAGCGATTGACGGAGCAGGCCTCCATCAAGGAGCCGGATTTCGAGGCAATGTGGGAACGGATGAACCGAGGGCGTGAAAGCAGGCCGAAGAAATGGGTTCCTGCCGTGCTCGCCGCGAGCTGTATCGCTATCGGGGCGGTACCGGTGATCGCAGCAGAGACGCTCAATTGGAATTGGTTCCTAGGGATAAACTCCAGTATCGTCACCAATGCCTTTAAAGCTGGGCTGGGGCAGCAGGTAATGAAGGTAGCGGGTAATGAGACGGTAGAGGTGACCCTTATGAATATGGTAACGGACGCCGGTCAAACCACGATAAATTATACGCTGACGCCACTATATTCGGGCTCATACGATCAGGCAATGGTCGATGATGTAAGGGTCATGGATGCTGCCGGGGATTTGCTGGGCGTAGGCGGAGCGAAGTGGCATCAAGGAATTAAAAAGCTGGTCGGGTCCGTCACCTTTGCGACGAAACAAGGGTTAGTGACGGAAGGGGAGCACCACTCCATCTCAGGGGAATTGACTTTTTCTTTAGGCAAGCTCACCCTGCTGAAAGAAGAGCAAATTATACTGCCCGTTGATGTGTTACATATGCTGGAAAGCGGCGAGACCCTTCATTTGCAGGATGTGGGACCTTCCATCCCCACAATGGAAAACTTTTATTTGGAACGTGAAGGGGAAATCATCACCGTACATTATCGTCTTGCTCGTAAGGAATTAGAGGAAAATCAATCACAGCTGGCGCCGAAGATTGAACTGCTGACAGGAGAAGACAACGCCTTGTCGTTGGGAGGAATGCTGTTTCCGTCAACGGGTACGCTTCAAGAGGATGGCGGAAATCGGTATAGGGGACGATTTCTCGTCCCAAGGGAGCAATCGCTTCAGGCTGCAAAGCTGGCTGTTCGTTATATGGAGGTTGTTCAGGAGGTTCCTGCCGGTACGTCCGTTGCTTTTGATATAGGCACACTGCCATTTCCTGAATCGGTAGACCATGGCTGGACACAATCTATATCGGGAACGGTAGCTCAAGATCGCTATGCGCTGCATCTTGAGGAGTTAATTGTGTCGCCGCTCTCCATGCGTTTGACCGCAACCGCTGAGAAGCTGCCGACTCATGAGGCTTCAACCCATTACACCAAGGTATGGCTTGAACTCGGAGGGGTTCGGCTGAAGGGTTATCCCGAGTATTCCAATCATATTCCAACAGGTTACCGGTTTGAGCTGCCGCGTGAATTTGCGGGGCTGTTCACGGACCTTACGGGCAATCAGCTTCGATTGAAGTGGGAGGAACCCGTCAATACGTATCGCGCAGGTTCCAGAGATCAGCTTCGCATCAGCAGAGTGGGAGAAGAAAAGAAGGAAACCGTATGGCAGGTTGCCGGGTACCCTCTACGGGTGAAGTATTGGAAGGAAGGTTCCGATTTGTATATTCAGACCTGGAGTGAGGACCCTGCATTCGTCGGCATTACGCAAACATTATTTGTCCGGGACACCGAACTCATTTTTCCGAAGCGTGACGAATACGAAAGTGAAAGCTTGGAGGATGGGGGAATGGTTGAACGATTTGTCGGAGCGGCCAATGGGGACGAAACGAATCTCGTGCTTCAGCCTTATGCTTACAAGCTGCTCGAGCCCGCGAAATCGGTCGAGTTGGAACTGGAAAAAGCTCCATGAGCCGGACAACACATCAAAAACCCCCGCACCGGTGAATCCGGGAGCGGGGGTTCCTGTAGGAGGAGCCTACCCGGTGTATCTTATTACATGACAGGAAGATTCGTTTGGGCCACGTTCATTGGCCGATATGCACTCATAAACGTGTTCATGGTAGTATCTTTGAGTGTCGGAACCTGATACATTCCACGTTGGTTGGCGTATTGGAACGCTTCGTATGCCATATCCGCAGAGGCATTGGCAGCGGTTTGCATCATGTGACGTAATTGCGGATGAGCCATTTCCATGGTCGCTTTCATTTTTAACGCAGCCGTTTGTTTATGGCAATTGACGAGGCATGTAGCTACATCTTCATCTGTTATATCATTAACCGTTTCGGCAGGCGAGACAGGCTGAGGATTGCGAAGTCCATACTTTGGCTGGAAACCTGCATCGGATTGATTCATCATTAATGCGCCACGACGTGAAGGAATTGCTTGAATAGCTCCGTGATGATTCGCCAAACCTACCATCTGGTTATATTCAATCATTAACGAGTTGAGATGGCGGTCTGTCATAGCTTGTAGTTCTCGATCATGAGCGTGGGGACGGTACAATTTCAACGTGTTAATGCCATGAATGGCATCGCTTAGAACTTCATGTAATTCAAGTACTTCATGCGCGCCCAGTTGCATGTTCAAGTGAATAACCTCCGTGTAATTTTTATTTTGTTACAATAACATTTTTTCCCTTTGATTGAATATTATTCAAATCCATAAATTCCATCCAATGATTTGAGATTCAGCAAAAAATGGTTAGAGCTAGCTTGTTTATTAATACTAGCTCTGGAACACATAGGTCAGGGAAATTTTTATTCCACGTTGTAACGATGTAGAGAGGAAAGAGAGGATGAATAAGCGGTTATCGAGTATGAATTGGCGATAGGCAAGGTCAGGGCAAAAGAAGACTATCAATTTATGCCCCAGTAAGAGGGATATCAAAACCCCCGCACCGATGAATCCGGAGCGGGGGTTCCTTTTTACCACTTGAACATTTGAATTTTTTGCTGGAGCTCAATGGCTAGTCCGTTCAAGGTCTCCGACGTTTTCGAAATATGCTCGATAATACGAAGCTGCTCCTCGTACTGGAGGACGGCACTGTCGATATGCTCCGAGCTTTCCGCCGCGATCGCTGACATGTCGCTGATAGACGCGGTAATTTCCTCTGCACCCGCCGACATTTGCTGGGAAACAGCCGATACCTCCTGGATGTTGCCGTCTACTTCGGCTGCGGCACCCTCCATCACTTTTAATGACTGGGCTATATGATGAACTTGGTCGACGCTGGCCGCAATTTCTTCGGCGTTTTTTTGCATATCGTTGACGGTTCGGCCTGTGTAATTTTGAATTTCAGCAATCATTTCCGTAATTTTACTAGAAAATTCTTTAGACTGAACGGCAAGCTGACGAATTTCGTTGGCGATCACGGAGAAGCCTTTTCCATGCTCGCCGGAACGGGCCGCCTCAATCGATGCGTTCAGCGACAAAATGTTCGTTTGATTCGAAATGTTCGTAATGAATGTAGCGAAGGCGCCGATTTCCTTGGCCATATCGTCCAGTTTTTGGACGGATTCGGTGGTCGAGAAGGTCGTATCGCGCACCACGTTCATTTGTCCGGTTATGCTTCCGAGATTACCGCTGCTTTTGAGCACCTGCAGTACTAAGCCTTGGGTCGCTTCAGCGATTGAGGAAGAGGATTCGGCGACACGCTGAATGCCTACAGCCATTTCTTCCATGGCCGTTGCCCCTTCTCTGGCCCCCTGAGCCTGCCGCTTTGCTCCTTCGTTCATGGTTTGGATCGTCATATGGAAGGCCCCGGCTGCTGTGCCTGTCTGTTGAGCGGCCTTGGAAAGTGTTCCCGAGGATTGGGATACCTCCATCGACATTCCATTTATAGAACGAACCATGTCCCGCATGACGGCAAGGAGCCGGTTCAGCTCATGGGAAAGAGTCGCGATCTCGTCCTTGCCGGTATCGTCAAACTGCTGAGTAAGATCAACCGTTCCTGACGCAAAAATGGTCTGTGTAGAAGCGGTGAGCTTGGCAAGTCTTCTCTGCACAAGTACACGGGTAAGAATCAGCAGCAGCGCCATGACCGCTAGGAACATTAGTGAGAATTGATACAGGAGCTGCTTGCGCTCATGGGCGATTAGGTTGTCCGCATTTTCCTTCGACATGGCAACTCGGATGGCTCCCCAATGCTTCCCGTTAAAAATAAGCGGATACGAGATATCCCACATCATGACGGTTTTGCCCTCGATAATTCGCGGATACATTTGGACGAGAGCTTCCTTCGTCTCTTTATAGCTGGCCGCAAGATAACCGGTTTTGTCATTAAATACCCGGTTTGCGCGGTATTTTTGACTGAGCAGCCCCTCCGTCTTCCATTTATCCTTGGATGCCTCGCCGGTCGGACTAAAAACGGTATTGTGTGTCGGAATGTAGCCGGCTGCCTTCGGGTTGCTGGAATAGAAGGTTGGAATAGCGAATACGACAGTTTCGTTCTGGACAAAGCTGTCAATAATGCCCTGCCATCTGTAATCGGTATAGGCATCAAAAGCGCTCGTATATTTAAGTTCATACTGCCACATCGGAATTTCTGTTCCGTCATGCAGAACTTGCTTTGCTTGTGCATAAGCGGGATCGTCCTTAATCCTAGCTTGGGCAATTTGCTCGCTTTCGGGGATCACGGTAAGCTTGTCGTCGAACAGTATCGTTTGCAGATCCGAGCCCGTAATCTGTTGATCGGATAGGCTAACCCCATTCTTCATGTCCTGTTCGGTTACGCTTTGAATCGTTCTAGATATCGCTTTTGCGAGACTGGTGCCTTCGCTTCGGAATTGTTCCTCAATCGGTCCGCTGATGGCTTGATACCGGTAGGCGAACAGGGCTGAAAACAGGAGAAGTAAAACAATTCCCGTGATCAACAAGAACTTACCTGTAAGCGTATTCATGTTATTCATGTTGAAGACCCCCTAAAGTAAAAGCATAAGTGTATGTTTTAGTTGTAAGTGCTTACATAATTAGGTGGAAGGGAAGGGTGCTGCGGATTAATTTAGTCCTATTATCTCTTATGAAGTGATCTTTGTCACGACTTATTTCGACAATGTTATGTTATCATTTAGTTTTACTTCCGTGAAAAAAGGCCAAGTTCGGTTTCCCGTCTTGACCTTGACCTTAGCAGCTGTAAAGCATGGAAACTACAAACGGTCGGCGGTTGCATGAGTGAGATCGGAGGTATTCACGACCGAACGAAAGCCCAGCTGTTCCTCGGCATTTGTTGTGTCCCATGGCTTGTCCGGATTGCTTGAAACACCATAGAAGGTGCCAAACCGCAGGTTGCTTTCGATCGCAGCTTGAAATAGATGAACAACATCCTCGCGGGTTAACAACGTATGCATTAATCGTTCATCCTCACGCAGCGCTTTTTCTTGATCTGGCGGCACACTGCCGATACGCAGATTCATGACTGAGACGCCGTGCTGCTGGGAAATGATCCGCCCCACATTTTCCGAAGCCAGCTTTAATGTGCCGTACATTCCTTTTGAATAAGGATAATCCGTGACCCGAATCGGACGTCCGAGCTTGGATCGGCCATTTTCCTCATAAATGTCGGTGACATGGTTGCTGCTGGCGAATACTACTTTAGGAATGCCCCGTTCAGCAGCCGTATGCAGAATATAGCAGGATGCTTTGAAATAAACATCGATCATTTCGTCTAATTGTTCGATACGGTCGCTCGTTTCGATTTTTAATAAGTTCACGATTACATCCGTATCCGCAGGTAACCGCTCGGACAGCTGCTGCAGATTGGAGGCGTCTGTCTTGATAAAAGGAGCTTCTGATTTTGGCTCTTGTAAATCTAACACCGTAATCCGGTAGGAGTTTTTCAGGCCATGATATAAAATGGTGCCGATTGTGCCTGAGCCTCCGATCAGTACAATGTGCTTCATGTTGTTTTCCTCCAAACGTGGAAAATGATGCAGAATATTATGTGCCGAGAGCATCGATCATATACAAAGCAAACAAAAGCACAGCCCGGGTGGACAATGTCATTAAGTTAAGGCGATGGGCCAA
>NZ_WTLI01000035.1 GCF_011421635.1 Paenibacillus turpanensis
GGCATGACTCCGGAATTAGGGGGCCTAACCGATAATACAAATGATTTGGTTTATTTCGATGAAAACGCGAGTCGTTTGGACGAATAATACAAATAATTTGTATAAGCGTTGGGGAGACGGGCTAACGGGAGCCGGGACGTCCTCGCGCAAGCCCAGCGACCGCCTCGCACGACCGGCAAGGGGCAAGCTGAGTACCGCCAGCCCCCCTCACGCCATCGGCAGCCTAAATCTCGTAGCTGCCGATGTCCAGGTGGCCCATTACCTGCTCGCGGATGCGCACGAACTCGTCGCCGTTGCGGTTGCGCGGGCGCTCCATGCCGCACTCGATGCGCGCCACGAGCCGGCCCGGCCGCGGGCTCATCACATAAATCGTATCGGCCAAATAAACGGCCTCATCGATATCATGCGTGATGAGCAGCATCGTCTTGCCCGTGCCCCGCCACAGGCGGATGAGCTCGTTCTGCATCGACAGGCGCGTGATCGCATCAAGCGCGCCGTACGGCTCGTCGAGCAGCAGCACCTCCGGGTTCATCACGAGCGCGCGGGCAATGGAAGCCCGCTGCTTCATACCGCCGGAAAGCTGCGACGGATAGTACGTCTGGAAGCCGGAGAGCCCAACCTTCTCCAGCACCTCGTCAACGCGCTTCTTCTTTTCCTTCTTATCAACGCCGGCGAGCTCCAAGCCGAAGCCGACGTTAGCTTCAACCGTTCTCCACGGATACAAAGCGTGCTCCTGGAAAATCAGCACTCGGCTCGGGTCCGGCTTAGTCACAGGCTTGCCGTCTGCCAGCACCTCGCCGCCGCTGGGCTGGTCAAGTCCGGCGAACATACGCAGCGCCGTGCTTTTTCCGCAGCCGGAAGGCCCGACAATGGCAGCGAACTCGCCTTTTTCAATCCGCATATTGATCCCGTTTAAAACGTTCAAGGAGCCGAACGACTTTTGAACACCACGAAGCTCTAACGTTTGCATTACCGGTCGCCTCCCATCACATAACGATACTTCAACAGGCGGCGCTTCAAGCGCTCAAGCAGGAAGGAGTCAAGGAACAGCGCCACTGCGCCGATGACGATGATTCCGGCAATAACACCTTCCATGTCGGCGATTTCACCCGCGTAGGAAATGGCAAAGCCAAGGCCGACCGAGGTGCCGCCGACCATTTCCGCAGCGATCATCGAGCGCCACGAATTGCCGAACGAGACCTGCGCGCCGGTAATAAAAGCCGGCAGCGTCTCCGGCGCAAACACCTTCGTCAGCAGCTGGCGCTTAGAGGCGCCCATCACGCGGGCCAGCTCCAGATGCGTCCGGTTGACGCCCTCAGTCGCATTCATAACGGACAGCGCCATCGGGAAGAAGCTGGCGATCGTAATAACGGTAATGATCGGCACATTGCCGAAGCCGAACAAAATTACGAAAAACGGCAGCCACGTAATCGGCGGGATCGCCTGCAAAATCGTAATTAAGCTGCGCAGATAAACGGCGAAGCCGCGAGAAACACCGGCCATCAAGCCGAGCACGCCGCCAAGCAAGCAGGCGAGCGGGTATCCGATGGCTAAGCGAAGCATACTGGACCGGAACGTTTCCCAAAAATCCGGATCGGCAAATTGTGTGAAAAAGCGGATCAGCACCGCATCCAAATGCGGCAGTAAAAACGGTTTCCCGATAATAACGGCGAGCAGCTCAAGGACGGCGAATAAGCTAAGAATGGCTGCAACGAAAGGAAGGCTGCTTCGGAAGAAGCGGCCTTTATTCGAAGATGCCTTCGTCGCTGCGGTTGTACCTGTGCCGGAACCCGGCTCAGGTGTAGTTGTAGATTTTTGTTCGCTCACGAGATTAGGCTCCTATGATTTTATTTCTTAAGTTGTTCTTGCCAGGACAGGTCGAGAATTTGCTTTACATCAACAGCTTCCTTTAGAACGCCTTGCTTTTGCATAATGTCGGCAAGCTCCTGCATACGAGTCACCTGGTCCGGCGTAATTTCCCATGTAAACGTCTGCGATTTGATCGCTTCAGCAATAACCGCCTCTGCTTTCACGTCCTTGCCGTCTACGGACTTAATCGAATCGCCTTCAACAAAGCGCTTCGTTAAGAATTTTGCCGCGCCTTCGGGATCCTTCTGCATCATTTCGATTGCCTGCTTTTGTGCGTCGAGCATGCGGTTCACCGCATCGCGGTCTTTCTCGAGCACAGCGTCGGAAGTGATTACGACCATACAAGGGAACGGCCACTCGGTGCCAACCTCGTAAATCGATTTTGCCCCGAATTGAGCGCGTGCGATGCTGTCGTACGGCTCAAACACGAATGCAGCGTCAACTTTACCTGCAGCCAGCGCTTGGATCGCTACCGGCGGTTCAACGTACTGCATTTGCACGTCGTTTTTGCCAAGCTTTGCGCCTTCCAGCGTTACGCCGGTCAACACAATATCTGCGGTGCTGCCTTTTTTCTGGGAAGCAATGCTCTTACCTTTTAGATCCGCAACGGATTTAATGTCGCTGTCCTTACTTACAAGCAAGGAGTGGTAGCCGAGCTGCGCGCCGCCGACAACCTTCAAGCCCGCGCCTTTGTCGCCCCAAGTAATCGCGTTCGTAAATCCAAGCACGCCTGCGTCAAGCTGGCCGCCAACGATACCCTTGATCAGGTCGGTGCCGCTGCTGAACAGCTGCATTTCAACCTTCAGACCATTCTTCTCATAAAAACCTGCATCGTACGCAAGCATTGCCTGCGCATCGTCCATAACGTTCAAATATCCGACACGGAGCGTCTTGACTTCTTTCTTAGCTGCTTCTGCACCCTGCTGCGGCGCTTGTTCTGTTTTTCCGCCGCATGCCGCCAAATTAATGGCCATAACAAGCATGAGTGCGAGAACCCCGAGTTTCTTCATTGACACTGTAAAGTCTCCTCTCTACTCTATGAAGCTATCAAATTCCTACAATAACGATGGGATTAATTATATGAAGGGCAGGGGGAAGAGTCAAGACTTTTTGTCCCGTGTCAAAAAGGCGCCAGTGCACGTTGATTATGCAGCGTTCCGATCATGAAGAAAAAGAAAAAAGCACGTTCTGAACGTGCTTACGTACAATTGTAAATGGAGAGTATAAGTGGATGATATCTTTTGGCAAAAACCGTCTTCATCAGCATGTCTTCATCTATATAAATTCCTACACTAGGCCTTCGTCATGCGCTTTCTTGGTCGCATGAATCCGGTCGCGCACATCCATTTTGGAATAAATGTTCGATATGTAGTTCTTAACGGTCCCTTCCGATAAAAAAAGCTGCTCGGCGATTTCCTTGTTGTTCAGCCCCTCGGCTACACAGTGCAGCACCTGGAGCTCCCGTTCGCTTAAACCGTACACATTCCCGGCGGCAGGGGCACGACTCAATTCGGATATGCGTTCTCCGTTCCCGGCATGGGACTCAGTCCCAGGATGGTTTGTCGGCTCGGCTCTTCCTGCTGAAAGCTGGTCTGCGGCACCGGAAGTTTGTCCGGCGGATTGGACCTGCTGCACGAGCAGTCTGGCAATATCCTGCGGAATGAGCGTTCCCCCTTGGCTTACCCATTTGATTCCGGCTACAAGATCCTTCGGGTGGATCGCTTTCAGCAAATACCCCTCGGCACCGGATGAAAGCGCGTCGACCACATAGCCGATTTCCTGAAAGGTGGTCAATATAATAATCCGAACGCCCGGATAACGGTTTTTTAATAGTCGGGTTGCTTCGACGCCGTCCATAATCGGCATATGGATGTCCATCAGGATGACATCGGGCAGCTCTTCCGCAGCTAATTCCACGGCACGCTTGCCGTTTTCGGCCATTGCAATGACCTGAAGCTCGGGATCCATGTCGAGCACGATATGCAGGCTTTCCCGAATGAGATCCTGGTCGTCAACGAGCATAAGCTTAATGGGTGGTGTCATGAGTATCCCTCCTAATCGGTATTGCACATTTCACTGCAGCGCCTTTGCCTGCTTCGGAGCAGAAGGTGAAGGTCCCCTGAAGCGATGCAATTCTTTCTTTCATGGAAGCGAGCCCGAAGCCGGGCGGAACGTCTTCACAGCCGCGGCCGTTATCCATCACCGTTAAACTGACCCGGTCAGCTTCAAAGCTGAGCGTAATCCGGACTTCATCGGCCATCCCATGCCGTTTGGCATTCGTTAACGACTCCTGCAAGCAGCGGATTAACGCGAGGCGAATCTGCTTGGGGACGTCATACTCGTTTCCGGTAACCTCCGTGTGGACGAGGGTCCCTGTATGAAGGGCGAATTCGCCGATAATGTGGGACATATGCTTTGAGAGTGTAACATCCTCTTCAAACGGGGCAATTTGATGAATGCTTCGGCGGATTTCATCCAAGCCGTTTCGCGTCAGCTTCCGCAGTACCTCCAGCTTCGCCTTGGCCTTGTCCTGATCGGCATCCATCAAATACATCACGGCATCCAGTCCCATAACAACGGAAGTAAACGTATGTCCCACCGTGTCATGAAGCTCACGCGCCAGACGGTTTCGCTCCTCCAGCAGGGTAATCTGCTCGATTTGACGGGAATACTGCTCCAGCACTTTGTTTTGCTCCTGAATAAGCTGGTATTGCGTTTGGTTTTCATGCAGAAGCGCTTTGGACCGCTCGCTGGATAAGTAAATTCGACGTAAGCCGTAGCCAATTCCGAGCAGCATGACCCGGTCTAGAAAGACACCGAAATAATCAATGAACGGAGCATTCGCTCCCATTAGAATAATATCCCCGGCCGTGAGCACTCCAACAAAAAAGATGCAGTACCAGACGACGAACCGGCTGTTGATGAGGAAAACGGCAATCATCGAGGTAACCGATGTAATATTTACGAAGGTTTGCAGTAAATCGACAAAGTAAAATTGCATGATCCCGTATAGGATTGTAGAGGACAAAGGGAATAACAGCCGATGAAGATACCCCGGACGCCAGAAGAGCAGCGGAATGGCATAAGTCGTCATAATCCAAGAGATATACATCATTGTTTTAATAATATCTGGACTGCCGAACTGGACGGGCTGTGTCAGCAGCGCAACGATGGAAACGATCGGAATACCCGAGTATAGGGCAAAAAAGGACCAGTCTATCCAAGTCCACGGTTTTCGTTCAACAATATTTTGATTTCGCAGCATATCGGCAGCCTCCCTTGTAAGACGTTTCTATTGTACTGGAAGACGGCCGATCAATATAGTGAATCCAGTCATATTCCTTAATATGACTGTCAGCGAACAAAGAAAGGCCGACCGAAAACGGAGCCGGCAGGCCTGTTCATTAAGGAAAAAGCCGCGCTAATGGCGGCTCTAGCCTGTAGACTTGCTCGCTTCGGTGTTTGCCTGCGGGCCGTTACCGAGCTGAACATTTTTCGGATAACACATCAAGTTAAATTCGAGGTGTGAGCTCACCATAAAGCCCGTAATGCCAAGACTGTATCCGAGTGCGGCATAGTAGCCCCAGGGTCCGTAGTACTTGCTGATAAACAGGCCTACGGCAGTTGATGCGAGGGCAAGGAAAACGCAGCCGTAGCCGATCAAACGCAAGGTTTTCACCATTTTAGGAACTTCCAGCATTTTTTCAGGCTCCACGCCTAGGTTTTCCTTGGCTTTGATCAAAAGCATCAGGGCCAGAGTAACGGGAATCATGATTCCCAATGATAAAACGGTGGCACTAAAATTTCCGAATGCAAACAGCTCGTCGATATTTTCAAATGCGACCAGCGAGCAGATTCCAAACTTTAAGCCGACGGCAGTGTTGAAATGCTGCGGCCGCACACTGCCGATGTAGTTGGACAATCCAATGAGAAAAATAAGATAAATAATCGATATTTTTACGATCGTTACGGGAAACCAGACGCTGAAAATGATGATTTCAACGCGATCCAGAAACTCCGTAATATTGATTTGCTCCGCCAGCATGTAAATGGAAAACATGGCTTTACTGGTGAGAATAGGTCCGAGTGTAGCGCTCATCACAAAAAATAGAATCGTAAGCATAAAGGTGGTGATGGCGCCCCCGTATCGGACGGATGACTTTACCTTTTCCGATTGGGACACCGTGTGCAGCAGCCCGCCTAAGATGCCGATATCGCCAAACCAGCCGGAGTTAAGGTAGTGCGCAGCAAGAAAATGGCCGGGGGACGAAGTCAAAATGGGCTTCAGTCGGCTTAGCTCCATTTGATTGGAAAGCAGCAGCGGTAACGACAGCATGAAGATGATAAAAAACGGAAACAGCATATCATTCACACGGACCGTCGTTTCTACGCCATGGTGGGCGAAATACATCGCCAGCAGCAAGAGGAGAAGGATGATGATGCCCCCCGGCGTATTTTGCAATATCATTGTTTTCAAAAAAAAGTTAATCGCGCTAAAGTCACGCAGAAGAACGGACCATATGTAAAAAAGAATGACCGCATTGACTGCGCCGCCTATTTTATTTCCCATCGTGATGGTAACGATTTGAAACAAATTTTTCCCGGGAAAATACTTCACCAGCTTGCTGAACACGAACATGATATACAGAACGTAAAGAAGCGGGAGGGAGAAGGCCAGCCAAGCATCGGCATCGGCCGCACGGAAATCTTCTCTGGGTAAGATGAGCAGTCCCCCCGCCGTGATAACACTTGCAATGACCCAAGCAAACTGACGATAGCCGATGGTCACAATAGCATTCATGGTGAATTCTCCCCTCCTTATGAGGCTTTTAATCCAAGCATCTGCTTTACAAACGGCGAAACCTGATGAATGAAAAATTCAGTGGGCAAGAAATTTGTAATGTCGAGCATGCTCAGAACAAAGGAGGACAGCGTGAGCCCATACAGGAGAGCCATCAAGACCTTGTATCCGGTATTTTTCTTTTTCGCCTTATGATAGTCCTTGTAGGCAAAGATGCAGACGAGCAGCATAAAAAAGAGGATGTATACGCCATCGATTTTCATTCGGAGATGTCTCTCCTTTCTCCAATGTTTTCTGAGGTTTGACCTACATGAACGAGACGCGTTTTGACATTGGCCTCAAACGTACAAAGCGGCAGCAGCTCATCCCACTGCTTTTCGTATTTTTGCTTCCATAGCATGGGATAGGTTTGGTCTACGATTCGTCCGAAGCCGGCAGGATCGGCGCTGTGCTTTTTGATTTGTTCAAAAAGAGAATTGATCCCCTTCTGAATATGCTCAGTGAGCGCCTCTTCGTATTTTCGTATCACTTCTGTCTCGTCCAGCTCATCCTTGGCGTACGATTCCAGCACACTGGCCTGTACGGTTACGTTAGCAGAAAAATGTAGCGATGAGCCCTTTGGCTGAACCTTGATCTCCGTTTCCCCTTCGCGGATGCGGAAAGAGGCGAATTCTTTGCTGTCTTTTAATTGGAGAGTCGTTACATAGGAACGAATATCGTTGCGTAGCCAATTCACGGCTCTGGCCGTCTCTTCGTGATAGGTAGCAATCCATTTATCATGTTTGAATTGTGCATAACCAACGACTTCGATTTCGCTTGACGGCTGTGTCGCCTTCTCCGATTTCTTTGGACGGAGCAGCAGGAGGACGGGATCTACTCCCGGCTGGTTGATCGCTTGTGCGATTTCTTTAATATTTTGGGTGTTATAATTACCCGTTTTAACGATTTCACGGATCGCTTCGGCGCTGAAGCGCTCCAGCTTCGGCTCCGCTTTTAAAACGTCAAAGCCGCTCCCCTCAGCCACAACCATGTATGCGGTCAATCGGTTTTCCGGCACGCGGGGGATGGAATCAAGCAAATCCATGATTCCCGCTTTAGCCAGCTCTTCGCCGACAACAATGACCCGACGGTGGGAAAGAAAGATTTCGCGCGACATACGCATTTGCAGCCGATCGTCCGCATCGCGTACGGTTTTACCGATCTCGGAGTCGATGTAAAAGGACTTCTCCCCGCCAGATCCGCCCCCGCCCCCGCTAGGCCCGCCGAGCTTGCCGGCAAGAGGGATTTCCAGAGCGACCCGGTATTTGTCGCCTTCCTTATCGATCGAAGATGCTAGGACGATGGCGATATCGTTAATTTCAGTACGATCCCAGCAGCCGGTAAGCAGTGCTGTGCAGAGGAGGAATAAGGCAGCGATTTTAATTTTCCTCATGCTCGACTCCTTTCTGCCCGGAGTTCTTGTTAATCTTTTCTGGGAGTTCTGTTCCAATCCGGCGGCTATCCAGAGGTTCGTATGAGGATGGCCGTTTTTGCAGTAAATGCCATGGGGCGCGTATCCAAATATCATGTAATTCCCCTGATTTCAGCGGGCCGACAGGCGACATGTATGGCACTCCGAAGGAACGCAAACCGGCCATATGGACAAGAATAAACAACGTTCCGATAATGATCCCGTAAATGCCGAACAGCGAAGCAAGAATCATCAGCGGAAACCGCAGCAGCCGAATGGCGATCGCTCCGTTAAAGCGCGGAATTGTGAACGATGCAATCCCCGTGATCGATACCACGATAACCATCGGCGCGGATACGATCCCGGCTTCGACAGCGGCTTGCCCGATGACGAGGGCGCCTAGAATGGAGACGGCTTGACCGATCGCTTTCGGCAGGCGGATCCCGGCTTCCCGCAGCGCCTCGAAGGTCACCTCCATGATGAAGGCCTCGATAACGGCAGGGAAGGGAATGGCTTCGCGGGCTGCCGCGATGCTGAGCAGAAGGGTCGTCGGAATCATATCCGGATGAAAGGTGGTAACAGCGATATACAATGCCGGTGTGAACAAGGCAAGAAAGAGAAATGTATAACGCAGAATGCGTATCAGCGTACTGATGCCAAAGCGTTCGTAGTAATCCTCGGACGCTTGGATCAGCTCCCAAAAAACGAGCGGCACTAGCAGCACAAATGGAGTGCCGTCCGTGATAATTGCTATGCGTCCTTGCAATAACCCCGCGGATACGACATCGGGACGCTCTGTATACTGCACCTGCGGGAATGGTGAGTACACATTATCTTGAATGAGCTCCTCGATATAACCGGACTCCAGAATCGCGTCGATTTTTATTTTTCGCAGCCGGCTTTCTACCTCTTCTACACGCTTCGGATCGGCGATGCCATCCAAATACATGATCGTGATGTTGGTATTGCTTTGTTCTCCGATCACCATCGCCTTGGCTTTGAGACGCGGTGTTTTCAGTCTTCTTCGAATAAGCGACGTATTAACCCGCAGACTTTCGTTAAATCCATCGCGCGGTCCGCGGACGACGGTTTCACTGGCCGGCTCCTCGACGCTGCGAGTCTTCGGGCCGCGCAGGCCAAGCAGCAGGGCAATCTCGCTGTCATCGATAAAAAGAGCGGTATCGCCGCCAAGGACGGCGGTCAGAAGCTCGCCGTAATTGTTGATTTCCTTCGTCTGCGAGACAGGCAGAGGCTGCACGATGGAATCGATACGCTCCCCAGGATCGCCCTTGGGCTTATGCGATTTTCCGTATTCCATAAGCGACGCAAGCGCGTCATTGACGAGATCGGAATCTACTAAACCATCGATGTAAATAACAAATGCGCCCCGTCCGTCGGAAAGCCAAAAGTCGCGGATCACAAAGTCAGAGCAGTCGGTGAACAGCTCCTTAACGATTCCTTTATTGGCCGATAAGGCTGTACCTAGGGGCATATTTTTTAGATTCCGTAAAAATTCGTAGTCGATCGGTTTGGAGGAATGCGATTGGTTTCCCGTTTTCCGGAACATAATTTGCCACCCCTTGGAACATCATAGTTAAGAAACAGTAAAAAAGGAGATGAGGAACGATGATCTGGCTGATAGTTTTGCTTTTGCTATTCATTGTCCAAATCGCGACGGTACTCATTTCCGAATTTCGACGTCCCTCCAAAACTGTCGCGTGGTTGACCATTATTTTTATGTTTCCGATATTTGGCTTTGTTATGTATTATTTTTTGGCAGCGGAATATCGGCAGCGCAGAAAGGTGCGCCGGAGAGGCTTTCGCGGTTTGAAAGAAATCGGTAAGCTGCTGCGAAAGAGGGCGTCTACCGTTCAAGAGCTGAACGAGTTTACGAATTCCGCCATGCGGCAGGAGCGCCGTTTGTTCGGGCTCCTGTACAATATGCCCGAGGCGCCGATTACCGCGCGAAACCGCACGAAGGTGTTTACGGATGCGGGTCCGCTGTATGAAGATATGCTGCAGGCGATTGAGGCGGCGAAGCATCATATTCATTTTGAATTTTATATTTTTCGCTCGGACCGGATTGGACGCCGGTTTCAAGAGGCTCTCATCCGTAAGGCGGAGGAAGGCGTCGAGGTGCGCGTCATTTACGACGGAGTGGGGAGCTATAAGACGAAAGCGGAGTTTTGGCGGCGCTTGGAGCAGGCGGGGATCGAGCTGCAGGCCTTTCTTCCGCCGGTTATCGCGCTGCTGGATAAGCGGATCAACTATCGTAATCACCGTAAGATACTGGTCGTGGACGGGCTGGTCGGTTTCGTCGGAGGTGTGAATATAGGCGACGAATATTTGGGGGCCGACCCGAAGCTGGGCTATTGGCGCGATCGGCATTTACGGCTGGAGGGGGATAGCGTTTATATGCTGCAGCAAACCTTTTTGACCGATTGGAAGTTTACGGGTGGCTCGATACCGGGGGCGCTTGATTCTTACATGCCGGAGCATTGTTGTACTCATAGCGAGTCGGTGCAGATCGTCGTCAGCGGGCCGGATGAGCATGAGGATGCGATTATGGAGATGGTTTTTGCGGCGATTACTTCGGCGAAGGAGCGGGTGTGGGTGGTCACGCCTTATTTTATTCCGGATGCCAGTGTGCTGATGGCATTAAAAACCGCCGCATTGAGCGGGGCGGATGTGCGAATCATTATCCCCGGAGTGGGGGATTCGCCGCTGGCCTTGTTCGCCTCGCTGTCTTACGTCGAGGAGCTGCTGGAAGCGGGGGCGCGAGTGTATCGCTACCAGAAAGGCTTTAACCACGCGAAGGCGTTCGTCGTGGATCATATGGTGGCGTCCACAGGGACGGCGAACCTCGATATGCGAAGCTTTTTCAGCAATTTCGAGGTGAACGCGGTGCTGTTTGACGTAGAGGCGATTGCGCAGCTGGCCGCTGCGATCGAGCAGGATCTGGAGGACAGCAGAGAGATCGTGCTGTCCGAGTTTAAGCGGCGCGGCAGGCTGCAGCGCCTGAAGGAGTCAGGGGCGCGGCTGCTCTCGCCGCTGCTGTAGCGGCAGCGGCGCGGGAGGGCCGCAGGCCTCTGGCAGGCGGCAAATGCCGCGTTGGGCAAGGCGCAGGCCTTTGGCAGGTGGCAGATGCTGCCGGCTGGGCAAGGCGCAGGCCTTTGCCAGGCGGCAGATGCTGCCGGCGGGGCAAGGCGTAGGCCTTTGGCAGGCGGCAGATGCTGCCGGCTGGGCAAGGCGCAGGCCTTTGGCAGGCGATGAAAGCCGCGTTGGGCAAGGCGCAGGCCTTTGGCAGGCGGCAGATGCTGCCGGCTGGGCAAGGCGTAGGCCTTTGGCAGACGATGAAAGCCGCGTTGGGCTAGGCATAGGCCTCTGCTAGGCGTCAAAAGCTGCTTCCAGCGGTAGGCGGCTCGGCGGGAGTTAGGCCGCAGCGGCCGCTATGCTGGTGGATACACGAATACGGCAATCAGTCGGAAACAATACAAGAAATTTGTATTAATCGGCTACTGAGCGCTAGTTGGAGGTGGAACAATACAAAAAATTTGTATTGTTTGGAAGCAGAATGCTCAAAAAGAGGGTCAGGTCCCTAAATAATACAAATAAGTTGTATTATTTGGCCCTGCGAGAGCCTCCCGTGAAGAATAATACAAAAAATTTGTATAATTCTACTGATCCAACTGAGATATCTGCTGATCCCATGGTAATCCATGATTTATTCGCCCGCTGTATAGTACCCTGCGACTTATGTGATACGTTTCAAGGTGATCTGCGATGTGAATCTGCGACCTATGCTACCGCTCCTAAGCAACCCAAGACTATTCCGCCGCGTCACTTCAGTGTCAGCCGTACTTTGCACTCAGTCTATGACAAAGTCACGGGGGAGTTCGAGAAACTGAGCGAATCGGGGCGCTGGAGGGGGAGGAATATGGACGAAGGTAGCCGCGTATCCCTGGTACCATCCACGAATTGAGTACCACGGTTTGGGTAGCATGCTCGAAAGAGGTTACGTGCGTAACCCGAGTACTGTTTTCGAAGCAGGTTGGTTGCGTAACACGATTACTGTGCTCGAAGCAAGGTTGGTTGCGTAACCCGAGTACTCATGCTCGCAGCAGGTTGGGTGTGCAACCCGAGTACTCATGCTCGCAGCAGGTTGCGAGCGTAACCCGAGTACTGTGCTCGCAGCAGGTTGGGTGTGCAACCCGAGTACTCATGCTCGCAGCAGGTTGCGAGCGTAACCCGAGTACTGTGCTCGCAGCAGGTTGGGTGTGCAACCCGAGTACTCGTGCTCGCAGTAGGTTGCGGTGTGTAAGCCGAATACTCATGTTCGAAGCAGGATACGTGTGTAACCCGAATCTCCGTGCTTGCAGCAAGTTGCGTGTGTAACCCAATTACTCACGTTCGAAGCAGGTTGCGAGCGTAACCCGAGTACTCATGCTCGTATCTGCTTGCGCGCAAACCAGAGTGCCGATGTCCGTACCCGGTACCCATCCTCGCAGCCAAAAGCACCCTCCCCCGCAACATTCCCGCAACATTGCAGCGCTGCATTTACTTTCTCTTCCCCGCAGGAGACAGCTTCTCCAGCAGATGATCCAGTGATTGCGGCGGCACCTGTTCGATCAGGTCGCCTATTTGCAGGAGACGCTCCTCGATGTTGAGCAGGTTGAAATCCTTCGGATGCGCCCCGGCTTTGACCTCGTCCCAGGTTAACGGCGTTGACACGGAGGCGTGGATTTTCGCGCGTGGCGTATACGGTGCAGACAAGGTTTTGCCGTACCAATGCTGCAAATAATCAAAATAAATCAAATCCCCGCGGTCCTTCTTCAGTCGTTCGATTGTAAACAAGGACGGATGCTTCGCCACGAGAAAATCGCCGATAAATTTCCCGATGCTGCGCAGCTGCTCGAAAGAGTAGCCCTTGCGGATCGGCACATAAATTTGCACGCCGGTAGCGCCTGAGGTCTTCGGCACCGACTGGATGCCGAGCGAGTCTAAAATTTCCCCGACGAGATAAGCGGCTTCCATAATTCGCGGTTCTTCCTCCAGCGTCGGATCAATATCGATCAGCCATTCCGCCGGCTCCAGCGAGCCGATATAGTGGAAGGACGGATGAAACTCGAGGCACGCCAAATTTCCGAGCCAAAGCAGCGTTGGCAAGCTGTCGAGGTTCACGTACCGGATCCCGTCCAGCTCAGCGATTTTTACAAATTCGGGAATCGGCTCGGGGCAATTTTTTTGATAAAACGATTTATCATTCCAGCCATGCGGAAAACGGATCGTCGTTAAGTGACGGTTGCTCGTGTACTTAAGCAAGTAAGGAGACAGCGCGATCAGCTTTTGCAAAAACATAAACTTGGTCACGCCTTTTTCCGGCCACAGCGGTTTTTCGGGGTTGGTAATGACCAGCTCATGACCCTCCACGGTAATCGTGCCTTGATGATGGCTTTTACTGCGGCTTGGTGTGGCGATTGGCATAGCAGGCTTCCTCCGATCGATAAGTTGCCTCTAGTGTTCACCAAACCTTTCGATTCCAAAACAAAAAGCTGGATATCACCTCCAAAAGGGAAACGTCCAGATGGGAGATTATACTCAGCTCATTGTTCTCACTTATCATTATGTTGCCGATCAAGGGGGCCTAACCGATTTTCGGGCAAGGTTCGGCAGCGAAGCTGTTATTTTTCATTGGTCAGCTTTGCGGTAAGCTGTTCGAGACTCGCGGCAAATTGCTTCAAATCATTGATGGAAACAGCAACATTCCGCATGGTATCAAGCTGAAGGGTAATGGCCGATGCCATCTGCTTTACAGTGCCGGTCGTATCAGCGGATACCTCAGACATCGTTTCCAGAGAGGAGGATACTTGCTCGCTCCCTGCAGAAAGCTCTTGAACGGCGGCGCTAATTTCTTGAATTTCCATCGATAAATGACGGGAAGAGTCCATAATGCCGCTGAATACGGTGCCAACCTCCCCTGTTGAAACGGCAGCACGCTCGGTTTGCGCTAAGCCGGTTAACATTTGGTCGGCTGTCTTTTCCGTCAGGCGCTGAATATCGTTAACCATTTCTTGGATGCGGCTGGCCGATTCATGGGTTTGTTCGGCGAGCTTGCGAACCTCGGAAGCAACCACCGCAAAGCCGCGGCCTTGCTCTCCCGCTCTTGCGGCTTCGATCGCCGCGTTTAAAGCCAGAAGGTTAGTCTGTGAGGAGATCTCCGTGATCATTGACGTCATTTCGCGAATGGTTCCTGCGCTTAGCTTCAGCGTTTGGATCGATTCCGCTGAGCTGCGTGCGGATATTGTAAGCTGCTCAATGTCGTTTACAGCACGCTGGAGCGTCTGACGTCCATTCTCAGCCTTTTGAACCAAATGAATGGAATATTCGGATACATCGGAGGAAGAGGCGGCAATGCGCTGGATTCCCTGCGCCATTTCGCCGACCGCGCGGCTGCTTTCGCTTGCGCTTTTCGTCTGCTCGGCTGATCCGCCGGCGATGCTTTCAATGGTTCCCGCGATCTGATCATTGGCTTGAACAACGGTTTGCGCACTGTTGTCCAGCTTTTCGGTATACGCGACTAGACGATCTGCATCGGATTGCAGCTTTGTAATAACCGAATTAATAATTTCTTGCTTCTGAGCCGATTCCTCTTCCAGCAGCCTAACCGCGCGCTGTTTATGAATGATTTGGATGCAGGTGGCGACGGCGCCGAAAATAAGGAATAGAGCATGGATGAGAACCATGGTAAATGAGTATTCCATCGATCCGAACACGAGCTCAGGGACAAGGAAAAAGCCGCCTACGTGCTGGATGGCAAAAATAACGGTCATCATGAGAATCAGGCGAATATTTTCGTAGTATGCGGCGATAGCTAAAAATACAAAGATTGAAAAATGGTATTCCGTCGATCCGCCGGTTCCCGCAACCATCGAGATGCTGCCAAACGTTAGGGTTAGGACGTTCAGAAGTGCGATCAACTCATCCTTGTCCTTAGCAATTCGCAATAGGATAAGAGAAGCAGCAAGCAGCACAACGGGGATGAGCATAATGATGTTTAGAACAAAAGAAAAATTGCCGAAATACTCCTGGTTTAAAGCGTGATCTTGGTGGCCATCCATATTTACAGAGAAAAGGCGGTAAAGTACGTGAAACAAGACGGAAAGCAGGACAACAATTGCTGACAAACCGGATATGAGGCGATTTTTTTGCTCGAACATCATAGGTTCCCCCCGAGAACTCGAATCAATCATAATTATTATATAATATGTCGTTTAATGTCGAATAGTGGGGAATAATGCGTTTTCAAGCGCGCGAATAAAAAGCATCCTCTGCTTGACAATTTTACAATCGGGCTGGGAGTTATGGTTTTCTGAACATAAAAAAAGCCCTCATCAAAATAAGGGCCAAAGCATTCACTTTCCGCAGGCAGGAAGGCTTGATCCAGGGCCTCCCTGATCAAATTAGGATATCTAATGTAGATGAGACAAATTCGATTACACCTGCCCAAACGTACACTCTTCCGGCTTCATTTCAACGAACGATTGTATGCTTGGCTGCCGCAGTGTCGTGTAGGGCGTCCACTCCATAAACTGCACGCGCACGCTCAGCATCGGTTCTATCCAGGTCGCCTCTTTGCTGCGCTCCGGCACGTTGGCGAACGGCCGCTCATCTCGTTGCAGCTTCGCCGCGATTTCCGTCACCGTTTTCCAGTCCTGCACGGTAAGCCTGCCGGTCCCCGCGTGCCCGATATACCACAGCTTGCCCTGCTCGTCATAAAGCCCCAGCAGGAGTGCATTGACGGTTCCCGCCCGATGCGTAACCCCGCCGACGACCGCGTACAGATCCTTAAACCATTTCATTTTTAGCCAGCGCCGGTCTTTGCCGTCAATGACATATTTACTGCTTACATCCTTGACGACGATGCCTTCCAGATCATGCTGCTTCGATACCTCATGCAGCGCCTGCAGGTCGGAATGGCTGGAGACGAGCTGAACGGTCGCGTTAGGCTGAATCACCTCGGCGAGCAGCTCCTGTCTTTCCTCAAGCGTTCGTCCGGTCACCCATTCTCCATTACAGTACAAAATATCAAACACCATGTACGTAATCGGCACTTCCCGCTGGACGTTGCCTACGCTGGAAGCTTTGCGGATGCCGTCTCTGCGCATAACCTGGTGAAAAGCAGGCTTGCCCTTGTCCAGAGCGATAATTTCTCCATCCAAAATAACGGACTCTGCCGAGCAGTAATCGCGCACGGAGACCAGCTCAGGATACTGCATCGTCCGGTCGTTGCGCTTGCGATTGACGAGGCGAACGTCCTGCCCGTCCGCGTAAACAAGCATTCGAACGCCGTCCCACTTGATTTGCGCGACCCAGCGCCCCTGTTCCGGGAACTGGTCTGCACTGACCGGCTCAAACGGAATAATCGGAGTAAGCTTCAAAACGGATAACCTCCGTTGCTATTTCTGTTGCGGTTATTCGTTGATATAGAGAACAGATGGTCTACGACGTAACGGTTTCCTTCTCCTTGGTTTTAGCTGTTTTGCGCGGCTTGGCCGGTGCTTTCTTCGCGGCGCCGTCGTCCTTCGCGGCGGTTTCCTTCTTGCCCTGCGGCTTTGACTGGTCGAGGCTTGCCTGCAGCGCAGCCATCAAATCGATGACGTTCGTCGGCGCCTTATCCGGCACGACCTTGATTTCTTCGCCGGCGATTTTTTTCTGGATGACGTCCAGCAGCGAATGGCGGTAGTCGTCCTGATATTTTTCCGGCTCAAACGGAGTGGACAGCTGCTCGATCAGCATTTTGGCCATCGTCAGCTCTTTATCGTTCACCTTAATTTCGGCAGGCAAATTCGGAACCTGCTGCACCGAACGGATTTCATCCGGGTAAAAAATCGTTTCCATAGAAATACAGTTATCGATGACACGGATCGCCGCCAGCGAGCTTTTCGAACGAATGGACACCTTGGCGATACCGATTTTGCCGGACTGGCGCATCGCTTCCAGCAGCAGGCTGTAGGCGTTCGTCCCGGTTTGGTCGGGGGCAAGGAAATATGTCTTTTGAAAATAAATAGGGTCGATTTCGGTAATGTCAACAAAGTCGATAATTTTAATTTCCTTGTTGATTTCGCCGGAGATCGCTTCGAGCTCATTTTTTTCGAAGGTGACGAAGCGTCCTTTTTCATATTCGTAGCCTTTGATAATCTCTTCGGATTCAACCGGGGAATCGCAGTGCAGACACGAGCGGACATAGGAAATCGGCGTGCCGCAGCGCTCGTGAATTAAACGCATGGAAATGTCTTTATCTTCTGTGGCGGTGAACATTTTGACCGGGACATGAACGAGACCGAACGATATAGCGCCTTTCCAAACCGTATGCATGGGATCAGCTCCATTTTCAGTAGTTAGAAGTAGTATGCACGTAGATTTAGAGGAATAATCAGAGCGAATAAAGCGGACGGGGCGTGGAAAAAGTATGGTGGAAAATAGTAGTCCTTCGAAAGGAGGCGAGAATATGAAGGCTGGAACTCAGTCGGAAGGCCGGGAAGAAAACTTTATGGATATTGACCGTATGGTGAATGAAGGCTTGGGCGGCGGTTATGTATCCGATCAAAACGGTCTGATTGAAGAAACGACGACGACAACGATGGATGATAAGGAATCGTATTTTGAGGAGTCGACGGAAGGGTAACGAACCGAAGGCTAGAGATTTAGTTTGCGGAAAAAAAGGAGGTGTAGCAGCATGGACGTAAATCGCGCGCAGGAAATCATTGAAGCGATCGATAAGATCGATGTGGTTTTGAACGGTGAAAAGGTTTGGATCGACAGTGTCGACTCTACAACGAAGACCGCAACCGTGCATCCGGAGGATAAGGTTCCGGTGGAATCGAAGACGGTTCGTGTCGATGAGCTTCGCGAGGTGCATTAAGACGAGAAGCCGTTCGCCGGAACGGCTTCTTTTTCATGAATACGGAAATTTTTCGGGTTGAACGAGGAGAGTCTTTCGGCAAAACGCGATTTCCGAGTTTCATTTCATCGTTATCAGTTCTGGCTTATTCCGGGCGCCGTCCTTGAACAAGCGGGTGCGTACCGATATAATGGTGAACAATACGAAACCGTTACGGGAGACAGAAAAACGTGGATGAATTTGCGCTGATTCGCCTCATGACGGGGCAAAAGGGAACGAAGGTTTCGCGGCCCGACATTGTTGTAGGAATTGGCGACGATGCCGCTGTAGTGGAGCCGGGCAAGGACAAGCAGCTTGTCCTTTCCTGCGATACGATGACGGATGTCGTGCATTTTAATGAAACGACGATGGCGGATGCCGACATCGGCTGGAAGGCGCTGGCGTCCAACGTCAGCGATATGGCCGCGATGGGCGCGGAGCCGAGGTGGGCGCTGGTCGCGATCAGCGCGCCGAAGGGAGCCGGGACGGCGGAGCGGCTGGTCGAGCTGTACCGCGGGCTGTACGCCTGTGCGGAGGCGTATGGCGTCGAGGTGATCGGCGGCGATACGACGTCCTCCGCCGGAGGGCTGACCGTGACGGTCACGATCGTCGGCGAGGTCGAGCGCGGGCGAGCGCTGCTGCGCTCGTCCGCCAAGCCGGGCGACGCGGTCTTCGTGACCGGCCCGCTGGGCGGTTCGGCGGCCGGGCTGCACGCGCTGATGAGCGGCGCTGCGGCTTCGGCGGCGGAGCGGGGGGAGCGCGGTGCTGCGCTCGGCCCGCTCTTGCGCGCGCATCGGCGCCCGCGCCCGCGCGTCGACGCGGGGCGGCTGCTCGCCGCGAGCGGCTTCGGCGTCGCGCTGAACGACGTCTCCGACGGGCTCGCCAGCGAAGCGTGGGAGCTTGCGGAGGCGTCGGGCGTCCGCCTCGTGCTGGAGGCGGGCGCGGTGCCGGTGCTGCCGGAGGCGGCAGTGTACGCCGCTGAGGCGGGGGCCGACGCGCTGGCGTGGGCCTTGTACGGCGGCGAGGACTACGAGCTCGTCGGCACCGTTCGAGCGGGCGAGGTGGATGCGCTGGCGGCGCGGTTCGCCGCCGCAGGGCTGGAGCTGTTTTTCGTCGGCCGCGTGGAGCCGGGCGAAGGGGTCGTGCTGCGCGGCGCGGACGGGACGGAGCAAAGGCTGGACAAGCGGGGATACAATCATTTTGGTACATAGGCGTTGAAGCGGCTAGGCAAGAAGGGCGCTTTTTACGATAGAAAGGAATCGAACTTATCGTGTATACCTTTTATTCGAATTCCGAACAGGATACAGTGGCGCTCGCCCAAAGCATTGCTGAGTGTGCCGTTCCGGGTACGGTGGTTACCTTGGAGGGAGATTTGGGAGCGGGCAAAACACGCTTCTCTCAAGCCGTAGGCAAAGCGCTTGGAGTAAAGCAGGTGGTCAATTCGCCTACGTTTACGATTATTAAAGAATATCAAGGGGCGACGATGCCTTTTTATCATATGGATATTTATCGGATTTCACAGGAAGAAGCGGACGAGCTGGGGCTCGACGATTACATTTATGGAGAAGGCGTAACCTTGATCGAGTGGCCCTCCAAAATGCCGGATTTGCTCCCGGAAGAGAGGCTTGCGATTGAGATCAGCGCAGCCGGTCCGACAGAACGGGAAATATCGCTTCATCCTTACGGCACTCCGTATACGGAGTGGTGCGAGCGGCTGAAGGCAGAGGGGGTACTTACATGAACTTGCTGGTGATCGATACCTCAACCGCGACGATGGCGGTGGCCGTTTGTAAAGACGGGAGCCTGTCGGCGGGGATGGAATCCAGTGCGGAACGGAACCATGCCGTTCACCTGCCTCCGGCGATTGCCGAGGTGCTGAAGCAAAGCGGACTGGAGGCCGGGGATTTAGCGGGGGTGGCTGCAGGACGCGGGCCGGGCTCGTATACGGGCGTGCGGATTGGCGTGACGGTGGGGAAAACGATGGCGTGGACGCTGGATGTGCCGCTGTACGGGTTTTCAAGCTTGGAGGCGCTCGCTTGGACGGCTGTGTTGGCTGTGAGATCTGGTGAGGCATCGGCAGCTGGGGCGAGCCAGCTTCGCACGACCGGTCATGCCCCTGGCGACACCTGGATCCTTCCCGTTATGAACGCACGAAGAGGACAGGCTTACGCTGCATTATTAAACGTTCCGAGTGCTAATGACGGCACGGCCGGTCCGACCATGCAGCGGCTTGAGCAGGACGGCATCCGGCTGCTGCGGGATTGGCTGGTAAGCGTGGCGGATCGTGCGGCGGGTGCAGCTGATACTTTGGGTACAGAAGCAGCGGCAAAGCCGGCGGCAATCATCGTTGCGGGCGAAGTAAGCGGTTTTCGCGAGCTGCTGGACGAAGCAGCAGGCTGGGAGGCCTTGAATGGGATTCCATTGATCGCTCTTGAAACGGCGATGACGGCGGAAGCATGTTCGAAGGCGGCGCTTCATGCGGTCGAGCACGGGGAGCGGGAGGATGTCCACGGATTCGTGCCGAATTACGCGCAATTGACGGAAGCCGAGGTTAAGCTGAACGCAAAGAACGCTGCGCAAGCTGCGGAAGAAGGGAGCCGCTGTTAGGGCGGACCAAGGGGGCGGACCGATTGGAGGAGCGGCAAATGCAGGAGGAGCGTCTGGACGTTACGTTTCGCGCCATGCGGCTTGGGGATATTGACGAAGTATGCGCGATTGAACAGGAGGCGTTCACCTCTCCGTGGTCGCCTAGCGCATTTTACAATGAGCTGACGCAAAATCATTTTGCTCGATACATTGTGATGGAAATGGGATCGATGCTGATCGGTTACGGCGGACTTTGGACGATTATGGACGAGGCGCATATTACAAACATAGCCGTTCGAGACGGTTTTCGGGGGCGCAAGCTTGGGGACCGGCTGTTGGACGAGCTGCAGCGGACCGCGCGGGAGTACGGCATGAAGCGGATGACGCTGGAGGTTCGAGTCAGCAATCTTGTTGCGCAAAGCCTGTATGAGAAAAAAGGGTTTCGTCCGGCTGGTCTGCGTAAAGGCTATTATTCCGATAACGGGGAAGACGCGCTCATTATGTGGGCGGATTTATAGAAGGAGAACAGGATGCAGCATAGGAGTGAAAGGGCCCTAGAAGGCCGTGGCGAAGCAGGACCCTGCCGGATTCTCGCCATTGAAACAAGCTGTGACGAAACATCGGTGGCGGTCGTCGAGAACGGACGCCGTATTTTATCAAATGTCGTGTCGAGTCAAGTGGAAACGCATCGCAAGTTCGGCGGGGTCGTTCCCGAGGTGGCTTCCCGTAAGCACGTGGAGACGATGACGGTCATGATCGAGGAAGCGGTTCGCGAGTCGGGTTTTACGCTGCGCGACATGACTGCGATTGCGGTGACGCAGGGCCCTGGTCTGGTCGGCGCGCTGCTGGTCGGTCTGGTCGCAGCCAAAGCGCTTGCGTTGACGCTTAACAAGCCGTTGATCGGCGTTCACCATATCGCCGGGCATATTTATGCGAATCGCTTGGTGGCTGAGCTTGAATATCCGCTCCTTGCGCTGGTTGTATCCGGCGGGCATACGGAGCTTGTTTATATGGAGGCCGAAGGAAAGTTCCACATTATCGGCCATACTCGCGATGACGCGGCAGGTGAGGCGTACGATAAGGTGGCGCGGGCGCTCGGACTGCCGTATCCCGGCGGGCCGTTTATTGATAAGCTGGCGATGAGCGGCGAGGCGGAGCCGTTGGCTCTGCCTCGCGTCTGGCTCGAGGCCGATTCTTACGATTTCAGCTTCAGCGGGCTGAAATCGGCGGTGCTTGCGGCGGTGAATACCGCCGCGATGAAGGGCGAGCCACTGCCTGCGGCTGCGGTGGCGCGAGGCTTTCAGGATTCCGTCGTCGAGGTGCTGACGGAAAAGGCTCTGCGCGCAGCCAAGCAGTTCGGCGCGTGCCAGCTGCTGCTGTGCGGCGGCGTAGCGGCCAACCGCGGACTCCGCTCCGCATTGGAGTCGCGCTGTGCGGCCGCCGGCGTGCCGCTCATTGTCCCGCCGTTGTCGCTTTGCACCGACAACGCCGCCATGATCGCCGCTGCTGCCTACGTCAAGTGGCAGCACGGTCAATTGGCCGGCCTGGACCTACAGGCCGAGCCGATGCTCTCGCTCGAGGACTGGTCCGTCTGAGCGAAAGCCCCTCGCTCCTTGAGGAACGTCAAAAGCCTTGGTCTATACCGGAACGGTAGACCGAGGCTTTTTTTAACGTTATAGAATTTATAAGTTTCGCTAAGGTCGGAAGGAGTAAATTCTATACCAAGGAAAACTACCGCTTAATGACATACCCGCTTCTTTGAAAGGACTTCGATAGAAGTTTTTCTTATACTGCTAATGAATAGGAAAGGATTGATATAAGGGCATTTTAACTATCGATTACAGCTTCTTTAACTGTTCGATGATCTCCGAAGGCTCCAGCCGNCTGCTAATGAATAGGAAAGGATTGATATAAGGGCATTTTAACTATCGATTACAGCTTCTTTAACTGTTCGATGATCTCCGAAGGCTCCAGCCGCTGCATAAAATCCGGGATCACACTAGCACTGCGAATAACTCCCTCAGAGTCAATTAAAAAGGTTGCCGGTACAGGCAGCACCCAACGCCCAGTCTCATTAAATGCAAGTAGATCGAGATTGAGAATATGGGTGTAGGTGTTTTGGAGGTAAGCCGGCAGATCGAATAATAAATTGTAGCTGTCGGAGACAAGACCTCCCGGATCTCTTAGTACGGGAAAGGTCAGCTTTTCTTTTTCGGCCTGGGACAGTGAGTTCTCCTGGCTTTGCAGGCTAACCGCAGCAAGCTGGCAGCCGTATCGCTTGATGTCGGGTAAAATTTGCTCATAGCCGCGAAGCTGAATATTGCAGTAAGGACACCAGCTGCCGCGATAAAAGGTTAAAACAACCGGGCCTTTGGCAAGCTCATCATAAAGAGTGAAAGGCTGGCCGTCGATATTGGTTAGTGTGAAATTTGGCGCCCTTAACCCCGCATCTAAACCAAAAACTCTGCCGGATTGCTGCTGCTCCTCCATTTGCTGAAAAATACTCTCCTGAGCTATCTCAGGGACATTCGCGAGAAATCTCGCTTTTGCTTGTTCCAGCTGATCTTGAATTGACATGCTTCCACACTCCCTATATAAATTTTGGGGTAAACGAGCTGAGTAAGCTGGATGCTTTATCCCACCTCTGTTCGGATTATGAAACCACAAAATGATACCAATTGGTATCATTTATTTTAGCATAGTTCCAGTGATTGGCAATGGCGTAAATGTAAGATTTGATATAATAAATCATTGAATGTCTGTCTGTTCGGAGGGGTTTTATGAAAAAAGGCGATAAAACAAGAGAGCACATCATCAGGAAGTCTGCTGAGCTCTTCAACCAGCAGGGGTACGCGGGGGCATCGTTAAATGACATTATTGCCTCTACGGGTATCCAAAAGGGCGGGATCTACCGGCATTTTGGCAGCAAGGACGAAATTGCTTTAGAAGCGTATGAGTATGCTGCGGGCGTAGTTGGCGCTAAGTTTTCAGAAGCGTTAAGCAAAGAGGAAACAGCCGTCGGGCAGCTGCTCGCTTTTTTTCGCGTCTACGAGGATGTTGTAAACAATCCGCCCTTTATTGGCGGATGTCCAATGCAGAATACAGCCGTTGAAAGTGATGATACTCACCCGCTGCTGCGCGAGAGAGCTCAATTGGGATTGCGTTCTACGTTGGATAAAATGAAACACATTATCGACGAAGGGATTCGCGAGGGGGAGTTTAAGGAGGAGCTCGACGTGGATGCGTTGGCCTCGTTCGCTTTGTCTTTGTTGGAAGGCGGCATCATGTTAAGTAAATTGGAAGGGAATAACCGCCATATGGAAATGAATACTCTCAGCTTTTCCGCTTATTTAAGGGAGTGCTGCATGAAGGGAGACTGAAGAAACTATCAATTGGTATGGGAATCGAACACTCTATATTCGTACGGAAGACGGGCACCTGCTAATGGTGCAAGACATTGATCTAGCTAAGGAGTATATCAGCAAAATAGAAACGAATTATTACTTTTTAGCAACCTTGGCACTGAGTCCTTTTCGGAAATCTAAGTGGTTTCATAAAATGGTTAAGGTTTGC
>NZ_WTLI01000036.1 GCF_011421635.1 Paenibacillus turpanensis
CTTTGATCCGAGGATCAAAGCTCTCCAATAAAGTTTATTAGACAAGCTTTATCAAAAGCTCATTCAATTCAATCGAATTTTGGTTACTTGCGTAACCCGCTGCGTTTATTTCATAAGCGCCATTTGTTTAGTTTTCAAGGAACTTTTCAAGCATTTTTTGTCAAAATCGTGGTGACAAGATCATATATTATCAGTTTCTCGAGCAAATTGCAACTGTTTGGTTTATCCAACTCAAAACCTTTTAATCAAAACCTGCACATTCGCTGCATCAAAGCTGTTTTTTGCCGTCCGCTCTCGCGGCGACAAGTGATAATGTACCACAATCCATACTTCGAATACAACAAGAAGGTTCATGCAGCATGTCCAATCCATACCACAATCTTCACTTCAATCGACGAACACTAACGGAACAAGTGAATTTACAGGCGGAAAAGCATGTAATAAAAGGCTGTACCGGCGCTTCCGATTCGGAAGGAAGCTAAATTCAAGAACACTGATAACCGAATGCTAGTCCCCATAACATACAAACAGCCCGTAAGCGGAACAAAACCTTCCCCTTACGAGCTGCGTATATCCATTTAGATCGGTTGCTTACTCTTGGTTAAGCAAACGCAGGAGCTCTTCTTCCCCATCGATAACCCGAACGCCGAGATCCTGTGCCTTCGTCAGCTTGCTGCCGGCGCTTTCGCCTGCCACGACAAAATCCGTTTTCTTGGAGACACTGCCCGAAATCTTCGCGCCTGCCGCCTCAAGCAGCTTGGCCGCCTCATCCCGACTCATCGTCGCAAGGGTTCCGGTCAGAACAACAGTTTTGCCGGTAAAAATTGATTCTCTCGTCGGCGCGGCTGGACGTTCCTCAACAACCGGGTGAACGCCGCTGGCCAGCATTCGCTCAATGCTCCGCTTCACCACTTCATCTTGGAAAAATGAAACGATGCTGTCCGCTACAATTCCCCCGATATCCGGAACCTCCAATAGCTCTTCCACTGTTACCTCGCGGATTCGCTCCAGGCTGCCAAAGTGGTCAACAAGTGCCTTTGTCGTTGTTTTCCCCGTATTCGGAATTCCCAAAGCATAGAGGAAAGACGCTAAATCACGGGTTTTGCTGGCCTCAATCGCATCAAGCAGGTTTTGCGCCTTCTTCTGACCGAACCGTTCCAATCCGATCAGCTGCTCAAACGTTAAATCGTATAAATCCGCCGGATCCCGAACATCCCGCTCCTCCACAAGCTGCTCCGCCGTTTTCTCGCTAAAGGTTTCGATATCCATCGCATCACGGGAAGCAAAATGCGCCAGACGCGCTACCGTTTGCGGCTTACAGCCAAGCTTGTTCGGGCAGAACAGATGCGCGCCGCGCTGCTCCAGCTCCGTGCCGCATGCCGGGCAGTGGGTAGGCGCCACGATTTCCCCGCCGTCCTGCTCCTCGGTCACCTTGCCGAGAATTTCCGGGATGACATCGTTGGAACGGCGAATGTAAATGAGCGTACCGACCGCATGCTTCAATTGCTTCCGCTCGATATCGTCCATATTATTGAGCGTACAGTTGCGAACCGTCACACCGGCCAGCTCTACCGGCTCCACAACCGCAGCAGGCGTAATCTTGCCGGTACGGCCCACGTTCCAATGGACGGCTTCCAGAATCGTGGTCGTTTCCTCCGCTTCAAACTTATAAGCAATGGCCCAGCGGGGGAACTTATCTGTATACCCAAGCACCTCACGGGTGCGCATATCCGTAATCTTCACTACAGCGCCATCAAGCAAATAATCTAAGTTGTGACGGATATTCGCCACTTCTTCAAGGCGCTTCGCTACTTCTTCGATCGTATCGCAGAACACCATCTGCCCGTTGACTTTAAAACCGTTCTCTTTTAAAAACTGCAGCATTTCCCGCTGGTCTTCAAACGTAACCGAATCGGAATAGCCAACATTGTAGAAAAAAGCATCAAGCTTCCGTTCCGCAGTCACCTTCGGATTCAGGTTGCGAAGTGCGCCCGCCGCCGCATTTCTGGCATTCTTTAAAGGCTCCGCCGCCGTCTGATTATAAGCATCGAGCACGGAGAGAAACATCAGCCCTTCCCCTTGCACTTCAACCGTGCCTTCCCGGTAAGGGATGGATAAAGGAATCGAGCGGATCGTTCGTACCTGTGCCAAAATGCTTTCCCCAACCGTGCCATTTCCTCGTGTTGACGCCTGCACCAGCTGGCCGTCTGTGTAAGTCAGGTTCAGCGTTAATCCGTCGAACTTCAGCTCGACCGCAAAGGATGGCGCGGGCAGCGGCTGCTCTGGATGTTTCGTATTATAATCTCCGATCAGCTTCAGGACACGATTGTGCCAGCTGGTCAGGTCATCGGCCGTTTGCGCCTTGTCCAAGCTCCATAAACGAGATAAATGGCGATGAGTCTCAAAACCCTTGAGGATTTCCCCTCCTACGCGCAGGGTCGGGGAATCCGGCAAAACGACACCCGTTTCCTGCTCCAGCTTTACCAGCCGGTCATAGAGAACATCGTAATCTTTATCGTCGATAAGCGGATTGTCCAAGGTGTAGTAATGATAGTTGTACTTATTGATTTCATCAATTAACGCTCTCATCTCATTCGAATTCTCGTTCACGAGCACGACCTCACCTTCCGGTTACACTTTCGTAATTGGCGCAAACTTGGCCAAAAGCCTTTTGATCCCGACCGGGGCCGGGAATGCGATCTGCAGCTCCTGATCGTCGCCGGCGCCTTTCACGGCGACAACGGTTCCGGTGCCCCATTTGCCGTGGGCGACTTTGTCGCCTGCGGCATAAACCGGCACCGCGCCTCCGGCAGGCTGCACCGCCGCCGGGATCGATCTCGCGGCCGGCGTGATCGAGGACGTGCGGGCGCCGTTGTATCCGCCCGCACCTGCTGCCGCGCCTCCGCCAAAGCCGCCCGTACCGGCACCGCCGCCGTACACGCCGGTGCCGCCTGCGCTTCGGGCACCGCTGTAGCCGCCGGTGTACCCGCCGCCTCCGCCGCTGCGCGCACCTGCGCCGAAGCGGCTGCCGAAGCCTCCGTCGCGCGATGGCGACGCCCCGCCGACGATTTCCTTGCATTCCTCGGGAATCTCATCGAGGAATCGCGATGGCGCGCCCGCGGACATCCGGCCGAACAGCGTCCGCACTCTTGCGTGCGTTAAGTAAAGCTGCTCCTCGGCCCTTGTTATTCCAACGTACGCTAAGCGCCGCTCTTCTTCCAGTTCCTCGTCGTCATTTTGCGCACGGCTGTGAGGGAATACCCCCTCCTCCAAGCCGATAATGAATACGTACGGGAACTCCAGCCCCTTGGCACTGTGCATCGTCATAAGCACAACGCCTTCGGTTTTGTCCTCGTCGTCATCGTTCATCGAATCGATATCGGCGATCAGCGCCAAGTCCGTCAAGAACGATACAAGCGATTTATCTTCGTTCCGCTTCTCAAAATCCATCGTCACCGACAAAAATTCGTCGATGTTCTCCAGCCGAGCCTTCGATTCCAGTGTCGCTTCCCGCTGCAGCTCAACGCGGTACTGCGTTAGCTCCAGCACCTGCTCCGTCAGCTCCGTCACCGACAAATATTCCGACATCCGGGTCAAATTCAGGATCATGGCGCGGAAGTCCGACAGCGCCGCCGCTGTTTTGCCCGCGATGCCGTACAGCCCTGCCTCGTCCAGCACCGTGAAGATGGACACGCCGCGCGCTGCAGCACCGGCCGCCAGCTTATCCAGCGTCGTATCACCGATGCCCCGCTTCGGCACATTAATAACACGCGTTAAGCTGATGTCGTCATCCGGATTGGAAATAAGGCGCAAATACGCAAGGATATCCTTAATTTCCTTCCGGTCATAGAACTTCACGCCGCCCACGATCTGATATGGAATATCCGACTTGATCAAAATTTCCTCGATCACACGGGACTGCGCATTCGTCCGGTACAAAATTGCATGGTCGGAGAACGACTTGCCGTTGTTCACATTTTTGCGGATCGTTCCCGTGACGAAGTAGCCTTCCTCATGCTCCGATTCCGCCTGATATATTTGCACCTTGTTGCCATTACCTTTGTCCGTCCACAGCTTTTTCGGCTTGCGGCCGCTGTTGTTGCGGATGACCTCGTTGGCTGCGTTCAAAATCATTGCCGTCGAACGGTAATTTTGCTCGAGCAGAATGACCGTCGCTTCCGGGTAATCCTGTTCAAAGTTGAGGATGTTACTGATATCCGCCCCGCGCCAGCGGTAAATCGACTGGTCGCTGTCGCCGACGACGCAAATGTTGTGATGCTTGTCCGCGAGCATTTGGCAGAGCATGTACTGCGCACGGTTCGTATCCTGATACTCGTCGACGTGAACATAACGGAATTTATTTTGATAAAAATCGAGCACCTCCGGCACTTCCTTAAACAGCCGGATCGTCGTCATAATCAAATCGTCAAAATCGAGCGAATTGTTCGCCTTCAGCTTTTTCTGATACAACGTGTATACTTTGGCCGCTATGCCTTGAAAATAATCTCCAATGCGCTGCTCGAACATCTCCGGGGTGACCAGCTCGTTTTTCGCGCCGCCAATGGCCGCCTGGATCGCCTTAGGCTCGAACTTTTTCGTGTCGATGTTCAGCTCCTTGCAGCAGCTGCGAATGACGGAAAGCTGATCCGCCGAATCCAGAATCGAAAAGTTCGACGAGTACCCAATCCGCTCAATATCCCGCCGCAAAATACGCACGCACATCGAGTGGAACGTCGAAACCCAAATGTCCCGCGCCGCCGCGCCTACCAGCTTTTCCACGCGGTCCTGCATCTCTCTTGCCGCTTTATTCGTAAAGGTGATCGCCAAAATGCTCCACGGCGCCGCTTTCCGCGACCCGATGAGATACGCGATGCGGTGCGTCAGCACGCGGGTTTTGCCGCTGCCCGCGCCGGCCATAATGAGCAAAGGCCCGTCAACCGCTTCTACCGCTTCGCGCTGCCGTGGATTCAGTTTCGTGATCGCCTGGAAAATATCGATCGGTTGATTCATGTTATCCTTCCTTCCCCATTACCCCATTTTCACCGCGTTCACCGTGGCCAGCGCTTTTTCCAGCGATTCGTAGATGACGTTGCCGACGACAATCGTGTCGGCTCCCGCCTCCAGCGCCTCCCTTGCGCGTTCCTCGCTATTAATTCCGCCGCCGTAAAATAAACGGGCTTCCTTCAGTTCTCCTCTGGCCCTGCGGACCATATCCATATCGCCGAACATGCCTGAATACTCCATATAAAATACCGGAAAACGGTACAGACGCTCCGCCAGCTTGGCGTAAGCCGCCACATCCTTGGCCGACAGTCCGGAAGACGCTCCGGTCAGCCGTCCCGCCGTGCAGTCCGGGTTCAAAATGACATACGCCTCGGCCGCAACCGATTCCCACGGGACGAACGATCCGTACTCCTTCACCGCCTGATGATGCTGGCCGATGACCCAGTCGACGGAATCAGCGTTCAGCACGACGGGAATCAAGTACAAATCAAAGCCCGGAGCGATCGCATGCAGTCCCGACACTTCCAAAACGCAAGAAACCTCATATCGCCTTACCCGCGACATGAGGTCCACCGTGTTGTCGAATGTGACACCGCTGGAGCCTCCGATGACGATTGCATCCGTTCCGGATAAGCAGAGCGCATCAAGCGCATCGTCCGAAATCGGTTTATCCGGGTCCAATTTAAATACATGCTTCCATTGCCGGATTGTCGTCAGCGCCATAATTCCCTCCAACGGTTCATTGTGCTTGATTACCAAATAAGCACATTTGTTCTCTTTTTAGTTTAGTTGACTCAAACATAGGTGTCAATGAGCCGGATTATTTCACCAGCTGACCTCGCGTAACACCGAGCTGGTTCGTCGCCTTCAGCGCGCGCCATACTTGGCTGCCGCTGATTTGGCCTTTGATCGCCCGCTCGTACAAGGATATCACTTCCCCCACCTTCTCGGCATTTTCTTCGAGAAATTCAACGCGGAAACGCGCCACGCCTAGATCCTGGAAGTTTGTCAAGTACTCCGCGCCGGACTGCTCAATCGCGTTATAAACTGTGTTGCGGCAGCCCTCGTCTACACGCACCGGATGCGACATACCGATCCGATCCTGCAGGCTGACGCGATGCTCCTCGCAAGGACGGCCGCAGTTCGTGAAATCGGTGCCTTCGCTTAAAAAGGTGCAGTAAACGCAGTGCTCGGTATGGAACATCGGCAAATGCTGGTGAATGACGACCTCCAGCTTGCTCGTATCGGCACGGCGCAGCAGGTCAACCATCTGCTGAATGTTCAAATCATAGGAAGGCGTCAGCCATTCGAGGCCTGCTTCCAGGAACAGATTCACGGTTTTGTGGTTGGCAATATTGAGCGAGAAGTCGCCGATCAAGGTCGGATGCTCGGCATCCGGGTTTTCCTGGCGATGCTTCAGGAACCAGTAGGCCGCTCCCGTATTGCGTACAAGTACCGCATCCGGCTTCAGCTTTAATATATTGTTAAAATAACCCGTTTCCCCGGGCATATGAATACGCGGTGTAACCAAGGCGATTTGCTTGCCCTTCGCCCGAACCGCTTCGACGGCGGCCGGAAACTGCTTAATAAACTCGAAGTCGGCGTAAACAAAGTCGACTCCCGCTTCCAGCGAAGCTTGTACCTGCTCCAAGGTGCGGCACAGCGCAGTAAGCTGCGAGCGCGTCCCTTGCACTTGGGCGCCTTCTTCATTATCATGCGCATCCGCGTAAGGATCGACGCTGCGCTTGATATAAGCCGGAGGCTTGCGGCGATGCTCTTCGAGCAGCTCGACCGCTTCGCGGCGCAGCCGGTTCAGCTCGCTGACTGGAACGATGACTTCGCCCTCCAGCTTGCTCTCCAGCGTATCGAGGTGGAACAACGTTCCCCCGAGACGTCCGAGCTGGTCCGCTAAATACGCTTCGTCCAAAGGACGCTTCAGCGCCTTCTCCAGCATGCGCTCCGATTCCACTTTTACTGTAAAGTTGGTCGTCGTATCGGTCCACCATACCTTCAGCGGCTCGCCCTCGCGGCCTTCGACATACACCGACGCCGGGAAGGTGCGGTACGGCTTGTCCGTTTCGAACGTTTGGCGCAGACGCTTATCAAGTGCAGGATCGCTCGTTTTCCAAATGCGGTTGCCGACATGCACCCGCGATAAATCCACATCGTTGCGGCCCGGCACGATCTCAATCAAACCGCCGTCCGCTTCGCCCTCGAATTTCACCCCGCGGCGGCGCAAATCGTACACGCGTCCGCCCTCTTCCTTCTTCGTCGGGTCGCCCGCGTCGAACACAATACCATCGCCGCGCTTCAAAGGCGCTTCCAGCTCACAGATTACCGCGTCGCGCAGCACCTGCTTTACCCGGCCCAAATAGACGCCGCGGCTCTTCGGGAACGTCCCTTCGACCAGCTGCTTGTTGTTCGTGCCTTCGAGGAAGCCATGCGTGAAGCCGCGGCTGAAGCTCTGCTGCAGCTCGCGCAGCTCTTCCTTCGACGGCGCCGGGTCCGAGCCCTCGAAATATTTATCGATTGCGGCGCGGTACTTGGAAACGACGTTGGCCACATACTCCGGCGTCTTCAGACGGCCTTCAATCTTAAAGGACGTCACACCCGCTTCGATCAGCTCGGGGACAAGCTCCAGTGCCGCCAGGTCCTTCGGCGACAGCAAGTAAGCGATATCGCCCATCGGCTTCTGCACACCGTCGACCATCATATCGTACGGCAAACGGCACGCTTGGGCGCATTCGCCTCGGTTCGCGGAACGTCCGCCCCACATTTCGGACGTCAAGCATTGTCCGGAATAGGAAACGCACAGCGCGCCGTGCACGAACACTTCCATCGGCAGCTTCGCCTGCTCGCCGATTTGCTTAATTTGCTTGAGGTTGTTTTCCCGCCCGAGCACAACCCGTTCAATGTCAAACGGCTTCGTGAATTCCACTGCCTCCGGCGACGTAATCGTCATCTGCGTCGAGCCGTGTATTGGGAAATCCGGCGAGATTTCACGAATCATTTTAACCAAGCCCAGATCCTGTACAATGACCGCATCCACACCCGCATCGATACAAGCCTCAATCAGCTCCATCGCTGCGGGAAGCTCCTCTTCAAACACCAATATATTAAAGGTCAGAAAGCCTTTGACCCCGTATGCATGTAAAAATGACATGACCTCCGGCAGCTCGTCCGTCCGGAAATTGTTCGCACGCGCACGCGCATTGAACTTTTCCGCGCCGAAGAAGACCGCGTCCGCGCCATTGGCAACGGCAGCACGCAGGCTGTCCCAGCCGCCCGCCGGAGCAAGCAGCTCGATATCGCTGCGCTGTAACGTTGTCGTAAATGTTGTTTGTGCCATGTTAGTCATTGCTCCCTTCAAACGCTTCAACCTCTGCTTTCGTCGGCAGTGCGGGAATCGCCCCGCGCTTCGTTGTCGTTAAAGCGCCAACCCGGCAGGCAAAGCCCGCCGCCTCATGTACGACCTTCTCGTTTGACATGGCCTCCGCCAGACCATTGGCTGTCAGGTCGCGGCCCGCTAATTCGTACAGCAATCCGCCGACAAAACCATCCCCGGCGCCCGTCGTATCGACGGCTTCTACCTTCGGGGCTGCCACACGAATTTCTTTGTTGTTCGTATATACGACGCAGCCTTCCGCACCCAGCGTAACGATGACGACCAAAGGTCCCATCGCCAGCAGCTGACGCGCCCCGGCTGCAATATCTTCCGTCCCGAGTAAAAACTCAACCTCTTCCTCGCTCACCTTCACCAGATGCGCCAGCGGCATCTGTTCTAGGATGCTCCGCTTTGCCGTCTCCTGATCCGGCCACAACGCGAGACGCACGTTCGGATCGTAGGATACGATCGCATCCGAACCGTCCCCCACCCGCTGGACCGCGCTCAGCGTGGCGCTGCGGCTCGGCTCCTCGATTAGCGACACGGAGCCGAAGTGAATAATCGCTGCGTCCGCCAGCCATTCCTCGCGGATGTCCTCCGGCCGCAGCAGCATATCCGCCGACGGCTGCCGGTAAAACAAAAAGTCACGCTCCCCGTCGGCCCGCAGCGATACGAAGGCAAGCGCCGTCCGCGCTTCCTCCGAGGCAATCATCGCCGCTTCCGCGCCGGTCCGCTCAAGCTCCGCACGCAGAAACTCGCCGAACGGGTCGGCTCCGACCTTGCCGATAAAACGCGCCCCACCGCCGAGACGCGCGACAGCCGCGGCTACATTGGCCGGCGCTCCGCCTGCCGCTTTACGAAAGCCGGGCACTTCGGCGAGCGGCAGCCCGTTCGTTTCCGGCACAAAATCGATTAACATTTCTCCGATACATACGACTTTCTTCATTGGCGGTGCTCCGTCCTTTCTTTTTCAACAAATTCATCATACCAATCCGTACCCCTGTGCACAACTTACCCGTATGAGGAGGTCTCGCTTTTTTTCTCTCACCCTAAAATGGTATAATACGGAAGATTGAACCCATCCATTTGGAGGTGTCATTTTGCATGAAGCTTGGTGTATTTACCGTACTGTTCAGCCAGAAGCCGCTGGAAGAAGCGCTCGATTATATCGCGTCCAAAGGACTGGAGGCCGTTGAAATCGGGACCGGCGCTTATCCGGGTAATGCACACTGCAATCCCGACGAGCTGCTTTCCGACGAAAGCAAGTTGAAAGCGTTTAAGCAGGCTGTAGAATCACGCGGACTGATCATCAGCGCTTTAAGCTGCCACGGCAATCCGCTGCACCCGCAAAAACCGATTGCCAAAGACTTCCATGATACATTCTTAAAAACCGTAGAGCTTGCTCAAAAGCTCGAAGTGCCTGTTGTGAACACGTTCTCCGGATGTCCGGGCGACAGCGACGATGCAAAGTATCCGAACTGGCCGGTTGCCCCTTGGCCGAACGATTACCAAGAGCTGCTCAAATGGCAGTGGGAACAAAAGGTCATCCCTTATTGGAAAGAAGCCGGCGCATTCGCACAAGAACGCGGCGTCAAAATCGGCCTTGAGCTGCACGGCGGCTTCAGCGTACATACACCGGCGACGCTGCTTCGTCTGCGCGAAGCGGTGGGCGACGTAATTGGCGCGAACCTCGATCCGAGCCACATGTGGTGGCAGGGCATCGATCCGGTGCAGGCTATTCATATTTTGGGCCGCGCGGGAGCAATTCATCACTTCCATGCGAAAGATACGTCCATCGACCCGATCAACGTAAATAAGCACGGTGTAACCGATATGCAGTCCTATGCGCAAATGCTCGACCGCGCTTGGCAGTTCCGCTCCGTCGGCTTCGGCCATGACCTGAAAACATGGGCGGATATCCTCTCCGCGCTGCGTCTCGTGGGCTACGATTATGTGGTCAGCATCGAGCACGAGGACGGACTGATGTCCATCGACGAAGGCTTCACCAAAGCAGTGAACAATCTTCATCAGGTGCTCATCAAAGAGCCGCTTGGCGAGATGTGGTGGGTGTAAGCGAAGTCTTTTCCCTTATCTGGAAAATGAAATCCCTGTGCGTATCCATGCATACGCCAGGGATTTTTTTATGGATAGGACGAAAATATTAAAAAAGCGCCTCCCCGGCCTCGACTCATCCGGAAAAACGCCTTTACCCTTTGGTACACTTTTTCTAATTATTCGTTACCCGCCCATAATTCCGAACCAGTTCAGCACCATTACGACATCCGCAAATAGGAATACCAGTAAGGCAACAACGCTGAACGCAATCGCGAACGGGTTTTTCACCTTCGCCGTCAATAGACGGACCACACCGATGAAGATGATGATGGTGAACAAGATCATGAACACGTCAAAACCGTGGAAATTGCTAGCTGTTTGTGCGCCTTCCGCAAGCAGCATGGAAGAGACCCTCCTTTTTACCTCGCGCGAAAATACCTTTTCTAATTTTATCCGCAGGGGAGCCTGTTTGCAAGTTGTTTCTGGAATCGTAACAACTTTGTCACTTCTCCCAAGCACCACGGAAGCTCTATTTGTACTTCGCCGCATGTCTATTAAAAATATTATAGCAGTCTAATCGTGAAACGCCAGTCATTTGCCTTGTGGATTAGATGGAGTTGTCATCGTGATATGCTTTATGCTGCTCATCTTATCCATTTCATGGACGTGATTTATCGAACCTGCCTCGTTAGTATAAAATGTCCATCCCCTCCAGCATTTATTACTCTACGCATGGAAAAATGGTTACGGAGCGTCTGAAAATATCCACCGAGAGCTTGGATTCCTGCTGTTAGAAAATAATGAGCATATTAAAACAACCTTAGTCCGGCAAGCCGCCGTGCTAAGGTTGTTTGTTCTTATATCTCATCCTTGCTGCGTTTACACCGCCGCGTTCTCTTCCTGCGGCAGCTTGGCAAGCTCAAGCTCCATTGCTTTCGTCCGCTCAAGGTCGCGCTCAAGAATCGGCTTCAAGTACTTGCCGGTATAGGACTTATCCGCCGCCTTCGCGATGTCCTCCGGCGTACCGACGGCAATGATCGTGCCGCCGCCGCTGCCGCCTTCCGGTCCGAGGTCGACAAGGTAATCGGCGGTTTTGATCACATCGAGGTTATGCTCGATGACCAGCACCGATTCGCCCGAGTCAACCAGGCGCTGCAGCACCTTCAAGAGACGGTCGATATCGTCGATGTGAAGGCCGGTTGTCGGCTCATCAAGAATGTACAGCGTTTTGCCCGTGCTGCGGCGATAAAGCTCGGAGGCGAGCTTCACCCGCTGCGCTTCGCCGCCGGACAACGTTGTCGCGGGCTGGCCTAAACGCATGTAACCGAGACCTACGTCGAGCAGCGTTTGCAGCTTGCGGTGGATCTTCGGAATGTTCTTGAAGAACTCGCAAGCATCCTCGATCGTCAGCTCCAGCACTTCGGAAATGCTCTTGCCTTTGTACTTAATCTCAAGCGTTTCCCGGTTGTATCGCTTGCCTTTGCAAATTTCACAAGGAACGTACACATCGGGCAGGAAGTGCATCTCGATCTTAATAATTCCGTCGCCACGGCATGCTTCACAGCGTCCGCCTTTGACGTTAAAGCTGAAGCGGCCTTTCTTGTAGCCGCGTACCTTTGCTTCGTTCGTAATCGCGAATACATCGCGGATATCGTCAAACACACCGGTATACGTCGCCGGATTGGAGCGCGGCGTACGGCCGATCGGCGATTGGTCGATATCGATGACCTTCTCCAAATTTTCGAGGCCCAGCAGCTCTTTATACTGGCCCGGACGTGATCTCGCACCGTTCAAATCCCTAGCGAGTGTTTTATATAGGATTTCGTTAACCAGCGTCGATTTGCCGGATCCAGAAACGCCGGTAACGCAAGTGAATACACCTAGAGGGAACTTTACGTTAACATTCTTCAGGTTGTTTTCCTTGGCACCCTTCACTTCGATCCACTTGCCGTTCGGCTTACGGCGCTTCAGCGGTACCGGTATAAAGCGGCGTCCGCTTAGGTACGCACCGGTAAGCGAATGTTCATCCTTCATGACCTCTTCCGGCGTCCCCGCCGCAATTACTTGACCGCCATGGATGCCCGCTCCCGGTCCGATATCGATAATATAATCGGCCGCAAGCATCGTATCCTCGTCATGCTCAACGACGATCAGCGTATTCCCTAGGTTCCGCATATGCTCCAGCGTCTTGATCAAACGGTCGTTGTCACGCTGATGCAGCCCGATGCTCGGCTCATCCAAAATATAAAGGACGCCCATCAGGCTGGAGCCAATCTGCGTAGCCAGACGAATCCGCTGCGCCTCGCCGCCGGAGAGTGTACCCGCCGCACGGCTGAGCGTCAAATAGTCCAAGCCGACGTTTACGAGGAAGCCCAGACGCTCCTTAATTTCTTTCAAGATCAAATGCGCGATGGCCAGTTCTTTCTCGTTCATCACGAGCGAGCTGAAAAACTCATCGGCGCCGCCGATAGAAAGCGATGTGACATGGGCAATGTTCTGCCCGTTGATCGTCACCGCCAGCACCTCCGGCTTAAGGCGCTGCCCTTTACACGAGCCGCAAGGCTTTGCGCTCATGTACTGCTCGATATGCTCCCGAATGCCCTCGGATGCCGTATCGCGATAACGGCGTTCCAGGTTGCGCACAATGCCTTCAAACGGAACGAGCGCTTCCCGTGTTGCGCCGAATTCATTATCGTAACGGAAGCGAACCTTCTCGGTTCCTGTTCCGTAAAGCAGCTTCTGCATGTGCTCTTCCGGCAATTCACTTACCGGCACATCCTGCGGAATTCCAAAATGGGCGCACACGGCTGCAAGGAACTGCGGATAATAGTTAGACGTACTGCCCGCCCATGCCTCAAACGCACCCTCATCAATGGAGAGGCTGCTATCTGGGACAAGCAGATCCGGATCGACGATCATTTTGCTGCCCAAGCCGTCACACTCCGGACACGCCCCGTACGGGCTGTTAAACGAAAACATACGCGGTGCCAGCTCATCGATGCTGAAACCGCACTGCGGACAAGCCAAGTTGGCGTTAAAGAGCAGCTCCTCCTGCTCCATAACATCGACGATGATTTGTCCGCCAGATAGCTTAAGCGCTGTTTCGAGGGAGTCCGCAAGGCGCGACTGGATATCCGGTTTGACAACAATCCGGTCAACGACAACCTCGATGCTGTGCTTCTTGTTTTTCTCCAGCTCAATTTTGTCGCTTACGTCCATAATCTCGCCGTTCACCCGAACGCGCACGAAGCCCTGCTTCTGAATGTCCGCAAACACCTTCTGGTGCTCCCCTTTACGGCCGGAAATGAGCGGGGCGAGAATTTGCAGCTTCGTCCGTTCCGGGTACTCCATAATTCGGTCGACCATTTGTTCAACCGTTTGCGAGGTAATCTCGATGCCGTGCTGCGGACAATGCGGTTTTCCTACCCGGGCGAACAATAAACGAAGATAATCGTAAATTTCCGTCACCGTACCGACGGTCGAGCGCGGATTGCGGCTCGTCGTCTTCTGGTCAATGGAAATAGCCGGAGACAGCCCTTCTATGGAATCGACATCCGGCTTCTCCATCTGCCCGAGGAATTGCCGGGCGTAGGCGGATAGCGATTCAACATAGCGGCGCTGTCCTTCTGCGTAAATCGTATCGAACGCCAGCGAGGATTTGCCGGAGCCGCTGAGTCCAGTGAGTACGACAAACTTATCGCGCGGAATCGTGACGTCGATGTTTTTCAAATTGTGGGCGCGTGCGCCCTTAATGACGATCTGGTCTTTGGCCAAGCCCGAACACCTTCCCCTTCAGCGGAATCTATTAGTCCGCCGCTTTTAATTCCATAATCGCATCGCGAAGCTCGGCGGCCCGCTCGAACTGAAGCTGCTTCGCCGCTTCCTTCATTTCGGCCTCCAACCGTTCGATCATCGATTTACGGTCTTTCTTAGACATCTTTTCCTTAACCTCGGACAGGTAATCCGCCTTTTGCTCCGCGACCTTCGTCGCTTCGATCACATCGCGGATCTTCTTCTTAATCGTCTGCGGCGTAATGCCGTGCTTCTCGTTGTATGCCATCTGAATCGTTCGGCGGCGCTCGGTTTCTTTCATCGCGCGGTCCATTGAATCGGTGATTTTATCGCCATACATGATAACGTACCCGCTGGCATTCCGCGCCGCGCGGCCAATCGTCTGAATGAGCGAGCGCTCGGCGCGAAGGAAGCCTTCTTTATCGGCGTCGAGAATCGCCACCAAGGATACCTCCGGCAAATCAAGCCCTTCCCGCAGCAGATTAATCCCTATCAGCACATGGAAGGTGCCCAGCCGCAAATCGCGGACAATTTGCAGGCGCTCCAGCGTCTTAATGTCGGAATGGAGATACCGCACCTTGATGCCGATTTCCTTCAAGTAATCGGTTAAGTCCTCCGCCATCTTCTTCGTTAAGGTTGTAACGAGCACACGCTCGTCTTTATCGATACGGTCGCGGATTTCCCCGATCAGATCGTCGATCTGCCCCTTCGTAGGGCGAACCTCAATAATCGGGTCAATAAGACCGGTCGGACGTATAATTTGCTCCACCATCGTCGGGCAGTGCTCCAGCTCGTAAGGACCGGGCGTTGCCGAGACAAAGAGGATATTTTTAATCTTCTGCTCGAATTCCTCAAACTTCATAGGACGGTTATCCATCGCCGAAGGCAGACGGAAGCCGTGATCCACCAGCACTTCCTTACGGGCGCGGTCGCCATTATACATGGCGCGGATCTGTGGCAGCGTCACGTGCGACTCGTCAATCACGATCAGCATGTCATCCGGGAAATAATCGAACAGGGTGAACGGCGTTTCCCCGGGCTCGCGGAAGGTCAGCGGTCCGGAATAGTTCTCGATGCCTGAGCAGAAGCCCATCTCCGCCATCATTTCAAGGTCGTACCGCGTGCGCTGCTCCAGCCGCTGTGCTTCCAGCAGCTTGCCGTTCTCGCGCAGCACGGCTAGACGCTCCTCCAGCTCTCGCTCAATGTTGCCAAGTGCAACCTTCAGCGATTCCTCGGCCGTAACGAAGTGAGATGCCGGGAAAATCGCCACGTGGTCGCGCTCCCCGATAATTTCACCGGTTAAGACGTCGATTTCCGTAATCCGCTCAATCTCATCGCCGAACAGTTCAACACGCAGCGCCTGCTCACTTCGGGACACAGGGAAAATCTCAATCACATCACCACGCACCCGGAATGTCCCGCGCACAAAATTCATATCGTTGCGCTGGTATTGAATATCAACCAGTTTGCGTAAAATATCGTTACGCGGACGTTCCATGCCGACGCGCAGCGACAGCACGAGATTTCGGTACTCCAGAGGAGAACCGAGACCATAAATGCAGGACACGCTCGCTACGACAATGACATCGCGGCGTTCGAATAAAGAGCTGGTCGCCGAGTGGCGCAGCTTGTCGATCTCATCGTTAATACTGGAATCCTTCTCTATAAACGTATCGCTGGAGGGAATGTACGCCTCCGGCTGGTAGTAGTCATAGTAGCTGACAAAATATTCAACCGCATTATTCGGGAAGAACTCTTTAAACTCGCTGCAGAGCTGTGCGGCGAGCGTCTTATTATGCGCGATGACGAGCGTGGGGCGGTTCAGCTTCGCAATCGTGTTCGCGATTGTAAACGTCTTGCCCGTACCCGTAGCCCCTAGCAGTGTCTGATGCTTCTTCCCTTCTAGAATGCCGGCAACCAAACCCTCGATCGCGGCAGGCTGATCCCCTTGCGGCGAGTATTCCGACACGAGTTCAAATTTCGTATTGCTTCGCGTAAATGCGCTCTCCACGCTTTCTTCACCACCCGGAAATATTTCCTAAAATAAGAATATCTGTTCCCATAATGACTCATTATAGCCCAATTCAAACCGAGGTGCAAACGATGGTGCAAAAAAGCGCCAATGCTGAAATATGCCAGCAAAAGCGCTTCATGTTGGAATATAAAGTTGGTTTCTTTACCCCTGAAAGCCCCGCTCTTCAGACTTCGTCTTCGATAATCCGAAAAACTTGGACCGCAGCGTGGAGAAAAGACTCGGCTGCTCAATCTCTACATAATACAGCGTTCGATCATCAGGAGCAAGAATGATCCCCAGCTGATGATGCTCTCCTGCATATAACGCTCGGCTGGCAAACTTCGTCTGGCCTTCCAGGTTAATGATCTCCAGCTTTGTAAATGCCGAATTCAGGCGCAGTGCCGCATGAAGCTGCTCTTTGGCGCGGACCTTCGTTCCATTTACTTTATGAATAATTTCCCCCGGCAAAATGCCGACCTCTTCTGCCGCACTTCCCGGCAGCACGGTCAGCACACGCAATCCCCGTTCATCATGCGTGTACATCGGAGATGACTTTCCTTCCTGCAAACGATTCAACCATACGATGCCTTCATGCAAAAGCACGGTGAACACAGCGGCCAGCACCCCAAGCACCGGCACTGCGTATGCCAGCAGCGCAAGCAGCAATACCGCTCCTCCGTACAAAAGCAGCCGTACCGCATTTACCCGAGCCTTTTGACCCGGAAGCATGGAATGAGTAATGTCGCTAAATCCAAGCACAGCCGGGAAGGCAAGGAAGCTCCAGCCTGCGGAGGACCAGTCCACCCCACCGAACAGCGGCGTCCATGGGAGGTCGATGCCCGCAGACGATACACCTGCAAACGGCACCATTAGCAGCAGCGGCGCAGGCCACAGGCCCAGAAGCTGGTACGCCCCGACGATTTTCCCCCGCTTCCCTTCGATGAAAAGTGGTGATGCCATTTCCGCTCCCTGAACACGGACCAGCAGCGCTTCCATCAAATGCAGAATGGCCACGAGGGCGAGCAGCGACGGCACATGCAGCGAGGCAAGCGGCTGGATCGCGCCTGCTATGCCCCATTCGGACCAACCGGTAAACCACACCGTAAGCTGATGTAATATCGCAAGAATTCCGGACGCATAGGCCAAACACAAATAACGGACCCTAAACAATGCCAGGACAAGGGTCGCCGCCCACATCCAGACCACAGCGCCCGCTTCCATCCGAATTCCGATAAGAGCCATCGCAATCGAGCCGACAAGTCCGACAAGCGCGCCCCAAAGCACCGTTTTCCATACACGCTTCAGAAGATTTTGACGCCTCGTTGCGAACAGCTTTCGTTCAAAATAAATCGCCCGCCGGTATTGCATGACGACAAGCAGCAGGCCCATATAATAAAACGGCTGCAGCCACAGCTGCAGAAACGCTCGACCACTTTCGGCCAGCAATGCGTATACCACATCCATATTCCCGATTCTCCCGGTCACTGTAATGGTAACAAAAAAAGAGGAAGCCGCAGCCCCATCTGGGAGCGCTCTTCCTCCGTTCCATTCGACATCAAGCCTTGAAAATCCTGCTTAGGACGCGCCTAACAGTTTTTGGACCTGCTTGATGGCCTCATTCAATTGCGTATCGTTCTTCGGATCGCGAATCGCTTCGATGACCCGCTCTTGAAGCTTCTTGGCTGTCGCTTGATCGACAACGCCCGTTGCCGGCAGACCTTCCTTGCTTTGGAACCGGCGCACCGCTTCTTCGGTCTGCTTATGGAAATATCCATCCTCCCGGCCCGGGTTATAACCAATTCCTTGCAGCATCTGCTGAAGGCTCCTTACCTCTTCACTGTTCGCATCCAGCTTTAGGTTCGGATTTTCCGGAAGCGGCGACACAAAGAAGAACTCCGGCTGTTCTACCGCAATATCCGGCTCGATTCCCTTCTGATCAATCCAATTGCCGTCCGGTGTGAGCCACTTCGCGATCGTCAGCTTCACATTGCTTCCGTCGGACATCTCATGCGTCGATTGAACGCTGCCTTTGCCGAAGGTAGTTTCGCCGATCAAGAGGCCTCCTCCGCTTTCCTTCACCGCAGCCGCTAAAATTTCCGAGGCGCTCGCGCTGCCTTTATTAATCAGCACCGCAATCGGATACGGTTTGCCTGCACCCGTCGCCTCCGTTTTTTGCACCGCGCCTTTGCGCGATTCCACTTGAACGATCGTTTTCCCTTTCGGAATGAGCGTGTTTACCATATCCGCAACCACCGGTAAAATTCCGCCCGGATTGGTTCGTACGTCAATAATTAGCCCCTTCATGCCTTCGCTTTCGAGGCGGGCCAGCTCCTCATGGAACCTCTTGCCGGTGTTTTGGGCGAATTGGCGGATTTCGATCTTCCCGATTCCCCGGGTACCCGGCAATATTTCTGCGTACACCGTTTCCACGTCAATATCGTCACGGACAACCGTAATCGATATCGGCTCCGTGGAGCCTTCCCGAATCACTTGAAGCTTGGCCTGGGTGCCCTTCGGCCCGCGGATTTTTTTCACTGCATCCGTCAGCGCCAGGCCATCCAGCTTCTCGTCATTCACCGATATAATCACATCGCCGGCGTGAATGCCCGCTTTTTCCGCAGGGGAGCCCTTAATTGGAGACATAATCGTGACGCGGTTATCTTTCATGGTAACCTCCGCCCCGATCCCGCTAAAGGAGGACTCTAACGTTTCCTCAAAGCTCTTCGCGGCTTCCTTATCCATATAGACGGAATGCGGATCACCCAGAGCGGCCAGCATGCCGCTGATGGCCCCGTCCAACAGCTTGTCTCGCTCAATTTTATCAATATATTCGTTTTGGATCATGCCCAGCACTGTGTTCAGCTTGCTTACCTCTTGGGACGAAAGCGATGCCGAAGCATTCGCCGGTTTCGATATTTCCTGCGGAAATACTGAGGCTCCCGAGGCTCCTACAATCGTCAACGTGACGATACTGCTGGCAAACATCGCAAGCAGCACAAACGCCACTACCGTACGGCCTTTGAAATTCATGGCCAGCGCCACCTTCTTCCTTATTATCCTTTTGCTGCATATGACCTAGTATATGAAAGGCCCGTACAGAATATTATATGAAAATCCACTCTGGATGTACAACGTAGGCTGAATTTACTAGCCGGACATAAAGAAAACGCCAGGCGAATCGAGCACCTGACGCATCAACAACGTTGAAACTATTCAATGATCCATATATAAATGCAGAAAACGTATGGAATCTACTTCTTCAAATAATTCATCGGATTTACCGCTTCATCATTTAAGTAGACGGTAAAATGCAAGTGGTTTCCGGTCGAGCGTCCGGTTGTACCGACAGCGCCCACCTTCTGGCCGCGCTTCACATCGTCACCCTTCTCCACCGTAATGCTGTTCGTCCGCATATGTCCGTACAGCGTTTTTAGCCCGTTGCCATGGTCGATGATGACCGTATTGCCAAAGCCGCCCCAGAACTGCGCCATAACAACCGTTCCCGCTTCAGCCGCCAGCACATCCGTACCTCCCGGTGCGCCGATATCGATGCCGTTATGCGACGCTCCTGCTTTGCCGGTAATCGGGTCTACCCTTCCGCCGAAGCCGGAGGTGATCGGGGAGTTGGTTCCTACAGGCCATCCCAGCTTGCCGCCATTGTAAGCCGCCGGAGCAGGGGTACCGTTCTTTTTGCGTTCCAGCTCCTTCTGCTTGCGGATCAGCTCACTTTCCTTTTTAACAAAGGCCAGAAGCTGCTCCTCCTGCTCAGCTAAAGCCTCCTCGTGGGCATGCTCCTCTTTGTTCAAGCTGGCGATGGCAACTTCCTTCTGCTTTTCCTGCACCAGCATTTTCTTCTCCTGAGCCGCCTTTTCCGCATACTTCTTGTCCAAATCGGCAAGCTGCTGCTCTACTAAAGCCTTCTTCTCAACGATCAACTGCTGGTCTTTCTTTTGCTGCTCCAAAATATCCTGATCTTGTCCGACAATCGCTTTCAACGCTTCCATCCGGTCTAAAAAGTCGGAGAAGCTTGTCGCGCTTAGCAGCACTTCCAAGTACGATACATTACCGTTGGTATACATCAGGCGGATTTTCGACTTAATCAGCTGATCACGGGAAGACACCCGCTCATTCGCTTCATCCAGCTGCTTGCCGGTTTCTAGAACTTCGCTCTTCGTTTGATCAATGCTCATTTGCAAAGCGCCCATTTGCTTTCCAAGCGCTTCAAGCTCATTGGAAATTTGCTCAAGTGCCTTCTGCTCTTGCGAGCGCTCTTTTTGAATAGCGGCTAACTCCGCTTTCGCTTCACGCTCAATACGCTGGGTTTCCACTTTCGAGCGCTGCAGCCGCTTTAATTCCGCATTCACTTTATCCAATTCCGACAAGGCCGAACTCTGGCGCGGAGCTACGATGACAGAACTTAGAAGCACGATTGCGACCAGAGGCAAAATAGCTTTCTTCAAGACCATTTCTCCTCCCGGTGATTTGATTTATTTATACCGACAACCATTTGCCGGTCTTTAGACCCTTAGGAATTTGCGAACAGAAAGCATGCTTCCCCAGATTCCAATGACAAAGCCGATGCCGACCAAAAGTCCTGCGGTCAGCCACCCAACCTGCTGCAGGGGAAGAAGGGTGATGAACACTTCAATTTGGGAAACCGACAATAAAATGAGATGGTAGTAGCCATATAATAAAATTCCCGTCGGGATTAACGCCCCAACGATACCCAATAGCGCACCTTCAATGAAAAACGGCCAGCGAATAAAAGCATTCGTTGCACCGACCAGCTTCATGATCGAGATTTCCTTGCGCCGTGCAACGATGGTCAGCTTGATTGTGTTGGCAATCAGGAACATGGCGGTAAACGCAAGCGCACCTACGATAATTAAGCCGATATTACGCACAATGTTTGTAATTCGGAATAAATTTTCAATGAGTCCTTGACCGTATTGAATCTTCACGATCGGCGGCGGGTCGCGTCCTTCGTTGAGCTTTTCGATCTTAGCCGCTACCGCAGCGACTCCTTGCGGATCAAACACTTCCACCGTGAACGAATCCGGCAGCGGGTTGTTTTCCCCATCCTGTCCGGCTAAAAGCTCCTGCCCTTGTTCGCCCAGCTTTTCGCGGAGCTGCTCAAGTCCTTCTTCCTTCGAGACGAACTCCACCTTGCTCACTTCCGGCATCTCCCGGATTTTGCTTTCCAGCGTATCCACCGTCTCCTGCGGCACCTTCACCTCAAGATAAGCGCGGATAACCACCTGCGATTCGAGCTGCGCCGCCCACTGGTTCATATTCATGGCCATTAGCAGAAACACGCCCAAAATAAACAATGAAATGCTAATGGCACTGATGGAGGCGAAGCTCATCCAGCCGTTGCGGACGATGCTGCGAACGCCTTCCCTACCATGCCTCGCCAGGGTACTAATCTTCATAGCCGTATTCCCCTCTAGCCTCGTCCCTCGCAACCTGTCCGGCCTCGATTGCGATTACGCGCTTGCGCATCGTGTTGACGATATCCTTGTTGTGCGTGGCCATTACAATTGTCGTCCCGCGGAAATTGATTTCCTCCAGAAGCCGCATAATGCCCCACGACGTTTCCGGATCAAGATTTCCCGTCGGCTCGTCCGCTACAATAACGGCCGGGTTATTCACAATCGCACGCGCGATCGCTACGCGCTGCTGCTCGCCGCCGGACAGCTCGGACGGATAGTTGTTGCCTTTGTCCTTCAGGCGAACCAGCTCCAGCACTTCGGCCGTACGCTTGCGGATCATTTTCGTCGGCGCTTCGATGACTTCCATCGCGAACGCGATATTTTCCGCCACCGTCAGCTTCGGCAGCAGCCGGAAATCCTGAAAAATAACTCCGATATTCCGCCGTACATAAGGGATTTTCCGCTGCTTCAGCTTCTCTAGGTTAAAGCCGTTCACGAAAATTTGCCCTTTCGTCGGGCGTTCCTCACGGTACATCAACTTCATAAACGTCGACTTTCCTGCGCCGGAAGGGCCGACGACATATACAAACTCATTGCGGTCTATTTTGATGCTGATGCCGCGGAGAGCTTCGCTGCCATTCGGGTACGTTTTCCACACATCCTGCATTTCTATCAATGAGATCACTTCCTTTACGACTTGCGCTTAAACGTATTCGACAGAAAGCCGCGAAATCCTTTCTACTGGTACTATTTTCTACATTGGGAAAAGAGGAGGTTTGACGAACTCTTGTCTATTGCGCGGTTTGCGGCGGTTGGGCACCATTCATGCCGGTTGGCGCTGGTGAAAAAAGAGGGAATACGCCACGCCGCAGCCCGACACTTTGTCGAAAAATGTACGGGTAAAGTCGCGCGCCGGACATGCATACACATGAAAGGAGAGCTTGAAGGACAAGGAGCGGTCAGGTATGGATCGATGGAATATACGGTTTTGGAAAAGAAAAGACGGGGGCCCCGGACGGAGTGCTTCTGCGAAGGATCATAATTGGGGAGTTTGGTTGGTCAGGTCAGCCGCCGCTGCGGCGGCTGTGGCGAGCGTTGCAGCAGGCACGGTCTGGTGGTATGGCGGGCTGGATACGCTGCCGGCCGGCATGACCGTCAGCGGCTGGAGCATTGGCGGCATGCCGTCGCAGGCGTTTACGGCGGAGCTTGCGGCTCGCGAGCGGGCGATGACGGCGCGGGCCGTGACGCTTGCGGCGGCGCCTAGCGAGGGCCTGCCCGAGCGGATGCTGACGCTCGGCGAGCTCGGCTGGCGCGCGGACAGCGGCGCGGTACGCGAGCGCATCGCCGCGCTGCAGGCGGGCAGCCGCTGGGAGCGCGCGTGGAGCCGCTGGCAGGCGCGCGGCGAGCAGCTCGCGATCGGCGCGAGCGTGGACGCGGCGGCGCTGCAGGCGGCAGCCGAGGCGGCGTGGCCGCAGCTGCTCGCGGAGCAGCCGGTCGATGCGCGGCGCGAGATCACGGCGGGCGATGCGGTACGCATCGTGCC
>NZ_WTLI01000037.1 GCF_011421635.1 Paenibacillus turpanensis
ATATGATCTTGCATTAAAGCTGCTTAAAGAGGGCGCAACCATCGATATTTCGGCGATCGCGAAGAGACCCGTTGGTAAGGTGGGTTACGATGAAACAGGGGGACAGCTTAAAAATGCAGGTGTTAAATATGAATATGAGAGAGATTTAGTAAGTAAGATTCATACGATAGACATAGATAAATTTGGTGGGCAGCTAAAAAAGTTTGCTGAAAAATACAAGGAGAACAAAGAGACTTATGAAAAAATAGCCGAAAAAACCAACATACCCCCGCAATTGATTGCAGCACTGCACTACCGCGAATCATCCGGGAATTTTAAAACTTATTTACACAACGGGGAGCCGTTAGGACAAACGACAACCAAGGTGCCCGCCGGTATCTATTTTGATAATTTTATCGATGCCGCAGTTGACGCCATTCAAAGACAAATAAAGAGTAAGGGCAATACCTTCGGTCTTACTGCCGACTCCAATGACATTGTCGCCATGCTGACCTTCGCTGAACAGTACAATGGATGGGGATACTATAACAAGGATGTAGTAAGTCCATATGTATATAGCGGAACGAATGTATATACATCTGGAAAGTATACTTCGGACGGAGTATATAACCCAAGCGTTAAGGACAAGCAACCAGGGGTTTATATTATGCTCAAATCATTAGAAGCAACAGTTTCTGGGAGTGGAAGCGAGAGTCCATCATCAACTGATTCGGATAACGGAAATGAGCCATCAAATCCAATTGATTCGCCAAATAACCAATCGAGTCCAAACCAGTCTCCGCTACAAAAGAAAATTGATGCTTTCTTATCTGTAGCAGAAAAGGAATTGGAAAAGGGGTTTGTGGAGGCTAAAAACAGTCCGGATTCCAAAGAAGGAAACAATATGACACCCTACGGGAAATGGTACGGTTTAAATGGCCAGCCTTGGTGTGCTATGTTTGTTTCTTGGATTGCTGATCAAGCGGGAGTTCTCGGTACGGAAGTACCTAAATTCGCAAGAGTAACGGACGGAGTACAATGGTTTAAGGATAAAGATAGTTATATGACCCGCAGTTCTGATTATAAACCAAATGCTGGAGATGTCATCTTTTTCAAAAATACGAGTGGTCAGCATCATGTTGGAATTGTAACGGGTTACGACCTTAAAGAAGGGGTTGTATACACTATTGAAGGAAATACAAGTGATGCAGTGAAACGGAGAAAATATTATTTGTCTGATCCTTATATTCTAGGTTACGGGGTAACGGGGGGGAGCGGCTATGGTTCAACTGATGCGGATGCGACCTTCGGAAGTAGGCATCGAAACCGCTAGGATGGAAAGAGGCAGGTATTCTAGTGAAGTGGAGAGATTAATGTGAAGAGAAGATATTTAGCCGTTTTCACTGTGATTCCTATATTCCTGTTCTTAATAATTTTGGGCGGATGCAGATTGGAGAGAGGAGAAGTAGCGACGATGAATACTCCATCTGAAGGAAAAGATTTAACTGAGTTTACTATGGAAAATGGGAAGATAAATCTAGATGAAGCAAAACGCATTATTTTAGAATCTGAAGCTGCAATACAAAAATGGAAGGAGGGTGGTGGAGAAGAGTTGATCGGCTACTACGGTGTTTCTCCAATTTATGGATTGGCAAAGGCAAACCGAGTTGAACTTGAAGCACAACTATCGAAATACTTTAGCCCAGATATTCTAACCTACATATTGTCAACTCATAACATTGTTTGTACGAACGAAGCCTGTGGTTTATACCGGGACCATGAAGGAATGTATTTTTTGGATCCGTACGGCGAATTCAGCATTTACAAGGAAACAGAAGAGTATGTAGACGTTCAAGTCGGCTTTCAGTATGAGGGCCTGGACAAAGAACGATTTCCCGCCGCGAATGGAATATACCGAATTAGCACGGAAGAGGGGAAGAATACGATTATCAAGGTGTCTCAATCCTATAATGATCAGCTATATGGATCAGGCATCGAACCGAAGGTAGAACCAATATCCCATATTACAGCCTTCAAACTAGTAGAAGGTAATTGGGGAGTTACAGGCAAGAAATCGGCTCATTTGAAATTAGAAATTGATGAAATAGGAATATCGAATTATATCGATTTATTGATTGAAACAGAGACAAAAAGGAGGCTGCTGATTAAAACCAATTTGTATATATCAGATGAAGATAATGGGTCCTTTACTTTTGATTCCAAGGATATCGGACGAAAGGTAACAGGTGAGTTAAGTATATCGGATGACGGTACGCTGCTGGTTTCCATAAGTGATGCAGGAGAGTTTTCCGGAACATATATTTTAAATAGAATATTTAATTAAAATCTAAGGTCTCAAGAGCAGCAATCATATGGCTTTTAGCATAGAAATGGAATAAAAAGGCACGTGAAAATCCTAGATTTCTAGTCTATATTCCCCAGTTATTTACATGGGAAATAGTGTAAATTTTGAGTCGAAAGTCAATTGGACGGCCTATTTCAAAAGGGTATACTTTATATGTACTTTATACCAATATTTTAAATAGGAGATGGTAAAGTTGGCAGAACTCAAGTTAAGTTATGAAGGTTTACGGAACCAAGGTAACGTAGTTGCACGCAAGCACGAATCTTTTGAAACGTTGATCGCAGATGTAAAACGGATTATCGAGGATTTGGATACGGTTTGGAGCGATAAGGCGGCATCCGATTTCAAAATGAAGGTTCAGCAAATGGACCCAACTTTCCGTTCCTTTGGCGAGCTGCTTGACAACCTGTCCAAACATATGATTAAGGTTGCGGATAACTACTCGCAACTGTCTGAAAACATTGTTCAATCGCAAAACAACTTCTAATAAAATAAGACTAGATTTATGTTTGGACACTGGAGACTAGATTTAAGCCGACTTTATCAGACTCAATCCAAACAATCCCGCTAACTTATCGTACACGATGGAGCCGACCGATTTTCAGGGACATTTCCTGATGATCGATCGGCTCTTTGATATCCGCAAATAAAACCACTGCACATATCGATACTAGTACATTCTCAACTTTTCATGTTCATGTGGGGGAATTCCCATGATGGAAGAGGAGGGGTAGCATTGTATAAAAGAATTACCAAGCTTCCGATCAAGCTGCCGATACCCGCACACGGCGATCCAAAACAATTTGGTGAAAAAAGTACGCACAAAATGCGAGTATACGAGATGACAAGTTGAGAAACAGTGTGCCTTACACGTGGAGTGACACTGTTTATAAAGACATCGCTTTGATCTGGAAAGGAACAAATCCCGAGAACGGCCAGCCTTTTCAAGTAATCGAAGGAATTCCAGAAGGAGCGCCTATTCCTGATTTTGATGATTTGCCTCAAGAATTTGCCCCCGGAATTTTAAAGGATGACTACGAATTGATCGTGAAGCGATTATTAAAAGATCTACCCCCCAGCCTATCCTTTCAAAATACTTCGATAATGAGTCGGTGATGTGCCCATCACTTTCTTGAACAATCTGGAAAAATAATACGGATCATGAATCCCTACAGCCGCTCCCACTTCTTTGACGCTTAATCCGGTTAAATCCAACAGCTGACTGGCGCGCTGCATTTTCATTCGCAGAAAGTAATCCATGGGCGGCATACCGGTGGCCTCTTTAAATACATACGTTAGATGCTGCTTGGAAAGCCCGATATAGCTGGCGATCTCATCAAGCTTGATTGTTTTTCCCATATGTTCGGTCATAAAGTGGATGGCCTGTTCTAAGTAAATATCGATTTTTTTGCCGGCTTGGCCCGAGGCGGACATGCCCAGACTGCTGATAAGAAGACGCATCGTTTGCGAAGCATGGGCATGATGCGTGTACAAAAAGGGCTTTCCAATAAGCAGTTGATAGCATTGCTCAAAGCCTTCGGTCAGCTTCACCGATGCCGTCCAGGATAGACTGTGTAGAAATTCCTGCAGCTGATACAAAGTGAGCAGCTCCTCCACATGATTTCCTTTTAGGTGAAACCAGTAAATACTCCATGGGTTTGTGTTGCTTGCACCATAACGGTGAGGCGTGCCGGAAGGGATCATAACGAGCGTTTGCGGCGTCACTTTGTAGTGCGGAGCTGGCGTATCCTTGTCTAGGCTTGTACCCGGTTCCCCTAGCTCAACCCAGCCCATCCCCTCGGCGCAATACATGAAAATATGAGCCTCACAGCCTTCGGATCGCTCCCGGTAATGGTATTTCGCATGTGGAAAATAGCCGATATCCGTTATATATAAGTCATGTGTTAAGCATTGTTTGGACAACGTGGTTTCCACCGTTTCGGGCAGCACAAACAGCTTTTCGGATGCAAAGCCATCTGGTTTTTGAATAGCTTCCGTAACCAAGTCTTTTCCCCTTTACGGATTCATCGTGAATTATTTTATTTTATAAGAATATCGTCCATCATTTACAGGGTTTCGTCAATTTTGATTTGATCGGTTTGCAGGTATGCTACTCCTAAGAACTTGAAGCAAGGAGTGAGCGGCATGACTGAGGCCAAGCAACCTGTACGCATAGGGGAGGAGATCGTAGAAATTCCTACCTACGGCGTCGGCAAAGCAGATAAAAATCCGATGTTCCTGGAGAAGCGGGTCTATCAAGGCAGCTCCGGGCGTGTGTATCCGCATCCGGTGATCGATAAGATTGAAGACGAGAAAGCGCCGAAGCCTTACACCATAATCGTTTTGGAAAATGAATATTTGCGGATTGAGGTCATGCCCGAAATCGGCGGGCGAATTTATCGTGCACTAGATAAAACGAATCATTACGATTTTGTATATTACAATCGAGTCATCAAGCCCGCTCTAGTCGGTTTAGCCGGGCCTTGGATTTCCGGCGGAATCGAATTTAACTGGCCTCAGCATCATCGGCCGAATACATTCGGACCTGTTGAATACCGCTGCACGGAAAATGAGGATGGCAGCGCCACGGTGTGGGTGAGCGAGATCGACCGGATGTACGGGACGAAAATGACGGCAGGCTATACCTTGTATCCGGAGAAGGCGTATCTGGAGATCGCCGTGCAGCTGTACAATCGCACTCCCGAGCCCCAAACCTTCCTATGGTGGGCTAATCCGGCCGTAGCCGTAAATGAGCATACGCAGTCCGTATTTCCTCCGGATGTAACGGCAGTGTTCGATCACGGGAAGCGGGATGTATCGAGATTTCCCATTGCAACGGGGACCTATTACAAGACGGACTATTCCGAAGGCGTCGATATTTCGCGCTACAAGAACATCCCCGTGCCTACTTCTTACATGGCTTATAAATCCGACTATAACTTTGTGGGCGGTTACGATCATGGCGTTCAAGCAGGCTTGCTGCATGTAGCGGATCATCATATTTCACCCGGCAAAAAGCAGTGGACGTGGGGGAATGGAGACTTCGGACAGGCTTGGGATCGAAATTTGACGGATGAGGACGGCCCCTATATTGAATTGATGACAGGAGTCTACACCGATAATCAGCCGGACTTCACTTGGCTTCAGCCCTATGAGGAAAAGTCGTTCAAGCAATACTTTATGCCCTATAAACATATCGGTGTTGTGAAAAATGCATCCATTGATGCAGCGGTAAATGTAGAAGTGGACGAATCGTTGCGGCAGGCAGTTGTTCAAGTATATGCCACCTATGAAATCGAGGATGCCCGAATCATTTTTAAAGGGAAAAAGAGTACTTATGTGTCCGAATGTGCATCGCTGTCTCCAACAATAACATTCCAAACGGTAGTTGCATTAGATGGGGAGGATCAGGCGCATGATTTAGTAGTGAAGGTTCAAGACCGAAGCGGGCGTGTCTTGATCAGCTACCAGCCGAAGGAGCCGCAGATTGAGCGTGTGCCTGATGCGGCAAAGCCGATGCCCGAGCCGGAAGAGCTAACAACCAATGAACAGCTGTATTTGGCCGGGCTGCATCTCGAGCAATATCGCCATGCGACCTTTGAGCCGGAAGCTTATTATCTGGAAGGCTTGAAGCGGGATGCCGGTGACAGCCGAATTCATATTGCTTACGGGACGCTGCTGCGGCGGCGGGGGTTATATGAACAAAGCGAGCGGCATTTCCGCAAAGCGGTTACGTCCCTGACGTGGAGAAATCCGAATCCTTATGACAGTGAGGCTTATTATCAGCTGGGACTGTCCTTGAAGTTGCAGGGTCGCATGGATGAGGCGTATCGTGCCTTTCATAAAGCAGTATGGTCGGCCGCATGGCAGGACAGCGGTTATTTTGCTTTGGCGCAAATTTCATGTTCTCGGGGCAGCTATCACGAGGCCATGGAGCATGTAGAGCGGTCCTTGCTACGCAATGCGCGGAATTATAAAGCGAGGCATCTAAAGACGGCACTGCTTCGTAAGCTGGCAAGATGGGATGAGGCGCTGGAATATGCAAATGAAACGTTACGTTTGGATATTGCTGATTTTGGTGCATTGTTCGAAATGGCCCTTATTTATGAGGAGATGGATGAACGGGAGCGAGCTATCCGCAAACAGAGCGAATTCCACAGCTTGACCCGTGGAGATGTCCATAATGTTTTGGCGCTTACAGCTGACTACGCGGAGTGCGGCCTATATACTGAAGCAGCGAAACTAGGAATGCGAAACGTGGAGGGGAACGGCGGAGGCACGGTTTATCCGATGGTTTTCTATACACTAGGCTATCTAGAGAAGGCGATGGGACGTCTGGAGGAGGCAGCGAGTTATTTCCGCTTGGGATCAGAGGCCGTTCCGGATTACTGTTTTCCGAATACGCTTTTTGAACTGGCGGTGCTTGAGGCTGCAATCCATTACAACGCAAAAGACGCCAAGGCGCACTATTACCTTGGTAATTTACTGTACGACAAGAAGAGAGCCGCAGATGCCATTCGGCATTGGGAAGCCTCCCGGGAAGCCGACGCGACCTTTGCAACGGTTCACCGTAATTTGGCCCTAGCTTACTACAACAAGCTCCACGACGCAGAGAAAGCGAGGGTAAGCATGGAAGCGGCTTTCCGCTGCAACCCTGACGATGCCAGAGTATTCTACGAGCTCGACCAGCTGTACAAAAAGCTGGGCATCATTCCTCGCGAAAGGCTGGAAAAGCTGGCGGAACACCTCAGCCTCGTTCAAGCGAGAGACGATCTCTACTTGGAATATGTCACTCTCCACAACAGCCTGAAGCAGCACCAAGCCGCTTTGAAGCTGCTCCTGCAGCGGAAGTTTCATCCCTGGGAAGGCGGGGAAGGCAAGGTGACCGGACAATACGTCAATTCATTCGTGCAAATCGGCAAAACGCTTTTGCAGGAAGGCCGATATTCGGAGGCGCTTGCCGCGCTGCAGCAGGCTCAGGTCTATCCGGAAAATTTAGGGGAAGGGAAGCTCGCCGGGGCCCAAGAAAATCATATCTACTATTACCTCGGGTGCTGTTACGAGGGGGTAGGAGATCGGGAAAGGGCGGGGAAAGCATTTGCAGCTGCCTCGCAAGGGCAGGAGGAGCCGGCTTCCGCTATGTTCTACAACGACAGTCCGCCTGATCTCATCTATTATCAGGGCTTGGCTTGTTTGAAGCTGGGCCAGGAGGGAGAAGCGCGGCGCCGGTTCAACAAGCTGGTCGATTACGGAGAACGCCATCTGTTTGACGAAATCAAGATCGATTATTTTGCCGTTTCTCTTCCGGATTTCCTCGTTTTTGACGATGACCTCAACTTGCGGAACCGAATCCACTGTTATTACATGATAGGACTAGGTTATCTTGGTCTCAGCCAACAGAAGAAGGCTCAGCAATTCCTAAAAGCAGTGCTGCAGCTCGATCCCAGCCATCAAGGCGCACTGTCGCATTTGGAATAATAGATACCGGGCAGCTTCGTTACATACGGAGCTGCTCTTAACGCAGCGATATTTTCCAATACACCATATGCCGCGTATCGGTTCTATGTTTTAATGTTGGTAACGAAGCCGCTGGAGGGAAGGATCGTGCAGAAGCTGAAGGTGTTTATTATCGACGATGAAATTTTAGCCATTCAACATTTAAAAGCATTAATTGATTGGGACGAACACGGCTTTGAGGTGGTCGGTGAAACGGTGCATCCCCGCAAGGGGCTGGAGCTGGCAGCAGCTTTAAATCCGGATGTAATGTTCGTCGATATTCGCATGCCGGTAATGGATGGACTGGAGTTTAGCGAAAAGCTTCTCGAAGCGGGCTGTAAAGCCAAAATCGTTGTATTAACGTCGTACAAAGAATTTGATTATGTAAAACGCTCCTTAAAGCTCGGGGTTTTCGATTATTTGGTCAAGCATGAGCTCACACCGGAAAGCTTAAGTCAGGAATTGCGGCGCATTCGGGAGGAAATCATGCAGGAAAGGACCGTTCAGAAAAAGCTGAGCAAGCCCATATTGACGGGCATCGTCGAGGGGAAGCAGCCATCCGGCGATGATTTGAAAACGCTTACCATCCATTTGTCCCAATACGGCAGCCAGTATTTTTTCATTGCGGTAGAAGCGGATGTAGGCTTCCCGGTTCTGGGGGAGAGGTCTAATCAAAATATAGATGCTGAACGAGTATCCGAGCTCCGGGGAATTCAGGTTCCGAAGCCGCTATATATCGCCGAAACCTTTCCTTTAGGCGGACAACGACTGGGAATTCTGCTCATCTCATCCGGCATTTCAAGTCAGCTTCAGGTGAATGAAATGCTGTTTCATGCGTCTTATGTGCTGAAGCAGTCGTTTCGTGAACAGCAAGGCTGCGGCACGGTATCGGCGGCTTTCTCTGCGCCTTTCACTGATATTTGTCAGCTCGGCAAGGCGGCGGAACAAACGCAGAAGCTGCTAAGCATGCGCATTTTCCATGGACCGGATCGGGTCTGGGGGTATTACGAGGAAGGAATTCGTCCGAAAGCGGCAGCTGAAGCCGCAGCACAGCAGATTGAGCAGTACATAAGGGGCGTTAAGGACTGCATCGGCAGTATTCAGCTCGGAAAGCTGGAGGAACAGCTCCGCCTTTTGTTTAACTCCGTTAAAACGTCCATGCAGCCTGATTCACTGCAGAACGTCTGCAAGCTTTTGACTGATGAGCTTGAAAAGCTCCGATCCAATAAAGGCCTGCCCTCGGTAAAGGAGGGTACAAATGAAAAAGCTGTGGAAACGGAACATTGGAAGACGATCCAAGGAATTTCCCAATGGTTTACGGGGGAGTTTAAAGCACTGCTGGAAGGGGACGGCGCGGAAACTTGCGGGTATTCACCGAAGGTGCGGAAGGCGATTCAATATATGCAGCAGCATTTTGCAGAGGAAATCACGATTGAGCAAATTGCGGAGCATCTGCATATCAGCGGCGATCATTTGCGGCACTGCTTTAAAAATGATACGGGGCGTACTGTATTGGACTACCTCACGGATTTGCGCATCGATAAGGCCAAGCAGCTCCTTTCCAAAGGGAATTACAAGCTTTACGAGGTTGCTGAGAAGGTGGGTTATCGCAGCAGTCATTATTTCAGCAAGGTATTTCAAAGAGCGACGGGGCTTCACCCGCTAGCCTACTCGGAAAGGAAGCATTCCTGATGGGAAGCCGGCTTCGAGTCAAAATCAGAACGAAAATTATTTTGGTAACCGTCATGATCATCTCCATTTCATTATTGGCAAGCAGCTGGATCACCTACTCCTATGTGACCGAAATCATGAGAGAGCAGGCCGTGCGGGACAATACGACGAAGCTGGAGCAGAACGCTCTTTTGATCAATAAAATTCAAGACCGGTTAGTGGAAACTGCGGAGTATATGATTAGTGATGCCCAAATGAACGGGCTTATGGTGAAAACGCCGGATGAGACGTATGAGCAAAGTTATTTTAAAAAGGTGAGAGTGAAGGAAAAGCTGATGAACTTTCCCGCCATGAATTCGGGACTGTTGAATGTGATGATTATTCGGCCGGACGGCGAAGTGTTTTCCAATTATCAGGGCTATGAAAACTATTATAAAGAGTATTTGCGCCAGCCATGGTTCACCTCATTTCAGGACGGGAGCAATACGACACGCTTTTCAGTCCCGCATGATTTTATTTTCCTGAACCGAAATCAGCAGGTAATCAGCTATGTGATCGGTTATAAAAATTTTCAAGATCTTCAAGAGGCTCGTTATTATATTGTGCTTGATGTAAGCGTTAAGGAGATCGCCAATGTGTTCTCTCAAAGCAGCAAAGATTTTGAACAACTGCTGCTGTTTCATTCGAATGGGACGCCTTTGTTTAACAGTCAGCCGTCGAAGGACGACTGGTCCGCAGCCGGGCACCAGAACCGCTTCATTGAAATTGTAGACACGACGGTGAACGGAGGCTGGAAGCAGGTCGCCATTATTTCAAAGTCGAGGCTGTATGAAAGGATAAATAACATTTTTATCGTTTATTTATGGATCGCGGCAGCGAGCTTGGCCTTCGTTCTGCTGGTGCTGCTTCCGCTGCTAGTAAATATTACGAGGCCGATTTCACAATTGGTACGAGCGATGAAGCGGGTGTCGGTAGGAGACTTGAACGCAGCAATTCAAATCAAAAGCGGCGATGAAATGGAGCTGCTGGGCAACGGCTTTAATCGTATGATGGCTGATTTGAAAAGTCTCATCGACTCTCTCGTGTATGAGCAGAAGATTAAGCGCAATATGCAGATAAATTTATTATTATCGCAAATGAACCCTCATTTTATCTACAACACGCTGAATACGGTCATTTATTTGTCTCATGCGGGGCGAAATAAAGAGACGGTCACCATTACGACCTCGTTGATCGATATGCTGCAGGATACGATCAAAATTGGCGACGAGGCCTTGTTCTCCACATTGGCGGAAGAACTCGATATCGTCAAAAAATACAGCAGCATTCAAAGCTACCGCTATCCGGATCGCTTCCGTCTAGAATGGAATATCCCTGAACGTCTGCTACGCTGCACCGTCCTTCGTATGATGCTGCAGCCGCTGGTGGAAAATGCGTTATACCATGGGATCTTCCCTTTGGAAAAGGAGGGTTGCATTACGATATCCGCTTGGGAGGAAGGGCAGCTGCTTTATGTCGCTGTTGAAGATAACGGGATGGGCCTGCCGAAAACGGGGGAAGCGGCGGCGAGTGCTTCGACGGGGATCGGGCTGCAAAATATTCGCGAGCGATTGCAGTTTCATTACGGGAATCAAGCGGGAATCGAGCTCTTAAGCATCCCCGAGGAGGGAACAAAGGTGACGATTTACCTGCCGCTGTCTGCACCAAACGTACAAGCCGTGACAGCCGGAATCACCGAATCGTGAACAAAATAACCGAATTGTAACATTTTTCAGCGATTGCGAGGATGATAACATCAATAATGTAAACGATTTCAAAACAGATGGAGGGGTTTAAATGGTTCGTAGCATGATCGGTAAAGGATATATTGTGCTGCTTGCGGCGGTTCTTATGCTGGCAGTTGTACTGTCGGGCTGTTCAGGAAATGGGGCGGGCAGCGGTGCTGGCAGCAGCGACAGCGGCGGCTCGAACTCGGGGGACGCCGGCGCGTCCGGCGGAGCATCGAATGCTCCAAAGCTTGGGGGCATGCCAACGGATTTGAAGGGAGAAATTGTGGTGTGGGACTGGGATGAGGCGTTCCTCAACACGATGGTTCCGGAATTTAATAAGGTATTTCCGAACATCAAGGTGAAATACACCGTTGTTAATAACAACGACTATATGCAAAAGCTGCAAAGCGGGATTGCTTCCGGCTCGGAAGTGCCGGACGTGATCCTAGGGGAAATGAATTTCCGCGGCCAGTTGTTTGACCTTGGTGTTCTCGACAACCTGGAGAAAGCACCGTATAACTTCTCGAAGGATCAGCTGCTGGGCTACCTGCCGCCGCTGCTGTCTAACACAAAGGGTGAGCTGGTTGGGGTGGATCAGTCGATCACACCTGCCGGACTCGGATACCGCAGAGACTTGGCTGAGAAATACTTAGGCACCAGCGATCCAGAAGCTCTTTCCAAGATTCTTACGGATTGGGATGCTTTCATCAAGAAGGGGATCGAGGTAAAGGAAAAGAGCGGCGGGGCGGTAACGATGATCGCCAGCTTTGACGATGCGTACCGGGTAATTAAAGGTCAGACGGAAACAGCTTACATTAACGGAACAACGATCAATCTTACAGAGCGTATGAAGAAGCCGTTCGAAACGCTGTTCGCTATGCGAGACGCCGGAATTTTAGGTAAATACGAGGGCTATACGCCGGGCTGGAACGCTTCGTTCGCGAAAGGCGATAACATTTTTTATCCGATGGCGCCTTGGAGCCCGAAATGGAACGTACAGGCGAATGATCCTGACGGCATCGGCCGCTGGGGCTTGATGGCTGCACCGGAAGGCGGGTTCACTTACGGGGGCACTTCGGTAAGTGTATACAAAGGCAGCAAAAACAAAGAAGCGGCATGGGCTTACATTTACTTCTGCTACTTATCCAGTGAAGGCATGGAAATCAATTATAACAAGTTCGGCAATATGCCGGGCATTACTTCTTTCTTCGAGAAGCATAGAGATTGGCTGGAGAAGGGCTCGGAGCTCGACAAATATTTTGGCGATCAAAACCTGAGCTTAACCTTCTACGACAAAATCGTGCCGGAGGTGAAGGGCGCAACGCAGACCAAATACGATTCGATCGTGGCCACTGTGTTTGGTTCCCTCTTCCCGCTGTGGATGAAGGATACGAGTATCGACGCGAACGCAGCGCTGGAGAAATTCAAAGCCGAGGTTAAAAATCTAGCTCCCGAAGCGACGGTTCATTAATCGATAGGGTCAGGGTGAAAAAGCGCAGGTTTTTTCACCCTTTTGATTCTAAGGGGGGATACTTGTGAATGCTCAGGTCCAAGCTCAAACGGCGGTAAAGACACGTGCGAAGCGCTCCGGCATGAAGCTATGGCCATATCTTTTCTCGCTGCCCTTTGTGCTGTTTTATGCTGCCTTTCAATTTTATCCGATTCTGTATTCGTTTTATTTAAGCTTCCACGATTGGAACGGGGTCGGCGATAAGCAATTTGTCGGGTTAGCGAATTATATTACGCTCTTTACGAAGGACCCGTTATTTTACAAATCGCTTTATAACACGATTGTTATTATGCTCATGTCAATGCCAGTAATGATTTTGGGCGGCATGGTGCTCGCATATCTTATTTTCAATATGGCGAAGGGAAGAATGTTTTTCCAAACCGCCAATTTCCTGCCCTATATCACGACTCCCGTTGCCATTGGATTCATTTTTTCGTTTATGTTCGATTGGCAGACCGGGATTGTGAACAGCATTTTGTTGAAGCTCGGCGCGCTGAATGAGGGCGTCTACTGGCTTCAGGATCCGTGGCTGTCCCGCGTGATCATTGCGGTGATGATCGTTTGGCGCAACTTAGGGTACTTCCTAGCGATTTACTTGGCCGGGATGACGGCGATTCCGCAGGATATTTATGAGGCTGCCAAAGTGGATGGCTCCTCGGGTGTTCACACCTTTATCCGCATTACGTTGCCGATGCTCAGAAACATCACGGTGTTTCTCGTTGTGACCTCGATGATCGGAGGGCTGCAGCTGTTTGATGAACCGAAGCTGCTGTACGGCGGATGGACGGCCAATCAAGTGGGCGGGCCCGATAATGCGGCGCTGACCGTCATTTGGAAGTTCGTGAATGACTCCTTCATGAACATAAAGTTTGGCTACGGCTCGGCTATTGCTTATGCCTTGTTCGTCATTATTGTGCTGTTTTCGGTCGCGAGCTACAAGCTGTCCATGGGGAAGGGGGATAAAGCATGAAAGTAGTCAAATGGATCTTTCTAGGCGTGGTGACGCTCATTTCACTGTTCCCCTTTTACGTCATGCTGATGATGTCCACGTATTATTCGGAGGATATTTTCAAAGGACTGCCGCTGCTCCCGTCGGACTATTTGGTGGAAAACCTGCAGACCGTATTCAAAACGAATTTCCTCAAGGTCTATGGCAACAGCTTACTCGTATCCCTTTCCTCCGTCCTTATCGGGGTGCTCACGGCAACCTTAATCGGCTATGCCGTGGCGAAGTACCAGTTTAGGCTTAAAGGCTTTCTAAATTACTTTATTATATTGACGATGATGGTTCCGGCCCAGGTCGGATTAATCGGCTATGTCATTGAAATGAGGAGCCTGGGGCTGGGCAATACGCTGCTACCGGTAATCTTAATTTGGAGCGCATGGCCGTTCGGGGCGTTCTTCATGGTGCAGTTTATTCGGGATACGGTTCCGAATGAAATTATCGAATGTGCAAGAATCGACGGAGCCTCCGAGCCTCGCATTTTATTTAACATTGTGATGCCGTTAATAAAACCGGGGCTTGCGACATTATCCACCCTTGTGTTTCTTTGGTCGTGGAACAATTACCTGCTGCCGCTCGTCACCATTAATAACGATGAAAATTATACGATCCCGTTGTTTGTTTCGACATTAGGGTTCGTCCACAGAACGGATTACGGAGCACGGATGGGGGCGCTTGCTCTGTCTACCATTCCGGTGCTGATCCTATTCCTGCTCGGCAGCCGGACGTTCATTAAAGGCATTACAGCGGGAGCGGTAAAAGGCTGACACGGCGATATACGTACGATAAGCGGAAACAGGGGGAAGGGATTGCGATGAGTGTACTGGAAATAAATGTGAATGTGGCCAACAAAGAAATTTCTCCGGGAAAAATGGCTCGCAATCACGGAACGAACCCGAATGGCCGTTCCTTTGGTTTTACGAGCTTCTACATGACACGTGATCATGCGCCGGTCATTCCTGTCGTGGGAGAGTTTCATTTCTCGAGGTTCTCCCATTTATATTGGGAGGAAGAGCTCCTTAAGATGAAGGCGGGAGGCGTATCGATAGCCGCCACCTATGTGTTCTGGAATCACCATGAGGAGGATGAAGGACGGTTTCGGTGGGATGGGGACCGCAATCTACGGCATTTCATCGATCTTTGCTCGAAGCATGAGCTTCCGTTGATTTTACGGATCGGCCCGTTCTGCCATGGGGAGGTTCGCAACGGAGGCCTGCCCGACTGGCTGTTTGACAAGCCGCTGGAGGTGCGCTCCAATGATGAGCGATATCTCTGCTATGTGGAACGGTTGTATCGCGAGATCGCCAGACAGCTTGGCGGCGGCAGCCTTTATCAAGAAGGGGGACCGATCATCGGCATCCAGCTGGAAAATGAATTTATGCATTGCGGCGCTCCGTTGGATGCATGGGGCTACGCCCCCGGTGTTTACCTTACCTCCGGTACGGGCGGAAATGAGCATCTGAATGAGCTGCGCCGCATCGCCGAGGGGGCAGGGCTGCGCCCGCTGTTTTTTACGGCGACAGCTTGGGGCGGCGCGGCCGTGATGGAGTCGGATACGCTGCCGATGCTGGCCGGGTATGCTTACACGCCGTGGATCCCCAATCAGCCGCCGAGCGGGGAATATATTTTCCGCAATCTGCACACGCTTCCTGCCGAGCCGGTGAACTATAACACGAAAGAGTACCCCGTCGCTTATTGCGAAATGGCGGGAGGGATGCAGGTCAGCTATAAAGCCCGGCCGTACGTTGCACCGGAAAGCATAGAGGCGATGACGCTGGTGAAGCTGGCCAGCGGCAGCAACCTGCTCGGCTACTACATGTATCACGGCGGCACGAATCCGGTGGGTAAGCGAGGCTTTCTGAACGAATCCGGCCTGCCTAAGCTGACCTACGATTACCAGGCACCGCTTGGGGAGTTCGGCCGGGTAGGCGGCTCCTATGACCGGATTCGATCCATCGCCATGTTTCTCGAAGCGTTCGGAACGATGTTAGCCCCGATGGGGACGTATTTGCCGGAGGGGCAGGACCGGATCGAACCTAGCGATCCGGATCCGCTTCGGTGGTGTGTAAGGCAGCAGGATGGGGCCGGCTTCGTGTTTATAAACAATTTTCAGGATCATGTGGAAATGCGGAAGCATGAAGGTGTGAGGATTGAGCTGCAGACCTCACGGGGACCGGTATCCTTTCCGCAAAAAGGTACCTTTACGTTGAAACAAGGTGCGAGTGTGATCCTGCCGTTTCACTTGGAGCGGGACGGGGTGCACTATAAGAGCACCACGGTTCAGCCTTTGACGACTCTGCGGCGGCGGAATGCTCCCGTGCATGTGTTTATTGCTCATGAGGGGCTTGCGCCTGAGCTTGTCATTGCCAAGGATTCGGTGGCTTTGATCGAGGCAGAGGGTGCTGTGATCAAAAGTGACGATCACGCTTGGGTGGTTCAGCCGTCCGTCGGCAAGGAACACGGAATTACTCTGCATGCAGCGGATGGCCGCTCGGTGCAGGTGCTTGTTCTAAGCCGCGTGGAGGCGCTGCAGGCGTATCGTTTTGATCTTTGGGGAGAGGAGCAGCTGGTGCTTAGTGAAGCGAATCTTTATGTAAAAGACGAGCGGCTAATTTGTACCTCCACCGGGAGGTCCGACTTCTCGCTTTGGCTCTTAGGAGATTCTTCCGCCACCTATGAACTGAATGCAGGTGAGTATGAGCAGCGGCCGATTGGGGCCTTCCATGAGCTTACGATAAGCTGCCCTCATTATGAACCGCAAATGAAAGTGGAGCATCCATCACGGCGCTTTGCGTTGATCGATGTAAGTACGGATTGGCCTACATATATAGAGGATGTATTTCTGGAAATTTCGTACGAAGGGGACGTAGCAGGTGCGTACTTGGGGGATCGTTTGATCACCGATCATATCCAATACGGGGCACCGTGGTTCATTGGGCTGAAGCAGTTTCGTCAGGAGCTTCGGGACCAGCAGCTGCTTTTATCCATAACGCCGCTTCGTAAAGGGGAAGTGCATGCCTTTGTAAATCAGGCTTATGTGGAACGCTTCGAAGGGGTGGAAATTGCACAGTTTCAATCTATACATGCAACTGCTTATTATCGAACGGCGATAAGGAAGGGACAGGAGGGATAAGCATGGCGGCAGTAATGGACCGTCTTCCGCGCAGGCTGACCATCACGATGTGGGATTTTTCTTGGTATACGATGACCATGCCGGGAGAGCCGTATCATGATTTGGAAAAATGCTTTCAGGAAGCGGTGGAGCGAGGATACAACACGATTCGGATTTGTGCCATGCCGTACCTGCTGTTTACCGCAGATGGACCCCGCCAAGGTCCGCTGGCGTTCTCCAATTTGGGGCAAGTCGGCATCCGAACCCGGTGGTATAACTGCAAGGGCGGAGCGGTGCTGGATGGACATCAGCATCTGTTGAAATTGTTTGCGCTGGCTCGGGAGTATGACTGCTATTTGATTCTTTCCTCCTGGGAATATCAGCAAAGCCCGAGCTTTTTGAAGACGTCTGAGCTGTTCGAGGAGCTGCTGGCTATCTCTCCGAAGGAACGGTTTATGGCTTTGGCCCGGTCGATGGACCAGCTGCTTTATGATGTAAAAGCCGCAGGACTCGCCGACCGAATTGCTTATGTGGAGCTGCATAACGAGATTGAATTTGGGCGGTTAACACAGGTTGCGCTTGAGGCCGGTATTACGGATGGACGGTCCAGCCGGTTGATCCAATATACGAAGCCCTACGTGGAGGAAGCCCTGCGATATTTGCAGGAGCAGCACGAGGATTTGCTGGTTACAGGCTGCTATACGTTGAATGAGCCGTATTCTAAGGATTATCTTCCCGGGAACGGGCAGGTCGCTCATTTTCACATGTATATCAATGGGGTACTGGGACAGCTCATGCAGGAGACGGGCATTCGGAATCCGGCGATTGCTTTTCCGAATGGACTCGTCCGTTCACTGCTGCGCGAGGATGCTCCACCGTTTGAACAATACATGCTGCCTACGGGTGAGGAATGGCGGCTCCACGAAAATCCGGTAGGGCTCAAGCTGCTGTATCTTCATGATTGGTGTGATCCGGTAAAATGGGACCTGTATCTTTATGAGCATTATGCATTTCATAAACATGCGATGCTGCAAAAGGTAGAGGAGCGATTTGCGGAAGCGGCGGATTGGGCTGCCGATCATCGCCTTCCCATCGTTATCGGGGAAGGCTATGTCGGTTATACTCCGCTGCTTGCACAGTTTGAGGAGGGCCCTGTCGGGAAGGCCATCGCGGAATACGCGATCCGGATGGGGATGGAGCTGGGCTTCTGGGGGATGGTGTTATGCTCCAACTGCGCGCCGCATCATCCGTTTTGGGCGGACGTGAGTTGGCAGCAGCGATGGAACAGCTATATCAAGCAAGTATAAGAAAAAAGCCTGTTGAGCGGTCTCAACAGGCAGGGCAGGGGACCTCGGGCCCAATGTCATTAAGTTAATCGCATTGTCTGAGAC
>NZ_WTLI01000038.1 GCF_011421635.1 Paenibacillus turpanensis
TTCTGTCCAACTAAGTGTAGACGATCCATCTTTTTACACTACATATATAGGAACTTTCTTTCTTATCTACTTCTGGTCTTTACATTATTGGGAGTGATGTATTACTTGTTTTCGATGCAATTAATGAAAACTTATAGAAATGCTCTGATAAATGTAATTTCCAGAATTATTTATAGGCTTGGAAGACTTATTATAGTGTTGATTGTTTCAGGTTTCATGTTAATGAGCATCCAAGTAATAGGTGACTATAATATCTATAAGACTGGAGAATTTAAAGAAGAAGAGATATTTATAACCTACTATGAATTAACTGACGGGCCTAGAATCACTAATAGCAGCTTGCCTTACAGAATAATATCTTCGGATGGTGATCATTATTATCTTTTTAAAGAAGATAATTTAATGAAAGCGGAATACATAATAAAATATATGATAAGTACAAATGGAACAAAGGTTATTTTAGGTATCTCAAAGAAGGCATAGACTTTAAGAACACACATTTTATTCTAAGTGATAAGAAATAAAATAATTTTTTGGTTGATATTCATGGGAGGCAGATGCATCAGCTAACACAGCATTCACGCAGCGGGCCATACGACCCTCGGTCCGCGGGAGGAAGTTTCGAGGAAGTTGAATCAGTGGACAACCCCTGAGGGGGTTCGTGAATGCTAGAACGTTATATGCAATCGGGGCAAGAACTATAAAAACACATTAAAGATCAAATTCACGATTTGGTAGAGTTCAAGAACATTCTTAAAATCAAGGATAACAATAAGGTTTAATTTCATGATTCTGGGGGATTTGTAAATGAACAAAAATAATGTATATCGAGATCTAAAATTCTCAAGGACAAATTTGATCAATATAATAATGAATATAGACTTTGATTTAAATGATAGTAATTTTGATGATTTTGCTGATTGGTGTCATAGTTATTGGTCAAATTGGAGATCAGATAATGAAGGTCTTTTTTATAATACTGATGATTTAACCATAAACGTTGTAATGGAAATATATAACTGCAAATTATCTGCAATAAAACTAACGAACGATCTGATCAAGACATGGTTAATAAATTTAGATGAGAAGGAACAAACGGAATAAAGACCAAGAGCACTAATTTCATAATGATATTAAAGGAATTTCGGAAAAAACGATTTCAGTTTAAGGTGTTTATCTTTAGTATTTCAGGAAGGCCCCGACAGCATATAACACCGTATTCACGCTGAGGGCCTGACGGCCCTTGGTCTGTAGAGGATTTTCGAGGATGTGGATTCAGCAGACAACCCTGCACTGGCTAAGTCCGTCGGACCCGGGGCTTCCGCCCCTTAAGCCGGTGAGGGTTCGTGAGTGCAAGAACGGTAGATGAAATGGTTGCAATAATTTATATGGGGGTTACTCTATTGAAGAAATTAAGTGGCAAGCATCTCCAGTCGATGATGCTTTATTTGCACAAGAATATTCAAGAATCAACTGATTGGTCATTTGAAGGTTTACGAACAGGTAAACTAAAAGAACTCATAAGTTACCCACCAAATGTCGAATTATCTGACATTGAAATCAAGAATTTGGTTAAAGTACTGGAAGATAATCCGGAAGTAGAAGACACTTTAAAGAAGATAATGATGAATGCTAGTATGTACCCCTTATTCGATTTGTTTAACTTTATTGATGGCTCTGGTGATATTCCAGATAGTAATTATGAATCTATTGAATTAGTTGAATGTTCATTTGAGGAAATTGAGAAATTAGAAGATAACAGAGATGACTTTTTGCATGACATGTTCTTTTCAACATACTGGGATTGGGTTGAGTCCAAGAAAGATTAGGGGAATGTAGCCTCGAGAAGGCAACCATATCTTATAACACCGCATTCACGCTTCAGGGCTATCGCCCCTTGGTCCGCCCGAGGGTTTTCGAGGAAGCAAATCAGGCGGACAACCCTGCTGCACTGCCTAAACGCATCGCGGCCGTTCCCTTCGGTCACTTAAGGCAGTAAGGGTTCGTGAATGCAAGAACGTTATAAGAAATACGACAATAAGATAAAGATGAAATTAATAGTTGAAATCAAGGAGAGTAATAAATGAGAACCAATAATCTAGGATTAATCACTAGTAGCATAATCGTTGGGGCCTGTATGATTATCAGTTCATATATATCTATCAATGCAACAGACAAAGTAACTCTAGATACAACTCAAGAATTCAGCTCTCATAATGGTGTTTTCATGACAATGGAACAGACTGCAGATTTTTTGCAGTTAAGCGAAGAGGACATAGTCAACATTATTTCAAGTGAGGAGAAGACTCTAAGAGAAGTTGGCCATTTTAATGGAACCATGTTTCCGTACATAAAGATAAGGAACGTATTTTACTTTAACAAAACAGCATTACAAGAATGGGTATTGGAAGTGTCTAAGACCAAGAGAACTTATGATCAGGGAAAAGTAATTAATTAACCTGTAAGTAATTCGAAAAAGGTCGTACTTCAGATAACACAGCATTCACGCATGTGGCCATATGGCCCTCGGTCCGCGGGAAGCATTTTCAAAGGAAGCGATTCAGCGGACAACCCTGCACGGGCTAACTGCGCAAGCGCAACCGCCCCTTCGGGGCTTAAGCCGATAAGGGTTCGTGAATGCAAGAAGTTTATATGTAATTGAGGCAAATATTGCCTTAGGGAGTGTTCAAGATGAGAATAGCTATGTTAGTTATTGATATGCAGTCAATTTACTTACAAGAAGAACCAATTGAAAAGAAAGTGATAGATAAGGCGTGCATGTATATTAATCATGTATCTAATGTACTGCGTTCCAATGATCATATCGTGATACATATTCAAGATGTAGATGGGCTTCAAGAATCAAATAAAGAAATGTATGAAGTTATACCAGAAATTCAAATAAATGCGAAAGATCTAAGATTGACTAAAGAGAATTCTAACGCATTTTGGAAAACTGAACTAGAGCAAATATTGTTGGAACATAATGTGGGGTTAGTCATAGTTTCAGGTTTTGCAGCGGAGCATTGTGTTCTTTTTACCTATAATGGAGCAATTGAGAGAGGTTTCAAAAGTGTAATTCTACAGAATGGAATTATAAGCACGAAGAATGATGCAATAAGTTCAACCTACAGGGACAGGAACTTGATTTCTTATCCTGTTGTTGAATATTTAATAAACCAGTGAGTGTAGGGTAACTCAAGGAAGGCCCCAACTACATATAACACCGCATTCACGCATCGGGGCTAACGCCTCTCGGTCCGCGAGAAGCATTTTCGAAGGAGCAGATTCAGCGGACAACCCTGCTCCGACTATGTCTGACGACCCGACGCTACGAGGCTCAATAATGTAGAACAATGGAATTGGGAGGTCGATGTCGTTATAACACATATGTGTCCGTCATCGGCTTTGCAATTTTTAAAGAAATCAATAAATACGGAAATAGAAGAGACCACGAAGAGATAACTAATAATTATGGGGGTATTTCATGGTGGAGAAAAAATATCATCGCCATCTTGGGATTTATGGTGTATGTACCAGAAAAGAAAAGCTCCTTGTAATACGAAAAAATGGAGGACCATATTCAGGGCGGTACGATATGCCCGGGGGTAGTATAGAACCGAATGAAACAATACTAAACGCTCTGACAAGGGAGTTTCAAGAAGAAACAGGTATAGTAGTGGAGGTTCTAAAAAACATCGGAACAAAGGATTTTGTAGTTCCGTGGACTAGAGATGGATATGATCATACTTATTGTCACCATATAGTTGTACTGTATGAAGTTGAATATATTACCGGACACGTCGATAATTCTCCGAACATTGATGACTCTTTAGGAGCAGTTTGGAAAGATACAAGAGAATTAAATGAGGAAAATTCATCTCCTATAGTTATGGCAGCTAAAGAATGGATAGAAACCAAAAACTTCAATTTTGAATCAGTAGAATACACGGAATGGATTACTAAGGGCTAAACCTTTTGTAAGTAGCTCAAAGTGGCTTCGTCTAACACCATATTCACACTGCGGGCCTGACGGCCCTTGGTCTGCAGAGGAATTTCGGGGAAGCAGATTCAGCGACTAGCCTGTACTGACTAAGTCTAACGCCCCGCCGCTACGAGGCTAAATCGGTGAGGGTTCGTGAATATAAGAACGTTATCCGAAATTAGTCCAAAACTCAAAAAGGATAAAAAGATGAACATAAATAACAATGGGAATGAATTGATAATAAATTACGAAATGTCTGAGAGAATCCGAAAAATCACTTATAATACTTCAGGTGAATGTAAGGTTTTTGATGTAAGTGGAGAAGTCATTTCACAATTTAAAACTATCTGTACAATTGGTTATAACCAGCAATATGGTACCCCGATATCAAATGATGAAAAATTACTATTCATTGGAAGTTGGGAAAGAGGCATATTTTGTTACGAAATTTTAACTGGTAAGCTATCGTGGAAGAAAGGGCCTGGAAAAGTAAGAAGAATTATAGTGTCTGAAGATAAATTAATTATTGAAATGTGCGATAGAGGAATTTACCAACGAGATGCGAAGTCAGGTGAATTATTAAAAGAGTTTAAAATACCGTATTGCGATAATATGTATGTTTTAAGCGACAAAGAAATACTTGTTGGTCCAAAGCGTAATCAATATATAATTTTATCTACGACTGATTTATCAATTATTAAACAGTTTCACTGGAGCATGTTAAACGTAAATGAAAGTTTATTATTTTCAATAAATACAGCAAAAATTGAGAATGATTACTTGCTTATAAACGGAGTAGAACAATATAGAAATAGGGAGGAAACAGATGAAGAGAGATATGATTTTGAGAGGGTAATTTCATTGAAGCGGACTAACTTCGGATAACACCATGTTCACGCTCCGGTCGGCTACGCCGATCCTCGGTCTGCCCGAGGATTTTCGAGGAAGCTGAATCAGGCGGATACCCCTGCACTGCCTATGCAAGAACGTTATCTGCAATTGTTTGTGAATCAAAAAGAAGAGCCCACTCACTAGATCGGATCAAAGATAAATCATTTGAAGCAAGGAAAGGAAGAGAAGAATCATTTTACCGAACTTGTGCAGAAGCCAAGGTACGAGGTGGAATGATTCTTTTGCATATCTGGGTAATTACTTTTGAACGGCAGGTGAGACGAAAGTTCCGTTCTTAATCGTTGTAATTTGATATTTTTTCGCGGTTCATCCCAAGAATCGAGTAAATGTGATAGATTTATTCTTTTTATACAAGAGGTCTTTCGAAGAAGCGAATGAACGACAAAAATAGATGAAAAATTAAAACTGCCAAATCATTCCTGGAATGGATGTTGTGATGTACAATGGTTGAATAGGGAAGGAACGAATTGAAGAACAAGGAACGGAACTTCTTTGGGCAATTCGGGGAAGCTAGAAACTGCAGATAACACAGCATTCGCGCTGCGGGCTGGCAGAGAATGATTTGATGAAGTTATGGCCCTCGGTCTGCCGGAGGCATTTTCGAGGAAGTGAATTCTGCGGACAACCCTATCGAGTTCATGAAATGCAAGAATGTTAGATAAAAAAACTGCAATAAACTTGAGTAAAATCGAAGGTGTGGTTTCATGTCTCTTATTTTTCGACATTTGAATAATGATCTAATAAAACAAATTAGTACATGGCATGACGACGAGGAAACAAGGAAGAGAATTTCAATTCATAATCTAAACGATTACTATGCATATGTGAGCAGTCGTCTCGATTATTTTATCTGGGCTGTAAGTGATGAAGATGAAATTATTGGTGAATTAACTGCAGAGATTATTGGTTATAAGAGGGTAGGAATATCATACATTATTAATCCAAATATGAGGAATCAAGGCTATTGTAAGAGGATATTGAAGGAAGTGATTAAACTGAAGGAACTAACTTATACAGAAAATTTTGAAGCATGGGTTGATTCCGATAATTATCCAAGTATTAAGTGTTTGGAGCATATTGGCTTTATTAGACAAAATGTAGCACCCGACGAGAATGAATTATTTCATTATATTTTCAATAGATCAAAGAGTGCACTAATGTGATTTTCAGAGTGTTTCAGGGAGGGCCGTTAGATCATCTTTTTTATACGGAAGAACTCATAGATAATACTAGTCAATCATTGGAGGCTCATGAAGAGATCGAAGTCATCAATAACATAAGACGATCTGGGGGATGAAACATGGAATTTTGCATGAAATATGGTGACACCAATTTTATTGGATTAGTAAATGCTGAAAAGTATAAAGCATTTGTTGATGAAGACTGGGAATTTGAACAATTATTACAACATTTCAGAGAAGAAATGAAAGATAGTAATATTCTTGTCTTCCAGATGACAACTGAAGGGATTGAACATTCTTGGACAATCGAGGTATTAGTGGGAGCAACGATTGCTAATATAGATTGTTATAGAAGATCTGAAGGTTATATTACTGTAACCGAAGGGAAATTGTTTTTAGTCGATTATGACTGCTTGACAATGTCTGCTCAGTTTAAGGATGAAAAAATACCTGACGAGAACTGTGAAAAATATTTGATAGAGCTTAACAATGGAGTATATAAAGTTGAGATTATTCAATTTTATAATGTTGATCAAGGTGAGCATATTGGAAGTGAAAAAGTAAATATGCTCATTAATTTTATTGAAGTTCGAGAACTTGGTGTTAATCCTGATAAGCTCTTTTGGTGTAGTTACATTTAATTAATACTGCGTATAACACCGTATTCACGTTACGGGTTGCCTGATCCGCCCGAGGAGTTGTCAAGGAAGCAGACCAGGCGGACAACCCTGCACTGGCAAACCGCGTTGTTGCTCCCTTTCGTCGCTGCCTCAACGGTTATACGAAAGCTTCGAAAAGCATAAAAGCTTAAAAACATATGAGTTATAGAAGAAGGAGACGAAGGTTGGAAACACTTCGATGTAGGATTAAAAGAACAAGTCAAACCGATTATATTGACCTATGTGAATTATATAACGACGCTAAGGTTTGGAATTACCTCGGTGGAAAAAGAACCTCACAACAAATTGAAGATAGAATCTCAGAGTGGATCAATCCGCAAAAAAATTGTGAATACTGGACGGTTAGAGAAAAAGCCTCAGATGGCTTTTTAGGATGTATCTTATTAACACCGCACTATGACGGAGAGTATACTCAAATTTCATATATGTTTCTTTCAAGTTCATGGGGGAACGGATTTGCATATGAGACGGTAAGTCAAGTGTTACACCATGTCTTCAAGGAGCAACAATATGAGAAGCTCATTGCAGAAGCACAAGCCGCAAACACTTCATCTTGTAATCTATTAAAAAAACTTGGATTTTATGAGGTGAAGAGAATAATACGTTTCAATGCCGAACAAGTTATTTTTGCAATAGAAAAGCCATTCGTGGGGTGAGCTTTGAAAGTTGAACTGGGGGTCGAGGACATCGTCTAACAATGCATTTAAGCAGTTCACGAATGAAAGAACGTTATACGCAAGCAAGAGGTGGCAATGAAGATCTCGGGGGGACACAAATGGGTAAAATAAATTCTCATAATTGCAATTTAAATATTTGGTATTTTCTACCTGATGAAGTATGGAATAAAGTATCTAATATATATGAAAGTATGCCAGGTTGGATAGGGTATAAAAATGGAATTCCATGCTGGTTTGGTATGGAAGATGATGAAATATATATTCAGGCGTCAGTTGAGCCAAGTGGATTATCGTTTAACGGACAGATGAATAATAGCGATTGGAATTCTTGGATAGAAAAATTTAAATTTGAAGCAACAATAGTATTAGGCTTTGATGTTGGTGAACCAGAAGACGGATTTAATTAATTGATTAATTGTAAGGCGGTTCAAGGAAGCGAATACTTCATATAACCCAGCATTCATGCATCGGGCCCGAAGGCTTCGGGCAACGGAGGCATTTCGGGGAAGCGTAAAGCGGACAACCCCGTTGGGGTTTGTGAATGCAGGAACGATATAGGAAAGGAATGCAAAATCTGATAGGAGATGATCTATTGAAATATCCCTTTGACTGTCTTACAGATCTAGTATTTGTTCAAGAAGAAGAAATTCTTCCGGCAGACGTTATTCTAGTGCCAGGTGGTACTCACAATATACAATGAAAATTGCTTCGGAATTATATAACTCCGGGATTGCTCCTTACATCTTACCCTCTGGTGGCTTTAGTAAGAACCAACCATAAATACCGATATCCTTTTATAAGACGTCAAATGAAAAATAATATTAAACTGGTGGTGTTTTGCGATGCATGAACAGTCCAAACATTTAGTTGCCGTATCAGCACTTGTTAAGAATGAGAATGGACATGTTTTAATGGTGCGTACACATTTGCGTTCTGAAACTTGGGAATTGCCCGGAGGATTTGTTGATGCCGGCGAGCCATTAGATACAGCGGTATGTCGAGAATTCCTCGAAGAAACAGGAATAGTCATACGCCCTAATGGAATATCAGGAGTTTACTACAATGAAAGGATTCATGTTTTGTCTGTGGTTTTTAATGCGGAGCATATCAGTGGTGAGTTAACAATTCAACCAGAAGAAATTCTAGAAGCAAAATTTATAGATTTGGATGAAACTCATATTGATAAGTACATAAAAAGGCCTCATTTAAAAACACGTATTCTTGATGCACTAAATGCTGTAACCTCTATCCCATACGAAACATGGAATTTGAACCCACCAAACTATAAACTGCTATCAAGATTAGACGGGGAGCACAAGAATTCAAAAAAAGTTTTTTTACTCACGGGAAAGCCTAGAATGGGCAAGACGACTATGATAAAGAAACTCATAAACGAAATAGGATCAGAGATGTGCGGTGGATTCTATACGGAGGAAATAACTAATTCAAATGATCGAATAGGTTTCAGATGTGTGTCCGTAAATGGAGAAAGTGTAGAAATTGCGAATGTAGAAAGTCCTAGTAAAACTCGAATTGGAAGGTACGGAGTAGATATTGAAGCATTCGAAAATTTTGCTATTAACATATTACAGGACGCCTTAAGTTCCAAGAAAATAATTGTAATTGATGAAATTGGATTTATGCAGATGCTGTCGACATCTTTTCAAAAAATTATACAAGATATTATCTCTGATAATAATATTGTTCTTGGGACCGTTCCTTTAGACAGTCATCCTGAAATAGATAAAATTAAATATTTGAAAAAAGTAAAGATAATAGGTGTAAATGATTTCAATCGAAATGCGATACCAGAATATTTGGTGAACGATATTATGGAGACTTTAAATTCAAATACTTTGTAGGAAATTCACAGAAGGCGCTGACAACCTAACACCGTATTCACACTGCGGCACGGCTACGCTGCCCCTGGGTCGCCAGTAGAAATTTTTGAGGAAGAGGACCCAGACGACAACCTGCTCTGCAGGTTGGTGAATACAACAACGTTATCGGAAATCATCGAAAAAAATAAAATCAAAAAACAATCTTCTCCAAATGAAATAAATAAAATACTGGGGAGAGTGACGAGAGATGAACAATAGAGAAAGGTTTACGAACAGGGTCGATTCATATTTGAAGTATCGACCGAGCTATCCAAAAGAGGCTGTTGATTATTTGTACGACTTCGTCGGTTTACGTTCGAACAGTATAATAGCAGACATCGGTTCCGGTACAGGCATGTTTTCAAAGCTACTTCTAGAACGCGGAAGCAATGTGATCGCGGTCGAGCCGAATCAGGCAATGCGAGTAGCCGCAGAGCGAATGTTAGAAAGCAATCTGAACTTTCAGATTATATCAGGTTCAGCAGAATCTACGGGATTACCAGATCAGTCGGTTGAGTTTATCGTCTGCGCACAAGCGTTTCACTGGTTTGATCACTTCGCTACGCAAACGGAGTTCCGTAGAATTCTACAGCCGGGTGGGAGAGTAATACTAATTTGGAATTCCCGTCTTACAAAGGGGACTTCATTTCGTGAAGAGTACGATCAATTGCTTCATACCTACGGAACTGACTACGAAAAAGTCAATCATAAAAATATTTCTCAGACGAGGCTACGCTCGTTTTTCAAGGAAGGTTTAATGCATGAAATGCGATTCGGATTAAGTCAGGAGTTCGATTTCGATGGTTTGAGTGGTCGGTTGCTTTCATCTTCCTACAGTCCTGTACCCGGGCATCCGAATTACAATCCGATGATGACGGAATTACGAAATCTATTTGATAGGTATAATCAGGATGGCATTGTTCTATTTGATTATGAAACTGAGATATTTTGGGGAGAAGTATAGATTAAGCTTTGATTTTAGAGAATCATCGTACTAACGTGAAATGATAGTTAATGGGTGAACTACTGTAAGTAATCCGAAGCAGTCGTTGACATTCGATAACATCGCATTCGACGCTGTGGGCCGGGACAAGCCCGCCCCGCGGTCCGGGGAGAGGGATTTTCAAGGAAGCGGGTGCAGCAGACACATCGATCCTCTTAAGATGAGGGCTATCTAAGGTGGATCGACGTCATGAATGCAAGAACGCTATCCGTAACTGCTGAAACATGAATAATTCTGAGGGGGATTAGCCGGGAATGAGAAGTGAACGTCTATTCTTTAGAGAATTCAGAGATAATGATTTTGAATTATTATACTCAGTTTTTTCAAATGAAGAAATAATGGAATACGCACTCATGGATAAAGTAAATAGTGAGAAAGAATTTACTCCATATTTTGATAAAATACTAAAGAATAATTCTACTATAGAGAATAGATCTTTATTTGAATATGCTGTATTTTCTAATTCAAGCCGTGAATTCATTGGTTTTGCCGATATTGAAATTATAAGCAAAAACTTGCATGGAGGTAACGCCGAAATTGGTTACTTTTTACTTCCACAATTCTGGGGCAATGGATATGCAACGGAAATAGCAAAAACCTTAATTGAATGTTGCTTTAAAGATTTTAATCTGCATAGAGTGTTTGCTCGATGCAACGCTAACAATTCAAAATCCGAAAAGGTTATGAAAAATTGTGGAATGGAACGGGAAGCTGAATTCAGAAAAGTACGTTATAAATTTTGCAGATGGGAAAACGAACTACAATACAGCATTTTAAAAGATGATTGGATTAATCAATAACACATAAATTACTGAAATAAGTTTTTTAATGCTAACAACTCCGTTCCCTTAAGGTGGTAAGGGTTCGTGAATGCAAGAACGTTAGGCGAAATTGCTGGTGAATCTAAAAGAAGAGCGCAGACAATAGACCAGATAAAAGATAAATCATATATGAAGCAAGGACAGGAAGAGAAGAATCATTTTACCGAACTTGTGCAGAAGCCAAGGTACGAGGTGGAATGATTCTTTTGCATATCTGGTAAGTTACTATTTATCCGTAGGTGAGACGAAAGTTATGTTCCTAAACGTTGTGATTTACTAATTTTTCGAGGTTCATCCAAAGAATCGAGTAGATGTGACGGATCGATTCTTTTATACGAGAAGCATTTCGAAGAAGCGGATGAACGACAGAATAATAAAGAATTACAACTACCAAATCGTTCCTAGAATGGATGTTGTAATGTACAATGGTTGGATAGGGAAGGAAAGATTTGAAGAACAAGAAACGGAACTTTTCTTGGGCAATTCGGGGAAGCAAGCAACTGCAGATAACACAGCATTCGCGCTGCGGNTAATAATAAAGAATTACAACTACCAAATCGTTCCTAGAATGGATGTTATAATGTACAATGGTTGGATAGGGAAGGAAAGATTTGAAGAACAAGAAACGGAACTTTTCTTGGGCAATTCGGGGAAGCAAGCAACTGCAGATAACACAGCATTCGCGCTGCGGGCAGACGTAGAAGTGACTCAATGAAGTTATGACCCTTGGTCCGCGAGAGGCATTTTTGACAAGTGAATTCAGCGGACAACCCTGCGAACCTAACTGCGCAAGCGCAGCCGGCCTCCGGCCTTAAGGTTCTCGGGTTCGTGAATACAACAACGTTAAATGAAATTACCGAAAACAGAAAGGGAAAAATATGGGAAACGCAATATCATTACCTAAAAAATTAGAACACTTAGTTGACCCCTTACATATGTCAAATGGATTAACTTCAGTTTTTATTGAGGTTTTAGCGATAAGTGGATCAATATTAGCTGAAACAAATAGAGAAAAAGAACTAATTATCTGGTTATCACAACGTGATCAAGCAATAGTTGGAATAGGTACCGTAGGTTTTGACATAGATGAAATGCCTTGGACAGTTGGTTGCTTTGAAAGAGAAAAAGATTTTATCTTACGAACTATTACAAGTGCAATGGACGGTTTAGGATGGGAGAGGTTAAGTTATGAACCGCGTAAAGAATGGCTAATCAAATGCCTAGAAAAATTTCAACTAATGATTTGTACTTTTGATAAAGAAAATGTAAATTCAAATTGTTATTTAGAATGGTCTGAAAATGAAGAAGATGATGATTGTCCGACAATCCCAATAGGATACCCCAGGTGTGAGAAACATGATATTTACTTGTGTTGTCATGGGTGCATTCTTTGTAATAATGGAAGTTAGAATAAAACTATAGATAAAACTGTGTAAGTTTTTCATAGAGGTCGGTAACATCATTTAACATCGCATTCAAGCAACGGACCGAGACAAGGCTCGACTCTTGGTCCGGGAGCGGCATTTTGAGGAGAAGATTCACTGGACACATTCTACCGGCTAAGTGGCGGAGCCACCCGGCATTATGTACCTTAAGTCGCTTTATCGTCGTTAATACGGTACGTTATATGAAAGGAACGCAAAAATATAAAGAATTTTAGCAATTTCAAGGGAGGATAAAAAATGTATGGGGTTGTTGCAAATGTTGTAATAGATAACCAACTTAGAAATGGTGCAAAAGTATACATACTTTATTGCCATGGGATGGCTAGAAGCCCTAAAGTATATGGTATGGCAAGAGATGGTAAAAGAATTGAAAAATATATTTCGTATAAGAAACTAATGAAATTTAGATCACAGTGGCTCCCTGAACATATAAGGGAAAGAGTGTTGTGGAAATATGAGGAAAGAACTGAAGCAGATAGATTTGCTAAATCATTAGAATTAATGTGGACTAATGTTCGATTATATGACGGGAAAGGAAATATTATTAGGGAGGGAATACCAGAATCAAAAGCTTTCGATTTGGCCGCAACATAAGGTTTGTAAAAAGAAAATATACATTCAACAAAGAAAATAAGCTTCTTTTGTTAAAAAGATCGATAAAAAAGATAAGAAGAAATGAAGATGAATAATCTTTTCTAGATATTCGAAGTTGGCGTTCCCATCGGATAACAAGCATCCGCGATGCGGGCTGCCGAATAAGTGACTAGATGACGTTATGGCCTTTGGTTCGCGTTAGGTATTTTCGATGGAGTTGATTTAGTGGACAACCCCTGGCGGGGTTCGTAAATGCAAGAACGTTAGGCGAAATTACCGAAAAAATATAAAAATACTTACTAGATTCGGTAAAATACCCTACAGATTAATTGAAGAAGATAGCGGCATCACCTAAAAATGGATTCGCGCGACGGGCCTCTCCGAGTCGCTTGGTCGCAAAGGGGGTTATCATAGGATAAGATTCAGGTGAGAACCCTGCACTGACAAACCGAAATTTCGGCCGTTCCCTTCCGTCAATGAAGTGGTCGTGGGTTCGAGATTGTAAGGAATTTATCGGAAATGGCTGCATAATGGTTTATTGAAAATTAATTCTTAGGGAGTCAACTAGATGGAACAAGTGACTATTTCTGAATATGATCCGCTATGGGTGAAGGAATACGAAACTGAGAAAGTAAAGATTGTAAAAGAGCTAGACGACATATTATTGGGGATAGAACATATAGGTAGCACGTCAATACCAGGTTTAGCAGCAAAACCGATTATAGATATTATGGCGGGAGTCAGATCACTAGAAGACATAACTGATATTTACAAAGAAAGACTACAAAATATTGGGTATGAATTTGTTGAACACGCTCATTTACCTCAGCGAAGATTTTTTCGTCGGGGGGCATGGGGAGCAGGAACTCATCATTTACATATATACGAATACAAACAAAACCATTGGAATAAAAACTTGTTTTTTAAAGAATATTTAATCAATCACCCTGAAATATTGAAAGAATATTGTAACCTGAAGAAACAATTAGAACGGCGTTATAAGAATGATAGAGTAGCGTATACAAAAGCAAAAGAACCATTTATTGAAGAAATATTGAATAAATTTAATTGAAACCTTTTGAAAAACTATATTAAGACGAATGGTAAGTAGCCCAAAGAAGGCAGCCACTTCAGATAACACCGCGTTCACGCTGCGGGGCTCTCGGCTCCTTGGTACACAGTTATATTTTCGTGGATGAGGATTCAGGCGAAACACTTGCACCACCTAAGCGCGGTCGCGCTCGGTTTGCTGGCTGCTGGCCTTAAGGTGGTGAGGTAACGTAAATGCAAGAACTTTAGCTGAGAGATCCTAAAACAGAAAAAACATTTAAATAGAAACAAATCGTTCAAAAACAACACCAAATGATATAAAATATATACAGGAAAATCCAAATATTATTGGAGGAAACAAATCATGGAGCCCTATTTTGTAGATCTCTAGGTACGATACTCGATACCTTAGGGTAAATCTAAAAGTATCTGCCAGGGATATAATTGATTATTGATGATTTACTAAGTGAATGGGAAAAAACCATTCATAAAAGAATCGAAAGTAGAATGTTTAAAACAAGCAAGAACTTTATTGATCCAAGAATGAAAAAACTTAATGACTTCCGTCATCACCGTAAAACAAAGTATTGTTACCAACACGAGAGTAAGTATATAAGGAATCTGACCCAAAGAAGATTTCGAAGAAAACATAAAAAAACAATAGATCAGGAAGAATACAATAACTTAGTCCCACATGACTACAAAACTTATGGCTGGATAACTTGGTAAGATGAATTTGAGAGAGACCCGGTTCTCTCTCTTTTTTTAATATTAGAATGTGTATCGGAGAAAGGGGATAAGCCCCCTCCGTCCGCGGGAGTATGGGCGGCGGACACACCCGAATCACACCTAACTTAGAAACCATAAGTAGAGCAGGTGTTCAGGTCATTTGTTAATTTTTCCAAAGGCTCATTACCATGACCTCGAGGAGATTGACGAAAAAACGCTAAACGGGCTCATTTTGAGAATGATGAATCAGCTGATAACCCTATCGGGTTCGCAAAAACAGGGAAGGTGAAATCTTGAAGCCGTTTTTTCACTTTGATACAGACGTAACAAGACAAGGTTTACTCTCTCGAGCAAGGAATGTGGCACTTAGGGCAATACAACAGTATGAAATTGAATGGAATTGTATCCGTTTCATTCAACTGTCCGATACCATTACATACAAAATAGAAACTAACACAACGGGTAATTATTTACTTCGTATTCATTCAGAAAGAGTAAACAAAGAAGAGATCATTTCTGAGCTTGTTTTTCTTAATGAATTAAGGAAAATTGACAACTTGATAGTACCTGAAGGGATTGTAAGTTGCAATGGCTCTTATGTTTTGGAATGTGAAACGGGGGAGGGGTATCGGAAACCCTGTGTCTCAATAATGAAATGGGTTGGATAGTCAACATTAAATCAGACAACCTTTT
>NZ_WTLI01000039.1 GCF_011421635.1 Paenibacillus turpanensis
ATTTTTTCTGTCCAACTAAGTGTAGACGATCCAAAACAAATAAATTAGAGGGGCGAAGAAGATGATCGATAAGGAATATTATTTTTCACTATGTAAGGATGCTGAGTTGAATCAGGAAAAATACATAGAACAGGCTAAATCTCAAAGCTACCGATGGGAATATACTGGATGGAAACGTTATGACTCAACTCCATTCTGGTTTGAACGAAATTTAGAACCACGATCCCCCGTAATGGACTGCAGAGCTTCAATATCTTATGGTTTTAACAAAAATGATGAGATATGTTTCATTCAGTCTAGTCAAGAAGAATGTATTGTCCGCACTGAGGAACGAATGATTAATCGTCGATACTCAAATGGTAAGGTTGATTCTATTGAAGAACTTATCTTCGATGATGGACTTCCAGTTAAGTATGTAGAATTTATTGTTCGAAACGGATTGAACCCAGGCCAAGAATGGCACTTTGAGGAAGAGTACGTATACGAAGGCAAAAAGTTAGTTGAAATAAAGCGGAATGAGTTTTGGTATGCGGGGAACCTTGTTCGAACTTTCGAATTCCAAATTGAGTATGATGAAACAGGCAACATGGCATCGATTAAGGAAAATGGAGATGTAAAGTATCGAGAGGTAAATGTTGAACAGGCCAAACAAATTCGTGATGAAGTAAAGAAAGAACTCATCGATGAATCGATAAGAACGATAACAAAGATTGGAGATAGGATTCAAACTGATCAAGTTTGCTTTATTGGGATATATCTTCATGGCGAACCATCGGGCATTCTGGACCCAATATTCCATCCCGGTTTACAGAGTATTCGGGATGAGCAGATAGAAGCTGGAGAAGATATATGGACAATCTGGAATGCCGGCGAACATCCAGTAGAGAATCAAGAATCTTTATCTGATCAAAAGGTAAAAGAGAAATTTCAGTTATTAATACAATACTGGCAAATGAATTCCGATTGGTCTGATGCACCACTTAATCCAGTGTTAACTCATAAGACGTGGTGGGGCGAGAGTAAAGCGCTGTGGCAAGAAGTTGCGTTGGAACTTAATAAGATGAATTGGGATGGAATCCTCCCAGTTACAAAAACCTTTGTGATATACGCCGATGAAGAATCATTAGATGTTCCGGGGGGAGATTTAGCAAAGAGCGTCCCGGGTGATAAGCTTCGCATCCTTGAAAGCAAGGGGTTAGTATCTCTCGTTTAGTACATTATTCGGATTGTATTGAATCGTACGTATTTTATAGTTGAATTCAAATAAATAGGATCATGCATAACTGAACTGGCCAGGCTAGACGATCATGCAGCGCCGGGAAGAAATATAAAGAGTTTCCAGAATTGGATTTAGGATTGGTTAGCCTTAAGGTGGCATGGGGTCGAATGCTCCGGTGCAGATTGTGAAGTAGTGGGTAATTATCCCATGTAAATACAGAAAGGCAGTCGGTCACTTCAAAGGATCGGCTGCCTTTTTATGAATGGAACGAGAGTGACTAGACAGGATCATGGTGGCGGTTGTCTTTAACAATTAAGGAGGCGTTCATCAGTTCTCGCATGATATCGGATTGAAGCTGTGGATCGAGGTATAATGCTTTGATGAATAGCTCTCCTTTTTGCGTGGAAGTGTATTTCGGAGGGATCCGGTTAAGAACAATGCATAATATATCTTCTTTGCACTGATGACATTTGCAGGACAGATCATATTGCTTCTCAAACTCGATATAAAGATCCTGTGCGATTCTTTCGATAGCGTTAAACATAGTGCCTCCTCCAGTAAAAGACAAGTGAGCTGATGATTTAGGATTTCGTATATTTTGTGGAATAAGATAGATTCCGAAGTCGAAAAAGCATTTTAAACAGATGAAGTGGATTTGAAATGGTATATTAACAGATTATCGTAGATTTACAATTGATGCACCAACTTTTTATAGGAAACGTCCAGGGTGCAGTGAGGCTGCTCGACTAACTGAGTGGGTATGGTGATATCTCCCATATTCTGCTGGGAGGACGGGCTGCAGGCATGAAATATGTCGACATGACCGAGTCCTCCCTAGAATGGTGGAAGAATCGGATTAGTCCGATCGGGAGGCATGCCGACATGCGGCTGAAGCTATTCCTCATGCTCCAGCAAAAAAAGCTGCTTCACCGGAGTCTAAATTGAACAGAATTGAGACTCATCTTACCCAGACCACGAATCGCTGTAAACCTCCATCATGAAGAGCAATATGTAATTTCCTCGAAAAACAAAGATAGTAGAAGAAATAAAGAGTTTTTTTGAGGAAGGATGTCGTGATAGCGCTTAATTCCAGTTTGAGGTATGGAAAATGACCGAGTCGACGGCTTCCATCCTGCTTTACAGGTTGAACACAGCAGGAGTATGATTCGTATCATGAATCATCATTACAACTGCATGATCATCTTTGATCGCTGAGTTTCCTTTACAGGAAAACGGGGGACCCAAACGCTTGTGACAGGTTGGTGTGAGAGCCAACGGCACGGGCACGGGGTGAATCACGAGTGGAGGCCGCCATGGAGGCATTCATTCGTGTAGGGCGACTCTCACCGCCCGAATCCGACAGCTAACCTCGTAAGCGTGGATCGAGAGAGGATGTGACTTTGTGATCGAATGTTAAATCGACCACAGGGCGGCATAAGCCTCTGTGGTTTTTTATTGCCAAAAATCGGGTTTTACACAAGAAAAACGCTGAGTTTCTGAATTCAGAAAGCGGGGGACCCAAAGGATCCGTCATAGATCCAGGGGTGAATCCGGACCGTTCGGTTCCGGTAGGGCGACTCTCACGCCCGAATCCGACAGCTAACCTCGTAAGCGTATCGAGAGAGGCCAATTGCAGCAATTCCGGCATAATGAATGCTTTATTTTATTATGCGCTGGGAAGCCGCGAGGACGTTCTCCTCTGCAGGCTTCCTTTTATTTTGCAATTTGCCTCGGAAGCAAAGGAGGATGAAGGAGTGATAGACAGCGGACTGACGCTGGTTTATGCTCCGAATCAATTCGGACGAACCTTTTTACGAAGGCTGATATCAGAAGGTGTCCCGGTTGCTGCGCTGGTGAACAGCGAACGGCAGAAGCGGGTTCTGGAGGGTTACGGTATAACGCAGTTTGTACGGCTGAATACGAGAATGGAGAATTGTCCCTTGCAGAGGGGCGCCGTTCAGCATGTTTATTTATTTGATGAGTCGATGCCATTGACCTGCCGCTTTCTGCGTGCGTTTCGGCCGCTGGTCCCAGGCAGGATCGTCATTATTCGTAATATGAGCAGCATTCCCGGGCTTTATCGGCATCTCGGGGCGGATACGATGGTCAACGCAACGGAGGGAGAGCTCGACATGCTGATTGAGGAGATTGAGAAGATACGCTAAGGAGGAGCGCGTTATGGTAGATATCATCATGGTGGTCATCGTTGCCCTATTAACCTTATCGATGGTCGGACTTGGTTCATGGTCTGGTCGAGTGACGGAAGACGGGGGAGACAACACATGATCCTGCTCTATACGATCATCGGTGCAATGTTTATTTACTTGTTGTATGTGCTTGTAAATCCAGAGAAATTTTGAGGAAACGAGGGGTTCGCCTTGACTCTGTTAGGTATAGTTTCGATCGTTGTGGTGCTGCTTATCGCAGTGCTTTTGGCAAAGCCCACTGGGCACTATTTGGCTGACGCATTTGAATACAGCCCGACAAGAATCGACCGGTTATTCGGATGGCTGGAGAAACCGATTGTGCGTCTAAGCGGCATCAAGAAAGAAAATCAGACCTGGAAGCAATATGCACTTGCTTTGATTCTTTCGAACGCATTTATGATTCTGGTCACGTACACGATTTTCCGTATCCAACATTGGCTTCCGCTTAATCCAAGCGGGGTTGCGGCGATGGAGCCGACGCTTGCTTTTAATACGGCGATCAGCTTTATGACAAATACGAATCTGCAGCATTACAGCGGCGAAAGCGGCCTGTCATATTTGGCGCAGATGCTGGCCATTGTGTTCCTTATGTTTACGGCGCCGGCCACGACGCTTTCGGCGGCGATTGCTTTGATTCGAGGCTTATCGGGCAAACCGCTCGGTAACTTCTTCGTCGATTTCGTGCGATCTAATACGCGTGTGCTGCTGCCGATCTCGTTTGTCACTGCCATTTTATTTGTGACGCAGGGTGTACCCCAGACATTGGAACCAGCGGCTGTAGCAACGACATTGGAAGGGGCGCAGCAAGTTATTGCACGGGGACCGGTAGCCTCCTTTTTATCCATTAAGGAACTCGGAAATAACGGCGGCGGCTTTTTCGGAGTCAATTCGGCCCACCCTTTGGAAAACCCGACGAACCTATCCAATGCGCTGCAAATCGTGCTGATGCTTTTGGTGACGACCTCTCTGCCCTTTACGTATGGCCGGATGGTAGGTAATAAAAAGCAAGGACGCGTTTTATTTACCGCAATGGCGATGATGTTTGTGCTCATGCTTGGGGTATCACTGCTCGCCGAAAATGCAGGAAACCCTTTATTGAACACGATGGGGATTGACAGCTCGCAAGGGAGCATGGAAGGGAAAGAAATGCGCTTCGGCGCGACCCAGTCTTCCCTTTACTCGGTTGTCACTACCGCGTCCGAAACTGGTGCGGTCAATGCAATGCACGATACGTTAACGCCGATCGGCGGGATGGTTACGATCTCCAATATGATGCTGAACACGATTTATGGTGGAATTGGAGCGGGATTTTTAAATGTACTCATGTACGCAATTATCGCAGTCTTTCTTGCCGGTCTAATGGTCGGGCGTACGCCGGAGTTTCTTGGAAAGAAAATCGAAGGCAAAGAGATGAAGCTGATTGCAGTGACGCTATTAATTCATCCTTTCCTTATTCTGGTGCCCAGCGCGTTTGTGGTAGCCTTTTATCAGGATACGATTTCGAATCCCGGCTTTCACGGATTAACTCAGGTGCTGTATGAATATACCTCGTCCGCGGCCAATAACGGCTCCGGCTTTGAAGGACTTGTCGATAATACGCCCTTCTGGAATATAACGACAGGCATTGTGATGTTCTTAGGACGTTACTTCGGTATTGTAACGCTGCTGGCGGTTGCTGGTTCCTTGCTGGCGAAGAAGTCGGTTCCGGAAACAAGCGGCACTTTCCGTACCGATCAACGTTTATTTGGAGTCATCTTCATCGGGACGGTATTCATTGTCGGGGCTTTGACCTTCTTCCCGGCGCTTGTGCTCGGTCCGATTGCAGAGCAGCTCACGCTGAAGCCTTAAAGAGAAGAGGGAATGAATGCGATGAATGGACGACAATCGATGATAAGCGGTCCGATTGTAAGGAACGCATTAAAAGATTCTTTTGTGAAGCTGGACCCGCGTCTTATGATCAAAAACCCGATTATGTTCGTTGTGGAGATCGGGTTCCTGATTACCTTAGTGCTTGTGTTCGTTCCGAACGCTTTTGGCCCTTCCCAAGTGGAACGGTGGTTTAATGTAGTTGTTGCTTTAATCTTGTTTGTGACGATTCTGTTTGCAAATTTCGCAGAGGCTCTTGCGGAGGGACGCGGCAAGGCCCAAGCCGATTCTTTAAAAAAGACTAAGAAAGATGTAGCGGCGAAGAAGCTTGTGAACAACAAAGTGCAGCATTTGTCTTCGGTTGAGCTCCGCAAAGGAGATATCGTCATGGTTGATCAGGGGGAGCTTATTCCGGGAGATGGAGAAGTTATCGAGGGGCTTGCTTCGGTGGATGAATCGGCAATTACCGGGGAATCGGCTCCTGTCCTGAAAGAAGCGGGCGGCGACTTCAGCTCGGTTACCGGAGGGACGCGCGTTGTCAGCGATAGCATCAAGGTGCGGATTACGAGCGATCCTGGTGAGTCTTTTCTTGATCGGATGATTTCACTCGTCGAAGGAGCAAAGCGGCAGAAGACGCCGAATGAAATTGCTTTGAATACGGTGCTGACGAGCTTGACGCTTATTTTCCTTATCGTTGTGGTAACTCTTCCCTATTTTGGAGCTTATTTAGGAGTAAAGCTGGAGATTCCAGTGCTCATAGCTCTGCTGGTTTGTCTCATTCCGACGACGATCGGCGGACTGCTGTCTGCGATCGGGATCGCGGGCATGGACCGTGTTACTCAATTTAATGTACTGGCGATGTCCGGGAAAGCAGTGGAAGCGGCCGGGGATATCAATACGATTATTTTGGATAAAACAGGGACAATTACGTATGGGAACCGAATGGCAAGCGATTTTCTAGAAGTCGAGGGTGTGACGAAAAATGAGCTGGCCTTATGGGCGGCGATCAGCTCGCTGCGGGATGAAACCCCAGAGGGGCGATCGGTTCTGGAGCTGAACAAAAAGCTTGGGATTGAGGCGGATGGGAGTCTAGCCGTGGGAGCGGGCATCATCGAGTTTACAGCGGAAACCAGGATGAGCGGATTGGACTTGAAGGACGGGCGCAAGGTGAGAAAAGGAGCCGTTGATGCGGTTCGGAAGTGGGTGGAAGAGCAGGGCGGGTTCATACCGGCCAATCTAAAGTCGAATGCGGATGCGGTAGCAAGCCAGGGAGGGACTCCTTTGGCCGTGGCGGTAGACCAAAAGCTGTACGGGATTATCTATTTAAAGGACACGGTTAAGCCGGGCATGCGCGAACGTTTTGAACAAATGCGTCAAATGGGCATCAAAACGGTCATGTGTACCGGTGACAATCCGTTAACGGCAGCGACGATAGCCAAAGAAGCGGGCGTTGACGATTTTATCGCAGAAAGCAAGCCCGAGGACAAAATTGCAGTCATCCGAAGGGAGCAGGCGGAAGGCAAGCTTGTTGCGATGACGGGAGACGGCACGAACGATGCCCCCGCATTGGCCCAGGCAGATGTAGGGATTGCAATGAACAGCGGGACCGTCGCAGCCAAGGAAGCGGCCAACATGGTAGATCTCGATTCGGACCCGTCCAAAATTATCGAGGTGGTGTCAATCGGCAAGCAGCTGCTTATGACTCGCGGAGCGTTGACTACATTCAGCATCGCCAACGATATTGCGAAATACTTTGCGATTATTCCTGCTATGTTTATGCTGGCGATTCCCCAAATGCAGGCGTTAAATGTCATGAATTTAGCCTCTCCGGAGTCGGCGATCTTATCGGCTCTGATCTTTAACGCAGTCATTATTCCACTGCTGATTCCATTGGCCATGAAGGGAGTAGCCTATAAGCCGATGTCATCGTCCCGGCTGCTTAGCCGGAATGTATTGGTTTATGGATTAGGCGGTGTGATCCTGCCGTTTATCGGGATTAAGCTGATCGATATGATCTTGCAATTGTGGGTGTAGGTAGAACGGGAAAGGGAGATGGGGTATGTTTTCAATTATTGTTCGCACCAGCTTTGTGTTCATGCTCGTTTGCGGATTGTTATATCATCTTGCAGTGACAGCAATTGCCCAGATCGTGATGCCTTATCAAGCGAACGGCAGTTTAGTGAAGGATGAGCAGGGCACAGTAATCGGTTCGGAGCTTGTCGGTCAATCCTTTACCGATCCGAAATGGTTTCACGGCCGCCTATCAAGCATTGAGTATGCTGCGGATGGCTCGGGAAGTCCGAACTATGCGCCCTCACACCCGGATATGCTGGCACGCACCTTGGAAAGTGTAGAGCAGTGGGAGATTCATAACCCCCAGGTTGCCCGAGATCAATTGCCGATTGATTTGGTGACAAACTCCGCCTCTGGACTCGATCCGCATATTAGTATCCAAGGGGCAAAGGCGCAAATTCCGCGGGTTAGCGCTCAGACCGGCATCCCTCTCGAGGAGCTTGAGCGAATGGTAGAGGAGCATATTAAGGGAAGGGAATTGGGCTTTCTTGGAGAGCCGGTAGTTAATGTACTGCTCCTTAATATCGATGTTTCTCATCATTTGAAGTAATCGGATTCCACCACCCTGGCGCAGCTGGTTCACACGCCGGGGTGTCTTTCTATTTACATGAGAAGGAGGGGGAGCATGGAACAATTCCGGCGGAAGACACCGGAGGAGCTGCTGCAATCGATCGAAAATTTGCATCGTGGACGATTTAAGATTTATATCGGAGCGGTAAGCGGGTCCGGAAAAACGTATCATATGCTGCGAGAAGGGCAGCTGCTGCGGCGGCAGGGGGTTGATGTGGTCTGCAGCGCAGTTGAGGCGCTAAACAGACCGGAAACGCTGGAGCAAATGGAAGGGCTGGAGTGTATCCCGGGGATCTCCTGGTATGATCGAGATGGAATGAAGGAGGACTTGGATGTAGAAGCGGTTCTTGCTCGGAATCCGGAGGTGGTACTGACGGACGGACTCGCGCACCGCAACCGTAAGGGAGCCGTTATAGGGACCAGACTTGAGGATATTAGGGTGCTCCTGACGAAGGGGATTAGTGTCATTGTTACGGTAAACGTGTACGAATTGGACGGGGCTCGGGAGCTGGCGCGGCAGCTGACAGGGATAGAAACGGCGGAAACGGTACCGGATGGGGTGCTGGATGAGGCCGATGAGGTACGCTTGATCGATGTATCACCGGAGACGATGCTTCAACGAATTGGCGATGGATGCTTGGGTGAACAGGTTCATCAGCAATTTTATGAGAAGGGGAATTTATCGATCCTGCGAGAAATCGCACTTCGCCTCATGGCGGAAGGGGTAAATGACTCATTAGAAAAATACCGTGATGAAAAAGGGTTTTCCGGTCCTTCCGGAGTCACCGAGAGAATTCTCGTCGCGACCCAGTATCATTGGAACGGTTCGATTTATGTCCGGCGCGGCCAGCAAATTGCCAAACGGCTAAACGGTGACCTTTGGGTCATTTCCTTTGTTCCGATGAGAGGGAAGCTGACGAAGGATCGCTTTGCTTTTCGCCATACCATTCGCAAGCTTTGCGATAAGCTTGGCGCTCCGCTTCATGAGCTGCCTGCTCCAAGTCGGAGAAAGCTTCCGAAGCAGCTTCTAGCGTTTGCAAACCAGCATAAAGTGACGCGAATTGTTATCGGGCATTCCAAGCAAACGCCATGGCAGGAATTTTGGCGGGGCTCGTTTGTGAACGGATTATTGAGGCAGATGAAAGGGGTGGATATATTCATTGTCGCTGACCGCACCGAGTCGGAAGGCGAGCGTATTCTGCCGGCCATGCTGCCGGGAATGGAGTCTCAGCCGGGGGATCCCTACCGCAGACTGCTTCCGGATGAAATGGAACGACGTATTTATGAAATAAAGAGAGGAAGATTTAAGGTTTATATCGGCGCTGCGCCGGGGGTGGGGAAAACCTACACCATGCTTCGTGAGGGCAATGATTTACTGCAGAGAGGCGTGCATGTTGTCATTGGGCTGCTGGAAACGCATGGGCGAAAGGAAACGGAGGAGCAGGTCGGCAAACTGGCGCAGGTTCCTTTAAAGACGATCGAGTATCGGGGTGCCAAGCTCAAAGAGCTGAATATGGAGGAGATTCTCCGGATTCGGCCGGACGTCGTGCTTGTTGATGAGCTGGCGCACACGAACGTGCCCGGATCGGACCGTAAGAAGCGGTATGAAGATGTACTGGAGCTTCTTAAGGCTGGTATTTCCGTTGTCTCTACGATGAATGTTCAGCATCTCGAGAGCTTGAATGACGCCGTTGAACAACTTACCGGTATCCGTGTACGCGAGACGGTACCGGACAGTATTTTGCGTGATGCGGATCAGGTGGAGCTGATCGATGTGGCTCCGAGTGCCTTGCAGCAGCGTCTGCGCGAAGGGAAGGTGTACGCGATGGATAAAGTGGAGCAGTCCTTAAAGCATTTTTTTAAGACGGGCAACTTAATTGCACTTCGTGAGCTAGCGCTTCGGGAAATTGCTGATGATGTGGATGAAAGGCTGGAAGCATGGGAGCGAACATCCTCACTTCGTGGGCCTTATCGCCGGAAAGAAACGATATGTGTTTGTGTTTCGTTAAGAGGGGACGCCGACCGCTTAATTCGCAGAGGCTTCCGTATTGCCCACCGCTTAAAGGCAGCGTGGTACACCGTTTTCATTGTAACCCCGGATCAAGTACAACATGAGCTTTACTTGAGCAGGATGGAGACGATTCGAGCGATGACGGAACGATTAGGGGGCACTCTTCTCGTTCAAGAGGCTGCAAGCCGTAAAGAAATTGGGAGGAGCCTGCTTCGAGCGGCGGCGGCGCTAGGCTGCACCCAGCTGATTCTCGGACAAACCAAGCAGCCTTGGTGGAAGCGATGGCGTCGTGGAGATGTGATGCGAACCATCGGACTTCACGGAAGACATATGGATGTGCTGGTTGTGTCAAGGAAGTGAGAGTACTGATCGAGTTCTCGCCAGACATAGCAAGTGAAGGCTCTTGAAAGAAAGCGATCCGAGCATTATAGTGAAGTTCGAATCTATTGATAAAGAGATTAATCGAACGGATCAAACCGTATAGAGAAAGGAACCTTGATTATACGATGCTATATGCCATCATCCTCGTTCTTGCTTTTATTGTTTCCGCAATCTTATTTGTGAAGCTGTACCCGGCGTTTGGAGGGGACTTGAGCAAAGAGCAAGCGGCGGAGTTCAAAGCCCTGGATCATTTTCAAAATGGAAGGTTTGTGAATCAAGCCCCGACAAGGATGGATCTGCGTTTGCCAGATATGTTGTCTATGCTGAAGGATTCAATGACAGGCGGAAAGGATCGATCTCCCCGTGACCGGCTGCCTGTTGGCGCGATTGACTGGGCCAGAATAAACGATGCGGAGGATAGTCTGACGTGGTTCGGGCATTCCGCTTTTCTGCTGAGCATCGATCGTAAAAAGCTTCTCGTGGATCCGGTTTTCGGTCCGGCCGCTTCCCCGGTTTCTTTTGTAGGAAGCAAGCGCTACACAGGCAGTTTGTTGAGTAGGTTAGATGAGCTGCCGAATCTTGATGCGGTGCTGATTACACATGACCATTATGATCACATGGACTATCCCTCCATTCAAAAGCTCCAGCACAAAACGGCTCAGTTCTTTGTTCCTCTTGGAGTAGGAAGCCATTTGATTCGCTGGGGCGTTCCCAAGGAGAAAATTACTGAACTGGATTGGTGGGGCGAGGTTACGTTTGCAGGAATAACCGTTGCAATGACGCCCTCGAGGCATTTTTCCGGAAGAGGGATATTTAATCGCGATTCTACCTTATGGGGCGGTTGGGTCATCATCGGAGAGCGGACCCGGTTTTATACGAGTGGAGATGGCGGATATGGGGAGCATTTTAAGGAAATCGGGAAAAAATACGGCCCCTTCGACATCGCTTTAATGGAAGGAGGCCAATACGACCGGCGCTGGGCAACGATTCATATGACACCGGAAGAGGCGGTGCAGGCTTTTCAGGATGTGCGGGGTAAAGTGATGATGCTCATCCATTGGGGAGCGTTCACGCTGGCGTACCACGGCTGGACCGATCCTGTCGAACGTGGGCTGCGGAAGGCGGAACGGGAGGAGGTTCAACTTCTAGCTCCGAACATTGGCGAAACCGTCTTTTTACAGAAGGACTTGTCTAAGGCGGTCAGCCCTTGGTGGAGATCCGTAGCCTCAGACTGAAGAATGGGTTGGCCAGTAGATAAAGCCATCGGTTAGGCCCCCTAATTCCGGAGTCATGCC
>NZ_WTLI01000004.1 GCF_011421635.1 Paenibacillus turpanensis
ACTCATCCTTGAAGGGGCCTCGATAGAGGTTTTTCTTATAAAAATCTTTTACATCTTCAATCAAGATAGTTTCCAAGTATTAAATAATAATGTAAACTAGAGGAAGTATACTAATATTTAGACCTCTTCTTTTGAAAGTCACTAATTTTTCATACCCTGATCAATTTTTTTAAGAAAAATAACTTACCTAGAATTACATTTTATGGTACTATCAAATTGCTTTTCCTAGTTTCCTATATTTCTACTTCGCTAAAAAGGGGGGTACAACGCATGATTTTGGAGGCATGGCAGTCGCTTCTCAGCGCACTGCAGAAAGAAAAGAGCATGATGGGGATCGGAACGGTCGGCATCGTCCTCGCTGTGCATTCCTGCGCAGGTTTTTTGCTTGAAGGAATTTGGTATACCTCAGAGGTACAATGGCTTCAACCTTTGCAGTTCAACCTTGCCATGGGCATCTATTCGTTTACAACCGCCGTATTTTTAACGCTCACAGCATGGAATTCCATGACGCTCCGGCTTTTTCGTTTCTTCTACATCCTTTCGCTCTTATATCTTTACATCCACGAAAATCTGCTAACCCTCCTAGGTCGGAATTCCCCTTTCAGCAGCGGACCGTTCCTGACTTCGGAGTTAACGAACATTCCACTCTACGCAGCCGTCGCGATTCTTACCGCTTTATGCGTGCTGCTTGCTGTTCGTTTCTTTTCAAGACCTTCGGTACATGCGCAGTCTTATCCAACCATTCTCGGCATCCGGTATGGCCTCTTATCGACCGCGCTTGGCGCTGTAGCTGTTTTTATTATGAGTCTCTTCCAGAACAGCGGCGATAGTGTGGGCGGCGTGCTGTTTATTCATTTATTCGGCTTTCACGGCATTCATGCCGTTTCTTTCATCGGATGGGCCATGGCTCGCACGCCGCTGCCCGAGGAACAAAAGCTGGCCTACGTTCACACCGCCGGCTTAGCTTGGTTTTCCGGAACGGTCGCCGTTACCGTCCCGTCGCTCCAAAGCCTACCGTTCGTATTTCCAACCAAGTGGACGTGGTTGTCCATAGCCGCCATCTTGGTCTGGTTCACCGTGTTTATCCGCTGCCTAACCCACATCCGCAACGCAGAACGCAGCAAGGCGGCACTGCCCAAAAGCTTCTCCTCCTAGTCCGCAAGCTCGTTAATCTACCGTGTCAAACCATATGTTCTTAAAATCAATCCAGCCTTTTTCGTTGACCTTGATGCCTTTGACACGGGGATGCGAAAAGGCTGTTCCATTTTTATGGACGAGGTACACCAATGCATACCGCTCCCGCAGCAGCTTTTCAATCGAGCTGAAGCAAGCCTCTCGCCCTGCTGCCGTAGGCTCTGCTAACAACCGGTTTACGCCCGCTTCAAGCTCCGTGTGAATCTCAGGACTTAGATGGTTTACCACAAAGCTGTATCCGCTCTGCATCAGTTCCTCCAACGACCCTTCCCTTTCATGGACGACCGCCTGAAACAATATTAAATCGGCTTCCGCCTGCTTACTCGGGTCGAGCAGCTCCCGCCACGATAACACGGTCGGTTCCACATGGATGCCGTATGACTCCAAGTACGACTTCAACCAGTAGGCATCCTGTTCGTGCCGTTTGTAAATGTACATGCGGAGCACTTCCCCTTGGTAGGAGGAGCCCTTCAGCAGCTCGAACACACGGTCTCCCCAAAAATCGGGGTCGGTAAAGGACGGCCTCAGGCGCAGCCGGAATCCGCGGGCAGGATAAAACCGCGGCCCCCCTAGCTCAACGACGATTTTGCGCCGGTCAATACAATGCGTAATCGCCTGCCGCAGACGCTCATCGCGGAGAGGCCCTTCCTTGCGCAGATTAAACGTGAGAACATTCGTACCGGTCACCATTTCCTCCGACTGCTCCCACTCTCCCCTTCCGCCATACTCCGACACACTGGGATTGATCATGAGCAGAAACGAGTGATCCGTCAAACACTCAATGCACTCATCACTCTCCGGGACATTCAACACCTCTACGACATCAATATGGCCCCGGGTTTGATAATAATCGGGATAAACCTCCAGCACGGTTTTCCCCGGACTATAATGCTTTAGCATATAAGGCCCGGTTCCTTTGCGTTCCGCACCGTCAGAAGGAACAATAGACGTATGAACATAAGCGACGTAATGCAGAAATAAATGATGCGGCCGATCCAGCACAAACCGGACACAGTATTTCCCCAGCCTTTGCACCTCTCGGATAGAATTCACCAGCCACTGCTGTGCCGGAAAATGCCGCTTTAAACGCTCAAAGGTATACAGCACGTCGCCGGCGTCCAGCTCCTTGCCATGATGAAAGCGCACGCCCTTCCGCAAGAAAAACGTCCATTCCGTCGCTGCCTCATTGCACCTCCAGCTGTGCGCCAAAGCCGGACGAATCTCCCCCGTGGTCGAGTCGCATTCCGTTAACGTATCGTAAATCTGCTTCGTCATATGCCCATCCAAGCTGTAAAAGCATTCGGCAGGATCAAGCGTATGGATGGGCTGATAAATCGGCAGACGGATCGTTTCGATATACGTATCCTCTTCCTTGGACAGCTCATGCCCGAAGTATCCGCTCAGCCAGCTCATAAAGCGTTCCTTGACCGCCCCCTGATCATAAGCTTTAATCAGCTGCAGCGCCTCTTCAATTTTTCCTGCTTTTGCGCTTTCAACCGCTTCCTCGTAAAGCAGCTCGCTCGGATCGGCCAATAACGTAATATGCGATACATTGCCTCTTCCGAGCCCGGGTTCAAACAAAATCCAGCCCGCCTGCTTCAGTTTGGCTACAATATTTTTCGCGTTGCGCGGGGTACAAAACCATACTTCAGCCAAGGCTTGCAGAGTGATCGAGTGGGACTCGCGCAGCGGACGATTCGGGTAGGCGCTCCAAAGCGCCAAATAATCTGTTGATAAGCGGCTCATTCATGGACCGCTCCTTTCGTGATAAGGTCATCCTGCGAAAAGAAAGCCGCTGGCTTCGGGTCGGGACTGACCCTGCTGCAGCGGCTTTCTTCGTTGCTTTCTATAGTGTAAAGCGGCTCATCAGCTTCGTTAACCGCTGGCCTTCCTCCGACAGCTCGCGGGATGCTTGCGCAGACGCTTCCATCAGCTCCTGAACGGAGTCGGTAAGACGAGCTACCTCTTGAATGCTCTGATTGGACGCTTGCGAGGTCTTCGCCATTTCATCCACCGTGGCTGCGACCTGCTCACTGCCGGCCGCCATTTGTTCGCCTGTAGCGGAGATTTCCTGCATCTCGACGTTAATATTCTCGACCGATTGAAGAATCCCCATCATCGATACCTCCGTACGGTTCAGCATCGCCGTACCGGCTTCAATCTCATCCTTCGCGCGCTTCATTGCTTCCATGGCCTTTACCGAGTAGCTGTCCATCTCCCCAACACGTTCACTGATCGTCATCGCGGAGTCGCTGGACTGCGTAGCAAGCTTACGAACCTCGCTGGCAACAACGGAAAAGCCCTTGCCCTGCTCTCCGGCGCGCGCCGCTTCAATGCTGGCGTTAAGCGCAAGCAGGTTCGTCTGCTCGGAAATGCCTTTGATGTCTTGAATAAAGCCGCCGATTTCCTGACCACGCTGGGCCAGCTGCCCGATCGTCTCTGCAAGACCTTCAAACGAAGCCTGCACCCGGCTCATTTGACCCCGGAATGCCGACATTTCTTCTTTCGTAGTCGAAGCGGTTTGCGTCGCTTCTTTGGATGTGCCGTTCACGGAAGTTGCAGAAACGGAAACGCGTCCGATCCCACTCGCTATTTCTTCTACAGCCCGCGCGCTTTCTCCTGCTGACTGGGACTGGGTTGAAGATGCGGCCGCTATCGATTTCATATGATTTAAGATCGACTGGTAGTACCGCTCTGTGCTTTCCAGCTGCTGCTCCATAGCGGCAATGGATTGGCTGACCTTCGCCGACGAGCCTGTCACTTCCGATACCAGCTCGTGCAGGTTCCTGCGCATTTCATTCATCGGCACGCCAAATCTGCCGAGCGATCCCAGCCTCTCAAGGCGAATATCCCGGGTTAAATCCCCATTGGCAATCGTGGAAATAAAGCTTTCAATTTCCGCAAACGGCTTGGCATAGGCCAAAAAGTTAAACAGTCCAAACACCGTTGTACCCAGGGCGACGACCAACACGACAACCACATTAAACAAGCTCAACCATGGGAATCCGCCAATCAAGCTGCCTGCTGCGACGGCAGCAACGCCGATCAACGCCCCTTGCGCAAAGGTGCGCAGTAAGTAAATTATTAATTTTTTCAAGATTTCGCGTTTGGCGTCCATGAAATTCCTCCATATGTACGGATCTCCGTCTGTTTTCCTAATCATATTCGACATATTTCGAGGAATTTCCTGCTAGGATTACCAAAACATTTATTAAAGCAGCTCGATTTCTTCCGAAACGCGGCGCAGCTCCTCATCCATTTTCCCGCTGAGCATAAAACGATACATTCGCAGCTCGGCCCGAAGTAGCCATAACGGATGGCCATAGGCTGACGGTTTATTTCCTTCAATAACAAAGTGACTGAACCATGCCAAAGGGTATGCCGTACCCGGAGCTAACAGCAGGTACCACCCATTCATGGTCCATATTGCAGTGAGTATAAAAAGAAGCGCGGAGGTCATCCCTACAGCATGCCACATCCGCGTTGCCGGCTTGCTATGCTGGGACAAATAAAAGGGCCAATATTGTTCAAAACGAGAAAAGCTCATAAGCTGCCCCCTTTTGCCGTAATAAAAGCGCTTTCATTAGTTAGTATACCAAGCTTACTGCTGTTTTACCTCTATTTTTTCCTTCAACAGCTGCAAATCCTCGAGAAACCGCCCCCACAGGTTCGGCCTTCTTCTTACCGCAAGAGGATGATACGAAACGACGGCTTTATACCCTCGCATGTGATGGACATGCCCCCTCATCGTTTTCACGGAAGCCTCCGGGTCCCCGGACAACGCCTTTACCACCGTATCTCCTAAGCAGAGAAGCATCGCCGGCCGCTTTTGACCCAGCTGTAAATCAAGGTAAGGCCTGCAAGCCTCACGGGCAGTTTCTTTTTCGTAGGCACGGATCGGGCGGCATTTCAATAAATAAGTCACATACACCTGTTCTTCGGATAGTCCCGCCTGACGCAAGCCCTTTTGCAAAGTATCCCGCGTTCCGCAGACAAAAGGGTTTCCCTCCCGGTCCTCGCGAGCCCCCGGGTTATCCAGTACAGCAACAATGGGAGCGGTTAAACTCCCTTCGCCCCAAATGACCCGCTTCCGCTGTCCGGACAACTCACACAGCGTGCAGGATGAGGCCTCCGTCGGTGCGGGCTCTTCCTCCCATAACAACGCCTCCCCTGCCTGCTCCAAATCCATAGGAACGACCCCCTCTCTCCTCTTATTCAATGGGTATTACCGATTGAAACCTGCATGAAGAAGATAACGGCATGTCCCATTTTCCCCATTGGACGACCGGAAATATACAAGTCCCCCCATTTCGAGGAAAAGTATTCCTAGCTTTCCCTCTTCTCTCTTCTGCAAACCTGTGCATACTACACCGCCCGAGGGGTACGCTATGAAATGCCATTTACAAACAGCTTCCAAGGAGGGAATATCATGTTTTTCCACATTAAAGAGCTGCAGTACAATGCAAAGCCTGAACGTCCGGACGCAGTATACGCAAAGAAGCTGCAGGAGGTTTTAGGCGGCCAATTCGGTGAAATCAGCGTCATGATGCAGTACCTGTTCCAAGGCTGGAACTGCCGTGCGGAAGCGAAATACCGCGATATGATCCTGGATATCGGAACGGAAGAAATCGCTCACGTTGAAATGCTTGCAACGATGATCGCACAGCTGCTGGACGATGCTCCGGTAGATCAGCAGGAGCAGGCAGCGAAGGACCCTGTCATCGGCGCAGTTCTAGGCGGCATGAATCCGCAGCATGCGATTGTTTCCGGCTTGGGCGCCCAAGCGACAGACAGCGTAGGCTATCCGTGGAACTCCCGCTATATCATCTCCAGCGGCAACCTGCTGGCAGATTTCCGCGCGAACCTGAATGCGGAATCGCAGGGCCGTCTGCAGGTCGTTCGTCTGTACGAGCAAACAACCGACCGCGGCGTTCGCGATATGCTGTCCTTCCTGATTGCTCGTGATACAATGCATCAAAACCAATGGATGGCTGCCATCGAAGAGCTGGAAACCAAGCAAAAAGCGCTTGTTCCTGCATCCTTCCCGCAGGAGCTGGAATTCCAAGAGGTTTCCTATCAGTTCATGAACTTCTCCAAAGGCCAAGAAAGCAGCCAAGGCCGCTGGGCAAACGGCCCGAGCTTCGACGGCCAAGGCCAATTCGAATACGTTGCCGAGCCGAAGGCAAGAGGCCAGGTGCCTGTGCTGAAGCCTGCTCCGGCATTCGCTCATTCGACTCCAGGCATGGAGCCGGTGCTTGCAAACCACTAATCGCAAAAGCAAACCCCGCCTGATTGATTTCATCACGGCGGGGTTTTTACTTGCAGCAGCGACTTGTAACAAAACAGTGGAGCCACCGGTTTTCCTCATGCCAGCCTAGTTTCAAAGAGCACTCTGCTGAATGTGCGGCTACTACCTCACGGTCTGCAGCTGCTTACTATACACCCCTCGCGTAATTAGGAAAAACAAGGTCTGCATAGCAAAGAATATGGCCATTACGAGCAGCGCAAGACCGCCGATATTTTGCCCAAGCAGGTTGCTCAGCGCCTTCATCGCAAAGGCCGCATGCCCGGTGCCGACCAGAAACGGCACGAAGAAGATCAGCGCGATCTGCGCGGTAACGATTCGCTTCAGCTCCCGGCTCGACAGCCCGATACGGCGCAGTGAGCGGTACAGCTGCTGCTCGTCCTGAAGCTCGGTAAGCAGGCGGAAGTAAATCATGCTTCCCGCAGCGATAAAGAACAAGATGCTGATAAAGATGCCGATAAACATCGTCAAAGACGACAGCTGCTTCGTATTGATGTACTGCTCCGTCCGGCTGGTCATATAAGTACCCTTGGGCAGCAGCTGACGCGCCTGCTCCACGGCCGGAAGGGTATCCTCCCAGTTGCTCCATTCAAAGCCATAGGCGTGAAGCTTTGTTTCCTCCGGCGCCGCCTGATTCAGTGCCGCAAAATCGTCGTCATCCAGCACAAACCATGGCCCCGAGTCCTTATACGCATTAAGCAGCGGCTCATTCAGCTGCTTATCGATCACAAAGCTGTGTTTCACTCCCGCAAACTCATACGAATACGTGACCCCGCCTTCAAACACCTTAATTTGTGGATAAGGGAAAATAAACAAGGCATGCCCTTTTTCCAGCTTCCCTTCCTTCGGCATTCCTAACGTTTCACGAATGTGCAAATATTGCGATTCCGGAAGGGCCATAATGGTCGAGTCTTTCGGCATATTAAAATGCTCCACCCGGAAAGGGATGAGTACGCCATGCGCCGATACAATGGAAACGTCCGAAGCGCCATGCTGTTCCAGCGCTTGCTTTACCTTTTCCGGATCCACAACCGGTTGGCCTTTGCCGCCCTCCTCAATATATCCCGCCGCTTGCGGAAACTGCATCAGCATTTGCTCCTTATTGCCCTGCATATAGACATAGAACGTTCCCGATGCCGTAAGCACGACCGCACTTAACACCGCCACAGAAAACAGCAGTCTCGCGTTATCCTTCATCTTGAACACCAGCTGTGAAATAACGAGCATTCGTGTCCCGGAAAAATAAGACTGTGATTTTTGCAGCCGCCCCAGCACAAAAACACTCACCTGCGAGAATAAGAAGTACGTACCGAGGACAACCAACCCAATGACCGGTAAAAAGCGTACCATCAACGTCATCAGCGTCGTCGTGTAAGCTAAATAATAGCCCGCGCCGATCGTCACCACTGCAAGCAGGGTCAACCAAACGGAGGCGACCGGCGGCTTCTTCGGCTTCCGGCTTTCCTTGAGCAGCTCAACAATCTCCTGCCTGCCGATTTTCCAAAGCGACACGAGCGTAATCAGCTGAAACAGTACGAAAAATCCGACCCCCGTCACAAGCACCGCTTTCGGCACAACGAGAAAACGTATAGGGTTCTGAACCTCCAGCAGCTGCGCCAGCGCCATAAAAAACAGCTTGGAAAACAACGATCCGAAGGCAATTCCAACGGCGATTGCCGCAAGAGCGATGACCGCATTTTCGTACCAAATCATCCGCGCCAGCTGCTTGCGTGTCACTCCAAACAAGGACAGCAGGCCGAACTCTTTATTTCGCGATTTCAGAAACGCCGTATTGGAATAGAGCACGAAGAAGAACGAAAAGACGATAATAATGTATTCGCAAGCCACTAAGCCCTGGCGAACTTCACCGGCGGCTTCGATATGGCCGTTCACCACATCCGGGTGAAAAATAAATTGCGCGTAGATAAAAAACAAAAGCACAGAAAATGAGCTGCTAAGAAAAAACGCGGCGTACCGGTGCAGGCTGCCCCGGATATTGCTAAGCGCGAGCTGTCGGAATGTCATCGCTGCGCCCTCCCAGCATGCTGAGGGAATCCAAAATCAGCTGAAAGAACGCCTGCTGATTTTGTCCTCTACGAATTTCCGAAAACAGCCGCCCGTCTTTAATAAAGACGATGCGCTTGCAGAAGCTCGCGGCAAACGGATCATGCGTCACCATTAAAATCGACGCTCCCTGCCGCTCGTTCAAGTCCTTAAGGGCATTCATTACGTCGCTTGCCGATTTGGAATCGAGATTGCCCGTCAGCTCGTCGGCAAGCAAAATCGCCGGGCTGTGAATCATCGCCCTTGCAATCGCCGCTCTTTGCTGCTGGCCGCCGGATACCTCATACGTCCGCTTCGTTAAAATCGGCGTAATGCCAAGCAGCTCCGCCATTTCCTGAAGGCGGCGCAGCATCTCCTGCTTTCGCACCCGCTCCAGCACGAGCGGCAGCATAATATTTTCCTGCAGCGACAAGGTGTCCAGCAGATTGAAATCCTGGAATACAAAACCGAGCTCCCTGCGTCGGAACAGCGCCAGCTCGTCGGGTCGAAGCCCGGCCGGATCGCTTCCGTTAATTTCAATGCTGCCCGATGTCGGCTTATCAATCGTAGACAGCAGATTTAACAGCGTCGTCTTTCCGCTGCCTGACGGCCCCATGACCCCGACAAACTCGCCCTTTTCTACCTCCAAGTCAACCCCATCGAGCGCCCGGTAGGTAACACCGCTTTGAGTCGAGCCATATACCTTCGTCAGCGCTCGTGCCTTCAACACTTCCATTCCTGCATTCCTCCATCCTCGTAATCACATGCCTTAAGTATAAAATGGAGGCCGTGCCGCTCCCATCGAATTACATGACAATCCGGGCGGAGCGGCTTACAATATTGTCACTTTCGGCGGCGAAGACAATTCTCGTGCTTAAAAAGACAGTATAACGAGCGAAAGCTGCCGCACCGTAGGATCATTCCGATTGGGACAGCTTGTGTATCGATTTGCCGGTAAAGCCGACCGTCACCTTCGTTCCCTTTCCCTGTTCCGAGCGGAGCAGCAGCGTATGCCCGAGCCGGCGGCATACCTCCTTCGCCAAATACAATCCCATCCCCGTCGATTCCTTAACGACACGCCCGTTTTCTCCGGTAAAAAAAGGATGGAACACGCGGCCGAGATCCTGCTCCGGTATGCCGATTCCCTCATCCGTTATCTCCACTTGGATTCCATCCGCCGCATTCCGGATATGGATCGTAATCTCCGCCTTCTCTTTTCCGGCCGCCAATGTATATTTCAACGCGTTGGAAAGCACCTGCCGAAACACAAAGGCGATCCACTTTTCATCCGTTTCAACGACAGGCAGCTCCGCTGATCCGACAAGCCGTGGATAAATCGATGCGCGAATCCACTGCTTCTTCTGCTCATTTATCAGCTCCCGCAGCAGTGCATCTAACGCCACCTGCTGCGGCCGCGTATCGACCTCAAGCTTGTCCAGCCGCACGGAGTATAGCATCAGGTCAAGCCCGGACGTAAGCCGCTCGTTTTCCTCGGCGATGCTGTCGAGCGCTTCCCGCAGCTGCGCCGGTGAGGCATCCGGCCCGGTCTGCTGCAGCACCAGATCGACGACGGAGACCGGCGTCTTCATCTGATGCACCCACTGGCTCGCGAAGAGCTGCTGGCGCTCGCCCTGCTCTCTATACCGCGCCAGCTCCTGCGCGTATAGGCGGTGCTGCTCCTGCAGCAGCCTTACGAATAGCTGCTGCTCGCGCGTCGCCGCCCCCTCCAGCTGCGCCAGCCGGTCGAGCGACAGCTCTCCCTTGCGCTCAAAGCCGCGCAGCGTCCGCAGCCACTGCCGCTGCTTTAGGTAATCGATACCGATCCACAGCGCGGCCATAGCGGCGCCCAGCACCAGCATATACACCACATTGCCGAAGCTGAGCACGACCCCCTTCTCCCCATAACCGAAATAGACCACCAGCACGACTAGGCTCAAGCTGACCGCATAGATGGACAGCGGCAGCATCCGGTCCAGCAGCCAATCCCGCCGCCTCATTCGGAAGCACCTTCCTGAAGCGCCAAACGGTACCCCTGCCCCCGGACCGTCTGCACGACCTGCGTAAGCCCCAGCTCCTCCAGCCTGCGGCGGACGCGGGTCACATTGACCGTTAACGTATTATCGTCCACAAAATCGACGTCATCCCACAGCGCTTCCAGCAGCTCTTCGCGGGAGACCACCTGTCCCTGCTTGCGGGTTAAGCATTCAAGAAGCAAAAATTCGTTTTTGGATAAGCTGACCTTAGCGCCCTTCCATTCCACCGTAAGCCGGGAACGGTCCAGCAGCAGCCCGCCCACTGCGCGAAGCTCAAGCTCCGCGTCGGAGGCTTGCGCGTACTCGCCGTAGGCTCGGCGCAGCGCGCTTTTTACCTTGGCGGTCAGCACATCGAGATGAAACGGCTTGACGATATAGTCATCGCCGCCGTTCTCGATGGCCATGACCTGATCCATTTCCCCTTCGCGCGCCGTCACGAAAATCACCGGCGCCGTGGACACCGTGCGAATCTGACGACACCAGTAAAACCCGTCGTAGCTCGGCAAATTGATATCCAGCAGCACGAGATGCGGCTGCACCTGTACAAACTGCGTTTTCACCTCATGGAAGTGCTCCGCCACCGCTACCTCGTAGCCGTATTTGCGCAAATGCTCGGCCATAATGCCGGAGATTTTGGCATCGTCCTCGACGATCCAGATGCGGTACATGCTCTCTCCCCCGTAACCTTGTTTTTCCAATTATTGTAGCAACGGGACGTGCGGAATACAAAAGAAAAGACCCCGGCCATTGTTGGCCAAGGTCTTGACTCCTTATTTGCCCTTCATTTTGCTGTACCACTCGTTTGCTTCTTTCGTCAGCTGCTCGCCGCCCGCTTTGTTCCACTTTTCTACAAAGGTATCAAAATACTCGATCGGCTTGTCCCCGGTAATGATCGAAATGATCGCCTCATCACGCATCTTCAGGAGCTCGGCCTTATACTTCGCATCGGAAGGCAGTGCGCCGATCAGCTTATTACGAACCGCACCTACGTCGTACTTGTTGTCATACGCCCATTTGTTGCGTGCCGCATTCGTATCGTGTGTCATAAAGCTAGCCGCAAATGTGCCCGCGCCCCAAGTATCCAACTCTTGCTTATCATACGGAGGCAAAAGCTTGATTTGGTTCAGTTCAGGATCCTGCGATTCCCAGTGCTTGCCACGGATCCCCATTGTTGCGGTAATATAGTTTTCTTTGGTAGTGCCCATGTTATGTTCCATGATTTGCATAATTTTACCCATCTTGTCCGGTTCATTGTCTAACGTTTTTCCGAATACAATAACCGGAGCGTCTACGAAGTTGTTGGCGAACAAAGTGCGTTTGCCGTTCGGACCGAGCGGCGGCAGGCCATGTACGAGCGCTTCCGCAACCTTTGGATCCTTCTTGGCGATTTCCTGATAGTTTGTCCCGCCCTTATCCCCTGCAATTTCCGGAATCGGGCTATACCAGTGGTGGAACTGCGCATGACCGGTAAAGCCGATTTTACCGTTGATAAACGCATGCGATAAGCCCCAATATCCGCCAGTGTTTTCCCCAGTAATAAACTCCGGATCAAGCACGCCGTCTTTATACCACTTGTTGAGAAGCTTTAGTGCTTCCTTAACTTCCGGTTGTACGGCACCATACACAATTTTACCGTCCCGCTCCTGCCAGAACCAATCCTGCCACTTGTGTGGACTAAAGCCAGGCAAATATCCGAAGGCACCGAAGATTACCTGCAGACCGGATTTAGACAAGCCGTAGGTATCCTTCACCCCGTTGCCGTCCGGGTCCTCATTCGCGATTTTATATAGTGCTTGCTCGAATTCTTCCAGCGTATCCGGCGTCTTTTCGATGCCGAGCTTTTTCAGCCAGTCGCCTCTCCATACCACTGTCGTGTGGAACAACGCGGAGTCGGACAGAATAGGAAGTCCATAGATTTTGCCGTCCACCTTGGCGAAGTTCAGCCAATCCGGCTCCAGCTCTGTTGCCTTTTTGTAGACGTTGGGCATCAGCTTTTTCACAACTTCTTCTGGAATTTCAGCCAGCACGCCTTGGTTCACGTACTCCGGAAGAGTGGTCATTTTTACTGCGTTACGGTTGTAATCCGGGATTTCCCCAGCCGCGAGGCGCATGTTGAACAGCTCCGTCACTTTGCTGTGGTCAAAATTCCAAATATCGAAGTCGACATTGAATTTTTCTTCGTAATATTTCACCATGTCGGCATCGTCAGGTACCGGCACCTTCTCATAAGGAACCCAAGAAATCTTATACTTCTTGCCTTCGACCGGCTCGTATTTCTGTAACGCATCCGCCGAATTTGCGCCTGCGGAGCCTGCTTCGCTTGCCGCTCCACCCGTCTTGGCGGACTGCTCCGGCTGACACGCGGACAATACGAGCATCGAAGAAAGCATAAGTGCTGTAGACAAAGATACGCTGCGTTTCGTAAGAACCTTGAATCTCATTGCTTGATACCCTCCAGTAACGATTGGTTTTTGGTTTATTTGGTTGCTGCTTTATATAAAAGCGCGGAAAAAACTGCGCTTTGTTTTTGTTCAAGGGGCTGCTAGGCGGCTCATACAAAGCACTCTGCCTTCCTTTCGGCCAAGAAATTCGAAGCATACGTGATCACCCCTTCACAGCGCCGACGAGCATACCCTTGACGAAATACTTTTGCAGGAAAGGATAAATCGCAACAATCGGAATCGTCGTTACCATTAGCGTTGCAGCTTTGATCGTTTCCGTATTGATATTTTTCCGGTCCTCTGGAACGGCCGCTTCGAGCATATCCATCTGCCCTTCCAGCACGACACGCCGCATGACAACCTGCAGCACTTCATTTTCCGGCTTGGTCATATAAAGCAGACTGTCAAACCACGCGTTCCAGTTAGAAACCATATTCCATAAAGCTAACGTCACGACAATCGGCATCGATAACGGCAAAACGACAGTGAACAAAATTTTCAAGTCGTTGGCGCCGTCGATCTTCGCCGACTCCTCCAGCTCCGCCGGAAGTCCGGCAAGGAAATTACGGGCGACGAGCAGCTGAAAGGCACTGATCATGGAAGGCAGAACGAGTGCCCAGACGGAGTTCATCAAGCCGAGATTTTTAACAAGCAGGTAGCTCGGGATTAATCCGCCGCTGAAAAACATCGTAAAGATAATGAGCTGTGTCCAAAATACCCGATGCGGAAAATAATTTTTGGACAACACGTAAGCGGCGGCAATCGTTGTGACTACAGACAGCACCGTGCCGAGCACCGTTCGCTTTATTGCGTTAATAAAGCCCGTTTGAATATAGCTGTAGCTTAGCACCTCTTCAAAGTTATCCCACGTTACTCGCTCCGGAATAATTTTCAGCGTTGTAAAGGATACATCCGCCGGACTAAGAGACAGTGCAAGCAGATACAAAAACGGATACAGGGTTGTTATGCAAAGCAGGGTCATTAAGGTGTAGTTGCCAAGGTCAAACAAGCTCCCCCACGTAAGCCAACGTTTCATTTGAAGCCCTCCCTACCACAAGCCATTCTGATTGACCCGATTAGCCAGCCAGTTGGCCGACAATACGAGAATCAGTGAAATGATATTCTTAAACAACCCGACGGCTGTGGCGAAGCTGTACTTCAACTGCTCCACACCGGCACGGTACGTATAGGTGCTGAGCACATCGCCAACCTCGTAAACGGCCGGGTTTAACAGGTTGTACACCTGGTCAAAATCATCCTGGATCAGCTTTCCAATACTCAGGATTAACATGATCGTAATCACTGGCGCGATGCCGGGCAGCGTAATATGGAACATCCGGTGAAACCGGTTCGCTCCATCTACCTTTGCTACCTCGTACAGCTCGGGGTTAATGCCGGCCATTGCCGCCAAATACACAATTGCACTCCAGCCGATATCCTTCCAAATGTCTGTCAGCACCAGCACCCACCGGAACCAGCCGGGATCGGCCAGGAAGTAAATCGACTGCAGGCCTAACAGTTTTAAAATGTGGTTGATCGGACCGATCGACGGAGATAAGAACTGCACCAGCACCCCTGCAAGCACAACCCATGAAATGAAGTGCGGGAAAAAGGTAACGGTCTGTACAAAGCGTTGAAAAAGCAGCTTACGCAGTTCATTTAAAAATATCGCGAACAGGATTGGCGCCGGAAATCCGATTACGAATTTCATTAAGCTTATGATCAGCGTGTTTCGAAGCACCGTCCAGAAGCTGTCCAATTCGAATAAGTATTGGAAGTGTTCAAAACCAACCCAAGGGCTCCCCGTGATTCCATCGATAAAACGGTAATTTTTAAACGCAATCTGAATCCCGTAAATCGGGACGTAATGAAATACGATAAAATAAGCAACCGCCGGGAACAGAAGCAGCGTTAAATAGCGATGCTTCCAGTACCCATACCATGAGGATCGCTTCCAGCTTCGAGCTGTCCCCGTCTCTTTCCCGCGGCTGACCGCAGTTGTCTGCATATCGAATGACATCCTCTCTCTGTATGTTCATGCAGCGGCGTTCAGGCTTCATCGACGCCGGTAATGCATTTCGCTTCTGCACCTCCAACATACCGAGATAAGGGGCATTCCAACAATCCAAATGTTTTGACAAGCTAGCAAAAAACGTTGTAAATACGGGATTTACAAGACTATTACGATTTCGTAACGGTAGCAACTTTCCTACAAAAATGACGATTTTACACTGCGTTAACACTTCGTTTATTCGGCGATAACAATGCATGCTGTCGAATTTTGCGCGATTGTCATCATCAGCTTCCACTTCGTAACTCCCCAGCATCTAAAAAGCAAGGAACCGCATCATCGCGATTCCTTGCCTCGATTTTGGGCGTCTTTACCTGCCCCGACTATTCTTCTTATCTTTTCCCCGCTCACGACTGCTGACTGTTCATCCGGAACTCGCTTGGTGTCATACCAAACGTCTCTTTAAACTTTTTGGTAAAGTACGCCGGATTGTAGTAACCCACGCTTAACGCAATTTGCTCGATATTTTCACTGCTCGTCTGCAGCAGCTCCTTCGCCTTGCTCATCCGCTCACTCGTGACGTAATCCACATAGTTTGTACCCGTTAACGATTTAAACATTCGGCTCAAGTACGCGGGGTTCAGGGAAACTTGATCCGCCACCGCATTCAAGGATAAATCAACCGCAAGATGATTCCGGATATGCTCCTTCACTTTATCGATCACGTGCAGCGAACGATTCTCCGAACGTTCTTTTAATAAGCTGAATGCCCGGGATACGGCAAGCATCACCCGTTCCTCCCACTGCTCAATCGTTTCCGTACCGGCCGCAAGCCTCGCCGTTTCCTCCGCCAGCAGCTCATCCTTATCGAGGCTTACCTCAAACAAAAACTGCCGGAACATATGCACCGCATCATGTGCCGCCTGCTTCGCGTATACGGTAGAAAATCTCCCTTCGCGCAGCCTGCTCTTGACCTGCTGCAGAACCTCCTCGGCCGCAGGAAGGTCATTGGCTTTCAGCACCTTCATCCAGCGCTGCACCCAGCTACCGTCGATCGTTTCCACGCCTTCCTCCCGAAGCTGCCAGCTTTCTCCGGTAAACACCTCGATATCAGGGAACAAATAACGGTATTGGAGCTGATTCATCGCCGCCTGGTAGGACTGTCCCGCTTCCAGCAATTGCTCCGTCCACGGCCCTACAGAGGCGACCACCTGAAACATAAAATTCGCGTAGGTATAGCTCTGAACATACTCAATACGCTTTATCAGCGTTTCCTCTACCGGAGAATCGGAGAAAACGATTGCCCCTACGCCAAAGTCCGACGTTTTCACCGCTAAACAAAGCAAATCCTTCGAATTCCCGCTTTCCAGCCGTTCAATGAAGTGATACATCAAAAATTGCGCATTTTCCACATTCAGCTTGTTCACCATTTCTTCGTCAAACCGGAAAGCTAGCGCAGAGCAGTAACGAGGCGGGTTGGGAATTCCCATCAGCCGCAAATAGTCATGCAGCTGCTCCTCTCCCACCACCATATGCTGAAGGAGACTGCTTACAAAGCTTTGCTTCACGAGCGGCAAATTCGCCTGCAGCGTATCTTCAAGCTGATTCACCTTCACGGAAAGATTATCGATCAGCGTATTTATTTGTACATATTCATTTGCCGACTTGCGCGGGCCTACCCCATCACGGAATAAATCCTTCGTCCGCTCCAGCAAGGAGCGAAGCGGATGGTAGATTTGATTGGTAAACACGTTGGACACAAGTACCCCGAGCGCGATCGAGACAAGTCCGATCACGAGCAGCATCTGATGGATCGTGGCCGATTTCTCATAAAATTGGTTGATCGGGGCCATGCTGACCAGCTTCCATCCCGGAGGCGAAGTAAAAGAATTATGCGTAACCATGTGCTCGGAGCCGCCCACATCAACTACCCGGTTCCCGCTTTCTTCCGAGGCTTCGCCAACGGAGGCCAGCACGTCTTCCGGAGCAACCACACCTGCGGTGGAATACTGCGTTTGCGGACCGACGACAAATAAGTTTCCGGAGCTGAGGCCGCTCCCTTTCGATTGCAGGAGCGTCATGGCTTTGCTCGCGTCGACATTGATGACGACGTAACCAAGGTTAGCCATATCCTGACGATAAGGGTACGAAGCGACTAACGTCATCATCTTCTGACCGTCGGACCGGGTAATCGTTGACGGCGCTTCATCAAGCCATACAAAGTTACTGCCTGAAAAATCTAACGAATCCAGCCAATCTAGCTGCGTCCACTGCGCCGCCGGCTCTACCCTTTGATAGCCAGTGGTCGATGAGATCGTCATCCGGTTGTTCCGGTAATACATATCAATAGAATGAATTAATCCTTCGTTCGCAGCCGCTAAGTATTGCAGATAATCGTAGGCCTCTGCAATTTTGGCATGGTTCGGCTTTACCGAATGATTGAAAAACAGAAGCGCATGCTCCTGATTTTGCCGATTGGCCGACAGCTCGACATATACCTTTACCATTTGGTCGAATACTTGCCGCTGGAAGGTGCCCTGTACATGATCCAGCATCAAGCGGTGTGCCTTTTCAACCTCCTGATTAAAATGCTTCGTAAAGTAGGCATATGACGCCGTTCCCATGAAAATTGCTGTGACAATAATTAATATGACATAGGAAAAAACGAGCCGGTGGAAAATCGTATTGAACCGTTTCGTGATCCTCATGACTACCTCCCGAATCTGCGTATCTATGATGAACATTCGTATTTTTTGATAATTATAACGAACGGGAGGCAAATCTAATGTAAAGATATGATGAAGATGCATGAAAAAAGGCCTAAAAAACAAGAAATATGCGGATTTGTGATAGAAGATACGAATATTGATAGCGGCTTTTTCTCAGTAAAAAGCACTAGAAGGCGGTAAACAAAAACTCTCCCGCCGATCTGCCAGCTGGGAGAGTTGTTGGTGTGGAAGCACGGACCTTTACAATTTTTAAACATACTGCCTATCTCGGCAGCTGCAAATCGTACCGCTTGCGCAGCTCGCTCAGCTGGCCCAGCTTCTCCAGCACCAGATCCTTGCGCTTCAGGCCGATGCCCAAAATTAAATTTTCTACAATAAAGGTCGGAGCGATCATCGAGTGAAACTCCCACACCTCCCCACGGCTGGCAAACAGCGTCAGATCCGCCTGCTCAGAAAACTCCGATACGAGCCGGTCTGTGATCAAAAGTGTGCGGCAGCCCGTCTGTTTGGCAAAATCGAGCAGCACCTTCGCCTCCGGAAGCATTCGAATAAAGCCGAACAGCACGATAACATCCTCCGCCCCGATATGCAGCAGGCTTTCATACAACTCATGCCCGCTCTTCGGAAGCGTGCGAAAGGACAAGCCCAGCCTGCTCATACGAAAGCTCATCAGCTGCCCGAGCCCCTCGGACGGTCCCGGCGCGTAAATATAAATTTGGCGTGCCGTATGCAGGGAATCGACCGCCTGCTCAAATGCTTCCTGCCGAAAATGGTTCACCGTTTCCTGCAGATGCGCCATGCTCAGCTCCATGAGCTGGCTCGGGAGCTCACTTGCATTCACCTTATTAATGGTATTTTTCATTTTGTTGGCCGGGGTCACTTCATAATGCTCGCGGAGGAAGGTTTTCACTTCCTTCAGGTTGCGGAACCCGACCGCCTTCCAAAATCGGGACACCGAGGCAATGCTGAGCCCGACCTCATCGGCAATTTCCTGCTCGGTCATATAGAGCACGCGCTGCGTGTTTTTTTGAATATAATCGGCGATTTTCTGTTGGTTTGACGATAAAGACTCCACATTCCAGTCAAAATGAATCATGGCTTCCTCCTGTTTGTACGACGACCGTGCAATCGTTTGGCGCTTCCCATATATGTCTAATCATATCACACTGCATAATGAAAATATTTTTACACATTGTAATCATATGAAATAAAAATTACAATTACTTAACACTGCGTTGACTTGCTTTTAACGAATCGCGTCTACAATGGCTGTAATGAAACCAAGGAGGCGTTCCCCTATGAGCTTGAACAAGCCCAAGTATTCACTTACGCAGTCGCAGAAAATGATGGTGTTTATTTTGTCGATGTCGCTGTACGGCCTGTCGAACATGTTTACGGAGCTGATTCCGGAGGTGCGGTTCGGCCCGATTGAGCTGTCCGTTGAGTATTTCGCTTTTATTCCGCTTACGCTCTGTATTCTGTTTCATCCGTTCTATGCTGCCGTTGGCGCGTCGGTCGGCGAGGTCGTGTTCGGAGAGCTGATGCTCGGTCAGTTCGGCGGACTTGGCGAGGTGGAGAAGTTCATTACGTTCTCCTTGGCGATGTTCATTGCAGGCTCAATCGTGCGCAATCCGCAAAACCGTCTGCAGGTTGGCACTGCCGCTATGGTCGGCGTCATCATTCACCAAATGCTGAGCGGCATGGTCGATATCGCTAAGGTGTGGTTCGGGATTGAGGAGCTGGAAGCCGTTGAGGGACTGGCGGAAAGTATCCTTGTGATCGAAGGCGTAAGCTTCCTGAACGATGTACTGTTCTCCGGCATTTTGTTCGCGTTGCTGCCGACGCTCTATCTGGTGCCGCGCCTGTATGGCAAAATCGAGCCGCTGCTCGGCATGAAGCCCCGCGATAACAAAACGAAATATTCGATGGCTGAAATCGTGACGCCGCGCCTGTTGATCGTATCGATCGTGCTTGCTTTTATCGCAACGATGGCGGAGTTTGCTTCGGAAAGTGATTTTAATGTGGAATGGGAAGCGGATTTCCTCGGGCAGTTCGGGGACGGCTTTATTTGGGTGAGCATTGGGGCCGCAGCTGCGGTGGCGCTCCTTACTGTTATGCTGCTGAGACGAAAAGCCAAAATTTCGGGATCATCGGATAAAGGAACTCATCATGCCTAATTCGCCTGTCATTGAGGTTCGGGGATTGACCTTCACGTACCCTGGATCGGAGGAACCGATTTTAAAGGATGTCCACCTTACAGTGGAACGCGGCGATTTTCTCGCTTTGATCGGCAGCAACGGCTGCGGAAAATCGACGCTTTGCAAAACGTTCAATGGACTCATTCCGAATTATTATGTCGGCGAGTTTGCCGGCGAGGTCATGACCAATGGCCATTCGACTACGGCGGTGCCCGTGACCGAGCTGTCCAAGCATGTCGGTTATGTGTATCAGGATTTTGAAAATCAGCTCGTTCGTCCAACGGTGCGCGATGATGTTTGCTTTGCCCCGCTCAATTACGGCATGGCCGATTATAAAGAGCGCGGCGAGGAGGCGCTCCGGCTGACCGGCCTGCTGCCGCTGGCCGACGAGTTCGTGTGGCAGCTGAGCGGCGGGCAAAAGCATTTGCTGGCGCTGGCCGGGTGCCTCGCGATGGAGCCGGAGCTGCTCGTCATCGACGAGCCGGTGGCGCAGCTGGACCCGCAGCATGCGCGGGAAATTTATGAGCTGCTGCGCGTGCTCAACGAGCAGCATGGCAAGACGATTATCGTGATCGAGCATCACACCGAGTTTATCGCAGAGTACTGTAAGCATGCCGCGCTTATGGACGGCGGGCGGCTGCTTTGGAAGAAGCCCGTCCGCGAGGCGCTCACCCTCGTGGACGAGCTGCTAGCGCGCAGCATCCACCCGCCGCAGGTGACGCAGGCGGCGCGGGTGGTGGCTTGGCGCGCTGGCGAGGCCGGTGTGGCGGGCAGCGGCGAGGCCGCGGTGGCTCGCGGCGGCGAGATCGGCGGGTCGGCGATACGCGAAGGCGTGGGCGCGGCGGGCGTAGCAGCACCCGCGGCTAGCAGGGGCGCTGTGGGGAACGGAGCGAGTGTAGCGAGCGAAGTGGCGCTGGCGGGCGTTAGCGCAGCGGTGCCTGCGGCAAGCGGCGGCGCGGCGGGCGTAGCAGCACCCACGGCTAGCAGGGGCGCTGCGGGGAACGGAGCGGGTGTAGCGAGCGAAGTGGCGCTGGCGGGCGTTAGCGCAGCGGTGCCTGCGGCAAGCGGCAGCGCGGCGGGGGGCCCTTGGCCGATCCGCATGGACGAGGCAGCGGCGTACTTCGCCGGCCTCGTCCGCTCGCCCGAGCAGGCCGCCGCTGCGGCGCCGGGCGGCGCCTCCGAGGAGCGCCCGCCTAGCGCTCCCGCGGAAGCACTCGTCGAGTTCCGTCAAGCGACGCTCACCTACCCAATGATGAATCGGGAGGTGAAGACCGTCTTGGACGGACTCGACGTTACGTTCCACCGGGGCGAGCGCATCGCCCTCGTGGGCAACAACGGCGCAGGCAAGTCTTCGCTGCTGCGCCTCATTGCAGGCATCACCCGCCCAAAGTCCGGGCAGGTGATCGTTTCGGGTCTGGACACGGCAAAGGTGTGGCCGGAGCGGCTGAGCGATTTCGTCGCCCTCGTGTTCCAGAACCCGGAGGAAATGTTTATCGAAGACTCGATCCGCAAGGATATCGAGTACTTCGGCAAAGCTCGCGGCCTCGACGGATACGAGGCCCGGACGGATGAGCTGCTCGCCCGCTTCGAGCTGACCGGGCTGCAGCACCGCGACGGGCGCATGCTCAGCGGCGGCCAGCAGCGCAAAGCGGCGATGGCCATTGCCGCCGCGATGAAGCCGTCGATCATGCTGCTTGACGAGCCGACGGCTAACCTCGACATGGCCACGCGCAGCGAGCTTTTTCGCCTACTGGACCAGCTTAATGATCTCGTCGGCACCGTAGTCATCGCAACGCATGACATGCAGCTTGTCGCTGAATGGGCCAACCGCATACTCGTGCTGAATCACGGCTCGATTTTGCTGGACGGAAGCCGAGAGCAGCTTTTTCAAAATGAACCCATCATGCGCCGCGCCGGTCTGACTCCGCCGCAAATTACAGAGCTCAGCCGCATGCTGGGCTGGAGCCCGCTCTGCTATTCGGTCGATGAATTTGCTGAGCGCGCCGGAAAGGAGGGCGTCTATGGAAGCTGTACGCAAGCTGCTGGACAAAGTATCGGTTGAGCAGGTCAAAAGCGAGCTGCTGAAAACCGCCTTTGGCAACAATGATACGTTTCTCGCCCGGCTCGATCCGCGAACCTTGATTATCTGGTACCTTTTTTTCGCCATCGCACCTTGGTTCATTTTTAACGAATGGATCCTGCTCGGATTATTTGCCTTCATGGTAACGACGACCGCGATGTCCAGGGTCAGCCCGTTTATCATTTTCATCTTGTGCATGGGGCTGCTCAGCCAGGCCGGGTACCTGTTCCTTTTCTCCTTATTTTTCAACGGAAATTTGGAGTCTGCCTACCCGCTGCTCGTTTTAACGTTGAAGCTGTCGATCATTTCTTTATCCAGTATTACGGTGTTCTCCAGTATGGATCCGGAAAAATTCAGCGACGGACTGCTGAGCTTCGGCGTCCCCGGACATGTTTCCTTTTCCATCGCTTATAGCTATCGGATTTTGCCGACGCTGCTGGAGGAGTACCACCATGTGTTTCTTTCGTTCCGGCTGCGGGGGCGCGCTCCTGCTCGTCCGGGCTTATTTTACTGGCGTTATATCACTCATTTTCTCAAAATATCAGTGCTCAGCTTCTACCCCCTCATTCTCAGTACAGCCAAAAAGGCTCGCACAACGGTAGAAGCGCTCGAAACTAGGGGCTTCCCCTACGCGTTTAAACGGCCGGAGGTTATTCGCCTGAAGCTCGCTTATTTGGCGATTGGCCCGCGGGATTACATTTTTATCGCTGGTTCGGTCGTTTACGTGGCTTTCGTTTTCTGGGCAGGAAGGATGCTAACATGAATTTTGATTTTCACACGCACGGAAAGCTTTCTAAGAAAATGGCGTTTTCGCTCCCTTACTTTGCGGAAATGATCGGCGAAGCGAAGAAAAACGGCCTGCAGGGCCTTGCTCTAACCGAGCATTTTAACACGCTGCGCTTTGAGGATATGTACGATGCTTTGGATCGTCATTACACTTATGCTGATGGGTATTACGATGTCGATGGAGTTCGGGTATTTCCGGGCATGGAGGTCGATATTGCGGAGACCGGGCATATTTTGCTGATTGGCGAGCGCGAGCACATCCGTGAGATTCGAGCGCTGCTGGAGCCTTATACGATGGAGGGCGGTTTTGTGCCGGTTTCTCGACTGCTCGATTGGTCCGAGCCCTATGGCATGCTGCGCATCGGGGCGCATCCGTTCCGCGACAGCACGCCGCTTCACCATATTTCAGCGGAGCTGCTTGCTCGGCTTGATGCGTTCGATTTGAACGCGAAGGATTTGTTCCAGCAGGGCGTGGAGCCTTACTCGCTGCGGCTTCGCAGGTTTGCTGCCGAGCATCGCAAGCCGATTGTCGCTGGGAGCGACACGCATCAGCATTTGCAGTACGGCAGCGTTTGGAACCGGCTGGCCGCTGACTGCCGGACGGTGGAGGATTTGAAGCGCTGTATCGCTGAGCAGCAGTACGAGGCTGTGGTTTCCGATGCCCTCCACACGAAGGTGAAGTCCGCCAAAATTGTGAAAAAGCTGCTGAAGCTGCAGGGCTTCGAGGAAGCCGCCTGCGCTTTGGAAAGCGTCGTTCATTTGGATGAGGAGTAACTCCACGTTGGTAACAATAACGCTGCTGGGAGGATGAAGGATAAAGGGTGGGCGAAGCGATAATACAAGTAATTTGTATTAACCAGCTGGACCCACCCTTTTTCTCCCCCGATAATACAAATTACTTGTATTGTTTGGGGCCTTATGAAGCCAAACGACGGGTCGCGGGCAGATTAATACAAGTGATTTGTATTCATTGCGCCTGAATTCGCCCTCACGCACGAACAATACAAATAATTTGTATAGTTGATTGTTCGAAATAAGCTTGGTAGTGGCTGTACGCCTCTGGTTACTCAAAAGCACCACCTGTCCCTCGCCTAATCTACCTTAAACCTAGCTATGTCTGCCCTCCCCAATGTAACTCTCCTGCCCGATCCTTCACTCCCAACTCGCAACCACCTCGCCCCGCAACCCCCAAACCTTGGTTACCTCAAAACCAGCTATGTCCCCCCTCCCAAAAGTAACTCCGGCCCGATTCCTTCACTCCCAACTCGCAACCACCTCGCCCCGCAACCCCAAAACCTTGGTTACCTCAAAACCAGCTATGTCCACCCTCCCAAAAGTAACTCCGGCCCGATTCCTTCACTCCCAACTCGCAACCACCTCGCCCCGCAAACCTAACCCATGGTTACCTTAAACCCAGCTATGTCCGCCTACCCCAAAGTAACTCCGTCCGGCCACATCCGTCCCGACTCCCTGCCGGGCCTCGCCCCATAACCTCTTCATCGTCCCCGAATCACGATGAACCGCAGCTCTCCCCGCAGCGGTGGCGTTGGAACGATCCCACAGCTCAGTGCTTTACAGCTCTGTGGCTCTACAGCTTTGGTGTTCTCAGCAGCCCTGCTGCTTTGCAGCTCTAACGCCCTATAGCTCCACTGCTCCGCACCTTCAGTACTCTACACCCTGGCGTCCTACAGCCTCGGTGGTTTGCAGCCCTAACGCCCTATAGCTCCGCTGCTCTACAGCTCTGGCACTCTGCACCTCTCGTGCCCTACAGCCCCGGTTCCCTGCCCCTTTGCCATTCCCCCCTTCCGCTCTTCTTCTATGCCCCCTGCCACAGTCCGCCCCAGTTCACTCCAGTAGCAAATCGCTCGCCACTGTCACATAATCCGCACAAAGTATAAAGCCATTTTATTAAGGGAAAAATTACCTATGTATAAATTAAAACAAAAGGCAGGGTACCGATGAACAACGAACACATGGATCAAGATACCGGCACGGCCGTCACTGGAGTCGGCAGTTCCACCGATTCTCGCATGGGACAAGGCGAAGACGCAACGACGCTCACGAACCGCCAAGGCCACCCGATCAGCGACAACCAAAACGTTAGAACCGTGGGCAGCCGCGGCCCGACAACACTGGAGAACTACCACTTCCTTGAAAAGATTTCGCACTTCGACCGCGAACGAATCCCAGAGCGTGTCGTTCACGCACGCGGCGCAGGCGCCCACGGCTACTTCGAAACCTACGGAAAAGTTGGGAACGAGCCGGTTTCCAAGTATACAAGAGCGAAGCTGTTCCAAGAAGCCGGCAAGCGCACGCCGGTTTTCGTACGCTTCTCAACGGTCGTGCACGGCGGACATTCGCCGGAGACGCTCCGCGATCCGCGCGGCTTTGCCGTTAAATTTTACACCGAAGACGGCAACTGGGACCTCGTCGGCAACAACCTGAAGATCTTCTTTATCCGCGATCCGATGAAATTCCCGGATATGGTTCATGCCTTTAAGCCGGATCCTGTAACGAACGTAAACGATCCGGAGCGCATGTTCGACTTCTTGTCGCAAACGCCGGAAGCAACACATATGGTAACCTTCCTGTTCTCCCCTTGGGGCATTCCGGCGAACTACCGTGAAATGCAGGGCTCCGGCGTAAATACATACAAATGGGTCAACAAAGACGGCACAGGCGTTTTGGTCAAGTATCATTGGGAGCCGATCAAGCAGGGCTTCCGCAACCTGCGCCAGCATGAGGCCGATCAAATCCAGGCGACCAACTACAGCCACGCAACCCAAGACTTATATATGGCTATCGAAAACGGCGATTATCCAGAGTGGGAGCTCCGCGTCCAAATCATGAGCGACGACGAGCATCCGGAGCTGGACTTTGATCCGCTTGACCCGACGAAGCTGTGGCCGGAGGATAAATTCCCATTCCTTCCTGTCGGTAAAATGGTACTCAATAAAAACCCGGAAAATTATTTTGCCGAAGTCGAACAAGCGGCATTCGGAACCGGCGTCCTTGTCGACGGTCTCGACTTCTCTGACGATAAGCTGCTGCAGGGCCGGACCTTCTCCTATTCCGATACCCAGCGTTATCGTGTCGGCTCCAACTATTTGCAGCTGCCGATTAATGCCCCTAAGAAGCACGTGGCAACCAACCAGCGTGACGGACAGATGGAGTACCGCGTCGACATGGCACCGGGGCAAAACCCGCATGTCAACTACGAGCCGTCCACACTTGGCGGGCTGAAAGAAGCGACGCCATCCGGCAAAGAGCATGAGCCGCATTATGATGCCAACCTCGTTCGGCAAAAAATTGAGCGTACGAACGATTTCAAGCAGGCCGGCGAAACCTACCGCGCCTTTCAGGATTGGGAGCGCGAGGAGCTCGTCTCCAATCTTACAGGTGCGCTGAAGGTGTGCCGTCCGCATATCCAGGAGAAGATGATCTCCTATTTCACCAACGCCGACGCCGACTATGGCAAGCGCGTCGCGGAAAGCCTTGCCCGCGCAATGAAGGAAATGAAGGGTAGCGGACATTTCAGCAATGCCGCTGCCGATCAGGCGGAGAAGCGTGCCGACAACATGGGCGGCAAAACCGACGGCTATTAATCCGAGCCGGGCTCAGCCCCACCAAACCCTTAGGCTTAGCAGTACAAACGCATAAAACACAAACAACCGCCGAGCGCATCTCCTGCGTTTAGGCGGTTTTTTACCGTTTCGTCCGTAAAAGTCCGATAATGGAAGGAACTAACACGCACCCAAAGAAAAGTCCATAGCAAAAACAGAAATGTCCATTCAACGATCCATCTGTTCGTGTGTAGAATAAAGCTCGGTGATAATGATTATCACTTTCGCGCTTTACCCTTACGTTTCAAATAAGTCCCAGCGGCTTTATTTTTTTCAACCCAATTGAGAATGATTATCTTTTTAAGCAGGGAGACTTATGAAAAAGAGAACCCTATTTGCCATCCTCATCCTTTTGTCGCTCTGCTCCCTCTTCGTCGGGGTCAAGGATTTACATCCCCTCGACCTGCTGAATTTGTCGGAGGAGAAAGCACAAGTTTTTTACATAAGCCGTGTACCGCGGCTCGCCAGTATCATTATAGCCGGAATCAGCATGAGCATCATCGGCCTCATTATGCAGCAGCTGACACGTAATAAGTTCGTATCGCCGACAACAGCCGGCACGATGGATTCCGCACGGCTCGGCGTCTTGGTTGCTCTGCTCGTTTTCCCGGCTGCGACCACGATGCAAAAAATGCTCGTTGCGTTTGTATTTGCATTAATAGGGACCTTCCTGTTCATGAAGATTCTCGACCGGGTGAAGTTTAAAGACACGATTTTCATCCCGCTCGTCGGTCTCATGTTCGGCAGCATTATCGGCTCGGTCACGACCTTTTTCGCTTATAAGCATGATTTAATCCAAAGCATTTCAACCTGGATGCAGGGAGATTTCTCCGCCATCTTAAAAGGCCGTTATGAGCTTCTTTACATAAGCATTCCACTGGTGATCATCGCCTACGTGTTTGCAAACCGTTTTACCATTGCCGGCATGGGTGAAGAATTTTCGATCAATCTCGGCTTGAATTACAAGCAGGTCGTCAACATCGGCTTGGTCATCATCGCCATGGTATCCGCAGTGGTGCTGCTAACAGTAGGCATGATTCCGTTTCTCGGCTTAATCATTCCGAACATTGTGACCATGTATCTCGGAGACAACCTGAAAAACACCCTTTCCCACACGGCTATGCTCGGTGCTATTTTCCTGCTGGCCTGTGACATTTTGGGACGCCTAGTCATTTACCCGTATGAAATGCCGATCGGCCTGACCGTCGGTGTCATCGGAAGCTTTGCTTTTCTTTACTTGCTGATGAGGAGAAGGGCCCATGAATCCTAAAACAAAAATCGGTGTGCTGGCTGCCTTGGCCATTGCCATGATTGGCATCTTCCTCTTTATCAATTTAGTTGGAAATCTGGGATATATCCTCGAACGGCGCGCGATCAAGATTGCGGCCATCGTTTTAACAGGAACCGCGATCGCTTTTTCAACCGTCGTGTTTCAGACGATAACGAACAATAAAATCCTGACACCAAGCATCATCGGTCTCGATTCGTTGTACATGCTCGTTCAGACGTTCATTATTTTCACCTATGGATCGATGAGCATTGCCGTCACGAATCCCAACGTTAACTTTCTCATCTCCGTCGGGCTGATGATTTTATTTTCCGGCCTGCTCTATAAATTTTTGTTTCGCGGTGAGGGACGCAATATTTACTTCCTGCTCCTCATCGGTATTGTACTGGGCTCTCTGTTCGGCAGCTTGTCCACCTTTATGGAGGTCATGATCGATCCGAATGAGTTTTTCTTTGTGCAGGACCGCATGTTCGCCAGCTTTAACAATATCCAAACGAAACTGCTGCTTGTGTCCTTCATCACGATGGCACTCGTCACCTTGTACAGCCTTCGCTTCACGAAATTTTTGGATGTGCTGTCGCTTGGCCGGGAGCACGCGGTAAACCTTGGCGTGAACTACGATTACGTCGTAAAGCGTCTGCTTATCGTGATCGCCGTGCTCGTATCCGTTTCAACGGCGCTCGTCGGACCGATCACATTCCTCGGCCTGCTTGTCGCCAACGTTACCTACCAGTTTTTACGCACCTATCTGCACAAATATTTAATTGTGGGTTCATCCCTCATCAGCATCATCGCTCTCGTCGGCGGCCAGCTTATCGTAGAACGGGTATTCACCTTCTCCACTACGCTAAGCGTCATCATCAACTTTGTCGGCGGCGTGTACTTCCTATACTTGCTGCTAAAGGAGAATAAAGCGTGGTAGAAGTCAAAGGCGTATCCAAATCTTACGGAAATAAAGCCGTTGTCGATCAGGTTTCCGTGTCGATCCAAAAAGGGAAAATCACCTCCTTTATCGGCCCGAACGGAGCCGGAAAAAGCACGCTGCTCTCCATCGTTTCAAGACTCATCTCCGCCGACAGCGGGGAAGTCCGGATCGAAGGCAGGGAGATCAAGGATTGGAAAAGCGATGAGCTTGCCAAAAAGATTTCCATCCTAAAGCAGGCCAACCATATTAACATCCGCCTCACCGTTCGCGATCTTGTCGGCTTTGGCCGCTTCCCTTACTCTCAGGGCAGATTGACCAAGGAAGACTTGAAGCATGTTGATGAAGCAATTGCCTACATGGAGCTCCAGGATATGCAGCATAAGTACTTGGATCAGCTCAGCGGCGGTCAGCGGCAGCGGGCCTTCATCTCGATGGTCATTGCTCAAAACACAGAGTACATCCTGCTGGATGAACCGCTGAACAATCTGGACATGAAGCATTCCGTGCAAATCATGAAGGTGCTTCGCCGTATGGTTACGGAGCTCGGCAAAACGATTGTGCTTGTCCTGCACGATATTAACTTCGCCTCCTGTTACTCGGACTACATCGTCGCGCTGAAAGACGGAAAGGTCGTGAAGGAAGGCAGCACGGATGAAATCATTGCTACGCCTGTGCTGAAAGAGATCTACGATATGGACATTCCGATCGAAACGATTAATGGCAGCAAAATCGCCGTCTACTTCACGTAAAACGCGGTCATACGTGGTGAAAACGGGCATCTCCGTTCGCATCATTTGACATACAAAAAAAACTTTATGGGGTGGTATTTTATGAAAAAGAAGCTTTCACTGCTTGTATTAACTCTGATTGTTGCACTTGTTGCGGCAGCTTGCGGCGGCACAACAGAAAAGACAACAGAAACAAATAACAGCGCTACTGGCAAAACCGAAAGCGCGGCTCCTGCGCAGCCTGCTGCAGAGTCGAAGGAAATTACAATTAAGCACAAGCTTGGCGAAACAAAGCTGAAAACGAATCCGAAAAAGGTTGTTGTCTTTGATTTCGGCGCATTGGACTCCCTTGATAAGCTCGGCGTTGAAGTAACGGGCGTTCCGCAATCCAACATTCCTCCATACCTGAAAAAATTCGAGGATTCCAAGTACCAGAATGTGGGTTCCGTGGTTGAGCCGGATTTCGAAAAGCTCGCTGCACTTCAGCCTGATCTGATCCTCATGTCCGGCCGCTTGTCTGCGAAATATGAAGAGCTGAGCAAGCTCGCTCCGACGGTATTTATTGGACTGGACACTGCCAAGTATATGGATTCCTTTACAGAAAACATGAAGACGCTTGGAACGATCTTTGGTAAAGAAGCAGAAGTAGAGAAAGAGCTTGCTGCTGTAAATGCGGAAATTAAGACGGTTAGTGAGAAAATTAAAGCTACAGGTAAAAATGCGTTGATCGTGCTTGCAAACGAAGGTAAGCTGAGCGCGTACGGCACAGGCTCCCGTTTTGGCATTATCCATGACGTCCTTGGCTTTAAGCCGGTAGACGAAAGCATTAAAGTAACGACACACGGTCAAAGCGTCTCCCCGGAATTTGTTGCCGAGAAAAACCCGGACTACCTGTTCGTCATCGACCGTAACGCTGTCGTTACCGGTGAGGCTGCAGCAAAGAAAACCGTTGAAAACGATCTGGTAAAAAATACGAAGGCGTATAAAGAGGGTCATATCGTATACCTCGATCCGAACTACTGGTACCTTTCCGGCGGCGGGCTCGTATCCGTATCCGAAATGGTAAAACAAATCTCCGCAGCGGTAAAATAAACATCATAAACGAAACAAAGAGGCCTCTTCCGTCCAATCGGGAGCAGGCCTCTTTTGCTGTGTTCACCATCGGGATAAGTCTAATTCCTATTTACTGATCAAACTGCTGCAGCTGATCAACGAGCTGATCAACCATCTGCTCATGAACGGAGGCATTGTACCGGACCGGCAGCGGGATCGCAACAAACATACAGCGCTTGATAGTACGATTCTCCTTCAACCTGCGCCACTGCTCCTCAAGCTCCGTTCGGAAGCTTTCCGGCTCAGAGGGGTCAATAAAGAACAACACATTATTGCAATCAAATCGGGCAATCTCTTCCAGACTCGTCACGTCTAAAATTTTTATAGCGCTCACTTGGTCGGGAGGCTGGATTCCAAGATCATCATAAAACACATCTCTCATTTTTAACACGCCCGCTCCCCAAAGACGGAACCTGCCCTCACGAGTACTAACGAGCAGAACAGGCGAATCGGCTAAATGCCGCCTTACATGCATTCTCGCATTCTCCACCTTCATCTCGTAATACCCCAGCCAGCGCTCGGCAACAGTGGTTAGCTCCAGCTTGGTCGCAATCGCCAGCAGCCTTTCCTTCCAGGAGTACCCCTTTAGCGGGAGCTCCACCGTGGGAGCGATGCGGGAAAGCCTCTCGTAGCCGCTACGGTCCTCGCGGTTGGCATACATGAATATAAGCTCCGGCTTCAGCTGCTCCAGCTCTGCCACCGTCTCTTCCAGCTGCTCCGCCCAGGTCCCTTCCCTGGTGTACGCAGGAGATAACCCCAATGCCGCCAAATCGCCAAGATAGACCGGAGCCAGGCACACAATCCGCTTCTTTGCACGCGCCGCGTATTCCGACGGAGCAATGCCCATCTGCTTTTTGAATAGGCGGCTAAAATAAAATTCATCGTGGTATCCAACCGCATGCGCCGCTTCCGTGATGGGGGTCGCTTGATCGGAAAGCAGGCGGAGGGAAGCGTCCAGACGAATTTTCATGACAAATTTATGTGGACTGAGTCCGACGTAACGCTTGAACGCTTGATAAAATCGTGTGACACTCCAGCCGTTGCGCCGTGCCTCCGCTTCCAAATCCAGTGTCTCATAATAATTCTCTTCAATATATTGCTTCATCTGCCGGACGAACGCCAGCATATCCTCTTCTGCTTTTCTTGGCCGATGTACATCCATGCTAAATAATGAGGCGATGGCAAAAAGCCGGGACTGCTTATGAAGAGCAAAGGCAAGATCATCCCGCTCCCGCTCCAGAAGCAATTCCTCCAGCCATGCCCGCACCTGAGGAAGCCGATTATGATAAAGCCGCGAGGAATCCATCCACGCCTTCCCGCCGCCGGCTTCCTCAGAATCTAAATCCACCGGGACATGAGCTTGGTCAAACATCAGCCAATACAAACGCGCAGGTCGCGAAGACAAATTCGATATCGAATAGCCCCAGCCGGGACACAACAAAAACAACTCTCCCGCCGAAAGCTTAGCTGTTTGCTCCTCTTCGTCGCGGAGAGTTACCTTGACTCTCTCCTGCGCGACAAAGCCGAACGCATACGTATCAAGCGAAGGGAAGCTTGCATGCTGTAAAGCCTGCAGCTCTGTCTCGCCTACCCCTAAAAATCGCAGCAAAGGGATCTCTTGTTGCCCGAAAGAGTTCAAGTCCGAATTCACATCCTCGACGATTAATGGGTAGCTTGAGGTTATCTTAGGGAAGTTGTCCCCCCCTGTCAATAGAAAGGCCCCTCTGGGGCGGACAAGCCTTTGTTATACCAAAAACGCCTGGACGGGGCCGTCCAAGCGTTTCGTATATAAAAGCGGCAGCCGATTTATTTCATCGGCGGGTGCAGCGGTCCCTGCAGCGGCATGTTCGGTCCTCCGGGAGCCGGGATCGTGTCATGCACCTGCAGCGGCGCCGGGTGCAAATACGCCTTCTCCCCGTAAGCCGGCGGCTGCGCGACGTAATTGAACATACCCAGACCGTCCATACTCGGGCCATGCGCCCATCTGCCCATCCGGCTTGCTTCGCCTGCCGAGAAATTATAGAAGGTATAGGACACCTGCTGCTTTTCAAGCTCACGCGGGAAGGTCGCAGGCACCACGACGCCTTCTCTCGCTTCAAGCTCGGCAATCGCAGCAATCCATTGGTTTTGATGCATCGTATCCCTGGCAATCAGGAAGGAAAGCATGTCTTTTATGCCGGGATCGGAGGCCAGCTCGTATAGCCGCACTACCTGAAGACGTCCTTGGGATTCCTTGGAAAGATTATCGCGGAAATCGGCCAGCAAATTACCGCTGGAAATCGTATATTTTGCCGTCCAAGGGTTGCCGACTGCATCCGCCGGCATCGCGCCGAGACCGCTCACAATGACATGCTGCGGATTCATCCCGCCCATGATGTCGCGAATCAGCGGATCCTTCGCCATATCCTCCTGATCGGCAATCGGCGCTCCGTCGAGCAGCCTTGCGATCATCGTTGCCAGCATTTCCACGTGAGCCAGCTCTTCCGCCGCCGTATCGAGCAGCAAATCGCGGTATTTCATGTCCGCACGGCAATTGATGCCTTGAAACATATACTGCATCGCAACGGTAATCTCCCCGAAATGGCCGCCCAGCACTTCCTGCAGCTTCCGTGCGTAAACCGGATCCGGACGCTCCGGCTTTGCATGGTACTGCAGCTCTTTTACATGAAAAAACATGGTTTGCCCTCCCTGCCTGGTATGCAATCACCCTCTATTTTTACGCGGCAAAGAATGTACAGTATTCTTCACCTTTGACAAATAATTTCAGTTCCTTGTCCCTTTCACCTCCCCGTGATATATTTCTTGCATAAACAAGTTTCATCCGTTATGATGATTCCGAAAACAAGGTAAAGGAGAAAGCCATGGACTACCGCAACTACCGTCTAGATAAGTCAATCGGCCATAAAATTACGCAGGCCACCCGCCTGATGACCAATCGGTTAAACCAAAATTTCAAGGCATCGGGGCTCCCGGTCACCAATGAACAGTGGAGCATTATGATCCGCCTCTGGGAAAGGGACGGTTTGTACCAGCATGAATTGGCCAGCTCCACCCAGCGCGACGAAGCAAGCGTATCCCGGCTTATCAACAACATGATGAAACGCAACCTGGTCGTCCGCCGCCCCCACCCGACGGACAAGCGGGCGAACCTCATTTATTTAACGGAGGAAGGCCGCGAAATGCAGAAGGCCCTGATCGAGCAGGCCCTGCTGACCATTGAGCAGACCACCGAGGGCATTGACGAAAAGGACCTCGAAACCTTTATGCGTGTGGCCGACCAAATCATCACGAACCTAAAAGGAGACAAATAACAGCTCATGACCACACCTGACGCCAAAACAAACGGACAAGCCGGAAGCAAGCTCTTGTCCGTCCTTGTGTTTACACTCATTCTTTCGGTGATGAACGCAACGATGTTCAACATTGCTCTGCCTTCGATCAGCCAGCAGTTTCAGCTGACCCCCTCTCAAGTGAGCTGGATCGTAACCGGCTACATTATCGTATACGCGATCGGTTCGGTTACCTACGGCAAGCTTGCCGATAAATATCGTTTGAAGGACCTCTTAACCTTCGGACTCATTTTCTTTGCCGCCGGGTCGATCATCGGCTTAGCCGCACAGAGCTTCGCGATGATTATGATCGGACGCATCCTCCAATCCGTCGGCGCTTCCGTTATTCCCGCTACGGCCATGCTTATCCCGGTGCGGTATTTCCCTCCGGAGCAGCGCGGCCGCGCGCTAGGGACGACCTCGTCGGGCATTGCGCTCGGGACGGCGATCGGCCCGATCGTTTCCGGTTTTATTATCAGCTTCGCCAGCTGGCGCTTCCTGTTTTGCCTGTCGCTGCTGGCGCTGCTGACCTTGCCTTTTTACCGCAAATATCTTGACGACGCTAAGGGCCAGGCCGGAAAGACGGATCTTCTTGGCGGCGCGCTGCTGGCAGGGACGATTTCGCTACTGCTTCTCGCTGTGACCCAAAGCTCCTTCCTCTATTTGTTGGCGGGGCTTGTTGTCCTTATATTATTTGTGATTCGCGTACGCACGGCCGACGAGCCGTTTATTCAGCCGAAGCTATTTTTGAACAAGCAGTATACCTGGGGCATTATTATTGCTTTTTTCTCAACGGGATTAAGCTTCGGCATTCCGTTCATTACACCGCTTATGCTTACAGGGCTTAATCAAATGACCCCCGCTGCGATCGGATTTGTTATGTTTCCGGGGGCGCTGGCTGCCGCGATTATGGGCCGGACCGGCGGTAAGCTTGTCGATGAGAAGGGCAGTGCGTTCCTCGGGTATATCGCCCTTTCGTCCCTGCTGCTCTCTTTCTTCTTCTTATCCGTAACTGCCGGGCTCTCGCCTTATTTGATTGCTCTATTCCTACTGTTTGGGAATATCGGTCAAACGTTTATGCAGATCACCATCTCCAGCTTAATTTCGCGGTCGTTGTCCCGCGAGCAGGCCGGCGTCGGCATGGGCCTGATGATGATGATCAACTTTATATCCGGCGCCGCAGCAACGACCTTTATCGGCAAAGTCATGGATACGGGAACCGCTGATTTTACGCTTAATCCTTTGCTTGTGGATAACGGCGCCGCCTTGTACAGCAATATTTTTACCGTATTAACCGCAGCGATCGTCATGGTCGCCTTCGTGTTCCACTTCAAATTCGCCGCAGCGGAAAAGGCGGCGGTGCTTCGGGGGTGATGGAGGATGCTTCGGCTCGCCGTTCGATATAGTAAGCCGTACTGGAAGGCTGCCCTACTGGCTCCCCTGCTCATGCTGCTCGAGGTTGCAATGGATTTGCTGCAGCCTCTGCTGCTGGCCAGCATGATTAACGAAGGAGTAACCAAGGGAGACCTTTCCCATATTCAGCTGACCGGGGTATATATGGCCATCACCTCTGTGTTCGGGCTGGTCGGCGGGGTTGGCTGTACCATTTATGCAAGTATCGCTTCGCAAAGCTTCGGCGCCGATTTACGGGCGGATCTTTACCGGCATGTGCAAAAGCTTTCCTTCCGCAATATCGACCAACTAGAGACAGGTTCTCTGATTACCCGGTTAACCAACGATATTCAACAGCTGCAAAACTTTGTGCTGATGACCCTGCGTATCGTTGTCCGGGCACCTTTTCTTTCCTTAGGCAGCTTTATCATGGCGTTCTGGATGAACCCGCGGCTTGGTATGATTTTGCTAATTGCCATTCCTGTTCTGATTGTTGTGATGTTCACCTTAATCCGGTATACCTTTCCTTTCTTCCGTCAGGTGCAGCAGCGCATGGACCGGGTCAATACGGTGCTGCAGGAAAGCCTCGCCGGAATCCGCGTGGTCAAAGCCTTCGTACGGGCGGATCACGAAAACAAACGCTTCGGCACGGCGAACCGCGAGCTGACGGATACTTCTCTGCGCGCCGCACGGGCCGTGGCTTTAAATATGCCGGTGACTTCGATGGTGTTAAACGGAAGCATTGTCGCCGTGCTTTGGTTCGGCGGGCATCAGCACTGGAACGGCACCATGCCGCTCGGCGATCTGATTGCGTTTATTAATTATGTAACGCAAATGCTGTTCTCTCTGCTCATGGTGAGTATGATTCTGATGAACTTCTCTCGAGCGAAGGTTTCTGCAGACCGCGTAGAGGAGGTTCTAAATACAGAGCCGGATATCCGTAACGCACCGGAGCCTAGAACCGCTGCCATCCGGGAGGGGCGGGTCGAGTTCCGCGGGGTGTCGTTCTCTTATCACGGCAGCGGAGGCAAGTCTGTGCTGAGCGACATTACATTTACGGCGGAGCCCGGACAAACGGTAGCGATTCTTGGTGCGACCGGCTCCGGCAAATCGACGCTCGTTCAGCTCATCCCGCGCCTGTACGACCCGACCGCAGGGCAAATTCGCATCGACGGCGTGGAGATCCGCGAGCTGGACCTCGAGCATCTCCGCTCCCGGGTCAGTGTCGTGCTGCAGCAGACGATTTTGTTCAGCGGCACGATCCGCGACAACCTCTGCTTTGGGCGGCCGGACGCCACCCGCGAGGAGATGGAGGCTGCCGCGAAGGCTGCGGAAGCGCATGATTTTATTACGTCGTTCGCCGACGGCTACGAGACGGTAATCGGCCAGCGCGGCGTCACGCTGTCCGGCGGACAGAAGCAGCGCATTGCGATTGCCCGCTCGCTGCTGACGAAGCCTGCGGTGCTGATTCTCGACGACAGCACCAGCGCCGTCGACCTGCGTACGGAGGCGCGCATTCAGCGTGCGCTGCGTGAACTGACGCAGAGGAGCACCTGTATTCTGATCGCGCAGCGGATTTCATCCGTTATGGACGCAGATCAGATTCTCGTGCTCGAGGAAGGCAGGCTTGTCGCGAAGGGTACTCACCGCGAGCTGATGGCGGGCAGTGAAGTGTACCGCGACATTTACCGGTCTCAGTTAGGCTCGGGAGAGGAGGATGCAGCTTATGGATAAGCAGGATCGAGGTCTTCCGCAGCGGCCGCCCGGACCGGCGGATGGCAGCGCAAGCGCGAGCCGGTACGCCGGCGAGGCTGCCGGCAGCCGTGAGCGCGAAGCCGGCGAGGGCGTCGGCTCCGCCGCAGGCGCAGGGGCGCCCGGCGGCCTGGGCGGGCTGCCTCCGGCGGGGCGCATGGGCGGCGGCCCGGGAGGGCCCGGCGCGGGTAATCAGCGCGGGATGCTGCCGAAGGAGCGCGCGAAGAACGCCGGAGCCGCTCTGCGGCGGCTGTGGGGTTATCTTGGCAGGCAGCGCTCCGGCTTGGTCGGTGTTGGCCTGCTCACGGTGTTAGTTTCCGGCCTGACTCTAGCCGGCCCCTATTGGATCGGCTACACGATCGACCATTATATCGATCAGCGCGACGAATACGGGCTGCTGCGGGCCTGCCTGCAGCTGATCGGCATCTACGCAGCCGCCTCCTTGTTCACTTGGCTGCAAGCCTATGTCATGGCCGGCGTGTCGCAAGGCACCGTGCGTGAGCTGCGCGGCGACTTATTCGCCTGGCTGCAGAAGCTGCCCGTGCCGTTCTTCGACCGCCGGACGCACGGCGACCTGATGAGTCGCGCAACCAACGACATCGACAACGTGTCGCAGGCGTTGAACCAATCGGTCACGCAATTTTTATCGAGTATTCTTACCTTGATCGGTGCATTTGCAATGATGATTTACTTGGAGCCGATGCTCGCGCTGTTAAGCCTTCTCGTGATTCCGCTGGTGATGGCGGTGACCGGGTTTGTCGCCCGGCACACGCGCAGCCATTTCAAAGGGCAGCAGCAGCATCTGGGAGCGCTGAACGGCTTTATACAGGAAACCGTCTCCGGGCAAAAGGCCGTTCAGGTGTTCCGCCGCGAAGAGCGCTGCGCCGAGCAGTTTGACGATATTAACGCCAGCCTGCGCAAAGCGGCGATTCAAGCACAAATTTACTCCGGCTTTATGGGGCCGGTCATGAACGTCATGAACAACCTGAGCTTCGCCTTCATCGCCTTTGCCGGAGGGTGGATGATTCATGAAGGCTGGACAACGATCGGGATCGTCGTCAGCTTCCTGAATTATACGAAGCAGTTTACCCGTCCGATTAACGAACTGGCGACCCAATATAATATGCTTCAATCCGGCATCGCCGGGGCCGAGCGCGTGTTTCAGGTCATGGATACGGAGCCGGAGCCAGATGATGGGCTTATGCCAGATTCAGCCCTTACATCCCAGCCGATCCGCGGTCACGTGTGCTTCAAGCACGTTACCTTCGGGTATACCGAAGGCCAGCCCATTCTCCGAGACGTAAGTCTAACCGCGCACCCCGGCGAGACGATCGCCCTTGTGGGGCCGACCGGGGCCGGCAAAACGACGATCGTCAACCTGCTTACCCGCTTCTATGAAATCCAAGAAGGGGAAATCCGCATTGACGGCCGCAGCATTGCCGAGTTCGAGAAGAGCGAGCTGCGCCGGCTGCTCGGTATCGTGCTGCAGGACGCGCACCTGTTTACCGATACGATCCGCGAAAATATTCGATACGGCAGGCTCGATGCCTCCGACGAAGACGTAGAGGCGGCCGCACGAATGGCCAATGCCGACGCCTTCATCCGCAAGCTGCCGGATGGCTACAATACCGTGCTTTCCGCCGAAGGCGGCAATGTGAGCCACGGCCAGCGTCAGCTCATCACCATTGCCCGCGCGATTCTAGCCAATCCGGCCATCCTCATTCTGGATGAAGCGACCAGCAGCATTGACACGCGCACCGAGATGCAAATCCAAGAGGCGCTCTCCGCCTTGCGCCAAGGGCGCACCAGCTTCGTGATCGCGCACCGCCTCAGCACGATTCGCGATGCCGATCAAATTTTATTCATTTCGGGCGGTGAAATCGCCGAACGCGGCACACATGAACAGCTGCTCGCCCAGCGCGGACTCTACTACGAGCTGTATACGAGCCAGTTTGCCAAAGCGATCTAGACCAACCCCTGTCGGGTGAAACCGACAGGGTTTTTTTATGACACAGCACAACAACAAGCCTTTCTTTCTTCACCCTACCTTGAGCTCGGCGCAAAAAAGGACAGCCCTGGAGCGGTCTACTCCAGCCTGTCCCTATTGAATCCTACTCTTTCCTATAGTCACCCATCTCAGAATCCCGTCCAAAACAGCAGACAACCCATTGGCCTTCGCCTCAATCCGCTTCTGCAGGGACAACAGCTTCGTGAATGAACTTCTCAAGCTCCTCCGAGTATTGGCCGGCTTCTGCTTCGCTCCATTGCAAATAGTGCTTCATAAAGGCAATAACCGGCTCCTTATATTGCTCCACCCAGGCAAGGTTAAAAAGCAGCGCCCCCGTACGCCTGTTGAAGAAATCAATCGGCTTCACCGCCATTTCTTCTTCCATGGCATACACGATCATAGCCAGCACATCCGCCGGAAGCCCAAACGCGGCGGCGGAGCTGTCCTGCGCTCTAGCCAGCTCATACACACGGTCCACATTGGAGCCGTATTTGCGGGCCAGCCGCTCCGCCTGTTCTTCGCTGAAGCCCAGCTTCAGCCCTTCCGCCGTCTTCTGTTTCACAAAGGAGGAGAAGCGGTCCGGCCCGCCTACATGACCGCCTGAAATCGGCATGGTTTTGGTCTTGCAGGACGTGAAGCCCGTCTGGCCCTCATTCTGAAGCAAACGATCTAAAAGATCAACCACCATTTCCGCCATTTTGCGATATCCAGTGAGCTTGCCCCCGGCAATCGTAATGAGCCCCGACTCCGACTGCCAGATTTCATCCTTTCGGGAAATTTCCGAAGCGCTTTTCCCTTCTTCAAAGATCAGCGGACGAAGTCCTGCCCAGCTCGATTCAATATCCTCGGCACCTAGGTGTAATGAAGGGAACATATAGTTAATCGCCTCGATAATATAGTCCCGGTCCTGCAAGGTCATTCTCGGGTGTGCAGGATCTCCCTTGAACACCGTATCCGTGGTGCCCACGTAGGTTTTCCCTTCCCGGGGAATCGCAAATACCATCCGTCCGTCCGGCGTATCGAAATAAATGGCTTGCCGCAGCGGAAACCGGGATTGGTCGATGACCAGATGCACCCCTTTGGTCAGCTGCAGGTGCTTGCGGGTCTTCGATTTGTCCATTTCCCGCAGCGAGTCTACCCACGGCCCGGTCGCATTAACAACCTTGCGGGCATAAATGTCGTAGCTCCCGCCATGGACAGTATCCCTCACCTTGGCGCCAACGACCTTTCCGTTATCATAGAGAAACTGCTCTACCTTCGCATAATTTACGGCTTGCGCGCCCCGTGACACCGCTTCTTTCAGCACCTCGATCGTAAGCCGGGCATCGTCAGTTCGATATTCAACATACAACCCGCTGCCCTTCAGCCCTTCCGGCTTGATGAGGGGCTCCCGCCGGATCGTCTCTTGAACGTCCAGCATGCTCCGCCACTCGCTTCGTTTTACGCCGGCCAAAAAATCATACAGCCTCAGTCCCAAGGAGGTGCTGTGTTTTCCGAACGTACCGCCTGTATGAAACGGCAGCATCATCCACTCCGGAGTGGTTACATGCGGGCCGTTCTCATACACAACTGCGCGTTCTTTACCGACTTCGGCAACCATCTTCACTTCAAGCTGCTTTAAATAACGAAGTCCGCCATGAACAAGCTTGGTCGAACGGCTGGACGTTCCCGCAGCGAAATCCTGCATTTCTACAAGAGCCGTCTTCATGCCCCTGGTCGCCGCGTCCAAGGCAATACCCGCTCCGGTAATCCCGCCGCCGATGACCAGGACATCGAACACTTCCTTGTGCAGGCCCTGTAATCGCTCCGTCCTGTCGACGCTTGAAAAGCTTCCGCCCACCTTGCATTCCTCCGAACCCTACAAGTTATATAGAAATTAAATCTTTCACATCGAAGTTCACCGAGAGCTTATAATCACCTGCGATATTGGCATACTTGATTTTGGCCGATCGATATTCCAAATCGTAATACCAGCCTTCTTCGCTCGCTTCCCACTCTGCGGGGTCAAGAAACATCGGAAGGCTTCGGTCCTGAAGCGCGACACGAACCGGTGCGATTTGCTTGCATACCAGATCGATCACGACTTTCTTCACGCCGCTGCCATAAGCTCCTTCTCTCTTGAAAGAAATAGCCGTATTGTGCTCCGTCTCCACCGATATCGTGGTTTTCAGATAGTCGCCGTTCTTAAAATTATTCGTTTTGCCGTCATCCTCATACAATACGAAGCTGGTATTTTCCGAAGGTTCGATTAACAAATGCAGCTCTTCCAAGCGGTCATTATGAATGTTCTGCAAATCCGGCGTTAACGGTATGATCGCTCCGGTACGGATAAACATCGGAATCGATGCCAGGGAAACCCCAAGCTCAATCGTCTGCCCGCCGGCATAAAACTCCCTTGTCCCCCAGTTAAACCAGCCGCTTCCTGACGGCAAATAAACCTTACGCGTCTTCGCACCCTTTTCCAGCACATTAGCTACCAGCAGCGAGCGCCCCAGCATAAAATTGAAGCTTTCCTCCCACGTGGCGGGATCATGCTGAAATTCGTACACCATCGGCCGCATGATCGGAGAGCCCGCGACAGAAGCTTCGTACAGCAAGGAATATAAGTAAGGAACCATCCGATACCGAAGCTGAATAGCTTCCCGGATGTAAGGCGTGTACGAAGGATACATCCACGGCTCGGTAACGGTATTGTCGGTGTTGCAGGAATGAATCGAGAATCGCGGCTGGAAAATTCCATTCTGCACCCAGCGGACAAAAAGCTCCGGCTCCGGTGCCGGCCCGAAAAACCCTCCGATGTCGCAGCCCTGGTTGGCCACACCCGACAGACCCATTCCCAAAATTACAGGAATATTGAACTTTAAGCTGTGCCAGTTTGTGTTGTTGTCACCCGCCCAGGTTTGGGCGTAACGCTGAATTCCGGCAAACCCGGCTCGGTTCACAATATACGGTCTCGTATTCGGCGCTGCCTCGGCGATCGCTTCCTTCGCCATTTGCGCCATCAAATTGGGCATAATCGGCCGTAAGGCGCTGATTTCCTTTTTATCTCCCTCAAATTCGCACTGCGCGTCCGGATTGTTGATTTCGTACTCATTGTTATCGTTCCAGATGGAGGTGACTCCTAGTTCAATGAACGAGGCCTTCAAGTGCTTCTTCCACAATTCCCGACCCGCAGGGTTCGTGAAATCGACAAAAGAAGCTTTTCCTCCCCAATAGCGGTCGGTCTCCGATGTATTGCCTTGGTCGTCCTTAATATAAGCGCCGGCCTTGTCAAACTGGCTGTACAGCGGGTGAGTCAGCAGCATCCCCGGCTTTATATTCGGAGCCAGAGCCGCCCCCTTGCGCTGCATTTCTTCAATAAAACGCTGCGGGTTCGGAAACCGGTCATAGTTCCAGTTAAACACATATCGTTTGCCGTCCTGGCCTGTCGTATATCCGGAAGACATAAAGAATCCGTCGCATGGAATGCCCTCGGCCTTGCATTTGTCCAAAAATTTCAAAATTGCTTGATCCGAATCGCGATCCAGCTCGGTGTAGTACATCGTGGAGCCCATATAACCAAGAGAATATTGAGGCGGCAGGATCGTCTTCCCCGTCAAGTCGGTATAGTGCCGCACGACATCCTTGATTTGCGGACCGTACATAAAAAAGAGATCCAGCTCCCCGCCATCCGCACAAAAATAACTATACTTATTCCAGTACCCGCTGCGCTCGCAGCCAACATCGAAGGTTGAAGCATAGCTGTTATGATAGAACAGCCCCGTCGCGGCCTGCATCGCACCATTGAACTTAATGTAGAAGGGGATATGCTTGTATAGCGGGTCCGTGTGCTCCGAATCGTAACCGATCGTATCCACGTTGTGCATTCGCAGTCTCCGCTTCTTTTTGTTCAAATGACCGCTTTTTTCGCCGAAGCCGTAATAGTAATCATCGTCATTCATGCAGGTATAGTGGTATACTCTGCCCTGCTTGTCTTTGCCGTAGGAGCGCTCCTTCAGATCCTCGTGCAGGACACGCCCCTCCTTATCCGTAATTTGGATTGCAAAAGGCTCCCGGTGAATGAGGATTCGCATTTCATTGGTGCTGAGCTTCAAGTGGCTCCCCAAATCCTCGACTTTAGCCGGCAGTGCCTCTACACGTTTACGGTCCTCGATCATCGAGTCCATCTTGTCCTCCCAGGCCGTCATGGCCAGCGTGTAGGAGGCTTCTTCGGCAAAGCTCTCATCGAAAGTGCAGCGAATCCGGATCACATGATCATTCATCAAATATATGCGATATTTTGCTGCATCGGTGGTCAACTCCAAATATTGCTGAGCCTCTGCGAATTGTACAAGCTTGCTGCTTACTTTCATGATTTACCCTCCATGGTTCCTATCCTTATTTAAAAGCTCTCGCTGCATGAACGGCTCTTTTCCATCCTTCATATAAGTCGCGACGCCGGATATCTTCCATATTCGGTTCAAAGGTTCGATTGATCTTCCACTGCTTCACAATTTCCAACTGATCGGTCCAATAGCCTACCGCAAGACCAGCCAAATAGGCCGCTCCCAACGCCGTTGTTTCATTCACTACGGGACGATCCACGGGAACATTCAGAATATCGCTCTGAAATTGCATCAAGAAATTATTTTTTACCGCGCCGCCATCCACGCGCAGTCTGTTCACCGGTATGCCCGCATCCTCTTCCATGACGGCCAGCACATCCTTCGTCTGGTAGGCCAAGGCTTCAAGCGTCGCCCGGATAAAATGCTCTTTGGTCGTCCCGCGGGTAAGCCCAAATACAGCGCCCCTCACCTCGCTGTCCCAATAAGGGGTTCCAAGCCCGACTAGGGCCGGGACTACGTACACACCTTCCGTCGACTCCACTCGCGATGCATAGAGCTCGCTTTCCATGGCGTTTCCGATCATTTCAAGCCCGTCTCGCAGCCATTGAATCGCCGACCCTGCAACAAAAACGCTTCCTTCCAACGCATAATCCACTCGATTGCCGATTCCCCATGCGATCGTAGTCAGAAGCCCGTGCTTCGAGCTGACCACTTTGCTTCCGGTGTTCATCAGCATGAAGCAGCCCGTTCCGTATGTGTTTTTCGCTTCGCCTTCCTCAAAGCACGCCTGCCCGAATAACGCAGCCTGCTGATCGCCGGCGGCTCCTGCAAGCGGAATTTCCTCGCCGAACAGCTCCTTGGACGTGACACCGTAAAGGCAAGAGGAAGGTCTGACCTCGGGGAGCATGCATGGGGGAATGCGCAGCAGCTCCAATAGTTCCTCATCCCATTGCAAGTCTTTAATATTAAACAGCATCGTACGGGATGCGTTGGAGTAGTCTGTCACATGAACCTTTCCCCCGCTCAGCTTCCAAATCAGCCATGTATCGATCGTTCCGAACAGCAATTCGCCTCGCTCCGCACGCACTCTCGCCCCCGGCACCTCATTCAGAATCCAGGCGATCTTGGTAGCGGAAAAGTAGGCGTCCAGCAAAAGTCCTGTTTTCTCACGAATGACGCTCTGCCAGCCCTGTCCTTTGAGCCGCTCGCACATGGAAACGGTTTGCCTGGACTGCCAAACGATTGCGTGATAAACCGGTTTTCCCGTCTTTTTGTCCCACACAACCGTCGTTTCGCGCTGATTGGCAATTCCGATGGCCGAAATGCTTTCCGGTCCGACCCCGGCTCCCTCTAGACAGGATGTGATGACATTTAGCATGGAGCTCCATATCTCTTCAGCATCATGCTCAACCCATCCGGGCTGAGGATAATACTGGGGAAATTCCTGTAGTGCAATATTTACGATTTGACTATGTTGATTAAATAATATCGCCCGAGAGCTGGTTGTTCCTTGATCTAAGGACAAGATGAAGCGTTCCATTGTTCAAACTCCCCTAAACTCCCTTCACCGAAGCTCCAGCATCCGTAAAGGGAGATTCGAATGGTGTCTTTACTTCATGCCGGATGTCACCATGCCGCTGACGAATTGACGCTGGAAGATGATGAAAACAACCAGCACCGGAATCATCGTAATCACGGACATCGCAAGCAAGCTGCCCCAATCGACATTATATTCTCCGATAAAGTTGGATAAAGCCAATTGAATCGTATAAAGCGAAGGATCGCTGATCCCGATCAGCGGCCACAGGAAGTCATCCCAGCGCCACATAAAGGAGAAGATTGCGAGCACGGCCAAAATCGGCTTGCACACCGGCAGAATGATCTGCGTATAAATGCGCCATTCGGAAGCGCCGTCGATTCGTGCGGCCTCCAAGAGCTCATCCGGAACGGATAATAAGTACTGCCGAATCAAAAATACACCTGTCGGTGTAGCCGCCGGCGGGATAATAAGAGCCAGCAGGCTGTTGAACATTCCTAAGAAGCTCAACACCTTAAAGATGGGAATCATAATTACTTCAAGGGGAATCATTAAGGTCGATAAGAAACCGACAAGCAGCACGGTAGCACCTTTAAATTTATACTTCGCCAATGCAAAACCAGCCATCGAATTAATAAGCAGTAGAAGAAGGGTCGAGCTGATCGTCACAATTGCACTGTTCAGAAAATAACGGCCGAAATTCCCCTTTTCAAACGCATCGATAAAATGCTGGAATGTGATCGTCTCCGGCCAAAAACGCGGCGGAAAGCTGTACAGATCGTTGTTCGTTTTGAAGGAGGAAATGATGATCCAGAGTACAGGAAACAACCAGATTGCGGCTAACGCCAAAAGAAGAACATACAATGAAATCTTAGCGGAGGATTTGAGTTCCACGTTAATTCGCGCCTCCTTTGGAAAGTTTAAACTGCAGCGCGGTAAAGATCGAAATTAGGATAAACAGTACGACGGACATGGCGCTAGCCATACCCAGCTCTTGCTTTGCAAACCCGGTTTCGTAGATGAACTGTACAATAAACGTGGTCTCTTTCCCCGGGCCCCCTCCTGTAAGAGCAAATAACAGCGGGTACGCCTTAAAGGCTTCAATCAGCGACAGCATCACGACGAGCACCGTTGTCGGCTTAAGCAGCGGGAGCGTTATATTCCAAAACACACGCAGCTTGGATGCCCCATCCAATCTCGCGGCCTCGTAATATTCCGTAGGAATCGCCTGCAGACCCGCGATAAAAATGACCATGTAAAACCCGAGACGCGACCATACCGTAGCGATCACGACGGAAACATTCGCCCAGAACGGACTCGACAAGATTTGAACCGGCTCTAGGCCGAAAAGGGTAACGATGTAATTCATGATCCCAAAATCACCGAAAATCCACTTCCATGTCAGACCGACTATAATGTAAGAAATCATCGTCGGCCAATAAAAGATGGAACGGAAGAAGCCTTTGCCCTGAAGCGGCTGAATCAGCATCATGGCAACCAGCAGAGCCATGCAATAAATTAAAGGAACAACGGTCATAGCATACACCGCGGTTTTCCCTAGCGCGCTCCAAAAGTCCGCGCTGGCAAAGATCTCCTGATAATTAGCAGTGCCGACAAATTCCATTGGATTCAATCCATCGTACTCGTGGAAGGAATAGATGAACCCGATAATGGTTGGAATCACAATAAACGTGGAAAAAATCAACAAGTTGGGCAGTACGAATAAGTAAGGAATCCATCCCATCGAAGGATTAAGCTTCCGTTTTTTCAGGTCTGCTGCCGAGGCTTGTGCGGACATCAGGCATTCTCCTCTCCTTTACTAGCTTCTCTAAGAAAAGCGCTGCCGGTTTTACCCGGCAGCAGCTTGTGCAATCTTATTTTTTTGCATCGCCAATCGCTTTGTCGATCAATGTAGCAATTTTGTCCAGACCGTCCTTGGCCGAAGTCTTGCCAGCAATAATTTCCGTCAAGGTCGTCTTCAGATCATTACTGAATTTCGGAACGATCGTTTGCTTGGACCAGTCTTCTGCAGCTGCCGGCGCCGTGTTGTTCAGCTCATTGGAGAACAGCTCCATCATTTCTTTGCCGAAAGCATAATCCAGCTTTGCGCTGTCCTTACGCGGGCTCAAGAACAAGGCTTCCTGATTGAATTTCGAATTGATTTCTTTCGTGGAAATGTAGTTGATAAAATCAACCGCTTCTTTCTCCACTCCGGACTTTTGGAAAGCCATCGCGAACTTACCGCCAGGCACCGAGGAACGCTGCGTGCCTTTCGGCATGTACGTCACGCCCCATTCAAAGTTCGTAACATCTTTATAGTTGCCAATCATCCAGTTGCCTGCCCAATGCGCTCCAACCGTCCCCGTACGGAACAGGTTGTTCGGGTTTTCCCCACCCATCCAAACCGACTTCGGCATCAAACCGTCGTCATGAAGCTTCTTGAAATATTCCGCCGCCTTAACGCCTGCTTCATTGTTGATCGTCGCCTTCGTTCCGTCAGCACTCATCATGCTTCCGCCGAATTGATAAAGCAGTGTGGACCAGCGATGCGGGGTATAATCCCACACGAGCCCGTATTTCGCTCCGCCTTTTTCCATAACCTGCTTCATAGCAGCGGAAAACTCATCCCAAGTCCATACTTCTTCGGGCGATGCCGGCACCTTTATTCCTGCTTTATCAAACAACGTCTTGTTGTAGAATAAGCCGTTAGCCGTAACGTCCATTGGAGCTGCAACCGCTTTATTGTTAATCACATAATAAGGCTTAAGCGCATCAATAAACTGGCTCGTGAATGGCTCTAAACCGCCATTGCTTTCACTTAAATCTATCGCTTGATTCGAGAATGCCCCAAGCTCCGTTGTACTGATCCGAGCAAGCGCAGGTGGCTGGCCGCCCGAAATCATCGTTTTTAGCTTCGTGGACAAGTCTTTGTATGCAACATCGATCATATTGATTTTGACATGGGTATTTTTTGCCTCATAGTCTTTAATAATGCCCTTCATAATCTCACCTTCATTACCATCGGAGAACCAAACAAAATCAAGTGTTACATTCTTCTTTGCCGGTTCAGCTGCTCCAGTTCCTGCACCCGAATCCTTTTGGGCGCAAGCAACGGACATTAGCGTTAACATGACGAGCACGAGCGACATTGATACCGTTTTCATTAGTTTGTTCATCATACTACCCCTTTGTTGTTTTCATTGGTTTGGAATGCTTTTCTTGCACAATCATGGTGTATCGTTTTGCTTACGATATTGCTGAGCCGACACACCGGTATTTTTTTTAAAAGAACGGCTAAAATGAACAGCCGTGTTAAACCCAAGTTTTTCGGATATGAGGCCGATCGGCTCATCCGTAGTTCGAAGCAGCTTTTTCGCTTCTTCCATCCGTTTACTCATGATGTAGTTGTTGATGGTGTATCCTGTCACCTCTTTAAAGCAGTGGCACATATAATATTTGTTCAAATGAAGGACATTCGAAAGATCTTGCAGTGAAAAGTTTTCCAAATAATTCTGATTAATATACTGCAGGATGCGCCGAACATTCTCTTGACCATGCGATTGCTGTCCCGTAGGAGCCACTTCATGCAGCCGCTTCGTTTTTCGGTAAACGGTTACAAGAAGCTGAATTAAAAGCGTTTTCAAAACTAGCTCGTATCCGAACGATTCCCTCTCATTTTCTCGGTGAATAGCTCGGAAAAACTTGTCAATATCTTCACGTTCCTCGGGAGACCACCGAATTAACATACCGTGGGGCGCTTCAAACAACGACATCAGCTTTTCAAACATATCCTCAGACATCTGCTCTTGCAGAAAGGATTCCGTGAAGTTTACGTAGCTGCGAATGTACGACACATCTTTTGAAGGGTTCACCCTGTGAAGGATACTTCCACGAAACAAAAGCATGTCCCCAGGAGACAAATCGTATATATTTTCTCCGATAATATAGTTCGCATCCCCGCGAATGAAGTAGTATACTTCGAGCCCATCATGAGAATGAACGGGCCAGCTGTACTGCCAATCATTCGCATCCGCTCTCACATAAATCCCTAGTTTCTGTAGAGCAAGATTTGTGGGTGTATGAATGACCAAGGGGCCCCTCCCTTCCTGCAAAACGTTGATACAACAGGCTGTGATGTTTATCACACTTAGAATATAACACACCAAATTTGCGATCACTTAACATATCTTGCTCTTCATTTTTCATTTATTGTTGAAAAAGATACATGACGCCCCCGGTATTTTTGCCCCTAAAATGTTTTTTCTTCTAGAAATATTGTATCCCCAAAATACGACCTCATTCCCCAGCTTCCAACCTTTTCCACACTCCATTCAACCAACTGGGAAGTTGTACCTATTATTTGATTTATAAACTAAATTATGGTTTACATTTCCAGCAAATATGTTAAAATAAGCTTACTATTTTCGCCTAATAAAACACTATTGCCTTCGACCAAAAGGGGGAGTTTTGAATCTCCGCTATTCAGCAATTTTTCCTAGGAGTCAGAATCAATAAAATCCTTCATCACCATAAAATCGAAATCCTGCATTACGTACCCGGACGCATTCGCCTGCGCTCGCCCAAATGGGTCTTCCCCGCCGGCAGCCCTCCTTTGAACCGAATCATTGATGAGCTGCAAACCGACCCGCGGATCCATTCCATCCAATACACGCAAGAAGTCGGAACACTGCTCATCCATTTTGCACCGGAGGTAAGTCATGACCTAAGGCAAATCGAGGAATGGCTGAAAACCTTCGATACGCTGCTTAACTCCCTTTGAAAGCGGGTGTCTCATGCTTCAGCATCTGATCGGAATCGGAGCTTCAATCGCTCTGACCCATTACATACAAAAATCGAAGAATCTCAACATCAAAGTGCTCCACGCCTCTCCGGGCCGGCTCCGCCTACAATGTGACCGATGGAAAAATGCAAATATCGCGCCGGTGCTCACAAAACAAATGGAAGCGCATCGTCTCGTTGAACGGGTTGAGGTTTCACCGATCACCGGCAGTTTGCTGCTCCTGTTCCATGCACCCAGCCTAACCCCGGACCAGCTTGACGAAATCCTAAAACTGGCGGTGTCTTCTACAACGGAAGGTTATCGACGCGCTCCTTCAACCGTGATGCAGACGATGCGAAAGACGCTTCGGCGCGCGGATCAAAACATTAAGGTGCATAGCCGGGGAGCTTTCGATCTCAAGTCCGTCGTTACACTATCCGTGCTCGGCAAGGTTTTATGGGATACAGGGCGGCATAAGCATCCGCTGGCCGTCACGCTTCTGCTGTGGGCGTACACCTCCATGGATGGAAAGGAAACGCCCCATGAGAATTAGGGTGGCGGTTGTGCATGCGATCCCCGGCCGCACAAGGCTGCGTTTGCCTCGGATCCCAAGCTTTGCTGCACAAATCAAAGCTCGCCTGCTTGCGATCCCTTACATCTACTCTTGTGTCTACACCAAGGAAACCTCATCCCTCCTTCTGTATCATCATCCGGCAGCGACAACGGAGGACTTGACACGTTTTATCCAGTTTCAATGGCTTCAATACGTTCGCACCGCGTCCCGAGCAAAGATAAACAGCCCTTCTACTCTAAAAAAACAGCTTCTTTCTGTCGGGATTGCCGCTTCCGCGTACGTGATCGACCGGCTGCTCTTTCCGGGAATGATCCGAGTCGGGTGGGGAAGGCTTTTTAACCTGACTACTTTGGCCACCCTGTTCGCTGCGAAAGACATCCTATGGAACGGCACAAGAGGCGCGCTTATCAACAAACAGCTGAATGCCGATACCCTGACGACAACCGCGTTGGCCGCCGCAATCTTGAAAGGAAACCCGGGCTCCGGCTTCGTCATGATCCTTCTTTCGGGTATTAGCGAGCTGCTTACCGAATATACGGCGGAACGGACCCGCAAGCATATCACCGATATGCTCAAGGTCGATATTCCGTATGCCTGGCTGGTCCAGCCGGACGGAAGAGAAGCCAGAGTGCCGATGGAGCAAATTCAGCCCGGAGATACGGTTACGGTATTTTTGGGAGAGAAAATCTCGGTGGACGGAAGGGTTGTCGACGGCTCGGCGGCCATCGATGAGTCTTCGATTACCGGAGAGTTTTTGCCGAAGGAGGTCGCTTGCGGCTCGTATGTCTATGCTGGAACGATTGTTAAATCCGGCACAATCCGTATTCAGGTTCAGCATGCGGGAGACGACACCGTGGTAACCCGAATCGTGAAAATGATCGAACAAGCGCAGAGCAAAAAAGCGCCGGTGCAGCATCTTGCCGACCGGATGGCGAATAAGCTGGTGCCGATTTCTTTTTTAATGGCAGGTATCGTCTATTTGACGACCCGCAGCTGGGATCGCGTGCTGAATATGCTGTTCATCGATTTTTCCTGCGGCCTCAAGCTGTCTACCGCAACCGCCATATCCGCTGCCATCGGCAAGGCCGCCAAGCAGGGCATTCTCGTCAAAGGCGGGCAGTACGTTGAACGTCTTGCCGCGATTGACACGATCATCTTCGATAAAACCGGTACCCTTACCGAGGGAAGCCCCGAGGTGAAGGAGGTCATTCCTTACTACGGCTTTACCGTTCAGGAGGTTATCGCCGCGGCCGCATCGGCTGAGGAGCATTCCTCCCATCCTATCGCCGAATCGATCCTGCGGCAGGCCAAGGATTGGAATCTTTCCATCCCGAAATACGATTTTCTCCAGACGATCGTCGGACGGGGCATTTACGCTGTTGTTGAAGGGCATGACGTGCTCATTGGAAGCGCCATTTTTATGGAGGAATCGGACATCGACCTTTCCGTATTGAATGCCCGCTTCAAGCACGACGAGCGCAATGCCGTCTATGTGGCCTACGACGGTCTGCTCATGGGTGTCGTCCATATTCACGATCCTCTGCGCAGCGGCATGAGCAAAGCCATTCATCGGCTGCGCAGGCTGGGCGTCGATGAAGTACTAATGCTGACCGGGGACCGGAAGCATACGGCGCAGCAAATCTCCGCTTCGCTCTTCCTGGATCGTTATTATGCGGAGGCGTTACCGACGGATAAAGCCGGTATTGTCAAAAGGTATCGGGATCAAGGCGCTTCGGTGATGATGGTCGGCGATGGCGTCAACGATGCCCCGGCCTTAGCGTACGCCAATGTCGGAATTACGATGGGCCGAAAGAAAACGGATATTGCCGTTGAAGCAAGTGACGTGACCATCACCTCCGACGATCCGGGCAACCTGCCCGCCATTGTGAATTTGTCTAAGCAAACGATGAGGATTATTCATCAAAATATAGGGGCTACCCTGCTTGTCAACAGTACCGCCATGCTGCTGGGCGCACTTGGAACGATTTCACCGGTGGCCGGAGCCTTGATCCATAACTCTGCCACGATCGCAGTCGTACTGAACAGTACACGGATTTTAGGGATGGAGGTTAGAAAATGAAGCCAGTGCCAGCATCGTTTTTCATTACCCATGAATTGTCGGGAAGGATTCGGCTTATCATCCCCGCGCTGACGGAACGCAACGACGTTAAAATTATTGAGCGTATGTTTCGTTCGCTCCAAGGGGTTACCCTGGTACGAATTGAGCCCTTAATCCAGTCGATGGTGATCGAGTACCAGCAGACGGTGATGAAACGGAGCGCGCTATTACAATTTATCGCCGTCTTTTTTAAACAAACCCGATTTGATCCTATCGACGATCTTATGGTCAACGTGAAGCCGAAGCATCGGGCCGATCTCTTTCGATCCCTTATGACCGGCGCGCTTCTGCTGGTTGCCGCCCTGCGGAAAACAGCCGGGCCAAGACCGGACTTTATCGACTACTTGGCGACCGTGTCCACCGGCTATACTGTTCTTTCACATGGAACCAACCGTTTCTCACACCCGGATGTCTTAACCGGCATTATCAGTATGCTGTCGCTCGGACACGGCAATCTGCTGCAGGTCGCGGCGCTGACGTGGGGTGTGAACCTTCTGGAAATTCTTCATGATATGAATAGGAGCAAACGTCTCCTACCCATATAAAACTAGGATACCGTATAAAGGAGAGGACAAAGCATGTTGCTGACAAGAGATTTTGTCGTAGGATTCGTAGTTGGTGCCGTTGCGGGCGCCGTAGGTTATCGTTTGTATGAGCAGAACGGCGGACAGCTGCAGAAGCTGGTTTCCGCTCCATTCCTGGGTCAGCAGGAGGTTGCTGCAGGCTCGTCAAACCCTTCGCTGGAGGAGCTTATTTCCCAGAAGGAGCGTTTAGAGGATCTCATCGCGGAAAAGAAAGCGTTGGCGTAGCCGCCCGCTCAAACAAGAAGGACACCTTCGCATGAGGTGTCCTTCTTTCTTTTATACAAGGGCTCGTCTACGATACCTTCGCACGCAGCCTCTCCGTCCACTCCTCCGAAGACATCGGCTTATAAAAATAATAGCCCTGAATCCGGTCGCAGCCGTTTTCCTTCAAAAATTCGAACTGCTCCTTCGTCTCCACGCCTTCCGCGGTGACAGTAAGTTTCAGGCTTTGCGCCATCGCCAAGATCGCCTTTACAATCGTGGCGTCGCTGGAGTTGACCGACACCTCCCGAATAAACGACTGGGCAATTTTCAGCGAGTTTACCTGATACTTACGAATGTACTCTAAGGAGGAATAGCCCGTCCCGAAGTCATCCATAGAAATCGTAATCCCCATCGCCTGCAGTTGCTGCAATTGAGCGACGGTTTTCGTTTGATCCTGAATGGCAATGCCTTCTGTAATTTCAAACACGAGCCGCTCCGGCGGCCAGCCTGACTCTTCGATAATCGCAGCCGTTCGTGCCACAAAATCGTCCTGTAAAAACTGCCGCGGCGAAACATTGACTGCCATGCTCATCTCCGGAAGTCCCTGCTCTTCCCATTCCTTTGCCTGTCGGCATGCCGTTCGCAGCACCCATTCCCCGATGGGGACAATAAGTCCCGTCTCCTCGGCTACAGGAATGAACTCCGCTGGAGAGACCATCTTCCCTTCCGCGCCCCGCCAGCGCAGCAGCGCTTCCACACTGCCCACTTGTTGGTCATTTGCGGATACCAAGGGCTGATAGTACAGCATAAGCTGCTCCTCGGCCAAAGCCCGGCGCAGCGCCCGCTCCATTCCGGTTTTTTTCTGAAGCATATCGTTCATCTGAATTTCAAAGCGATGCCACCGGTTTCCACCTCGCGCCTTTGCTTCATACATGGCGGCATCGGCTTGCTTCATCAAATCATTCACATTCAAGCCGTCTCCGGGAAACAAGCTGATGCCGATGCTGGTCGTAGTAAGCAGCTCAATCCCTTCTACCTCAAAGGGCTTGGCCGTCTCCTTCAGCAGCGTTTCGGCAACTGCCATAACCTCTTCAAAGTTGCTCAAACCCGGGAGCAGCACGGTAAATTCATCCCCGCCCTGCCTTGCGACCAAGAACGGCTCCGGCAAATATTGCAGCAAGCGCTCTGCCACCTGCCGAATAAACAAATCACCCGTGGCATGTCCGTACGTATCGTTTATAAATTTAAAGCGGTCTAAATCCATCGAAAAAACGGCAATCAGCCCACCCTCTCCACTGTACATGGCGGATGCAAGCTTCTTCTCGAACAACCGCCGATTCGGCAGACCTGTTAAGTAATCATGATGCGCCAGATGGTTGCTTTTCTCCAGCATCTCCTTCATATTGCGGATCAACCGCTGGTTTTGCCCCAGCACCATCATCTGGCGAAGCACCAGCAGCACGATTGCGATAAGAGCGATGAAGGACGGACCATTAAAAAGCTGTGCGTTCCACCACATCGGCACAACGAGGGCAAAGAAGCAAACGTAAGGCAGCAGCATCCCCAGCGCGGCTCGCACTGGCGCTTCGCGAAAATGGTGCACACTCCCGACCGATTCCGTATCCTGGTCCCAGGAATAGACGCCGGACATGGCTACCACAAGCAATGAAGCGTCGAATAAAGGATCGACCCAGTCGCCAATTACATATTGATCGGCCGCCGCCTCAAACAAATACACCGTATCTGCAAATATAATCAAAGCGAGCCCGGCCAGCATGAGCAGCTGCGCCTTCCAAGCCAAAATATTTTTATAGGTAAACATCGTAAACAGCAGCCCGCATAACAGTGCAAAATCAGCAACAGGATAAAGCAGGTTCACTGTAATCTCCAGCTTCGTGCTGGTCACCAGCATCATTTCCAGCTTCGGCTGAATAATATAAATCCAGCTGAGCGTCCCGGCGATGAGAAGGGTGATGAGCGTATCAAAGGCGAGCCGCAGCCCCTGGAACACCGACCGCTCTTTCATCAATAAGTAACAAAGCGCCCCGGCATACAAGAAGATTTGCGCCGCCCACAGCATGTCCGCCACTCCGACTTCCGGAGGCTGCACACCCTGTACCCAAACATACCAGCCCCAGGTAAGCACGGCTGCTAGATAACAAAAGCTCCCCCATGAGAGAAGCCTCCAAAATCTCCGATATGGCGCCGGCTTCTTTCTGCTTGTGAAATACAAGAGAAGGCCGGATCCTAATGGAGCAATACATTGCAGTGATAACAGGAATTGATCGTTTCCAAGCGCACTCCGGTTCATGAGGTAGAGGAGACCGATATGAACAATACACAAAAGCCAAAGCCATTTTCGATACCGGTACATCAACATTCCTTTTCCTCCCATAGCACGCAGTTTTTCCTATCTTGTATAACAGATAAGTATAGACGGCGCTTGTTCCTTCGTCTATGTGAAAAAATTCATATTGAAGTTTCCGTTATGGCCTTCCCATAAGTCTCGACTCTTTCCAAGGCAAAGAAAAGAGCATCCCTTCTTTAAGGATGCCCTTCATCACGCATTCTCGAATTAATTATGCTTCACGCTGTTATATCCCCGTTCGCCAAACGGCTGCAGATCTGCAATCCACTTTTCCTCGAGCTTCTCCAGCATTTCCTTGCTTACTCTTGATATGGGCCGCCCGCGCGTCTCTTCCTCTTCCGGCTTAAGCAGCTCCAATATTTCAAACACAAAGCTTTCTTCCCCGTATTCCTTCCATTCCTGCTGCAGCACCTTGTTGGAATGAGTCCCTAACTGCAGGGTAAACCGGTGCCGGGCCAAAATGCTGTCCAGCCTTACGCTGCTGCCAACAAACCGCTTCCCATTCGCTTGATTGAGAATCTGGTACACCCCAATTGTTCGTTTTGAATCCATAAAATCAGCTACCAGCTGCTTTCTTTTTTCTGTATTTCTCGTATCCATCGTCCTCATCCTTTCTTCCTCTGCATTCGAAACCGTCTCCGATGCGACTTTACTGTTCACCCAGTACGCACTGCCGTCCGGCTTTCGGTCCAGAAACCCATATTCAATCAAATACCTGCGGATCGTCACATAATCATCGAAGGCCTGCTCCAGCACGGCGTTCACTTCTTTTTCCGTGTAGCTCCTGTTCGGCTCGAATCTGCGCATAAGCTGACGAAGAATAACGAGCTTCCTCTTCTCTTTCTTGGGAAACTCGCTAATGGGTCCCTCGATCCCATTCGGAAAATAGGTGCGGATAATCTCCTCATTCTCCTGCTCCGTCACGGCATATCGTTCATCGAGCATCGTCGCAGTGCGGCGGACCGGACTCTGTTGGCTGGGGCTGCCCGATTGCCCCTCTTCGACAAGCTCCATAATACTGAGAAATACCTTGGCCTGCTTCATTTTTTCGCGAAGGGTAAACCGATGGTTTCGTACCGTCGATTTGCTGCCCCCACCCAGCTCCTTGACAATCTCGCTATCCTGCAGCCCAGCCCGGAACCATTCCAGCAGGGATCGCTGCAAATCCGTCAACCCGGTCCATTTCTTATCCAGCCCGATCAAATATTGAAACATCGAGCCGTGCTCCGTCTCGATGTGCTTACGCACATAACGCTCCGCCTCGTACAGCACTCCTTCATGCGGGTAAATCACCCCGTGCTCGAACATGCGTCCACATACGAGACATACAAACGCCTCGGCTTTGGCGTCCACAATGTATCCCCGTTTCATTTCATCGACCGTTGCTTCCCAGAATAGCTCGCTAATCGCCATTATATAGATCAACCCCATAAATGTTTACCTTTTTCATAAACAAATTATAATATTGTCTACTTAATTAATCAACACCACAAATTTATTATATAAGAAAAACTTCTATCGAAGTCCTTTCAAAGAAGCGGGTACGTCATTAAGCGGTAGTTTTCCTTGGTATAGAATTTACTCGTTCCGGCCTCAGCGAAACTTATAAATTCTATAACGTTAAGAAAACCTCTATCGAGGCCCCTTCAAGGATGAGTGACCGCAACTCAGAGGTAGGTTTTCTTGTGATAAAGAATGTGTTCAACTCCGCTGAAAACTTATACATTCTTTATCGTTAAAAAAAAGGACCTCTTCCTGAGAAGAGATCCCCGAGACTTGTCCTGTTTTGTATTCGCGCAATCGCAGCAATTTATACGTTGATTTTGCCTACCGTTGCCTTTAAATCGGTCGCCATCGCCGTCAATTCCTCCGAGCCCGCCGCCAATTCCTGCAGCTCATCGGAAATTTGCTCCGTCGCCTTGAGCACCTGCTGAGCGCTGGCCATCGTGCTTTCAATGCTGCTGGCCACACCGTTAATCAGCTGAATAATGCGCTCCGAGCTTGCAACCTCTTCATTGGTAATATCCGTGACCGCTTCGATATTACTTACCGTACCCTCAACTGCCGCCATGACCTCCGCCAGCGCACGTCCGGCTGCATCCGCCGATTCAGCGCCTTTCACAACCTCATTGCGGCTGCGCTCATTCGTATGAACCACCAGCTCGATGCAATCGGTAATCTTCTTAATAAGTACGTTAACCTCTGCCGCTTCCTTATTCGATTGCTCGGCCAGCTTTTTGACCTCACCCGCTACAACGGCAAAGCCTCTGCCGGACTCTCCGGCTCGAGCGGCTTCGATCGAAGCGTTCAGCGCCAGCAAATTGGTCGAATTCGCGATCTCCGTAATCGTATTGGCGATAATTTCAATTTGCTTGGAATACTGCTGCAGGGCAGCCACCTGCTTTTCCGTATCGCTGGAACAAACTTGAATCGACTCCATGCACTCCATCGTGTGAACGACTGTTTCCTTCCCCTTCTCCGCTACGTCTAACGTGCGAAGCGAATCCTGCTGCGCTTCCGTCGCCTTGGCGTTCGCGATTTGAATCAGGGAGGACAGCTCCAGCAACACCTGGGACGACTCGCGCACTGCCTCGTTGCCGGCCATTGCGTTCTCGGTCATGCTTTGATTGCTGACAACGACCTCATGATAAGACTGCGTAACCCCTTCTATGGATCGGGCCATTGAATCGGAGGAAACCGCCACTTGATCCGCAGAGGTCAGGACATTTTCGTTAATATCTGTAATCATCCGCTGCAGGCTTGTGATCATGCCATTCACCGCAACGGATAGCCGCCCGATTTCGTCGCCGGAACGATATGGGGTCAGCTCCACCTTCAGATTGCCGCCTGCCACCTCTTCCGCAATGCGGGTAACCGCAATCAGCGGCTTCACCTTCCGGCGAACCAGCACCCAAATGACGATGACCGCAATAACGAGCTGCGCCGCCGCAAACACTACAATTCCCTCACGGAAAGATTGGATCGAGTCCTCATACGGCTTGTTTGGAACCCCGACGTACCAAATCCCGATAATCTCACCTTTCGCATTTTTAATCGGCTCATACGCCGCCTGATTGATTTTGCCGACCACGTTTGCCTCGCCAAAATGCGGGATGCCCTGCTTGAGCACTTTCTCGCCCACTTCAGCGGATATTTTCGTCCCGACCGCCCGGCTTCCATCCTCTTTCTTCACGTTGGTCGACACACGCGTGTCACCGTTAAAAATCGTTACCGTATCTCCCGTTCGGCTGCCGAAATCATCGACCAGCTCGTCGTTGCCTTCCATCAATGTTTCGCCCTTGTAGAGCTTGCCGTCTTTAATCTCCCATGGTCCGGGATAAATCTCATCAATCAAGTGCATTCCCGTAGCCAAATCCGACTTCAGCTTCTGCTGTGCGGTCGCCAAAATTTCTTCCTTCGCTCTTGATACCGAAAAATAGCCAATGATCCCGTTTCCAAGCACGAGAACTATGGCGATAAATAAAAAGATTTGCGCTTGGATTCCAAGCTTAAAAGCAAACTTCTTCACGACGATCCTCCTGAACTTCTTAGATGATATGAAAAATTTGTTCCAAACGCGTAAGTGCGAACCATTCCTTCACCGTTCCCTGTAACCCGGTAATCGTTAAGCCGCCTCCCGCTTTGTCCTCTTTCAAAAAGTGCGAAATACGTGGTGAACTATGCTCTAAACCCATATGGTGCGTCACGTACTTTCTACTATTTATTAAAAAAGAATAAGATTATTATAGGACAATTGTCGATTTTTGTCATTAAATAAAAAAGAGACAGCGATTCCACTGTCTCCTACAAATTCATCTTATTCTCTTCTGCGGCTATGCAGCCGCCTGCGAACGATCCATACGTCTTTCCGTCCGGCGCAGCCAGCCAAAGATGACGAGGAATTCAATCGGGGCAACCAAAGCCGTGACCAATCCTGCCAGTCCTCCGTTTAAAGCCGGAATCGTGTAAACGAACAATATAAGAAGGGCGACGGAAATCGCCACCGAACAGAGCTTGCCGACCATGACCGGGCGCGTATTGCCAAGCAGCATCGATTTACCGGATAAGTAATCGATCCATGGGAACAGAAGCGCCTGCACCGATAAGAAGCGCAAAATTATTTTTACTTCCTCAAGCAGCGGTCCGCGCAGGCCAAGTACTCCTTCCAGCAGCCATCCCCCCGCTCCGGTGGAGATCGTCAAGAGAAATGCGGGTGCGAATATCGAAAGCCCCGTCACGATCCGCAGCACGTTGCGCCGATCCTCCGCATAAAATTGGATGACGATCTGATGCACGGAGCCGCAAAACCAGGCAACCATGTTGACGAGCTGAATCGCTACGGCATAGGATGCAACCGCCATCGTCGGGTTCGCGCTGTTGTTTAATGCAGCCTGAATCGACGGATTGAGCAGCACCAGCACTAACGATGAATACAGCAGCGGCATATAAAAAGGCAGCAGGCTCCACGTTTTCTCGACCCGCTCTTCCCGGGTCTCGGGCAGGCGGTTTTTCAGCACGATGCCTTCCCATACGGCAACCACGCATTCGATAGCGACACCGACGACGAAAATGATCGCTCCGACCCGTCCGTCGTTGACCCAGCCGTTGTGGATGCAAAGCCAGGACATCGCGAACATGGTCGCCACGCGAACCGCCATGCCCACCGTCATCCAGCCGGTGCGCAGCTGATTAATGATGACCCCCTGGAACAGGCTTCGCATGGCCGTTAAGGCGTACAGGAACGCCAGCACCTGGTATACCTCCACGGTCGGCAGCAGCAGCTCCTGCTTCACGCCGAACACATAACGGAAAATCATCGAACCAAGCGGCGTCCAGCCAACCGCGATACTGAAGGCTAGCAGCAGGCCGGCGACAACTGCCGAAAGCCGGGCGACGGCCCGGAACGAAATACGGTCCCGGGCATATTTACTGGAAGTCTGCCGAATCACGTTCATCGGCAGGTCAATTAAAAACGATAAGCTTAACGCAACCGCATAGCTGCTGATCGTTACATCCGGCTGATCCGAGCGGGCCAGCACTCCGTTAATAATGACATGCGTCAAGGCAGCCAGCATGGCGGAAATGCCCATCGGCACGTAAAACATCATGATGCGTAGCATGGCTCTCTCCTCCGAAGTTCCTGCGGCTTTTTTATTTTATATAGAGCTTAGGGAAAACGATTTCCACTCAATTTAGATAGTATACTACCGTTGCTGCTAAGGGTAAATCACTTTTGCCGAAACCACATATTGGGATACTATATAGAGGTGACTGGACTTATACGGTTCGCCGCATGACGAACAAAGAGGATATCAGAGAAGAAGGCTTACCAGGGACGTCTGGAAAGCCTAGCCTTCTTGCAAGGGAGAACCCATACATGACTTTAGCGCAAAATATATCGTTAGTTATCACGCTGTTGAACGTTGTTCTGGCCGGCACCGTTATCTTTCTGGAGCGCCGCAACATTTGGGCGACTTGGGCTTGGCTGCTCGTTCTGCTGTTTATCCCGGTCTTCGGGTTTATCTTGTATTTATTTCTCGGGCAAAACTTGAGCCGCCGCAAGATTTACAAGATTCGCAAAGAGGATGAGGCCAATCTTCAGTCTCTGATCGAAAGCCAGGGCGAGACCCTGCGGCAAGAGCTGGTCGAATTCAGCGATCCGCAAATGAAGCATTACCAGGATCTGATCTTATTAAATCTGTACAGCGGGTACTCACTCTACTTCCAAGATAACGAAGTGGAAATTTACACGGATGGCGTCTCCAAGTATGAGGCGCTGTTTGCAGATATCGAGCGTGCGAAGGATCATATTCACCTTATGTATTATATCGTACGCGACGACGAGCTCGGCCGCAGGCTAATCCGGGCGCTGGCCGGCAAAGCGGCGGAGGGCGTCCAGGTTCGCTTTCTTTATGACGATATTGGCAGCAGCAAGCTGCCCGCATCGTTTTTCGACCCGCTGCGGAAGGCCGGAGGGCAGGCTGTCGCCTTTTTCCCTTCGAGAGTGCCTTATATGAATATCCGGGTCAACTACCGCAACCACCGGAAAATCGCCGTCATCGACAGCATCCGCGGTTATATCGGCGGTTTTAATGTCGGCGACGAGTACTTGGGATTGAACCCTCGTTTCGGGCACTGGCGGGATACCCATATCCGCATTACCGGCGGGGCGGTGCTGCAGCTGCAGGTATTGTTCTACATGGATTGGAATTTAGCCTCGCCGCGGCTGATGCCTCGCGACCCCCGGTATTTCTCCCCGGCGGAATCCAGCGGGAAGATCGGCATGCAGATTGTAGCCAGCGGCCCCGATCATGAAAGAGAGCAAATACGCAATCTTTATATGAAGCTGATTATGTCGGCGAAGGAGCGGATTTGGATTCAAACTCCGTACTTTATTCCCGACGACAGCATTATCACAGCGCTGCGGATCGCCGTCTGGTCCGGGGTGGACGTACGCATCATGATTCCAGGCCGTCCTGATCATAAAATGGTCTACTGGGCGACCTATTCCTATTTAGGCGACATGCTGGAGGCAGGCGTAAAATGCTTTTTGTACGATGCAGGCTTCCTCCATGCCAAAACGCTCGTCGTCGATGGCAGCGTCGCCTCCGTCGGTACGGCCAATGTCGATATCCGCAGCTTTAAGCTGAATTTTGAAGCGAACGCCGTCCTGTACGATACGGAAATTGCCCAAAGGCTGGAGCAGATTTATAAGGACGACCTTGAGGCTTGCCGCGAGCTTACCTTAGAGCTGTATAAACAGCGCCCGATCAGCGGTAAAATAATGGAATCCGTCACTCGGCTGCTTTCTCCTATCTTATAGCGGCCATCCTGCCCGTCCTTGAAGGCGGGCCCGGCTAAGCCGATTATCATCCCTTGCTCAAAGTTGTAACAAAACGTTTTCCATATCGGCACCCGTCCAAAGTTATGATATAGTAGTATTTGAGTATCGAATGCACACGTTAAACTTAACTCTGAGGAGGAATTGCTTTGAGCAAGCAGTGGTCTGTCGCTATGGCGGATTCATTCATTCGCCAATACCCGCTCGTATCCGATATGCCTTTTCAAAAAAGAAGATGCTGGAATTATGAAAACGGTGTCTTGCTAACAGCGCTGGAGCGTCTCTGGAAAAAAACCGGCGATGACAAATACCTGGCGTATATTAAAGAAAACATGGATTTGTTCATCCAAGAGGACGGTTCAATCGCGACCTACTCGCTGGAAGAATACAACGTGGATATGATTAACCAAGGAAAGCCATTGTTCTTGATGTATGAGCAAACAGGCGAAGAGAAATACCGCAAGGCGATTGAGCTGCTGGTTGCGCAAATGAAGGGCCATCCGCGCACAAGCGAGGGCGGCCTGTGGCATAAGAAGATTTATCCGTTCCAAATGTGGCTGGACGGCGTCTACATGACGTCCCCGCTTCTTGCGAACTATGCGAAAACATTCAACGAGCCGGAATGGTTCGATGATGTAGCGAACGAAATCCTGCTGATGGAAATGCGCTCCCGCGATCCGAAGACCGGCCTTCTGTACCATGCTTGGGATGAAAGCAAGGAACAGCTGTGGGCGGACAAAAAAACTGGCTGCTCTCCGCATTTCTGGGGCCGTGCGATCGGCTGGTTCATGATGGCGGTTGTGGACGTGCTCGACTTCCTGCCGATCGACCATCCGAAGCGCGGACAAATTATCGGTATTTTCCACCGCTTGGCCGAGTCCGTGATCCGTTATCAGGATGAAGCGACTGGTCTTTGGTACCAAGTCGTGGATATGGGCTACCGCAAGGAAAACTACCTTGAGGCATCCGCATCGGCGATGTTCACCTGCGCGCTGGCGAAAGGCGCGAACAAAGGCTACCTCGGCGGCAATGCGCTGAAGGCAGCACGCAAGGGCCATGCCGGCTTGCTGGAGCACTGCCTAGAGCAGACGGAAGACGGCTTCCTAAACGTCGACCACATCTGCAGCGTAGCCGGTCTCGGCGGCAACCCGTACCGCGACGGCTCCTTCGAGTATTACATGAGCGAGCCGACGCGCAAGAACGATCCGAAGGGCTTTGCGCCGTTCCTGATGGCGTGCCTGGAAATCGAAGAAGCGGACGCAAGAGCAAACGCGTAAAGGAAGCATAGTTATCAAAAACCGATTCCATTTGGGGTCGGTTTTTTTCATGGGTCATTCCACTCTACATTCATGAGTACGGACCTATAAAAAAACAACCCCCTTCATTATTCTGAAGGAGGCTATATCGGGCTAGCTGGTTAAGACTACTCTAACTTAATATTGTCAATCAATACGGCCGTGTCAAAAATACTATCACCTTGGTCAAATACACGGAAACGAAGAACAAATGTTTTTTGGCCGACAAACTTACTTACATCAAAGCTTACATGCTTCCATCCAGTCATATAAGCCGTTTTATCGCCGCCATAGAAATCAACGTCTACTTTGTTCGATTCAACCCAATACTCAGTGGATCCGTTAATGGACTCCTCAGCGATAATAACACTGTACTCACCGTATACATTCGATGTAACTGTCCCTCCACCATAAACCGTCGATGTTACAGCAATAGTATCGATATATACATTTGATGTAACCGTCGTGAGGAACGTATCGTTGTAGATGTTTCCAACAAATTCGATTGGCTCTTCGGAAATAAAGTTATAATCAAAGGAAAGCTTGCTAACCCCGTTAGGAATCACAAAATTTTGTTCGATATAGCTGTCCGAATTGTAATCGAATCCTCCAATATCGTTATTCTCAAAGCCGAGTCCTGTACTAATAATCCCCATGTAACTGCCGGAAGCTGGGGCTATTGGTCCTAACTTAGGAATTACCCGCACATCTCCGGTTCCATTCCAGCCTCTCCAAGTGCCATCTTCGAATGTGCCGTTAACTACACCGGTTGTCTTAAGACCTAAACTGCTTCCCTTCATCGCAAAAGCAGCCGCTGCGCCGTCGTTGGCTCCATGAGCTGCTACCGCAGCTTGAAACGCCTCAGCGGTTGTTTTATCTTGATTTACCAAGCTGTCAAACACGGATTGTACAATAGCCTGATCATAATTTACTTTTACATAATCGGTATAGCCGTAATATGTTTGAGCTCCATTGTTAATAAAAGCATCCGACATGGAACTATTGTATAAGCTTCTACAGCTGCCATTAAATACGATTGTTTCCGGCATTAGGTTATCATATCGAGTGATGAATGATGGGGTCACAGCATAATATCCAGAAATAATAGCTAATCGTCCTGTTTTTAAATCAAGCTCGTGCTTCTGTCTATTTTCAACTGTAGCTTTTTCACCAGTCATAAATATAACTTGCGGACCGGCATATTTGAAATCTATGCCGTATTTCGTATGGAGCTTTTGAAGAACCTTTTCATCATAAAAAGTATCGCCGTGTGTATCCAACACCACGACTCCGTATTGATTCAGACCCTTAAAAAACGCAACATCCGCGGCCGAGTTTTTAATTCTCTCCACGTTGAATGGATACTCGGATTCCTTAAATAGGTTATAAACACTGTCATAAACCGATGCCGACGGCAACGTTGCGGCAAATGGTGAAATCACAGCTACTTTCTTGCTTCCTAGAGATTCACTAGTCTGTCCGATACTTTGTACGGCTTGGTTGTACAGGCTCAGCTCATCCACTGTACCTGCAGTATCCGATTCAGAGCCTTTCGAATCTTCAGGAGCGGTGGAAACCCCTCCTAAAATTCCCGAATCAAGAACGTACCACACACTTCCGTTCGTTCCGGAAATGCCCGCTTCCTCAACCCCAGGCTGAGCTTGAAGCCAGGTTACCGCTTCTTCTTTCGCCTGCTGTGTGTTTCCATACTGTCCGACCAATTCGTCCAGCTTTGCCTGCGTTTCATCGGACACGCTGATCGCTTGCGTGAACTGCTGTTCGGTGAGATGGTTCACTGCTGAAATGACCGTTGTGTAAGTCGTTGTAAGGTCCGTAGGCACATCAAAACGAAGGGAGCCTTCTTCACTTGCCGTTAATACAGTGGTACCGCTGAAAATTCCGTCTCCTTGAATGCTGTCGCCGTGACTGCTGTCCCCGTCGTCATAAAGAGTCGTAATATATTGGACCTGATTGATACTCGTATCCACTTTATACACTTTATAAGTTACCGAGCTGCTCGTATTTAGCGCAATTCTAAATGTCAGCTCCGTTGGCTCGCCAACAAAAATGGAATCTGTAGGTTGGCCATTTGTCAGTACCTGAAGCACACCATTTTGCCCTGGTGTAGTCGGAAAAGCGGGTTCGGAAGGAACCGATACGGAATCATCGTCATCACGGTCGCTGGACGGTCCGCCGCCCCCGGAAGCACCCGGTATCGCCGACGGTGTTGTTTGAGTTGTCGTCGACGGAGCTCCCGCTCCTGCCGCTGAAGCAATTTCCTTTGCCTTTTCAACATATGTGGATTGATTCGATGTAAACTCGTAAGCTAAGCGAGCGAGTGCTTGACGCTCCGCATTTTCTTTCGGATTAAAGCTAAGTTTTCCATCCGGACTTTCCGATCCGTTAATAAAGCCCATTTTGAAAGCGAGCGAAACATGAGCCTGCGCCCACGTGGATACAACTTCCAAATCCGACAGCTCCGCGTCAATCGGAAGCTTCTTCGCCGTATCTTCCAAACCAAAAGCCCGAACGAAAAATACAACCAGCTCTTCACGAGTAACATTCGCATTCGGATTATAAGTCGTCGGTGAAGTTCCTTTCGTAATTCCTGACCCGACCAAAGCGCCTACGAAACCGCGATACCAGCTGTTTTCAGCTACGTCTTCGAAGGATGCCGCCTTTGCACTATTTTCTTCCAAACCAAGCGATAGAACGATAATCTTCGCCAATTCGGCACGCGTCATCGCTTTCTTCGGTTGAAAGGTATGATCATCATAACCGGAAATCACGCCTGACTCCACAAGAGCCTGAATTTCTTGATGCGCGTAGGAATCAGCTATATCCTTAAGCTGCGTCGCTGCACCGAATGCCATAACCGGCATAAGGGTGCTTACGAGCAGGACAAGGATTAAAAGCGCGCTGATTTTTCGGCGGTTTGCAGTAAATCGCATGTTCTTCTCTCCCTATGTAGTTTATACTTGCCTCCCAATCTATTGGACCTACTCCATTCCATTAGAATAGACCCAAAGACCTAAATCAGAGAAGCGATAACAAGTATACTACAGGAAATGGGAAAATACATGACAGTTCACAATACAAATTAGACATTTTCCTACATTTTATATACTTAATTGGCTTGTGAATTTGCTCACTTTCCTTCGCCGCTAAACTGGTTCACATAAAGCCGGTAGTAAAAGCCCTTCTGCGCCAGCAGCTGCTCATGCGTTCCCCGTTCGGCAATGCGCCCCTCCTGCACGACCAAGATTTGATCCGCCCGCCGAATCGTGTTGAGCCGGTGCGCAATTACAATATTCGTGCGCCCCTTCATCAGCCGGTACAGCGCCTCCTGAATGCTCAGCTCGGTCACCGTATCGATGCTGCTCGTCGCTTCGTCAAGGATCAGCACCGCCGGGTCGGCAAGCACGGCCCGCGCAATCGAAATGAGCTGCTTTTGCCCTTGGCTTATGCCGCTCCCATCCTGACTCAGCTGCGTATCATACTGCTTCGGCAGCTTCTGGATAAAGCCATGCGCATTGGCGAGCCGCGCCGCCTGCTCCACCTCTTGGTCGGTTGCGTCGAGCCTGCCGTACCGAATATTTTCCCGGATGCTTCCTTGGAACAGGAAGCTATCCTGCAGCACAAAGCCCATCTGCCGGCGGAGCTCGCTGCGCCGCGTTTTTGAAAGCGGCACCCCGTCTATGCGGATCTCGCCCGCTTCCGGCTCATAAAACCGGGCGATCAGCTGGGCAATTGTTGATTTGCCCGCCCCCGTCGGCCCCACGAGCGCCAGCGTTTCTCCCGGCTGCACCCGGAAGGAAACATCCTTAAGAATGCTCCGTCCGGCCTCATACGAGAAGGTCACCCGGTCGAACTCCATTTCGCCCTTGATGGCAGACAGCTCCCCTGCCCCCCGCTCATTGGCCGCCTCTTCCTTCTCATCGATAATTTCAAATACCCGTTCCGCACCGGCCACCGCCGATAAGAACGTATTAAACTGATTCGCCAAATCATTCAACGGCCGGGTAAACTGGCGGGCGTATTCCGCGAACGTGACCATGACCCCGATCGTCACGATTTCCCGCAGGGCAAGAACTCCGCCGACGCCTGCAATTACGGCAAAGCTGGCGTTGTTCAACACATTCATCAGCTTCGGGATGAACCCCGAATACGTCTGCGCCCAATACCCGACGGCCCGCACCCGCTGCGCCTTGTCGGCAAACTCCCGCCGTACCGTTTCCTCCTGGGAGAAGGCCTTTACAATACGCTGACCGGACAGCGTTTCTTCAATAAAGCCGTTGAGCTCCCCCACATTGCGCTGCTGCTGCTTAAAATAGACGCCCGTCCGGTTGGTGATCCAGCGCATCCCCGCAAACATCAGCGGGATAATCGACAGCGTAAGTAACGTAAGAATAGGACTGAGCCAGAGCATGACCGCCAGCATCCCGGCAAACGTCAGTACACTCGAAACAATCTGGATAAAGGAGCTGTTCAGCGTTTGGCTCACATTGTCCATATCGTTTGTCAGCCTGCTCATCAGCTCGCCCTGCTTACGTTTCTCGAAAAAAGGCATTGGCAGATGCTGTAGTCTGGTAAAAAGCTCCTCACGCATCGTGAACACCGTTTTTTGCGCGACACCGACCATCCAATAGCTTTGCAGCCAAGAAGCCGCCGAATAAAGTGCGTAGACCGCGCCAAGCACAAGCAGCATAGAGCCAAGCCCCGTCCCTTTCGAGTTCACGATATAGTGATCGACCGTATAACCGACCAGGTACGGCCCCAGCAAGCCGAGAGCCGAGCTGACCACGATACACAAGAAGATGACGGCCAATTTGCCCCGGTGCACCGCCAAATACCGCCAAATCCGCGTTAAGGTTCCGAGCCAGTCCTTCACCGAGCCTTTCTTTGCGGCAGGAACCGCCCCTGCCCCTGACGGATTCCCGCTTCCCGAGCCGGTGCCCGGGCTTGGGTTCGGCATGGGCGGCTGAATCGGCTTAAGCATGACGCGGCACCTCCTCTCCCGTTTGCGATGCGGCAATGCTGCGGTACAGCTCCGATTGTTCCATCAGCACATCATGCGTTCCGCTAGCCAGCACCCTGCCGTCCTCCAGCAGCACGATACAATCGGCTTTTTGGGCCGTGCTGATCTTCTGCGTAATAAGGAGGGTCGTGCAGGCGTAGCGATGCAAACCCTCCATCAGCTTCGCTTCCGTGACCGCGTCAAGCGCACTCGTGCTGTCATCCAGCAGCAAAATCGAGGGCCTGCGTATCAGCGCGCGGGCGATCGACATGCGCTGCTTTTGGCCGCCCGATAAGTTCATTCCCTTCTGCCCGAGTACCGTTTCATATTGATTGGGCAGCTTCATAATCGTTTCGTGGATTTGCGCGCGGGAAGCCGCCTCCACCATTTCCTCCATTGTTGCGGAGGCATGGCCCCACAGCAGATTGTCCCGCACGGTTCCGCTAAACAGGATCGACTCCTGCGGCACATAGCCGATTCTCCTGCGCAGCGCCTCCTCCGGCAGGCTGCCGATTTCCGCCCCGTCGATGCGGATGCTTCCCGAATCCGCTTCGTACAGCCTGGGAATGAGCTGGAACAGCGTCGACTTCCCGGAGCCTGTAGCGCCAAGGATCGCGATCGTCGATCCAGGCTCGGCCGTAAAGGTCACCTCCTCGAGGACCGGATCCTGCGTGTCCGGGTAACGGAACGTAACGCGGTCAAATTCGATGCGGGCCGGTCGACGGTCCGCTTCGCGCAGCCCCTCTTCTTTCTGACCAGCAGCAGCCTTCCCGCCACCTGCTTGACCCTCCGCCTCCACATCCAGCACCTCGGCAATTCGCAACGCAGACGCCTTCGCCCGCGAAAGCCCCATGACAATCATGGAAACAATCGAAAACACGCCCGTAATTCGCGTCGCGTAATTGACTACGGCAACGACATCGCCGACGCTCGCCCCTTTGAGCGCAATCAGATTGCTGCCCTGCCATAAAATAAGCAGCACGCTTCCGTTCATCACGAGCAGCAGCAGAGGAATGGTCACTTCCACCAGCCGCAGCGCCGATCTGCTCCGTTCCATCAGCTCTTCATTCGATCGCGTAAAGCGCTTGATTTCATGCTTTTCGCGGACATACGCCTTCACGAGCCGTATCCCGGATAAATTTTCACGCAGCACGCCGTTCGTCTGGTCCAGCTTCTCCTGTACCGCCCGGAACAGCCCGAAGCCCCTGCGCATCATCCATGCAAGAAAGACAATCAGCAGCGGAGTCACCACCAGCAAAAGCAGCGCCAGCCGCGGATGAACAACAACGGCCATGATCAACCCGCCGATCAAAAAAAGCGGTGCCCGCAGCATAATGCGCAAGCCCATGAATACCATGTTTTGCAGCTGCTGAATATCGCTGGTCATGCGGGTAATCAGCGTCGAGGTCGGAAACCGGTTAAACGTCGCTAAGGAAAACGACTGCACCCGATCAAACAATTGCTTCCGCAAATCAAACCCAAAGCCTTGACTCGCATGCGCCGCGAAAAACGAATTCGTAATTCCCGCAGCAAATCCCGCCAAGGACAGCGCCACCATAACCCCGCCCCAAGTAAGCACGACAGACAAATCCCTTGTCAAAATGCCTTCATTAATGATTTTCGCCATTAACAGCGGGTGCCACAGCTCCACCATAAGCTCCACGAGCATGAGAGCAATGGCCACAGACATCGATTTACGATATGGATATAAAAAAGAAAGTACGCTTCGCATCATTGCCCTCCGATCTCTTTTGATCCCCCCGTACCCAACTCCGCATAAAAATTTTACCATGTTTCTGCCCAGCGTGCCGATTAGACGTTTATAATAGAGAGGAAACCGATTTCAATGGAGGAGTGAAAGCCATGACAACGCCCGTAAAATGGGGAATTCTCGGTTATGCCCGCATCGCCAAAGGCTCGGTCATCCCGGCAATTTTGAAAGCGGATAACTCTTCGCTGTATGCCATAGCTACCGAGAATACTGAAAAGCTGGAGGAATGCAAAACGGCTTACCCCGACACGAAGCTCTACAGCAGCTACGGAGACCTGCTGCAGGATCCGGAGGTTCAAGCCGTTTATATTCCTCTGCCGAACTCCATGCATAAGGATTGGGCCATCCAAGCGATGCGCGCCGGAAAGCATGTGCTCTGCGAGAAGCCGATGGCTTTAACCGCCGCCGACTGCGCGGAAATGATCGCCGTGGCTGCCGAAAGCCGCGTGCTGCTGATGGAAGCGTTTATGTACCGGTATACCGACCGCATTCGCAAGGTGCAGGACGTTCTCGCCAGCGGTGAAATCGGCGAGCTTCGCTTCATCAATTCCAGCTTCCGCTTCCTGCTGAACCGCCCGAACACGATCAAGATCCAGCCCGAGCTCGGAGGAGGCTCACTTTACGATGTCGGCTGTTATCCGATCAGCTTCGTCAGCCTTGTTACGCAGGACCTGCCGGTGTCGTGCTCCAGCGAATACATCGAAGAAAACGGCGTCGACATGATCTTCTCCGCCGTGTTGAAATATCCGAATGGCGTAATCGCTTCCATTCACAGCGGCTTCAACGCATATCATCATATGCGTTCCGAAATTATCGGCACGGCCGGCCGGATCGAGGTGCCGGACACCTTTGCCGGCGATGCAGGCGCGATCACCGTCGTTACCGAATCGGGGACCCGCCAGGTCGAGGTCGAGGAATCCGACCGTTACACGCTGGAGGTTGCCGATTTTGCCGACGCGATTCTTGCAGACCGCCAGCCGCTGGTCAGCCATGAAGAGACGCTGCGCTGTATGAGCGTGATGGACATGCTGCAGCAAACCTTGCGCAGCTAATCGCCCTAATCTTACATTCTATGTATGCAGGGAGCATCCCCATTCCTATGTCCAGCTATAGCATTTGCCCGTAAATAGAGAAAGCCGCCGATCGCAAGTGAACTGCACTCCCTGTGCAGTTCACCGCAGCGACGGCGGCTTTTTTTGTAGATAAGTAGAATTAGGGCTATTTAACCTACTCTATTAATTTACCGTAGTCAGATGGAAATGGTCGGCATGATCCGCACGAACTTTAATCTTGGCGCTGGTCAAGCCATGGTTTTTGTAGAACAATACTTCCTTCACGTTCGGATTGGCCACCGCAAGCTCCAAGAACTTCTTCTCTTGCGCTGCAGTCATCGCTGTCGTTCCGAATTTATTGCGGACATCGACCGATTTGCCATCCATATGAGTCGCATGCTCTGGTGTATCGTAGCCATCCATCAGACTGGCATCGTTAATCTCCAGCTTTTTGCTGTACGCGCTGTAGAAGCTCTTCGCAATGCTGTCCAGCGTCGACTTCGTCGAAGTCGTGACCCAGCTGTGGTCCAGCTTATAAGCAGCATCGGCCGCCAGACCCGCCTTCGTATCGTTGTAGTTAATATAGTACGAGGTGTTCGCGATCCGGACCCACCCCTTCGGAGAAACTCCCATCGAAGCATGCATAGCGTTGCGCGATGCGGCGCCGTAGATTCCATCCGCCGTCAGGCCCTTCGCTTTTTGGAACACGATCAAATTATCTTTGGTTGCTTGGTCAAAATAGTTCGATGTGCTTGTTATCGCTTGAACGCCAGTAAATAAGCTAGGATTATAGGAACGCCATTTTTTCAAGTTTTCCTTCAACACGCCGATCTGGGCATGCGTTTGTCCGAGAGAGTACGTGCTTTGAAAATTGGTGCCCCATTTGGAATTTAACGCACTGGTTCCAACCGCTGCAATTCCATTCGTTCCATACTGGGCGAAGGCACTCGTGGACAAGGCAGCCATCATAACACCTGTGAGGACAAACGACGCAAACACCTTTTTCCGCATTTTCATCTTTTCACATACCTCCATTTATTGGTTTTTCTGTAACTCTTGTTGTTATTGTTATTCTATCATACAAATTGATAGATTGATGTAACCAGATATTTAAGAGATTGTTAAAAAATATCGTTTCAAATGACAGCCCGATTACAAGATTACTAGACTTCACTCGTGCAAAGCCGCCGCGCAAAGCGCAAAAATGACCGCAGCGAGGCTGCGGCCTGTTCTACCAAAATGAGTGTTAACCTACTAGTCTATGAATTGAATTCGTGTCCACGGACTTACATTCCCCGCCGCATCAACAGCGAAAGCGTAAAATGTACCGTAATCAAGCACTCTCTCGAAAGACGCATTCGGGGATAAAATCTCCTGCTTCACAAACGCGTGCTCCTCAAGCTGCAGCTGCGTGACCTGCGCCGGTGGATCGATAAATCCGAAATCGGTTGTCACATAGATCTTCCCTACTTCATTGCTGGAGAAGGAATACGTCGTCCCCGTAACCGATACTGCCGTCAACGTCGGGGCCACTTCATCAACAGGCGGAAGAGCGTCGATAGGCGGCTCAACCACAATGACTTCTTCCTGACTGGAGCCGCTGCTTACGCTATTAAAAGGCACTTCGACGGTATCACTCAACTCGCCGTACTTTGCCGTGATCTTATAGGTTTTGCCGCTCATACCGGTAAACTTCAGCGCAGCGGTATCAAAGGAAGAGCCGTCATCCGTCGGGTAGCTCCACTCAACCTGTTCTGCTTTCCCTGCCGAAATGTCTTGTCCGTACACATTCATCACTTTTAAGGTCAGCGCAATCGAATCCCCCGCATGCACAACAAAGCTGGATGGCGTCGCTACATCGATCGATACCGGAGTGGTTCCTGCATCCGATACAAACTCAGCCATAACCGAATCTTTATAGGAGATCACATACGTCTTTGCCGGACTGAGCTTGGCCACTCGAAGTGTAACCGTCGAGGTAGAGGGGCTTAGGCTGAGAAGAGTAAAGGCTACACGCTCTTCTGTACCTTTTACCTTCATTGCGTAATCCTTGAGAAGCCCGGTAGGCTTTATCCCTTGGAAAGCAACCTTTACCGTCTCCGCGTCGACGAAAGACGCGGTCATTTCTGCAGGAGCGGTTGTGAATTCCACGGTCCGCTCATCATAAGTAACTTGGTAAGTTGTTCCCGGTTCCAGCTTTGCTTCTACTGTATAGCTTTTGTTAGAGGCGTCAGGATTGATTGTAGAGATGTCAACACTTTCGCCCGTCGCCTTAACTGTAACTTCCATATCGGTCGCTTTCAAATCTTCAAGTGCTTTGCTGAAATGTACATTGAAGCTTGTACCGTTTACAGCTCCCGCATCTGTGATCATTGCCTTACCAATAGCCTCTTTCACACCTAGGAATTTCGAAGCAACCAAAGCCACCTGCTGACGCTCTGCATTCCCTTGCGGATTGAACGAGTTACCCGGATTGCCGCTAATGAGTCCTAATTCAACAACATATGCTACCGAATCTTTGGCATAATCCGCAATCGCACCTGCATCCGCAAATGATAAATTCTGCTTCCCCTTCGCCGCTTCCATATCGGCTCCTAATGCGCGAGTGAACAACACGGCCATGTCTTGGCGCGAAAGACTGGAGCCCGCACCAAACGTTCCGTCCCCCATCCCGCTGATCAGACCTGCTTTTGCCGCCGCTTCAACGAATTTATACGAATAATGTGAGGAAGGGACGTCCGAGAAGGTAGCTTCTGCAGGGGCCGAGGTAACATCGAGATCCAGCGTTTTCGCTAAAATAATGGCGAAATCGGCACGTTTAATTTGGCCAGCCGGATCAAACCTGCCATCGCCTACGCCGTTAATAATGCCTTTTTCCACTAAGGACTGAACCGCATCTTTCGCATAGGAATTCTTTATGTCACTGAACTGTACCGCGGATGCACTCGCCCCCATTGGCGAAGCCAGCGTCGTTAGAAGCAAGCTGCTTAGCAGGAGCCCCATCTTCGTTTGAATCGGCTTTCTCATGATGTCTATCCCCTTTTGAAAGAATAGAGTCATTATACCAGCGAAGGAACACCTTGGAAACGAAAACTCCTATATGATTGCTCGTCCACTTTTTACCACAAGAGTTTTTAGAAATAAGTTTCCACTTTATTACATGTCCAAACCTTCATTTTCCTCCCCTTTGGAAAATGTATACAACCGTTTGCGGTGTGGAGTAAATCCTTCCCCTCGGTGGGATATTACCCCTAGTTCCCTGTAAGGAGGTCATTTGAAATTGACAGGCACACGTAACCGGGTTCTAGCCGTGCTGCTATCGCTGCTGGCGATGTTCAGCATGTCCACGGGGGTCCATGCGGATCAGCCGTTCCATTTTGGCTTTAAAAAGAGCAAAAACGGGCAGCCGGCATCGATCGACCAAGAAGGCTTCAAGGCAATTTTGGAGAAAAACGGCGCGATTTTTACGGGAGATCCAAACAAAAAAGAGCTTTTTCTTACCTTTGATAACGGGTACGAAAATGGCTACACCGCCAAGGTTCTCGATACGTTAAAGGAAAAAAAGGTTCCCGCTCTCTTTTTTGTTACGGGGCACTATATCGAAGACCAGCCGGAGCTGCTCAAGCGAATGGTCAATGAGGGACATATCATCGGTAACCATTCTTGGAGTCATCCGGACATGACTCGGATTTCCGATGAGAAGGTCCGTACGGAGCTGGAGAAGGTGAAATCCGAGGTAACAGCTGTTACCGGACAGCAGGAAATGCGGTATCTTCGCCCGCCGCGCGGAATTTTCAGTGACCGCACTCTCGCGGTAAGCCATCAGGCGGGTTATACCAATGTGTTCTGGTCGGTCGCCTATAAAGACTGGGATGTAAAAGATCAGAAGGGCTGGAAATACGCCTTTGATAAAGTAACCGCGCAGCTCCACCCCGGGGCCATTATCTTGCTCCATTCCGTGTCCAAAGACAACGCGGAAGCTCTCGGCAAAATCATTGACGAGGCAAGGAAGCAGGGTTATGAATTTAAAAGCTTGGATGAACTAACAAAGAAACCGTAACGAAAAGCACACTTATCTCTGTAAAGGTTTCTTCCTCCCCTCACGGGCCAACGGCACCGATACGGCCATTTGTACGGCGCCCGTGAAGGGGTTCTTTTCATGATCAAGAAACATTCGAAATTGACGATACCTTGTTGAACTCCAAGACAAATTCCGTCTCCCCAGCTTTCGAACGAAACGATAACTCTCCATGATTTTTCTCCATGATCTGACGGCAAATCGAAAGCCCGAGTCCGGTACCGTGCTGCTTGCCGGTAACAAAAGGCTCAAAGATCGAGTCGCGAATATGATCAGGGATTCCCGGGCCATTATCCTTCACGGAAACGCAGTAGTTTTGCCCTTCCGATTGAATGGAAATCGATATCCTTTTGTCAGGCGAAGTTACGTCCGAAAATGCCTCAATGCTGTTGTTAATCAGATTGGTCAACACCTGCTGAATCGCGATTCGTTGGACAGTAACTGTATATTCTTGGTCAATATCCTGCAATAGCTCTATATTATCCGCATTCAACCTTGGCCACGTCAGATTTACGACAGTGGTGATCAGCTCCTGCAGAGAGCAGGGGAGTAGAGGCTCTTCCAATATGTTGTTTTTAGAAAAACTTAGGATCCCTGTAATTTGGCTGTACAGCCCCTTAAACTCACTCTCCATTACATCAATATATCCCTCCACCTGATACAAAGCATCCTCAGGAAGCTTCTTGCGAATCAGCTTTAGAAAGCCCTCGATTGCAAATAACGGGTTGCGGATCTCATGGGCCATGCTCGCTGCCATTTTCCCTAGCAAATTAAGACGATCGCCGTGCAGCTGATGGATGGTTTGATCCTTATGATTCAGCTGCGTTTCGAAATATGCCCAATAGAGCGCACTTACCCTTTTTTGCATTTCGTCAATCCGCTCATGAACAGATGGAAACGTTTCGTAAACCTCGAGCAAAGACACTTGAAATTGATCGGTCTGGATCCACTCTTTCGAGCAGGCGACAAACGACCGTCTCCAGATATGGAAACTGCGGATAATTTGATCTATTCTCGTGCCTCGTTTGGCATGGTATTCTCCAATTCTAGGCAAGAAGTCGTAAAGCTCACAGTTTTCCAGCGGGGTTTCGATCTCCGCAATTAACGAGTAAACGACTTCGCCATTTCTTCGGAGCTGCACCAAATCAAAAAAGCCGGGAAATTCATCATTAAAGGTTTGCAGCCACATATCGATAATCCGATCCCTATACTCATCCGTAAATCTTGTAAACCACACATCGATCCCTGCTTTCAAACCGTAGTGACAGAATTTGTCTCTTCCTTTCATCCTAGTACAATGAGGGCGAAGAAGGAAGGGAAAAAACGTCATTTGTTCAAAACGATAACATTAGGCAGTAAAAAAGACGCCTCCGTGAAGAGACGTCTTGATTTGCAATTCGCCTTACAGCGCTTTTGCAGCCTGCTTTGCTTTTTCGATTGCAGCTTGTTTGATTTCATTTGCTTTGTCCGGTGTGTAAGCCATACCTTCAACGATTACCGAATCAAGCAGCTCCAGGCCGATAAAGCCAAGTGCAGCTTTCAGGTAGCTGTCGCCGAATTCGCCGGATTGCGGGCCGTTCGGGTACAAGCCGCCGCGCGCCTGTACGTGCACGGCTTTCTTGCCTTTCATCAAGCCAACCGGACCCTCAGCAGTATACTTAAAGGTTTTGCCGGCAACGAGGATGGTATCGATGTAAGCCTTCATCATTGGCGGGATCGTCAGGTTCCACATTGGCGTTACAAATACAAATTTGTCTGCGCCAACGAACTGATCCGTCAGTTGGTTGATAGCTCCAACCTTCTGCTGCTGTGCCGGAGTAAGGGAGTCAAAGGATTGGCCCCCGCGAAGCGCTTCCCATGCCGTTAAAACATCACGGTCGATCAAAGGAACGGTCATGCTGTACAGATCAAGCTCAACCACTTCATCGCTAGGGTTAAGGGAGCGATATTCTTGAATTAACGCTTGGCCAACGGACAAGCTGAACGATTTTTCCACAGTGCCCGGGTTTGCAGTAATGTACAAAACTTTTGCCATGATTAAAACACTCCTTCAAACTGATTTTTAATTAGCAGCTATTATTTTCTTTTTCATTATAACCGAACCAAAAGAAAAAGTGAACTTTTTTCGAGTCGTATACTGAAAGTAAGTTAATTGATTTTTGCGGTTCGGCAGTTGACAGGGCGGCGTCGTAGTTTCCCAAAATACTATCCCACCGAAGCATGCCCTTCATCCAAATGATTTTCCTTCTGGGAACATGAAAAAACATCCGTTGCCTTAACGGATGTTCGTTTCTTCCAACGGGTCGTTCTGTTACGTTAGATGCCCGCCTAAACCGTAAGGCCAAGACACTTCACCTGTTCGCGAAACTTTCGCTTCAGCTGGATTTTATCTGAGTCGTCCAAAAACGCTGCATCCAGTCCATTCCATGCAATCATAGCCAGCTCCTGTATAGAAAACCCGAACCTCTCGCATAATATGCCATATTCCTTCGTAATATTGGTCCCGGATACACCCGGATTATCCGTGTTGACCGTCACCTTAATGCCTTTATCAAAATAGTCACGAATCGGGTAACGATCCCAATCGGGAACGGATTTGGTTTGAAGGTTGCTGATCGGGCACATCTCCAGCGGAACCTGCCGCTCGATAACTCGGTTCATCAGGGCGGGATTTTCGTGCAGCCGCACGCCATGCCCAATGCGCGAAGCACCCAAGCCATGAAGCGCTTCATCGATATGATCAGCCCCGCCCGCTTCTCCGGCATGGATCGTGACATGGAGCCCTTTGCGGCCGCAGCGAGCGAACACCTCGCGAAATAGGTGCGGAGGATAGGCGGCTTCATCGCCGGCCAAATCGACGGCAGCGAGTCCCAGACCGGCAAACTGTGAGGCGGCTTCCACGACTTCGATATTTTCCTTCGTCGAATGATTTCGCATGCAGATGGCGATCGCACGGGAAACGACGCCGAATTCCCTCTCTCCCCGTTGGAGCCCATTCAGAACATGCTGTATCGCCGCTTCCGCGCTTAGTCCCTGCTCCCGATGCAGCTGAGGGGCGAACCGAACCTCAATATACCCGCAATTATGTTCCGCCGACTGTTCGACAATTTCGTAAGCCGCCCGCTCCAACGCTTCTTCTGTTTGCAGAAACTTCGTTGTAAAATGAAACTTACTTAAGTATTCGCTTAAGCTTCGACAGTCCTCACCTACTTGGACATAAGGGGCCAGCTCCTCCAGCGTATTCACAGGAAGCGGCAGACCTTGCTGAGCGGCCAAGTCTAAAATGGTCTCTGTCCTCAGACTTCCGTCCAAATGAAGATGGAGATCTACCTTCGGAAGCTTACGAAGCAGTTCAGCCTGTTCAACCATTGCAACCCCTCCATTTTCACCTTGTTTACAGTTATATTTTGAACACACTATCATTGATGGTATTTCTGTGTCAATATACTTTACTTATCTTTTTATAATATATGTATTCATTTGTGATTTGGTTAAGTTGTAGGTTAAAAATTGTTACAAATACATAACACAATATGCGCTTCGGCAATAAAAAAAACCGGCCTGATTCCCAGACCGGTAACAATAGCACGCAAAATCGCCTACTGCTTTTTAACAACAACATTTCATCTTGCCTGCATACGAAGCTCGTCAAAGGCATTTTTTCCGTCATTGCCGCCTCGTGAGCCTTGCGCGGCCTGTACCGTCCCTTGAACGACGTATGCGCCGACCACATCATCCAGTGTATAATCACCGGGAATTGTCCCCTCGTAAAAGGCTCGCAGTGTGGTATCGTTAACGGTTTCCACACGCGACGAGCCAGCCGAGGGAATGGTGCTGCCCTGCTTCGCTTCAGGAAAATAAATACGCAAGCCGCTCGAATTCTGGATCACATCATCCGATGTCAACGCCTCATCAAACTCAAACAGATAAGAATTGCCATCCCGGGTTACGCGAACTAGATCCGGGTTTTCCGTCTTACCCTGATTGCTAATTGGCTTCGACTGATTGATGTTCATCGGATGCTCTGCGCTCGTGTTATTCGAATTGGAATTCACGACCTTAGAATCGACATACCCTCTGGCGAAATCTTCAGGATTTAATTGTCCCGGGAATAGTACGGTTACTGTTTTATCGCCTTCCTTATCGTTTGGTGGAAGCACATTCGTCGACCCGTCGATGACGTCCCCGCCACTCAGCGGTACTAGGTGAAAATTTGATCGGTCTCCTCCATTGAGATAAGCGGATTGATCAAAGGTGAAATCCACCGCAGTTGTCGGCTCGTTGGAGCTGGTTGACGGGCCGGCCCGGAAATTTCCAACCTCCATTAGATCGGGAGCCTCTGTACTTTTCGTAGAGCCTTGGAACATGCAGCCTGCTAAGAGGAACAAAAGAAGCGAACCCATCACGCCTTTTTTCACATCTCTCAAAGTGATTCTCATGATGCTATCAGCCTCCCTGTGATCAGTTGCGAGAAAGCAGAAATCTCCTTTCCTCTCAACATAATATAAAAGAGAGATATGAAATGCGTATGAATTTTGGCGAATTAATGGTTCCGACTATACAAAAAAGGCATTCGCTCGACGAACGAATGCCTCCCTCACTATTTGGCCAAAGCCGCATCCACCGCCTGAAGGGCGTGGATGCGGGCCGTATCAAAAACCGGCACTCCGCAATCCGCTTGATGAATCAGCAGAGTGATTTCCGTGCAGCCCAGAATAACACCCTCTGCACCATCGTCAACCAGCCGTCCGATAATTTCAAGATATCGCGCCTTCGATTCGGACCGAATGACCCCTTTGCACAGTTCTTCATAAATAATCTCGTGCACGATCCGCCGGTCCTCTTCCTTCGGAACGACAACCTCCAGTCCAAACCGCTCCTGCAGACGCCCTTTATAAAAGTCTTGCTCCATTGTAAAGCTTGTTCCCAGTAGACCGATCTTTCGGATACCTTGTGCTGTAATTTTCGCGGCCGTCGCATCTGCAATGTGCAAAAGTGGGATCTGCACGCGGGACTGTACCTCATCGGCCATTTTGTGCATCGTGTTGGTACAAAGCACCACCATTTCGGCTCCGGCAGCTTCGATGCTTTGGGCAGCCTGCACCATCAGCTCCGTAAGCCGGTCCCAGCGCCCTGCGTACTGCAGTTCTTTAATCTCCTCAAAATCGACAGAATACAGAACCAGCTTTGCCGAATGCAGGCCTCCCAGCTTGCTTTTCACTGCTTCATTCATGATTCTGTAGTATTCCTGCGTCGACTCCCAGCTCATCCCGCCAATCAACCCAATGGTTTTCATCCGCCCCACCCTCCCTACTATCATGATCCTAGTCTCTTTGATGGAATTATATGACAACGGGGCGGAACCTTCAAACCATGGGCAGCGCCAAAAAGCAAAAGACATCCCAGGGAGAGAGGGGGAATCCCTGAAGGATGTCTTTTGGCGTCATTGCCGCGGAAACGCATGCCCATGCGTATTTTGCTTCCGACAGCAGTCGAATTGATTCTAGGTTTGGTTCTTGGTTTGGTTCTTGGTTTGGTTGAGCTGCCTCGTCATGGTTTGAGTTTAACTTCTCCTGATGCGACTCTCCCGATCTCGTTTGTTTAATAAGTTTCCGCTGTTTCTGCCGTTTCCGATGTCGTCTGCTCTACAGTACCGCGAGGGCCGCGATCTCCCTTAAAGCCTCTGCCTGGGAATCCTTTGCCTCCTTTTGCGGTTTCTTCGCCGTTAACCTGCTTGGTCACGGATTCAGTCAGCTGTGCTTTGAATTCATCGTACTGCTCCTGCGTCAGCTTGCCTGCTGCCAGCTGACCGTCGAGCTTGACTGTTCTTTCTTTAACCAAAAGGTCGATAATCACTTGTGTGTCTACGCCTTTTTCCGCTGCGATGGCCGCCAGTGTCTTGCCGGACTTCACGGCCTCTGCAAGCTCATCGGCAGTTACGCCTAAAGCGGCCGCCAGCTCCTCGGATTTCATCAGCCCCTTACCGCCATGATGGCCCATTCCTCCGCCAAAACCAAACCCTGCACCTGTGGATTCACCGTTTACCATTTTCGTTACGGAATCCGTTAGCTGTGCTTTGAACTCATCGTACTGCTCCTGCGTCAGCTTGCCTGCTGCCAGCTGCTCGTCGAGCTTTTCCGTTCTTCCTTTCACCAAAAGGTCGATAACCACTTGCGTGTCTACGCCTTTTTCCGCTGCGATGGCCGCCAGTGTCTTGCCAGACTTCACGGCCTCTGCAAGCTCATCGGCAGTTACGCCTAGAGCAGTCGCCAGCTCCTCGGACTTCATCAGCCCCTTGCCGCCATGACCCGCGCGTCCGCTGCGCTCGCCAGCCTCCGGCTTCGCCGGCTGCTCACCGTTTACTATTTTCGTCACCGAATCGGTCATTTGTGCCTTGCGCTCATCGTACTGCTCCTGCGTCAGCTTGCCTGCTGCCAGCTGCTGATCCAGCATCTCCGTCATCGCCTTTACCTGCAGATCAATGATTACCTGCACATCAACACCCTTTTCAGCTGCAAGCGCCGCCAGTGTTTTGCCAGACTTCATCGCTTCCTGCAGCTCATCCGCCGTGATGCCCAGCGCACTTGCTACGCTTTCGGCTTGTCCTCCGAAGAAGCCGCCCCCGCGCTTGCCCATCTTACCGCCGAACATCTTTTGCGATTGCGCCTGAGACTGCGCTGCATTGGTCGCTGTATCCGATGCCGCACTTGCATACTGCCCGGCCCACAGCCCTCCGCCAATCGTAATCGCCAATGCTACCGTACCTGCTACCCATGCTTTTTTCTTCATGCTCCATCTCTCCATTTCAATTTTTATTTTGCGTTTTATGTGTTTTCTGTGTTGTATGTCCCTTACAAGACCTATCTTAACCCCCCAACCTGAGCGGAGCTTTAAAGTAATCTTAAAGCCCGCTGAATGTTTGTTTGATTTGCACGTCACGGCTAGTCTCCACCCGAACCAACGTTGAAGTCAACGCCGAAAGCGATCGCGCAGCCACCTCCGCCCCCCTAGGCCCCTCCAGGGCCCGTCCATCTTAGAGGGAGGAACTTCCGCTATTTGGGGGACCACACCATGTTAAGAGAAGCTTCTTCCTCTAAACTTTACAATTCGGAGATATAGAGGAAATTTGGGGTCATATTATCCAACGTCGCATAAACTTGTGCGCGGCTCCTTCGCCTGCCTTTCCATTCCATTACAAGGCACCCAACTGCTCACCCCCCGGCCGAACATGAAAAAGGGGCGTCAGAACCATTACGGTCCCCGCCCCATTTTGCTGCCTTCACCCTATGCTATTCCAAATCCTTCAATGGATAAAAAATGACATCAATCGGAAATGCCGAACCCGCAGCCGGTGAAAACGACAAATCCAGCATCGGCTCCGTGCCCGTCGTCCGTGTTAAAATCGTATAGCCTCCATACGCGGTCATAATGCCCGACGATGGCGCCTGCACGATCTTCCCGTTCACCGTGAACGGGCCGAGGAAATGGCCGCCTCGCGCCAGAATCAACACCGCCATTTTCGGAGGCGTCCGCACCTTGATGTTGTATACAACGCCGTAGTTGCCGTAATTGACGGAGTCCATCTTCTGCATCTCATCCGTGCCCGGCAAGAACACGTCCGTTGTACCGTCGCCAATGGCAAAGCTAGAAGGCTCACGCACGCCACCCGCCCGAATCTCCCAATTTACTTCGGAGCCGATGAACGTCCCCCGCACATTGCTGTCGTAAGGCAGCTTCGGATAGTACTGAACCGTCTCCAGCGTATCGCCCGGTTCCATGGCCAAGAACATAAACTGCGCATCGCCGTCTGTCTCCACGTCATAAATGACGTTCATGCCCTGCTCCGGATAAAACCCAGGCATCACCTTGTAATACACCGTTTCACCCGGGCCAACCACCAGTGTTTCCGGCTTCTTCTCCCCCTGCAAAAACTCAATCGTCGCTTCATTTCCGATGAGCATCGCATATTTGGAAGGAAAGACCTCGCCCTTATTGGTCGTGGTGATCGTTACGCTGCGGTCCGAGTGCGGATTACGGACGGCAATCGCAAACTGCATCTTGCGGTCGGTACCATTAATATGGTCCGCGTACAGCCTCGCTTTACCGTTGACCACGCCTTCATACAATACGCCCCTCTTTGTGAAAATCTCGGGGCTATCGCTGACCAGCAGCGGGCGATCCTTGACGACCTCGGTTTTCTTCTCCAGCTGAGGAAGTCCGCGAAGACGGCTGCGAAGTACGCTTTCCTGCTCCGTCACAAAGCTGCCGACCGGCTTATGATAAACGTTGTAATCAAAAGCATCCAAATAAGGCTCATTTCGAATCCAAATATTCCGGTCAAAATTAATGCTCGAATTTTCCTCGGTGTCCCTCACCTGCAGCCACACCTTGTACAGCCCCGGTGTAAAAATAGCCTCCGCCGCACCGCCCCAATCGATGGTGCTCAAAGCATTACCCTTGGGGTCATAGCTCAAATTATTATAGTGAATCGGCTCGCCGATCCGGTACGAATCCTTGGCGATCGCAAAATTTGCGACCGGTGCTGCGTTCGGCAAAGTGTCCGACCGGAACAGCTGCCCATCGCCAGTTTGAATATATCGCAGCTCTAAGCGCTGAAGCTTTTCATCGTACCTGCTGTGCAGGCCGACATATTGCTTCAGCCACTCCACATCGATAAACAGCCTGTCTTGCTCAAACAAGGCTGCATCCTCCCAAGCCACCGGGTTGCCATTCACCAGCACCTTCTGCTCTCTCGGATAAAACTCAAGATACGCTTGGGAAGCCGTAATTTGGACTGCGCCCTTCTCGGCATTCCAAGCTACCGGCGTTCCCAACCATTCGGCGAGCTGGGCTGCCGGCAAATAATGGCGCTTATCCTTCGTGATCATAGCAGCTTCGGCCTGACGTTCTTCTCCGTTCACATAAACCGTCTTGCTGTCCGGATATAAAAACAGCTGCACGCTTTCCGGCGCTGCATAAAGCGGAGCCGGCCCTATTGAAGTTGCAAGCAGAAGAGACGCACTTGCTGAAAGCAGCATTTTCCGCAACTGGAACCTATGCATCATCTCAACATCCTTTCTAGATCTCTATGCCTTGTGAGACCCGATTATTTTTGCAGCGGATAATACAGCCACTCGACCGTCCGCGTACTTCCCGGCGCTTCCATCCACTCAACAACGACTTCCTTGCCGGTTCCGTCCGTACGGTGAACCAGCAGCGCTCCGTCCCGCTCCGTCAAACCGCCCTGCGGAAGAGCAACCACCTTGCCGTTCACGCGCAGCGAACCGTCCACGATTCCTTTCGTCGCGCGTAAAGCGATAGAAGCTTTAGCTTTGTTGTCCAGCTTGATCGTGTATACCGTACCCGCACGCTCAATCGCGGGCGTATCTATCGTCCACTTGGAGAATTCCGTTACCGCCTGCTGGTTCAGCAAGAGCACCGCATCGGCGTACGCGAATTCACCGCTCGCCGCAAGGCCGAGGCTTCCACTCGCTTCACGCACTGCTCCAGCGCTTCCAGCCTCGTCAAACCCCGCCGCAGCGCGCGGATCTGCATACGCCTCCAGCGGCTCGACCTCGCCCCGATGGGCGATCCAGCCGATTTCCACATTGCCGCTTGCCGTGAGATCCCGAATCGCAACTACACCTTGCCCCGGCTGCAGGGCAAACGCATCCAGCACCGCCGTCTCGCCTGGCTCAATCGTTAGCTCGCGCCCTTCCGGCGGCACATTCAAATACTCCCATACCGCGGCGAAGCCGTTTGCCCGATGATAAAGCGTCGGCGCCAGCTTGCCTTCCTTCTCCACCTTCACGGTTACCGCCTTTTCCCGGCTCGGGTTGCGAATCACAGCCGTTAGGCGCTCTTCCCGATCCAAGCCGTTGGCGTAATGCGCATAGATACGGGCCTTGCCCGCTGCTTTCCCTTTATAAAGAAGACCTTCGCTTTCAAAAGAGGCTCCGTTCCCGCTCACGAGTCGTACGCGGCTGTCCTGCTTCACCGATCCGCTAAGCTCCGGCAGCCCTTCCGAAGAAAGCTCGGCAGTCTCCACAACATCCGCTCCAACCACAGCCGAAGCCCGACCGATCAAGGTGCCCGGCGCCCGCTCGTACCAACCGTACTCCACCGGCGTGTACAGCACCTCATCTTTCACCGTAATGTTCAGCGTAAACGGTTTGCTCCAGTTGTACTTCCAATCCCTCACGCGCAGCGTAACCGGGTGCGTTCCCGCTTCGAAGAAAGCATCCTTTTTCCCCGTCCACTGTATCTCCGGGAGCCCCTCCGAATCAGGATCGTAGCTCATTTGAAAATACTGCACCGGCTCGCCGATCCGGTATTCTGCCTTATCCGTCATAAATTTCGCCATCGGGCGGGAGTTCGGTTGTTTATCCTCAGAGTACACGGACTCCGAATAAGGCGCATTCGGCGCCTGCACAAACGTAAGCGTCACTCGGCTAGGGTTCGGCTCGTAGCTGTAGGCGGCCTGCATGTACGGCGCAAGCCAGGAAAGCTTAGCCAGCAGCTTGCCGTCCTGCACCACCGCCGTTTCTGCGATCGGCAGTGTTTTTCCATTTACAGCCGCCGTTCCCGCACCCAAATTCCATTCTATATATGCGAGCGGCGTCGTAAGCCCGACCGCTCCGCGATCTCCGTGCCATTCTACCTTTTGACCAAGCTGATCGCCGACCCACTTGACCGGTACATAAAAGCTTCCATCCACCACCATTGCCGGAGCCTCCAGCTTGGCTTCCCGACCATTCACCAACGCGGATTCGGCCTGATGCTCCAGCACCAAACGAATCGTCGTCCCCGACACCTCTTCGGCTGCCGCCGGAAATGCCATTGAACCAAACAACATAGCACTGACTGCACCATAAACCAACGGATGCTTCTTCAAATCTTGTATCCCCTTTGCTAGAGTTGTTTCAATAGAATAGAAAAAAACCGTGCTTGTTAAATGTAGCACGGTTTTTCATGGTTCTTCAACAGATATTTACCAGCGGTTGCTAGGCTATGCTAGCGCCGGACCCCTTCTCGCACAATACTATGTTTTGTTACGATAAGGAACCCCATTTTCGGCGCAAAAGCGCTCAAGCAGCTGCTCAATCTCCTTTTTTTGATCGGCCTCTACCAGATACGTAGGCGCACTCCAGCGATCATTCAACCGAATCTGAAGCATCGTCGAAACGAGCCGAACCTCCTTCAATCTGTGTACCTCGTATTCCCGCCCCTTGATTCGAATAGAGCCCGGCTTCAATTCCACAGGCAGCAACTCATGACGATGCCGGAAGACCCAGACGACAGCTGCTACCAGCACGAAGACGACCACAGCCTGACAGGCAACCAATACCGCTTTCCAAAACTCATTTACATTCGGATTTATAATATTAATTAGATTAATCAGATTTACAGGCAGCAGCCAAAAGACCAGAAAATGCAGCGTATAGCGTTTGACCGTAAATGTGGGGGTAGCTTCCACTTCCATAACCATCATCCCCATTTCCTTTTTGTACCATTACGATATTTTATGCCCTGCGTTTCCACTCAATCAAATTTATCGCGTTGCCATCCGGATCGAACACATCAAAATCGATATGATCGTTCTGATCCGAAGACCACTGATTTAAGGGGCCTACGTTTACACCTTGGCTTTTCAGCGCCTCGTACCCCTCCACAATATTCTCGCAGCACAAATTAAAAGCGGGCTGCTGGAGCCTCTGCGGATTCACTTTTTCCAATAAGGTAAGCAGCGGGCCGTCCGAGCCAATCTTATAATTCGCTCCCCGGCCATCCTCCCAATTCTCGATATTCCTCAGCTGAAGCTTCAGCACCTCAGAATAAAAGCGCACCGATTGATCCAAATCGCTGACCTGTACAAATACCGCACCAAGTTTTGTAACCTGTACCGCATGCAGCACCACAATTCCCCCTATTTTTAGACATTAGGTCCTAGCATAACGAAACCCGCCTTCGGCGCTCACGCTGTCGGCGGGTTTTTCATCTTACTCCATTCCCATCCACAAAAGAAAAGAGCACACAACAAGAGCAAGGTGAATCAGCGGAATGGCTGCCATCTTAAGTCTGCTGCTTTTCTTCTTAATATACAGGATCACGCTGATCAAATAGGTAATCACATACGTGCTGGAAAGAAAAATAAACGCATACACAACGAGCAGCAGGAGCATGCTTTCGTTTCCGCTCCGCTCCCCGGCCAGACTCATAATATTGGCAATCATGACAAATGGGTAGAGAATAAGAGGTAATCCCCCTGCAATAAGCAACAGTAAGCTAAGGACATTTTTGTTCAACGCGGCTGCTCCTTTTTCAAACGAATGGGCGAAAAAAAGCGGCCGAACCCGGTCGACGAATTCACCGCTCTTCCTTTGTCGTATTGTACCACGTCAGGAGCAACCATGCCGCATCGGCGAACATAAAATGGCTTTCCCTACACCGCCGTCTGGGATTCACGATACTCGGACGGTGTCAGCCCGGTTAGCTTTTTAAATACCTGCGTGAAATAACGAGGGTCCTGATAGCCGACAAGCGGCGCCACCTGATACACACGCACATCGGTATTCGCAAGGATGTACTTTGCTTTTTCAATCCGGCACTGTGTTAAATATTCCAAGAACGTATACCCTGAAGCCTGTTTAAACAAGGTGCAAAAATGGCTCGTGCTCAGCCCGGCGGACTCGGCAACCTCATCGATCCCCAGGTCTTTGTGATAGTGGGCGGCGATGTATTTCTTGGCCTTATCGACAACCGAGCGGCAGTCCTCTTTGGCGGTGGCTTCCTTCGCGCTTTCCATCCAGCCTGCAATCTCGCTTTTTACAACCTCGATCATTTCCTCCAGCGTACCGGAATCCTGCAGGCGGTGCATGACGCTTTCCACCGTCCCCTGGACGGATGAATGTACATGCTCCATTTGCCGGTTCAATATCACCACCAGTTCCAGGATGAGCCGCTCGGCGATTTCCCGAGTAACCTCCAGCCGGATCAACTCTTCCTTCAACTCATCGAACCGCCGCCTCAGCCCCGGAATATACAGTGCCCGAATACAATCCAGCATCTGCTCCTCCAACTGCTTCGGGTACGGAATCGAGGGCTGCCGATTATCCTCGGCGGATTCTCCTTGCCTTGATCCGCTGCCGCCTCTGTCCCACTCAGCGGATCCGCCTTGCCCTCCTGCCGTCTCAACCCTCGCTTCGGCTCCGCCCGAAAGCTTCCCGGACACCACGCTCCGTTCGATCGCACCGCCCGATCCATCCGGCTCCGCATCCAAATAAACGCCTTCGCGGCCGAAGCGAAACCGCTGATACAGAGCACGCGCCGCACTTTGATAGCTGTCGCTCAGCTGCTCCATGCCCCGTCCGTCACATGACAGACCAACCGAACACGACAGCTTCGTATACGTCTTAATATGATGCACAATATCCTCACCCAGGCGCCGCTTCTCCGCCACACCCTTTGCCGGGAACAGCAAAATCCATTCCCCGCTGTGAAACGGAAACACCGTCAGGCCGCCGTTCTGCGCCGACCATTCCTCCAGAATGTTGCGCACCGCAAAAAACCAAAGCCGCTTCTCATCCGCCGTCCACTGCCGATTCATCGCGCTGTACTGATCGAGCTGCGCCACCGCCATGAAATAGTCCTTCTCCAGCTCGCTGTTTTCGAGCCACGTCAGCCGCGTAAGCGGCCGCGGGTTGCCCTCGATCAGCTCCGCAAACATCCGCTCCTGCGCCAGCATCGACAGCGTCTCCACCGAGTGCAGCAGCCGCTCGTTTTCCAGACGGGCATGCCGCTCCTCATCCAGCTTCGCCACCGCCCGCTCAATCATGTCGGTCAGCTCCTCATGATCGATCGGCTTCAGCATATAATCGAAGGCGCCCTGCCGCAGCGCCTCTCTTGCATACTCAAACTCGCCATACCCGCTGATGAAAATAAACACCAGCTTCGGGTGCCGCGCCATCACCTCTTTCATCAGCGAAATGCCGTCGATAACCGGCATACGGATATCGCTGATGACGATGTGCGGCGCTTCCTCCAGCACAAGCTGCAGCGCCTGCTCGCCGTTTCGAGCCTCCCCGCAAATGGAGAGATTCAGCTCCTGCCAGGGAATCGCGGCCTTCAAGCTGCGTAAAATAATCGGTTCATCGTCAACTAGGATGACTTTGTACGGTTCCCTTCGCATCTCGCCACGCTCCCTGCTTTCATCTTATTGGGCTGCCGAGCTTCGCCTCAGCTGCCAGTAATTGTCCGATGCGCTCTCCATCTGCTCGAGCGCCTCCTCCGGGGTCACCGTCTGGTCGATCAGCTCCTCGACCGACTTCAAGAACGCCCGCTTCACCTCCGGCGGCAAAATGTTATCGTACGGCACAAAGTTCGGTGCCCCCTTCTCCATCAGCCGCAGCACCTGCGCGAAGATCGGCCCGGTTTTGTCCGGGTCGTACGGCACCCGCATGGCGGGAAGGCGGCGGCCTTCATACACGATGCGGGTTTGCACCTCCTCGGAGTACAGCGCCTCCATCAAGGCAAAGGCCGCCTCCCGCTTCGCCTCCGGAAGATGTGCCGACATCCCGATGCCGAAGGTGTACCCTCCGGCCATCGACCGGCTTCCGCCGGCTCCCAGCGCCGGGAACGGCAGCACCCCGACCTTTCGCTCAAACTCCGCCGGCGCCTGTTGATTATGAAACAGCGTAATATCCCAATTGCCGTTTAAATACATGGCCGCCCGGCCCTGCGTGAACAGCTCGATCGCTTTTTCCCTAGACAAGCTGTTAGCTCCGGGCGGAAACGCCCCCATCTCCGCCCACTGGTCCAGCTGCTTCAGTGCGCGAATATAGTCTAGGTTGAAGAAGGAAACCTCCCTCTCCCCCTTCGCCAGCTCATCGATCAGCGCCGGACCTGCGAACCGGTCCATCACATAATGCGCATAAATGCCCGCCGGCCAGCGGTCGCCGTTGCCTAGCGCCATCGGTATATATCCGTTTTCACTTAGGACCTGAATCGCTTTCGTCAGCTCGGCCAGTGTTTCCGGCGGCTTCAGCCCCAGCGAATGGAAAATGTCTTGATTATAAAATAACGGCTCGGCATTCCCTTCGATCGGCAAACCGTATACCCGTCCGTCAAACGTCCACAAATTTAGATCGTTAAAGGGGTGACGCAGCCGGTCCGACTCCACAAAGCCAGTCAAATCCATCAGCCGGTTTGAGCGGACATACGGCTCAATTTCCGCCCCGCCGAATAAGACGAAGAGGTCGGGCGGGTTGCCGGTCACCATTTCGCTTTTGAGCCGCTGCTCACGGTGTATTGTTTGATCCATGCCCTCGAAATTGACCTTCACATTCGGATGCGTGTGCTGAAACTGCTGCACGACATCCTCGAAGATCGCCAGCATCGGCCGGTCATGCTCCTTGGTCCAGAAATGGCGGAACGTCAGCGTCATTTTCTCCGTCGAGTCCTCTTCAATCGGCTCCGTCTTTCCGCTCGTACTCATAAGCACCGTGGCCGCGAGCACGACGACATACAGCGCAAACCAGCTCCAATTCGCAAACCGCTTCATGCGCGCAGCCTCCCCTTCACCACAGCCGGGTCGTACGGCGTAATTTTCGGCACGCGAATTCGAATGATCGAACCGCTGCCCGGCGAAGAGCAGACCAAAATGCCGAAATGGCCGCCGAAGCGGATCCGCAGACGCTCATGCACATTTTTTAAGCCGACGCCGCTGTTGCGGTATTTTTTCGGGGCCCCCGGAGTGTCCTCCCACAGCGTCGATAGCGTATCATTATCGAAGCCGGGACCGTTGTCCGTCACATCGATCCAAATCGAATGCCCGGCATCCGTCGCGCGGACATGAATGTATCCCTTGCCTTCCATCGGCTCGATGGCATGGTACAGCGCATTTTCCACGATCGGCTGAACGATCAGCTTTTGTGTCATGCAGCCCTTCAGCGAATCGGGCAGCTCCAGCTCGTATTCGAATTTATCCTCAAAGCGGAATTTTTGAATGTTCAAGTAATGCCGAACATGCTCAAACTCCATTTGCAGCGGAATAAGCTCTTGATTCTCACTAATGCTGATGCGCAGCAGCTTGCCCAAGGAGACCACCATGCGGCTGATTTCCTTATTGCCCTGCAGCACCGCCATCGAATTGATGGATTCGAGCGAGTTGTAAATAAAATGCGGGTTGATCTGCGCGACCAGCGCCTGCAGCTCCGCTTCCTTCTTGCGCGCCTGCTCCGTCTCGACCTGATGCAGCAGCTCGTTAATCTGCTTGCTCATTTGATTAAAGCCGCTGATGAGCAGATCCGTTTCATCCCCGGACTTGCCGTAAGACGAAATCGGGGTAAACACCCTCCGCTCCACCCTCCTCATCCCGTTTAACGTACTAATGATCGTGCGCACGAGCCGTGCCACAAAAAAACGGTCGAACAGCAGCGCGGATACGAGGGAAAAAGCGACTAAAGCGACCGCAATATTTCGCAGCGGCACCGACTCCGACTGCAGCAGCTGCAGTGGGGTAATGGCGACCAGCGTCCATTCTGGGTCATGCGAAGGCAAATACGTAATCAGCGACCGTTCTCCACGATACCGGTCAATATAATAATCCTCTTCGGACGTGTAATCTGATTTTAGAAAAGGAAACTCCGCCCGCTCGCCAATATGCAGCCCGGACTTCGTAAAGACAATCGAGCCTTCCTTATTGACCAGCAAAATATCGCCTTTTTTCAGCGTGGCCGCTTCCCAAAACACTTGATCCAGCACATCGGGCTTCACCGAAATGACAAGTGAGCCAATGTTCTCCAGCGAGTAATAATCCTTAATGACACGGGCATGAATCAATTGGGGCCTTCCGGCTTGTGCAGAGCCGTTCTCCCCCGGGCCCGACCAGATCGGCCGCCCTTCCGCCGCCTTCATTCGGTGGTACCACGGCTGGCTCCGCAGCTCCTCCACCGTCATCGGCGCATTGTATTCGTAAATCAATCGGTCGTTTGAATAAAGGCTGAATGAGGTAATCATCGAGTGGTTGATCAGAAGATTGTTCATTTCCTGCTTTTGGTCGTACGAAAGCTCCTCCTCCGTGCGCTTGAGCAGCTGCTGCAGCGACGGCTGGGTAATCGCTGAATTGGAAACGGCCGAAATTTCGTTCAAGGCGAAGTTCAGCTTCCGGTCCGTCTCCAGCAGCGAAATCCAATAAAACGTACTTGATTTCTTTTCAATGGCATGGGAAAAATGCGAGTACGAGATCAAGCCCATCGCAATGACGGGAATAAAAATGAGGAGGATGATTGCCGTTAAAATTTTGCGTCGAAGCTTCAGACCCGCCACCCCTTGAAACCGCTTTCCCTCATTATACCCCAGCTTGAGTTTGCGTTGTTAACTTTTTACAGCACCGGAAGTAAGACCCGCTATAAACCAGCGGCTGAACAGCAGGAAGACGATCAGCAGCGGCAGCGTAGCCGTAAAGGTTGCCGACATGATCATGCCGTAATCAAGACCGTCACGGGTCGTAAAGAGCTGCTGAAGGGCGATTTGGATCGTAAAATGCTCCCGGTTCTTCAATACGACGAGAGGCCAAAAAAAGTCATTCCAGGTGTTCATAAACGTCAAAATCCCAAGCGTCGCCATCGCCGGCGTAATGATCGGAACATTGATGTTCCAGAAAATGCGGAAATGCCCGCAGCCGTCCATCCGTCCCGCTTCGATCAGCTCGGAATGCACCGCCGCCGAAATATATTGCCGCATCCAGAAAATGCCGAAGGCATTGACCATCGCCGGCACGATCAGCGCCTTAAAGGTATCAATCCACTGCAGCTTCGCCATAATGACGTACGTCGGAAGCACACTAAGCTGCTGCGGTACAAACAGCGTACCGATGACGAGAATGAACAGCACGTTTTTATACGGAAAATCGTATTTGGCGAAGGCGTACCCTGCCAGCGTACAGAAGAAAATGACCGATACGGTCACCGCCACCGAAACAAACAGGGAGTTGCCGAGCGCGAGGAAAAAATCGGACTTTTCCATCACCCGCTTGAAGTTAACGAAAAATTGATCCCCCACCGTGAGCAGCGGCGGCACATGGAACACCCCGCTGCGATCGTTCGTCGCGATTACCAGCATCCAATAAAACGGGAAGGCGGAGAGAAGCGCGCCTGCGATCAAAATGACATAATAGAAAGCGCGGCTCAGCGAGCTCTGCTTTTCCTGAACCGACGTACCTGCACCTGCGCTCATGCTTTCCCTCCTTCCCCGCTAAGCTTGTTAGAGACCCACATATTAACGGCCGAGAACAAGATGGTCACGATGAACAGCAGCACCGCCGTTGCCGCCGCCGTACCGAAGAAGCCGTTGCGGAACGCTTCGCTGTACAAGTAAATCACCATCGTGATGCCTTCCTCACGCGTTGAGCCCGTGCCTGTCTGGCCAAGGAATACGTAAGGCTCCGTGAAGAGCTGGAGGCTCCCGATCGTGGAAAGCAGCACGGTAAAAATGATAAACGGCTTCAGCAGCGGCAGCGTAATGAAGATCAGCTGCTGCCAGCGTCCCGCCCCATCGATGCGCGCCGCCTCGTACAGGTCGGTCGGGATGCTCTGCAGGCCGGATAAATAAATGATGGCGTTGTAGCCCGTCCAGCGCCACATGACCATCGAGGCGATCGCCAGCTTCACGCCCCACCAGCCGGAATTCCAGGCGACGGCGTCGAAGCCTAAGCTGTTCAGCATCCAGTTGGCCATCCCGTTATTGCCATAAAACGTGCTGAAGAGCAGTGTAACGGCGACGATCGACGTAATATTCGGCAGGAAATAGAGAATGCGGAACAGCTTTTTGAACCGCGTCAGCGCCGAATTTAAGACAACGGCCAGGACCAGCGCCGCCAACAGCTGCGGCACCGTTCCGAGCAGGCCGATAATGAGCGTGTTCATAAAGGAAATCCAGAAGATCGGATCGGTTGTGATCAGCTCGTAATTTTTCATGCCGACGAAGGTCATCGGGCCAAGCGCGTCCCATTTATAAAAGGACAGGTAAATGGTGAAAAAAATTGGGTACACGCCGAAAATTCCGAACAAGACGAAAAACGGTGAAATAAACATGTAGGCCATAAGATTGCTTCGCTTTCGCTCCGTTAGCCAAGGACGCCCCGGCTTGGCGGGCGCATGGGAAGGAACCGGATTCGGCATGGCGCACCTCCATATCGGTAAAGTAACCGGACTCGCAGACTTCCCCGCGAATCCGGCTCATTTCATATTTCAACTATTGGCTGCAACCTTAGCTACGCTCCGCCAGCTTCTTCGCCTTGGCGATCGCGTCCGCCCATTCCTGCGCAGGATCGGTCTTCTTCTCCATAACGTTTTGCAAACCGGCTTTGATGAAGGAGTCCGTTTGGTCGTGCAGCGGACCATAGTATACCGGCTTAACGCGGTTTGCCGATTTACCGAACTCTACCGCAACCGCTTGATTGCCGTAGAACTCATCTTTGAATCCGGTAAACGCCGGGTCGGTGTACAGCTCAGGGATCGAAGGCATCAGACCGTTTGCTTGGAACGTCTTCAGCTGGTTCTCCTTGCTCACCATCCAACTGATGAACTGATAGGCTTCCTTCGGATGCTTGCCCTGCTTCGGAATCGTCAGGAACGAGCCGCCCCAGTTGCCTGCGCCCTCCGGCAGCTGTGTGATGCGCCATTTGCCGGCCGATGCCTTGGCATTGCCCTTAATAACCGATGTCATCCATGCTGGGCCGAGCATGACTGCAAACTCACCCTTATCCGTGGCCTGACCCCACTCCGGGGACCAAATCGCCCAATTGCCGATCCAGCCCTCCTGAATGCCTTTTACCGTGTAATCGTAAGCCTTCTTCACCTGCGGATTTTGATCGCCGATGAACGAGTTATCTTCCTTCTTAAAGTAAATTTGATCCTGCGACTGATCGCGCAAAGCGTTGTATACGAGATCCTTCAAATCCGTAAACGGCTTGCCGGTTTTCTCTTTAAACTGCTTTGCAACCGCTGCAAACTTATCCCATGTATCGATTTCCTTGGCGAACGCCTCCGGGTCTGTCGGAAGACCCGCCTGCTCCAGCAGGTCTGTGCGGTAAAATACGACTGTCGGGCCAATGTCCGTCGGCAGGCCGATTTGGAACTTGCCGTCCACGGAGGAAGCCTGCTTCCATTTCCAGTCGAGGTAGTTCTTTGCGATATCCTTTGCCCCGAAATCGTTAAGGTTTTGGAATTTGTCCTGAGCTCCGATGAAGCGCTCCATAAAACCGATTTCCAGCATGAAAATGTCAGGTGCGCCGGAGCCTGCGGACAGCGCTGTCGTCAAATTATTGTGATGCGCGGTTTGGTCGCCGGTATTTTGAATTTTGACTTGGATATTCGGATTGGCCTTGTTCCATTCCTCAACCAGCTTCTCGTACCCGTTGCTGCCGAGTGTCCAGAACGAAAGCTCCACTTTCCCTTCCGCTTTCGGCTGTTCGCCGCCTTCCTTCGGTTTTTCACCTCCGCTTGGAGTTGAGCCTCCGCCCTCTGTCGTCCCACCGCTTGTGCATGCTGCCAGTGAGAACACTAGCAGAAAGCTGAGCATCAGGATCGTCCATTGTTTCATTTTCCGCATCTGTTTATTTGCCCCTTCCCATTGGATTTTCTGTTCACGATTTAACTGTAAACGATTGCAAACGGGAAGTTGAGGAGGCAAATCTCCGATTTGGGGTTGAAATTTTTACGATGGAGCTAAATTCATTTTTAGGGGAAATGACGGGTTTTCTCTACTCTGGATGAGCAGCTTTTCTATGCAGGCCTGATTTTGGAGAAAGCGTACTAGCGTGCACTGTTCACCACCACCCGATGGCGGTGAACCCTCCTGTTTGTGAAACAATTCACCGGTATTGTGAAATCGGTCACAATGTTTCGTCCGGTTTTCCGTTACGATAGTTCACAAACAGAGCTGCATACCGGCACAGATAGACAAGGCCGGCCTGCTCACTATATGGATGGAGGAATTTACGATGATTCTCGACTCATTTCGATTAGATGGAAAAACCGCAATTGTAACTGGAGCAAGCACTGGGCTTGGTCAAGGCATGGCCCTCTCGCTGGCGGAGGCCGGCGCCAACATCGTTGGTGTGGATTACGTGGAAATGCCGGAAACGAAGCAGGTCATTGAAGCTACAGGCCGCAAGTTTCACGGGATCGTGGCCGATTTAATGACTACTAAGCCGATTCCCGGCCTTGTTCAAGAAGCGGTTGACGTATTTGGCTCCATCGATGTTCTCGTGAACAATGCGGGAATCATCCGAAGAATGGATGCGATTGATTTCTCGGAAAAAGACTGGGACGACGTCATGAACATCAATCTTAAGACCGTCTTCTTCTTCTGCCAAGCGGTGGCTAAACAATACATGAAGCAAAATACCGGCGGAAAAATCATCAACATCGCTTCCATGCTCTCCTTCCAAGGAGGCATCCGTGTCCCTTCCTATACCGCAAGTAAAAGCGGCGTCATGGGAATCACCCGCCTGATGGCGAACGAATGGGCGAAGTTTAACATTAACATCAACGCGATCGCTCCAGGCTATATGGCAACGAATAATACCGCTCCGATTCGCGCAGATGAAAACCGCAGCCAGGCTATTCTCGACCGCATTCCGGCGGACCGCTGGGGAGAGCCGCGTGACTTGGCTGGCCCGGTCGTATTCCTGGCCTCCGAAGCATCGAGCTACATCAACGGTTACACCATCGCGGTTGACGGCGGCTGGCTGGCTCGATAAGTCGATTGCGTCCGGAACTATGACTAGCGGCTTCGTCCGCACAGCTATACTGTCGTATAAAGGAAGGACCGCCTCAAATGGCGGTCCTTTTCTATGAATAAAATAACGATTATTTTGTTCATATCGCAATTTCACCGCTGCAGTACCCGCAGCCCACTCAGCCCGCCTAGTAAACAACCAATGCCACCATCAATAATACAAATCATTGTGATTAATCGTCCGGTGGCGCCATTTTTAGCGACAAACAACAAGGGACAATACAAATGATTTGTATAAGTTTGGACGATTTGCTCATATCCCTTGCGTTATACCGAAAATAATACAAATAATTGTGTTTGGTTCGACTTCCAGATGGATGCATCGAGAAAACAATACAAATCATTTGTATTACTAGGGCCTCTTGCTTAGGAAGATGGTATTCTGCTTAGGAGGAGAGTGTTTTACTTAGGAAGACTGGGTATTTTGCTTAGGTGGCTCGTTTTCTGCTAGATCCAATTTACATATACAACGAAGCCAGCAATATCCCAAGGCTTTCCTGATAGATCTCCTCAAACTGCGTTATAGGCAGCGGATTCACTCCCCGCCCCAGCTCCACCGTATACCCCGGTCTGCGGAAATCCTGAATAAACCAATCCTTATAGCCCGCATAGCTGCCTGCTCCCTCTACCGGGATATAGCCGCTCACTCTGGCAAACTCGTTTACGATAATCTCTGCTTCCGGCGGCTGCAAGCCTTCAAAGCCCCAGTAAATCACCTTCCCCTGCGTATGGAAGGCAAGCACCCGCTCGAAGCCGCCCGCTCGAGTAAGAGCCGCCATTGCTTCGGCTTCCGGCTCGGTCAACGGCGCAGTACCCGGGTAATCCCGCGGTGCCGGCTGATTCGTGCGCTGGGCAGCTTCCAGCTCCCACAATGCGGGGAATTGGTCGTTGAGATCGATGCCGCGAATGTTCGCTTTCCACCCGCTGAAATTCGTCCGGCCGCCGTTGATCGACAGCACCAGATTACGATACGGCTGTTCCTCAGGAAGTCCATTCACAACTAAATTCACGCCGTCCGGGTTCACCATCGGCACCAGCGAAAGCTCCGTCCCTTGATATAACGGCTCCATAGCGAGTCCGCGAATCGCCCCCTGATTCGTAAGCGCAAGCACGTACTCGTTTAGAAATCGCATCAGCACCGGCGTCGTAATCCACTCATGAGCATGAAACGAGCCGTTTACATGAATCTTTTTGCTCCCTCTGCCGATTCGAACCTCCGGGATACGCTTTCCCATCACCGAGGAGCCGATCGAACGCCGACGCAGAAATGGATAAATTTCCACTAAGCGGTTCAGATCAGCTACCATCGCCGCATAATCATACGCTCTTGCGCCCTGCACGATCGGCGCCGTCACGCGTACCGGCACTCGGAGCACTTGACCGATTGTAAGCGTCTGCGGAGTAACTCCGGGATTGAGCAGCATCAGCAAATCCACCGAGGTACCTTTTGACGCGGCAATCTGCCATAAGGTATCGCCTGGTGCAACACGATAAGCAACATCTATAAACCCCGGAATCTCAACCTGCTCGCCGGGTGAAATCAATGCTGGATCGAGGATCGGGTTCGAATCGATAATGAGCTGCAGCGGGATGTCAAACCAGCGGCTGTACAACCATAATGTGTCCCCTTGACGAAATCGAATCTTCATCGCAAACCTCCAACCCTATGCGGACTTTATAATAGGATATGGGTGTTTTCCGGCAAACTTGCCTCCATTCGCAACGATAATCGTCCTTCTACGTAATTATGGATTGAGGAACATGAAATCCTGTTTTGGGTTTATTTGGGAAGTGATTGATTGGTGCACAGTATCTTGAAAGGGATGGGAATATGGGAACAAAAGAGAAGATGAATAAATCGAGCGCCACTGATGGGAAACAGCCGGAACCGCCTAAATCGGATTGGCAGCAGCTTCATGAGCGCAATTCCATACGATGCTTCTGGGTTGGGGTTATTGTCTTAACATTGGCCATTCTGTTCGGTCTGCTTGGCTGGGTATTTAACTGGATGGAGAAAACAACCGACCTGCTGCTCACAACAGGGGAATTTACGATTTTCGGGCTCACATTAATCAGTGTCGGTCTTGTATATAAGCGTAAAGCGGCGAAACCTATGGCACGCAGCGAGACAAGCCCGCTTTTGGAGGGGGAGCCTTTCTATATCCAAGAGCATGAAGTCATGCTGAAAAAGGCGGCCGGGATGGTTCCGTCCATCCATTACTTCTCCGTAAACGGCGAAAAGCTTCTTGAGCTAAAGGAAACGACGCATCCTCTTCATGTGCTCAGCGATCTATTCGATCTGAGGTCCTTCTTAAAACGGTCCTTTGCCATCCTTGATAGGCAGGGCGAGGTCCGCCTGTTGTTTACACAAAAGGCGGGCCTCAATTCTCCAATCGTAGTCAAGCTGCCAAGCGGCGAGACGATTGCTACCTATAAACAAGGAATGATCAAAGCTGAAATATCCGTGTTCGATACTCAGGATACGCTCATCGGAACCACCAAGAGCAAGGATCTCATCGGCTCTGAATTTGTCATCAACGATGCGGAGCAGAACAATCTGATGACATTTATTAACGCCGGAACTCCTTCGCGAAATCGGGATTCATTTACCATGAGCGATGATTTGCTGAAGCTGCGCGTACCCCTGCATGAAGATAAGCTGCGCTATATGCAGTTTATTGCCCTTCCCGCATTTATCAAAATTATTTTCGGAAAATAAGGAAAAGGGGAACAACATCCTCACCGACGATGTTCGGCACCCGTTATGCAATATCCTCTGCCGTAATGCACCCTCAGCGGCGCTGCCTCGGGTAAACGCCTGATCAACCTTTTACGATCCTGCTGCTTCCTCCGACCGGTCCGTAGCCGGAGGCGGGGCGTCGGACAGCGCAGCAATGGCCGCATATCGCTCGGCGTCCATTGCCACCTCAAGCGCGGCCAGCGACGGCTCCAGCTGCTCCACGCTGCGAGCGCCAATAATAGGCGCCGTTACGCCGGGATGCGCCATAACCCACGCCACCGCCAAGGAGGCGGGGTCGATTCCTTCCTGCCGCGCATAAGCGGCAAAGCGCTCGGCTGTCGCATGGTAGCTTGCCTGCCCGTACCGCTTGCGGTACATCTCCTGCTCTACGAGCCTGCCCTGCTGCGGCGCTGCGCCGCTGGAGTATTTCCCGGTCAATAATCCGCCGCCAAGCGGACTGTACGTAATTACGCCGACCTGCTCCGACTGGGCCAGCGGCAAAATTTCAACCTCAGCCTGCCGCTTCACTAGGTTGTACATCGGCTGGATGCACTCAAAGCGCGCAAGGCTCTCCTTCGCCGAAATTCCTAACGCCTTGGCAATTTGCCAAGCGGCCCAGTTGCTTACCGCCGGATACAAAATCTTGCCCTGCCGCTGCAAATCATCCATGGCACGAAGCGTTTCCTCGATCGGCGTCTCCGGATCGAACTGGTGCACAAAATAAAGCTCGATCCGGTCCGTTTTCAGCCGGCGCAAACTATCCTCTACCGCCAGCATGATATGTCTGCGCGATAAACCGCGGTCATTGACACCTTTCCCGCCCACTGCTCCAAACACCTTCGTGGTCAAAATCAGCTCATCCCGGCAATCCGCGATACACTTTCCTAAAATCTCTTCAGAACGGCCGCCATTATACACATTGGCACTGTCAAAAAAATTAATACCCGCTTCTCGGCAGCGGTGGAATATGGCTAGGGACGCCGCCTCATCGGCATTGCCGCCAAATGACATCGTCCCGAAGCAAAGCCGCGACACCTTCATCCCGGTTTTTCCTAATGTACGGTACTCCAAGGAATTCCCACCTTTCCTCCTGAAGGTCTTTAGCGTTAGTCTATACCTGTTCTGGATATCTGGACGAACCCGCACGGCTCAGAAAGATAAACCCAAGCTCACACAGCTCAAGCTCCATCCATTTTACTTCCCCTGCTCAGCCCTACTCGGCCTCGTAACGGAACCAATCCACGTCCGCGGCAATCCTCCGGCCGGAGCCGCCGTTATTGGCAAAGAACCCGACCATCGTGCCGGTGAACGCTTTTTTCTCCTGTGTTCCTTCATCGCTTAAAAACGTCGCGTCCTCCACGACTCCTGCTTCCTGCCAATTCGCATTATCGATGCTAAATGCAAAGCTTCGCCGCTGTCCGTCCACCTGAACCTTCAAATAGATCGGTCCCGGCGCCGCATCCACATCGGACTCTTGCAGCACACGGATGGTTCTCGCCCGATTTTCGGTTAAGCGCACCTTCAAGCCATCCTTATACGTTAACACTAAGCTGATGAAGCAGCGGGAATCGTAGTAGCAGACGAGCCCGGCCTGTTCGCTCGGCTGCTCCGGATGGAACTCCAGCTTGAGAGAAGCCGTGTAGCAGTGATGCATTTCCCGGCGCACGATCACATTCTGCGCTTCGATCATCTGCAGCTCCGCATCCGCCGTCCATATCCGCACATGTCCCGGACGCTCGCGAAGCGACCAATTGTCCTCGTACGGATTGCGGGCAAAATTCCAATGCAGCGGCAGCTTCGCCCCGTCAAAATCGTCAACGTCCGGAATCGAATACGGCGTTTCCTCCAGACGCGGCGCCTGCTGCACCACGCTCGGGCCCCGGCCTTCATTAACCTGGAACCACCCGTCCGCTGTCCACTGCACCGGCTCCAAATACGTTTCCCGGCCCAGTGTACAGAACGGCCCGCCCACCGGACGTCCGCCCAAGTGCACGATCCACCATTCGCCATGCTGCGTCTGCACCAGCTTGCCATGTCCCGCGCGCTGGATCGGTGCGTTTGGATCGCGCTGCGTATGTACCGGATTAAACGGGCACGGCTCATACGATCCGAACAGCTCCCGCGACCGGGCAACGGTGATGCAATGACCGTACTCCGTTCCGCCTTCCGCCAGGATGATATAGTAATAGCCGTCCTTTTTCAAAATATGCGGCCCTTCCGGCGAAGCACGTCCCGTTCCTTCCCACAGCTTTATCGGCTCGCCGACGGATTCCTTGCTATCCGGAGAAAGCTTCTGGATCCATGCGCCTCCGCCGCCATACACCATGTACCGGGTACCGTCGTCATCCACAAAATGCGACGGATCCAGTCCAAGCTCGTTCAGGACGACCGGCTTGGAATACGGCCCCTCAGGCCGCTCCGACTGCACCATAATGTTCACCCGGCCCGAGCCGTGCAGACGCAGCGTCGCAAAAATATAAAACGTTCCGTCTACATAGGAAATATCCGGCGCCCAGATGCCGAAGGAGTCCGGCAAATCCCGCAGCGGAATATCCTCGCTTCGTTCAATGCCATGACCGATATATTCCCAATGCACTAAATCACGGGAATGCGAAATGACAATCGCGGGGAAAAATTGAAACGTCGAGTTGACCATATAGTAGTCTTCCCCAACCCGTACAATCGATGGATCAGGATGAAATCCCGGTAAAATCGGGTTAGTATAGGTGCGTTCGGACACAGTAACCAGCTCCTTTGAGGATGATTTCCTAAATGATACCGTTATCATATCACGAAGCCCCGGCAAAATGTTCACGTGTACATTATCATTTCGTTGCTATTTTACAGGCAGGTCAGCTTCCGTATAACAAAAAAGAACCTGTCCAAAAGCATGTGGACAGGTCCTCTTCATTAATTACACCTTGAATTTAGCAACGGCGTCCTTCAAGCGAGTCGAGCTCTCCTTCGTCTCGGCGGCCACCTTTTCCACCTCGCTCGATTTTTGCAGCACGGCCTGCGCTCTTTCAGCGATATGCTCGGTGCTTTGAGCCGATTCATCGTTCGAAGCGGAAATCTCACTGATCGCCTTCGAAAGGTTTTGCACAGCGGCGCTCAGCTGCTGGGTCGTTGCACTGAACTCCGTAACCAGCCTCTCGACATATTCGGCATCCTTAAAATAATACTCCCCAGTCTCCACCATCGAGCCATAATCTCGAATGACGGTAGTGTCGATAAATTCGAGCACTTGATTGGAGTACATCATTAAATTTTCTACCGACGCGACCACGTTTCCGGTTACGCCTTGGATTTGCTCCACCGCGGTTTTCGAGCTTTCCGCCAGCTTGCGGATCTCCTGCGCCACAACAGCAAAGCCTTTGCCGGCTTCCCCGGCTCTCGCCGCTTCAATTGAAGCGTTCAGCGCAAGCAGATTCGTCTGCGCCGTAATTTGCAGGATCGAATCGGTCAAGCTGTGGATCTGCTCCACCGATTTCGACTGCTCGATCGCCGACCGCAGCCCCGAATCAACGCGTTCGCGTATATCATGCGCTGCCTGCTGAGAAGCAACCGCGCTTTCCTTGAGCTGCTGCGCGCGTTTGCTGATTTCGCCTGACGCCTCCGCACCTTCTTGAGCATGCTCGGCCATCGATTCAATTGCGCGTTCAAATTCCTGCGCCGACAGGTTGATCTCTTTGGTTGCTGCCGCTGTCTGATCCATAGCCAGCGACATATCCTTCGTCGTTGTCGTTACGGTACCGATTTCTCCGTTCAGATCCGTAATATGGCTGCTTGCCCCTGCAACCGATTGCTCCAGCTTATCGGATTCGGTAACCACGGTTCCGACGATCTCCTTGATCGACTGCTGCATGGTGTGAATCGAATCGATAAGTATCCCGGTTTCATCCTTGGAACGGCGATATTTCCCTTCGATCTCTCCGGAAAAATTGCCTGTCGCGATCGTTTGAAGATAGCTCGAAGCAACTCGAATCGGTCTCACGATCGTTCGAACGACAAAAAAGACAGCCGCCGCTGCAATCACAATACACAGCACCGTGAACAGAAGCATTCCCTTTTCCAGTTCCTCGATTTGCTTCGTAAAGCCTTCCAGCGGAAGGAAAGAAACAACGTACATCTTCAGCTTTTCATCCTTCACAAAAGCGCCGACAAGCGACGTCCCATTTACGTCAACATAGCTGTAGCCTGAAGCCTCGGACTGCATTTTCTGAAACAATTCCTGCGTCGACGCTTCCTTGCTGAAATCAAACTTCAGCACCTGGTCTTGGTTTGCCGACACAACAACAAGCCCGGACTCGTTCAAGATCATCGTGGTGATCTGATCCTCCGTATTGCCCTTGATCACGGGCTCCGTCAGCTTGATTAGGTCAATCGGCAGCGCAAACACCGATAATGGAGTATGGGTTGCCGGGTTCATAACGGTATCCCCAACGACAATAACCGGTCTCCCGGTAATCGGAGACGTCATCAGACCACCGTTAAAGGTTCCTGGGTTACTCAAGGCTGATTTATACCATGCCTCCGTTACATCGTCGAACGCATGTCCAACGGACTGCCCGCCGATTCCATCGACCAGCACTTTATCCTCATGAGTAAAAAAGATGTTTTCATACAAGCCGTTTGCGTTCTTCACTTTTGTCGTCAGGTTTTCTTGAATGCGGGCAAGCTTCGTTTTATCAAGTTTCCCGGTCTTTTCTGCTTGCTGGAAAAAATCAATAGTATACGGCTCATCGGCAATCGAATCCGCGAGCGTCATTTTAGATTGCAGCACGGCCTCGAGCTGCGCCCGTTTTTCCGCTGCAATTTGCGTTAAGGAATGACTCGCTTCCCGCTCTACGAATTGGGTCGTTTGCTGACTGGTATAAAACAAGCTGATCAGCATCGGCACGATCATACAACCTAGCGATACTGCCAAAATCCTTACGAACAAGCTATTTCTAACGTTCAACCACTTTCTCATCGCTTTGTCCACCTCTAGTTCGTCTTAACCTTCTGCTGTGATATCATCTGCATGATCCGTACAAATCGCTTTAAAAAAGTGGTGTTTCCCCCTTTGGAGTTTTGAATCAGTCGGAATTCGACAAAATCTATGGATTAGTATACTCGCGCCACCACTTTTTGCCTAGTCGAAATGACCTATTTTTTAATAATTATTTTTTTCTAACATTAAAAATAGTTTGATCAATAGTATTCAAAGTGCGAATAATGAACCAGCTCAGTATTCTAAATGCATCTTATACAACAAAACAACAGCTTTACCCCGGTAGAAACCGAAATAAAGCTGCTGTTTCTGAATAATACTGATCTTGGCATCATGTAGTAATCGGGACATCAATCAGCTCGTGTTATCCGCTTCACTCGTCCAATTATTCGTAGGTGATGATCACCGTACGCGTAGTTCCGTCCCACTTCACCTCTGCGCCTAACGCCTCGCTGACAAAGCGGGCAGGCACCATCGTATGCCCATTCACAAGCTCAGCCGCCTGCTGAAGCGTTACCGCCTCACCGTCAACCGCTGCGACTGGGTTGCCGATCTGCAGCACAACAACAGTGCCGTCTTTTTCCGCCGTCGCCGTTTGCGTCGCCGCTTCCCACTCTACCGTCGCGCCTAGCGCTTCGAAGATCGCACGCAGCGGAACCATCGTCTTATCGTTAATAATGACCGGCGGCTGAACATATTCCTGCAGCTCTCCGTTGATTTCCACATGCACTGCATTCGGGTCCACCGGCTCTTCTGCAGCGTCGCCTGCTCCCGCCGTTTCGCCTGTCCAATCGATTTCTACAAAATCGGAATACGATTCGTTCTGAGCAAAATCAATCAAATAAAAGCCGTACTGATATTGACCTTCCGGCAGTACCGTGCCCTCGAGCGCCAGCTCCTGCCCCACCGTAAATGTTTCACCTTCCAGGAAGCCATCCTCACCGGAGGCTTCATTGTACGTGTAAAACATCGGCGTCACGCGGTCTCCCGCTTTGATTTTCAAAATGTTCTTGTCGGCCATTCCCGATAGTTCATCGATTCCGCGCCATGCGCCGATGATCCGGCTCTCGCCAGTCTCGTAATTTAGAGTAACGAGAATATCGACCTCCTCACCGTTCAGCTTGGCCGGGATCGCATATTCCGTAAAGTCATCGCCGTGTCCATTCACGAACATGGAGACTAAATTCCCGTCCAATGTAACCCATTCCCCAGTAAACTCGTCCTCTAAAATGCCCGTTTCCTCATCAATGGTTACAGAGTCGTCCATGCCTAGTGTAACAAGCGTATTCTCATCGGCATAGGTAGTAAGAACGGAGTAAGCTTCCGCAATTTCCGCAATGTCCGTTTTATCCAGGGCTACTTGATAAAGCATCGCTCCACCTGAGCTTTCCTCCGATGCCGCCGCTTCCGGGGCCGCATTGGTGAATTGTACAGGCTCTGCATCGCTGTCGATCACTTCTACATACGATTCCACGAAATCCAGATATGCTTTTGAAAATGAAAGCGTGCGATAGGTTTCCAGATTGCTTTGGAAGTTTTCTTTATCCTTATAAGGGAAGTAAACCGATAATCCTGCCGCCTTCGGTTTGGTCGTGCTGTTAATGCTGTACACAACGGCATCCTCAATGCTCTTCAGCAGCTTCTTCGCCTCAGCCGGGTACAGGGAGGAAATTTGTCCGGTAAGGTCTGCTAAATCGACCATATCGGTATTTCCGCCATGCGCGCCGCTGCTTCCGTAATCCTCGGAACGACTGCGGGCTTTCGCGATCGCTTGAATGCGCTCCGGCTGGCCTAAATCGAGCGCAGCCTTCTCCACAAGGCTTCCGAGTGCCGCTTCCACTTCATCAATCTGGGTCAAATCGATAACGGAAAGCGTAATTTCACTCGCTGTACCCTCTGCCTCCGCCTGCGCACGGTAGCCATCGGTAATGACTTGGCCCAGCTCAGCGCCGCTTGCATTCGTATTTTTCGTGAGATAGTCCAAGAATGGCGTGTAGTTCCAGCCATGCCCCGGTTCTAGCTCCTCGGACGCAATGAAGTACTTCGAATAAGGCGCAAACAAACTCGCCGTTTCAACCGTCGCCATTAAACAAGCGTCAAAGCCGACCAGCTCAAAGGAAACGCCGGTCTCTTTGACAGCGCCGGACATCGCCTGCTGAATTTCCGGCAGCAGCAGGGAATCGCCGTTATGGAGCTCATCCGCGCCAAATCCGTTTACCGATCCCGCGCCATGATCCCAAAACAGCAGAACGTATCTATCCGCTGGATATTCCTTTACACCCCAAGTGACGAAATCCAGAAGTGTCGCCGGTTCACCGATATTTCGTGCGCCGAGACCTTCGGACAGCAGCTGAATACCGTCTTTTTCAACGAGCCAGCGCTGGTTTTCCTCCCCGCTGATATTCGGGTTGTTCCACTGAAGCGTACCACCCGTTTCAACTACAACCTTCACGTTATCCGTTGAGCCGATAGCCATCATTTCCTCAAGATCCTTGCTGGCCGCGCCTGCGCCGTCCTCACTTTCCAGATCGGAGCCGTTCATGTAAATCAGTACGGTTACTTTTTCATTTGCTGCTTGGGCCGCAGGTGCTCCCCATGTGGACGCAAGACATACGGCCATAGACAGTGCGACGAGACGCATTCCCAGCTTTCGGACTATCGAATTCACATTTTTCTCCCCTTTTGTCGAATTTCCGTCCTATTGTTTCGTTGCCCCGCTCCCCACTTCCTGCATTCGGAGGGGAAATCTGCAAAAAAAGAAGCGACCTATCTTGCAGGTCACTTCTTGCTTTCAAGCGTAATAACCATCCTTTGGCCCTTACCTCCGGTTAACGCAATAAAGAGACGCCTTCGCGCCTCTTTACAGCTCCAACTGTATTGCCTCTTTTTCACACGTTCCTGTTATTGCCCTGGCTGCTTCTCGAATGCTTTAAAAAATTCGATCGCCCGCTTCATATACTCCTCGGAATGATGCTTATAAGACTGCACATGCCCCTGATTTTCCGTAACCCACAGCTGAAATCGATCCGGATGGGCTGCCGCCATCTTTTCGCTTTCTGCGCTTGGTATGTAGGCGTCATTGCGCCCGTGAACAAACAGCACCGGACGCGGGTAAATCTTATCCAGCTCGGCCATCGGGCTCGCTTCCTTCGGGTCCAGCTCGGTTACTTTCGGAATTAACGCCATAATGAGCGGTGTAAACGGAAACTCCGGAAGCTTCGACCACACCGACAGATTCGTCTTTAGGTAGCTCTCTAAATCACTATAGGGGCTGTCCGCAAGCACTGCGGAAACGTCAGGCGATAAACCGGCTGCTAGAATGGACGTGGCCGCTCCCATCGAGATGCCGTAGAGTACAATGGGCTCATCATGATTTTGCTTTGCCCACCCAATCACACCAAGCAGGTCTAGCTTCTCCTTAGCACCGATCGTCGTCATGCTTCCTCCCGATTCGCCGTTATAACGGAAATCAAAGAGCAGCACGCGATATCCTGCATCATGGAACGATTTGGCGATCGGAAGAAAAGGCAAATTCTTTTCCACCCGATTTCCCCGATACCCGTGGGACATAATGACCGTCAGCTTTGGATTCTCCGGCTCAATGACCCATCCCTTCAGCGATGTGCTCCCATCTGCACTTGTAAACACTTGATCGGCAAACGGCAGGCCAAGCTCAGCGGGAGTTTGCGTAATCGGCTTTTTCTCCGGATGCGTAAGAGTAAGCCCGACATAAACGGATATGCCGAGGCAAGCTATGATAGCGGTAATTACGATTCCAACGGCTGTCCACAGCACAATCCGGAGGGGGCGTCTCTGCTTACGAACGGCTGTCTGCTCTTGCTGTTTTATCTGCGGTATTGTCGCCACTTCTGTTCCCCTTTCTTCCTAACAAAAAAATAATATCTCATAATTCGACAAAATCTCCAGTAGAGCTATTATACGGGGTATGCGAAAATTCGTAAAATCTTTTTTGTTCGACACGATTAGACAAAAGCCGTCTTGCTCAACTTGCAGCCCCTACTCTGCATCAAAACACCACGGTTCCCAGCAGCATCGACACGGCGTAAGACACCTGTTACGAGACCTTTCGATGATGAACAAATCATCAACTCCACTATAATGTTACTTTCTATCTCGTAAAAAGGGCCAGCCAGAATGTCTGGCTGACCCTCTACTGCTCCCTCGTCTTACCCACTATTACGCTTATTTTATCAGACCGAGCCACTGCCAGTACGGAATACAAAGCACCGCGACCGCGAGAACAGCCAGCGCGTAGCCTAACGCCACCTTCTGCCCTTGGCGATGCGAGAACGCTTTTCCTTCCGAGCTATAATACGCCGTCAAATAAGTCGGCGATTGATAGGAAAAGAAGAAGGGATCGGTCGAAAGCAGAACGACAAACACCAGCACCCAGGGGTGAATACCGGCCTGCTCAGCGAGCGGAAGCAGCGCCGTGACGAGCAAAATTACCGCAGGGTCATCGCGGACGACTAGAGTTACGAGAAAGCTGATCAGGATGACTGCGGTCAAGAACAGCACCGGCGACGAAATAAACAGCGACATCGGGCCGGCCAGTGCGCTGCCGATCGCCTCCGTGATTCCAAGCTGCTCCGAAGCGCCGGCAAAGCTGAAGGCGATGCCAAGAAACAGCAGAAACGTCCAATCGATCCCGGTCGCGATCGTCTTTTTATCCAGCACCCCAGTAAGGATCAATACGGCAAAAGCGAGCAGCATCACCCACGCATTATCCAGCCCGTGCAGCGGTTGGGCGATCATGAGCGCAATGGCCCCAAGCACCGTGCCGACCGAAATGCGTTCTTCCTTCGTCAGCGGGCCAAGTAAGGCAAGCTGCTCCTTCAGCACGGCAGCCTCCACCGGCCTCGGCGCAGCGGTTTTTCGAAATAGAAGCGAGAGCCATATCAGCATGACTACGCTAAAAATGAGAAAGGCCGGCAGGGCGTTGATGAACCACTGCAGCCACCCGATCGGGGCGTTCGCAGAGGTGAGCCCATAGGCCATCACGTTTGTATAGGATCCGGTCAGCACGAAAGGAGCCGTAAAGCCGTAAAACACCATCGCCGCCAGCCCCAGACCTGCAGCCCCCCCGCTTCGCTCCTTAAAGTGCATCGATTCGGCGATCGTCTGGGCGATCGGCACGCCAAGGGATACTTTGGCGGAAGAGGAGGGAATCATCGGGTTCAGTAGGGCTCCACCCGTTACGATCCCCCACAGCTGCCCCCGATAGTGAGGCGGAAACCGCTGCAGCGCATGAAGGGAAAACCGGTACAAAATACCGGATTTCGTAATGACCGCGCTAAGGGCCATAATAAAAATCATGTACAGCCATGTCGTTGACGCGAAGCCGGATAAAGCAACCTCCGGCTCCAGCAGTCCTCCGGTCACCCACAGCATGGCCATGCCCAGCGCGACAATATAATCGGGGATGATATTCACCATCCAAAAAATAACCGCCGCCGCGCCGATACCGATAAAATCCATCGCCTCGCGGCTTAATCCGCCGAACGGCTCCATCACGTGGAACGCCAGCATGCACAGCAGCGCTAGAACTATGGCGGACAAGCCCGTCAGGCGGCTGCGTTTCAGCAGCCGTCCGGCGCTCTCCGCGAGAGACTGGCTCCGGCGGCGGGCCAAGCTTTGCTTCTGCAGGCCGTAGCGCCGATCGTCCAAGCCGCCGCTGTCGCCGCCTGCGGAATCCGCGCTCACGGCCGCCTCCGCCAGCTGCATATACTCCTGCATCTGCTGCTTCATACCGAGCAGGCGGCAAAATTCTGCCGCCCACTCGTACAAGCGCGGCAGCTCAGAAGCGGCGCAGCTTTGGCGGTGCAGGATCGCCTCGACGACGGCGAGACCGGCTTCCGGCGCAGCGGCTGCGCAGTCGGCCAAGAAGCCGGACAGCCGTCCGGCGTGTGCGGCCAGCGCATCGGGCGGGCAGGTCCGCAATGCGGCATAGAGCTCGCCGAGCGGCCGCTCCTGCGGCGACTCCGTCCCCGGCTTTTGCCCCGCCTCCCGCTTACGCCCCTGCTCCAGCCCTTGCCCCAGCTTGCGCACTTGTCCCGGCTCCGGACCCTGCCCTTGCTCCAGCTCAGCCCCTTGTTCATGCGCACGGTTCCGCCGCTCCTGCTCCCCGCTCCGCCCCAGCCCTTGCCCCAGCTTGCGCGCTTGTCGCGGCTCCGCTGCGCCAGAACGCTCGCGGCCCTGCTCCCGCAGGAGCTCCCGCTCCGCTGCAAGCAGCGCCTCGATCAGCCGCTCCCATTCGCCGCGCTCGCCGTACAGCTCGCACAGCGCATCCCAGCGGCCCGCATCGGCGTAAGCCAGCGCCGCTTCCCGCCACCACCGCTCGCGGTCTGCATCCGGCGCCTGCGCGAGCTCCTGCAGCACCCGCCGCGCACTGTGCTGCACCGCGTACCAGCCGGGCTGGCCCACTTCCTTGCGCAGCAGCGGCCCGTTCGCAGGCAGCGCCGCAAGCTGCTCCGCCAGACCGGCTGCGGCACCTCCGACCGCACGCTGCGCCAGCCTGCTGTCGAACAGCGGCACATGCGCCGCCCACAGCAAGCAGGCCACGACGGCCTCCGGCAGCTGCTCCAGCTCCCGCTTCACCCACTGCAGCTTGGAAGCCTTCGATTCCTGCAGCCGCTCATTCGTCGACACCAGCCGTTGGGAGAGCAGCCGGATGAAATACGCCGAGATGGACGGCTGCTCTTCAACGAGACGGTCCAGCGTCTCCCAGTCAATGACATAGAGCATCGTATCTTCCGCAGCAACAACCGTCGCCGTCCTCGGATCGCCCGTTAACAGCGCCATTTCTCCGAGCGTGCTGCCTTCTTCCAGCACCGCAATCAGCTGCCGGCCGCCGCCTGGAGAATCGACGAACAGCTCAACCCGTCCGCTTTCCACGATATACATACTATCCCCGTGGTCCCCCTGCCGGAACAGTGTCGATTGCGCGGGAAGCTGCTGTTTTTCCAATTTGCCCAACAGCTTAGACAGCTCCATATTGGATAATGTTTGAAACATCGGTATATGCAATAATCGTGACATCAGTGTCTCGTACCTCGTGCATTCCTATTGGAAAGTAATATAAACAGCTTCCCTAATAGTAAACAAACCGGCCCAGCTTGAATAGCCTTGTTTTATCAACCAAACCATGCCTTCCAAGCTGCCCTCTTGCCTGCACATATTCCTGCCGGGCGCCTGCGGCCCATCCATATCGTTATCTCGAGCTTACTTTCATCCATTCTCCCGGGTATCGCGCTATCCTTCAATTGCGAACCCACTCCCGATAAGCCGGATGCTCCTTCATATCCTCATAAAGCCACACCATCCGGTCCAAGAACCACAGCTTTCCGGCATAAATAAGCACCGAACCGAACAGCGTCATCCACAGATGCAGCTGAACCACTCCCGCAATAACAAACAGCGAGCCGATCGCCGCAACCGTGCTGAGAATGTGCGGTGCTCTCCGGTGATACGCCGGAACCGGCACCTGATCTCGGTTCAGCCAAACCCGTTCCCCGAGCACACATTTTGACGCCCAATGAGAGAAGCTCTTCGGTGCAGCAAACACATGCGGATTCACGATCCCCCACAGCACCGCCAACGCTACCGGAATGGCGGCCCACCAGCCAAGCCAGATTCTGCTCCAGAAGGCGAGCACCAGCAGCGGCAGCACCGTGTTCCGCGTCCACACACTCCACGGGCTCGCATGCCTCATCCAAGAAGCATCATCGAGCTTGTACAGCTTGCTGATTTTCCGTTCCATTGTCATCGCATGCTCCACCTTTCCCTGATCCTTTAAATAACCGCCAGCCTATTTTCCTCTACAAGCCCGCCCGATTCCCTTCCGCAGCATATCCAAATAACATTCAATGTCCTGCAAATGAGCTTCCAGCAGTGCCAAGCCTTTATCCGGATGCTGCTGGCACACTGCCATGAACCTCAGGTTCAGCGCATTGATCGAGGTGACCAGGAGATCAAATGCTTTCCCCGCATCGACCTCCTGCCGAAATCCGGATGCATCCGCATCGTCCATCGTGATCGACATCGCCTCAGCCATTTGCCTGCTCCGCTGCGCCAGCTCCTCCGCAAGCTCACCTTCCATCGGCGGTGTAAAAGCATCCATCAAAATCCGATAAAGCTGCGGAAACCGCACAAAAAACGTCAGCTTACACCGGCTCACCCGGGCTACCCGCTCGAAAACATCCGCAGGCAGCGTACCCAGCTCCGACTCGAGAAATCCGCGCATTCGCTCCAGTGCATCGTCCAAGATGATCAGATATAGCGTTTTTTTATTTGAAAAATAATGAAACAGCATCCCCTTGGAGATTCCCGCTTCCTCAATTATTTTATTGGTTGACGCTTTGGCATACCCCTGCTTGGAAAAATGCTCCCGCGCGATCGAAAGCAGCTGCTGCTTCTTGTCATCGGGTCCCGCTTGCCCCGATCTATCGGCCGTTTGAGCCTGGGAGGCCATCGCCGTGGCAGCGTCACTCCGGCTCTCGCTTGTTGGTTCGGCTTGAACCTTCGCTGCCTTCGGAACCTGCGAAACCTGCGAAACCCTCGGTTCTCCACCTTTTCTCGGTGTTCTGTCCTTCATCCGCGTCACTCCATTCTTCAAGCCTTCATTCGTTTTTGAAATCATCCAGCCCAGTTGACCATCCGGTCAACACTGAGTATACACCTCTTTTGACCACCTGGTCAACAAGATGCAAAGCCGTAATGACAACCAGCTTTTTCGGCCAATTGAATTCTCGCTACCTTAAAATGAGCAGCAATCCCATTGGAAGAAAATGGACATCACTTGAAGCATTCATGCTACAATACCACCATAATGAATGAGTACGCGGAGGGGACTACATGGTAAGGAAGCCAAGCAGAATTCACCAAATCGAGATCAGTACCGCATCCTCTGTGAACAGGCGGCGGAAACGGACTTTTTTCACAATAGCTGCCGTTCTAATCCTCTTCATCGTTGCTTTATTTGCCTTTCCTGCCTGGACACCGGCCATTCGAAGCGATAAAGGGGAGCCGATTCCCGAGAGCATTGCTGTTCTTGAGCAGGTGGAGCTAGGCGGATTCAAGCAATCCGTGCTGATCCGGGGGAAGGATCGGCGCAACCCGGTCCTGCTTTTCTTGCATGGCGGGCCGGGATACCCTCAAATTCCGTTCGCCCGCAAGCATCAGGAGCTGCTGGAAGAGCATTTTGTCGTCGTGCAGTGGGATCAGCGGGGCTCCGGCAAATCGTATCACTGGGGAATGAGCGCCAACGATTTGCAGGTAGAACGGCTCATCGAGGACACGCACGAGCTGACACAGCTGCTGCTGCAGCGTTTTCAGCAGCCGAAGCTGTTTTTAGCCGGACATTCATGGGGAAGCTTGCTTGGCATATGGACGGCTCAGCGCTATCCGGGCGATTACTTAGCCTATATCGGCATCGGGCAGGTTGCCGATTCTCCCCGTGCGGAATCGGCATCCTACCGGTTCGTGCTGGAGGAAGCGAAGCGCAGAAACGACGCCAAAGCGATTCAAGAGCTGGAGGCGATCGGTCCTCCGCCTTACGGCAATCCCCGCAAGGACACGACCCTCGAACGCAAATGGGTTGCCGCCTTTGGCGGATCGGAGCGCGGAAGCCATTCTTCCCGCGATTTACTGGAGGGGATTCTGCTTTCCCCGGAGTATACCTGGCTCGACGGGCTGCGGCTTGCTGTCGGCAATTCCTTCAGCGCGAAGACGATCATGCCGCAGATCGAGCACGTCAGCTTATTCGAAACGGTGCCCAAGCTGGAGCTGCCCGTTTATGTAGCGATGGGAAGACATGATCACATGACGCCTTCCGAGGTTGCATTCGATTATATGCAGCAGCTGGACGCTCCGTTTAAGCAGTTCCAATGGTTCGAGGATTCGGCGCATTTTCCCCATATGGAGGAGCCCGAGCGCTTCGCCGAATGGATGCGCATGATCAAAGCACAGTGCCAGTAAGCCGATCAAACCAAATGGATGGACGGCCGCTGGGGTCGGAAAAGATCGTCAAAGAAAGTCTCCCCGCAGCGGTTAAGGCTTAACGTGGACACATGTTCTTGGTATTAAAAAAGGATTGGCCGCCGCCGCAGCCAATCCCCTACTCACCATCTATAAATCTTTTACACCGATTGATTCCAATCCACTTCGACCGCAGCGCCTGTACGAACTGACTGCTGGATGGCCTCCAGCAGCACCTGCGCATCGACCGCGTCCTCAATCGTGGACAGCGGCTTTTCTCCGCCTATAAGCACTCGATTTACCAAATGCTCGGCCTCCAGCTCATAGGATTCGTCATACGGCAGCCACGTTTCCGGGTGCGTTCCGACCTGCTTCGTGTTCACACCCTCGCGCCACGTATGGAAGCCGCCGCCTTCGGTACCAAGAATTTTCACCATAAACGGACCCGGCTGCGCCGTCAGATCGTTCGTGCGAATGCCCGCAAACAGATTAATCATCGCGCCGTTCGGCATTTCCAGCATGACAAACGCCTGATCCTCTTTGCCGACCTTGTTCTCGCGGGTTTCCGTCGCCATCGCAATGACCCGCTTCGGGCGCCCGAGCAAGTAAAGAAGCACGTACAGATGATGCGTCATAATTTGCGGTATGACTCCCGGATAGCGGGCAAAAATATCATCCGAGTGGTAGATACAATAGTTGATCCACCCCGCAACGACATCGCCCATATCGCCGCGCTCGATCATCCGTTTAATCCGCCAGAGCGAAGGGTTATATACGTAGTTATGCCCCGGCATGCAAAGCACTCCGGCTTCCTTCGCCAGCCGTGCCAGCTCTTTATTCTCCGCTACGGATAAGCCGACCGGCTTCTCAATGAGCACATGCTTGCCTGCGGCAATCGCCTGCTTCGCATGCTCAAAGTGATGTTCCACCGGCGATAAAATGTAGACCACATCAATATCCGGCGAAGCGGTTAACGCCTCCAGCGATTCGAAGGCCGTTACGCCCCACTCCTCTGCCCGCTGCGCCAGCACCTCGGCACGTGTATCATAAATTCCCGTTAAACGGCAATTGTTCACCTTCGCAATCGCCGGTTGATGCATAAGAGATACGAAGCCCGCGCCGACAAAACCGATCCTCATTTCCAAAGCTGCTCACTCCTTCTGCTTGTTTGCGCTCCCCAATTATCCCTGCGGCAGGCTTACGATCCGGCCTTCATGCAGCGATTCATAACACGCGTCGATCACCTTCATATTCCGCAGCGTGTTTTCCGCCGAATAGGACGGCTCCCCGCCCTTCAACACACATTCGGTAAAATGCCGGACTTGGTTCAAGTACTGATCCCCCGACACCGTTTCCTCACGCTCCAGAACGCCATTCTTCACGACTTGAATCAAGCCGTCTCCTCCCGCCAAGTCCGGACGGTAAGCACGCGGCACGATAATGCTGCCCTTCGTGCCGACTACCTCGTACTGCTGCCGATCATGCATCTCGAAGCCGCAGTCCAGCACAGCGGCGATTCCGCTGTTCAGCTTCGCGTTGATCGTCATCACCGTATCCACCCCGTATTCGGCGTCCACCTTGCCGAAGGCGTGAATCTCAACCGGCTCCTCGCCAAGCACGTACCGCAGCGAATTGACGCAGTAGCAGCCGACGTCGTACAGGCTGCCCCCGCCAAGCTGGCGATCCATGCGGATATTGCCCTTGGGCTCGCTCAAGAAAAAGCTGAAGCTGGCGCGGAACACGCGCACCTCGCCAATCTCTCCGCTTGCGATCAGCTCCCGCACGCGCTGATGCTGCGGATGGAAGCGGTACATGAACGCTTCCATAAAAATCACCCCATGCTGGCGGCAGGCTTCCGCCATCTCCGCCATTTCGGCCGCATTTAGCGCGGCCGGCTTCTCGCATAGGATATGCTTGCCCTGCTCTGCTGCCTTCAGCACCCACTCCTTATGGAGTGAGTTCGGCAGCGGTATGTATACGGCATCCACGTCCGGATCCGCCAGCAGCGCCTCATAGGATGAATGCACCTTTCCAATAGCAAACTGCTGCGCGGTTTCCTCCGCTTTTCCGCTTAAGCTCGCGATCGCCGCCAGCTTGCTCTGTTCATCCCGCTGCATCGCGGGCATCACTTGTGTTTTCGCAATACCGGCATTCCCCATAATTCCCCAACGCACTTGATTCATGACAACTTCCTCCTTAACAGATGGTATTGTACCCAGTTCTATCGGAAAACACAGGGCATCCAGCGTAAAGCGTGTCCTTCTGCACGTGTTACGGATGGTATCCCTGTTTTGCTAGCCAAACCAAGATGCTGTTTCAAGCTTAAAACACAATCTGTCCATTTGGCAAAAATACCGCCACATTTCGGCGAATCCGGCAGCCCTCCTGCATGAGAAAAGCAGCCTGACGGCTGCCCAACTCCCAATGCTGTCGCAATACGGACCACCCGCCGACCTACAACTCCCTAGGAATAGACAGGTTCAGCGGCCGGCCCGAACAACCGTGCAACCAAGCAGCCATGAAGCTGAGCAGCCGCCAACCCGCCAAGGGCTTTACTTCACCGTCTTCTTGCGGCGGTTGTAAATATCCAGCCACACCGCTGCAACAAGGATGCTTCCTTTTACAACATACTGCCAGAACGATTCCAGACCCATCAAGGACATACCGTTGTCCAGCGAGGTCATCACGAGTGCGCCGATCAGCGCGCCTACAATGGTACCCGCGCCGCCCAGCAGTGACGTTCCGCCGATTACGCACGCCGCAATCGCATCCAGCTCATACATTTGACCGGCGGAAATCGTTGCCGAGGACAAGCGGGATGTAAGCACTAGTGAGGCAATCGAGGAAAGCACACCGATCAATACGAAGATCAGCATCGTCTTTTTGCGAATGTTGATACCGGACAGACGAGCCGCATCCGGATTTCCGCCGATTGCATAAACATGGCGGCCAAATGTCGTTTTCGTCGCAATGAATGAGAACAATAGTGCCAGAATGATAACGAAAATGATTGGGAACGGAATCCCTTTGTAGCTGTTCATCACAAGAACAAACGCGACCACGAGGAAGCTGTACAGCACAAACTTACCGATATCAAGGCCAAGCGGCGCTACCTCAAAGCCGTATTTTTGACGCGATTTGCGCTTGCTGAACGTCGTCCACAAAATCGCGGCGATCGTAAGCACAGCGAGCACCAAACCGAAGCCTCTCGCGAAGTACGCGTTGCCTAACATTGCAAACACCGGATCGGAAATCGAAATCGTCGTCGAATTCGTTATTCCCATTAAAGCTCCCCGGAACACCATCATCCCGCCTAAGGTGACGATAAAGGCCGGTATGGCCTGATAGGCGACAAGCCACCCCTGAAGCATGCCCAGCAGTGCGCCGACCGCAAGAGTTGCCAAGATAACGATCAGTACCGGCATATCCATCCAGTTGCTGAGAATGGCCGCGATCCCGCCGGTCAAGCCGACTAAAGAGCCTACGGACAAATCGATATGTCCGGCTACGATAATCAGAACCATGCCGATCGCCAAAATTGCGGTTACGGACATTTGGGTAAATAAGTTGGATAAGTTACGAGCCGTTAAGAAGGTGTCGTTCATCATACCGAATAATAACCAAATGATAACGACCGCGCCCACCATCGTATATGCGCGTACGTCCATCTTACCGAAGATCTCTTTCAGCGACATGGTTTTGGACTGCTGCAATTGTTGGTTCTCTGTTTGTGCCTTCATGGTTTATTTCCCCCCTGTTGCGGCCTGCATAATGTTTTCCTGTGTTGCCTCGCGCCAGTCAAATTCCTTCACGAATTTGCCTTCGCTCATCACTAGAATGCGATCGCTCATCCCGAGCACCTCCGGAAGCTCCGAAGAAATCATGATGATCGCTACGCCCTGCTCGACCAGTTGATTCATGAGATTGTATATTTCATATTTGGCGCCGACGTCGATCCCGCGTGTCGGCTCATCCAAAATCAGAATTTTCGGATCCGACATCAGCCATTTGCCGATAACTACCTTTTGCTGGTTGCCTCCCGAGAGCGTTCCTACCGCTGTTTCCAGCGAAGAGGTTTTTGTGCGCAGCTCCCTAACGTACTTTTGGCCCCACTTAATTTCTTCGTTTTCGTTAATGACGCCCCACTTGCTGACCTTTTTCATCGTGGCCATGGACGTGTTCGTTTTAATATCCATTCCCAAAACAAGACCTAAACGCTTGCGATCCTCCGTCACCAAAGCGAAGCCCGCTTCGATGGCCTCGGAAATGTCGCGAATTCGAACCGGCTTGCCGTCAATCTTAACTTCGCCTTCCGCTTTGCCGTCATAGGCTCCGAACAAGCTCATCACGAGCTCCGTACGGCCTGCCCCCATGAGTCCGGCAATTCCCAAAATCTCGCCTTTGCGCAAACTAAAGTTTGCGTTCCGGATCACCTGCTGTCCGGGCTTATCCTTATGCCATACCGTATAATTGCGAACCTCAAGCACCGTATCCGTCGGCTTATGCTCTACGCGAGGGTAACGCTCGGTCAGCTCGCGACCTACCATCAGCGACACGACCTGGTCGTCGTTCGTGTCCTTACGGTCCAGCGTAGCGATCGTCTTGCCGTCGCGCAGCACCGTAATGCTGTCGGAGATATGGAACACCTCCGGCATTTTGTGCGAGATATAAATACAGGAAACCCCGTTCGACCGCAGCTGATCCAGAATGCCCATCAAAATATCGACTTCGCTTTCCGTTAATGCTGCCGTCGGTTCATCCAAAATTAAAATTTTCGTGTTTTTCGATAAGGCCTTCGCGATCTCCACAAGCTGCTGCTGTCCAATGCCCAGCGTGCCGATGACCGTATCCGGACTAATTTTCAGACCGACCGTCTTCAGCCATGTCGCTGCATTATGGTACAGCTCATCCCATTGGATCACACCGCGCTTTGTCGGCTCGCTGCCGAGGAAAATATTTTCGCCGACCGTCATATCCTTTACAAGCGCCAGCTCCTGGTGAATAATCGTAATGCCGGCCTGCTCGGCGTCCGTAATTTTATGAAACTGCTTCGTTTCGCCGTTGATGCGAATATCACCCTGATACGTTCCAGCCGGATATAGACCGCTCAGAACCTTCATGAGCGTCGATTTCCCCGCTCCATTTTCCCCGCAAAGGGCGTGGATTTCACCCTTCTTTACTTTAAAGTTAACGCCGTCAAGCGCCTTGACGCCGGGAAACTCCTTCACAATATCAACCATTTCCAGTGCGTACATCGTCCCCGCTCCTTTCTCTCTAAAGATGCAGTATAGGACGGTTCAGCAACCGCCCTATACCCCATGAAAAGCTGCTTATTTCTTCGGCCACTGGTCCTTCGGAACGTTCTTGAATACGTCCTCAACCTTGTGGAAGCCGTCTTTGATTACCGTGTCGGCCAGGTTGCTCTTGTTAACAGCGATCGGATCAAGCAGGATGGACGGAACGTCGATCTTGCCGTTGTTTACTTTCTTGTCTGCATTTACCGTTTCGCCTTTTGCCAGCGCTACAGCCATTTCAGCCGCTTTTGTCGCAATGGCGTTGATTGGCTTGTAAACCGTCATCGTTTGCGTGCCTTCTGCAATACGCTGTACTGCCGCAAGGTCAGCGTCTTGGCCGGATACCGGAATTTTTCCTGTCATGCCTTGTGCTGTCAGAGCTTGAATTGCGCCGCCCGCAGTACCGTCATTCGCTGCAACGACTGCTTGAACATTGTTGTTGTTCGCTGTCAATGCGTTTTCCATGTTCTTGAGTGCTTCTTCCGGCTTCCAGTCCTTGGAGAACTGCTCGTATACGATCTTGATGTCGCCCTTTTCAGCCAGCGGCTTCAAGATGTTCATTGCGCCCTGCTTGAACATATGCGCATTGTTGTCCGTATCTGCACCGCCGATGTATACATAGTTACCCTTCGGCGCCTTCTCTACGATTGCTTGAGCCTGCATTTCGCCGACACGTACGTTATCGAAGGAGAGGTAGTAATCTACATTCGAGTTTTTGATCAGACGGTCGTAGGAGATAACCTTGATGCCTTCTTTATGTGCTTTATCCACGATTGGAGCAGATGCTTCCGCGTTGTGAGGAATAACAACGAGAACGTCCACGCCCTGGGAAATCAATTGCTCCGCTTGGCTAAGCTGTGTGGCGTCGTTGCCGTCCGCTGCGAGAACCTTTACTTCTGCGCCCAGTTCTTTGACCTTTGCGGAAAAAATATCACGGTCTTTTTGCCAGCGCTCTTCCTTCAATGTATCCATCGACATTCCGATAACGATTTTGCCGTCGTCTTTCTTCGCTGCCTGTGTTCCGCCTTCCGTCTTGCCGCCGCTTGCTGCTTGATCGCCGTTTGATACGACGCCGCAGCCCGTGATCGATGCTGCAAGCAGCATTGCCGCTGTACCTAAACCAAGGCTTTTCTTCCAAGTCATCATTCTAAAAATCCCCCTTAAATGTATCTGAATGTTGGTGTTGTTATCGCTTACAAATCAATCATAACATCGAAATAGCGCTTTCAAAATAGTCAAAGACAGCACTTCTTTGTGCTAAACCCGCATTTCTTTACGATAAAATGAAAGCGCTTTTGAAAACGCTTTACAAAACAAGCCGTTTTCTAGCACCTTTTTGCGATCACAACAAAAAAGTCCTCATCCATTGGATGAAGACTTCCATTTTTATAAAAATCAGGGTTGGTGGCGGTATTCCGAAGGAGTGACTCCCGTTACTTTTTTGAACACCCGGCTAAAATAATTCGGGTCCCTATACCCAACCTCATAGCATATTTCCTTCAAGCTGAGCTCCTGCTGCGCAATTAAGCGCTTCGCTTCGGTAATCCGCAGATCGGTCAAGTAATCGATAAAGGTAGCCCCGATCTGCGTCTTAAACATTTTGCTGAAATAGTATGGACTAAGGTTGACATGCTCCGCCGCTTCTTCCATCGATAGTTCTTCTTTATAGCGGTCATGGATAAACCGGATCGCACGGTCGATCACGTTTCCGTTGCGACGCTCCCGCTCCTCGCGAATGACGCTGAGCATATAAGCAAGCCGGTGCTCGGTCTGCTGGCGAAGCTGGTCCAAATGCTGTGTTTCCGTGAAGGACACCGCAGCATCGACAGGAATCCCCTGCTGGGCAAAGTACCGTGCCAGCGACAAGAAAAGCACCGTCATTTCGCTGCTGCACACCTCGAAGCTGCCTGCTGTGGAAGCCGCAAGCTTTTCAAACATCGCGGAAAACTTAGCTCTAGCCTCGTCCTCATCCAGCCGCTGCATCGCCTCGCGCAGCGTTTTTTCATCGTCCGGCGAGATGCCGGCCTGCCTCGGGCCCTGCTGAATATCGTCGTAGTGGCGCACATTAACGATCGCCGACGGATCGCTCGACACCATCACCGCCTCATGGTAAGACTGGCGCAGCCCTTCCATGCCGGGCTGCACCGTCCCGATGCCTACGGCAATGGACAGCTCGAGCTGCTTCTCCAGCCACTGCCGCAGCTTGCGCCCCCACTCCAGCGACTCGACGCGCTGGGAATAACCGAAGCCGTCCTGCTCCAGCGGCAGAAACAGCGCGATCTGGCTGCCGATCATCGGACTGACGATGCAGGGCAGCCGCGGCTTCATGAAGCTTTTCACCGCTTCATGCACCTGCTTCTTCACCTCGTGAGACAAGGCGCCCTGGTCGGTATCGCCTTTCCCGCGATGGATCGACAGCACCATGGCGTAGCCCTTGTCCCACTTCGCGTCGAGCATTTCCGCCAAATACTTCAGATCGATCTCCTGCACAAAATCCAGCATCAGCATGATCGCCAGCTCATTTTCCACAAGCGGCAGCAGCTGCGACAGCTTCTCCTTCAGCTCCAGCTCCTCGCCGCGCCTGCGGTTTTCCTGCTCCAGCTCAGCCAGCAGCTTCTGCAGACATTCGACGATCTGCTCCTTCTTCGCCGGCTTCAAAATATAATCCTTGACGCCAAGCGCCACCGCTTCCTGCGCATAGTTGAAGTAATCGTATGCGGTAACCAGGATCATTTTCGTATTCGGATATCGTGCGTTTATTTCTTTAATGGCCTCCAGCCCTTGAATGCCGGGCATTTTAATGTCCATAAACACGATGTCCGGGCGGTGCTCCTCCGTAAATTGAATGGCCCGCCGGCCGTTTTCGGCATGGAAAAATTGAAACTGATTCGGCATGAGCCGCGAAATCATCAGCTCCAGTCCTTCGCGCTCCAGCGCTTCATCATCTGCAATAAGTATCCGATACATCGCTTACCCTTCCTTCTCCGCCGCATCCGCCAGCTTATGCGCATCTGCGGACACATAATCCGTGTTCGTCCTGCGGGGAAGTCGGAATGTAACGGTAGTCCCCTGCTGCTTCGCGCTGCGAATGTCGATCGATTCATTTCCATCGTAAAATAAATGAAGCCGCTTAAATACATTTCGCGTCCCTAATCCCGTGGAATGGCCGCGTCCGGAACGAGGAATTTCACCGGGGTCCTCGCTTAGCAGCCGCTCCCGAACCTCGTCCGGCATGCCTACGCCGTTATCCGTAATTTCGATCTGCACGCCTTCCTCGATCGGCTGGATCGAGAGCGTCAGCACCGCTCCCTCCTCCATCCCCTCGATCCCGTGCATAAACGCATTTTCCAGAATCGGCTGCAGCGACAAGCACGGAACCGCTTGATCCAGCACCCTTTCCTCAATATCCGTTACAAAGGTGACCCGGTCCCGGAACCTCGCCTTTTGAATCGCAAAATACTCCTTCGCATGCTCCACTTCATCCCGCAGCGTCACCGCTTGATCCAGCTTTTGCAAGTTGTAGCGAAGCAGCTTGGACATGGAGACTGCGAGATCGCTCGTTTTTTCCGCTCCTTCGATATAAGCCAGCTTCGCCACCACATTCAGCGTGTTAAATAGAAAGTGCGGATTAATTTGGCTCTGCAATGCCTTCAGCTCAAATTCCTTAACTAAGCGGTCCTTTTCTAGGCTTTCCATGTTCTTCGCCATGAGGTTCTGCAAGTTATCGAGCATATGGTTAAAGGTTCGGCACAGGATGGCGATTTCGTCGTTGGTCTGCATTTCCGGCGCCTTCGTCTGCAGATTCCCTTTGGAAATTTGCTTTGCCGTAAGCACAAGCCGCCGAATCGGATCGGTAATACTCGTCGAGATCCATAAAGCAAAAAAGATACTGAGCAGCGTTGTCGTCACGAACAGCTGAACACCCAGCTGATTGAGCCGCGAAGTCGTATCGATAATATCCTGATAAATCGGGCGGTAATAGTTCAACTCCAGATCGACCAGCTCATAGCCGTCCTCGCGAATATACTCCGCCGTTTTTTCCGCTTGATAATAGGCATGCACATAATTGGAGCCCGTTTGCTCCACACTCGCGATCGCTTCCTTGGTCTGCGCCAGAAACGTGCTGATCATGTTCTGGTAGTTCTTAATGGATAAGCTGTTGTTTTCCGTCCGTTTCAGCCTTGACAGCTCTTTTGCCAAGCGCTCAAGCTCAATCATATGCGTCAAGTAAGAGTATGGGTTTTCTAAATCCAGCCCTGTTAGCAGCCGGTTGACGTGGCGCAGCGTCTCCTGCGTTTCATGAGAAAGCTGCTGATACAGTAAAATCCGATCCATCATCAAATTGTAACTGTCCTGCACCTTGCGCCCGCTGTCGAAAATAAAATACGAAACCAAATTCATCAAAATAACGAGCAGCGGAATGAAAATAAACAGCCTCGTTCGTATATTCATGGCGTTTTCACTCCGGTCTGCACATTGTCTCGATCAATCACTTCAATTTTCGTAAAATGCTCCTTCGGCAGCTCGCGCCCCATATAGTAATCGTTCAGCAGCCGCACCGAGTCGTATCCCATCAAATACGGGTTTTGTACCAAGGTAGCAACGATGTCCCCTTTGCTGATCGACTGCATCGTATCCGTCATATCATCAAAACCGAAAATCGCCACATCATTGCGGCCCAAATTTTCTCTCGCCTGCAGAATGCCCACCGCATCCAGCGCGCTGGTGCCAACCATCGTATTGATTTGCGGATAATCCCGCAGCATCATCTCCGCCTGAACGATCGCTTCCATACGGGAAATATCCGATACGCCGACCACAACAATCTGCATATCGGGGAACCTTTCGACAACACTTTTCAAGCCTTCCAGACGCAGCAGCTGGCTTTCCGCCGTATCACTGCCGATAATGACGCCGATCGTTGCGCTCGCCCCGGTCGCCTGAACGACCTTATGCCCCAGCCGCTTGCCTGCTTCAAAATTGTCCGTTCCGACATAAGTGAGCCGCTTGCTGGTCGGCGAGTCGGTATCGACGGTCAGCACCGGAATGCCTAAGTCTACCGCCTTGTTAATGACCGGGGTGAACTTGTTGTCATTCAATCCTTGAACAATAATGCCATCCACCTTCGCCGCAATCGCTTTGTCCAGAAGCTCGATTTGATCCTCCATGCTGTTACGGATCGGACCATGATACTCTAGGCTCATTCCGTACAGCTTGGCCGCATCAAGCGCACCCTGCTCAACCATTTTCCAGTAAGGATGATCCTGCTGCTGTTCTATTAAAATCACGTGGAACGGACGCTTTCCGCTTTCCTCTTCCCCGTGAAGATGCCGTACGAGCCCTTTAATGGCCTGAGCGTCCACCGCAAAACGTGCGAATAAAAAGAGAAACACACCCGAGAGCACGAGCACGACGAGCAGCCATTTTTTATCTGACATGTTCCACCCACCTTCCTCATAACATATTACTCTCAGGTGAAAGCGGTAACAACCTAAAATTTTTGTGTAAATATCGACTTTTTTTTGGGTTTCGTTAGTTTTGCCCTCGATCTGGGGGAAACTTCCACTTTGGAACAATTCCTAAAACGTAATAAAAGTAATTGCTATGAATGCGTTTTCTTGTTATAGTATGTTCATAATATCGACACACATTTGACACGGAGCAGTGCCCCTGCCACCGGTAAAATCCGTCGATACAAAAAGTGCGAAGTTGGTTACCGGGCAGCGAACCTGCCGCAAACAAACCGTCACTATTAGGCATACCCTTTAGGTAGGCTTGATTGGTGACGGTTTTTACATCTTCTAGGGGGTAAAGGGATATGTCGAAGGTAAAAAATCGCTGGCTCATCGCGGCCGCAGCAGTAGGGATTCACATTTCGATCGGTTCCGTGTATGCGTGGAGCGTGTTTACGAAGCCCATGACCACCCAGCTTGGCTGGGACCTGAAGAGCGTTCAGCTTACGTTTAGTATTGCCATTTTATTTCTCGGACTATCCGCTGCGTTTCTTGGTCACTTTGTTGAAAAGCACGGCCCGAAAAAGGCCGGTCTGCTGTCCACGATTTTCTTCGGTGTCGGCATTGCCGGTTCGGGGATTGCGATCCAGGTAGAAAGCATTTATCTTCTCTATCTCTGTTACGGCGTACTCGGCGGGATCGGTCTCGGAGTAGGCTACATTACGCCGGTTTCCACTCTCGTGAAATGGTTCCCGGATCGCCGCGGTCTGGCAACCGGCTTGGCCATTATGGGCTTCGGCTTCGCTTCCTTTATCGGCGGCCCGCTGATGCAAAAGCTGATCATGAGCTTTGGAATCGCCAACACATTCTTTATTCTCGGTGCGATTTATTTTATTGTGATGCTCGCTTCCGCAATGTACTTATCCCCTCCTCCGGCTGGCTGGATGCCGGCAGGGTTTCAGGATAAGCTGAACACAGGCAAAAAGAAGCTGCAAGCCGATTTGTCTCAGCTTACTGCGAATGAAGCGGTAAAGACACGCCGCTTCTGGTATTTGTGGATTATGCTCTTCATTAACGTGAGCTGCGGAATCGCAGTGATCTCTGTCGCTTCGCCGATGGCGCAGGAAATCGTCGGCATGAGCCCGGTTGCAGCGGCCGCTGTCGTGGGCTTGATCGGTCTCTTTAACGGCGCAGGCCGGATCGCTTGGGCGTCGCTGTCCGATTATATTGGAAGACCGAACACGTACACTGCATTTTTCATCATCCAAATTATCGCGTTCTTCCTTCTGCCGAACATCACCAGCGTGCTTCTGTTCCAGGTTACGCTGTACCTGATCATGACCTGTTATGGCGGCGGCTTTGCCTCCATCCCTGCTTATATTGGCGACATGTTCGGAACGAAGCAGCTTGGTGCGATTCACGGTTATATCTTGACCGCTTGGGCGGCAGCAGGGCTTGCCGGTCCGATCTTCGCGGCGTGGGTGCGTGAAACGACGGGAAGCTACACCGGAACGCTGTCCGTGTTCGCCGGTATGTTCATCATAGCGCTGCTCGTGTCTTTGTTTATCCGCAGCGATATCCGCCAGCTTCGCGGCCAGCAGGCTGCCCAAGCAAGCGGCATGACGAAAGCGGGCTAAAGCGGGCTGCTGAGCCCGCCCCGCCTTACGGCTGGACACTTCAAGCGACGGGCTGAACCAATTGAATTGTCCGAGCCCGTTTGCTACACTGTGGGGTATATTCCCGCGCGAGGTAGACGGACATGAATAAAGTGGAGGCCGAGTTCAGCAACTTGGTTAAGGCTTACCGCAAACGCCATATGGGCAAAGGCCCGAGCAAGGTCATTACGACCTTCTGCAAAAACTGGGCAATTTGCGAGATGGAAGGCAATCTATCCCCGGTGGAAAAGTTTATCGCCTCGGCGGCGGATGGCAGGCAGATGCTGCGCGCCGCACGTACGGAGATGGTAAAGCAAATTTATCGTGACCATCCTCCGGTGGAAATGGAAGAGCTGCTGGAAGCGAAATTCATCGAGCTGTTCGTCGATATTAATATTGAAAAAGATTTAGGCATGTCCATCTTCGTTTTCGATGTGAATCTAGAAGAAAAATTCAAACGCTAACTCCAGGCACCAGAGCCGTTGGCACTAGGCAGCGAACCTGCCGTAGACTAACCGCCGCTATCATTTTACGTCGACACTGAAACACTTAGGCGTCTTCGCGTAGAATCGTGCGGCGGTATTTTTTTAGGGACTGAACGTGACCCCTATACACAAAGACATATTTTTCAGGATGAGGTGGAACCTGTGGGGAAAACAAAACATAACGGACCGATGAAGCTGCCAAGCAAACCGGACCCGAAGCTGTGGGTGAGCAAAGTTCCGTTCGGACTCGGCAAAATTAAGCCGCATCATATTCGCGATACAATGAAGGTCGTGTGGGAAAACCGCGATAACCTGCCCTACGCGACAAAAATTTTAACGCAGGGCGTATGCGACGGCTGTGCCCTGGGCGTTTCCGGCTTGTATGACCGGACGCTGGCGGGGCCGCATCTTTGCACGACGAGATTAAACGTGCTGCGCTTGAATACGATGCCGGCGATCAAGTCCGATATTTTGCATGCGGATATCGAGGAGCTGCGCCGGATGGACAGCACCACCCTTCGCAAGCTCGGACGCATTCCGTATCCGCTTATCCGCCGCAAGGGCGAGTCAAAGTTCAGCCGCCTAAGCTGGGATGACGCGCTTGATATGATTGCAGATAAAATCAAAGCGATCGATCCGAAGCAGCTGGCCTTCTATTTAACGGCGCGCGGCATTACGAATGAATCCTACTACGTTGCGGCGAAAGCGGCGCGTTTCCTCGGCACGAATAACATCGACAACGCATCGCGCATCTGCCATTCGCCTTCGAAGACCGCGCTGAAGCGCAGCGTCGGCATCGGCGCCTCCAGCTGCAACTATCAGGACTGGATCGGCACCGACGTGCTTGTGTTCTGGGGCAGCGTGGCGGCCAACAACCAGCCGGTTTCGACGAAGTATATGTATGCAGCGAAGCGTCAAGGCACAAAAATCATCTGCATTAACCCGTACAAAGAACCGGCGATGGAAAACTACTGGATTCCTTCCGTCGGTGAATCCGCACTGTTCGGTACGCAAATTGCCGACGATTTCTATCAGGTGAATATCGGCGGAGACATTGCGTTCATGAACGGTGTCATGAAGCACTGGTTCGAGATGGAAGAGCGCCAGCCGGGCTCGGCGATCGACCACCGCTTCGTGCAGGAGCATACGAACGGCTTCGAGGAGCTGAAGCAGCATATCCAAAGCCAGGACTGGGCGCTGCTGGAGCAGTCCTCCGGCTTGACGAAGGAGCGCATGCTCGAGTTTGCCGAGCTGCTCGCAAAGTCGAAGTCCGGCGTCTTCGTCTGGAGCATGGGCTTGACGCAGCACCGCTTCGCGACGGACAACATTTCGCAGGTCGCCAACCTGGCGCTGCTGCGCGGCTTCCTTGGCCGCAAGCACTGCGGCCTCATGCCGATTCGCGGCCACAGCGGCGTGCAGGGCTCCGGCGAAATGGGCGCGGACCCGTTCAGCCTGCCGGGCGGCGATTTCAAAGGCAAGGAAATCGAGCGCATCGAGAAGCTTTGGGGCTTCCGCCTGCCGGATTGGCAGGGCGACATCGTCGGCGTGACGCTGGAGAATGCGCTGCTGCCGGAAGACCACGACCGCAAGCTGAAGCTGTTCTATACGTCCGGCGGCAACTTCCTCGAGACGATGCCGGATCCGGACTTTGTCCGCCAATGCCTCGAGAATGTCGATATCCGCGTGCATCAGGATATTATTTTCAACACGTCGACGTTTGCTGACGCGAAGGAAGCTGTCCTCGTGCTGCCGGCGATGACCCGATACGAGCAGCCGGGCGGCGGCACCTCGACCTCGACGGAGCGGATGGTCTACTTCTCGCCGGAAATCGACGGCCCGCGCATCGGCGAAGCTCGTGCCGAGTGGCAGATCTACGTCGATCTCGCTGCGCGCGTGAAGCCGGATCAGAAGCATCTGATCTGGGTCAACGACGCCTTTGAAATCCGCGAGGAAATCGCCAAGGCCGCGCCGAATTATGACGGCATTCAGCACCTGCGGGGCAAGGGCGACTTTTTCCAATGGGGCAATGCTTGGCTATGTGAGGACGGCGTATGTCCGACCGAGGACGGACGCGGCAATTTGCTGCCGATCGTGCTGCCGGAGCTGCGCAAGCCGGAAGGCCACTTCTATGTGACGACGCGCCGCGGCAAGCAGTTCAACTCGATGATTTACAGCGACACCGACCCGTTCAATGCGGCAGACCGTTACGATGTGCTTTTAAACGCGGCGGATGCAAGGGCGCTGCAAATTTCCGAAGGTGACGCGATTGTCGTCTACAATAAATTTGGCGTTTTTCACGGGCGAGCGAAGTTTGAGGATGTAAAAGCGGGGAACATTCAGGTGCACTGGCCGGAAGGCAACAACCTGATCCCGAAGGGTGTATACGAGCAGTATGCGGGCATTCCGGAGTACAACACCGCCGTTATCGTGGAACGGGCCGACACCTTCCATGCGCACAAGGATACCCGCTATGTGGAGAAGCGCATCGAGGAATTAGAAACCGAAGTGGGGTAAAAGGATATGGAGCACCATGGTACGACGCACTGGGAAACGTTAAAATACAGCAACGATTCGCTGGAAGCGATCCAGGAAGAAATCGTCACCGAATATCCACTTACGCTGCGCCTAGACGGCGAGGAATTCGCGACCATGGTGTGCACACCGTCAGACCTTGAGGATTTGGTCGTCGGCTTCCTCGCTTCGGAAGGCATTATCCGTACGATGGAAGAAATCGACTCCCTGTCGATCGACCCGGATAAAGGCTTTGCCTACGTGGAGCTGAAAAATAAGATGACGTCCAGCAAGGAACGGGTGTCCAAACGGTTCATCGGGTCCTGCTGCGGCAAAAGCAGACAGTTTTACTTCCAAAATGACGTGCGGACAGCGAAAACGATTCGAAGCCGAACGCGTGTCACCGCACGCCAATGTATCGAGCTCATGAACCAGCTGCAGCAGGGCTCGCATGAGTTTCAGAAAACCGGCGGCCTCCATAATGCCGCGCTCTGCGAAGGCAGCCAGCTGCTGGTGTCCCGCTCCGATATCGGGCGGCACAACGCGCTGGATAAAATCTACGGTCACTGCATCCGCAGCCGCGTGCCGACCGCCAACAAAATGATCGCCTTCAGCGGCCGCATCTCCTCGGAGGTGCTGCTGAAGGCGTCCAAGATCGGAGCCGGCATCCTGCTTTCCAAATCGGCTCCCTCCGATCTGGCCCTAAAGCTCGCAGACGAGCTGGGCATTACTGCTGTCGGCTTTATCCGCGACAGCAAAATGAACATCTACACGCATCCGGAACGGATCGCCGAATACGATGCGTTCAGCCAGCCCTCTGTCGAATGACAGAGGGGCTTTTTTATTTTATTGGCCTATCGTTCGGGCATGATCTCGGTTCCGAGTAAAGTAATAGATCATCGTTTCCATCAAGAATATGAAGAATACGGATAAGCCAAACAGGGGCATCAGAATCCCTAATATCAACAAGGTGATAATCGCTCCTGCGGACCATGGCTTATTCATTCGTTTGGGCAGCTGGAAATCCCCGGGCTTCACTTTTTTCATCCATGAAACAAATCCCATTGCTATGGCCGCGAGGAATGCGATGCAAACCATCAAGTTTAAAATTTTATTAGCGGCCCCAAACAGGTGCCCTTCATGAAGAGGAATTCCCCATGTGAACCATTTCCCTATGATCCCATAATCTTCATAGTTAACTCTGGCGATCAATTTCCCTGAATATTGATCGAAATAGGCGGTTGTTTCTTCGTAAGGGCTGACATCTAGTCCGGTGACGCCTGTATTGCTTCCTTTGGAAACGGTAAACACGCCATGCTCATTGGAAGGGTACACGATCGAAAACGGCCTTGTTATCTTTTCGTCTCGGGCATTGTTGATGATCGCTTCTAAGCTTTGCCGCCTCGGATTGTCTAAATCAACGTTTGCAGCAGCGTTATGATCGCCATGTCCCGCATGACTGGAGGTCGGTTGATTCAGGCTTCTCGTCGCCCAAGGAATTTCATCCACATCGGATTGCGGCGGGTTATAACGAAGCTCGGTTCTGCCTAATTCAGGATGCTCCTGTCCGAATTTACTAATATGACTTCCCATAAAAACAGACCAGGGGATTCCCGTTACGACAATAACAACTAGAGGTATGGAGATGATGAGTCCTACGATCGCATGAACCTTTTGGAACTTTAGCGACGCGGCTCCTTTTTCCGATTGAGGGGCAAGCAGCTTCTTTTTAAACGTCATATAAATACCGGAAACGATCAGAAATATCGTCCAGCAAGCAGCCAGCTCCACTACATATCGTACAAACGTACTTTCAGTTAAAAGCGAGCTATGAAAGTTCCTCATCATATTAGAGTAGGTATATTTCGCATGTTGGGCAGCGACAATTTGATTGTTGCTGTCTAGAAAAACAAACAAAGAATCGCCTTGTTCATTGTTAATCGTAACCCTGTTGTTGTAAGGCTCCTCCATCATGCTGATTTTGCCAATTTTATAATCAGGGTATTGCGCGCTTATGCTTTTCATCGCTTCATCTATACTTTGCTTTACTGCAATATCGCTCTGTCCGAAAAACTCGTTCTTGTAAATCTTATTTTCGACATCCGTATAAAATAAAAAACCGATGCCCGAGAGGGTCAATGTCAATAGCAAGGGTGTAATAAACCAGGCAGCATAAAAATGAAGTCGCCGGAAAGGATTGAAAGTGTTTTGGTTGTTCATAGGAATCCCCTTCGAAAGAAAATAGTATTAACGGTTTTATCCATCAAAACAAATTCATACTAACTCAAAGGGACAAGAAACAAATGACTCAACCGGGCTATTTTTTACCGTTACAATGCGAACTTTTTGTAAATCTCTTTTCGCCAAACGCTCCCATAAAAAAGAGGCCGACCCGTGATTCCCGGTGACCTCATTTACGACCCTTCCTAACCGCTCTCTTTGCCCCAGCTTTCTTCAAACACAAGCTCCTGCAAGCTTCGCCGTTTTGCCCAATTGGCGCTTTCCAGAATCGGTTTGTCCGGGTATTGATCCGTGTAACCAATCGATAACAGCGCCACCGGATCGACATGGGGCGGAATATCCAAAATCGCTCGAATGTCATTTTTCTTATAAAAGCTGACCCACCCAAGCGCAAGCCCCTCCGCACACGCAGCCAGCCACATATTTTGGATGGCGCAGGCGACGGAGAGCACATCCGTTTCCGGAATCGAATTGCGTCCGAGCACATGCGGGCCGCCGCGCGTCGGATCACAGGTAATGCATATCGTCAGCGGCGCCTGCTTAAGCCCCTCGATCTTCAAGCTCAGAAATTGATCCTGCCGTTCCCCTTCATAATGAATAGCCAGTGCCCGCCGTTCTTTATCCGCCGCCCAAGCGAGCTTGCTTTTCGTTTCCTCAGACCGGATGACGATAAAGCTCCACGGCTGCATAAAGCCTACCGACGGCGCATGATGCGCAGCAAGCAGCAGCCGCTCCAGCGCCTCCTCGGGCACAGCATCCGGTAAAAATGTGCGAATGTCCCTGCGATTGAAAATCGCTTTGTACACGCCGTCCTTTTCTTCTGGGGTAAAATGAATCATGTCCGCCTCACCTCGGGTCTCCGTCGCAGACCGGATGGATCTGCGTCTTGTACTCTGCCAGCAATTCTACTAACTCCGACCACACCGCTTCTAACGTGCATTCTATATTATATGCTCCATCCTTGCCCTTGAACCCGGAGGACTCGCGAAAATAGTCCCGGTGCCCCCCGATTATCGGCACCGTCCGTATGCGCTCCGGCGCGTATTTCCGCCGATTCCACAAGGGCAGCTTCCGCCGTCCCCTGCGCTCCCAGCCGCCCCACGTCCCGATTCGCGTCACCGGATCGGGACGCCGCCCCTGCTCGTCCGTTCCGCTTATATAAATGACGCGGCCGATCAACTGGGGGGCCACTGGGCATTTGGGCGAGCCGATCTGCACAACAGCCATTGGCGGACGCCCCAGCTCCGCCAGCAGCTCAGCCGCATGCACCGCCGCAATTCCGCCTGCACTATGGCCGATTAGCAGCGGAACCCATCCTTCCGGGCAGCTTTTCTCCACTTCGCGCAGCGCTAGCTTTCCGCCTAAAGAGCGCTTCCGCCGATGGAGCGGAAGACGCAAATCACGGGTCACTTGCGAAAGCTGTATCGTAATACGGTTTGTCCAATCGCCGTATGGAAATAATGTGGTTGCACACACAGGGTATCCTGCGTGTTGAAAAGCTCCGGCCAGCTTTCGCATAAAGGAGAGCATAAAATCCGGCGAGGTAGCTACACCGGATAACGCGTATAGGGCAATACCGCCGGCTATGGCTGTATCGTCATCACTTTTCATGTAGAACCCTTTTCAGCATCAGTTTTCAATATCGAACCTACTATAACATAAATCCAAGGTTTGAATAAAAATGGAAACGCGTGCATGAACCGAGCCCAAGCAGCCATATGCTATAGTAAGCCAAAATATCACATAGCGCATGAGATGAGCAGATTAGAGGTGGAACCAATGGTCAGGCGACTGAACCCTTCCATTGCAGCCGATGAGTGACGTCGAACAAAAGGACGAGCAGCCACTGCAATATAAAACGTGTTTTTACTGTAAAGCGTCCAAGCCCCTCTCCGATTTTTTGCGCCGAACGGGAAAACGCTCCGGAAAGCATTCCCGCCGGGGCCCCTGCCGAGATTGCAGAAAAGCAATTTCACAAGAGCGAAAAAAGCCGCAGGTTGAGCCTTTGGTCCGGTCGCAGCTGGTCGAGTTGAACGACTGTACGGATGCTTTAACGTTCCATCCCCCGGGAAGCGCAGTGCGTCCCCGTAAGAGGGAACCCTTCCTTCGTCCGAAGCTTCCGGTTCCTCCGCTGAAGGCACAAGGACTCGATGTGTCCCAGCTGCGGGCCAATCGAAGCGGCATCGTGAAAATGCGCGGAAAATCCGATAAAGGACGGCGCTGGGTGCAGGAAACCGACTTGGAAACAGCCGTCGTGCTCGTCAGAGAGCATGCCGCCGTTGTCGTGAACCGGCACACCATTCGCCGGCTGTACACGAACAAATCGTTCCGGTCTTATATTTTGGAGCGAGACAGGCACACTTGTTACTTTTGCGGCGAGCCGGGCGATACGATCGACCATTTGCTGCCCCGCGCCAAAGGCGGGCATACCACGCCGCTGAACTGCGTGTGCGCCTGCAATTTATGCAATCAAAGCAAGGCCGATCTTAGCTTTGAGGAGTTTATGAAGGCAAGAGAATAGACCCGGCCTCCCGAACGGAGCTCGGGTCATTTTGTTTGTTCAAGGCGCTCAGCCTGCACAATAGCCTGCAAATAACTGATGAAGTTGCGGACCGGTGCCGCTAATATATCCTCCTTGCGATAGACAAGGCAAATATGCCGTTCATTCACGTATCCAGGCAGCTCCCGCATCACCAGCTCCCCAAGCTCCGTTTCGCGCTGCACACTGCGCCGGGGCAGGATGCCGATGCCCATTTTATACTTGATCGATTCTTTGATCGTTTCGATGGCTCCAAGCTCCATACGGATCTCCCACCGCAACCCCGCCTCGCGAGCCCATTTATCGGACAGCTCCCTCGAAGTCGAGCCTTGTTCATGCACGAGGAACGGCTCGGTTTGCAGATCCTCGATCGTAAGCGGCTCGAGCTGCGCCAGCCTATGATCCGGAGGGACAATGAGCATCAATTCATCCTCGACAAGGGAGATAACCTCAAGTCCCTCAATCGGCTCATTGCGAAGCGATACGACGGCAGCATCGATTTCGTATTCCATCAGCAGATCCAGAATTCCCGCCGCTTTTTTGACCGTGAGCAGCGGCACCGCTCCTGGAAACTGCTGCTGAAAGCGGCCCATGTAATGCGGCAGAAAGTAAGTCGCCGGAGTATAGCTTGCTCCAATCCGGAGCTTTCCTCTTCCTTGCTCCCGGTACTCCTTCATCAGCTCAGACGCCTCTTCCTGAAGGGCGGCAATCCGCCGCGCATAGGGCACAAGCGCGCCCCCGGCGTCGGTCAGCGTTACATGCCTTCCCTGCTTTCGCAGCAGCTCAATACCGAGCTCCTCCTCCAGCTTTTTCAAATGAAAGCTCACCGTCGGCTGACGCAGTTCAAGCGCCTCGGCTGCTTCGGACAACGTTTTGGACCGCGCCGCCGTCGCAAACACCTTAAGCTGCTGCAAATTCATCAAATCCCTCCCTTTTATCCGAAGTATAGATGATCTCTATGATAATTTAAATAACTATAGATATTATTTAACAATTCCTTTGAACTGCGTTTACCCTTGTCTTACATTCCTGCGATAAAGTTAGCTCATGGAACCAAATTGAGATAAGGAGTGTTCTTTCATGGCATGGTATAAGAATCAGAAGGCTGCAACAACCGGCGTATTAGCCGCGGCATTAACCCTCTTGTTTACCGGCTGCGGCACAACAGAAACTGCGGTAAACCCAGCCAAATCGTCCGCTTCGGAAGCGCCGAGCGCCCAAGCTGCCGGCCCTGCTGAAACCTCGAGCAAGTCGACGGAGCCGCTTACTGTTTATCTGAACGATTTTGACGAAATTATCGGGCCGATGTTCGAGCAGGCCACAGGCTACAAGCTTAATCTTGTGTCGGGGAACGGTGCGGAAATCATGTCCCGAATCGAAGCGGAAAAAGGCAATCCCCATTGGGATGTCGTATGGATGGACTCTATGCCTTCGATTCATCAGCTCGGCAAAGAAGGACGTCTGCTGGAAGGCTGGACTCCGAAAAACGCAAGCGGCTTAACCGATTTTGCGCAATCTCTGGTCCCGGCGAACCGGACCTATTATCCGACAGGAGCGCATGCCGCTTCCGTCCTCGTCTATAACACCAAATCGTTTCAAGCGGATGCTGCGCCGAAAGCGTGGACAGACCTTGCCAAGGCGGAATACAAGGGCAAGATCGGAGCGGCCGATCCGGCTGTCGCCGCGCCAGCGTATCCGTTTGTTGCATGGTTCTTCAATAAGCAGGGTATGGACGGCGGCAAGGCGTACTTCGACAGCCTGTTCAAAAACGGCCTCAAGGTTTTCCCGAAAAATCCGAATGTCGTGAAAGCCTTGACCGGAGGAGACATCCACGTTGCCGCCCTTCAAGAAAGCAATGCCTATGCGATGAAAAATAAAAACGAACCTATTGAAATCGTATGGCCTGAAGAAGGAGCCCCCGCTTCCGTACGTGTAGCAGGCATCCAAAAGGATACGAAAAACGCAGAGGCAGCCAAAGCCTTCATTGAATTTATTCTCGATCCGAAGATACAGCAGGAGCTGGTTGATAAGGGTGAGGAAAGCTACTTCGAGCCTTCCGCCAAGGGAGTCAGCCCAAAGAAAGACCGGAAAGCGGATGCCAAGCTTGTCGTCGCCGACCCGGAGTGGGCTGCAACGCATGAGGCTGAAATCAAAACCTGGTTCGCCGATAAAGCGGTGAAATAAACGATGAAACAATGGCTGTACGGAAACAGGACAGGCTGGCTCGTGCTGGCGGTCCTCTTTCTGCTCATTTTGCTGCCGCTTGCCGCGGTAATCATTCAGGTCGCTTTGCCCGGCGTGTTTTTCGGTACACTCGCAATCGGGGACTTCTCTCTGCTGCTTGATATTTTTCGCCGTCCCTTATGGCTGGCCTCCCTCAAAAATTCCGTTACCCTAGGCATCGGAACAACGATATTTGCTACGCTGCTGGGAGGAGCACTCGCGACCCTGCGTTCCAGCTGGACCTTTCCAACCGCCAAGCTGCTCGATATTTCCGTTTGGCTGCTGCTGATCACCCCTTCCTTTATTCTCTCACAGGGGTGGGTCATGTTTGCCTCGGCAGACGGACTTGCGAGGGAATGGCTGGGCTGGGGCTGGATGCACGGACTTATTTTCCAGCCCTTCGGTCTCATACTTGTTATGACGCTGAGCAAATTTCCGCTTGCGTATTTGACCGTTTATACGGCGCTGGAATGGAAGGTCGACCGGTTCCGCGATGCGGCCCGATTATGCGGCGGCTCGCCTTGGACCGTATGGCGCACCGTTCAGCTTCCCTTGCTGCTGCCGGCTTACTTTTCCGGGGCCATGCTGGTGTTCATGGATACGGTCGGCGATTTCGGACTTCCCGCATCCATCGCGGCGGTGTTCCGTTTTCCTACGCTGCCGTACTCGATTTATTCGGCGCTGTATACGTCCCCGATCCGGTTTGATATGGCGGGAGTGCTTTCTTTTTACCTTGTGCTCTTAATTGCGCTGGCGATGACCTTCCAGCTGCTGGCGATGCGAAAAATGCGGTTTGACTTTTTGTCCGGGCGTGCCACCCGCAGTACCGCACAGCGTCCGCAAAAACGTAGCTCCGCCTATGGGCTGGCGGCTTTCAATGTACTTTTCCTAGCGGTGGTGATTGGGATTCCGCTCGGCTCCAATCTATTCATGTCCCTGACGTCGAGCACGGCAAACGGCTTTACTTTGGAGCATTACCGCAAGCTTCTGGAGGATCATGAAGTGCTGCGCGAAGGGCTGACCCATTCCTTGGCGATCTCCGCCGGGGCCGGCCTGCTCGCCCTTGTTATCGGCTTTTTCGTTGCCTATGTGCTTACGTACTCCCAGTTTGCGCTGCGCCGCGCAGTCGATGTGATCTCTCTCGTTTCACTGGCCGTACCGGGGGTCGTTCTCGGCATCGGTTATATCTTTATTTGGAATCAGGCATGGCTGGACCGGTTCGGCCTGCTCCTTTACGGAACGCCTTGGATTCTCGTGCTTGCCAGCATCGCCGGTGCCATCCCCGTCATCACTCGGGTAATCTCCGGGGCGATGGCCAAGGTTCCGAACCAGCTGCTTGCCGCTGCGCAAATGCAGGGGGCCGGCTTCCTGCGCCGCATAACGACGGTGCTTGTGCCTTTGCTTAAAGGAGCCCTGATCTCAGCCGGGCTAGCCGCCTTTGGCGCCAGCGTATTTGACTTGGCCGTCACCTCCATCCTGTTTCCGCCGAATTTTATGACACTGCCTGTCGTGATCAACAAGGCATTCGAGGATTTAAAATTCGGGTATGCGGCGGCGGCAACCATTACGGGCGGAGGGCTGGTCATTCTGATCATTTGGCTCGTCGAACGTCTGTTTCATAGAAAGCCGAAGCCACAAAGCCACGGATGGAGGAATACGACCCGATGAAACCTATTCTAGAAGTAAGCCGCCTGCGTAAAGCGTACGGCTCCTTTCAAGCCTTATCCGACGTCAGCTTTTCCGTAGGACGCGGTGAAATCATCAGCGTCCTCGGCCCCTCCGGCTGCGGCAAATCAACCCTGCTGCAGCTGATTGCCGGCCTTCAGCAGCCCGATTCCGGAGAGATCCGGCTGCGGGAGGAGCTCGTCGCTTCGCCAAGCAGACTGGTCCCGCCGGAAAAACGCGGCATCAACATGGTCTTTCAGGATTATGCCTTATGGCCGCATCTGACCATTTATGAAAATATCGCGTACGGCTTAAAGCGCCAAAAGGCGGCCCCCGCCGAACGGGACCGCAAAATCAAAGAGCTGATTGCTCTGCTCCAGCTTAACGGGCTCGAGGACCGGCTGCCGCCGCAGCTTTCCGGCGGCCAGCAGCAGCGGACGGCTATTGCCCGCGCCTTAGCGACCGAGCCGGATGTCCTGCTGCTTGACGAGCCGTTGTCTAACCTCGACATGCGTCTACGCATCGAAATGCGCACGGAAATGGCTTATTTGTTCCGGCGCCTCGGCACTACGGTGTTTCATGTGACGCATGACCCGGAGGAAGCCTTCGCCATGGCCGACCGGATGATCGTCATGCGTAACGGCAGCATCGACCAGCTGGATGTGCCGCAGGCCTGCTACCAGCTGCCCCGCACCCGCTCGGTAGCCTCCCTGCTGGGGGCCGGCAACCGGCTTTCCGGCACCTCCACAGGAACAGCCGCCGCCCCTGCGGTGCAGATCGGCGGCAGCGTTATCGCCGGCACCGCGCCGGGAGCGGACCTTCCGCCGAATGCGCCGGCGGACCTGCTCTTTCGCCCGGAGGACGCCCGCTGGGTCCCGGCGGAATCTGCGGCGGCCGAAGCCGCGGCCGCCCTTGATGCTTGGAGTGCAGCGGTCGACTCCGCCGCTTCACCTAACGCTTCTCCCGCCGTTTACAGCCGGCTGCCGGTTCAAATCGTGCACAGCGCATTCGAGGGCTCGCGCTGGCGCATGCTGGCCTTAGCCGAGAACGGCGAGCGGATTGCTTTTATGCATTCACAGCCCGTGGACCCGGGCTGCTCCGGCTTTCTTATGCTGCAGGCTGCCCATGTGTATTTGTATCCGCAATCCGCAACATCTTGAAAGGTAGAGAAACATGTCCCGTATCCTTGCCATATCCGACATTCATGGACATATCGAAGGAGCCCGCAGGCTGCTTGCAGCGGCTTCTTATACACCAGGAAGCGACCAGCTCATGCTGCTGGGCGATTACATTGATTATGCTTCCGAGACGTGGCCGGCCATCGACTATATTCGGCAGTTAACCGATGAAGGGGCTATCGCCATTGCCGGCAATATGGAAACATGGCTTTGCAGCCAACCGCAGGCAGCTTTGGACCATACGGAGCATTCCAGTCCGCTCCCGAGCTCCCGTCTCTCCTACATCGAGACCCTGCCGCTTTATATCGAACAAGACGATTATTTATTTGTACACGCGGGGATCCGCAGCGGAATTCCGCTGGAGCAGCAGCTGCCTGCGGATTTAACCGGCATTCGCGAAAGCTTCTGGACGGTACCCTTCCCTTTCAGCAAGCCTATCGTCTTTGGCCATACCCCGACCTTTAAGCTCGGAGCGCCGTCCGGGCATGTATGGTTTGGTCCCGGCATGATCGGCATTGATACCGGGGCCAAGCACGGCCTGCGCCTCTCGCTGCTCGATTTAACGAATCGGCAAATCTACTCCTGCTCTACCTCCTCGGGCAGCTTCTACGAACCTATTTCGTGCTGCGAGTTCCCCATTCAGGCCGCACAATAGAAGCCAACTCGCCCGCCTGCATCCCTCGCCACCTAAAAGAAGGAGTCCTCCCCCATCGGGAAGACTCCTCCTCTTTTTTCAACCCCTCTATTGCGCCCTGCTTTTCTCTTCATACATACGAATCGTCTCCAGCGCTTTCGCATACTCCGCTCGCTGCGCCTCAGGCACCTCTTCTGCCTCAGCCCCCGGGGTTACGCCCGTTTGCGCGTATACCGTTTCCCGGATGAGGGTAGCTTCGATATATTCCTCGTACTCCTGCGGAGTCAGCCTCTCCTTCAGCACCGGATCGCCGTTCAACCGGTCAAAATACGGCTGAATATCCGCATAAAGCTGCTTCAGCTCCTGCCGCTTCTCCGGCGCCAGTGCCGCGAAATCGATGCTGCTGTAGCCCTGCTTGCCGTAAGCCACCTTCGCCGCGCCAACCTCGCGCATCAGCTTTTCAAACGCAGGATAATCGGCGCCCAGCGCCTTTTGCGCTCCGCCGAGCTTCATGCCGAAACGCTGGTACTCTTGCAGCGTGACCGTGATCACCTGCTGCTTGAGCTGCTCGAATGAGCCGTAGATCCGATCGGCCAGACTCGGATTGGCAAACGCCGAGGCTGTCAAGATGACCGCTACCAGTGCGATTGAGGCCGCTAGCCTCGGGAATACCCGCCCTTTTGTCCGCTGTGGTCTAGCTTGTGATCTAGTAAGCTTCTCCATTACCATCGAGTCCAATCGCTCCGGCGCTTGCAGGCTTGCCGCTCTTTTTCGCAGCGAGCCCTCGATTTGACGTTCAAGTTCCATGAATATGCTCCTCCTCTAAAATGATTTTCGATCCCTGTATGTTTCTTAGCTTTTGGAGTGCGGCATGATGCCTGGATTTCACCGTTCCGACCGGCAGATCAAGCAGCTGGGCGATTTCCTCCAACGCATAGCCGTGGTAATAACGAAGCACGATGACGGTACGGAGCTTAATGGACAACCGGTCCAGCTCCTTTAGAAGCTCATCCTGAGCCTCCTTCTGAACGATCATTTCTTCCGTTGTAGCTTGAGCGTGCTGCAGCTCCAGCTTTTGCTGCCTCTCTGCTAACCGGAAGGATCTCCACAAGCTGCGCCGATAGCTGCTCACTTGACGAAGCACAAGCCCATGCAGCCAAAAACGGAACGGTCTGCTTTCTTCATAATTACGGTGCGACTTCCAAAGCTGAAAAAATACCTCACTTGCTATTTCCAAAGCATCCCGCTCGTCACGGACAAGCAATTTGACCATACGGTACACATCGTCGCGAATATGTGCATACAGCTCGGAAAATGCCGCATCATCCCCAGCCTTCATTCGCTTGATCCACCCGCGTACACTTTCCTCCATCATTAGGGGGGCCCTCCCAAAATCGAAATTTCACCCTATATTGGCTGTGCCGGACGAAAAGGTTCGATTTCCGCACAAAAATTTTTTTGACGATAAGCTCATTCCAGGCGAAAGCCTATTTTATATCACAAGCAGCGTCATCAAACAAGCGATGTTTCCGATGCGCCGATTCTCCCCTTCGTTTCGACCACTTCATCATGCTCCCATGCAAAAAGCTCTTCCAGCTGCAGCGGCTTGAAGAGCTTCTTGTACGTAACGACTTTTTTATTATAAGAAAAACTTCTATCGAAGTCCTTTCAAAGAAGCAGGTACGTCATTAAGCGGTAGTTTTCCTTGGTATAGAATTTACTCGTTCCGACCTCAGCGAAACTTATAAATTCTATAACGTTGAAAAAGGCTCCTGCTCCTCAATGATCTGCGTCCAATTGAGGGCTGCAGAAGGATGAATTAAGACGATGGCTTTGTTTGCTGCGGCTTCTGTTCACCATATAAAATCAAACCGGCTTGCACCTTCGTCATGTTCGAAAAATCGCGTGCCGGACGACCCTGCGCCTGATCAAGCTTGCCGATCCGTTCCATTTGAGCTGCCGTCACAGGCTGGTCTTGAATCAGTGCATCCATATTGCGGTAGGCAACCTTCTCGGCAAGCTCTCGGTCCCCAAGCGCATCCAGCAGCAGGTACATTCCTTCGATCGCTTGTTCTTCGCTCTTCAATCCATAGCCGGAATCCGAGCTGAGCAGAAACCGATCCGGAAACTCCTTCATCACCGGAACGAAATCCTCCAGCTTGTGGGAGCTGTCCGGATTAAACGCGGTGAAGCCCGCAAAAAAATCAGCGTATACGTTCGGGTTGCTGGACAGCAATTCCCGGATCTTTTCCGGGGAATTGTATGCATTCGCATGGGCAAAAATAAAGCGGGTATCCGGATACGCCTTGATCGCCTCTTTCAGCTTCTCTATAGCGATCCCGTTCGGCGGATCGATATGCAGCAGCAGCGGCGCTTTATATTCGGCGCACAGCTCGTACAGCTGGGGAAGCACGCCATCCATCGGATGCTTCGTTTTCCAAGCTACCTTGGATAGCACCGGAGAGGCAGTGGAGGCTGCGGCAATTTCGCCAATGCCGAAGTACCCCTCTTCCAACCGTTGTTTGGCAGCCTCAATGCCGGAAGGCTCCAATAGATTTACTCCCGAAAAGAACGGAATCACCTTCTCCGGGCTGGCCTGATACGCTTGGAAGGCAACTTCATCAGTCCGGATCGCGGACGGCTCCGATACGTCGCCGAAGAGCACGACCCGATCCACGCCCAGCCGGTCCCACATCCGTTTCACCGCACTTAGGGATTCCGCCCCTGCGTCGTGGTTATGCGCATCAATCATCGGCATTTCACCGTATAGATGAATCAGCTCGTCCAAGCTTTTCTTGGCCGCTTCGGCTTGGCCCGATGCCTGCTGTTCAGCCCCCGCCCCTGCTGACGGAGCATTCGCAGCTTGTGCTGCTGCCGGTTCCTTTGATGTCTCAGCGGAAACGAGCAAGTTATTCAATAAATAGGCGCCGCCAATGCAAGCGAATAACGCCAGTGTCCCGTAGGTAATTTTCTTTTTCATGATTCATATCTTCCCTATCATCGCAGCGTTTTCTCCCCTGCATTTTACACCGATTATATCGGGGATGGATATTTTTGTAAACCATTTTCTTGGAAGCGCTTTACCAACTGCTGCAGCCACACACGCAAAAAAAACGGGCAGCTTCGATCTCGCCGCCCGCTTGCTTTATGCTGTATTAACTCTCGCATAGCCTTACTTTCTTATTGTCCCACGTTAATAAAAGGTGCTGCTCCTCCGGTTACGTTCGGCAGCTTGCCATCCCACTTCTCGATCGCCTTCAGCTGCGCTTCGATTTCACGCAATTGGATCAGCTCCGCTGTAACCTCCTGCTTTTGCAGGCGAAGCGCTTCGGCTTGTGCTTGCGCACGCGTAATTTCCTGCTCTTTTTCGATTTTGATCCGTTCCAAATCGAGCTTCGACTTCAGGGCCTGCTGCTCAGCGATCTGCTTTTGCTCAATTGCACGGTCAAATTCTTCGGAAAACTTAAACTCGGTAATGTTGATTTCATCCAGAACCATATTGTAGACTCCCAGCTTATCCGCGAGCACTTCTTTCACCTTCGCGCTGACCTCGGAACGCTTGGAAATCAAATCTTCCGCCGTATACTGCGCCGTAACCGCCTTTAACGATTCACTGATCGCCGGATCCACAATCCGCGCACGATATTCCAGACCGACCTTCTGGTACATATTGTTCACCGTTGTTCCATCCAAGTGATAGTTTACCGCCAGCGTCGTTGTCACGGTCTGCAAATCGCGGCTCGCCGAAACCTGGCTGCTTTCCGCCTTTTGCACGCGAACCTCAACAGGAATAACCTTTTGAATAAATGGAATTTTAAAATGAAGCCCTTCCTCCAGCACATTCGGCTGAACGGCCCCCAGCTGAATCACAACGCCGCGATGCCCCGCTTCAACGATCGTAAACGAACGAAATCCAAGAATTGCAATCAGAGCCGCGATCAACAGCCCTAACACGAGCTTCCGCATATTTTTCGGATTTGGATACTGTACTACGTTTTCGGTATTTGTATTCATGATGCTCCCCCTTAGCCTTGATTCAATTTGTTTTTGTTTCCCCACGTTTCTATACGTAGGTTTCAAGGAGAGAGTTTCAGGGGGTTGCTGGCAATTGAACCATTGATCCTTCTTAGCGGCTCCGCCCTGCCCGTCCTTTTAATGACCGAACGACGCGAGCGTGTATCCGTTGCGCCCTGCTTGCTTCACCTGATAGAGCGCCTGATCCGCAGTTTGAATAAGCTTTTTCACCATCTCCACTTCGTCGCCGAGCTCCTCAACAGGCTTGTACACCGCGATCCCTGTGCTGATCGTCACATACGGAGCCGTTTTCGACGTCGCATGCGGAATCGCCAGCCCGGCTACCTGCTCCACCAGCTTTTGCGCTAATGCTTCTGCGTCCTCGGTCTCCGACATCAGCACAATGGCAAACTCCTCCCCGCCGTACCGCGCCGCCATGCCTCCCGCCTTTTCCGCTTCCTCCTGAAGGAGAGCAGAAACCTGCTTTAAGCAGTCATCGCCGGCCAGATGTCCATACGTATCGTTATACATTTTAAAATGGTCGATATCCAAAAGGAGTAAGCTAAACGTGCGCTTTTCTTCCGCTGCCTTCCGCAGCATATAGGCGCTCATCTCGTCAAAATGACGCCGATTCGATATGCCTGTCAAGCCGTCGATACAGATTTGGTTTTGCAGCAGCCGGTTCGTCTCTTCCAGCTGAATGGTTCGCTCCCGCACCTTATCCTCCAGCACATTGTTTAAATGCGCCAGCTTTTCGGCCAGTCCCTCGCTTGAGCTGAATGCCTTTGAAAAGCCGATGGCCAAAACGAACGACTGGGAAACGATAAAAGTAAACAGGCCGAAGGCAAGAAAATATCCGCTGTGAATGATTCCCCGATTCGCTAAAATATCGTTAAAAATACTAATCGTCAGCACAACCGCGCCTGCGGCCGTAAACAGAGCTCCGTCTCGTCTTCGAAAAAAGGCAAGAACAAACACAAAAAGCGCATAGCTGATTGATAAAAGAATAAAAAGCTGCAAATACGGCAAGCCGTTCGTAAAGATTCGCGGCGGAGTAAGTACGATGAAGCCGATGTAGGAGCCTGCGAAACCGACGATCGCCTGGGCGACCCGCTTATTCATTTCATTCGGATAAATGCGCCGCAAAAATAATGTAAACGAAATGACGGCCGCGCACATGCAGAAATAATCGATTATAACGACCAGATCCCATGTAATGGGGGGAATCAGCTTATAAATAAACGTTTCCCCAATGATGAGGCTGCGTACGGCGATCAACAAGCAAAACAGACCAAAATAAAGCGACGACGGTTCTTTTCTGCGCATCACATATAAGCCGATATGATATACGGTCATGACGAATAAGGAACCGATCAGAAACATTTCATAAGCGATGCGAAGCTGCTGCTGACCTACGATAAAAGCATGTTCCCCCAGCACAATACTGTTTACAATGCCGCTGCGCTGGTTGCTGAAGTTGGCCACCTGTATGACAAGCTCCGCTTCGCCGGACTCACTATAAAATTGGAGCAGCTGCTTTTCACTGCGGGCAATCGTTTTCATGGCCGTTTTGCCCACGGTTCCATTGCTGTGCAGCAGCTCCCCATTCACATAAAGCTTGTACGATGCGGATATGGAAGGGATCGACAGCGCCCACATTTGTTTTTCGTTAGGCAGCAGAATGCGAAGCGAATAGGTTGCGATGCCGAATCGCGGAAGGCTCCCGCCGACGGCCCCACTATCTTCACTAGAGCGGTATGTATGCCAGCTTGAAGGCACGTGAATCCGCTCATAGCCCGGTTCCTGAAAAGCAATTTCATTTGGAGTAAGCAGGCGGCTCCAGTAAAAACGCCATTCTCCATCCAACTGTGCCGCAGTGCTGGACTTTATCGTCCTTAGATCGATAACGCCGTCTACTGCCTGATTGGGATGATGATCTTGTGTAAAATGGAGCTGCGTAGGGAATGCTGTAAAGCCCGTGGACAATATCAAAATAGCCAGGATCAAAGAGAAATGTACGATCTTAGGTATTGAATTGTTCGTCATGGCGGCCCTCAATTCGTCTCGGTCTATCTCGTCAGGCGTTCCTAATTGAGCTTGTAATAGTGCAGATTCGCGTTTTTTACGAGTGCCGGAACCTAAATGTTGTAGAGTAATCCTACTATTCGACAATTCCCATGATTTCCCTCTTTGAAATAAACCCATTTCAACGAAAAAAAAGCAGCTTGAGCCTTATTTGGCTCCAAGCTGCTTACTTTAAATGAAGAAAGCGAAACAAATGGACAATTCGTTAATGCGTAGGCATTTTCATACCGTTATGCTCTACCTTGACCCGCCGGATGAACAATGCAAGGGCCAATCCGATAATGCTGACAATCATCGCGAACTGAAACGCTCCTTGAGAGCCGACATTCATCGCCTGCATGATCTCGGTAAGCTCCTTTGGATTAGCCGATTGGGCCAAATACTCTCCCATGCCGCTCGTCAAAATACTTACCGCGACCGCCGTTCCAATTGCTCCCCCTACCTGTTGAAGCGTATTAATTACCGCTGTACCATGCGGATACAGCTCCATTGGCAGCTGGTTCAAGCCGTTGGTCTGCGCCGGCATCCATACCATGGAAATACCGAACATTAAGCAGATATGCAGCACCACAATAAAGAAGATGGACGAGGCCAGCGTAATCTCCGAGAAAAACCACAGCGATGCCGACACGATCGCCAAGCCCGGAATAACCAGTCCGCGCGGGCCGTATTTATCGAACATCCGTCCCATTACAGGGGACATAAACCCATTCAATAAGCTTCCCGGAAGCAGCATCAGACCCGCAACAAAAGCGGACAAGCCCATGCCTTTCTGCAAATAAAGCGGAAGCACGAGCATGGAAGCCAGAATCAGCATCATGCAGGCAAACACCATCAGCAGACCGATGATGAACATCGGATATTTGAACACTTGTAAATTCATCACCGGCTGCTTCATCCTAAGCTGACGGATCGTAAAGAGCAGTAAAGCTACCAAGCCTACCGAAATGGATGCGATCACAATCGGGTGGCCCCATCCCTCGGTGCCTTCTCCAGCTTTACTAAAACCGAATACGACTCCCCCGAAGCCGATAGTCGAAAGCACAATCGATAAGATATCGATTTTCGGACGCGTAATGTCCGAGACATTTTCCAAATATAAAAGTCCGAAAACAAGCGCAAATACTAGGAAAGGCAGGGACAACCAAAAGATCCAATGCCAGCTCAAATACTCAATTAATAGCCCCGATACGGTTGGACCGGTCGCCGGAGCAAACATGATCACCAAGCCGATCGTACCCATCGCCGACCCCCGCTTTTCCGGCGGAAAAATCAGCAGTACCGTGTTAAACAGAAGCGGCAAAAGCAGACCGGTTCCGATTGCTTGCAGCACCCGGGAAACCATGAGCACTTCAAAGGTTGGGGCAAGCGCGGCCACAATGGTTCCCACAATCGAAAAAGACAACGAGGCGATAAATAACTGCCGTGTGCTGAACCATTGGAGCAGCAGCCCCGAAACCGGCACTAGAATGCCAAGGGTCAGCAGGTATCCTGTGGTCAGCCATTGCGCGGTAGTTTCTGTAATATGAAGCACCTGCATTAAATTGCTTATCGCGATATTTAGCGCTGTTTCGCTGAACATCCCGATAAATCCGCTGACGAGCAGCGCAGTCATAATCGGAACTACTTTATAGGTTCTGCCCATGCTCCCGCTCCCATGTTCTATTTGCATACTAGCCTCCACGTTCTCCATCCTCCAATAACCTTCTCTTTAGTATCTAATTTGGTTTACCGCTTTATCCTATCATGCAAAAACGAGGAACAGAACAGACAAATTTCTTTAGACTGTTCTGTCCCTCTTTCTCGCTGTCTAGGTTAAAATCTCAGTTAAAATGGTACATGCTGACGCTTATCTTATTTCTTCACCGGAAACCAGCCCGGGGAATTGACAATCGCCTGCCACAGCGGCTCCGGAATAACTAAACGCTCTTGAGCGGTAAGGTCAAGCTCCGTTTCGATCTCCTGCTCGCGGCCCTGCTCCACCTTCTGCACCCAATCCGGGTCGATAATGAGCGGACGGCCGAGCGCGATTAGCGGAATACCACTTTCGTTGAAAGCTTTCAACGCTTCCTCCGCTTTATAGAGCGACCCCACCCCGATCAACGGCACACGGCCGCCGACACGGTCGCGAATAAGCTCGATGCGCGGACGCGCTTCTGCGCCGCGGCGAGCCTCCGACCAAAACTCCATCAAAGACACATGCAGGTAGTCCAGCCCTTTGTCCGCAAGCGCATCAATCAGCGCGAAGGTGTCGGTCATCGTAAGGCCGTTTTCCTCCGGCTCCTCCGGCGAGAAGCGGTAGCCGACAACGAAAGGCGCCCGAGCGTGCTCCTTCACAACGCGCTGCACTTCGTCCACAACGGCGAGCGGGAACGCAAGGCGTTTGTCCACACTGCCGCCCCAGCGGTCTTCCCGGCGGTTGGTGTGGCCGGAGAAAAACTGCTGAATCAGGTAGCCGTTGGCGCCGTGAATTTCTACGCCGTCAAAGCCGGCTTCAATCGCCCGGCGGGCCGACTCGCCAAAATCGCGGATGATCGCCTCGATTTCCGCCTCCTCAAGCGCGCGCGGCGTGGCCGCATTCGGCTGATCCGGCGTTACAGCGCTTGCGCTCACCGGCTGGCCGTCCGGCAGCAGATCAGGCGGGCATTGGCGTCCGCCGTGGAAAATTTGCAGCACGGCCTTCGCGCCTTCACCCTTAATGGCGTCCGCTAGGCGACGTAAGCTAGGGATCAGCTCATCGCGATCGCTGCCGAATTCGCCGGGGAAGCCTTTGCCGCTGGCCGTTACATAAGCGCAGGCGGTAATGACCATGCCTGCACCGCCGGAACGGCGAATGTAATATTGAATTTCGTTGTCCGACACGGAGCCGTCCGGATTCGAAGCAAAGTTTGTCATCGGTGCCATGACAAGACGGTTTTTCAGCTCGATACCGGCTGGCAGCCGGTAAGACTCAAATAATGGGGCATAACTAGCAGTAGGCATTTTGTTTCTCTCCTCCAAATGTATGGAATTTTCCTTATGTAGGCTTCCCAATACGCTTCCGCATCACTTGTAGCTGACGTCTATTTTTTCATCAAGCTGGTTGCGTTCGGGATTTGTATGTGCGGGCTCTATCTGTTACAATAATATTTACAGTTATAAAAGTCAATTCACAAATAAAAAATAATTTCTCATACTCAGCATTCCCAAGGAGGAATCCCCATCGTGTCTGAACATCAACCGTTGTCGTCTCCGCTGCCCGGCAGCGCGAATGGCATTACTTTATCCGTGCTCGATCTGGCCCCCGTCGTGGAGGGCAGCAATCCGGCCCAAGCCTTCCGCAACACGCTCGATCTCGCCCAGCATGCGGAAGCATGGGGTTACCATCGCTACTGGCTTGCGGAGCATCATAATATGCCCGGCATCGCCAGCTCCGCGACCTCGCTTGTGATTTCGCATGTCGCGGCGGGCACCAGCCGCATCCGCGTCGGCTCCGGCGGCATCATGCTGCCGAACCATGCGCCGCTTGTCATCGCCGAGCAGTTTGGCACGCTCGAGTCGCTTTACCCGGGCCGTATCGACCTCGGCCTCGGCCGGGCGCCCGGCTCCGACCACCTCACGGCGCGTGCGCTTCGCCGCGGACTCGGCGGCAGCAGCGGCCAGGACTTCCCGGAGCTGCTGAGCGAGCTGCGCGGCTACTTCAACCCCGCGGACAACCCGCATCCGCATGGCGTGCGCGCCGTCCCGGGCGAAGGCCTGAGCGTGCCGATCTGGCTGCTCGGCTCCAGCGGCTTCAGCGCGCAGCTGGCCGCTCAGCTGGGGCTGCCATTCGCGTTCGCGAGCCACTTCGCGCCGGATTATTTGCTGCCGGCGCTGGATCTGTACCGCAGCAGCTTCCGGCCTTCCGCCGAGCTTGAGAAGCCTTACGCGATGGTCGGCGTAAACATCATCGTAGCGGACACCGATGAAGAAGCGAAGAAGCTCTCGACTTCGCAGCAGCTTCAATTCCTGAACCTCGTTCGCGGACGCACCGGACTGCTCCAGCCTCCGGTAGAGAGCATGGAGCCTTACTGGGCGCCGCACGAGAAGGAAGCGGTATATCGCCAGCTTTCCTATTCCATCGCGGGCAATCCCGATACCGTTACGCAGCGCCTGAAGCAGATCATCGAAGAAACGCAGGCCGATGAGCTTATCGTGACGTCCCATATCTACGATCACCAGGCACGTCTTCATTCCTACCAGCTGCTCGCAGAAATCGGTAAGCAGCTATAAGCTGCCAAGCTAGCACGGACACCCCTTCTATCTCCGCATAGAAGGGGTGTTTTTAATGCTATACGCACTCTCTTATTCCAACAATCCCCTTAGCTAATATTGTAGGTTTTAGTCGAATTGTGTCGAATATAACAGACAGAACGCAGACTACTCAAACGGTAGGGGGATATCACTTTGTCATGGTTTAAAAATCAGAAGGTCTCTGTCAAAATACTTAGTCTCATTTCACTCTTTTCCCTTTTCCTTTGTATATTGGGCGGACAAGGATACCTCTCCTTATATACCGTCCAACAAAATGCGGACCATATGTACCAAGAAAAAATGATTCCCAATGAGCTCATCAATCAAATTCTCACGAACAATTCTTTGATCAACTCTTATCAATTGGAGCTAATGCTTACACAGGACACTGGTAAGCAGCAGGAAATTAACAATAAGGTGCAGGCCATTATTCAAACGAGCATTTCCGCCCAAAAGCAGCTGGAAGAAATCGGGCTAACCCCAGAAGCCCTAACGAAATACAAGCACTTCAAAAGCCTTATCCCAGTAAGCAATAAAGAACGGGACATTATGCTCTCCCTATTAAACACGAACCAAATTGAAGAAGCCTTCACACATTACAACACAAAACTAAAGCCGATCCGTACCGAAATTATTGAAACTTTAACAGACATTAAAAACATCAACCAGACCGATGCCCAGCACTTCAACGACGATAACAAAATCGAAGCAGAGCAGTCCCAACTCTTTTTCGTGATTTTAACTATCGCAGCGATACTTATCTGCGGCTGGATCGGTTTCGCCATCTCTAAATTGGTTACAAAACCGATTCACCACATGGAGGCATTAATGTCCCAAGCAAAAGACGGGGACTTATCCGTTATGGGTTCGTACTCCTCTAGGGATGAGCTCGGACGTTTAACGGCGAGCTTTAACGAAATGCTGGACGGGCTTCGCACCATTATTCAACGCATCCGATTGAGCTCTGAAAATTTATCGACAAGCTCCGAGGAGCTGTCTGCAGGTGCACTTGAAACAAGTACAGCCTCAGAGCATGTTACCGCGGAAATTCAGGAGATAGCAGACAATTCTAATCTGCAGCTTCGCGCTGCCCAAGAATGTGTTCGCACAATGGTAGAGCTCAGCACAGGGATTATGCGGATTGCAGAATCTTCTTCATCGGTGTCCAGCTTGTCTCAATTTACAACACAGCAAGCGTTGGAGGGCACCCAAAAAATTGAACGGGTCAGCCAACAAATGAATTCCATTTTGCATACCTCGCAGGAGTCCGCAACAGTGATCCGACAGCTGGAGCAGCACTCTGCAGAGATCGGTTCCATTGTAAGCATCATTAAAGAAATTTCGTCCCAAATTAATTTGTTATCCTTAAATGCTTCCATTGAAGCAGCCAGAGCCGGCGAATCTGGACGCGGCTTTGCCGTCGTTGCTCATGAGGTGAAAAAACTGGCCGAGCAATCGGATCAGTCTTCAACGCAAATCGCGGCCATCATTGAACAGATTCAATCGCAAACCGCAGCTGCTGTTGCGGTATTGGAGCGAGAAAACCAGGAGGTTATCGCAGGACAGCAAGGAATGAACGATGCAAGCCGGTCTTTCCAAACGATACTGTCTTCCATTACTGAGGTAAGCCAGCAGCTCGAAGAAATTTCCGCTGCCTCTCAGCAAATGTCCGCTAGTTCTGAGGAAATTACCGCCTCCCTACACCAAGTAGAAGGTGCATCCCAAGGCTCCTATACAAGGTCCCAAAATATTGCCGCCGCATCCGAACAGCAGCTGGCGACAATGAAGGATGTGGAAGCGGCCGTGCATACTTTAGCTGTCATGGCTCAAGAGCTGCAAGAGATATCTACAAAATTTAAGCTTTAATGATTGTCTGTACTCATTTGCAGGGCCGGTGCTGGTGGCAACCAGTTTCCGGCTTTTTTACTCACTGAACCGGCTAAACTCCAAAATAACGCGGTGATTGTCCCAACTACCTCGCCTTCATTTTCTCACGAACAAAAATAACATTCTTTTCGTCATGTCCGCGCTTCTTAGACCCCGCCCTTTTCCTGCCGCCGATCCGGCCCTCCTGCCAAAGCTGGTAGCCATACAGAAGCACCGCAATAAAAAGCATTAGCGAAAGATTTGCCAGAGGGGTGATCTTTCCCGTTTCTCTCACTTCCAGAGCATTCAGCCATCGGGCCAAGCCAAAGCCATAAATCGAGTCGATTATTGCATTGACGATCATGTATACCCAAAACTTACCGAACGTAAAAACAAAAATCCAAATCGTCCCCGCCAAAAACATTCCATATACGGTATACAGCGGCATCATTTTATCCCAAGCAAAGATCGACTCTTTAAACCGCCACCAATCATATTCATTTGCCATTTGCCCAATGATCGAATTAATCACCGTTGCCAACAGAGCCACCGGCATAAATCGCCGAAGCTGCTCCCCTTTCAAGAAAATCAACGATAACCAAGGAACTACAAATAAACCCCATAAAATCGTCTTCACCATAGCTGCAACGCTTCCTTTTCTCCAAAAATCAGCTCCTACTAATTTTGTTTAATTGTTACAATTGTTATTCTTTTTGATAAAAGGACCCCCAGCGGCAACATTGCCAACCCTGCTTACGTCACTGTATGTACATTCATTCCGTCTTCTATAAAACGAATCAAGGAGGGTTAACCCTGACATGAAAAATGTGATCGCGATTTATTTGCTTGGATGCTTTCTTCTGCTGCTGGGCGGGTGCGCGCAACCCATCGAAGGCGATGAACGAACCGCTGAACAGTATGTGAAGGAACATGGTTATGATATTGTTTCGCGAAAAGGCAAGATCCACACGTACACGTTGGATAAGAGTAAGTTGTACGGAAGTACGGAATCGACGCCCTATCAGCAAAGCTGGAGCGTTCAAAGCGTAGCTCCGGATCCCTATTTTGGCAGCGTAATTGATATCTATCGGTTTGTCGTTTCCAGCCATCCATTAGAAAAACAGTATGATTCCAACGTTAACGTTTACATCATGATCTCCAAAGGGAACGTCATTGGCGGGTACTCATTCCCCAATGTTGATGGTTTGGCGGGCAGCGCGTATTCCCTGGATGGCAAAACATTGGAGGAAATCACGGGAATGACTTTCGCCGAATGGTCGAAAGAGTGGAAAAAGAAATACGGCGAGTAAACGGCTTACGCTCAAGCAGGTTTCGCTTGAGGTGTAAGCTTGTCATCACAATCGCCGTCCCATGAAAAAGAGACAGCGATTTCGTCGCTGTCTCTTGAGGTAAACCAATATTTATTTCTTCGCCATCCACTCCGGCTTGGAGAAGCCCTTGAACTGCTCGTCAATCGCCTTCTCGAATTCCGGCGATTCGATCACAGCCTTCAGATCCTTCGCAAACTGCGCTTCGATGTCTGCTGTTTTTACAGCGACAACGTTGCGGTAGTTTTCGTTCATGTTTTCCAGCTTAATCGCGGAAGTCAGGTCCATCTTTGCCGCAAGCGCAAAGTTGCCCGGAACAACCGCAAGGTCCGTGCTGTCCACGGTACGAGGAAGCTGAGCTGCCTCAAGCGGTTTTACAACGAGGTTTTTCGGGTTTTGCTCGATATCCTTCTCGGAAATCTTCGACGGGTCCGCATCCTTTTTCACGGTAACGATGCCGATATCCTGCAGCATCAGAAGGGTACGCGCAAGGTTCGCCGGGTCGTTCGGAACCGCAAGCGTGCTGCCTTCCTTAATTTCTTCCAGCGTCTTGAACTTTTTGGAATATAAGCCCATCGGAGCCGTCGGCACGCTGATGACTTCTTTAAGATCAAGCTTGTTGTCTGCCGAGAATTTCTTCAAATAAATAATGTGCTGGAACAGGTTCGCGTCGATCGAGCCGTTCGCCAGCGCTTTGTTCGGCTGTACATAATCGTTGAACTCCACAACTTCAATGGTGTAGCCCTTCTTCTCCATGATCGGCTTGATTGCCTTGGATACCATGTCGCTGTATGGGCCTGCCGTTGCGCCGATCTTCAGCGCCGGCTTCTCCAGCTTTGCCCCTTCGCTTGGCGCAGGCGCCGCAGCGTTATTGGACTCTTCTTTGCCGCCGCAAGCGGCAAGCAGGGAAATGATCATCGCCAAAACCATGACCAGGGTGACATTCTTTCTCATGCTGTTCTTCTCTCCTCTTAACCTATAATATAGTCTATTTATCTCAACGCTTATCTACTTTACGCGCCGCCCAATCGCCAATAAATTGAATGATTTGGACGAGCACAATCAGCAGAATGACCGTTGTGAACAAAACTTGATTGTCGTACCGGTAGTAGCCGAAACGAATCGCCAAGTCGCCGATTCCGCCGCCGCCAACTGTTCCGGCCATGGCCGAAAATCCAAGCAAGCTGATCGCGGTGATCGTAAGTCCGGATATAATGCCGGACTTCGCTTCCGGCAGCAGCACCTCGCGAATAATGAGCCAAGGCTTGGCACCGACGGCTACCGCCGCTTCGATGACACCCTTGTTCACTTCCCGCAGGGAAGCCTCCACCAGCCGTGCATAAAAAGGAATCGCCGCTACCGACAACGGCACCGCCGCAGCGGACGGCCCGATCGTGGTGCCGAGAATCCACTGCGTAAACGGAAGCAGCAGCACGAGCAGGATTAGGAACGGAATCGAGCGAATCAGATTCGCCACAAAGCCCAAGGTTACATTCATGAAGCGATTCTCAAAAAACAGCCCTCTATCGCTAATAAATAGCAAAATGCCGATGGGAATGCCGACAACGATCGCAATCCCGAGCGAAATCCCGCACATGTACAACGTTTCCCAGAATGCCTTGAGCATTTCCGGCAGCAGCTGCATAAAATCACTCTCCGACACGGCTGATCACCTCCACTCCGCAGGACCGGTCTACGAGAAACTGCAGTGCTTTCTCAATCTCTTGGGTATCCCCGGTCACTTCCATAATAAAGGTGCCGAGAGGCTTGTCCCCAATATAGTCGATTTTGCCGTGAAGAATGTTGGCTTGAATGCCGCTATGCTTCAGCATATCGTTGACAATGGCCTGCTCCGCCGCATCGTCACGGAATAACACCTTGACCACTTTTCCGGCTGGGTCGAGCTTGCTCCAAATTTTCGAAGGGAGCTTGAACTCCAGCGTATTGCGGATAAATTCCTTCGTCAGCGGCTGCACCGGGTTGGCGAAAATATCGTACACGTCGCCTTCTTCGATGATTTGGCCCTTCTGCATAATGGCGACTCGGCTGCAAAGATCCTTCACAACCTCCATCTCGTGCGTGATGAGCACGATCGTAAGGCCCAGCTTCTGATTGATCTCGCGCAGCAGCTCCAGAATCGACTGCGTCGTAATCGGATCGAGCGCAGAGGTCGCCTCGTCGCACAAGAGCACGTTCGGCTCGTTCGCCAACGCGCGGGCAATGCCGACCCGCTGCTTTTGCCCCCCGCTCAATTGCCCGGGGTAGTGATCCGCATACTCGGCCAGTCCGACCAGCTGCAGCAGCTCACTCACGCGCTTGCTGATATCGGCGGGCGCTTTTCCCGCCGCCTTCAGCGCAAAGGCAACGTTATCAAAGACCGTCTTGCTGACGATGAGGTTAAAATGCTGAAAGATCATGCCGATCTTCTGCCGCGCCATACGCAGCTGGTCCTTGGACAAGGAGGTTAGGTCCACCCCGTCAACGATGACCTGCCCCGTTGTCGGCTTCTCCAGCAGGTTGATACAGCGCAGCACCGAGCTTTTCCCCGCGCCGCTGTACCCGACGATTCCGTAAATTTCACCCTTCGGAATGGTCAAATGAACCTGATCGACACCGATGACGATGCCTTTTTTCGTTTTGTATTCCTTGCGCAGGTTTATAAGTTGGATCATCGATGCTGTCCCTCCAAGTAAAAACACCTTTTCCATTTGAAAAGGCGTCACCCACGAAAACGTATTGATCTATCAGAAAGAGACCGCCGCCGAATCCCGGTAGACTCCCTTTCATTCCACGTTTTACTAGATTGATAGATGTGTTAAATCATACTATTTTACTGGGGTTTTGTCAATGAAAATCGACATTTTTCGCGGTTGCTTTTCTCCTTAGTTCTGGGGCATTTCACTCCACTTATTTGTTTGAATCGGCGGTGTATAACCAGCCATTCGCGCAAGCAGCTTATCCGCCTCGCTTTCTACAAGCAGCAGCCCTAAATTGGTTTCGCGCATAAAGCCCGCTTCCACCGTTTGCTTAAGCATGGCGACGAGAGGCTCATAAAAACCGTGTACATTCAACACGCCTACCGGCTTCTTATGAATGCCGATTTGCGACCAGCTCAGCACCTCAAACAGCTCCTCATAGGTGCCTAAGCCGCCGGGCAGCGCTATATACCCATCCGTCAGCTTCGTCATCAGCGCCTTCCGTTCGTGCATGCCGTCCACCTCATGCAGCTCGCTTAAGCCGTTATGCACCATTTCCCCTTGAAACAGGTTGCGCGGCATGACTCCAATGACCGTACCGCCCTCCTGAAGCACAGTATCGGCGATCCTCCCCATTAAGCCGATTTTCGAGCCGCCATAAACGAGCTCCAGCTTGCGAGACGCAATCTCCTGCCCCAGCTTTACCGCTGCCAGCTCATATTCAAGACTAGTCCCTACATTCGATCCGGCAAACACACATACTCTTTTCATATGCTTCCTCTCCATTTCCTCTCTCTAGTAAATCAATGCGAGATCATAGACAACCAAATTATACCATCAACTAATTTTGTTTTCCTCGCAGCAAGCCACGACTTTTCCATACATGCAAAAAATACAGGAATCTTAGCCCGGGAGCTCCCTCCCATCCGACTAAAACCCTGTATTTTTGCACTCAGATCAACTACACCGTTTCCGCCATATCCTGCGATTTGCGGATCTGCTTACTGCGAAGCTGTCCGCATGCGGCATCAATATCCGTACCATGCTCCAAACGCACACTGCAGCTGATTCCGTTTTTCTTCATCACATCGTAAAACGCGCGTACCGATTCATTTTCGCTGCGCTGGTACTGACTGTGTTCATCCACCGGATTGTAAGGAATCAAATTGACATTGACCAAGCCTTTCCGATCGCCGATCAGCTGAGCCAGCTCTTCCGCATGTTCTAAATGGTCATTGACATCCTTGAGCAAAATATACTCCAGCGTCACCCTGCGGTTTGTCTTCGACCAGTAGTAATCGAGCGCTTCCATCAGCTTCTCGATTGGAATGCCTCGGTTAATCTTCATAATCCGCGTGCGCAGCTCATTGTTAGGCGCATGCAGCGATAAAGCAAGATTCACCTGCAGATTGCGGTCGGTAAATTCGTAAATCTTGCCCGCCAAGCCGCTGGTCGATACCGTAATGTGTCGTCCCCCAATGGCAAGGCCCTTGTGATCCTTGACCACCTCGAGGAACGAAATCAAATTCTCAAAGTTGTCAAAAGGCTCGCCGATCCCCATCACCACGATATGACTGACCTTATCCCCTTGTGCTACCCGGTCCAAATGCTGCTGCACCTTCATAATCTGCTCGACAATTTCGCCCGCAGATAAATCCCGGCTTTTTGCCAGCAAACCGCTCGCACAGAAGCTGCAGCCGATGTTGCAGCCAACCTGCGTCGTCACGCACACCGACAAGCCAAACTTATGCCGCATCAGCACCGTTTCGATCAAATTACCGTCATACAGCCGGAACAAAAATTTCATCGTCCCGTCCTTGGACTCCTGGCGCGTATGCTCCGTCATCGTCTCCAGTACAAAATGCTCGGTCAGAGTCTCTACGCACTCGGCATTCACATCCGCCATCTCGGCAAAGCAGCCGACCCGCTTCCGGTACAGCGCATCCCACACCTGTGTGGCCCGGCCCTTTTTATGCCCGCGCTCAGCCAGCCATTCCGTCAGCTGCTCCAGCGGCAGCCCATATATAGAAGGTTTGTTCATTTCCATCCTCATTTCAAAACGTGAAGTATTTACTTATCATGTCCCTGCATCGTGAATGTGTTGCTGAATCGCTGCACCTATTGTCCCAAAATTAAGATGCCAGCACAAGGGCAGGCACCTCAGCCCATATGAAAAAAAGAGCCCTTACCTTGTTGTTGGTAAGAGCTCTTTGCTACTTATACGCAATACATGTTCGTTTACGTTCAACCTGAAATTCGTCCGGCTCACGGACCAAAGCCTTCCTTAGCTTTCGCGTTCCACCGGAATCATGATCGTAAACTCCGGGTCGGAATCAAACGAATCATGCTCCATTGCACAGATTTCAAAGTGGGTCAGATCTTCCAGGCATTCCTTATAACCCTGCTCATGGATCCACGTATACAGGCTCCGGTACGACTGTTCGATGCTCTGCCCCTTCCGATGCTCGCACTTGGCATAGGTCATTGTAGGTACCGTAACGGACACCATTCCTTCTGGAATGACAGCCTCTGCCTCCCCGGTCACTTCAACGACCGCGTAATGGGTGAAGCCGTCGCTGTTCTCTTTCACATGGTAAGAGAGCGCCAGCAGCTCCCCAGGCTGACGGACGCCGGGAATTTCATGCAGCCTCCGCTTTAACTCCGAATGAAGCGTACGAATTTCGCCTGCAGCCGCTCCGGCAAACGTTCCATCCCATCGCAGCCCTACCGCTTGAAAGCCATCCCTTGTGACGAAAACCGCTTCCTTCATTTGCTCCAAATTTTGCTCCAACCCAATCCCCTCCACATCGGTCTACAACCCTGATACAACTATTTTACCCGAATGTGGATACAAAATCTTCCATAAAATCATTTCTGGTGTAAACCATTGCTTCATCGCGAAAATGGATTGCACCGCATGTGGGGGGAGCGGACTCCGAATCTCCAAGTGAATCGATCTATTCGACCTCTATATTAAATCGTAGGAGACTCAGCTCTGCTGCTCGCTCTCCGGAGCAAACGAAAAACGCAGCGTCCGGTTTATAAGGAGGGGAAGCACCGATACATGCCCTTCCCCTGCAAAATCGATAAACTCCGCTTTAAGCCCTTCATTCGGGCAGCAGGCTAACCGTTCCGAAAGCTCCTTGGCAAGCATATAATTGCCTGATACATGACTGGCCTCAAGTCCACCCATGGCGATCAGCACCTTCTGATGTGCCGCTCCCTGCCCCAAGCGAGCCGTAAACTCCCGCTCCGCATCCAGCATCAGCTGCTTATTCCAATGCAGCGACGGGCTGCCCGCGATATAGCTTTGGAACGCATCCGGCTTCGAAAACAGCGTGTACAGCACGAACAGCCCGCCAAGCGAATGGCCGAAGATCGATTGCCTGTTCTTATCGATCGTAAACTCCCGCTCGATTTCCGGCTTCAGCTCCTCCTCGATAAACTGCAGAAACGCAGCCGCTCCGCCCTGCTCCGGCAGCGGCGCACCGCCCGGCGTCCGGGTATACTCCGTCGATGGGGCCGGTGTAAAATCATAGAAACGATTCGGCGAAAACGGCTCCTCTGTCGGATAACCGATCCCTACGATAACCGCCGGGGTGACTCCGGTTTTATCCGGCCTGCGGCACTGCAGCCGAATCGCCTCCGTCATCGTACCGAACACCGAGTTGGCGTCGAGCAAATAAAGCACCGGGTACCCCGACGGCGGCATCGGCGCCATCGGCTTGGCTACAAAAATTTGATAAGTACGGCCCTCGGCCCGTGACACCATTTCCCACTGCTCGCTGCGGGAAATCTCCACCTTTTTACGAATCCGTTGCCCCGGTCCGGCTTTTGCCTCTTGCGGAATAGTCATAAAAGAAGTCCTCCTTAGGGAGCCATAAACTTGACGATATCATCGATAATTTTTTCATAAGCAATGAATCCGCTTCCCAGCCAGTACGCTTCGTCCACCTGAATGACACGTCCTTCTTTTACAGCAGGAATGCCTTTCCACACCGCGCTCTCCGTCATTTCCTTAATGCGGGCGTCTCCCTGTCCATAAGCATTCAATGTGAAAATATAATCGGCCCCAATCTCGGGAAGAACCTCGATCGAAATGTTTGCGCTGTTTTCCTTTTCCACGAGCTTCGATTTGCCGACTCCCAAGTACTCATGCAGCACATACCCGCTTAAATAATTGCCGCCCATCAGACTCACACCTTTAGCAGCAAAACGCAGAATTGCCGCCTTTTTACCCGGTACGGCCTTGTCCAGCTTTTCCTTCGCTACCTTGACCTTTTGCTGGAAATCGGTCAGTGCCTTATCGGCCTCCGCGGTCTTGCCCAGCAGCTCGCCGATCACGGTCAAGGATTGCTCTACGTTCCCGGAAGCATTCTTAAACACATAGGTCGGAGCAATCTTTGCATATTTCTCATACGCCCCGTTTGCGGCATAGGTTGCAGTATGCAATATAATGAAATCCGGATTTTGCGCCATGACAACTTCCGGTGATGGCTGCCCTGCCGAGAAGTCAAGCTTCGGCACATCCTTCAGCTGATCCTGCAGGTACGCATGACCTTGGCTGCCATTGGCCCATTGTGCAATCGGGGTCACCCCAAGCTTCAGCAGCGAGTCCTCCAGATACGGGGCGAATACACGCTTCGGCTCAGCGGGAATGACCACTTCATTGCCGAGCTCATCCGTAACCTTCCGCTCCACTGCCGCCGGCTTTTCACTCGCAGGAGCCGCGGCACCCGTCGAAGGGGTTGACGCCTCCGCTGTCTGCGCAGCAGATTCTTGACTTTGCCCACAGGCGGAAAGCACCAGCAGCATACCTACCAACGCTGCCGCTATCCCCGATCTCATCCATCTACGAACACGATTCTTACGAAATTCCATTCTGTCTTTCCCCCTCGATTATTGAAAACAATTCTCATTGGAAAGGATTATATACCATTCGCCTGTGAACTCCCATGGACGCCATCCAGCGCCGTTTTGGACATTTTTCGGTATAACAATTCGGTATAACAATTGGTAATCACGTATCATTCCAATAGCCTGAAGCAGGCGCGCATCCATTGGAAAGGAGAATAAAAAAAGAGCACTCCTTGGCTGGAGTACTCTTTACGATCCTATTTCGAGCTAGCAAGACCTGGCTTAACGGCCTTCACTTCGTACATATTCACCGTCGTGCTGACCACGAACTCCGGCGGCGTTTTGCCTTTGCTGTCACGATGCCCTTGAATATGGGCGTCGCTCTTCTCCCAGTTCTTCCATGCGTCAATGGACTCCCAGCGGATCATAACGACAACCTCTTCATGGTCATCCTGCTTTCTGCGGTTTACCATGACCGTCTTATCCACGAGGCCTTCCATTTCATCCATCGGTCCCGGCTGTGTAAACCGTTCTACGACCTGATCGGCATTTCCGGCTTGCACGACAATCGTTCTCGTTTGAATTAACATATTGACCATTCCTCCCATGATTCGAGCAGCTTCCGATTCATCACACCCATAAAATAGGCGGTGATTTATGCTCTTACTATAAGTGAGAATGATTCTTACTGTCAAATTTAGGTTTTCTTCAAACGTTCATGCTATACCAACCACTGCGCTACCAAGTAAAAGAACGGCAAGCCCAGGGTCAGATTAAAAGGAAACGTCACGCCGAGCGATAATCCCAAGTAAATCGACGGATTCGCATCGGGCACGGAAGCGCGCAGCGCTGCCGGAGCCGCGATATAAGAGGCGCTGCCGGCCAGCACGCCCATTAACGTCATTCCGCCCAGCGATAGTCCTGCAGCATAGCCTGCAAGCACGCCCAGCGTACCCAGCAGAACCGGCAGCAGGATGCCGGCAAGGATCAGCTTCACGCCATGCTCGCGAATTGCGCCAAGACGCTCGCCTGCGATCAGCCCCATGTTCAGCAGGAACAAGATTAGAATACTGCCGTAAAGATCGATAAACAGCGGCTTAATCGTAGGCAGCGCATCATGACCGACCATCCAGCCAACCAGCAGACTGCCCATCAGCAGCAGAATGCTTTTGCCGAACAAGCTTTCTTTCAGGACCTCCGGATCTACCCACCCTGATAAAGAACGGGTGCCGACAATACCGAAGCTGCGCGAGTACGATTGTGGAAGCGACTTCTTCTGTTCGATGGCTTTAAGCAGAAACAGCGATACGAGAATCGCCGGGCTTTCCATCAGAGCGACCATCGCGCTCATATAACCTTCGTACTCCGTCTGCGTATGCCCCAAGAAGGACACCGCCGCGCCGTAAGTGACGATACTGACCGAGCCATAGCTCGCCGCCAGCCCGACGGCATTTTTTAAGTCCAAGCCGATCCAGCGGAAAAGGGTCAGCACCAGCACCGGGATCAGCGTACCCAGTAGCAGCGCTGCAGCAATCGGCTTGGCCATGGCCTGCAGCGGATATTCGGACAGCTCGATGCCTCCCTTCAAACCAATCGCGATCAGTAAATAAATGCTCAGCGCCTCACTTAAGCCCGCCGGAAATTTCAGGTCGGACTTTACAAAGGAGGCGATGACCCCCAAGGCGAAAAACAGTACAACCGGTGTGATCAAATTTTGCAGCATGATCTCCAACATCTCATTCCATCCCCTTTATATCTTTTTTGCGCACAAAAAAAACCGGAAATCATCAAGCCCACTCGCCTGAATGCTCCCGGTATCTTTTCAACGACCTCTGCGGTTTTTGAAAAGCGTCCAGTTCAACCTTAGGACCACCTTTTTTCCAAGGAGTCCTCTAAAACAAATACCATAATCCTCTCGCCTGTATGAGTGCTGATATCGGTGTAGAAGTTGACAACCTTCTCGCCGGTGATGTCCTCGATCAGTTCACCCAGCTGCTCCCGCCCGGACTCCACCAAGTCGGCTCGTATCTTTTTGATCGATAGAAGACCTTCCTTGGTTTTCGCAAGCTCCTTTTCCGCAGGAGTCAGAATGCCCTTAAGCAGTACAATGACCATATTCCGCAAAATATCGGACTTTACCAGCACCGAGCCCCGCCCTAAATATTCCTTCTCCCATTGCGTTAAAGCGCGGCTTAGCAGGTTTTCCATTTCCCCTTTTGACAGTGACCGATCCATCGCGTCCATCCCCTTTAGCATGCAAAAAATCGGCATATCCCTTCTGGTAGTGTAACCAAAAAGAACATACCGATTTACCGTAAACATCATCGATCGGCTCGCTGCGCCTTTTCACCCGAACCCAGTTGAACTGTTTCCGTGCGCTAAAGCAGGCATTCCTTATCGATTCTTCTACTAATCATTCGGTGCGATTAATTTTTATCTATATTATCGGGCTCACTCCGCTTTGTCAAGTCTTCGTTCATGCTTTTACAGTCAATCTTCACCTTTTTCATCGGAATAACGGCTTCTAACAATTGGGACAATAACGCTAGCTAGGAGGGAGATCATGGATTTATCTTGGCACATCGTATGGAAAAGCGCTTTTATCGTTATCTTCGGGATCTTGATGCTGCGTTTCTCCGGACGCCGCTCGATTGCCCAAATGACGGCGGCCACCACAGTCATTATGATTTCGATCGGAAACCTGCTTGCCCAAGGCATTGTCGACAAAGCGGTGTGGCGGTCCGCCGCCACGGTCGGGTTATTTTTGCTAATACTGATGCTCGTTGAATACTTGGAAGTGAAGCTTCGATGGTTTGAACGATTCATTTCCGGGAAAGCCGTTACCGTCGTGGAAAATGGGGTCGTCGATGAGAAGCAGTTGCGCAAAATCCGAATGACGCAGCACCAGCTGGAAATGAGGCTTCGGGAAAAAGGGTCTTTCCAGATTTCCGACCTAAAAAAGGTGACCATCGAGGTGAACGGCCGAATCGGCTACGAGCTGATGAGACACGCCCAGCCTGTCACCATCGGAGAGCTGGAGAAGCTGCTAAAGAGCTTAAAGGAAGACGGCAAACCGAACGGGTAGGCTTTCCGCTAGGACAGTTTCTTCTTTTGTTTTTCGATGGCGGAAATGGTTCGGCCTGCCGGGAGGTCGAGCAGCCGGCTCTTCGGCTCGTACATCTTCTGCGTGGGATAAATCCCGTGGTGCCCGGAGCATAAGTAGCTGACGATACAGGCGATGAAGAAAAAGAGGGTTCCCTTCCCCTCAAATAGCTCGATGCTTAGGAGAAAGCAGGCAAGCGGAGCCTGGGATGCCCCGCAAAAGACCGCGATTAAACCGACTGCGGCCAAGAAGCTGACCGGAAAGCCCGCCAAAGGCGCCAGTGCATTTCCCAGCGTAGACCCGACAAAGAAAAGCGGAATCGCCTCCCCGCCGCGAAAGCCGGTGCCCATCGTCACCGCAGTAAACACAATTTTGGCGAAAAAGGCGAAGGCCGGAACTGTGCCCTCAAAGGCCTGGTCCACCATCGGCAGCCCCCGCCCCAAATAGTCCCGTGACCCCACTACATAAACAAGCGCAATAAGGATAAGTCCGCCGACAAACCCTCGCACGATCAGGTTCGGCATATAGGTTTTGCTGAAGTGATAAATCCCATGCCGGATTTGGCAGTATAGGATGCTTATTAAACCAAAGCCAATGGACAGCAGCACGATCATCGTAAATGTCCATACGGTATAATCGGGAAGCTGCTCAATCACGTGGTGCTCGTGCTGGACTCCCCAAAGCGTCGCCGTCAAGTGGCCGACAAGGCTGGCCATAAAGCAGGGAACCACCGCATCAAAGCGTAGCCGGCCGAGAGCGACGACCTCCATGCCGAAGACCACCCCGGCAATCGGCGTACCGAAGGCGGAGCCGAAGCCGCCGCTAATTCCGGCGATCAGCAGGATTCTCCGGTCAGCCTCCGCCACCCGAAACAGCCGGTACACCGCCTCGGAAATGCTGCCTGCCATCTGAATGGCCGCGCCTTCCCTGCCGGTCGATCCTCCTAATCCATTCGTAATAAAGGTGCTTAGAAAGACAATCGGCCCCATACGTAAAGGAACCCTATTTTTCCCGTCATGGATATATTCAAGAATAAGATCGTTGCCCGCTCTGGAGCCATCCCCAAAATAACGGTAAAGGAACCCGATAACCGCTCCGCCTATCGGCAAAAGGAAAATCAGCCAGCCGTTCGCTTCCCTTGTATTCGTCAAAGCATCGTTCGTAAAAATAAGCCCGGCTGACGTTGTTCCCACAGCGAGTCCGATCAGCGTTCCCCAAAACAGCCATTTGGTTAATGTCGTCATAAAGGTGATCCATTGTTCTTTTCGGTTCGTTTCCATACCCGCATCTCCTGCAACATCTTCGGTTACAGCGCCTTTACTGCTTAGGTCGCTGCCCTCCTAGTTTGAGGAAACAGGTGGAAACTTATTCCGGAAGACGATGTAATTTATGAGGGCCCGTTGAGCTTCTATGTACACGGAAGATTACACGCTGCCTGCCAGAAACGCTTTGATGCGATCTTTTTGCTTCAAATGATGGCGGTAATGCATTTCCACCAGCAGGAACCACTCTACCGCTTGCAGCGCCCCAAACCTTCCATGAGAAACCGTACTTGCGAGGGAAGCCTTTTCCAGCAGCGGCAGCAGCTCCTTCATGCCGTTCGCAACCTCCTGCAGCCCTTGAATGAGCTGCTCCTTGCTCTCCGGCTGCGGCGGCGTATGGCCGGGATTGCCCTCAATCCGAATTCGGGTATTCGGAAATCCTCCTTGGCCAAACAACATTTGACCCGCTTCGGTTTTCTCTCCCGCAGCTGCCGCTCCCCCCTGATCCGCCGCAAGGCATGTTTTGATGTTGGGTATTTGGGTGCGCAGCGCCGTGTTGGTGAGATGCAGAATCATTTGACCGAGCGACCACTGCTCTTCATCCGGCTTTCGCCGCAGCTCCTCCAGTTCATACTGGTGAAGCTCCTCCACATAATGCGTGGTGAGTTCTTCTAACTTTTGCAGCGATTCGGTTGTGCTGATCATGGGCATTCACTCCTTTTCACTTGGTACTTCTATTCTATTAAACCGGTGCCGAATTACGCCATGCCCTTTTCAAACGGGCGACGCCCTCCTCCATCTCACGCTCGGTGAGCCCGCCAAACCCTAAAAACAGCCGATGCTCCTGCGTCCCGCCCGCTGCAGCTTCGTATTGCGGCCCATACACCTTAACTCCTTCCGCTTCGGCAACCTCAATCCATTGCCCGGCACGCCCGCTTGCATGTACGAACAGCTCTAGATGCAGCCCCGCCCCTTCCGCTTTCACCGTAACCAGCGGAGCAAGCTCCCGTTCCAGAAGCCCAGTAAGAAAGACGCGTTTCTTCCGGTACACGCTGCGGATTTTTTTCATATGGCGGAACCAAAGCCCGCGCTCCATAAAAATGCTCATGGCCAGCTGATCCATCCGGGATGGGCTGGATAAGATATGCTCCATACCGTCCAACCGGCGCAAGAGCTTCTCCGGAAGAATCATATACCCTAGCCTTAGAGCCGGAGTAAATGATTTGGAGAAGGTGCCTAAAAATACAACGACTCCGTCTTCGTCGAGCCCCTGTAGGGAAGGAAGAGGCTTTCCCTGATGGCGGAATTCACCGTCGTAATCATCCTCAATGATTACCGCATCCTGAGAAGCCGCCCATCCCAGCAGCTCCTTCTTCATCGCATACGTGATAGGCTTACCGGATGGGCGATGGGACGGCGTCACATAAACGCCCTGCAGCCCTGGGTCAGAGCCCAGACCTTCCATCGGCTCTTCAAAGAGCGGATAAGGGACAATTTCAAATCCATGCTGGGTAAATTTATGCGCTACTTGCGCAATACTGGTTTGCTCGAAAGCGATTGGGCCGGCCGCTCCAAGAAGCTTGGTGAGCAAATACAAGCTGTAGGAAAGCCCTGAGCCGATCACAATTTGCTCCGGTGAACAAAGGACTCCCCTTGCCGTGCGTACATAATCCGCGATGGCTTGCCGCAGCTCAAGCTCCCCGCGCGGGTCGCCATATTGATGCAGCCGGCCGCCATGCCGGTTCACCACTTCGGCCAACGCCGAGCGCCACGCCTTCGCCGGGAAGGTCTCTGCATCCACGTCCAGCAGGCTGAAATCAATGAGCTTTGGCGCGGATGCGTGATGGATGACATGCGATGCTGCGGCAATGCCGCCTTGGAACGCTGTAGTGGTTTGGGCCGCTCTCTCTGCGCTCCCCATTGGCTTCGCTGCCCAAACGAACTTCGGGCGAACCACAATAAAGCCGGCTCGCGGCTTGCTGTAAATATAGCCTTCCGCTGCGAGCAGCTGATACGCCGATTCCACCGTCGTCTTGCTCAATTTCAGCTGCTGCTGGAGCGAACGCACGGACGGGAGCTTACTGCCGTCCTTCGCACTCCCATCCACGATCAACGATCTGAGCTGTATATACAGCTGCTTATATAACGGGCCTTCGCCCTCTTCAGACATGATAAATTCGTACAACCGCGCACCTCTGACCTGCTTATATTTTTCCAAACTGATTCTTTTTTACAGGTCAGTATCAGTATAAGCTTTCTATAGATTTCCAACAACCGCCAGATGGAACGAAAAAGGAGGATATGAGATGAAAGATTCCGCTGAAGATCGGCTGTTACGGCTAGGCTTACGGCTCCCCGCCCAGAGCCCTCCCGCCGCCCGTTATGCTAATACCGTGCAGGCCAACGGACTGTTATTCGTATCTGGAAAAGGGCCTTCCGGATCTCCCCGAGGAAAACTAGGCTCGGCCTTTACCACCGACGATGGCTATGCTTTTGCAAGAGCCGCAGGCCTCGAGGTGCTTGCCGTCGTCAAGGCATCACTCGGCAGTTTGGATCGCGTCCGACGTGTCGTGAAGGTGCAGGGCTTTGTTAACGCGGAGCCGCATTTTGCCGAGCCCCACTTGGTATTGGACGGATTTTCCGAGTTGATGGTTGAGGTGTTTGGGGAGCGCGGGGTCCATGCCCGCTCTGTAATGGGGGCTAGCTCGCTGCGTGATCAGCTGCCGCTTGTGGTAGACAGTATTTTTGAGGTTGACGAGGATGGAAGGAGTGCTTATCGATGAAAATCGCATTTATTTTCTTTAACGATATGACGACGCTCGATTTTTCCGGCTTCCACAATGCGGTGACGTGGTTGAAGCGGCTTGGGTACATGGAGCAGCTTTCATGGGATTACTGCGCCATGGCGCCGGAAGTGACTGATGACCGCGGCATGCGCATCGGGATCGATAGGGTTCAGCCGGATTTGTCGGCGTATGATCTTGTGTTTATGCCCGGCGGCGCAGCTACTCGCAAGCTCGTGCATGATGAGGAATTTATCCGCTGGCTGCAAACCGCGGAGACGGTGCGTTATAAAGCGTCCGTCTGTACCGGAGCGCTGCTTTACGGAGCCGCCGGGTTTCTAGCCGGCAAACAGATCACGACGAATCCGCTGGCCTATGCGGAGCTCGAGCCCTATTGCGCCTCCGTCCTGCGGCAGCGGGTTGTTCAGGACGGAGAGCTGTACACTGGCGGCGGTATTGCCGCCTCGTTGGATTTAGGACTCTACTTTGTCGAGTCCATTGCCGGCCCCGAGGCTGCACGCGAGGTCCAGCGTTACATGGATTACCCGCATTATGACCGCGAATCGGTACTGGGCAGCAGAATCGATCCGAATCGTAGTTTTTGAAATAAAAAAGCTGTCTCCCAGTCATATGACTAGGGGACAGCTTTTCTATTTTACGCCAACTAGAGAAACATCAATACCGCTGCTCCAGCAAAAAAGCAGTAGAAGGAAAACCACTTTAGGTTGCCGCGCGCCATAATACCCATAAACCATTTTAAAGAGAAATAGGAAGCAACGAGCGAGCAAACGAATGCGGCTGCATAGGGCAGTGCATAGGTTTCAAGCAAGGGATCGCCAATCAGATTTTTGGCCTCCAGCAGCATCCCTCCGATACTGACAGGAATATAAAGCATAAACGAAAATCGCAACGCCGTTTCTTGCTTCATTCCCAGCCCCATCGAAGCGACAATTGTAGCGCCGGACCGGCTGATCCCGGGTATCAGGGCGACCGCTTGCGCGAAGCCTACAATGACAGCGTCGCGCCACGATAAGTCTTTATCCTGCTTTTTCCCTTTCAAGTTTCGGATGAGCCATAGCGCGACCCCCGTGATCAACAGTGTGATTCCAATCGTATTCATTCCACTCAGTTGTTGAGAAATCAAATCGTTAAAAAGAATACCGATAATAGCGGCGGGAACGGTACCGATGATTAAGTACACAGCGAACATAAAATCCGATTTACCGGAAGGGTCTTTCTTGGTGAGAAACCGCAAAGCGTTACGAACGATAAGAATAAGATCTTGCCGATAGATGAGCAGGATGGCAAGCAAAGAAGAGAAATTCACCAGAACCGCAAAGCTAAGGCCTTCAATGTGAAGTCCGAATGCATGCTCGGCAATCACAAGGTGACCGCTTGACGAGATCGGAATCGGCTCCGTAAATCCTTGTACCAGTCCAAGAAAGGCGAATTTAATAAAAATCAGTATCGATTCCAAGTCCAATTATAGCCCTCCATTATCCTAGATTCATAGAATCAATCATAGAAAACGGCCCATCAATTGTCAATTTCTAGAACAATGGCGCGAATGTTCAGCTCCTTGGATCGTTCATAACAGTTAAGCTTCCGTAGAAGCCGCGGCTGACTTTCCTAACGGGAGGTCGAAGTTACGCGACGTTCGGAGCGTTGCAAGCAAAAAGAGTGCGCCTCCCGCCGCAGTCAGCACATAGGAAGGAAGCAGCGGCAGCAGAAAACCGGATGCAAGCATCGCGACAGGCAGCATGATTTTCCCCGTGCTTAAGGAGATACTGAGCACTCTCCCCCGATATTCGTCGGGGATTTCTTTTTGCATATAATAAAAGAGCGGGATATCAATGAGAGAGATGATCACTCCCGCACCAGCCATCAAGACGACATAAAAGCCCGTGCACAGCATAGAAAACACAGAAGCATCCGTGAACGCCCCCAAGCTCTGCAGCAGCACCGGGAGGCCCAAGAAAATCATCACAACCGACAATCCCCAGCATAACCGGCGTAGCAGTACTCCATAAGGAAGCGATTGAATGATTCTTTGGACAACTAAAGCACCCACGATCATCCCCACCGGAAAAGCCCCCTGTATGATGCCGAATTCCACCGCTTCCAGCCGAAGAACCGTCGTAATGATATAAGGCAGCGGCACCGTAATGGCAAAGCCCAAGAAGAAATTGATCGAGATCAACACGACAAATAGCTGCAGGAGCTGGTTTTGGGTGAATACATAGCGAAAACCGGCCTTGATTTCGCGCATAAAGCGGATCGATTCACCTGCAGCGTCTTCTTTCGGCCTATCCTCGCAAAACAGCCGAAACCGAATAAACAACATCATCAACCCGGAAAAGAGAAAGGAAACCCCATTAAACAGAATGAACGCCCGAATATCCCAGAGTGCAAACACCAACCCGCCAATCATCGGTCCCGCGATGGAGGAAATCGAGTCAATCACTTTACTGATCGAATTTAATCGCATCAGACGCGCATCCGAAACCATATTCGGCTTCGCCGCCTCTAAGGCCACTCCAAAAAACGCACTGCACACCGTAAGCAACAGCGTCACCGAATAGATCAGCAGCAGGTGCAAGCCATATGCAATCGATACAAAGTACATGGCAAGAAGCAGCCCGCCGCTTACAAAATCCATCGTGACGACAATCATTTTTTTGCTGCCCCGATCGGCCAGCACCCCGGCCACCGGATGCAAAATAATATAGGGAACGATGCCCAGCACTAAAGTCACTGCGAAGCTCATCGCTGAGCCGGTCAGCTGCAGCACATACAATCCAAGCGCAAATTGAAACATCGCCGTGCCAAGCACGGAAATCGTCTTGCCCGCAGAATACAAAACGATATTGCGTTTTTCCAAGCTGTCAGTTTTCCTCTCCCCGCCATGAATAAGCCCCGGCTCATGTCGTACTGCCTCCATCTCGACCACTCCGTTTCATCTGAATGAACCACAGTATAGCGGGTTGTGTACACCCAACGACAAGATGGAGAATGAGGCTTTTTATAAGGGGAAAATAAAAAAAGGCGGGGTTAACCCGACCTTTTTCCAAAATAAGAGTAGGTATAAACCTCTTCTCCCTGCACAAAAAAATCCTCGTACACACCGCCCTGATCCATGTTCGGCGATGTTCTTTCATCAAGCGAAATGTAACGGAGTCCTTGCAAATTCTCTTGTATTCGCTGCTTGATGAAATTATGGCGCAGCCGCGGCTCAATCTTACTGTCCGTACTAAAATGATGGAAGGCAATATAGGAGCCAAGCAAGTGCGCATCCCGCTTCACCAGCGGATCGATGCACCCAAGCAAAAACTGCTCATGCTCGAAGCCATAGTTGCTCGAGCCCGTCGCATCGATGACCACGTCCGCACATTCGTCCACGAGCGGAAGCTGCAAAAAATCGGCGCAAATGAAAACTACATTTTTCTGAATACCCGTGCGTTCGAGCGATTGCTTCAAAAATCGATTCCATTTCATATGGTGATCGACTGCGATATACATGCAATCATCCGGCAGCTCCGAATAGACCGCCCGCAGAAAAAAGCCCACTCCAGAGCCGAGATCCAATAGCAGCTTATGTCGAAGCGGAACTTGGTTCAGCTTTCGTTTCGCCCATTCCGTGCCTTGGTAGACATTCTCTAAATAGTAGGGATCCGTGGCCTCGATATAATCAAAAATATGATGCTGATGCGGGATTTCGACCGGGGCATCGCGTTGTTGGCTGCAATCTCCTGCGCACAAGATCCCCGCTTCAATCGGATACTGCTCCCCGCATGAACAGAGGAGCATCCCCTCCATAATTTGATTGCGCTGAATGATTCCGTCCTGCAGCGTTAAGCGCTGCTTGCAGCGGAAGCACCGCAGCCGCTCCAATAGAGCCAGCGGCACCCCGATTGAGACCGGACCTTCCCCGTCTGCCGCGGCTGCATCGAGCTTCTCTTTCAGCTTTTGCTTCGCCTGCTCCAGCTGCTTGATCTGCTCTTCCATCGCTTGATACTTATCGCGGAATAAGGACTGGTACGCTGCATGCTTCTCGTACCCGGTTAAGGTGGCGAGATGCTTAATCACAAAAATCCGCTTCATTTCTTGAAGCGTGAAGCCCATTTCTTTCAGCTCCAAAACCAGCTCAAGGTCTTGCTGGCAGCGCTCATCAAAGCGATACTGTCCTCCGCTTTTTTCAGGGACGATCAGACCGAGGTCCATATAATGCCGAACCGTATCGATGCTGATCCCGTTTGTTTCACTAAATTGTCCGATTCTCATAGGAATCCTCACCCGAGCCGTTTTTGTTCATTATACCTGATTTCAGGGAGACTACCTTTATAACGTTCGTTAACAAAAAATAAACAGCCTAAGCCCGATAATGGTGATTTTCAGGCAAAGGCTGCTTTCTTATTAAAATTTGGGCTTTTCTCCGGTGAACTGACGATGATGGCTCTGTTATTATTCGAGAGTAAGCCCCCGATACTCCTCTAACTTGGCTTCGATCTCTTCCTTTAATGCATCGAGCTTCGCCTCCTGCTTTTCACGTTCGGCCTTCAGTTCGGCTCCATGGGCCTTTAATCCCGCCAAAACCGCATCTCTTTCGGCCTTCTTGGCCTCTATCCGTTTAGCGTACTCTTCCTTCTTGGCCCCGTCCGGTAAATAATAGTGAACATACCTCAGCATTTTAATCTCTGCTGCCAAATTGTAGGCATGTGTTTCAATAAAGCTTATATCCATTTTCGGCAAGATCCTATACAGTTTAATCCCCTGTTCTTCCGGGTTAAATGTAACCTCATACCCGGTCACATCTGCAAACTCACGCACCGGCAAGTAGCTGGTTCCCTCTACAACTATGGCTTGCTGCTGCAGCGGTCTTCCGTCGACTTTCACCGAAAATGTCCCTTCAATTACTTTGCCAACCGCCGTTTCAATCGTTTCAGCATGAGCCGAGGCTGTGAAGGCTAAGCCGGCTCCTAAAATGAGTCCGAATGCGAATTTTTTCATAGGTCACCATCCACTTGGTTGTTCCTACCAAAGTATCATGAGGTTTACAACTTTTCAATAGAAATAAGTAAAAAGCCCCAACCGCACACGGTCTGCCGCGTGCAATTGAAGGCTTCTTTCTTCCTATTATCCTACTATCACCTTAAAATCTTACAGCGTGAACCGCTTCAGCTGTTCCTGCATCTCATCGGCAATGCGGCGAAGCGACTTCACCTTATCCGCGGCCTCGCCAAAGGAATGCTTCTGGGTGACGGTCGACGCCGTGATTTCCTCGCTGCCTGCGGCTGACTGCTCGGTTATCGCGCTAATGCTCGTCATCGCCTGCTGCACCTGCGCACAGATTGCCTGCGAATCGCCCATATCCGCCGCGAGCGCATCCAAATGCTCCGCGATCCGCTGTACCTGATCGCTAATCTCCGTAAACGCCTCTTCCGTCGAAGCGGCTGCCGTCTCCTGCTCGCGGAACAGCAGCATGCTGTCCGTCACCGAGCGCCGAACCTTATTCATGGCGGTGCTAATTCCCTCCACCGCCGCAAAAATTTGCCTTACCGCCAACACCGACTGATCAGCCAGCTTCTTCACTTCGCCCGCAACAACTGCGAAGCCCTTGCCGGCCTCGCCCGCCCGAGCCGCTTCGATCGATGCGTTTAAGGAGAGCATTGTCGTTTGCTTGGCAATTTCCGCGACATATCCAGTCATTTTGGTAATTTCCGATGCGTTGGCTTCAAGCTCCTGCACCGTTTGCTCCACGACAGCCATCGCATTGCGATTGCTCGTTACGACCCGTAGCTGCTCCTTCATCGTTTCCCCGCCGCGGGCAATGGCCCGAACCGCTTCGGTGCTGTGCGTAACCGACTGCGCCGTTTGCTCCAGGTTGGTCACAAATCTGCGCTCCATATCATCCACAAGCTCTACCGTCATCGTAATATCCTCTGCAATACGCTGGCTTCCGATCGCCAGCTCCTCAATCGCCGTGGCCACCTGGTCAACGATCTCGTTCATCGTATCGTTCTGCTCATCGATGTCCTTCGCCATCGAATCCACCTTCGTACCGGCCTGATCCACCGAAAGCACCATCTCTCGGACATTGGAAATCATCATACGGAACGCGCCATTCAGCTCATCCAGCTCGTCATGCCCCTTAGCCGCAGCCAGTTGGACGGATAAATCCCCCTGCGCAATCCGCTGTGCGGCCTCATTCAATCTTCGAATGCGTCGAACCAGCTGCCGCGCAGAAAGCATATTAAAGGCTCCGACTGCGACACACAGCAGCACCGCTCCGGCAAGCGCAAGCTGCCAAGTCAAGCGGATGCTTTCCGCCAAGTGCCGCGTATACTCTTCGTACCGCGCTTTTGTCAGCACATCGAGGTTGTAGATATCGTTTTGAATTCCTAGCGTACGAATTGCCTGCCGTTTCGTCTCCGGGCTGTTTTTCTCCTCCAGCGCCTTAGCCGCTACGGTACGCAGTTCGGTAAATTTGTCCAAAATCGCCGAGAGCAGTGCCTTCTCCTGTTCGGTTTGCAATAGGCCCTCAGCAAGGAGCTGGATTGTCTTCTCCGATTGTCCCAAGTAATTCAGTACTTCTGCTTTATTACCCTCACTCATGGAAAACGAATAATTGTTCAGCGCCTGGCTGGTTTGAATCAGATTCCCCTTGAGCTCTTGGATATTCAGCATAGCGGGAACCAATTCTTTATTCTGGGCATTCATACTAAGCAGTTGGGAAATAATATAGGCAACCAAAGCGAGCGAGGCGAGCAGTGAAATTAACGCGTTGCGCACCAGTTTGCCTTGAAGTTTCATCTTCATCGCAGAATCCTCCGTACGTGTTGTTATGGGGTTGTGATCGTAATACTTCCTGACGCAAGCTTCTGCATAACATCATCCAGCACCTGTTGCTTTTCAGGCTCCAAGGTAATCACTCGAATCGGTGCAAGACCGACACCGTTGTCCTTCAACCCAAATACCATCTGCTTCTTCCCAAACTGTCCTTGATTGGACACAAAATCTTTCACTGCAGAATGAATGGCAACATCCACATTTTTCAGCATCGATGTAAATACGGCCTTTTCCGCGATGAAAAATTGATCCGTATCCACCCCAACCGCAAGCGTGCCCCGCTCCGCCGATTCTTGAAGCGCACCGACGCCGGTAAAACCAGCCGCCGCATAAATGACGTCCACCTTATTTTTCGTGATCATATCCGACGCAATCTTTGCCCCAAGATCCGCTTTTCCAAAGTCGCCTGCATACGTGACCGTCAGCTTAATCTTGGGATTGACCGCCAGAACCCCTTGCTCAAAGCCTTTTTGAAACTTATGAATCAACGGCACATCCACTCCCCCGATAAACCCGATCCGGTTCGTCTTGGTTACCAGCGCTGCCGCCGCCCCAGCAAGGAAGCTGCCTTCTTCTTCTTTAAAAGTAATCGACGCCACATTCGGCAGCTCCGAGATTTCATCAATGATTAAAAACTGCTTTTCTGGATAAAGCTTTGCGATCTTCTCTAAGCTTTCCTTCACCATAAAGCCTAGGCCGACAATTAAATCGCTATTGGCTTGAATCAGCTCCTCAAAGCCGGCATCATACGTTTTGGTTTGAGCGAGCTCGCGGTATTCAAACACGATTCCTTCCTCATCTCTCGCTTTCAACAATCCGCGAAAAGCCGCATCACTAAACGATTGATCGCCAAGGCCGACATCCGAGAGCATGATTCCGATTTTCATTTGTTTTTTAACCGGTTCGGCGTTCGGCTGCGCACAGCCTCCCAGCAAAACGACAGTTAGAAGAAGCGCTAGCCCCATCATCGCAATCGATCTAAGCTGAACCCTCATGATCCACACTCCATGTTGTTTATAGTAAGCTTCTAAAACCCTTTTATCGGAATAGCACTTCCTTTTTGTTAGCTGTTTATTATTGGAAAAGGCTATACATAACTGGTCCTACCTAATATTTGCGTAGGCGCGCCACACCTTACCCCTTCTTTTTCCAACGTAGAACCTCATTTACATGGCAACACTACCTAGCAAATCCCATTCTCTGGAGGGGGCCTATGAAAAACAAATACGTTACCCTGTTTTTAGTTTCAGCCGTATTTCTTTTCTTTGTCGTCTATTTTTCAACGATTAATCTCATTCTCAATTCGGAAGTTCAGCCAGGGCAAACCCTAACGTCCGTAAAAGAAGCGGTGAAGTCGGAGCAGTGGGAGGAAGCAGACCAAAAAGTTCAACAACTGAAGACCTTCTGGGGAACATTCCAATATCTCATGATGCTCAATTATGCGACAGAGGACTTCACTTCGTTTGAAGAAAAGCTGGAGGATATGGATACAGCCGTTCAGCAAAAAGATAAGAGCGAGGTGCTGAAGGCCGCAAACCAAGCCCTCTATAACTGGAATAATATGATGAGGCTCATTCCACAACCATAAGGAGGACGATTCCATGACCGAGATCGCTGTTTATATGCTGCGCTGCATCATCATGCTCGTCATTACTTGGGCAGGCATCCGTCTACTTGGGAAAAAGACGATTGCCCAAATGACAGCCTACGAGTTGTCCGGAATGATGCTGTTAACTACTGTCGCTGCCGAGCCTCTCGTGGTTAAGGTTGCGTTCAAGGCGGCTTCCGGGGTTTAGATTCTGGGGATTTGTACCGTGCTTATCGGCTGGCTTTCTTTAAAAAAGTTTTTATACAATTTAGACTCAAAGCCGAGCATAGTCATTATGAACGGACAAATTGACAGGAAAGCGCTAAAACATGCGCAAATGAATCTCCCTTTTTTTCTTTCGCTGCTGCGGGAAAAAGGAATTTTCAATGTGTCCCAGGTGGAGTACGCCATTGTCGAGCCTAACGGAACCGTTTCCGTTATTCCGACAGCGCAGGATCGGCCGGTCACTCCAAAAGATTTACAATTGCAAACCCACGATGGCGGGATCGGCCTCCCACTCATCATCGATGGAGAGGTGCAGATCACCAATCTACAGTATAAAGGGTTGAATACCGAATGGTTGGAAAATGAGATCCGTAAATCCGGGGCCACTCAAATTAAGGATGTCTTTTTGGCCGAGCTTGGACCGAACGGCAAACTGCATGTTGACCTGCGATATACCAAGCTTCATAAGCCCGACCTGAAATAAGGCGGAGAATTCCGCCTCTTCCCCCGGCCCACTCCGGCAATAAATGCTATCACTGCCTTTCCATCTCAGCGAGAATAGAGCCGCCGAAAGGTTGTATTCGTTCCCTTATAAGGGTAATCTTAAATCGACTGGTACAGGCAGACAGAAGATTATCATTAATATCGCTAGGAGTGGAGACCATGCAATTTACCAACAAAACAGCAATCATTACCGGTGCGGGAAAAGGAATCGGCAAGGCTGCCGCCCAAGCCTTAGCGAAGCAAGGTGTTCGGCTTGGCTTGCTAGCCCGGAGCGCCTCCGATTTAGAGGCTCTGCAGCACGAGCTGAAGCAAAATTATGGTGTCGATGTGTTTTACGCGGCTGCCGATGTTTCCAAGCCAGAGGAAGTGAAACCGGCCAGCGCTCAATTGATTGAACAGCTCGGAGTCGTAGACATCCTGATCAACAATGCAGGGATCGCCACGTTTGGAACCGTCCTGGATATGGACCCGGCCGAGTGGGAGCGTATTATTCAAGTAAACCTGATGGGGACTTACTATGTTACAAGAGCGGTTCTGCCAGCCATGCTGGAGCGCAAGCAAGGCGACATTATTAATGTAGCCTCTACTGCCGGAGAAAGAGGCTTCGCGACCGGTTCTGCTTACTGCGCGTCTAAGTTCGCTGTCATGGGGCTGACCGAAGCACTGTTCCATGAGGTTCGTAAATCCAATATCCGTGTTACGGCCCTGACCCCAAGCACCGTAAACACCGAGCTGGCCGCCAAGGCCGGACTTCCGATCGGTGAGGAAGACCGCATGATGCAGCCGGAGGATGTGGCGCAGCTTATCGTCTCTGCCCTAATGCTGCCACCTCGTGTGGTCATGAAAACCGCCGGCATTTTGACCACCAACCCGCAATAATTGCACGCGGAAACAATAAAGGGGTGCCCGCAAGGGCACCCCTTTTCCAATTGGATTTCGAATCAATCAGCGCCATTTAATCGTTAACAGCCTGACGGTTGCGCCCGGCTGCCACCGTACTGCAAGAGGCTGGACAAGACTGCTCTTGTACACACCCTGCACATCCCCCCTTCCGGCTTCGTCTAATGAAGCGGACCAGCGACCATCCGGAATAACCAAAAATTAGGGCTCCGATCAACACGTTGACAATCACTTTTACCCCTCCATTCGTTAGGACAGACCCAGCCATCTTCCCGTTTGATGTAGCAGCAGCACAAACAAATATGCGATCAACAGCCCACTTCCGATGGACAGCAGCATCCATTTGGTCGAATAGGTTTCTTTCTTAATCACCGCTACTGTGGCTAAGCACGGCACATATAAGAGGACAAAAGCCATAAATCCATACGCTGCCAGTGGGGTAAACTGTTCCGCCAGCATCCCCTGAAGCTCTGCTTCCGGTACAAAATAAATGATACTCATCGAAGCGACCACCACTTCTTTCGCAAGAAATCCGGTTAGCAGGGAAGCAGCGGCCTGCCAAGTTCCAAAACCGAGAGGCGTCAAGAGCGGCGCAAGGACTCCACCGATTAATGCTAGAAAGCTCTCGTTCATCTCTACCTGCAATCCTCCGGGTCCCGTGTAAGACAACAGCCAAATGAGCACCGAGCCTCCAAATATATACGTACCCGCTTTACGGATAAATCCCTTTCCTTTCTCCCATGTGGAGCGCCATAATGTACGCGCCTGCGGAAGACGATACGGCGGGAGATCGATAATAAACACCGATTCTTCCCCGCGAAACGCAGTAGTCGATAGAAATTTGGCATAGGCCAGCGCCACAACGATCCCAAGCACATAGAGGGAAAGGACAACAAACGCCTGGTTTGCTGCAAAAAATGCACCTGCGAAGAGAGCGTACACCGGAAGCCTTGCCGAACAAGACATAAACGGCGTCAATAAGATCGTCATCAGCCGTTCCTTCGGCTGTTCGATAGTTCTTGCGGCCATAACCCCCGGCACATTGCAGCCAAAGCCAATCATGAGAGGGATAAAGGCCTTTCCGTTAATCCCGATTCCCTCCATCACTCGGTCCATAACCATGGCTACGCGCGCCATGTAACCGGAATCCTCAAGGAGCGAAATAAACATAAACAAGATAAATATTTGCGGTACGAAGACAAGAACGCCGCCCACCCCGGCCACGATCCCATCCAGAATTAACGCTTTTATAAAAGAGGACGCTCCAACAGCCTCTAAGCCGGATGCCAGCAAATCCGTTAAAGGACCGCTTATCAAAAGATCCAACCGGTCCGATAACGGAAAACCGAGCCAATCAAAGGTAAGCATAAAAATCAGATACATAAGCAGCAAAAATACCGGAATTCCCCAAATGCGGTGGGTAACCACCCGATCTACACGGTCCGTGATCGTTTGCAGCTGGTCCGAGCCGTACGTAACCGCCTTCCGAACGGCGTCTTGAATAAACTGCTCCCTGCAGCGGAACAGGTACAGGGGAACCGACCGTGCCAGCTTTGCCTGAAGAAGCTGATCTTCCGTCTTCTTCCGAATATGCAGCAGCCTGTCCGGTTGAATAGTTCCGTTCGACAGCAAGTGCGAAGTGATCCGTTCATTGCCCTCAAGAAATTGAAGGGCGAGCCATCGTTTCGGTATTCCCGGCCAATTGGGAAGCTCGCTCTCTAGCTGATGAATCGCAGATTCGATTACGGGTCCGTAATCGATGGTCAACGGTGCTGCCGCTTCCAACCTGCCTTCCAGTAAAAACCGGCCCAGTTCCTCACACCCCTGCAGGGCCCTCGCGACAACCGGCAGCACGGGTACGCCGAGCGCCTCCGATAACCGTTTCGGATCAACCAAAATCCCTCTCAGCTTGGCTACATCGACCATGTTTAAAGCGATCGTCAACGGTTTTCCGAATTCAAGCAGCTGCACAGTCAACTGCAGATTACGCACCAGCTGTGAAGCATCCACAATATTCAACAGCTCTACGCTGGACTCACTCATCAAGAAATCGGTGACGACCCCTTCATCGCGCGACAAGGGAATGAGAGAATACACGCCCGGAAGGTCGGTGATTGAACAGGTGCTGTTCCGGATCCACCCCACCTTTTTCTCTACCGTGACCCCACTCCAATTGCCTACATATGCGTATGAGCCCGTCAATGCATTAAATAACGAGGTTTTCCCCGTATTGGGGTTTCCGAGAAGTGCAATCGTAGGAGCACTCATCGCCGTTCGACCCGAATCCTTTGCGCTTCGCGAGCCCGGATCCCGATGCCCTGCCCATCCATCATCACCATGTACGGGCCGCCAAAAGGCAGTTTTCTCCGAAGCCAAATTTCACTATGATCCTTCATTCCCAAATACATCAGCCTGTGCTGCACAACCTCATGCACCCTCGAGAAATCTACAATCCTCGCCTTTTCCCCTGGGCGCAGCTCCGACAAAACCACAATTATCTCCTCCACTCTTTGAAAACGATAATTATTATCAATGATTTTGCGCCAATTATAATGGATAACCCAGGAAAAGGAAGTGACGGTAATCACAATTCCCTTAGATATTTGTTCACATCAGGCAGCCTTGGCAGCTACCTTCTGCCAAAATGCTTATGCTCTTCTTCTGCAGCTTGCGGATGGTTAGTGCTGGGAGGATGTTTTTTACCAAAGGATTGATGTAATTAAATTTTGAACGTTTTGTGAAAATACCGGTGGACAAATTCACAGAAAATTCATATAATTATCTCACAGAACTAGTTCTTAATGCTTACTTAAGTGCAATCTAGCGACAATGGCAGTACATACAACTAGGTCAATGTACATGCCTAGGTCTGTGGTTTCCCGCTTGCTCTTATTACAGATCATGATTCGAGAGGGGTATTACGTATGGTACATGTTAAAGCAGTAATCAAAGGTTTCAGCTTCGGTCTCTTTGGAATCGGCGCCCTCCCGTTTCTCGTCGCTAACAACATTAAGGACCAATTGAACGGCAATCGATAAAGTGAACATTAAAGGTACAATACGTAAAAGCCCAGTGCCGTACAGGTACTGGGCTTGTTTTATCTCTTTCCGGTTTTTGTGATTTCTTTTACATCTCCCGTACTCCTCTTGGGCTATACTAATCGAATTCAACTTATCTCATATCTCGTAGGAGGAAGCTATGACCCCCCAACCCGCTCAACAAGTGAAAATCATAACCGCCGATCCAAGCGCCATCGGCCTGTTTGGACTGGCCATCGTCACACTCGTCGCCTCATCGCAAAAGCTTGGCATCACCTCAGGCTACAGCTTTGTCATTCCGTGGGCTGTCTTTCTCGGCGCCTTCGCGCAGCTGTTCGCCTGCATCCAAGATGCCAAGCATAACAACACCTTCGGCATGACTGCCTTCGGTGCCTATGCATTCTTCTGGCTGGGCGTAGCCAGCAGCTGGCTGATCAAGCTCGGCGTCTTCGGCCCGGAGCTGGCCGGCACTGTGGATGGGCGGCAGCTCGGTTTCGCGTTCCTTGGCTATCTTATCTTCACGCTGTTCATGACCATCGGAGCGATCGAGACCAATAAAGTGCTGCTGATCATTTTTATATTGATCGATTTCCTGTTCCTTGGACTTATGCTTGACGCTTTCGGAGTCATGCCCGAAGTATTCCATAAGCTTGCCGCTTACGCCGAACTTGGCATCGCTCTTTTCTCGTTTTACGGAAGTGGAGCCGCCGTGCTGAACACGCATTTCGGCCGTGTCTTCCTTCCGATCGGCAAGCCGTTCGGTATTTTTAAGGAAAATTAGCCTTGGTCCACCTTTACAAATGAAAAAGAACCAGCCGCTTGATGAGCTGCACCCCGATTGTTAGACCAAACTAACAATCAAGACGCGCTTCAACGAGAGGGTGGTTCTTTTTTTACCTCCAAGCTTACTGCGCCGCCGCTCGAGAAATTCCCCGCTTCACCCAATACTGCAGCCGGTACGGCGTCGCTTGCGGCACCCCGGCATGAATTCGCGGAATGAGCAGGGCAGCGTCATCCTGTCGAACCAGCCGCGGCTCGCCGGTAAACGCATACTGAATCCCCGCCGATTGATACACCTCAAGGCTTTGCGGATCATAGCTCCCGAACGGATAAGCCAGCATATGGGCTGCAGCCGTCGGCCGCCGTCCGGCACCAGTATACAGCTTTTGCAGCTCGGATTGGCAGCGCACTAAATCGTCGCGTACCCGCTTATGATACTCCTCGACCGTCTCCTGTTTGCCGTTCATATGGATGGGCTGCGCAAGAATGCCTTTTCCATCGTTAAAAATATGGCTTGCATGCGTATGGCAGCCGAACTCCGCCTTGGCCGGGCCTGCCTCATCGTTGTGCTGGAGAATAGCCTGGATCTGCGTCGTGGTTAAAAATTTATCTGTTTTTTTACTCTGATATGCGTATCCCGTAATCAGAAACTGTACGGACGGAATTTCAAGTTCTTCTAATATGGGAAGAGCCGTCTGGGCGTAGCTGGCGAACCCGTCATCGAAAGTAACCAGCATCGCATCGTCCGGAATCTCAGCCTCTCCTTTCATAAAAGCCTCAAACTGATCAGAGGTAATAAAATGAGCGCCGTTCCCCTTTAAAAGCTCCAGCTGCGCACGAAATAGCTCCGGGGTGATGCTGTATTCCCCCTTATCGTAACTAATATCGTGATACTCCAGCACCGTTACCCGGCCGCTATAATGCGGAGGATAAAAATAATACGCCGCGTACCCTCCCGCTCCGATCAAGCCAATTAATACACCGATAAGGATCAGCTTTACAAGGAGCTTTCCGTACTTCCTAACCCACAACAATGCCATCTTCCTCCTGTTATGCTCAATACAGTCGACTCTACTATATTTTCACGGAATATGCATCGAAAAATTGTTTTGCCCCACTTCAACTCCGATACTGCCGTACACTTTCACCCAGCAATTTCTCCACCTCCTGCAGTTCCCTTGGGCAAGCCCATGCAATTCGTTATGAATTGATCCATTAGTAGAAAAAGAACCGGACGCCAGCTGCCGCTTTCGTCCGGTTCCCCTACGTGACTTCACAAGAGTTCGTATCCGTCTGGGCTTCTCAAATCTTGAGCCAGCTATCGGTGCAGCTGTCTCCCTTATGGCCGGCCCATACCGCCGCCGCCCATACCGCCACGGCCTCCGCCCATTCTGCCGCTTCCTGCTTCGGTTACACCGGATTCATTCAGCCACGTTACACTCTTCGCTACCTCAAACGTAACGATCTTCGTTCCGCCTTGGTACGACCCGTCGCCGTATAAGCCGTTCGTCGCGCTGCCCGTCGCTGTTCCTCCCGAGTAAAGCGTATAGGAACCGCTGCTGAGCTTCGGCGTGCTGATGACTACCGCCTGATAATTTTTCTGCGGAGCAAAGGTCACGATCGTGTTGCCCTTGCTGTCTTCCAAATGCACGATCGTTCCCGCCTTCTGCGTTTGGGAATACTGCATCATGATCGAGTTCTGCGTCGAAGAATCCGAAGCGCCTTGCGCCATGCCCGCGCTTCCCGCCGTAATCAATTGGCCTCCGCTGAGCACGAAGCCTTGGTCATAGTCTAATGCGCCGTTGCCGCTGGAGGTCGGGCCGCTAACCATGACCGTGCCGCCGGACATTTCGATGGAGCCGTTGGCATCGAGGCCGTCACCGTTCGAGTCGACGAACACTTGTCCTCCGCTAATCATCAGCTTATTACTAGCCGAAGAGCTGAATTGATTTTGTCCGGCGCGTCCGCTCACCGCGGAGCCGTCATTGCCGCCCGATACGTTGATGCCGTCGTCGCTTGCCGTAACGCTCACCTCTCCGCCGGAGATGAAGATTTCGCCGCTCTCAATTCCCTCATAGCTCTTGGCCACTCGGATCGTTCCGCCTGCAATGGCAATCGATGCGTCCGCATGGATGCCGTCATCGCCGGAAGTCACCTCGATCTGGCCGCCGTCGATGGCAATGCCGCTGTTCGTATGGATCGAATCGTCGGCGGAATCGATAGTAAAGGTGCCATTTTTGATTACCAGATTCGCTGTCGCCTTCATGCCCTTCGCGCTTCCCGTTTCCGTTGCCGCAGCCACGCTCTCACCGCCGCCCGACCCACGGGAAGTATTCACCTTCGCCGGCACCGCTGCACTGCCTCCGCCGGAAACGATGGAGTACGTTCCGCCTTCGATCCAAATCGAATTCGCGCTCTGGATACCGTCGCTGCCGGAGGTAATGTGGAAGCTTCCCGCTTCCAGTGCGATCGACCCTTTGGTCGTATCCGTATCATAGGTTGACTTGATGCCGTCTCCGCCTGCTTCGATCGTGACTCTGCCATCCTTAACCGCGACGAGATCGCGTCCCATAAGGGCATCGTCTTCGGCGTGGATTTCGTAGGTACCACCCATTATTTTTAAATCGTCTTTACTTGTTATGCCGTTATTGAAGTTTCCATTTACGACGAGCTTGCCGCTGCCATTAAAGGTAAGGTCCGCGTCACTGAAGATCGCCGCATTCGGCTCATCCGTGGAAGCATCCGCATACACATACGTTTTGCCGTCGGACACCTGGTTTACCGTTCCTTCCGGCAGGGAGATCACCGCTTTGCCCGCTTTCTTAACGTAGATTGCTGCGCTGCTGCTGTTGTGGACCGTCACGCCGTTCAGCACTACACGTACAACGCCCTTATCCTCGGAGTCTATCACTAGCTGACCTTCATTCAGCGCACCGCTAACCACGTAGGTTCCGGGAGCGGTGATTCGCACTTCTCCGCCTTTGACTTCTACACCGGTCCCTTGCACGGCTGCACCGGTTCCGTTCAATTGAATCTGCGCAGCGGCCCCATTCGCATAATCGCTGTAAACGTCGTCCGCTTCATATTCCACCAAGTCGCCTAGCTTGGTCATTCCAACCGCTGCGGTAGCCGAGGTGCCTCCTGAAGTGGCAGTTCCGCTCCCTGCATTTACAGCCGCAGCCGTTGTTTGTTCATTCGGCGCTTGCGCTGCTGTATTGCTGCATGCAGCCAGAACAGCTGCGCTTAATAGTAAAATCGACAGTTTATGTTTTGCCGTTATCTTGTTCATGTTCATCGTCTCCTTAGGGGTGATCTTAATAGTCCGGTGTAGTCGGGCTCATCGTTAAGCTAATATCTAAATTGCCGTTGCGGCACCGGATAGCATCGATAAACGCCTTTTGATTCATTTGATTGTCCAGTGTCACGGTATACATCAATTCATACAGACTTCCCAGTTCGGTGGTCCGCACCTTTTTCAGCTCATAGGCGACGTTATATTCTTTGAATACCTCGTCAAACGCTTCCTCGTAGCTCAGGCTTTCCGGAATCGTCACTTTCAGCGTCTTTTGCGCCGCTTTCTTTGCGCCGAAATTGACCGCCTTCAGGATAAACATCAGCACACAGAGGGATATTGTAAATAACACCGCATAGTCGAACGAGCCGACGCCGCAGGCAAGTCCCGCCGCCATCGTAAACAGTACATACGCAATATCCTTCGGATCGCCAGGGGCGCTTCGGAAACGAATAATGGAGAAGGCTCCGGCGAGACTGAACGCTCGCGCAATATTATTGCCGATCATGAGCACGATAATGGCGACGATCGCAGGCAGAACAACCATTGTCAGCATAAAGTTCTGCGAATAGCCGGTGCCGCCGCTTGTTTTCATATACGTAAAGCTGATGATTGCGCCTAAAGTAAAAGAGATCAGAATCGTGAGTAAAGCATGGGTTAAGGTTAGCTGTACATCGGTTGTCGTTGAAGAAAAAATAGATTCAAGCATAGTGGATACTCTCCCTCTCGATTTTGCGGGTATGGATCATTTTTTTGTATTCATTGCCGTATTTAGAGAAGCTCGTACGGTACATCTTATGCTCGGAGAGCAGCTTGGACAGCCAAAGGGGAATCGTCTTTTCCGCCTTTACTTCCATCAGCCAGCGGCCCTCTTCCAGCAGCGGTTCTCCATGGTCGCCGGCCTCCAGCCGCAAGTCATACCGCCGTGAGCGAATGCTCGTATCGAATGTGATTCGCAAATCGCGATTGTTTTTGCAAAACAACGCCTTTCGGTCATAAGCCAGGTACACCTTCGGCTGCAGCTCATAGCGCTGTACGAAATATTGAATTTCCTGCAGCACCTGCTTGTTCATATCATCCTGCAGCTCCGGCTCGATGCCCCGGCACACCAGATCATAAGCCTCATGGATGCGAAGTGCGGTTCGGCGTTTGTTGACGAGACCGAACACCTTTTTCTTCAGCTCCAGATACACCTTTGCATTTTCCTGCGGCACTCCGTAGGCTCTCAGGCGAAGCTTTTCTTTGTATTTCGGTTTGGCCAGACTATTGCGGATCAAGGTGTCATGCTTCGTGTCAAAATAAATGTTGCTGATCGAGTAAAACTCATGCTGCTTGTTGTATTCATCCAGTTCCATATATTCGAGCAGCCGTTCGTAAAATTGCTCATAAGCTGCTGTCGTGAGCAAATACTTGTTTTCGTACCGGTTAAATACTTCAATCGCCATGCTGCAGCTCTCCTTCCCGTTTGACGGTGCGTGTCTGTCGTTCGATGTCCTTATCGTAGAGCAGAAACCTTTAATGAATCTTAAATGCCTTTACAAAAAATTAACTTTGTTTTCGGGGTGTTTTTCCGTGTCTCCGCTCTCTTCGATTTAAAAAATATTAAGTTTGATTAAAGGTTCACTTGCTATACTGAATGAGAAAAGACAGCCAGCATCCTAGAAAGAAGTGAGCACATATGAGGATCTTAATCGTCGAGGACGAGCTTCATCTCGCAGAGGCACTAACCCAGATTCTACGAAAGCATCATTACTCCGTAGATGCGGTTCACGACGGACGGTCCGGATTGGACTATGCCGTCAGTGGAATATACGATTTACTTCTGCTCGACATCATGCTGCCCGAAATGGACGGCATCAGCGTGCTGCGGGCGATCCGCAAACAAGGGATTTCCACACCCGTCATCCTGCTGACCGCCAAAGGGGAGATTACCGATAAGGTAAACGGACTGGACCATGGCGCCGACGATTATATCGCCAAGCCGTTTTCTACGGAGGAGTTAATGGCGCGAATTCGCGCGGCGCTGCGGCGGAAGCATGAGGTGTTCGCGGAGGATGTGCTGAACTTCGGCGATATTGAGCTTAACGCAACAAACCTCAAGCTCATGTGCAAGGGAAAGGAAATGAAGCTGAACCCGAAGGAAAGCGAGCTCCTTGAGCTGCTCTTGTTGCGGAAGCAGGCGATTACTTCGAAGGAGCAAATTATTGAGAAGCTGTGGGGCTTTGATTCCGAGGTGGAGCATAATAACGTCGAGGTGTACATTTCATTTTTGCGAAAAAAGCTGACCTTCCTCGCCTCGGCTGTGCGCATCAACACCGTGCGCGGCGTCGGGTACGTGCTGGAGGTGACCGTCTAATGTTCCGCCGGCTTCGCAATCGATTCCTCATTGTTAATCTGGTCATCATCTCGGTGATGATGCTGCTGGCGTTTGCTTCGATCTATTTGATTACCTATCAAAATGTTCGCAGTGACATTGATATGGAGCTCCGCCGCAGCGTCGAAATGTACAATAAGCCCGCCGGTCGTCCCGATAAATTCCGATCCGGCCTGGAAGGCGATGGACCGCCCGGAGGAGGCGGCGGACCGCCATCGGAACGATCGGTTTCCTTTGCAGTTCAGACCGATCTGGACGGGAATATCCTCTCCGTCAACTCTCGTTACGATATGGAGCAGCAGTATTGTGAGCAAGCCGTACAGGCCGTGATTGAAAAGCGGCAGGACCGCGGTCAGCTCAAGCTCGAGGATTATTATTGGGCCTATACCTATCAGCCTACCCCGCAGGGGTCGCTCTATATCTTCCTTGATGTGTCGGACCGTCAAGACTTTCTCAACAATCTGGTCATCACCTTTGCTGCCGTCGGACTAATTATGCTGTTCATTATCTTTTTCATCAGCCGCTACTTTGCCAATCGTTCCATCGCTCCGGTCAAGGAGGCTTTTGATAAACAAAAGCAGTTTATTGCCGATGCCTCGCATGAGCTGAAAACGCCGCTCGCCATTATCAATACAAACGCGGATGTCCTGCTGGCGAACAGTGAGGATACGATTCGGAGCCAGTCCAAGTGGCTGCAGTATATCAAGTCGGAAACGGAGCGCATGACCAAGCTGACCAACGACCTGCTCTACTTAACGGAGCTGGATGACTCCCGGATTGAGATGCTGCACAGCGCTTTTCCACTCAGCGAAGCGGTTGAAGATGTGATTCTGACGATGGAAGCCGTCATCTTCGAAAAGCAGCTTACGCTCAGCTATGATATCGAGCCGGGGCTCTCCGTTCACGGGAGCAGCGAGCAAATCAAGCAAGTCATCATGATTTTGCTCGATAACGCAATTAAATACACGAATTCGTCCGGCACGATTGATGTGCAATTGAAGAAGCGCCATCATGAAGCGCTGCTTACGGTGACGAACAGCGGCGAGGGAATTGCTCCCGAGCATTTGGAGCGGATCTTTGACCGGTTTTACCGGTCTGATCCTTCGCGGGCGCGCAAGCTGGGCGGCTACGGTCTCGGCCTTGCAATCGCCAAGGCGATGATCGAGCAGCATAAAGGGAAAATCTCGTGCAGGAGTACAGTCGGCGACCAGACGACATTTACCGTGCAGCTGCCCTTGAAGAGCTAAAGCACAAGGAATGATGCCACGCGAATAGAGGAAGGGCCCGGGACAAAAACCCGGGCTCTATTTCGCATGTTCAGGCCAGCCCCGTCTTTTTCGGTTGGGCCTGCTTGTATCGGTCGGCGGAGGATCATGATCTCCTCTGGAAAATATAGGTTGACGGTTATGATTTACATTTGTTATAGTTAGCTCGCCGGCAACTTTTACATTTGTAATAGTTAATAATCCATGGAATAGAGGTTATGTGCAATGAATCAGCTCCCGAAAATCTCCGAATCGGAATGGGAAATCATGAAAGTCATCTGGAAGCATCATCCGATTAGCGCGGAACAGATCATGCCCCATCTTTCCGATCAAATGGAATGGAGTGAACCGACGGTTCGAACCTTCCTCAACCGACTTCTCAAGAAGAATGCGATCGGTTATGAAAAGTCGAGACGAAGCTACCTTTACTATCCTTTGGTCTCCGAAAGCGATTGTGTGAAAGCCGAGAGCAGATCGTTTCTGCAGAGAGTGTTTAACGGGGCTGCAGATTTAATGGTTTCCAATTTCATAAAGGAAGCCCAGCTTTCGGACAAGGAAATCGAACAGCTGAAAAAGATTTTGGAGGAGAAGCAGGGGAAGGAAAAGCAATCCTAACCATGACCCTATGTGTGAAACGTCGGGCTATGCTCCTGTTGTGAGGTAATCGAATGGACATCGTGGTTCGTATGTTTGAATGGTTTCTATACTCTACCTTAGCGGCCAGCGCCATCATCGTTCTCGTGCTCGCTGTCCAGGCACTTTTTCGTCGGCGGCTGGGTCCGCGTCTCTCGCACGGCCTATGGCTTCTCGTGCTGCTGCGTCTGCTTTTTCCCGTTTTCCCGGATAGCCCTGTGAGTGTGTTCCAGCTGCTCCCTTATGCTTCCGATGCTGTGCGTTCTATAGGATACCTCATATCACCTGAGGAAGCCGCCCGTTCTACCGGACCATCGGACTTCACCCTCATTCCTGAAGTGGAGGGGTTAACGCCGATCCAGAGACCGAAGCTTCAAGACAGCGACATCAAATTGAACCTATCTGCGGATGAATATAAAACGGAAAACTCTGTAACGAGTCCCCCTCCACTCGTCTTGCGGATTTCCTCTATGGTTTGGGCGGCAGGAGTCCTTATAACAGCACTTCTCTTCATCACAACGCTCTTGCTTGTTCGAGCACGGGTCAAACGGCTTCATCGGGTGATCGACCCATACGTTCTTCACATGTTGGAGGACTGCCGGAAGAAACTCGGTCTGAGGCAAAAAGTCCAGCTGTATACCGGGGCTGATGAAAGAGGCCCTTATACTGCCGGCCTGCTTCGTCCTTACATCTACGTGCCCGAATCCTTGTGTAAGAACGATGCTGCCTCGGAGCTTGTCCATATTTTACTGCATGAGCTTGCGCATATTCGCCGCAAGGATGCGATCTGGAATGCAGCCGGATTCGCCGCCCTCGCTCTTCATTGGATGAATCCGCTCGTTTGGTTTGCGGTAAATAAAATGAAGGCCGACCGGGAGCTTGCTTGCGATGCATGCGTTCTAGAGGTGCTGCACGATCAAGACGCCGTTTCCTATGGCTATACGGTGATCGGCGGTTTGCAGCAGTTCACGGCCAAGCGCAAGCAGCCTTTGGCTAATTATTTCCTTGGGCTCCATACCCCCCATCAACACAAAAGGAGAATACAAATGATCGCTTCTTATAAAAAAGGTGCCTATCAGCTGTCCGTATCCGCGGTGATTATCGCGGCCGTCCTGGGCGTAACCACCCTTACCAATGCCAGCATGGACGGCACAGCTCGCGAATCCGGCGGAATTCAAGCCCCGTACACGCTTGCTGCTGGCAGCAGTGCTTGGGAGAATTGGTCGGACCCGTCATCATTCCGGGTGTACAATAACCTGGAGAAAGCGGTCCAAATGGCCGAATTTCCATTTCAAGTCCCGGCGGCTCTCCCTGCCGGTTACACGTTTGCCGAGGCTCAGCTTACTCCAAAGGAATTCGCCGGTGAACGCCGTACCCAGATTAGCATTCGGTTTGAGAAACGAATTGATAACACGATCCATGGATACTTTGACCTGACCGCATGGTCCGGCAGCGAAATCCCGCTCGCTGATGCTCTGGCAGAGCTCGAGAAAAAGGAGGAGCGGCTCTCCGAAGCAAAACCGGTGCTCAGCTCTGAAGTCGTGTCCTTATCGGGCAAAGATGCCTTAAAGGTTACGATACAAAAACACAATTCCGAAATGCTAACCTACCTTTGGCAGCATGCCGGAGTTCTGTATCAGTTGGAAGGAAGAGAGTCTCTGTCGAACAGCGAACTGCTCGCTCTCATTGGTGCCATGAAATCACCGGATGACGCAAAGATACAAAGCTACATCAATCCGAGCCTGGATTATGTCAGCCTTTATGATTCCGACGACCTGAAACGAAATGCGCTGCTCTTCGGTCTAGAACCCAAATTTCCTCTGCTCCTCGCCGGGAAATATAAGCTTGCCAGTGCCTCCTTCGGCGGACCGGCCAATTTCAGCTACCCGACTGAAAGCGCAGAAGGCATCAGCAGCCATGTCTTGAGCACTCACTACCAGTCCGCGGCGAAATCTCCCAATACGGCCGATTCTAAGGATGCTTTAAGCTTTACCCTTTTGCAGGTGAAAGACCATACGATTCTCCCTAAGATGGCCGCTGACGGCTTCGCCTCCTTATGGCGCATCGACGGCCAAATGTTCAAGGCCCCCGTAACTCGAATCGAGGTTGCCGGAACGGAGGTTTTCCAGACTCATCCCTATAAGATTGATGGAGAGTTAAGTCCGCCGGAGGAATCCGATTTTATCAGCTATTTCTGGAAGGAAAACGAAATTTGCTATCAAATTCGATTCAAAGCATCCGATCTTCCCGTACGAGAACTGATCGAAGCGGTGATGAAGGAAAAACCGATCGAGCTCTAAGTCCCACGGCAATACAAACTCAAAAAAAAGCTGCGGCAGGTTCATCTTTCACCCCCTGCTCGCAGCTTTCCTATTTCCAATGTGAGTCTGCCATTCGATCCGCTCCCTATGCAGGAAGTGTGATCGTAAAGGTCGTGCCCCGGCCAACTTCGCTATCAATCCGAATCGTCCCGCCATGGCTCTCAATAATTTGATAGCAGACCATTAGACCGATTCCCGTCCCCTTCTCTTTCGTCGTGTAGAACGGCTCCCCGATTTTTTCGATCAGCTCCTGCGGAATGCCGCTGCCTTGATCGATGACCTCGATTTGAATATATTTTTCACTTCCCGTAACGTTAATGACAATGTCTCCGCCCTGCTTCATCGCTTCAATTGCATTTTTGATCAGGTTAATAAACACCTGCTTCATTTTCGTCGCTTCACAGTGTATATAAAGCTGCTCCCTATCCGTCTGAACGATAATCTCAATATTTTTCATGACGGACTGGGAGGAGAGCAGGATTTGAACCTCCCGAATCAATTGGACCATATCATGCCGCTTGCGGTTTTCCGAGTGCGGCTTAGCCAGTGTTAACAGCTCACTGGATATTTGCTCGATTCGCGAAAGCTCTTCGTCAATCACCTGATAGTAGAGCTCTTTCCCGCCGCCCATCCCTTTTAACATATGAAAAAAGCCCTTTATCGCAGTCAACGGATTACGCAGCTCGTGGGCAATGCTCGCGGCTAACAGCCCGGCAATGTTCATTTTTTCCGATCGGATGATCAGCCCCTCATTTTCTTTCTCCCGCGTAATATCAACGAAAGAATGCAGGCTGGCCGGCTCGGCTTCAAACAGGATATCGATCGATTTCACGACATAATGCTTCTTTTTTTCGTTATGCAAAATACACTGATGCTCTTGAAGCTGGGATGTGGAGGATTCAATTCGGCTTCTTTCGTAGGTCTCAAAAAACGGCTTCAAAACCGTTTCCTCAACCGATTTCTGATCACGGATCGCAAACTGTTCCTGCGCAAGATCATTGCAGTACAAAATGTCAGTGCCCCGTCTAATGAGGATCGGGATGGGAAGCTCCTTCATCAAGGTGCGCAGCCGGAGTTCACTTTGCTCGATGACCTGATTTTTTAACTTCACCGTTTGGTTTTCTACAGCGAGCTGGTTGTTCTCATCCTTCAGCAATTGATTTTGCCGCTCCATTTGTTGGAGCCGATCAAATTCATCCAAAGATAACGGCTGGTGATGCTCCCGATTGTAGAAAGGGGAATCGCAGCACTGCTCATCGGTCATAAGATAGGTATGTGTCTTTAACAGCTCATTCTGTATGTACGACGGTGTTATGAACGCATCGTAGGCGCACACCGAGATCATCTGTTGATCAAGGATATAGTCGTTACAGTTTCGTTCATAGTCCATCAGCCGCTCCAGCATGGAGAGATCAGTAACTATAGGAAGGTACCCCCATGTGTACACCTGTCTTCCCTGTTCCAGATGAGGCTGCACGATGCTTGTTAACGTATTTCCGGCGCCCGTCGCATCGAGCTGCTGTTGATCGTCCAGATAGAATTCGGCGGCTTCTACAAATGTAACCTGTTCCAGTTGTTCCTTCGAAACCCTTTTGGCCCTAAGCTCCTCGCGAAGCTTGATGATCCGTTCCTCAGTCTCTGCGACGATCACAGCGGCATCGTGACGGATCCCTTCATAGATAAAGCTGGCGGCGTTGTTTATATACTTTCGATTATCTGAAAACATATACAAGACATGAACTCCGCCCTGCGGCACATGAGAATCATCAAAGAATGGAAGCACTAAGTGTGTACCGGGCATGAAGTCCCCTCGATTCCTGAAGTAAAATCATCGCGTACAATAAAATGATACTATCATTTCCCTTTGTTATAAATGCTTTTTTGCGAGCTGGGCAAAAATACCAAGGAAAAATCGCAAACAAAAAAAAAAGAAAGACGTTCATCGCCTTTCCTTACATCTAGTACAATTTAGTTGTCTCCTCTATCATCTTCCACCCTATCGATAAAGGATTTTGCTGCTGCCCCCGCTTCTTGAGGCTTTTGCATCCATACATAAGCGTGTAGCGATTCAGGGATTCGCAATACCTCATAAGACGGTACCAGGGTTGCAAAATGCTTCATACTCGCACGAATTTGTTCGTTGCTCCATTCCTCTTCACTCGGAAGAAACAGCACCGGACACTTCAATTTTTGATAATAGTCCTCAAACCGCAGCTCCCAGTACTTTTCGATATATTCCGTCCTTACCCGATTCGAATAATGACTCGTAAAGCTTCCGTCTGCGGCTTCCATTGCCGTACTGTCCACAAAAGCGGCAACCTGCTCGTTCCAAAGGCCCTGCTGCTCAAAAGGAGCGCGGGCTTGCATTACGAATTCCTCTTTCGTCCTGCAGACCGGTACCTGTCTTTTCGAAAGCTCTACTTTCATTTCCGCTTTTTTATTTGCGTTCTCCTCCGCACTGCCGTTAAACATTCCCCACTCCCCGAACTCATTGTAAAGTGCCCCTTCACAAATGAAGGAATCGATGAGCTTTGGATGTGAAGCGGCAAGACTGAGGCCGACCTCCGCTCCCATCGAGCTGCCCACGATATGGCATCGTTCGATATTCAGCTTCGTAAGCAGCAAATACACATCATGCGCCATATCGTCGATATGGTAACCGGTATCCGGTTTATCGGAGCGTCCATGACCTCGCAGGTCAGGCGCAATAATCCGATAATCGGCGGCGAATTGCGGCAGGATTCCATGCCACATGTCGCTGGTTCCCCCGCTAAAATGGAGAAACAGCACCGCGGGCTTGTCCCCCTCCGAATGTTTCACATGTAACTGAATCGAATTGGGAAGCAATATGCGTTGTTCTTTCATTGAAAATCTCTCCTGCGCGTCATGTCATTGCCTTGCTATTATACTTTCTAATTCGGAACAGATGAAAGGGGATTCCGTGCCAAGCACAAAAAGCCTTACTTCAGCAAGCATGAAAAGTGCTGAGCGTAAGGCTGGTTTGTTACAGGCTTCCCTCAAGGGAGCTTTCACGGCTGTATACTTTCACTTAAAGCTGATATCCTGCTGCCTGGAGATCTTCCTTCTTCATGAAAAAGACCCGCTTCTCCACCGGGATCTGTTGATATTGGCTTGGTTTCACCGCTTTTTTGGTCTCGTAGTCACCCACAAATTTGGTGGGCTTTTCATTCCGGACTCGCATTCGGAATTCAAACGGAAGCTCCTTCAACGGGTTGGCCGGATTCCAAATCCCAAGCTTCGCATCGCGTGCTTCCTTCAGCACCCCTTGATAATCCTTAAAGTAGGTTAGATTAGGCCAGATGAAATACGTAGCGGCCAATCCTTGAGCAACCAAATCGCGATTCACGTTCAAGCCATTCTTAAACACGTGAGCAAGCAAACGGTTGTAGGCATCCTTAGCCTCTTTCCCCGTTTGAAGCTGAATCTTCGTGCCTGCGGGAAGAAGTCCTTTCAGGTAGGCTGTGGCCCTTTCCGCATGCTCTCCTTGGCTTTTGCCGTTAAAATTGGTTTCTGGCGTATCAATAGACACCAGCCGCACCTTCTTCGTCCCCAACACTTCCTCCTGAAGCCGGATCGTATCGCCATCGACAACTTCAGCCACAACCGCATCATAAACCGTTTGCGGCTCATCGGCCGAAACAGGCAGAGCATTGAACCACCCAAACAGGATTAGCGCGACTGCTAGGATCGTGACCAGCCAGCGCTGCACAGAACTTCTTTTCGTAAACACGTTACATTCTACCTCCTAAAACTGTTTTATTTGTAAACTTCATCCACTATGTTGTCCGTGTCATTCCTTTTTATCCGAAGCAGTATAGATCCATTTTAAATTCCCTCGAGGCTCTATAAATAGGAAAGTTGGTTTAGCTTCTCAGCATACGTTTTTGAAGAAGGCATGAAGAAGGAAGGAATGATTCATGTGGGTGACATTCTAAAAAAGGGTCAAAACATTATTTATAAAGCACGCAGTCAAGCGATTGGCCCGCTCGCTCCTAAGGAACGAATTCAACGCGCATTTGCGATTCGAGTACAAAATGCGCGGTTTTGGAAGAACCGTGCTCTTCCTATTCAGCGAACGAATGGCGACGAACAACGATTCCCCGATAAAATCGCAAATTACTCTAAAGCATTTCCTCACAATTCCTTGGGTGAAGTAAAGCTTCCTGCTTATCGAAAATATATCCGTACATTAAAAAGCGGCGATCCAGAAAAGTTTGAAAAGCTTCCGCTCGGTGGCATCGCCAAGCTTACGAATCCCCAAGCAGCGTACGCCTATGAGATGGTAGGCGCGGACAGTCATCAGCTGGCGCTCCCTCCCCCTCCCGCGTTTAGCAGTGCAGAAATGGCCGCTGAGCTCGTGGAGATTTATTGGATGGCTTTAGCGAGAGATGTTCCTTTTTCGGATTACGCGACCGATCCGCTTATTGCGCAAGCCAGCCGTGAGCTTTCTACCCTTACGGCATATCAAGGTCCTACCTTAGATGGGCGAGTGACACCGCGCTGTTTATTTCGCGAAACGATCCCTGGAAGCTTGACGGGTCCTCGTGTTTCGCAATTTTTGCTGCAGCCTATCCCTTTCGTGTCCACAGCGATCACACAGCGTTATCGCACCACCGAACCCGGCAGTGACTATCTCACTTCTTACGACGATTGGTTAGCTGTGCAAAACGGCGATCTTCCAGCATCATCGTCTGATTTTGACCCCATTCCCCGCTACATCCGAAATGGTCGCGATCTAGCCGAATGGGTGCACAACGACCGCTCGATTGACGGGGGTGAGATTGCATGCCGAATTCTGCTCAGCTACGGCGATCAGGCCTGGGATCCCGCAAACCCCTACTTTCGATCCAGAACACAAGTGGGATTTCCTACGTTCGGCTCGCCGCATGTTTTGGATTTTGTCACCCGTGCGGCTCGCCCCGCGCTGGAAGCTGCCTGGTTTCAGAAGTGGCTGGTGCATCGCCGGCTTCGGCCGGAGGAATACGGCGGACGCATCCATAACCAAAAGACCGGTGCCGCGGAGTATCCTATTAATCGGGAAATTTTACAATCACAAGCGCTGGCCGAAACCTTCCGGAAATACGGCACCTACCTATTACCCCAGGTTTATCCAGAAGGCTGCCCGACCCACCCGTCTTATCCAGCCGGTCATTCTACTTTTATTGGAGCTATGGTCACGATGCTGAAGGCATTTTTTAACGAATCATTTGTAATTCCTAATCCGGTCATTCCCACCCGCGACGGCCTCTCCTTAATACCGTATGAAGGTCCTCCTCTTACTGTGGGAGGGGAACTGAATAAGCTTGCCGGCAATATCGGCACAGGCAGAATCTTTGCAGGTGTCCATTTTCGCACCAGCAATGAGAATGGTATGCGCTTGGGTGAGAAGATCGCAATCGGAATTATGCGCGATTACCGCAAAACGTATAATGAGGCGTTTGCGGGGTTTACCTTGACGAAGTTTGACGGTACGACCATTCGAATCTAAACGGCTCCAGCCGCTGTATAAAAAGGAGGCAGGACCAACAATTCCAGCCTCCTCTCATTGCAAGTAGAAAAGGGGGTGTCCCAAAAGTCATCGTAGATGACTGAGGGACACCCCCTTTTCGTCATTTTGTAAAACAAAAAGAAACCGTTTTTTAGTAAAATGGAAGTGCGACCAACCATTTACGAAAGGAACGGTTTCTTTGTACATTCAATATACCATGGACCAACTTCATCTGCCAATGGACTTGGAGGACGACATCCCTCTCCATCACCTCGTTCGAGTTGTCAACGAAGCGGTTAATCGTTTGGACGATCAAATCTTCAAAGATGCTTATCCTGGTGGAGGGCGAGATAGCTACCATCCCAAGATGCTCACCAAAGTCATCATTTACGCCTACACACAACGAATCTACTCCTCTCGTCAAATTGCCAAAGCCGTCCGCGAGAATATCATGTTTATGTGGATTGCTGGCAGACAACGCCCAGATTTCCGCACCATTAATCGCTTTCGCTCCGAACGTATGAAGGATGTACTGGAGACCGTTTTCACCGGCGTACTTCAATTCCTTGCTGAGGAAAAGTACGTTAAGCTCGAACACTACTTTGTCGACGGCACCAAGATCGAAGCAAACGCCAATCGATACACGTTCGTCTGGGGTAAAGCGGTCGTGAAGCAGAAGGCGAAGCTGCAAGAGAAGGTGCAGGCGCTGTTTGCAACAATCGAAGCGGCGGAAAAGCAAGAAGAGCGCGAGCAACCAGAGCTAGATCTTGCTGAGCTTGGTGAGGCATCCGCGCTAACCAGCGAAAAACTGGAGGCCGCTGTTCAGCAGCTGGAGACGAAACTACAAACCCAAACGAACGACAAGCCGCTAAAGAAAGCGGTACGAGCGATCCGTAAAGACTTGCTGCCGCGTTTGCAAAAATACGAGACCCAGCAAGAGATTCTTGGGGATTGGAATAGCTTCAGCAAGACCGATCCCGATGCTACGTTCATGCGAATGAAGGAAGATCACATGCAGAATGGCCAGCTCAAGCCCGGCTACAACGTGCAAATCGGAACGGAAAACCAATTCATTATCGGCTACAGCTTGCACCAACGCCCGACCGACACGCGTTGCCTAAAGCCGCACTTGGAGAAAGTCAAAGCTGCTTTGGGAAAGCTGCCGAATACCATCATCGCAGATGCGGGGTATGGTGGTGAAGAAAACTATGCTTACTTAGAGAGTGAGCAGTTGGAAGCATTGGTGAAGTACAGTACGTATCACAAGGAAAAATCGAGGAAGTGGCAGCAAGATATCAGCAAGCTGGACAACTGGCAGTACAATCAGGCCGAAGACACGTGGACGTGTGCGGCTGGACGCAAGCTGCTGTTCCGTTATGAAAGCAAGGAGAAGACGGAGAGCGGATTTGAAATACAAAAGCGACATTATCGTAGTGAAAGCTGTGAAGGCTGTCCACTTAGAGAAGCTTGTACAAAAGCCAAAGGGAATCGTGAAATCAGTGTAAGTATGAGGTACTTCCGTTATAAGCAGCAAGCCCGTAAGATCCTGAGGAGCGAGGAAGGATACGCCCTGTCGGTCCGGAGAATGATCGAACCGGAGAGTGTATTCGGTCAAATAAAAAACAATCGGGGATACCGACGCTTTCTGCTTCGAGGCCTGCCAAAGGTGAGCCTTGAGGTCGGGTGGCTTTCGCTCGCCCATAACTTGCTCAAGAAGGCAGCAACAGACCATAAAAGAGAAATGGCGATGCAGGGATAACCTCCCAAGCATCGCCATTTCTTCATTTTCGCCGACTGTTTCATCATTTGAGCTATCTCATGAATCAAACAAACCTACTTTTGAGACAGCCTCTTCAGGTTTTTATGGTTGTTCTTCTAACGATACGACCACTGGTATTCAAACTATGGGGTGTCATATTGGTAGGGGAAAGATTCACCACTTTATGACCATTAACTATCCTATTAATTAATATGCCACTGTTTTCTGCCCAGGCAGTTTCGCATCAGTATACTGTCTATAGGAATGATAAATATCCGTGAGCAAATTCAGCCCTGTTACCAGCATGGCAATCTGCCTTTTAGGTTTGTCATGATGAAGAGGAATCATACTTAAAAATAAAATTCCCTCTATAAATTGAACTGCTCTTCGTTTCTCTGTACTCTCCCCGAGGAAAATATCATCGAACAACTCCGAAATCTTCCGATGCTCGGCAGTCAAATATAATTTATAAGTTACACAGTTTTCGATTCGATTATAGTAAAAATGATCCCGAACGATAAAATCATAAAAGCTTCGGACAGAATGGGACAGTTTCGCAATATCATACAGAATGTCGCCTTGAACGGTGAAAGTTCCGAACGAGCCTCGTGGGTCAATTAATCTAAAAATTTTCGACTGCGGATTGTATAAAATATTACTAAAACAAAAATCCCCGTGGATAATCCCAAATTCCTTCTTAACAGGAATACACCAATCAAATAAGGTTTCAATCGATCCCAAACAATCATTCAACGAAAGAAGTTGTTTTCCATTAAGTATACACCCATGGGATAATTTTTTAAGCTCTTCGTGAAAAACGTAATTTACAAGCCTCTCTAAAGTTTTATCTACGTACATCTCCTTTTGGGCAGCAAGCTTTTGTAAATAAGAAATATTATACTCAGACTGCTTCTCTAAAAAGAGCGTGGTAATCCACTTTAAATCACTAAGAATATGTCTCCACTGCCCTGTTTCCAGTCTTCCATGCACAAACAGCTCAGCAAGCGTTTGGTACCCGTAATACTCCATCGAAACATAAGGATCGTTGGTATCCAGAGAATAGGAAAATACTCTTGGAATTAGAAAGCACAAATCCTCTGGGAGTTCTAAATACCACTCGATTTCCTTAATAAGTTTTGATTTATTTTCACTTCGTTTTGTCAAAATTCCTCTTCGATTATCGATGCTGATTTGATTAAATGACCTTGCTCTTAGCTTTTGTGTGCTGTCAAACCACTTGTCTAAATGCCCTACATCCACCCATTCATTTTTATCAACCTTTGTATGAATTATCTTTTCCTGCTCATGATAAAGGGTCAGGGCATCATAAATTGACTCCGATCCCGCCATAATCGATTTCTCAATCGATTCGTTCAAGAACTTCTTAAATAACAATGCATTGGTTATTTTAAATAAACCGACCACCGCTTCTAGCTCCTGCTCGGTTTCAAGCACTCTCTTGTCGACGAAACGGAGATGTCCATCTAGATCTTTATCCACGATTGTCCATCGTCTTGCTTCCTCGACAGTGGCAGTAACAATATAGGATCTCTCATCATGCATTTCGGCAACCCGGGATGCTGAGATATACGTGTCTCCATAATTGATAATTAATCGTGTCGTCTCTTCGATTTCAATTGCAGAAATTATTTTCCATACAGTATGTCCAATATCCATCGTGTTGCCCACGTTAACAATTTCAATAGGAAGTTCTGAAAACCGCACCACTTGCTCAACCATTTCCATACCTTCACTGCAACCTACAACCATACGGTACCCAAGAGAGCGATATGTTTCATAAAGTTGAAGCAAAAGAGTTGAGTCATCAAACGGCATACAAACCGGAGAAATTGGACCGAATATCGTCCTCATTTCCTCCGAGATCAATTTTGCGCAGGGGATAATTACTAGCTTATCATTCATATTGAATACCGCTTAATAAAACGCTGGATGCCGCCAACTCATCCGGAGTTCCTATAGGTATAATTTTAGACCGATCAATTACGTGGGCAAAAACTTGCCCATGGTTAAGAATGAGAGCTTCGTACATTGGCGCCACGTAAGTTTCCTTGTAGTTGCTTTGGCTACGAATATATGTCCATTCGTAGCACTCCAAAAATCTTTTCCCGCTTGAAAAATAATAAAAACCAATCGTTGCGAAATTGGAAATCCTAATTTTCTCCGCTACCTGGATTACTTTGTCTGTCTTGTCTATTTCAGCAAAGCTCCAGTGTTCACCCTCAGCTTCAAACACAGGAATCCATCCCTCAAAACTGCACGAAATAAGCTCAGGTTTAAGCTCAGTTGGGCTTACAAAGGTATCTATATTATAAATGGCTACCTGCTCTAATGGATCAAGAGTTTCAATGGCGATTTTAGCCGTCTCCGCCTGTCCAGATGTCAGTTGATCAGTTTCAATGATGCTCCCTGATATCGACATTCTCTTAAGCTTATCTTCTATAAATTCTGACGTACCTGTTTTTGAAACAAACACAAAATGAGCGTTTGTAAAAAAATTACGTAGAGAAAGCATTGCCCATTCAAACATCGACTTTCCATTCACCATGATTTCGTATTTAGGTTGAGAAAACCCAACTTTCTTAAAACGACTTCCCTCTCCGGCCATTGTGATTACTATATTCATTCTCCTTCTACCTGGCCATTTCTCATATTTAGTAGATTAGCATCCTGTTCCAACAAGTTTTTGATCTCATCAATACTTTTAGTTAAGAACTCGATAGGTCGAATAGCACGGTCATCTACGTAAAAGCCCTCTTTTCCACACCACGGTTTTCCCAAATATATCTCATCATAAGGGATACTATGCTTTTCAAGCCAAGAAACCATAACAGGCAGTGTATTGGCATTGATTAGGCCTAAATTACCTTCATAAGTGCGCATTTGGCGGCTTGAGTACAACGTTATATAAAAACCTTGAGTTTTAAATTGCCTTACTCGTTCAATCATCGATACAATTGGCTGTGCATTACCATAATCCCCAGGAATTTCTGGGCTTAAGCATATTGTACTATCGACATCTATAACGATCGTTCTGTTATTGGACTTCATCGTTTCCTCCGTATATCACCAATATAGTAAACACCAATATATCCCAATCACTTTATCGGATTTTTTCATGAAGATCTAAAGAGGTTTTCAGATAATGATTTAAAAATTAGATACCGGAACTACGAAAACGAGATTGTAATAATTAATCCCTCGTTTCTTTAAATGACCTGTTCCATAAGCCTTCGAACAATTACTCTATATAAGTTGTTATACTCACGCGGGAAACCTTTTAATGCATACAACGTTGAAAAGTCATATAAATGCTCAGTTTTAGGATTATGGTAAACTCCATAGCGAATTTGAAACACGGTATCCATTGTGATCTTATCACCAATCGTATGTGGCCCATATGCAATTGGCGTTCCGTGATCTTCCTCCATCGCCTTCATAAGGGTAGGATAAAACACTTCCTCCCTTGGATAGAGCGGTTGATTACTCTCCCCGTAACAGTAAAAGTTGTCGATAAGATCAAGCATTTGTGTAAACGTCTCTTTTTTATAAAATGTTCCTTCCACCGGGGAAAGGTACGCTTTCTTACAGCCAACGTACTGAAGTAGTTTCTTTAACTCGTTATCCTTCTCCATTATCGGATTCCAATGCCAAGCCTCAAAAAGATGAGGGGACACACCATTCTGCCTTCTCTCAATATAATTAATTGAGCCGTGCCTTAGATAAAGGTCATTACTTGCGTGCAATACAAAGTAATCAAAATCGACTACAGAACATGCGTGACGGAAGTTTGAATTGTGAAGATACATTAGGTCGCCCCATTGAGTCGGGTAGGAATATGGGTTTACAATTACATCTTCCATATCTATAAAATTGTAGGCTCGGTCTGAAAATATCTCGTCTGGCATTTTAAACCCTCTAGAGATATGGATTACAATTACGCATTCGTTATTGTAGTAAAAACGCAAATTATTAATTTGATCTACAACTATATCCGGTGCTTCATGCACAGGTATCGATATGCAAACTTTATATTTCATTTTCTTGCTCTTGTCAGGATTCATACGCGTTCCTCTCAATAGTTATACTTGATCTATCGTTACACTAAGATTAAAATTATTCTACTAATTATTTAGTGTTTTCCAATTACTTATAGCATTCTTAGCAGATAATGTCGATAGTTATTCAATTGATAATCTTATTTCTCTTATATATTCAAGTTATAAGATAAGGTGCATTTCTCTGAATCCTAACCAGATAAAAAAGAACCGCCAGTAAGGGTAAAGTGCACCCCTTAAAGTAGACATTGGGAAACACCCCTGGTGTAGACCGATCAATACTTTAGGGGGTGCTTTTCATTTGGCTATAAAGGGACAGAAGTTCAAAACGTATCCATCATCTTTGAAACGGGAGGCCGTCGGCTACTTGTTAAAGAAAGTTGGACTGACAGAGAAGCTCGCAGTTCACTTTGGAATCAACGTTCTTAAGCGGTAAAGCTTTGGGTTCGTATGTTTCGGGAACAAGGCGAAGATTCATTCATCGACCTCACCCACTCCAGATGGAGACAGCGGAAGTTCGAATTATTCGAAGTCTCGAGAACGAAATGGACGATTTAAAAAAGTGGATGGAAACCCCTAACAAGGAGGTGCGGTGATTGAACAAGAGTTGTTGATGCACTAAGACATCGTTAGACCATTGAGAGTTTGTGTAAGCACCTCGCGATTTCAAGGAGTGGATATCACAAGTACCGGAAGCGCAACTTCACAGATCGCGGTCTCGAGTGCAAAGCTCAAATCCAGGCCATATACAACGCCCGCGACGGGACCTGGGGGTACCGTCAGATTCAAATGGAGTTGTTCCGAAAATACAAAGTCATCGTTAACCAAAAGCGCGTTCACGGCTTATGCAACTAATAGGGTTAATGGCGATCATTCGACGTAAACGCTATTACCCTTCGACATATCAGACTGTTGTCTCGGATGGCCGGATCGTAGAAAACTTACCAACGAGAAGTGGGTTACGGACGTGACGCAATCTAATATAGGGGAGAAAAAGTTGTATGTGTAGGCAATTAAGGATTTGTACAACAACGAAATCGTTTTGTACCACCTGTGTCTAAACAACGATAAAGAACTCGTGCCTCAGACGTTCCGCATGGCTTTCGCAATACGAAAAGACGTGACTGGGCTGATCGTTCACAGCGATCAGCCAGCCACGTCTCACTACTACACATGCTGCCAAAGGTTGGCGCCCAAATTAGCTTGTCACGCAGAGGCAACTGTTTAGATAACGCCTCAATGGAGAGCTTCTTCCCGTTCCTAATAAACGGAGGGGCTCTACCCTTATGATATTTAACATTGGACGAGGCACAAAAGAGAATTATTCAGTATTTCCGTTTTTATAACGAAGATTTTCTTGTTAATTAGGTCTTGACCATAGTTCTGACAATTTCAATGTTGATTATTTCATGCTTAATTGTGGTTAATGTGAGTCCATATCATTTTCCTTAACACTTTCCTATGTCCCGCAATAGGTCCGGTACGGCCGGCCCGAACGATCAGGCAGCATGCAGTAATCGGCCTGCTCTGCATGATAGGAATACGGCTTGGAAAGCGCCTCAAGCAGCCGCTCCATCACGCTATAATCTCCGTCCTCCACCGCCGCTTCCAATGCTTCCTCTACCCGGTGGTTACGCGGGATGACCGCAGGATTGCTGCTCCGCATTAATTGCAATGACGCTTCCCTGTTTTCCTGCTGCCTATTTAGCCGTGCATGCCATTTTTGCTGCCATTCCGCATAGTCCGAGGTTTTTGTTAGCTCGGTTTCCTCAATCGGATCCAGCGTCAGTGTCCGGAACGTATTCGTATAATCGGCTTTATGCTTCTCCATGAGGCTGAGCAGATCTTGAATCAATGCCTCGTCCTCGGCTTCTTCATTAAAAATCCCCAGCTTCGCTCGCATCCCGGCAAGCCAATTTTGCTGATACAGCGCGTTATAGCCGGCAATCGCGTCCTCCGCTATTTTAATGGCCTGTTCCTGCTCGTCATGAAGCAGAGGGAGCAGCGTTTCCGCAAACCTCGCCAGATTCCATGCCCCAATATAAGGCTGATTCCCGTAAGCATAACGGCCCTGCCGGTCAATCGAGCTGAACACCGTAGCCGGATCGTACGTATCCATGAACGCGCAAGGACCGTAGTCGATCGTTTCTCCGCTTAACGCCATATTGTCGGTATTCATGACGCCGTGAATGAAGCCGACATGCATCCACTTTGCAATCAGTGCCGCTTGCCGCTGAATCACGCCATAAAGCAAGGCCAGGTACCGATTTCCCCCCTTCGATACCTCAGGGAAATGCCGCTGCAGCGTGTAATCCGCTAAGGCTCTCAGCTCCTCCGGTGAGCCCCATTTGGCCGCATATTGAAACGTGCCAACACGGATATGGCTGGCCGCCACGCGGGTCAAAATCGCTCCGGGCAGCTCCGTTTCACGGATGATGGACTGGCCCGTCGTAACGACCGCTAAGCTGCGGGTCGTCGGGATCCCGAGCGCATACATCGCTTCACTGATGATGTATTCACGCAGCATCGGTCCGAGTGCCGCCCGCCCATCGCCCTGACGGGAATACGGCGTTCGGCCGGAGCCCTTCAGCTGAATATCGACGCGTTTGCCAACCGGGGTTACATGTTCGCCAAGCAGGACGGCCCGCCCGTCCCCCAGCATCGTAAAATACCCGAACTGGTGACCAGCGTAAGCTTGGGCAAGGGGCTCCGCCCCCTCCGGGATGCGATTGCCCGCAAATGCGTCAGCGCCCGATTCGCTTTGAAGCGCCTCCGCGTTTAAGCCAAGGGCTGCGGCCAGCCGCTCATTAAAGACGGCCAGCTTCGGCGAACGAACCGGGACCGGCTCCTGCCTTGTAAAAAATGTCTCCGGCAGGCGAGTATAGCTGTTATCAAATTTCCATCCTGTATCGATCAATGCCGCTTTTTCCGTCATATGCTCTCCTTTTTCTTGCTGCAATGCTTACTTCACTGATAGCATTTTCAATTTCTCTCCATAAAAATCATATGCATAACGATATTATACCCCTTTCGTATGCAAAGTGCGCTCCTCTCCGCACATTGCTGCGTCGTTGTTACGGATTCACTCCAATGGCACAAACGGCGGAAACCGGAAATAACCGGATCGTCTCCAGCCGGACCTCGGTGAAGCCTGCCTTCTGGAGATCTTCTACAATCTTTTCCCCTTTCTGCCGTGCCGTTTCATCCGTCTCTCCCTTCGTGTGCGGCTGCAGAGTAACGGCGATTCGACCCTTGGACTTCAGCTTTTGCCTTAGATGCTGCAGGCATTGCTCAGGCTGCTCCCAAAACAAAATCGAGTTCACCGTTAGGACCACATCGAATTTATCCTCAAGCTCAGGCAATTGCTCCACTGCTCCGAAATGCAGCTTCACCTTTCCCTGCGTTACAGCCGCTCCATTTCGTTTCCGGGCAAGGGTATGCATCGCCTTGGACGGGTCAACGCCCGTGTATGTCCCTTCCTCAAGCAAAGCGACAATGCTTTGAAGCGCAAGACCCGGACCAAACCCAATCTCAAGGATGTTTTCATGAGGCTTGATCTTCAATAATTGTAATGTCCAGGCATTGATATGCTTGTTCGTTGCAGCCATGATCCATCCACCTAAAATGCCTAGCAAACCATTGGGCCGACCAAAAATATCCATGCTTACTTTGTTCATTGCGATACCCCCAATTAGCGGAAAAATGAACTACAACGAAATCTTACACCTTTACTGACTGACTATCAATCAGTTACTAAAAAATGAAACCTATTACCCATACCTTCCGAAGGACGGTCACATACTTTATTGTAGCTGCATAGCGTCCCTTTCTCCTCAAAATCCGAAAATGGAGTTGATCCAAGGCGTGAAAAAAGTAGACCGCTTCACCATTATCATTGAAAAAAACAACAAACGGATGATTGCCAAGGCACCGTTATCCGGGGTAAATCGACTTGTTTTTATTATCAACCGTCAATATACGAATTCGCCAAATACGACGCAGATTTCCAGCGGGGCCGGAAGAAGCAGTGCTGCCGGGAACAATGCTGCGATTAATTCTCCTTATACTCGCCAGCAGCAAAGTGTTGGCGCAAATGGGACGGCTAAAAATAAAAGCACCAAAGGCTCCCGCTCCGGTTCGACCACCTTCATGAAAAGGAAACGGCGTACCAACAAAGAAATCGTAATCATGATCAATGATCAAATCGTAAAGCTGCCGAAAGGGAGCAGAAACGCCTCTGCGACCCAAGTTGCCAGCGGCGGCGGAACCTATAGCACGGGTGGAACCAATTCCGCCATTGAAAGCTTAGGAACGAGGCAGCAGCATGCTGTCGGAGGTGGCGGTACGGCCCTCAATAAATACACAGGCAAGAGAAGAACAAGAAAAACCAGAGCATAGCCCTACAGCTTCACATCCCTTTGCCTGACTCACACGAAATGAGCAGGCTATAAACCCGTTTATCCTAGAATATTCCACCCAGTTTAGGGGAAACTCCAATTATAAATTACGAATGAAGACACAGTTAGGAGAGTTTATACATGGTGGGATCTCATGTAATCGGGTTATCTTCGACGGAAATCGCCGCTCTATGGTCAACTTATATGAACGAAAGCATCTCGGTCTGCATATCCAAGCATTTTCTTGCCATTGTCGAGGATGATGAGGTCAAACCGTTCATTGAAAAATCGCTGCAATTATCACAAACCCACATGCATACCATTAAGCACCTTTTTGAGCAAGAGAAATTCCCTGTCCCCATTGCCTTTTCGGATGAAGATTATGACCCCAGCGCCCCGCCTTTGTTTTTCGACTTATTTCCACTGAGCTTTGTGTACGCAATGAGCCGTCTGGGACTATCCAAGCATGCGATGTTTTTATCCAACGTTGCCCGCGAGGATGTCAGAAGCTTTTTCAGCCAATGCCTGCAATCCGCAACCGATCTTTATAACCAGTCCGTTGAGCTTATGCTGTCCAAAGGAATATACGACCGTCCCCCGCTCATTCCGTACCCTGATCGGGTCAGCTTTATCCGGAAGAAAGAGACTCTATTTTCAAAATGGTTCGAGCCGCAGCGGCCTCTTAATGTGATGGAGCTTTCCGAAATGTTCTTTAATATCGAGCGGAATTATTTTGGATTGATCCTGCTTACCGCGTTTATCCAAGTCGTTAAGGATGAAGATATGAAGAGCCTCTTAGTGAGAGGCAAGCAATTGGCGCGCGAACAAATTCGATTTATAAACGCCCAATTGGAGGAAAATGATTTACTGGGGACGATCATGGTGAATACGGAGGTTACGACGTCAACGGTATCCCCTTTTTCCGAACGAATGATTCTTGTCCTGATCAACATGTTGAATTCGGCAGCCTTAACCTATTTAGGGAACGCTTTGTCCATGACTACACGGGTTGACTTGACCGCGGAGTATTCTAAGCTGATCACTGAGGTGCTTCACTATGGCAAGGATATCACCGACCTGCTAATCAAACGCGAATGGCTGGAGGAGCCTCCGCACGCCCCGAACCGCAAGGAGCTGGCGAAGGTGTAGCGAGTAAACCTAGTCGCAGCGCATTTTTGCCGATGAAGAAGCTATTTTTCCAATATTGATAAAAGTCACAGAGGCCGACCTATTTCAAGTCTATACTATCTTTGTTTACACCCCCAGTGGAAGGACTTGAGAATATGGAGCCTAACAAAGACTGCATGTATTGTATGCAAGACGAAAGACGGGACAGCCTTATGATTAAAATTAGCGATCTGGAGGTTTCCACCGTTTTTCTATTTAAAGAACAAACGTATGCCGGTCGCTGCAATATCGTTTACAAGGATCATGTGAAAGAGTTATTTCACCTCGAAGAGAACGAGTTATTGGCTTTTTTAAAAGATATCAAAAGAGTTTCCCATGCCTTGGACCAGGCCTTCCGCCCCGATAAGCTGAACTACGGCGCTTACGCCGATAAATTGCATCATCTGCACATGCATATCGTTCCTAAATATGAAAACCAGCCGAGCTGGGGCTCAACGTTCGAAATGAATCCCGGTAAAACCTATTTAACTCCGGAAGAATACACGGATAGGATTGAAAAAATCAAAGCTTATTTGTAAGTAATTCTCTCACCATCAGATTCGGATCAAACCTAAAAGCAAGGAACCCGCAAAGGCTGCCGCCTGTTTAATACAGGCAGCAGTTTTTTGTGCTCGTCGTTATAAGTCATCTAGGAGCTCGCTTCATACCTTATATCATTTGAAACAGCGGTTTGTCTCTTACAAAATGAACAGGGATAGCCGGGAATTGCGCTTGCAGCCTATTGGCCAAAAGCCTCATTCCCCATTCCTCGCTTTCTGCATGTCCCAGCACAAGGAGAGCCTTCCTTCTTCCTTGCTGCACGGCATCCCGAACATATTCCGGGGTTTCCCACTCGGGGCCCTCCCCGTAAATCACCACATCCAGCCGCTCCTGTTCGAACAACGGAATGACGAGATTCCCACCGCCCCGATATCCCACGAACACACCGACCCGTTGGCAGATGATATCGGGATCGCCAACAAAACGCATAGAAAACAGCCCCAATTTCTGTTTGAGGTAGACCGCCAGCTCCCCTACGGTTTGCGCCGGAAATTCAATTACGGTGAACGCCGGTTCCTGCTTGATCACATGCCCCTCCCATTCAAGAGCATGAATAAGGCCTTCGGTAATTCCATCCGGTTGATGGCGATGGATATAATCATGGTTGCGGAACACTGAAAGCCCCGACTCCTGCAGAAACCTTTTTTTGGCGAGATAGACAGGGTCTTGTTTCAAGCTGTCTTCAAAAGCGTCGTGATGACTATAAAAAAGATGCTCATGGGCAATGACAAGATTTGCCCCAAGATGGACGGCTTCCTCCAAAACATGCTGCGTCGGCATAAACGTGGTAACGATCCCAGTAACGGCGGCTTGGGGGTCTCCGTACAACAACCGATCGACCGTCTGCTCGAGGAACCCGACCGGTTCCATCAGCCTTTTGATCACATCCATCATTACGACGGCCATTGCTTCAGCCTCCTTTGCGATTAAGCCTTAACGCCTTCCTCACTTGCAAATAAGATCTTCCCCACCTCGTAGGCCATCGAGAGTTGCACTGATGATTGAGGCCCTTGCATTAGGCCGGTTCGAGCCCCCTGCCCAACTGCTCCCTCAGGTACTGGTACAGCTTTTGGCTCGCCATTTGCAGCGGGTAAGCCGAGGCTTTGCACAGGAGCCCCGACGTCATAAAGATGAGGTTCCCTTCCAGCTCTCGCACTGTGGTGCCCGCCGAAGCCTCTACCGCTAAAATCCTTGGGATCAGGGCGACGCCAAATCCGCTTTCCACATAGCTCTTTAAGGCGGTCATGCTCCCAATCTCCATCGTATCCACCGCGGATTGCCCCGATTCCTGCAGCACCATTTCCAGCTTTCTGCGGTATGGGCAGGTCTCCGAGGTAATCAGCAGCCGATGCCCACAGAGCTGCTCCGGGGAGAGGACAGGATGTTCCGCCAAGGGGTGGCGGTCCGGCAGCAAAGCGACGAACTCCTCCTGAAACAGCGGCTCAAAATAAAGCTCCGTTCCCAGCTCCGGTGTAGAGCAAAGCGCAAAATCCAGCTCTCCTTTTACGATCCGCTCGCTCAGTGCAGGCGTGTTCCCGAACTCGAGCGAAATGCGGATATGAGGGTACTGCGTACTAAATTCCTTCAGGATATGCGGCAGTCGGTAGCTCGCGGCGGGCTCGATGACTCCGATTCGAACATGCCCAGACTCACCTAGCTTCAGGTTGGATAAGCTGGTTTGAATTTGTTCCAGCTGCTTTACAATTTGCGTGGATTGCTCGTGAAAGAGCCTCCCTGCTTCCGTTAACCGAAGGTCCTTCCCCGCTCCCCGCTCAAGCAGCTGAGCGCCCAGCTCCGCTTCCAGCTTCTGCATCTGCATCGTGACCGTCGATTGCACATAATTCATTTCCTGCGCGGCACGAACAAAGCTGCCGTATTTTACGATCATTTGGAACGTTTGCAATGTTTTAAGATCCAATGGGCACGGCGCCCCCCTTCTCACATCGAGTTCACAATTATTGAACTGACTCTTCAATTCATTCAATTATACAAATATTATCCATGCATTTAAACTGATAGAGAATGAATATTGAAATGGGATGTGAAATGATATGCTGCTTACCAATAAAATCGCTCTAGTTACAGGGGGCGGTACTGGGATCGGCAGAGCGACGAGTCTACTGCTGGCCAAGCGTGGAGCTGTCGTTGCCGTCAACTACTCCCGCTCTCAAAGCGAAGCGGAAGACACGGTACGGCGGATTAACGAGATGGGCGGGCGGGCTGTCTCTGTCCAAGCCGATGTTTCCCGCGACAAGGAAGTACGAGCAATGGTCGACACGATCGTACAGCAGTTTGGAAGCGTGGATGTACTCGTGAACAACGCGAGTATCACGAAGCATATTCCGATGAATGACCTCGAGTCCGCTGGAGAGGACGTGTGGGACGAATTGTTTGATGTGAATGTGAAGGGCATGTTTTACTGCGCCCGTGCAGTCGCCCCGTACATGAAGAAAAACAACCAAGGCGCAATCGTCAATCTCGGCAGCATCGCCGGAAAAACCGGGCTCGGCTCCTCGCTTCCCTACGCCGTATCCAAAGCGGCCGTACACGGCCTTACCAAATCGTTGGCGCGTGCGTTAGCCCCTGCCATTCGCGTCAACTGCGTTGTACCGGGTGCCGTCGCTACAAGATGGTGGGCCGGACGGGAGGAGCAAATGAACCGGCTGGCCCCCCATTTGCTGCTGGAGCGGATCTCAACGCCTGAAGATATCGCCTCCATGATTTGCTCCGCCTTGGAGCAGGAAGCCATGACCGGCCAGATCATTACCGTAGACAGCGGGCAAACACTGTAGCGGTATCTCACTCGCTCCGTGATATAATGATGGGCGACTATCATATCGCGCCGAACGAAGTTTTTGTAGACCGAAACTATGATAAGCACGGGCAATGTACCCATTTGAAGACGCGATACAACATTTTTTAACCACCTTGTAGCATCGGAAGACACGTCCAAGGGTGTTTATCGAAAACCGAAAAAGGCCTTCTGCAAGGGATGATCCGCAGGAGGCCTTTTTCTACGAGAGCAAGTGATGTGAAGCTGAGGAAGCCGGTGTTATCCCAGCGTATACCCATTGATCTTCAGATGCGCTTGGAACATCTCTTTCGCTGACGGCAGCTCTTCTTTCTCCGGCCACATCGAGGAATTCCAAATGGCGGATGCATTCAGGGCCCTTGGGCAATGAACAAAGCACTCCTCCACTTCTACCACAACGCCAAGCGGAGGAATTTGGTTATCCTTTTTCAACTGTTCCAATACGTGACCTGTTTGGATGATCCGCGCCCGGCCATTGATCCGGAGCACCTCCTCCATACCAGGAATGAGAAAGAGCATCCCGACCTGTGAGTTCGATAAAATATTGAGTAGTGAATCGACACGTCGATTTCCCGGACGTTCCGGAAAGATGAGATGCTTTTCATCCCACACTTGAACGTATCCCGGATCACCTCCCCGAGGGGATACATCGCAGCTGCCATTTTCATGAGCTGTGGAGAGAAAAAATAACGGGGACCTCGCGATAAAATGACGAATATGCTCGTCGATCACATTCACCGTTTTCTTCACCACCGCCTCATTTGGAACTCCCACGATCGCCCGCAGCTCTTCCTCCGTGGCAACGACAGCCTCAAATAAGCTTTTCACATCCATTCATAACGCATCCTCTCTTCGAATTGGAAAGGCCCATCTGCTTGAATATGTCCTTAGCGTTATTCTATCATAAGCAAATCTATGTTCTAACAGAACTTACTCCTGATGAAAAGAGTCCTTCCAAACTCATGACCCAATGCTTTCCTATTTGTGAAGGAAATTATTAGTGGGAAGGAAGCTCGATTCTCGTCTCCAGCTCTTTTATATACTGGTCCTCTTGGATATCCTCCGCGAAATCGTCCTTTATGACAAACGGCTTGACCACCAAATATTTGCTCGTACCTGGCGTGGAGGCGTATCGGCGATCATAGATAAGTCGATTTCCTTCATAGATGCCGTCCCCGCTCAGAGCAGCCAATTGACGGCCTTGATCGTCAAAAACAGCTGCTCCGATGCGCCGCATGCGAAGCTCCTCCTTCTCCGTCAACGTGGTCGCATGGGTAAGCGCAAGGGAAGTCTTCAAGCGAGTTGTCACCGGCGTCACCTCTACCTTGGAGACGCTGAAGGTGAACTCCCCATTCGCTGTAACGGCATTCGGACTCACTTCAATCGCGGAATTCGATGTTTTCGTAAAAGGGATTTCCAGCTTCAATGGTTCTTTCATTCCATCAAGCGTGATCGTAATTGTACCGGTAAAGGAATCAGATACGGCACTTACGCTAGCCGGATCCATGATCTGTTCGAAAACCAACGTATTCGGATGCGCCTCCCCTGCGCTGCCGTAAAATAACCCTCCGATCAGCATGTTGCCCCCATCGCTCTCCTCTTGACCGTTCACCGTAAAGAAGACATTATCGATCGCATTGCTGAGCTTCATCGTTTTTTCCCCATTGTTGTACATGCCGTTATCCATTTTCGACCCGGTCACATCAAGTAAAAATGCGGCCCGGTTTCCATCATAAAAAGCTTCCGTCACCCTAAGCGTCACGTCTTCATGGGACACCTCGCGGTTTACGGTTGTAGAAAGCTTAAGATCTCCCGCTAACCGAAGTCCCGAGTCATTGTGGATGGTGCTGAAGATACTGCCGATAATCGGAATATTCCTCAACGAATCGGCCATTACCGGCGACACGAACGCAGAAGCGAATAGACCGATTCCCACTACCCCTGCTGCGGTCGTCGCGAAGACTGCCCGGCGAAGCCGTGGAGCCGCCCGTTTGCTTCGATTTCTGGACAGCTGGGAAAGTTGAGCGTACGTCTCATCGAGCCTCGATCTTACAAGGGGAGACAGCTCCGTTTGAGCCGTATCCAGCTTTTTCAATTCATCCTCAATATGCGATGCCTTCATAACCTACACTCCCCTCACGAAAATTTGATAACCTCTTTAGCAAGCTTTCTCTCGCTCGAGACAGACGCATCTTCACTGCGCTTTCCGAAATATCAAGGACGCGGGCCACCTGCCGCAGCGGAAGATCCTCGAAATAATGGAGGATAACGACAACGCGCTGCGCTTCCTCCAACCGTTCTACCGCTTCTCGCAAATCCACCTTGTCATATTCGTCGGGATGCGATGCGGAGGGTTCCACCTGCTCATAATTCAAGGTGCGGGAACGCTGTGCAAGAATCGTGTTACATTCGTTGATCAAGATCCGGAATATCCAGGTTTTAAAATAGTTCGGCTCCCGCAGCGTATGAACAGCTTTATAAGCCTTCAAAATCGTTTCCTGTAAGGCATCCGCCACATCCTCATCTTGGCGAAGCATAGACTTTGCCATATAATGCAGCGAATTCTCCAGCTGCTTGACGAGCTGGAGAAAGGCGTCCGAATCGCCTGCCGCCGCTTTTGCCGCAAGGTTCGTCGATTCCACATGGCCCCTCCTTTCTCTGTTTTGGTCTTACAATAATTAGACTGGAAAGAGTCACAGTCGGTCACTTTTGGATGTAAACTTTTTCAACAACAAAAAAAGAACTGCACAAGGCAGCTCCTTACTTCCTATGAACCCAAAATCGCGACATTTTGGTTCTGCAAACCAAATTCACGGTCTCGCCAAGCTAACGTGTTCAATACGTACCCGAGCGTATCCGCGTTGTATCGGCCGGCGATTTTTTGATAAGCCAGCAGCTCGTAGACTCCGTTTGAATCAAAATCGACTGGATACAGACCGCTAATGGGATTAACAAACCCTTCAACAGGGCTCTTTAACTTCCCGCCTTCATCATATAAGTCCCCTACGTATTCCGTCCCTCTGCCCGAGATGTCTATTCGAAAGGTGTTGTTGTTTCTCAAGCTGGTGACCTTCACCTTGTAGTCGTCTTGATAAATCACCTTGTATTTGTACTGCTCATTATACACCCCAGAATCAAACAGCAGCTGCGGCGTATTTCCCAGGAAGGAATACATATAATGAACCATCGTCCCCCCGCTGCCTCCTGTGGCAATGCTGATTAAGATATCGTCAACACCGTTTCCGGTAAAATCACCCAAAAATAAAGAAGGATGATACCCCGCATTTTCCTTCAAGGGTACGCTTGTGGATTTTCCGCTTCTTCCCTCTTGAATGACTAGAGTAATGTTTTGCACAAAAGGACTGTCTTGCGTCCATTCCCCGATTAGATACACTTGATCCGTCACACGATCCCCGTTTACATCCCCTTGTGCATAGGATACGACCACCGGATTTGCTTGAATCGCCCTGTATGGATAACGATACATTCTTTTCCCATCTCCATCGCATGTTTAGTTCTAGGATATGGGCGATCCGCATTTTTGGTGCCGAAGCTTAGGCCGTTTTGAATTTGACCATCACGGTTGTTCCTTCCGTACCCGACACAATCTCCAACACCGCGTTGTGCCGCGCCGCAATGCCGTGACATACTCCTAAGCCTAAGCCGGTGCCGTTCTCCTTGGTCGTGAAAAAGGGCGTACCGACCCGATCCATAATTTCCGGGCGAATCCCTTGTCCTTGATCCTGTACGGCCAATATAACATGCTCCTGGTCGACATAAGTGCGGATCGTTAACTGTTTTCCATCGGACATGGCTTCAATTCCGTTACGGCATAAATTCAGGATCAGCTGACGAATTTCGTTATGACTTAGCATTAAGCTCGGCACATCCTTCATATCCAGCTCCAGCAAATGGTCATGCCTTAACGCATCCGCTTGGATCAATGGAGCGATCCCCGATATGATATCGTTGATGTTCTGCGGCTTCTGTTCGTTTAATTTATTGGATCCCATGGAGAGGAATTCAGTGACGATTGCGTTTGCCCGGTCCAGCTCCTCAATCATGAGGTGAAAGGTGTCCTTATAATTTAGGAAATCCTGATTCTTACTCAGCAGCTGCAAGAAGCCTCTTACCGCTGTCATTGGATTACGGACTTCATGGCTGATCCCTGCAGCCATCTGACCGATCAGATCGAGCTGAGACAGCCGCTTCAGCTCTTGCTCATACTGCTTCTTTTCTGATATATCCTTCAGAAACACACAGATCCCGTCATGATAAGGGTACACTCTTATCTCATAATATCGTTCGGTTGACGGTCCATACGCTTCGAAATAGATCGCAATTCGATCCGTCATGGCTTGGCTGTATTTTTGATAAAAAATGCTATGGGGCCCATCCTTCGGATAGAGATCCCATACGTGCCTCTGGAGCAGCTCCTCTTTCGTCTTGCCGGTCAAACGGCAGACGTGCTGGTTGACATAGGTGATTTCCCAGTCCTGACTAAGTGCAAAGAAGCCGTCCGTGACACTCTCCAGAATATTGTTGTTCTTTTCATGAGCGATGAACAGTTCCTTCGAACGTTCCTCTACTAGATGTTCGAGATTGCTGCGATGCTCCATGAGCTCCGTAATGTCATGGCTGCAGGCAATCACTTTCTCAATCTCACTTTTTTCATTAAAAATCGGGATCGTACTCATGTCTGTCACATATTGACGATCCGGCAGGCGGACGATCATCTTAAAATTTCTTACCGTTTCCCCTTGAAGCGCACGGTAAATCGGATACTGCTCCTCAGCAATCCGTTCATGGGATAAATTATAGAATTCCGCATTGCCTAAAATATCAGTAAGCACACGGAGCTCTTGACCCGGAAATCTCCTTTGCGCTTCTTCGTTCAAAAGGGCGATGTTTTTATCTTTATCGATGACATAGACGGCGTCCGACATGTTCTGAATAATGGCTTCCAATTCAAGCTTCTGCTGCCTAATGGTGACGGCCTGTTCTTCCAGACGTTGTTTATTTCGTACGAATTCGGTAATCTCATCCGCCGCTTGCGCCAAATAGGTTACTTCCCCGTTCTCATAAATGGGGACCGTCGTGGTGTTCCAATAGGTCGTCCCCCGGGCATATCCGGCATAAGGCATTTCTTTACTATCGAATACCTTCCCGGTCTTCAGCACGTTGAGCCATTCCTGCTCTACTTGGCTTCCCTTAAAACCGCTCACGATCGTGTAGATCGACCTTCCAATGCTCTCTTTTGGCTGCCGATAAGGCTCGTCCAGAAAGTTAAGATAAATTTGATTCGCTTTTAGCAAAATCATATCCGGTGCGGAATAAATTGCGACCCCCGTAATTCCGTTGGAATATAAATGGTCAATATAAGGAAGCCGATTCGAGAGATCAAAACCAAGGTCCTCATCGAAAGCAAATTGAACCGACTCGTTGTGACTTCGTTTCGCAACCCGAACTTTACGGACCTCAAGCTTTTTAGTAAAAAGGTAGGTCTCCGCTGCATCGCGAATAGACTTTACCGGAGCAGGAATGCGAAGCAGCTCCTCCCAGACCGTGTGGAAAGAAGCCTTTTGCAGTTCCTCTATGGAAAAGCCCGTAAACGAAAGAAAGGACTCGGTTGCATCTAGAATTCTGTTTTCTTGTACGGTTAAGCACAACTCTGGAATAACAGCCACATCCCTTAAGGTATTTGTTTGCTGCTGATGCTAAGAGCATTTAAAAAAGCACCCCTGCCGGATGCCCTTTCTTAAGAAGTCTTACATTCGCAAATATTCGGACAGCGCTTGCTGCAGCGTCCCCTTCGTTTCCGCCTTTTGCTCAAACGAAACACCCAGCTTCAGCATGGTCTTCACAATCTCCGGGCGAACTCCCGTGATCACCACATGACATCCCATGATGGAAGAACCATCGATAACTTTCAGGAGGTGGCTGATCACCGCCGTATCCATATACGCCACACCAGACAAGTCGATAATCAATCGCTGCATTCGGGAGACTCCAATTTGGTTAATCACCTTGTCCACGATGGTATTCGCTCGGTAGGTGTCGATGGTACCGATCAGCGGAAGAATACACATCGATTCGGATAACGGAATAATCGGGACCGAAAGATCCTCTACCATCTCCCGATGAGACCGTAGGAGCTCATCCTTATACTGCGAGTAGCTAATAAAGAAATAATTTAAAAACTGATCGAGCAGCTCGTTGATTTGCTTTTCCTGCGTGTAAAAATGCTCCCGAACAAGAACGGAATCCTTTAACCGGTCATAATTGTATAAAAATCCCCAAACCACGCGGCGCAATGCATGAATCCACTCCAGCTTAAATGACAGCGTCAAAGCATGCTTGGCCCAAATTTTCCCTTCCTCTTTGGCAAAAACGATGATGTCATGCTTTCGTCCCTCGATGAGAAAAAGAACCAGCTTGTGAGCGTTATGTAATAAATTAATATTTCCGATCGTTTGAATTTCTTCAACCTTATCCTTCACATTCACTGCTTCCTGGAGCAGCTTCTCTTCGAACATTTTTTTGTTTTTCTCGAAAAAATCTCGCAGCTCCTGACCCTCTTGAAATTCCATATGCAGTTTGTTCACCTCATATTTTTGTCTTCCCTGATCCAGAGGAATCGATATGGTAAATGTAGTCCCCAAACCCTCTTCACTTTCCACCTTGATATGGCCGCCATGCTCGTACACAACGGAGAACACTTGGGTTAAGCCCATACCAGTTCCTTGCGATTTGGTTGTGAAAAAAGGGGTGCTAAGCAATACAATTTTATCTTTGGGTATGCCTGCTCCTGAATCTTCGATGGTTACCATTACGTAACCGTTCATTACGGTATGACTTACAGAAATAACACCCTTGTCCTCAATAGCCTCGTACGCATTTTTAAGTAAATTAAAAAAAGCCTTCTTCAGCTGATTTCGTTTGCCGTAGACGCTTGCATCGGTCTTTTCAAACCTCGTGATCACTTGCACCCGATAAATCTGATCCTGAAATAATTGCAGAACAGCCTCCAGCTCCACAGCTAAGTTCGTTGGCTGACTCGGCTCATCCTCCAGATCCGGCTTCGAGACTTGCAATAAATTTTCTAATGTATGCAAAGCATTGTCCAATTCCGACTGTGCGATCTCAACATACCGTTCTTCATGCTTTTCCCTTAGTAATTGAAGAAAACCTTTAACCGCCGTCAGAGGATTTCGAACCTCATGCGCAATTCCTGCGGCCACTTGCCCTACGGAGGCCAGCTGACTTAAGTGGATTTCGTTTTTCTTAGGTTCTTGGTTGAGATGGCCATTTGGTTGCACGAACTGTTGTCCCCTTCTCCGTAGTCTCGATTTCGAATGTATCCATCATTCGCTTCACCCCCTGCAGGCCTAACCCCAAGCCAGTTGGCGAGCGATAGCTGCCGTTGAAAATATCGTCTAAGTTGGGGATCCCCGGGCCCTTATCGATGACTTGAATCTGTAACCCGCCTTCGACCCGTTCACATAGAAAAACCGCCCTGCCCCCTGCGTAATTGAGCGCATTCCTCGTCAGCTCCAAAATGGTCACAAAGATACATTGCAAATCCGCTTCCGTGAACCTGCCGTCTGCCAAATAGCGAGCTCGGCTGATCGCAAGGTAGATATCCTCTTCACTGTTGATATGTACGACGAACCCATCCATGCCTAGACCTCGTTTTACCTCATTTCAATACATCTATGTCTTTTCTTTCACCACGTTTTCTAAAACAATGCCTGTCCGATCCGCAAGATACAAACGGCATTTCACTTTGTACGCTTTTTACACCCACTGAATTTTACTTTAAAATTTAAAATGATGTCTGTCGAAATATGTAGCCGTCAACGAAAAATTAAAAAAGACTGCCCCAAACGCCGTATAAACGACGTTTTAAGCAGTCTCCGCAACACGTATTCATTTGAAGAGGCCGAGCCTCAGCACATCACGCGCCTTACGAATCGCTCGCTTTTTCCGGTTTGTTGCTTGGAGCAAACCAACCCAACAGAGCTAACGCAATCAAGACCGCGTAGAAGACCAAAGTCCAGCCCGTACTATGTGGGAAATGGTGATCCAACACCGCGATATCCTCGTGAGCAAGTGTAATCACCGCAAGCTTTACCCCAACCCAGGCAACAATCGCATACGCTGTTGTTTCCAAAGCCGGCCGTTGGGCAAGCAGCTTTACAAACCAAGTCGCTGCATATTTGATCAAGACCAACCCGGCAACACCGCCGAGAACGACGACTATAAATTTACCTCCATCCATACCGCCAAAGTCCCCAAGCGGAGAATCCGGCAGTCCGAGCGCAAGCGCTACCGCAGCCAGAATCGAATCGATGGCGAAAGCAAGATCCGCCAAAGCAATCTTTCCTACTGTAGGCCAAAAGCCTTTCCCAGCGGCAGCCTGCTTGTCGTCCTTATGAAGATCCTCATTCTTCTTACCGAATTTCGCTTGAATGATGTGTTTTAACCCTAGGTATAGAAGATAGGCCGCACCAATTGCCTGCACCTGCCACACATTAGCAATAAAGGAGATTGCGAATAAAGCAGCAAAACGGAAAACAAAGGCCATCATGATACCGTAATTGATTGCCCTTTTCTTCTGTTCGTCCGGCAAATGCTTCGCGATTACCGCCAAGACGAGCGCATTGTCAGCCGATAACAGGCCCTCCAACCCGATAAGAATGAGTAAAGCCCAAGCATACTCCAACCAAAGTGACTCCAACGTAATACCCCTCTCTTTATGCTGTTAAATAATAACAGTAATTGCCTGTCTAACTACTAGTATACCTAATCCTTCGCCGATAAACACGCCTTTTGCAACCGGAGGTAATGGTCTGAGTATTAATATTCAATAATATTGATTCTTCTGTTCATTTAATTCAATTATACAAATATACAATGCAGGCAATACAATGGTTATAGCAAAAATGAACCCAAGGAGGGACTATCGTGAAGGATCAGATCCAATACTACGGCCTTTTGATCATAACCACTTTTTTAATGGGAATTGCATTCCCCGTCGGGAAAATCGGTCTCGCTTTCGCTCCGCCCTTCTTTCTTATGAGCATCCGGTATTTATTGGCGGGAGGTTTACTTGCACTCATCGTTATAAAAAAACCGCGTCCCCGCGGCATCCGTCAATGGCTGCAGGTAACCCTCATCGGCTTGATGCAAACGGCAGGTGTTATGGGTTGCGTATATTACAGCATGAACTGGATTACTTCGAGTGAATCGGCCATTATCACATTTATCAACCCGCTTCTAGTCATCATTTTCGGAACGTTATTCACCGATGCCGTATATCGCGCTTCAGAGTGGCTGGGTGTAGCTATCGGTTTTTTAGGGGTCTTTCTCTCCTTGGGCGGTGGCTTGGGGCTTCATTTCGGCACGCTCATTGCATTCATGGGTGCAGTTCTTTTCGCTGCCGCCACCTTGTTAATCAAGCGTTGGGGAGCATCCTTCAATAGTATGGTTCTGTCTGCTTATCAAATGCTGACAGGCGGCATCGGGCTGTTAATCATGAGCTTGCTGTCGGAGCAGCCCCATTTCGAAATAACGGCGACCTCCGTACTCGTGATGACATGTTTAGTCGTCCTATGTTCGGTTCTGCAATTTTCCGCCTGGTTTTACCTGCTCCAGAAGGGAGATCCCGGTCGCACCAGCTCGTATTTATTTTTGGCGCCGCTGTTCGGCGTCCTATCCAGCTGGCTGCTGCTTGGCGAGCAAATTCAATGGCAGGTTTGGCTGGGCGGCGCATTCATCTGCTTCGGGATATTTCTGGTCAACCGACAAAGGATGAATCGTTCGTGATTGCGCTAAGCTGTCCAAAGTTCTGCCATGTAGATAAAAGAGGGACGGTTTATCCCGTCCCACTCAATCTCCCCCGCCGCCGCCGTCTCCGCCACTATCGCTGCCTCCATCTCCTGTCCCTCCATCCGAGCTGGAGCCGCCATCCCCGTAGCCGTTACCGCTTGATCCCGCAGACGATTTGCTGGCTACCCCTTTCCAAGACCGGTTAAAGGCATAATCGATGGCGTCAAGCCCTTCGGCGTGTAAGCCCGGTGAAGTCGCATAGAAGGAGTCCGCATGCTGTTTTCTTGCACGTGTCAAGAAGCGTCGCCCTACGCCGAGCAGCAGCGCAGCCTGCAGCATTCGTTCGAGACGATCGGGATCGCTTCCCTCATCCCCTCCGCCTTTGGTAAGCCAGCGACGGTACCTCTTTATAGCACTCCGATAGGCTTCCGATTCCGGATCCGTTACTCTACCGGGCAAAAACACGACTAGGATAATGGAGATCAGAACGGTGATAAAGTATTCCCCGACGACCGGATCGTGAACCACTTGAGCGGCTGCGAAAAAGCATGCGACCAGATACGCGATGAGATAACCCTTGGAACGGCTTCGGATCGAGAGCCAAACCGCACCACCGCCCAATATTACAGCCAGTATAGCTACCGATCCCCACGCTTTGACATCTGCAATATACATATAGATGAGCATGAGGAGATGTGTAAAGGCTATGGCAGGAACGATCATTCTTCTCGATGGATAGTCCCTGTACGTAACCGTCCAGCCTTCCTCCCCCTTCAAAAGCTCCTGCCACCGGCTGAATGCCCTTTGAAACCGCCGCTGCCGCTGCACATACTTGCTCCTTGCGGCTTTTTGCCTGCGCTCGATTTCCGTAGGGCCCGAAATCTTTTCGAGATCCAGCACGCCTGTTCCGCGGAACAGCCAGCCGAGCAGGTGTCGATCCGCTCCCTTCAGGTTCGAGCGGTTGCCGCCGAAAGCAAATAACGGCAGCTGCTTCGGTGCTCTCCGATCCTCCTGAAAGCGTGGTCCCGACGGGATCATGGAGATTTCAATCAACCCCCTTCGGCGCAGTGCAAACACTCCGGCGAGCACATCCGCACTTTGCAGCGCCCCTTTTCTGTAAAGGGAAACAAGCTTAACCGGATTCATCGACTCCAGTTCCTCGCGAGAGATATGCCGGCCGTGCCACCAGGCTAAAACCCTGCGCAGGGAAAGAGCGTAAAATACGACGCCTGCAGCGGCAAGATAGGTGAACAAGCTTGCAGTTTGGCGGCCGACATCCAAGAGACGCTCCCGCTCCGCAAACTTATGCTGCAGCGCCGTTTCTTCCTGCAGGCGTTCTGCCTGAGTTGCAGCCGCCGTAGCTTCCAGCTCCGGGACCGCCTCTGCAGAGAAAAACACCTTCAATCTTACCTGATCCTGCTCCGGCAGCTGCTTATTTTCGTACCGAATTTGACGGTCCGTTACCTCTACTAGGGAGCCTCCGGAGCGATCGTAGGCAAAGCCGATTAAAGACTTCTTAGGATGCTGCTCCATACGCACAGTTACGGTAACGTTATGATGATCCGCATCGTTACTCTGGAAAACGATCCAATCCAGCTCCCCGCCGTCGGAGTATTTCAAGGCTTCCCGATCCAGCCGGTAACGGTAATACACCTGTTTTGTTTCATCTTGTGCCTGTAAGAACACATCATAGGAACCATTATTCACACTTAAGGAAACGGGGTAGCTCTTTAGGTTTTCGAAACCGAAGTTACCGAGCTCCCGATCGTTTGGTGGAACAAAAGCTTCGAAAAACTCGATATTGGACTCCCCGAAATCATCCATATAACGGCCAATTTTATCGTACTGCCCGCGAACGGTATAGGTGTACAGCTCCTCTACGTACAAGTCCCCGTCCGGTAGAACCTTGGCCATAACATCGACTTTATCGATCGTATATTCATTGTTCGCGCCGCAGCCCGTTAGGAGCACCATCAAAACCATTCCCGCTGCCAGCAGCATCACCGCTTTCCAGCCTTTTCTCATGCATTCCCCTCCCGTTGTTTAAAAACTGGTATACCCTATTACGGGAAAGCGGCACACAATGTTTCGGCAGTTGGGAAATTTAGGGGGCGCTTTGGTTAATTTACTAACCCTTAAATTCAAACTAACAATCTGTTTACACTTCTGTATTACAATTTCCACGAATCCATTAAATGGTAAGGAGTGAAGTTATGTTTGTCGCAAAAAGAATCCGATCATTCATCGTAGTATTGATGGTGCTAGTCCTGTTCACCTGCCAAAATCCTTTCGTGACTCTTGCCAATCCCACTTCCACCGCTAACCTCAGCTTTGACTTCCATAATCATGCGTTTCATGGGCAAAAAACGGGATTTAACCATTGGGTTAATACCTACATGGTCAGCACTCATACCCCCCATCACAATGGCTATGATATGATTTTTTCAAAGAATGACCTCCAGTACATAGACGCCAAATTCCAGTATGGTGATTTCCGTAAAGATCTTGAGGATGAGTGGATTTCAATATACACCTGGACCTTCTCAGATCCACAGCCAGCTTGGAAATACCTTGGGCGTGCACTCACCGATTCCGATGGCCGGATTCACTACGTCCTTCCGAAAAATCTAAATGTGGGAGTCCATCTCGTAAAGCTGTTTGTGGAGGGTGACGGTACAGAAGCAAACATGTACATCCAAGTGTTAGACAAGACGTCAAAATACGTTGTATTCGATATCGACGGCACCTTGACCACCGATGATTTTGAAAACATTAAAGCTTATGCAAGTGAATTGTGGAACGGTTCTTACCAGCCCAAGGCATATAACCATGCTGTGGATGTCGTCAGATTTTACGCCGAGCAAGGATACGACATTCTTTACTTATCAGCAAGACCTTATTGGCTTTCGGAGAAAACGCAAACATGGCTCGTTCAGAAAGGTTTTCCAAGAGGAATGATTCATACTTACGAAGGCTCCGAGATTTTATCCGGTTCCGGTGCGATCACCTATAAGCTAAATTATTTAAAATCCATAATCTCCAAAGGAGTACAAATTGACTACGCTTATGGTAATGCCGAAAGTGATATTTCCGCCTATTACGGAGCTGGTTTGACGGGTGATCGGATTTTCATCATTGGGGAGAATGCCGGTTTGCAAAATACAACACCGATCCGTACTTATGGAGAACATCTGCTAAAGTTAAAGCAATAAATACGCAATAAGCTGTCCCCATGAAAGAGGTGTTCTTCTTCATAGGGGCAGCTTTTTTTGTTAATGCTTTCTAAGCCTTTTCAACACCGTGGGTCTTAATTTTTGGAACAGATAACGAAATAAAAAATACCCAATGACCATAGAAAGAATGCTATTTACTGTACTACCCAGGAAAAAATCAACGCCTAATTTCCCTAACCTTTCAAGGAAAGTCAGAGTTTCAGTAAATTCTACTTCTTCAATTGCCTTGGGTACATCCGCCTGATGATTAGGCCCCCGAAGGATACGTCCAGTTGCATAATTCATATAAAATAGTAACGGCCATAAGAACGAGCCTAGCGCAGCTGCGATCACCGCCGCCACTGTACTTCCCCGAAATAATTTAGTAAGGGTGATCGAAAGCAAAGGCCCGATGCCGAATGTGGGAAACCAGCACGGTAAAAAGCCCGTGACTAACCCAAGTGCAACTTTATGCGCTCCCGCATTAATTCGAAACAACCTTATCGCGTAGTACTTAACTCTCCTGATAACCTTCACTTCTATTCACCGTTTTCTAAGAAGTTTTTAACTTTATTAAGTTTAACACAAATCATTCAACCCCGGAAATTTCCTTATAATTCCTAACATCTTGCCGAGTATTACACCTTCATGAGTTAAAAAATCCCTTGATGTTACTTCATCCTAGCGTCTCCCGCAGACGTTGAAGATCTCTCATCGGGGACAACCCAAATTTGCGGGTATATTCCCGACTGAAATGCGAAGGGCTTTCGTATCCGACCAGGTACGCGGCCTCGGCCGCTTCCATGCTTTCCGTGATGAGAAGCCGCCTCGCTTCCTGAAGCCTAAGCTGCTTCTGATACTGGATCGGGCTCATGCCCGTGACTTCCTTAAAATAGCTATGCAGCGAAGAGGTGCTCATTCGGGCCTCCTCCGCAAGCTCCTCTACCCGCAAGGGCTGCGCAAATTCACAGTTCAGCCGCTCAATCACCTTTGCGATCCGTTGAGCGTGGCTGCCGATGAGCGAAAACTGCTTCAAAGCCGCGTTCTGTCCATCCTGAAGAACCCGGTAAATAATCTCGCGTAGGATTCCGGCAGCAAGTACGGGAATCTCCTGCGGCGCATCCAGCAGCCGGACAAGCCGTAGAACGGCATCAAGAAGCGAATCGCTAAGCCGGCTAATCACCAAGCCGCACCCAGGCTCGCGTTTCGGGCTCGCCGCTTGATTCGAGAGCTGAATCACTTCGAGAATCTGGTTCATATCGAGCTGCAGCTGCACACTTAAATAAGGTGTCTCCGGCGCAGCCTCCACCACCTGCCCCGTAATGGGCAAATGGACGGAGGCCGTCAAATAACTGGCCGAATCGTACCGGTAGATATCCTCCCCGAGCGTCACCATCTTTGCGCCTTGAGCCACCACGCATAGAGACGGTTCATAGACAGAATGAACCGGTTCGGAAATCCGGGAGGCACGAATAAAGCGTGTCCCCGGAATCAGCGTTTCCTGCGTGCCATCCGCTTTTATATATCGCCCCATGATCTCCGCCAATTCTCCGCTTCGTCCAACGGATCGTCCTTCCATGATTCACGCCCCCGTTTCGCTCTCTCGTACTCTTATACTCCCTACTCTATAAACGATTGGAGAATTAGGCAAGTACTGTGTATTTTCCCGCTACCGCTTGAATTTCTTATTGAGTCATAATGAAGCCAGAAATCCGATTGGAGGTGACGAAAATGATCAAGCTCCTGTTCCTTGCTCTTTTGTTCAACCCCTTGACGATTCAGTCTTGCCAAGATCCGAATGCCATTCGGTACTCGAAGGAGGAAGAGAATAAAATGAATTCGGAAATGGGAAATCCGCATCCCTATGTCGGGATGTGGGTGACGAAAGACGGCCATATCCGGCACGAGCTGCTGCCGAACGGACGCTATGACGAAGCGCGCGGAAGCCGCAAAAGCGCTTATCAAGGCAGTTACACCATCAAGGACGATCATATCGAGTATGTGGATGACACCGGCTTCACCGCCGACGGCGATTTCATCGATGGGGTGCTGTACCATGCCGGAATGGTTCTCTATCGTGAAAAATAATCAGTGAAATGGAGTGACGGTAGAATGGCTGCACTTGAGGGAAAAGTGGTTATCGTTACAGGAGCAAGCAGCGGAATTGGCGAAGCAACCGCCCGCATGCTCGCACACGAAGGCGCTCACGTCGTCATCGGGGCTCGTCGCTTGGAGAAGCTTGATGCCTTGGCAACGGCTATTCGTAAGGAAGGTGGTTCAGCTGCCGTTCAACAGCTTGATGTGACGGAGCTGTCGCAGATGAAGACTATCGTCGATTTGGCAATCAGCCGGTTCGGTCGACTGGACGCGATCGTGAACAATGCCGGCGTGATGCCGCTCTCCCCTTTGGAGGCATTGAAGATCGAGGAGTGGAACCGGATGATCGATGTCAATATCCGCGGTGTCCTTCACGGCATTGCCGCCGGTCTTCCGGTCATGAAAGCACAAGGCTTCGGACAATTCGTCAACGTGGCCTCCATCGGAGCCTACGCCGTATCCCCCACAGCTGCGGTGTACTGCGCAACCAAATACGCCGTATGGGCGATTACGGATGGGCTGCGGCAAGAGGTTGCAGGTCAAGGCATCCGTTTGACTCTCGTGTCGCCGGGCGTAACGGAATCCGAGCTGGCCGAGACCATAACGGATCGCGAAGCGAAGGAGCTTATGAAAGAGTACAGGCGCATCGCGTTGCCCGCGTCAGCCATTGCCCGTGCGATCGTTTATGCCATCGGACAGCCAGCCGACGTCGATGTAAATGAATTGATCATTCGTCCGGTCGTGTAGTTTGGAGTAACATATACAAGAACCGCAAGCGATCATCCTATCAGAGGAAGATTGCTTGCGGTTTTGTCGTCATTGGGCTCCGACGTCTGAACTGATTCACTGTCTGTCACAAATGCACCGTCCCTGAGGTCAAGGCGTACCGGCGGCCGAAGACGAGGCAATTCATATCAGCTTTTTAAAGAAAACCTCAAGCTCCATGGATCTTTTTAACGTGTTGTAAATGGGCGATTTTTTAAGTGCACCGAGGCAAAAATCATCGAAATCCTTGTCCTCCAGATCAACAAATAAAAAAACGGTCACCGTTATGTTTTGAATCGACGGTTCTTCATCATACCCTTTTACACCGACCAAAGATAAAGGGTTTTCCAGCGAAAGGTTTAGTACCCCTTCAATCTCTTCGATGATGAAGCCCCTTTTTTTCGACTGCTCTAAAAGCGTCAATAGGATGCTGCTTAACACGGAGCCTGCGAAGTATTCCACACTGCTAATTGGTTTATATTCCGAGTCAAAGCTGATTTGCTTTTCGATTGCAAAGCTATTTTTATTCGTATAGATTTTCACCGTGGAGAGATCATTCGACGTGCCCCTAAACTTCATATCAAACCTTCGGGACTCATACACTGTGTTGCTTTCATCCTTTGGCCGCTCCATCCTATTGGCCCCTAACTATGGAAGCGGCTTCCGTTAACGAACGCATTTTGCCCGAAATATGCTCAAGCACATTCACAGGACTATTGGAAAAGGTTGCAAAGCCGCAGTCCGGATTCAGCCATACTTTTTCCTTGGGAAGATAAGTCAATGCCTCTTGCACTCTGGAAAGGATGGGGTCCACGGTCTCCACGTCATCGGAACGCGGATTGATCACGCCTAAACCAAGTGCCGTATGCTCTGCTATCCTCGGATCAGCCAATAGGGAGCTCAGCTCCCCTGCCCTTGGCGTTGAGAATTCAAGAGTGAGAAGGTCCGGATTCACCTTTGCAAATAATTCAAGCAGCGGCGTATAAGGACCCGTCAATAAAATACGCTCATCCTTACTCCAGTTGCCTCTGCAGACATGCAGCGAAGCGACCGTTTCCGTTTGTTTGATATGGCCTATAATCTGTCCGATCAAGGAACCGGCAAATTCAAGCTCCTCTTTTGGATCTTTTCTCTCGGAGAGAGCCGCGCACATAAATGACCTTGGCTTCCCCTCTGTAAACACCACCTCGGTCAGTACCGGTTCATCCAATTGAATGACATCAACACCGATGCTCACCAAGTTATCGATCTCTTTCTTTAAGATCTCGATAACATGCTGACCCAGCTCCTCCTTGCTTCCATAAACCTTCCCAGTAAGCTTAGGAAGCCACATTGATCGAGTGAGCAGATAAGGCCCCGGCAGTGTGACCTTAACGGGTTTATCCGTAAACTTCTTCAAGGTCAGAAGCTCTTGAACAACAATATCACCATTGTACTGCAGCTTATCAACACAAATCGCATTCTTAATACTGACTGCCGGAACATCCAGCGCGGTCAGCATGTCCTCGAACGCCTTTTTATCGTCAATATAGTCCAGCATTTCACTCATGCTCATCATGGTAACGCCGCCTATTTTGTCGGAGACAAAGGACACATAGTTATCTCGTCCGAGCTCGCCGCTTGTGATGATGTCAATCCCCGCATCCTCCTGCAGCTTTACGATCTTCCCGGTTTCCATCTCAATAAGATTGTTGAATTCGCTGGATTCGATTGCTCCTCTTCTCTTCATTCTTAAGGCGCTTAGAACCTCTTTTGACCTAGGCATACTTCCAATTAAGGACGTAGGAAACAGCGGTAATTGGCTTTTCATATGTTTATCTCCCAAAGAACTTCAGATAGTCGTTGGCTTCGCGTAATTGCTCAAATCCCGTGATTCTGCCTTCAACCCATTCCTTCAAGCCTTCCATATCCATCATCTGCTTATGGGCTTCATTCGAATAATCCATTCTGTGAAGCACCTCTTGCCATTCTGTGAACCTTTCCGCGGAAAAATCGGGATGTGCGGTGAAGATGCAGTGGTCAAATAAAGGCGTTGTATCCAAACATACCAATTGATTCTCATCAATGGTGCCATCCTTCTTCCAAGCTTCCCAGTTCAAATCCAATGTTACCGAGGCGTCTACCGTTCCCGCCCTTAACGCCTTGATGGCATCCAGCTCTCCTCCAACATGGTCTCCGTGAAGGCCAACACCAATATCAAACCTTTGTTCCGTATAGTCCACTCCGTATTCCAGACCATTGACATGCAAATATTGAATGGGAATCAATCTCGCTTGAGGAGAATCTATAGCACCAAAGCCAATCGTCTTCCCTCTAAGACCATCGAGATGGGTTATACCGCTGTCTTTCCTGACAATGAAGCAGGATTTTCTGTCTCTGTCCGTATCTCTCATCGAACCCATCTGGCAGGTTCCACCCGTTCTCAAGTAGGTATCCAGCCAGGCGAGAGGGGAATTCCATGCGATGTCAATTTCCCTGTTCATCAAACCGTCAACCTGTCCCTCATAATCCTTATAGAAGACGCATTCGATTTCAAGCCCTTCCTCTTTGAAAAAATCAGCAATGATTCCCCAGATCACGGTAACCCTTGGATCATAAATCACTGCACCGACTTTGATTCTATCGTTACTCAATGAGCTCACTCCTTTTGTTATTTACGGAATCATCTGACCCGTTAGTGCTTTTCCAAGCCAAACCGACAAAACATCAGCACTTGGAGCCATGATTTGGCCTGCATATGCGTCTCGTAAGAGCCTCTCCAATGGCAGAGCCTTGTTGTATGCTTTTCCTCCGCCGACTCTCATGGCAAGCCTTCCACACTCGATCGCGGCTTCGGAGGCAAAAATTCTTGCCGACAAAATTTTAGCAAGCGCATCGGCTTCCCCGGTAACCCCTGCTCTGGCTGCTTCCAGCGTGATGGCTTTTGCGGCAGACGCTTGCTTGTACATATTCCCAATATGTACTTGAATGGTTTCGATCGCAGACAAACTGCTGCCATCCGGGTATTTTCTGTTCACAGCATGGCTGCTGGCGATTTCATACATGTGCATGGCCGTACCGCTGTATACAGCCCCGAGCCCTGTGATGAAGAAAGGAGCGACCACATTGAATACCTGCTCTTCGCCTGAACCTTCCGCTCCGATGCGGTAGGATGAATGCAGCGTGACCTGATTCAAATTCATTGGACATGACGAGTTTCCTCTCATCCCCAGCCCATTCCATTCTGACGTTTCGAAGGACAAGCCTTCGGATTCCAGAGGGACCACCCAATTGTTTATTTTTCCTTCTTCAACCGATGGTGCAAGCACGAGATAGTAGGACGCATAAGCTGCGGACGTTACCATGCTCTTCTTCCCGGTGAACGTTGTGCTGTCCCCGTTAACCTTCGCCGTCATTTCCGTAATATAAAAATGAGTGCCTGTTCCGAATTCGCTGTAGGCTAAAGCCATGAACGTTCCGTTTTCAATAATGTCTGCAAAAATCTTTTTCTTCAATTCTTCGCTTCCATGCGTGACAAGGCACATCACTGCAACATTGTGCATCATATAGCAAAGTGCCGTAGTGGAGCAGGTCTCCGCAAAGGCCAGACAAGCCTGGGCATGCTCTTCAAGTCCTTTTCCAAAACCGCCGTATTCTTCAGGGATAAGGAGTTTTAAAAAGCCGCGTTCACCCAGTTCCTTAAAAGATTCCTCAGGAAAGCTTGATTCCTTATCGGTCCTTTCTGTGTAGGGCAGTATGTAGGATTTTGCAAAAGCCTTTCCTTCTTGATAAACATGATTCATAGATTCTCTTCCTTTGCTTGATATCATTTTTTGTCGCTTACATGAGAAAGCCGTAAAGATCGACTGTTGGCGGCTTAGCCACGATGTGTCGACAAGAAGCACGTTATTCATAGATTTTACCATAATCTAGTTGCGTTTTGATAAACTTTCATATGCTTTATGATGGAATGGAATAAATAAGAGTCAATATTTTGCAAGTCCCCTCTGTTTCCATCAGAGCATTAAGGTTTATCAAAGCTCATAAATAAAAAAACCGCGAAAACAATCATTCCATCTAATTTCCTTGGAGTGATTATTTTCACAGTCTGGAATTCGCACACGGATCGAACAAAATGCGCCCCCTCTGACTTTTGGCGGCATCATGTGAGCAGCTTTCTGGGATTCCACCACGCAACTAGTGCACCTTCAGAACATAGCTTTTTGACTTTTCCCCTACTGGCAGGGTCACCTCAACCGTGGTTCCTTCGTTCAATCTACTTAGGATGTTTAACGATCCTTGATGATCTTCAATGATTTTACGACAGACCATAAGCCCTAACCCTGTTCCCTTTTCTTTCGTGGTATAAAAAGGTTCCCCGATTTTCTTCAGTTTTTCTTCGGGAATGCCCTCACCCTGGTCAGTAATGCGTAAGAGAATGTTATCCTCATCTTTATTGTTAACCGTTATTTTAACTTGCCCGCCATTTGGCATCGCTTCTATCGCGTTTTTAAGGAAATTAATTAATATTTGCTTCATTTGATTTTCATCGCACTGAATGAAAGTTGGCACATTTTCTTCAAATTTCACTTCCACTTCAATATTATGCAAGTGCACCTGCGAATCCATTAGTGTGCAAACCTGCTCAATCAAGGCTCTTAAATCCACTTGTTTTAATTGCGTAGCTTGCGGTTTTGCGAGGAGCAATAACTCGTTTAAAATGAGTTCAATTCGATTCATTTCATCTTTCAAAATTTCAAAATAGTAAGGCTTTCCGTTGTTCTCTGATTCCATTAATTGATGAAATCCCTTGATCGCGGTTAAAGGATTGCGAATTTCATGGGCGATGCCCGCAGCAAGCTGACCCGCTACGCTCAGTTTCTCCGAATTCAAAAGCAGCTCCTGGGTCCTTTTTCTTTCTGTGATATCGCGTATAATGGCGCTCCAGAAATATTCGCCATTCGTTTGCCAACAGTTAAGAGAAATCTCCGCAGGGAATTCCGTGCCGTCTTTTCGAAGTCCGCTCATTTCGATCGCCATTGACTGTCCTGTGGCACGGAGACGTTCCACGCCTCGACGGTATGTCTCCTTGAGATGCTCAGGAACAATGATCTCCATATCTTGTCCGATGGCTTCCTGTTCGGTATAGCCAAAGAGCCCTTCTGCCCCTTTATTCCACGTTATAATCTTCGTGCTTTGATTTGCCAATATAATGCCGTCGCTAGCCATCTCAACAATCGATTGCTTGGCCTGCTGTGCCACTTTCTTGGCTAGAAGGAGCTCGTGTTCGAGTTTGTGTCTATTCACTGTTCTGATAAGGATACAATCAATGACCATTGTTCCTTCTCGCTCACAGCATATTCCATTCAAAAGGACAGGCACTTCAGAACCATCCAAGGATTTTAAAGTAAGGTACATCTCCTCCACCTTGCCATGCATCTTCATCAAAGGAAAAATATAAACTTGGTAGAAAATCTTGCTTGACTCCGTTAGAATTACATCCACTCGACGACCTTCAGTATTGTTGCGCTCTGCAATGATCCATTCCAATAGCTTATCATTAATCGACTGAATGATTCCGTCTAGGGACAGTGATAAAAATCCGCATGGCAACTGATTTGCATATATGTTCATATATCTATGACGTTGAGAGGTAGTCTTTGATCAGTGCTACCGTTTCCTCGGGATGACTCAAATGAGGACAGTGCCCCGTTGCTTTCATAAATCGGATTTCGCTGCCAGGCATACGGCGATGGATATATTCTCCTACTTGTATTGGAGCGATCGCGTCATCAGCGCATTGCAAAACAAGCGATGGAACGGTCGCTTTCGAAAGATCCTCCCGGTTATCGGAAAAGAAGGTCGCCCTTGCAAAGTTGCCGGCAATCATCGGATCGGTCGAACAGAAGCTCTCTTCCAATTCCTCGGATAATATCGGTCGGTCCGCATTATTCATGATAATAGGAGCAAAATGTTTTGCCCACTGAATATAGTTTTTCTCCATCAATTCAATAAGACCTTCGAGATCTCTCATTTCAAAACCGCCAGCGTAGTCAGGAGGATCATTAAGATAACACGGCGATGGTCCGATCATAATTAGACATTCAAAATACTTGGGATCCTGTATAGAAGCAATTAGTCCAATCATACTGCTGACAGAGTGTCCTACGAAAATAGCTTCTTGTAATTGGAGGGATGCAAGAACATCTAATACGTCTTGGGCATAACCAGAGAGTTGATTGTATCTTGTATGGTCGTAGTATCGAAGGTCAGTCTTTCCTGCGCCTACGTAATCGAAGGTAATAATCCGATAATCTTTTTCAAAAGACGGAGTGACATACCTCCACATTCTCTGGTCACAGCCGAAGCCTGGAGCGAAGATGATGGGCTTATCACCGTATCCTGTTATCTTTACGTCATTTCGCTTTATAATATCGATATTCTGACCCACACAGAAGCGCCTCCTTCATAAATATAGTGAGTAAAATAACAAAAAAAATACTACTATGAAATTGTAGTAGTATCCTAAAAGTAAATTTCGGAATTTATCCCAAGATAATTACCCAATTTTTCAGTAACTCAGCCACTATAGGATCGTTCCGTTAAGTCTGTAGCTTTGCGCCCTCATCTTTTGATGAGTATGTCATTTTCAATTGGTTTATCTTGCGCCATTTTCATGAGTAATGTTCCAAAAGAACAAAGTTATATAAAATTATCTGAATAATCCTTCCCTTTGTCAATAGGTTTCAACATTCGAGGTCAATTGTGGTACGGTTCACCGCGCTAGTCTGTAACAACAAGATTAAGGCCGCCCATTACTGGATGGCCTTCACTCAATCATTTTAAACGGTACGGTTCTTTTAAGACTTTTTCCTAATTGGAATCCAAATCTCGCTCCTATAATTGGGGGATGACATATCCCTACTTTCATTCCATAGCATTTCCGGCCCCATCGCTAGCTCATAGCCTGCGGAAGGAAACCATTCCGAATAAATACGTCCCCAAACACTTTGTAATGTTTCGGGAAAAGGCCCGACAGCTTCGAAGATAGCCCATGTTACTGCAGGAACCTCTAGGGTCGTCAAATTCTCAGGAATCTCGGCGTTCGTAGCCACACCTATATAATGGTCAAGCTCCCCTATCTCCTCCATTCGTCCTTCTGAGAAATTGGTCGATGCTGATATCAATCCAAGCGGTTCTACATTAGAGAGCTTTTTGAGTTCGTCGATGTCGTCGCTGCTCAAGCTATTCCACATGGCTGCAATTTCAGCGTTCACGCCGCTAAATTGGATAGGTACTCTCTTCATCCTACCCGCAATACGGAACGACTCTTTCTCTACGATACGATAATTCATAGCGCTTCCTCCCTGAATAGTTAGTTGGAAGGTCATTCGCGAATATGCTTTTAAAGATGTGAGGTGGGACTTTACGGCGGATGGCGGAAACCCGTGCAGGCTTTGAAAAGCTCTAGAAAAAGCGTCCGCAGAGCTATAGCCGTATTTTACCGCCACATCTAGAACTCTCTCATTACCAGTTTGAATTTCAAATGCCGCAAGTGTTAGGCGTCTGCGGCGGATATATTCCGATAACGTGATGCCTGCAAGGAATGAGAACATTCTTGAAAAGTGATATTCGGAACAACAAGCAAGCCTCGCCGCTTCCTTCAGATCCATGTCCTTAGAAAGATTCTCTTCAATATATTGTAGAGCTGTATTCAGATTTTTAAGCCCATCCATATTAAATGACCTCCCTTCAGGTACATAATAACAAGGTTTGGAATGTTCCATCCGACATCTCATGCACAATTTTGCAGGGTTATATAGCCGACTTCGGTACCTGGTTCTTGCGGATGATCCATTCGGCTACAGCCAGGTTAATCAACCAACCTGCGAGCATCTGCAATGCGCCACTGACCTCTGTCGGCGGGTTGAAGAACAACAGCCCGACTGCATGCGTGATGACCTGAGTGCCTGCACCAAGCCCAATTGCGTAGGCACGTATCATCCATGCGCGGTGCTGGGGTACGTTCCCTCGCCGAATTGCAGTAAAGCCGAGATAGATGGATACGACCATGGCCGATCCAAAAAAAAGCCGAAATACATAAAGCAATTTTCCCGTCCCAGGCTGAGGGGCGTAAAAAAGAGTCATCCACAGCGCTGAAAGTCCAACGAGCAGCCCACTTAGAACCACGATCCGTCCTGCCGCACGGTGCCAACCGGGCCAACGAACGCGAAACCCGGCCGCGAACTGGAAAGCACCCAGAACGGAAAAAACACTGGCGAGCAGGATATGCGCCACTAACGGTAAAGGCATCTCTATGAATCGTTCGTCTTCGGACATGATGTCTACGCCGCCAATCAACTCTGTTACCCGGAAGGCCCCAGCAATATTCGGGATGGCGCTTAGAAGGATCAGCGAAAATGCCACGAGCAACCCAGAAGTTACTTTTACTTGCCTACCGGGTTTTCTATGAGGCGGTTTTCCTAATTCATTATGTGGTACGGGAGAAGGCCGTTCTTCCTTGTTGTTATTCATGCTCATTTTCAGCTCCTTTTTCGAATAACCGTTTAAAACACTGTACCTACAGTTGAAACGACACTCGGATAAACAGGACACCTACGATGTTTGATTTGGTTTTGGTTGAATCATTCATTCCTTATCAACTCTTCTCTCTGTTCTCCCCGTAAAAAAACACCTCTTCCAAAGGAACTTTAAAGGCTTGAGCAATACGAAAGGCTAATTCCAGTGACGGAGAGTAATTTCCCTTTTCTAAAGCCACAATGGTTTGTCTTGTTACGCCTACCTTGTCAGCTAGCTGCTGTTGGGTCATTTCATTATGGTTAAAACGGAATTTCCGGATATGATTGCCGACAAGATTTTTACCCATGTTAAACTCCTCTCCTGTAGTGGTAAAGTCTCGATAGAGATCCGGTTACGTCAGAAAGGAATCCGGAGACAATTAGGATGATGAACATTACCTTCAAAGGTTGATTGAGGGTCAAGGAGCCCATCGCAATAAGAAAACCAATTACAAACACGAAAAAAGAGTTTCGGAATGCTTTCAAGTCAATGAGCTTATCCAGCTCATCCTGAAATGCCGGTTCCTTCTCACCAGAAGTAATTCTGAAAACGATGTTAAATATAATAGTGATGACGATATGTGCGGCGATGGAAACCAGTGTTAAAAAGAGAACGAAGGCCCCACAGTAATGGAAGATTTCCTTTGAATCAACTGCACCCTCAGGATATTGCGGGTACCTGTACAAGCAATAAGCTGCAAAAATGAGTATAGTGCTGATTAACGATAAGATGCTCTTCTTTTCTTGATAAGTCATATATACCACCGCCTTTATGGAAGTAAACCACACTTAACATAAAGTATAGTAAACCTTACATCTTGTCAATTTAAAATTACAATAAAAAACCAAAAACCCACCCAATGGGTAGTCTTTTGGTCAGTGCGACAACAGTACTTTCCATTACTTCTAGTTTATGTTTCCCCAAGAAGTTTGTAACGGTAAATTTCGTTTTCCACCCGTATACGCAGGTTAAGGCTCGTCTCTTGACTTAAGTCAATGCACGTAAGCATACCCCTAGTTACAATATAAGTAGTCCTTTAACTTAAGGGGAGCGAGGTGTTTCTAGAATTGGGTGATCGGATCAGCGGGGGTCTTGGTGGATTCTCTTCTTAATTCTGCTTAGTGACTCCGGGGTCATGCCGAGATAACTGGCTAATTGATGTTGAGGTACCCGGTCGACGAGTGATGGGCGTTTCATTTGCAGCGTCTTGAAGCGTTCTTCAGGAGAGGCAGCGATAAACGCAGCGAATTCCTCTTGGACCTGACCAAGGTTCTCCTCGATCATCATACGGGTCATCGTTTCCAATTGAGGGTGTTTGTTGTACATGTCCTGTTCCGTTTCGAGGTCCCCAACGACCATTACCGTATCTTCAACGCACGTGTAGGTGTAATCGGATCGCTTGTCGGGTTTGTGATGATTGAAAATGGCGATCGCTTGCTCTTCCGTGTAGAAATTGGATGTGATCTCTCGTCCCTCTTCATCGATTGAATACTGTCTTACGCAACCTTTCAAAATGAAATAACATTTGGTAGGGGCATCTCCTTGCTTAAAAAGAACGGTTCCCTTTTTAAAATGTTCTATATGAATTTCGTCCATAATAGCTTGCTGTTCTTCTTCGTTGAGGGAAGTCCATCTCGACATGTATTTGTATAAAATGTCCTTCATTGCCGTTTTCCTTCAACTCCTTCTCTTCCGTTCCTTCCCCCATTTTCTACCGTTAGGGAATGTCATGTAAAGCACCATTGCGGTGGATTATAAAAATTTGCCGTTACTTATAAAGGTATGTTCTATGTAGAACTTACGAAAAAGTTGGAGGGGAAACTCATGAGAGCCATGGTACAAATCTCGTATGGTCCACCGGAAGTGATCGTCCCGCAAGAAATCCCGAAACCGTCGCCTGGAAACAAGGAGGTTCTCATTCGTATCTGGGCTGCCGTAGTAGGGCCGTCGGACTGCGCTTTCCGCAAGGGCGATCCGCTAATCATTAAATTGATCTACGGGCTTTCCAGACCGAAATTTGCCGTTGGAGGATGCGAATTTGCCGGAGTGGTCGAAGCGGTCGGCAAAGAAGTGAAGCATATGAAAGCCGGGGATCGTGTATTGGGGATGAGCGTCAAAAACTTCGGTGCTTATGCCGAATATATATGTCTTTCCGAAGAGTGCCCCCTTGTAGTTATACCGGATAACATCCCTTTGGAAGAAGCCGTCGGCATCTGTGACGGGGGGGCCACCGCCTTGACGTTTCTAAGGGATAAGGCAAAGCTGCGGAGGGGACAAAAGGTGCTGATTAATGGCGCCTCTGGAGCTGTCGGCATCTACGCCGTGCAATTAGCCAAATACTATGGCGCTGAAGTGACCGGTGTTTGCTCTGCCGCTAACATTGCTCTGGTAAGAAACGCAGGCGCGGATTTCATCATGGATTATACCCAGGAAGATTTCACGAAGGCGGATAAAGCTTATGATGTCGTATTTGATGCTGTAGGCAAACGCTCCTTCTCCGCATGTAAACATGTACTTACGGCCAAGGGAGTTTATCTGACTACCGTACCTAAGCTGTCTATCATTTTACAGATGATGTGGACCTCCCTGTTTAAAGGCAAACGGGCCGTCTTCGCAACAGCCGGCCTGATGCAAAACAAAGCAAATCTGGCGTTTCTCATGGAACTCGCAGCAAAGGGTACGCTAAACGCTGTTATCGATCGTCGATACCCTTTGGAGCTCCTGCCCGATGCCCATAACTATGTAGAAACGGAACGGAAAAGAGGTAACGTGATTATTACATTTTAATGTAGAGCTGTTACGTATCTCTCCCACCATTAGAAAGGCCGCAGTTCAAACCTGGTTGGCCGCCGATACCGTCCGACTTCAAAAGCCACTCTAGGTCGAGTGGCTTTTGAACATAATCATAGAGAATTTGTAGTTCTTCAAATCGCTCAGACCGTCCGCGATGACCGCGTTCGTTCGTTAGTCCGTGTGAGCGACAGCGCTGATTTCAATCAATTGCTCAGGGAACGCCAGCGCTGTCACGCCAATAAGACTACCGGCGGGACGGTGCTGCCCCATATATTCTTTAAACAACTGGATGCAAGGCTCGAAATGCTCCTTTACGTCTGTCAGGTAAATCTCAACATAAGCAAGGTTTGACTTCGTGACGCCGAACCCCGCCAGTACGCGATCGAGATTTTCAAGCGTCTGTCTAGTCTGCTCCTTGATGTCTCCCGCTCCGATGAATGTGCTCTGCATATCGTGGGAAAATTGACCCGAGATATAGATCGTACCGTTAATCGAATACCCCTGCGATATGCCGCTCCCTTCCTCCCATGCAACTCCGTGATCAAACGTTTTTGCCATCCTCATTTTTGTTCTCCTTTCGTTCATAGTATGGTGTTAGTATAAGATGATGGCAAACAAAAAAGTAGTACGCACTTTATTGATAGGTACTACCAGAAAGGATAGTGTGAGCATGGGCATGGCTGAATACAGGGGCAAAGTGAAGCATCTTCAAGACACTCCCTTCGGTTATACACTGTCCGTCATTGGCGGCAAGTGGAAGATGGTTATTATTTACCTTCTAGCGGAGAACGAGCCGGTTCGATTTAACGATCTGAAGAGACAAATCGGGGCAATTACGTATAAAACACTGAGTTCGCAGCTTAAGGAGCTGGAGCAGGATGGGATGGTGGAGCGAAAAGAATATCCCCAAATCCCTCCAAAAGTTGAGTACCGACTTACAGATAAAGCGAAAACCCTACTCCCCATCCTAGAAGGATTATGTGAGTGGGGAGCGCATCACCGACCTTCCAATATAATAAAAGAAGACGTATGAAACGGGAATATGTTACTGAGCAAGTGCTCTCTCCCTGGCCTACCGGCAGTTCCACACATTCTAGAAATTCATCCCAAACCATAGCACAGTAAACGCCAAACAGCCCCACCTGGACTTCAGGCGAGGGCTGCATTTTTTATACAGCGACATGAATCTAGTCCCTTTGATGGCCGGGATCCATTTTCACATCGATAATCTTGTCGTAGACACACAGCTGCTCCTTCGCAATACGTCACAGTTTACTAACATGTTATTTTTGTGAAAAGCCCCCGCAAGCTGACCTTATCGCCTCTCGCGATAAAACTCGAATTACCCCTTTACCGAAGAAATTCAATTCGCTTGGTTCAAGTTTTTCATTTTGGGCAAAATAAACATAATCTCTCTTGTAAACCTTCTAAAACTTCCTCTGGCACTTCCCTGATTTGGATATCCTCGCCTAAGAAAAGCATCCAATTTGTCATTTCAGCCACCTCTTCTGAATTTCCAACATTGATAAACGTCTTGAGAACGGCTGTAGCTTGGTAAGGGTTCGTGTAGGCGATGGAAACCTTTAAAGGGTGGTATTTTTTGAACTGGGCAATCGCTTTAGGACCAAGCTCAAGGACAAGGTTGGTGACTTCTTCCTGCTTGCTTAGTTTCTCCAAAATCTTTTTCTTACTAACTCTTTTTTTCGTAGGGTAGGGTTTGATATCGATGAGATTGTCGACATGATAAATCCGTTTCTTTTCTTCCTTTAAGTCAAAGCCTTCAATCAGCCACAGGCTTTTTTCACGATAAAGATGCAGAAGGTAAATGGGATACGATTCTATTCCCTCTTCTTCTTGAATTGTGATTAATATACATCGATCCAAAAGCAGAATTTGTATGAGCTTTTCCAAGATGGGATGGGGAAGGTCTGTTAGATCAAGCAGGTCAGGATTATTCGGGTTCGTTCCTTCAAAAAGCAAGATTTGATTCAATAGAACAAGGTCATCCTGCTGATTTTCTGAAATGAGGCCTAGTAACTTTTCGGCTAAAGACTGACGACTCTTTAAAAAAGGGAGTTGCTGATTTCTTGTAGCCATAAAGGCAATAAAAAGAGCTTTGACCTCATTATCGGTAAAGCGAACGTCGGGCAGGACAGAGTTGCGCATGACAAAATAACCCCCATCCCTTCCCACTTCAGCGACTAACGGCATCCCCATAGCTTCAATTTCTCTGATATCTCTAGCAGCTGTCGAGCGTGAGATCGAAAATTCCTGCATGATTTCGGAAATCGTAAAATGGGAGCGGTTGTTGATATACCGCATGATGATATTAATCCGTTCAACTTTTTTCATCAGGACTCCTAAACAGGTTCACTTTTTGACATGATTTAAGCCTATGATATAAATATCAGCCGGAGATTACAAATCATTTGATTAATTTCAAAAAAGAGGAAGGTGTTGATTTTATGGCAAACTATATCCTTGAAGAAAAAGAAAGCTTTACCGTTTTAGGTTTTGGAACTGAGCTTATGAGCCATTACACAGACTATGCTGGCATTAGCAAGGAAAAGGCAGCCTTTTGGGAGGGAATCAAACAAGATGGAAGGCTTGACACTTTAAAAGCGATCGCAACCAATGACTACATTTTTGCAGTGAATGAAGCGGTGAACAACAAGTTGATGCATTATGCGGGTGTCATGACAGCGTCTTTGTTACCAGAAGCGGACCGAGTCATCCAATTTCCTAAGGGGGAATACCTCGTTGTTCAAGGGGAAGCGAAAACATCAGACGAGATGAGTCATATGCTGACTGGCATTGCCTTTGGCCAAGTCTTGCCGGAAGCAAAGGATTTTGCTTATGTTGGCGGACCCAATGCAACGGTTGAGATGGGGCTGCGAAATGGCCTAGTGTTTGGTGAAGTATGGATTCCCGTTGTTCGGAAATAAAGAGATCAAAGGAGGATGAAATTGTCCTATATCGTTGATTTTAAAAATGTGTCTACGGTTGGTTTAGAGTCTTCTTCTATAGCAGAAGCGCTTGCTGGTTTACGTGCCAATGAAGCCCGTTATTTTATGAACAAGTACAAGCATGAATTTACGGTTGTGCCGGCTAGTGAAAGCCAGGAGACGCTTGATTATGTGAACGAAATTTTACAAAAAGAACGTGATCTTGTGTTTGCGGCCAAGCCTTTGGAAACATCGTATTTTCAAGTGGAGAATATCAAATGGGCTTTTGTCTTTTATGAGGATGGTCTTGTGGTCAACGTCCTCTATACGGTTGATGGCCCGAAGCCGAAGCGTGCTGTTGGTTTTAAGCTTTCTGAGGGGATGGAGATACCAAAAGAATTAGAAGGAAAGTTTAAATTTGCAAGGCAAAAGTCTACATTAGCTGGAACTATTCGCGGCTCGTTTTTTGTTATTAAAGGAGAGTATTAAACATCATCTAGGCAATTTTCAAAAACAAAACAGCACCGCGTGACGGAGTAGCGGCAGGTCCGGGAGATCAGACTGGCGGCATTAGCTGAAAGCGATTATTTATGCAGGTTGTACGCCAGGTTTACTAAGGAACCTTACGAACGCATGGGTATCCACGGCAAAGAATCGTATTTAGTGTGAAAATTAACGAATTGGAGGGTTTCCTAACAAAATTTTCACAGCTATAATGAAGAGAGAATTTTACTTTTAATGATATAGGTGGCGATCAAGATGTACCCAGCAAAACCTGATCTCAAAGGAATCAAAAAAGGAAGCGGCTTTGGCAAAATCGT